>JAPPFJ010000002.1 GCA_028877215.1 Gemmatimonadota bacterium | reverse complement strand
TGGTGACATATTTCCGGGACGGGACACCATGCCTCGCCTGCAGAGCGACTTTATCCACGGACTGTTTGGGGTGGCAGGAGCGATTTCCGTCAACGGCCTCGCGATTCCCGACGTTTCAGGAGCGTAGCGGAGGTCCGGTCCCGGGTGCGAACTGCCACTGACCCAATGGAACTGATCAACTCCGTTTCGACACATCAGGCTCTTCTTTGAGTTTATGTATACCGATCTGATTCCCGTCCGGGTCCTTGATGACGGCTATGCTGCAGCGTGGCCCTTCGAAGGGTCCCATCTCAAACGATACGCCACAGCGTTCAATGTGCGCGACGGCCTCTTCGAAGTCCTCCACTTCCACCGAGAGTCCCGCGCTGAGTACGGCTGGGGGTTCTCCACGAAACCAGGTTGTGGTCACCGCGAGCGTATCGTCGGGACCGACGGCGTACTCGATGAAACCGTCGTCCCCATCGGGGCCGTGCGGCGGGTCAATGACATCGGGTTCGGGCAGACGCAGAACCGTCTCGTAGAATTCACGCGCGCGTTTGAGACTCGCAACCGGGTGGCCGACGAAAGCGAATCCTCTAATTTTCACGCCACTCTCCTCTTCAATTCATTACTTCCAAATGGGAAATTATGGCTCACTCGATTTGTCTCTCTGCGCCAACATCTGTTGTCTGACTCTTCTCTTCAGGTTCCTCTTTCTCTCCCGCTCTTCCTTTTTCCTCTGCCGTTCCTCTCTTTTTGTTTTGCGATGCTGTTGGCTTTTTTCGACCTTCTGAATCCATGCCGCTCTATTGGCCAGGATTTCCGGGTTGCTCTTTTCGCCATATGAAAGTTCGTTGAGAAAATCTATGATTTCATGCTGTCTTCCTCCAATTAAATCTGTTGCTCCAGGCCGAGTCAGTCCTCCCTCAAGTTCCCAATGGTACCGGTGAATCAAGGTGTCTATGAGGACCATCTTCTCTTTTGGAGTTCTGGCAGTCTGGTATTTCCGGAGGAACTCCTGGAGAAAGACCGTGAGACCGGCGGCAGCAAGATGCTTACCTTGTTTGGCTCTATGATACTCGCCCCAGGTGAGTTCCCAGTTGCACGATTCGCATCTCAGAATCGTATCCTTCATACCGTCGTGGTCTATCTGGCGATCACACAATGGACATCTTGCTCGTCCGGCACTGGCTTCTCGTGCTTTGAAAATGCTTTCGATACGAGCGAAGAGTCCAATCCCTACGTCTTCGATAAGCTCTTCGTCTACTATGCCCTGTGCATCAGTTGCATAGAGGCGGGCTATCTTTTCTCTTGGAACTCGACTTGCCCAGGTTGGCCTGTCGTATCTGGTTTTGGGATTGCTCATATATTCGTTAGAGATTTATCAGGTTGGTCGATCTGGTGACGAGCTCGAAGAATTGGAAAAATTCGAGAATATGTTCTCCTGCCTTGCTCCTTTTAATTCCAATCGTCCATACAAGGAGAAAAGCCAACAATGACTTCAGTCTCCCACGGAATGTACTCGGGCACCAAGAAGTAGGCAGTGAGTCGAAGGTGCCCTTCGAGTACTGTTAGCTCTGAGGCGCGACCAGCGCCGCAGCGCTACTCCGCGCTGTTACAGGATGGAGAGGAAATTCCACCTTGACAAGCATCACGTTACACGTTACACTTGGTCGGTGATAAAGACATTTGCAGACAAGGAAACCCAACGCATTTACCGCACTGGAGAATCCATGAGGTTGCCGGTTGACCTGGTGCGAAGAGCAATCCGCCGCCTGGAATACATCGACCTCGCCAACACGTTGAATGATCTGAGGTTTCCACCTGGCAACCTTCTACACCGGTTGAAGAGGGACCGCAAAGGACAACACGTCATCGCCATCAACGAACAATGGCGAATCTGTTTTCGGTTTGTCGACGGGGACGCTTACGACGTGGAAATCACGGACTATCACTGAAAGGAACATTCCCCATGGCCATCACGAACACACAAGAACGCGCCATCCCACCAACTCATCCTGGTGAGATGCTGCGTGAGGATTTCTTGCCGGATTATGCGCTAACAGTGACTGCCCTGGCGGAGGCATTGGATGTATCCCGTCAAACGGTAAATGAGCTTCTGCGGGAGCGGCGCGCCATCTCACCCATCATGGCATTGAAACTTGCCCGCTTATTTGGAAACTCTCCAGAATTTTGGATGAAGGCCCAACACAAACGAGATCTTTGGGAATCAGAGCAGCGACATCAAGGCGAGCTTGCGGATATCCAACCGCTCGCGATCCCGTAGACGACGTTCCCCTGCACAAACCCCTTCTCGCTTTCTCTTGTAACGTCGAAGTGCCCCCGAACCGCATTGCGGTTGCGCGAAAGGCCACAAGGCCCAAAGGCGCAGCCCGAAGTGGTATATGATTTGTCTGCCAGAGTGGTGGGGACTCGTTTCCACCACCGCGGTATCAGACTCTGGTCTCCACGAGCGCTCCAACATCGTCGTCACCAAACAGCCACCCAGTGTCATCATTCCCGAATCGTTCATTTATCTCGTTGGCGTTGGGTAACAACGCGTAGGATTCTGGAGTATTTATCTTTGAAGTTCGAGGATCGAGGTGGTAGTCCAGCTCATCACACCTGGGTAACTCGAGCCCCAGGAATTCGAAGATCTCCCTGGCGGCAGCGCGATTCGCCCCAAGGTCCCCGACGTAGAGATTCTCGTAGTAGACCTTCCTGTAAGTACCGGTTGCACGCCGTTCAATCACACTGTTGTAGTAGCCCCTGAGCTCTTTCGCGTATTCGAGACCGTCTTCGATTTTCTTCAGGAAAACTGGCTTCAGACTCCGGTAGATGTGCCCGGTTTCCTCATTCAAGTCCGAAATCTGCCAGACTTTCGTTTGTTCGGCTATGCATCCCGAGACTTCGGCTCGCAGCAGATTCGCCCTTTGCAGGAAGATGACGGTGACGTCTGGAGAAAGCAACAGATGAGTGTACAGCTTTTCTGGAAGTTGGTAGCTGAGGATCTTTATCCCGTTGTACTTCGCGAAGAGATCGTCAAGGGCTTTCTCAAGCGACGGAACGTCGTCAATGAAGTCTACGTAGTTCCTCTCACCCGGGTCTTCCTTTGCATAACCGTGCCAGAACGGTTCTAACGCGACGTTCATCTGGGGATGCAGTTGCAAAACGCGGTAGAGCGTCGTACTTCCGCTTCGCGCATGTGCAAAGATGACGGTTCTTTCCGGAGGACTTTCCATCTCGTAATTCAAAAGTGCATCTATTTCCTGGGTACTCTGGATCCGCTTCTTCACGAACGACGCCATTCAACTTAGCCTCAATCCGAAAAAAAAAGCAACGCGGCGACGCGTTAAAACCCTCCGAAACGGGGCGTTATCGACGTATAGACGGACGTCTTTTCCCTTCACGTCCAGTGACCTGGTGTATCCTGGTAATCCGCCTTTTAATCGCCTTTATTTACAAGCACATATTCGAATTAACGTCCCCGAAGACTTACGAATCAAGGTTAGATGGAGGCCAGATGTCCGAGGAAGATCAGAGGAGTCAAGTAGAAGATCGATGGGAACAAATCGGCGAGGAAACGCCGGCCGGGGATCAGGGCCTGTGGCGTCCGTTGCCAAGGGGTCGCGGCGGATCGGGCCTTCCGGCGCATTGGGTGAATCACGTTGTGATTAGCCGGTTTCTGGGGACGTCGATTCCCCGAGTCGGCGAAGCGACGAATCCCGCAGATAAGTCCCGCAACGGGCGCATGCCTACCTGCTGAACGCGTCGGGCCTGCTGGAGTCCGAGGGCCAGTACCCGTCGCGGCTCGGGTGCCAGCGCTTGCCGCACAGGTCGGAGATCACGCTCCATTCGGGGGCGCTCAGATCAGGGTCCGGCTGGAACAGGAAGCGCTGCAGGCCGGCCCGCTCGGAGGCGGTCAGGATGCCGTGCAGGTCGCGGGCGGTCATGGGCTCGCCCCCGTGCGGACGGCGCCCCGTCGACACCCAGGCGATCACCTTGTTCACATCCCCGATGGCCTCCAGCGCTCGGCGCGTCTCGTTGTACACCAGCTCCGAGTAGAACTCCTCGGGGAACCCCAGTTCCATGTCCGCCAGGGTCTGCACCCCGGGAAGCTCCAGCCCCAGGAAGGCCTTGACCACGGCGAAGCCGTCTGCCTCCAACAGGGTCGGGTTCCAGTCCAGGACCTGCTGCACCCAGCGGGCCATGGTGCCGTAGAGGCCGTCATTCCCGCGGTGCCAGAAGTAGTGCTTGGGGCAGACGTAGTCGAAGTACTCCGCCATCTCGCCAAATTCGTGCCCGGTCAGTGACGAGAAAGCAGCGGTGCGCGGAATGCCCCCCAGCTCCACCTTCCCTCCCAATCTCTGCATCTGCGTGTGCACGGCGCGCATGAACCCCCGCGCCGCTTCGCGGCGGGCGCGCAGCCAGTACAGGGCATCCTCGTTCAGGTCGAACAGGTTCAGTGCCCCCAGCATGCCGCCGGACGCGTGGTAGCGCACCAGATCCGGAGTCAGGTTGTGGAAACGCTCGTTCAGGTGCGCCATGCCGCGGGCGACGCGCTCCACATCGGCGCCGATGGCTTCCAGGCGGTGCCGCATGCGACCGTCCAGTTCCAGTAGGGCCTGACCCCGATGGAAGGCAAGTTCGTAGAAGGTCTCACCGGGCTGGTCCAGGATGACGCCGTGGGCCTGGGGATAGGCACTGGCCAGGTCGTGCACCCCGGCGGCCACCTCGATGGCCCCAAAAGGGTCCTCCTCCTCGGCTAGGCCGCTGGTGGTACCCTGGCCCCGCTGGTAGAGCAGCCGGAGCCCGTCTCTGGAGTCGAAGATCATGATGTGCCAGCCCCGGGAGGCGGCGTTGTCGAGGAGCGCGTGGAGCTGCTTCTCCCTCTCGGGGGTGCGGGCCGTTTCCGGGGGCGGCTTGATGCCGAACGCGGCGTACACCTTTGGGTCCGCCGCAAACGAGGGGGTGAGGGTGTCCCCCCACAACGGCATGCCAGCCTCGTTCCTGAGCCACATCCGTCCCACCACGATGCCGCCCACCCCTCCCGTCTCCCACGCGTCGAAGATGCGCGGGTAGTCGTCCAGCCAGCGCTCCAGGGGATTGTGCACGAAGATCCAGGGTACCATCGCGTCACCTCTCTCTCTGCATGATGGTCGGTTCCTTAACTGCACATTCAATGAGCATCCACAGCCAGAAACCCATCATGCCCAAGAGGAGGACAAGCAGGATTTCCCAAAGACCTATGCCGAACATTCTCGCCTCCCTTGTTTTCGGTCAATCGAATAGTTGATAATTATCTCGGGCTTTGGATTTAGGCTGTTGGTCTGATTCTGCGTTCTTATGCTACTTCCACCACAGCAAGAGAAATTTGGCGCTTAACGTTTTGGCCACTTGCGAACCGGCCCAGGCGGGTTGCCGTCAGGCCGAAGGGAGCGAACGCGGCCGGAGCGCAAGTGGACCTGTTATGCGTCTGGACCGGTTTTCGGAGTTGCAGGGGCAAAAGGGGCACCCTAAATGGGGTCTTCCCGTTCTTGTTTTTCAGTCTTTTTCACCTGTGTGAGCCAAGTACTGCAGCGCCAACGAAACTGCCGCAGCCCAGGACAAGACCTTGAACTCCCCGGTCCTCAACGCATCCTCGAGCTCTTCGCGAGCAAGATGCAGTAGCTCCTGGTCCTCGATGTCATCGCTCGAAGGTTCTGCTACCAGTACAGCATCGCGAGCCAGGAATAGGTACCGAATACCAACGCCGCGATTGGGATCGACTGTGTAGCTGCCGAGGTCAATCCACTCGGTCGATTGAAATCCGGTCTCCTCCAGTAGTTCACGCTTGGCGGCGTCCAGAGGATCTTCCCCAGGTTCGATCATTCCTCCTACTGGAGCCAGGGATGTTCCTTCCACTGCATACTTCGTCTGTCGAAAACATAGGAACTTGCCGTCACAAGTGGTGGCGAGGACAATCGCAGCGTCAGGACCAACAATCCATGGCCAGTCAGAGATAACCTGCCCATCCGGCCATTCCACTGTATGACTCTCAACAGTCAGGTACGGACCCTGATCTATGATAGTGCGACGGGAGAGGGTCTTGAACGGTCGCAGCTCCATACCTTCGGGTCCCATCTGTCCTCCGACGTTTACGCCCTGTTTCGGGAGGTTTTATCACGACGCCCGGTTGCCGTCTTTATCGTATTGGGGCTAACTCTTTGAACAGGAAGAGCTCCCCCCGGTCGTCCTCAAACGGGAAACCTGCCAGAAACCCGCACTCGGAAAAACCCGTGTGTCTATGCCATGTCTGCGGCTCGAATTCATCTACAACGCACGAACTCAACAGGATCCTGTGGCCTCGGCGCCGCAGATCACCTTCTACGAACGCCAACATAGCCTTCCCGACACCCTTTCGCTGGTGCTCACACAATACTCTAATCAGGCTGATGAACGCGGTGCCGCCATCATGTCCCGGCCACAAAAAGCACAGGTGAAGCATTCCCACGAGTTCACCCTGCAATTCCGCGACGATCACTTCGTTTATGCCGGAGATCTGCTCGGCAAATCGACTCGAGTCTAATGTGGCAGTCTTAACACACCACTCGACGTCTGCCTTGCCAGCAAGTCTCACCAGTATGTCTGTCATGGTCCACCGTATATCGCAGGACAATTAACCTCAATGGGAAAAACAGCAACGCGGCTACGCGATAAAACCCTCCGAACCGGGGCGTAATCGACGTATAGAAGGACGTTTTTTCCTTCACGTCGAGTGACCTGGTGTATCTTGGTAATCCGCCTTCTAATCGCCTTTATAAACTGGCACATATTCGAATTAACGTCCGCGAAAAATGACGAATCAAGGTTAAGGCTCTGCCTGGTTCAGTCTCCCGCGTCCGCCCACTGGTACACGTGGACCTCCAGCGGCAGGAACAGATCGATGAACTCACGGGATTCGCTCTGCGCCATGCGATCCTCGAACAGCACCCTGGGCTGAACTGGCCGGTCGAACCGCCACGTGCCCAGGACCAGGGCCGGTTCCACGTTGACGGCGATCAGGGTGTGGACGCCGTCGTGCAGCCGCTCGATGAAGTGAATGGCGTCGCCCTCCTGCTCGAGCCGCACGCCTTGTACCTGGGTGCCCGCCGCCAGTATGGGGGCCAGATGTCGCACCTCGCTGGCGACCTTGAGCACCTCGGTCCATTGCCGCGGATAGATGGCCACGTCGTCGGTGTACTCCGTGCCGGGAATCTCGCCCCCGGGCGCGTAGAACAGCAGCCCTTTGACACCCCTCGTCAGGGCGAGGTAGTTCATGGACCGAATCTCCTCGCGACTGGGCCGGAAACCCCCTTCGAGGGTTACGACCTCGCCGCGCTTGCTGTCGAGACGATAGTCGAAGGCCTGGGAGATGAACCAAACATGCTTGCCCTTGCCCTCCACCCGCGCAGCCTCGAAGGCATCGACGAGGACCAGCTCGTAGATCGAGGTGATCGAGTCGTCGGGCAGCAGCGGGTTCAGAATTGGGTAGCCGTAAACGAAGTAAGCGTCGCTGAGTCTCCCACCCCATGTGAGCATGAAGATGACCGGGTGGTCCGTGTCGTGCTGCCGGATGAGCTCGTAGGTCTCGGTCGCCAGGGGAGACTGGTTGTCGCTGGCGTACTCGTTCCACCACCCCAGCATGGCCGGGTGGTCCTTCGCCTGCTGCACCACCTCCGTGAGTTGCCCGGGCTCGCCTCTGCCCAGGGCCAGCGAGGCGTAGTACACGTGCACCAGCCCCTTCATCCCGAGATCCAGCAGATCGTCCAGCATCTCCCCGGCGCCTTCGCCGATCAGCTTGTAGTTGATCCCGGCCTCGGCCGCCTGGGCGATATAGGGCATCCTGCTCGTGGGTGAGACGTTCGACGAGTAGATTCCCACCGGAAAAAAGGGCTCGCCGTTGACGCGAAACACGTCCCCGTCGAAACGCGACTCCAATGAAACCGGCTCGTTGACGCCGAAGCGCCAGCGCAGTCGATTGCCGGCGTTGCCGGCGCGGTCGTTGACGACCACCTCCACCTGGTGGATGCCGTCCTCCAGGGCTCCGGTCTCCGAGAAGGTGAATCCGCCCTCCGCTACGGCGGCGCCGGCGGTGACGTCCTCGCCGTCCAGCAGGACCCGCACGGAGGCGACGTCGATGCCCGAGCCCTCGTCATCGAAGACAGCCGAGATGACCGGCGAACCGTCGACCCTCGTGTCCGGCGCGGGGCTGGGGAGCACGAGCGCCGGCGGCCTGGTGTCCCTCTCCACCACCGGCGTGGTCTGCGCCATCAGGCGATCCCGCATCGATATCCTCAGGTCCTTTTCCGCCTCGTATTGAGTGACGATCTCCCGGTCTGACAGGGCGCGGTTGTACACCCGGACGTCGTCGATCTGACCCGTGAAGTGGCCGCCCAGGCCGGAGCCGTAGAAGCTGGCGCCGATGTACATCGGCGCCTCCAGGGTGCCGGTCGCGAAGGGCTCACCGTACCGCCCTCTCAGGCCGCCGTTCACGTAAACCCTGATCCCGTCGCCGTCGTACCTGCCGGCCAGGTGAAACCAGCTGTCCTGCCGGACGCCTCCGCCGGCGGCGCTCTTGCCGTGCTCGGGACACTCCACCAGGGAGAACCGGACCGCGTTCTGGCCGAGGCTGAGCCGGTAGTTCTGGCGCAGCGTGCTGCAGCCGTTCTTCGACAGTACGGTCTGCCCGGATCTGACGGACGTGTTCACCCAGCAGGTCACCGTGACCGCATCGGAGAGTCTCAGCATCTCCGAGTCCGGGATCTCCACGTAGTCATCCACCCCGTCGAAGCGGAGGGCGTAGCCCTGATCCAGTTCCACGTACTCGGCCCCGTGAATGGCGCCCTGGAGGCCGTGGCCCGAGGCATCGCCGGCCACGGAGCCGGCCCCCTCATCGAACATGTAGTGCGCCACGAGGCCCTCCTCCGCCGCCGCGGCGCCGACGGCGAGGGAGAGGAGGATCAGCCCTATCTTCGTTCCCATATTGACACTCGTATCTCCGAAAGGTCTGACTTGCGTTCCGCAGAACGTCCGGGCTGTTTCTGCTCCGTATAACGCAGCGGGGCTTACGTCGCACGACGTAAGCCCCTTTTGTTTCAACTCCTCGATGAGGTCCAACCCACGCCACCTTCACCGGCCTTACCCCTTCCGGCACGCCATCACCCGGAAGGTCGAGGAGAAGGGCAGTGTCGACCTGCGCCCGTTTCGGTCTATAGCAGATGGTCCAGAATGAGATTGGTCGATTCAACGATGCGTTGATCGCGGGGCCGCAGATCCGGCTCGAATGCCTCGCTCGTTAGATGCTGCAGACCCTGAATGTAGCGGACAGCGATTTCTCCCGCCTGCTCTTCCGTGAACTGCTGGTCCTTCTCCGTAACCATTCCTCGCGCGAATTCCTTCGAAAACGAAACCGGTTTGCCATCCCGCGTCAGCGGCTGCCCGCCGCCGTCCATACGCCAGAAGCGGCTCGAGTCCATCGTGTACAATTCGTCTGCCGCCACGATCCGACCTTCTGTGTTGACCCCGTGTTCCGTCTTCGTGTCCACGAGGATCATTCCGCGCTCGGCGAGATACTGGGAGACCATCCCGAAAGCCATGATGGATGCGTTGCGGAGCTCGTTGTATTGGCCGGGCGTGCAGACATTGTTGTCAAAGAGATACTGCGGATCAATCGTACGATCCACCTTGTCCTTGGTACTCGGCGTATCCATCAGGTATGGCAGCACGCCATTGGCGGACAACTGATCCACGTCGATCTGATGGCCCGCATAGTCGAGCGTCGCCTCACCCGCCTCCCTGGCCTGCAGCCAGTGTTGAAAGAGGGACGTCGAGGTGCTGCTCTCGGCGTTATACATCCGAAGGACGTTCTCCACCATGATCAGCTTCAGATTCTCTGACGGAATCACCGTCGAACTGGCCTGAAGACCGGGCACCTTGAACTGAGAACTGCCCAATACGTGTTCCACCAGACGCAACATGTGGTCATGATTGGCAGCCAGCACCTGATCTTTGAACGGGATGGCCCCGCGATTCACATCGTGCGTCGATATCCGGTTGTTCCGGAACATCAGCCGGATCGGCTGGCCTTCGTTGGTCGCGAGGTTCTCGCCAAACACCGAGTCCGATACCTTCCCCTCCAGGATGGTGCAGCCATCGAGACGCGGAAGATCACCATCGGCGATAATCTGCTTGATCGGACGCCCTTCGTTGACGCGTGCCCCGCTGTCGGCCACAAGTTCTCTGATCTGGGATTCATTTAGCATGGGTATGGTCCTGTTCAGGTGAAGGCCTCTGGGGGGAGACACTCAAGGGAACAGCGATCGTCGTAGAGGCTGGCTTTCGGAATTGGATCGTCGTCAGGTCGGGGATACCATGTGGGGGGAGTACATGGGCGTAGCAAAAACCAGTCGGCTTGTTACTGTGTTTAAGATACATTGTGTGTCCGCTCAGAGCAAGGAAAACCGGCTCGAACGTGGATTGGGCAGGAAGCCCCCCTTTTCACCGACCCGACGCCTCGTCCAGGATCCAGGGCGCCGTCGCGTCCGTCTCCTCATCCCGCGTTATGCGTTTCCTTATGCGTAGGCTTCCGTAAGAAGCCTCATGTTTTCCTCTACGAGTACATCATCAATATTCTCCGCCAGGGTATACGCTCCCATTGCTCTGGCGACCCAAACCTCATACCCGCCCCGGTCCAGGGACTCACGCGTTACGAAGTATCCGTTGCTCCCACAGGACGTACTGGCGCAAAGCGTGTATTGCGCGGGACTGAAATCACGAAGGCGAAGGACGATTTCAGCAAATGGTTCTCCCGGAAACGGCACGATTGCGATCGGACCGAGGCGCAGAATGACCTGGAGATAGTTCTTGCCGGAAACTGGCGCGGCCTGCTGAGATCTGACAACGGCCTGCCAATATTTGTATTCACACATGCCTCTACCGTATTCGTTCCGATGAGGCTCAGCCTCTGCAAGATTGCGGCTGGCTTCATCCTCCGGGGGCAAAGGCCTGTAGGGCAATTGGTATGCACCGGTCGTGACGCCCAGCTCCACGTTACGGAATTCCTTGATGGCGCGAATGGCCCGCATGGCATCCATCCCCGCCCGCGTGCCGACCTCCAGCAACGCGGCCTCTCCGTCTCCGACAGAACCAAGGATATTGCTCCGGGGAGCTATATCGCCCACCGCACCGTTGACAAAAAGCGCCGGAGCGCCAGTAAGGTCTTCGACCCGATCGATCATCACCCCAGGCCAATCGCGCGAGATCGCTCTGCTCTTGCTTGAAAGAACGGTGGGGTGTGCGCCGTAGTGAATCAGGGTTGCCAGAGGACCGTCTGCGCATTGAAAGCAGACAACCGTCATTTCCGGGTCGTAGATTCCCCAGGGGTTGTATCCCAGCCCAACCGTGTGGTCAGCCTTGATCGCTCTGCGATTTACGCCCACATCACTTTCAGTCGTCCCAATGCCGACCTGGATCTTCTTCAAATTCTGACTGGCTTTCACAGCCGCTTTGATGCTCCGGCTCACGAGCAGGTCGACATAGGTCTCGTCCCTATCGCACCATCCCCAACACGTCATCGTGCAGGGGGCGGAATGCGTCTGAACGGTACAGACGACAATGCTGTCCGCAGGTATGCGGGTCTGTTCCTGGATACCCCGCCGAATCGATTCTACACCTGCGTCATCAAGAATGCAGACCGTCAGACTGATCAGGACCGCTGTCGTCTCCCCTTGCCTCAAAACAAGGGCGTGTGCCTGCAATGGGTCGCGGACAGACTCCGCTTTCCGGTCCGGATCGGGGTAGCCCATCAGTAGAATACCGAGTTCGGGCGTGATGTCGGTTCGAGCGAAGCCTCCGAAAAGTTGTAGCTCTTCCATTTCATTTCATCCTTTCCGAACGTAACACCCTCCGCACCCTCGACTTGCGTCTGAGCTTTGAGGTGCTGGTGCGGTCGGTTCGAATTGGGGCCTTTTTTTCCGATACGCAGTCGACCCGAGAGCGAAATAGTAAGAATAAATCCCGGCGGATCGTATTTTCCGTTGCCAGGAAGATAGATCGAAGAAGCGCGATATTTGTTTGTTTGCTGTAGACGGGATAGTTTCTTGGATTTTGTGCACGATTTGCCAGGGTGGGATTACTGGGCAACTCAGCGCCGCCTGCGTGTAACGTTCAGTGGCTCCCGAAGGGGCTGTGTATAGGAAGTCAATCATTGCTTTTGCAATCAGCCAATCAATCAGTCACAACCCTTTGGGCCAAGCATAGCGAGCCGGGAGCAACTTGTCAGGTGATGCCGGCGCACTCCTCCAAGTCCAGGAGATACAGGAGCAGTAATCGAGCGGGCGCATTAAGCGTCCGGGTGTACGCCTTGCATTCAGTCAAACATCCTCAGTTCCATAAGGTGCTCGCCTGGCAAGTTTCCGCCATTCCTCCAACTGATCGACCAATCCTGGCGTGCTCTGATCTCCATAGGTAAGCTGGTTCAAGAAATTCGCAACGTCGGACATTTTGCCGCCGATCAGATTAGCGGTTCCTGGCCCCCCTAACGGCCCTTCCAATTCGCCGTGGTAGATATGTAGCAGAGTATCAATCAGGATCATCTTTCGCTGATATGATTCAGCTCTTGCAAACCCTTTGAGAAACTCACGAAACGGTATGTCAAGCCTGACAGATCCGAGACGCTTCTTACGATACGTTTTGTGATACTCAGGCCAGGACAGTTGCCACTCACAAGAATTACATTGAAGCATTTCGATTGGGTCCTCCCGGCGGCACGGCTTCAAGTCGCGATGGATGATACTTCCGCAACTGGGACACTTGACTTCCCCGTGCATCGCCCCTGTCGCAATCAGGCAACTTTCGACTCCCGCAAACAGGGCAATACCAACATCATCTGCGAGATCCTCGTCTTTTATCCCTTTTGCGTCCTTAGCGTATAATTGAGCAATGCGATGACGCGATACACGGGGCGCCCATTGAGGTAAAACCGAGGATTGGTTCATGTGTCTTTCTTCTGTTTTTGACCGCTATATGGAGCCTTGGGGTAGTTGGATTCTGTCTTTGCGCCAGTGTCACCTGACGTTTTCCGGTTGCCGAACCCCTAGCCTTGATTCGTAAGTCTTCGGGTACGTAAAATCGAATATGTGCTTGTAAATAAAGGCGATTAGACGGCGGATTACCAGGATACACCAGGTCACTGGACGTGAAGGAAGAAACGTCCTTCTATACGTCGATAACGCCCTGTTTCGGAGGGTTTTATCGCGTCGCCGCGTTGCTGTTTTTTTCGGATTGAGGCTAGCCTGTCGAGGGGTTGCCGCGGGCCAACGCTCCAATCCGCCGCAGGGGCAACCGAGGTATTAAGCGATGTGGGTTTCTAACTCTACTTCGGGCCGGGAGTATCTCTCCTACGGGCTCCTGAGGCTGCAGGCCCCGCGCGGGCGTAAGCCCGTCGAGTGCGTCTGGCTTTTCGATGCCTTCCTTCGATCATGATTCCATGTACTTCTTGAGACGTTGCCACTGACCTTCAATCCATGGATGCTGCGATGACTGAGCCGCAGCCCAGAAAATGAGCGAGGCCGCTCGTGCTGCCATGGCTGCGGGCAATGCGCCCATTTCTGCCTGCGACAGTTTTCGTCTTTGCCGGTATCCTTCGAACAAAGCCGCGCGATTCCCTTCGAAATCAGGCTTGCCCCATGCGCCAGCAAGAACAACTGCGAGATCGAAGACATAGTGGCCGTACCCGAAATCATCGAAATCGATCAGGTATGGTATTTCCCCATCAAACAGGACGTTGCTGAAACTTGGATCAGCGTGGATTAAACCGTAGCGACCGCGATCTGTTCCAATGCCTTTCTCGGCTTGTTCAAGTGCTTTTTTCGCAACTTCAAGATCCGAGCGAAGCGGATCGTCAATGTTGTCCCAGCCTCGCATGACTTGCTCTCCTGAAGCACCGTGACTGCCGTATACACCTTCACTGTTGCAACGGGGACGTACGAACCCCTCGGGCGGATTCCATTTTCCGGAAAACTCGTGGAGTTCTGCTAACATGGTTCCTAAGTTGGCATAGTGCTGTGGTGTCTTGTCATGTTGCAAGATCTCTCCCGGGAGCCAAGAGCATACTGATATTCGAATTGTGTCCACAACGGGGCTCTGCGACGCCACCCAAAGCATCCCATCACTGTGCTTACGCAACGGCTGAGGCACTGGATAGCCCCCTTTGGCGAGCGCTTCCAGGAACAGGAGTTCAGACTCGATAACTGATGTATCATGCCTGTCGGGATTGTAAATACGAAGATACCACTGTCGGCGTTCATGTTGAATCCGGAATGAGATGTTCACGAGATCCTGCAGCAACATGAGCGAGCCTCCGGTCAGTTCGAAGTCAGCAAGACTGGCTTCGGCCAGCGCGTGCAATGCTGCTGTTCTTTCGTCCTTTGATAGAACCTGCAGGGATCCCTTATCCACCAAATTAACTCCCGCTGGTGATAGTCACATCATGCGCCCTGAGAGACTGTCTCTCGTGCCAAAACAACCCAACGTTCGCCCGCCAACCATTCGCTGACGGCGAAACCTGCTTGTTCACGAGCAAAGGGGCGGCCACCGACTTTTCGATCAAGACGGGCCGCGGTTTCCAAGCCAACAACATGTTGAGTCCCGCGCCACGATATTCTATCACGTCTTACAACGCTCCATTTTGCGTCAGCCCGCTAATCCAAAACGGATGCGAACGTCCCCAGCTTTTGCCGCGGCCGATCTTCGGTTGTTCGGCATGGCAACAATCCGGTGCGATCAGCGCGATTATGGCCAATGCCGGAAGAGGAATTCGTTGGGTTGATAGAACTCTCATGTTCGGGACGTCCATTTACTTTTCGTGAATTCGTCCAACCGGAAGCAGTTCCACACCATCATCGATGACTTACTTATCACCCTCGATTTCTGCGTCGCCGTTTTTTGTGAACCGACCGGCGGCGAACCTGAAGCTGAAAAGGTCCGCGTGTTTGAGTTGGAACTGCAGGCGCACGGGCTTTCCGGCGTAATACCCGGGAGTGAGTCCAGACTGCCACGTGACCGGGTGGTCGATTTCGTCGCCCCGCAGCGGCTTGCAGTCGTTCAGCGTTAAGCCCTTCAAGGGCTCGCCGTTTGCATCCTGGATTTCGACCCGGATTTCCCCGGCAGGGCGGGGCCAGGCGATGTAGTTGAGCTCCAGTTGGCTGCCGTTGAGCACAAACGGTTTTGTCACGATCGTTCCGCCGTTCGGACCGGATCGTACGGAAACGAATCCGTCGACCCGGAACGTAAAACGCCTGAGCCGCATCCTCGGCACGAATGACTTCTTCTTCCACTCCGGCAGCGCGTCGCTTTCCTCATATGCGTACCCTTCGGTGGCGTAGACGAAGTACTCGCCCTCATTGCCACGAACCAGACCGTGGGCCATGTAGTTGGCACGGTTGCCATCGCGTTGTTGGGGGGCACTGCAGGGAATCAATGGTTCCCGGCGTCGCAGGAACGAGTACCCGCCGTCGCGGCTGGTCATCAGGATGGGATGGACCTGGGCGACGGCAAACCGGTCCGTGTATTCGGTGGGAAAGGCGATCAGAATGTGTGGCGCGCGTTCATACGGAAGGACGCCGTTGGTGTACATCTCCCGGTCGACCTTGTCCGAATACTTCAGCGGGACGGGTTCCGTCCAGTTCACGAAATCGTCCGACACAGCCATGTGCACATTGCGCATATAACCTTTTAGCAGATCTCGCACGAATGCGACGTAGCGGCCGCGAACCGGATCCCAGAACGCCAGGTTCTGCGAATCGAATCGCCCCTTCGTAATCACGGGCTTTTCGGTCATCAACGTCCAGTGAAGTCCGTCCGGCGACTTGAAGGGATACATGCCGTAATCGGTGTATTTTCCCGGAATCTGGTGCGCACCACGAGCCCCGCGGACCAGTGCCTTGTACCGAGCGTCGGGTTTGACAGTTGGGCTGGTGTCGATGAACGGGACCATGTCGCCGCGCCATCCCAGGCCAGTGTGGGTTCCCAGGTTGCCTTGCCACTTGTCAGTTGGAAGGTACTTTCTGCCATCCCCACCGACGACGATGTTGTTGTCCGAGGATCCTCTGAATCTGAATAGACCAAGGTTTGGCTTCGTCCACCGGATGCCGTCGTGGCTTTCCGCGTAACACATCGGTTCGCCTCGGGCGTCTTCGCCGCTGTCGTGGTGATGGCCGCGGTAGTACATGCGAAACAGATCTCCGTCCTTGAGTACCGAGACGTAGCCCAAAGAAGTGTCTTCCCAGGCCTTGTCGTTCATCAGCACGACCTCTTTGCCCAACGGCTCGTGCAGATGTAGCGCCGCGTCGCCCTCGAAGCGTTCCACAAGCCAGTCATCAACGAGCAATTCGAGCCGCGAGCGGCTCTGATAGAAGACTTCGAACTCGGTCAGCGGCGATGATGGACCAATGTCCGTCATCGGTTTACACCTCAGGTAAAGTGCTGATGGCCCCTATCACGGCGAAGCCTTAAAGGGCATCCATTGCGGGCACACCGTCACCTATTGCTTTTCTGCTTTTGCACGTCGCTCAATCTAACAGCGAGAAGACTTCATCAAGGGATCGTAAAGTCGGCCTGTAGCTGTTTGATGATGTATCAGTGGCTCGTAGCAACAACGCTGCGTCGAGCCCCGCCGCACGCGCACCCAGGATATCCGATTCGTAATTGTCACCGATGTGCAGCACCCGATCTCGACTGACGGCGACCCGCTCAATTGCGTCATCGAAGATCGCAGCCGCAGGTTTGGCGTACCCTTGCCTCAGGGAGTACACGAGAGCATTGAAGTACTGGCTGAGGTTCAGATGGTCGAGTGTCAGCTCGAGTGTTGGTGCCCAGTTTGATACTACGGCGAGCTTGATTCCGTTCGCCCGGAGCGTGGTAAGTACGGACGCAACTTCTGAATATGGCGCCCAGATGTGGAAGAGCCATACGTTCCACATGACCTGGACCGCGGCCTCAGTGTCACCCCTAAAGCCAGCGGCAGTGAGCGTCTGTCGATATATCCCCGACCACTCCGCTTGATGGACCGCTAACGACTCTGATTCAGCCGGAGGCGCGCGCCTTTTCCCAAGTACGTCCTCGAACGCTGCCGACAGTGCATCTGCGGATGGTCCGCCAATGTCCGATAGAGCATTAGCCCAACCAACCTCGCTCGGCTCTACGTACTCCAGCAGAGTGTGCCCGGCATCGAAGAATAAGGCGTCGTATCGTGCGTTCACTATATCTTTGCAGCCGGGCTTTAGGGCGCGTGCCATAGGGTTTCTGCGCGTCGCTTACGGCTAACGTCCTCCGAATGGCTGAAGTGGCCGCACGCCGGGAGACAGGTCGGGATTTTCACAATCAGTCCAACCCCTCGGTTGCGGCCATTTCGGTTGGGGTGTGGTTGGGTATCGGCCATTCGGTGTTATGTGCCGTGCCGCCCGGGGCGAGTTGGGCCTGCAAGGACGGCAGGCTTGGGGGACACAGTTCTATTACTGGGACCAGGAAAATATGAAATACGATTCAAGAGTGCATCCACTTCCTGGGTACTCTGAATTCGCTTCTTCAAGAACTACTCCATTCAACTGAGAAGGACGCCAGATGTCCGAGGAAGATCAGAGGAGTCAAGTAGAAGCCCGATGGGAACAAATCGGCAAGGAAGTCTCAAGAGCACCTGGGTACACAAATGAGATGGAAGACCTGCACGATTTCTTCGACATGGCTGCTGACATTTGGGACGAGAAATTCGGACCCGGTTCAGCCCAGGTCTATGTCGAAATGGCTGGCCAGATTTCCCCCACGGAAGAGAAAATTCGAATCCTTGATCTCGGGTGTGGGACTGGCTTAGAGCTGGACCAGGTATTCCTGAGAACACCAAACGCAAGCATCACCGGCATAGACCTTGCCGCTGGGATGCTTAATCGCCTTAGAGAGAAATATCGCTCAAGGGCCGATCAGATCCAGCTAATCGAAGGGAACTACCTTGATGTTCCATTCGGAGAAGGCGAATACGACTATGCAATATCGAGTCTCACAACACATCACCTGCCGCCGGAAAACAAGGTCATTGTGTATCGCAAGATATTCAAGGCCTTGAAGCCGTGTGGATCCTATATCGAGGGCGATCAAACAACCTCGCAAGAAGGAGAACAAGATGGCCTTGGTCGATTCCGACGTGAGGTTGCCAGACTTCCAGAGGCTGATCGTGCTCGATGGAACTATGACATCACACTTAGCCCGGACACCAACATGCGCTTGCTCAGGGAAGCCGGTTTCAAAGTGGTGAACCTGATACGAGACCATAAACCTGGTAAGTGTGCGGTGATCGCGGCCAGGAAAACAGCCGACTGACGTGAATTGCCTCCAATTATCACTCACGGCTCTTTTGGCCGAGCGTAGCGAGCCGGGGGCCACGTGTTACACGATTGCGGCGGACCCCCGTCGCGGCGAAGCCGCTAGCGGGGCGGAAATACAGTGTACGCCATCGACAGTCGATTTCTCACCCTTCTTACGTTTGAGCTCAACTCTTTGCACCTTTATACAATATGTAATTCCACTTTTCCTCAAGGAACAAAATAACATTGGCCTGTTGCTTATATGGCTCCACAAATTGCTTGTATTTCTCAAACTCTGAATCGGCATGGGCTTTTGAGAACTCGATTGTCTGGTGTCTCTTGGTGATGTCTGCTTGATGTCTTATTTGTTTTAGCTGGTCATCGCTGGTGCATATAAAAATCGAGAAGTCCAAATATGGAGTCAATTGTTCATTCATTGAGTGCAGACCATCGACAATGAGAATGGGGCATGGGGGGATGACATCTTTACTCGCCGCCTTTTCCCCAATAGAATGCACATAAGGGTAATATTCTATAGACTGGCCTTTTTTGAACCGTTTTAAGTCATTTTTCACGAGGGGTAAATCATGAGCGTCTGGCTGATAGCCACTAATTCCTCTATTAATTCTATCGGTCCTCTTCATCAAATATGAATCAAGAGTCAGGTGGTTTGCTTCGATACCCTTCTGTTTAAGTTTGAAAGCTAAGTGTATAGATAGAAATGTTTTGCCTAAGTCGGCTGCGCCACATATGGCAACAAGAACTCGACCATCATTTCGTTCTAGAGACGCGATTGTATTCGCTATTTCTTCTAGTATTTCCATCGAAAATTGTATCCCACGATAAAACATAACTTGCGACTCTGCAGAAAACATCCGGGATATCTCAGTCGGGGCAAAGCAAATTCAGCCACAGGATCATTCATCCGTTGTCGGTGGAGTAATTTCTGCTTTCAGGTTTCGTGCACGATTCGTCGGGATGGGGTTGGTGGGTTTCGCCTTTGCGCCGATTTCGCCTGGCGTTTTCGCCGTGCCCCAACCGCGAAGTGGTTGCGCGAAGGCGCGTCAGCGCCGGAGCCGGGGACGGGCATGTTACGTGAAGTGCGCTATTTCCCTCTTAGCAGTCCGTTGATAAAGTCGCTCTGCAGGCGAGCCCGAGCCATTGTGGCCGAAGACAAGGCGCGCGACCGAGTCCCATCCATCGATTCGGCGAGGGAGCGCAACGCAGTATTTCGACCGCAAGGGCCGGCCGTAGCCCGGATGGACTTTTTCAACGGGCTGTTAGTCTACGAAGTCATGGATTCTTTGATACACGCTCAACTTGGCCGGATTCAATTCTTGTCCATACTCCCGAAAAAACAAGGAAACCCACTCGCCACCCAGATTTCTGCGAATGGTATTGTACGCGGCGACAAAGTCGAGATATCGATCTCCTATCCCTGCGTAGCCCCAATCAATGTAGCCACTCAGGCGGCCATTGAGGATGATGATGTTGGGAAGGCAATAATCCCCGTGGGTGAACACCACGTCTTCCGGCAGCAGGTCGGCTCGTATGCTTGCCAGTTCATCCCGTAGGACATTTCTAGTGCCGCCTTTGGGGATCTGACCATCCAGCACTCCTGAATCAATCAGGTCTGTTGCCCACGCAAAATAGCGTTCAAAGCGCCAATCCAATGGACACGAATCGACTGGAACTGCGTGAATATCGCGAAGTCCATGAGCGAACAGACGTATCAGACCAGGGATATCTGCCCTGGCGTCTTCGTGGACACCAGAGACGCCAGCGATTCGCGTCATCAGCAGATACTGAGTATTGTCTTCCTCGTGGAAGCAGACCATGCCAGGCACACTCAGTTTGTCGTGCAACCACGACATGGCCGTTTTTTCGGCACGAAGATCAGATTCTTGTGGCGCAGCGAGCCCATCTCTGATTTTGAGGATCAAACCCTGCTTGCTCGGGTGAGCAAATGCAAATACATCGGCGCACGACTCAGTCTTGAGATTGTCGCCAATTGAGACGAAACCCTTCAGACGGGCCTGGACCGGGTCTGGTAGATCCTGGACTATCAAGGTCAACCTGCGTTCGAGAATTGTCTGAATTGCATTTCACATAACGATTCAGGGTTGCAGGCGCCTGCCGTCCCGAAGGATTGGCGCGACGGTTGCGTAAGCGGGCGGCGTGACAAAGCAGGTGTGCGGGGCCGGAGCGACCGAAGGGAGCGAAGCTGCAACCCGTAGTTAACCTCAATCAGAAAAAACAGCAACGCGGCGACGCGATAAAACCCTCCGAAACGGGGCAATATCGACGTATAGAATGACGTTTTTTCCCTTCACGTCCAGTGACTTGGTGTATCCTGGTAATCCGCCGTTTAATCGCCTTTATTTACAAGCATATATTTGAATTAACGTCCCCGAAGACTTACGAATCAAGGTTAAGCGCAGGCGGCTCAGCAGACGCGAAGCCACATACATGCGACCTCAGAACGCACGGTTTCCCGATTCAGCTTCTCGTTCAGGTTGGCTTCCTGCCTATGTAGAGGATGTGGCCCGCGCCATCCACCACGGAAGCGTCCGAGGCCGTCTCTATCACGAGGCTGAGCCATCGATCCCAGGCTTCTTTGTATTGGGCAAGCGCATTCGTTTCTTCCTCATATCCTGTGGACAGGCCTTCGCATCCTGCCATCTCCACAGTTTCCAAACCGGCGGCTTCGGCAAGCTCACGGATTTCCTCCGAGCGGAAGAAATGGACAGGCACGCCATTTACCGGTGCGTTTCCGGTCCTCAACAAATCAGTGAAATAAGGCTTACCGAGTTTATCTTGAAAATGCCTCAAAAGGTGACGCAGGACGGCCAGATAGCCGCGAACTGAAACGCAAACCAATCCTCCTGGAGTAGCGGCATTCATCAGCTCTGTCAAGCCCCTCGCCCTTTTAGCAGGCTCATCCAGGTATGAGAGCGGGTCAAGACACAGGACAGCATCGAATGAGTCGCTATCAATTGCAGACAGATCCCTGACGTCGCCAACGACTGTGTCCAGCAGTCGTTCTCTGACCTCTGCAGGTTCCGCCCGAATTTTCTCTACGGCGAGATCCAGACATCCCCTTGAGACATCCAGTAAGACGACCTGATAACCCCTTCGACACAGCTCTACGGTATAGCGTCCCGGACCTCCTCCCACATCCAGCACTCTGCCTTTCCCTGGGAGATGCCTGGCAAGCCGATCCATCGTGACGCTGAACTCCAGGCTCTGGTACGGGGCCTTCTCAAGGCGCTTCCATTCGCGTTCCGGGTTCTCGTCATAGATACTGGCTACTGATCTCATCATTGATCCGAAAGCATCAGGTGAACCGAGTAATCGATCGGTTTCTGTGCCGCTTGCGCACTCGCCAATTTCCTATCCGTTTCATTCCTCCCACGGCAGGAAACAGACTTTGACGGCCTGAAGGTTTTCCAACAGGTCTACGCCTTCAGCGTAGCGTTCGAGCGGCAGCTTGTGCGTGACCAGCGCGGCCAGGTCGAGCTTGCCGCGGCGGATGAGGTCGAGCGCATACTCGGCCGATTCACGCGAGTGGCCCTTGTACCCGCACAGCCGCAGACCGTGGTAATGCCGCGGGCTGAACGTGTAGGCTTCGCGCTGCACGCCGAACAGGGCCAGGGCGTCCTGAGTCCGGTCCATGAGGAACTCCACCGACGCCCTGGCGCCGACGCAGTCGACGGCCGACTCGAGTTTTGGCCGTTCCGGCCGCGCCGGGAACTTCCCCGACAAGTCGGCCCGCGGGTCGTAGCAACCGGCCGCGCCGAGACGCTCGGCCATGGCGCGGCGGTCAGAAATGATGTCGAACCCGTACACTTCCCTGGCGCCCTCGGCTCTGGCCATCTGTAGCGCCACCAGCCCGGCCGCGCCCAGGCCGCAGACGCCGAAACAACGGCCCAGGATTGCGTCCATATCGCGCAGCATCCGGAAGCAGGCACCTACGCACATAGCCAGTTCGAGTGGAGCCAGCGCCTCGTCGGGCAATGCTCCGGGGACGGGTATTACTCTTGCCGCGTCAATCGCGACGTATTGCGCATAGCAACCCTGATGCCCCTCGCCGGTATCGCGCCAGGCGCACACGCGGTCGCCTGCCTTCAGACCAGCCACACCTTCGCCAACAGCCTCGATGCGGCCGACGGCTTCGTGGCCGGGCTTACCCGGCGTGAACGGGTAGTGGAATGCACGTCCGACAAACATCGGTTCGTTGTGACGCAGGTGCAGGTCCCACTGCGGGCAAGTCGTGACCGCCGTGATACGCATCAGCACCTCGTCCGGACCGGGCTCGGGAACGGGGACGTCGAGAATCTCGAACTCGCGCGGCGATGTGACTTGCAGGATCTTCATTGTCCGCGCTCCCGGCATGCCCATGGAGGTGCAGAAGTTTTCATCATTCCGCCTATCTTACGTGGCCCTGAATTCGTCCGAAGCGTTCGCGAAGCTTCTCCACCCGCGGTGTATCGAGGTACGGCGGGTCAACCACTGGCAGGTGCTCGCGAAACCGTTCCGGCCTGCGCGTCCCGACACAGCAAGTGCTCACGTCCTGGGCGAGCACGAAGCGTAGCGCCGCCGCGGGCACACTGTAGGGCTTCAGGAAATCAAACAGGTCCGGATCCGTGTACGGCGGCCGGGATGGCAGATAGCCGGCCGCGACATGCCGCCGCACGCACTCCAGCGCCGCCGGCACACTCACCAGACCGGACTCCCGGCTCGCCTGGTTAAGCGGCATCATCACCGCCGTGCCGACATCGTGCCGGGCACACAGCGGCAGTACCGATTCCACCGCGTTTTGCAGCAGAAAATTGATCGTGAGCATGACTACGTCCAGGGCGCCGGTGGGAACCGCGCGCTTCAGGATCTCGTGTGTTCCGTCAACCGTGGAGAGCTCGCTGATACCGATGAAACGGACCTTGCCCTGCTCACGCAGCCTGGCCATGGCCTCGTAGCAGCCGTCGTTCATAAAACGGTCCAGAGATTCGAGCGTGCGTATGCCGTGGCCGAGAAGAATGTCAAGACGATCACGGCGCAAGCGGCGCAGGCTCTCCTCGGCTGAGGAGGTCAATGCCGCCGCCGAACCCGTGTATGCCGCATCGCCGCCCCAGCCATCGTACGGCTGATACTTGGTCTCCACAATGATATGGTCGTGGCCCCGCAACGCTTCGCCCAGCGCGCTCTCGCTGTCACCGTTGCCGTAGTCGGCGGCGGTGTCGACGAAGTTGACGCCGCTCTCGATTGCCGCGTGTACGGTGGCAATGAACTTCGGTCGGTCCTGCGACGCGCCCCATGCTGCACCGTAACCGAGTTCCGAGACCTGCAGTTCTGTTCTTCCCAGGCGGCGATACCGCATGATCAGTTCCTCTTTTGCACCGTCAGTACTGCTGAGCTCCCTCCCGACGCCAGCTACGGTTCGACCAAATGCTGCCGCGCCCCTTTCTCCGGGAACGCCGGTTTCATCATCTTAACCGCAATACGCCGGTCCATCGACACTTGCCGAGCCGACAGGCAGGTCTCCCGGCCTCATTCGCGGTCGAATTGACCCGAACGAATCATCGCATTGATCAGGTTCAGGATCAGCCGGCCAGCCGTATGTCCGCCCAGGCCGTGCAGATCGTGTTGCGGAACGAACTCAACCAGGTCCATTCCCACCACGCGCCCCTTCTGCGGCAGGCCGCGGAGCAGGTCCGCTGCCTCGGCAAATGTCAGCCCACCCGGCTCCGGGTGGCTCACCGCTGGACTGATGGCCGGGTCCAGCCCATCAAAATCCAGCGTAATAAAATAGTTCGCGTCGTGCGGAATCCGCTCCAGCACCGCCGCAATCCCCTGCTCATGCACCTCCCGCTCGGAAATCAGCACATTGCCTGTTGCCAGCGCATCCTCTACATCGTCAATGCGGCCGCTGCCCGTCCCGCGCAGCCCGACCTGGACAATTTTCTCTACCCAATCCATCTCCGAAACCCGTCGCATCGGACTGCTGTACCCTTCCCGCACCCCGTCCACTTCGTCTCTGAAGTCCAGATGCTGGTCAATCTGTACCACCACAATCGGCCCGAACTCGCGGTACGCCCGAATCACCGGAATGGGAACCGCGTCGTCTCCGCCAAACACAATCGGCACCGCGCCCCGGGAGAGGATCGTCTGTACCGCCTCCGTGGCCCGATCCACGGCGCCCTTCAGATCCATCGGATCGCCCGGTACATCCCCGCAGTCCACAATCCGGATCGCCCGACCGTCCAGCAGGGGTCCGCCAAAATCAAAACTGTAAAACGGCCCCATCGCATTGCGGAACCGCAACGACTTCTCGCGCAAATATCCGGGCGCGTCAAATGTCCACGACTGTCCCATCTCGTACGGAATGCCGTAAGGCACACCCAGAATCGCAATCTCCGCCTCCAGCGCCGACACATTCGTCTCCACCGGCGCCTGGATAAAGGAGATGAAACCGCCGCTCGCCGGTTTCCCGAGGGTCCGGTACGACGGAATCGCGGTCAAAGGCAACGCCATCGCGTTATCCTCCTCAAAATAACGTATCGTTTTAAGTAGCTATGCATGAGTGCCTCCCCCTTTCGTGAAGCAACGAACGTGCAGAGATTGGGCACAAGCCTTCAGATTTACCCCCGATGTCTCGATCTATTGAGCAATCAGCCTCAATCCGAAAAAAACAGCAACGCGGCGACGCGATAAAAACCTCCAAAACGGGGTGTTATCTACGTATAGAAGGAGGTTTTTTCCCTTCACGTCCAGTGACCTGGTGTATCCTGGTAATCCGCAGTCTAATCGCCTTTATTTACAAGCACATATTCGAATTAACGTCCCCGAAGACTTACGAATCAAGGTTAGCCTCAATTCCGCAAAAGCCGCAACGCGGCACCGCGACGAAACCCTTCGCAACAGGCCGAAATGGTCGTCCTAAAGGACATTTTTTCAGTTCACGTACAGTGTCCTGGTGTATCCCGGTAATCAGTAGTCTAATCGCCTTTTTAACCGACACATATTCGAATTAACGTCCTCGAGAAATGAGGAATCAAGGTTAGGCTTTGGTTGCAATGATCGCCAGCAGAGATGGGAGCGTGTCACCATCCAATTCGGCAACTGATTCGAGCCGCAAGTCAGCAGCGAGCAGTTTGTTGAAGAGTTCGGCAAGAGGAACGTGCCGGACACCCACCTTCGACCGAATGCCCTCACCCAATCCAGGACCTTCGAAAACTCGTGTTGTTTCCCGGTAACCCGGATGGATCCTGGCAATTCCCGTGTCTCTCTCAATTGTCGCAAATGGTCCCAGAAAACAGGGATGTGTGCCCAGGATAACGAAACGCCCGTGACGATCCAGGACGCGGTGTGCTTCCGAGAAGAATGGCCCTACATCATCGAAATCAGTAAGTGTCAATACCGACACGACGCGCCGAAACGTGGCTGACGAGAAAGGCAGACGACACGCATTGGCCTGGACAACCCTCGGAGAGCGATCACTTGCCAGTCGAAGCTGGTCGGCTGAAAGGTCGACTCCAATCACGGACCAGCCAAGCGATTGCAGTAGCTGGAGATGCACACCCGTTCCGCAACCAATGTCCACACAGAGTCCGGAGCCGGGTCCAACCAAACGCGATAGATGAGCCGGGATGTTCTCGTAGAAAGGCATCTTGAGATATTCATCGTACCACGTCGCCCAGCCGTCGTATCGGGCGCCATCTTGGTTGGAATTCAAGGAAGGCATAGTCTCCTGCTGATTCTGGACGGCTTCCGGTGTTTCGCACCCTTCTGAAAGCTTCTATCCCGTAACTACGGTATTACCGAACAGTTACGGCGATGCGTACCTGATCCGAAGATCTGCGAACGTTCGGGAACATTCCACACTGAAGCTTGCTGCCCGAGCAGGCTCAGGAATGCTTCCTGCAGTCCCAGCAATGCCGCCTAACGGTTCTTGGCTTTACGACCTGGGCCAGTCCCAAAGGCCCAGGTCCCCGATCGGATGCCCCGAAACGTAAAGCCAGTGTTAGCCTCAATCCGAAAAAACAGCAACGTGGCGACGCGATAAAACCCTCCGAAACGGGGCAAAATCGACGTATAGAATGACGCTTTTTCCCTTTACGTCCAGTGACCTGGTGTACCCTGGTAATCCGCCGTTTAATCGCCTTTATTTACAAGCACATATTAGAATTAACGTCCCCGAAGACTTACGAATCAAGGTTAGCCGTCGTAATTAATTCGTATCCGTCTATTGTCGGGGCCTTATGTATCAAAATGCAGCCGCTAACTCATTCAGACAGATTTCTCACTCACCAAAAAACGGGTACGGCTCGCCGGCGTCCACCAGCCTTCGTACCAGACTCGAGTACTTCAACACCTCCGTCAGCCGGGCACGCCAATGCGGGGCGTAGAAGTCGACGAATTCCCGGAAGAACGCTCGCGCATCCTCACTGACGCCATCGAAGTATTGCGGCAGCAAGAACCATGGCTGGTCACTGGCGTAGTTCAGCCCCCGCTGGCGCATCGTGAACTCTGCGGCGGCCCGTTTCTTTACCGAGATCATCAACGAGCGCCTGAGCTTGTCGGTGTGATAGCGGCCGCGATGAATGCACAACTGGGTAAACAGCACCGCGTCACCGGGTTCCTGGTGCAGACGAACGGCGCCTGGCATATCGTTCGAGCGGTTGTGGATCCCATCATCGGCGACGCAGATCGCGTGCTCTTCGGGGGAGTAGTCACGCAGGTGAGACCCCGGCACCACTTCGAGATCGTCCGTAGGGACCAATGCGATTTGCATCTGCAACCCGGCTCCGGTCTCCGGTCTCCGGGATGCGTCTGCTTCTCCACCGATCTTGTCCTTGTGCCAAAATCCGTCCTGGCTTTCTCCGGTCGGATTAAAGTAGAGACTGCTCAAGGCGAAGAGGAATTCTTCATCCAGGGCTGCGCTCAGCGATTCGACAACCTGGGGCGACCCCATGGCATTGAGCAGAAAGGCAAGATCGTCGGTGTGATCGCGGTGATATTCCGGGTCGTTCAGGTGCCTCATGTAATTGGCCTGGGGCCCCACCGGTGGATTGTCACAGCGAGGAGCGCGCCGCCACTGTTCCAGCACTCGCTCACAGATCTCGCGCAGCCTTTCTGTCGTCGCTGCGTCGAACAAACCGCGCACCACGGCGTAAGAATGTTGGCGTAGCTGCCCAGGGCACGGTTCAGTAGAAATGTTCATTATATCCTCTGGTGTTGCTGTAAGAATTGCGTCGTAATTGGACAGTAAGAGTACGGACAGGCTGTCTCGTGCCGTCTAACTACGTATGGAAATCAATGCTCTATTAATCGCGGCTAACTACGACATTTCCGAACAGTTGCGGCAATGCGTACCTGATGCGAAGATCTGCGAACGTTCGGGAACATTCCACGCTGAAGCTTGTAGCCCGAACATGTTCAGGAACGCTTCCTATTCAATATCAGCCGAACAAGGAGCGATGTTCCTGACTATTGTAGTCTGGGCAATATCCGTTCCAAAATTGAAACCTCCGTACTCCGTTGCGAAATATCTGACATCTCCGGCACTGTACATCCGACTCAAAGCTGTTCTCCCAACGCCTTAACATAGCGAAGCCTTAAAATGGCTGACATACATCGCCCACAATTGGTACTTTGTCACGCGTTGAAATCATCCAGGAACGACTCGATAGGTCGAGCTGAAATGATTGCTGCATGGTCCCTGTTTCAATGAGTCTTCATAGATTCTACGAATCGCTCCACGAATACATCTTGACCGCTCCGTTGGCGTTTCAGCGTTGCCCCACCTGAACTCAATGGATGTGTTTGGATCCAAAGCCCCTTTGTACCTATGAATCGCAGCAATAGTATTCGGATGACCATTCTCTTGGACGTATTTCAAACAACCGTCGTAATCCAGGACAGCGTGCATTTTTGATCCTCCAGGTTCCTGGTTGAGTTCTGTCCGTGTTTGCGCGGAAACGCTGCCTCTCGTGGCTCCGGTATCGTTGTTTATTAAGTCAGTGAATTCCTCCAATTTTCGAGATGACCAACCTCTTGAAAAATGTGGCACATTGATGATCTTATGGCTATTGCCCCGTATTGCGACCGTTTCTATCGCAAAATTACCAAACTCTCGAACTTCACGAGAAAAGTAACCCGCAGAATCCTTCCCGTGTGTGATGATAAGAGTGGGCTTGATTTCTGTAAGAAGGAAATGGAAAACTTCCGTAACCTTTTCTTCGACCTGAAGGTCGGCGTAATGTTCGGTGGGTACCGAGTAGATATTTGTCTCCAATATTCCATAAGCACCAATTAAATCAGCAAGTTGGTTCAAATTGCGTCGCGTATTACCAACGCTAAGACGTCTCTTTTTCCCTGGTCCTGGCGGTCGACTCTTTCTTTCATTCTTGTAGGATTCAAACCACGAGACTTTGTCAAATCCTGTACAGTCACTCCAATACCTCCAGAAGCCATTCTCCATCGCGGTGGCCGGATTTAGACCTACAACGAAAATCCTGCAGTCGTAGGGTGAGCCCTGACACACAAAGGGTCGACAATTCTCAGGTAGAATCGCGTTTAGCTTTCTCCGAAATTCCGCATGCTTAGTCATTTGAGATGTCGCCACCTATTTCCTCGCAACTTGATTTGGAGTGAATCTGTTCTACACGCGCCATGAATTCGGAGTTGGGTGGTTGGGTTCTTGTGCCGCTTTCGCGTAAAGTCTCCGTGCATTCTACACCCTAAAACAAGGGAACCGCCGCGAATTCAGATCTCCCCTTGGCGTTGGTTTGCCCCGCTTCTGGTGAGTGTTTCGCCAAAAGCACGGCATTGTCCATAACTTCTTCACGATTTGCGAATCTGCGCAACGGGTCGACGTAGCCCCATGCGCGTATGCTCCGCAGCGCACAACGCTGTGTTAGATGAACTGAAGTCTTCATCCTTATGTCACAAAATTATCGGGCTATTGCGTAGTCACCGTTTGATACCAAATCAAGTTGAGGCATTCTGTCTACTATCAGAGTTTGAGTTATCATATACTCCAACGCTTCAGAGTCAATATCGAAATATTCACTTTCTCTCTCCTGAACGATTTCTCCGATATCGTCATATATCCAGTGAAAGAAGCCATCGGTTAAGTCCACATTTCTGCCTTCAAAAAAAAGACATACATTAACTTGCCTCTGATTGGAACGGCCTATTATTTGCGGGAGAAAGCTGATTACAGCACTAATGCGATGGCCTTTAGCAGTGGTGTTGTAGACCTCCGCATATCCGACTTCTTTTTGTCCTCTTTCTGATGCTCGTTTCCATTCATAATTCATTGTATATCCTCCACATTTTAGACATCGTGCCAGTATTTGGTAATTGTTGTCGTCACAAAAAGGGAATTGTACCCGTGAGTGCCGGGGATTCGTGGTGCTGGGGCCTCTACATAGACGACAAATCCCGTGTCGACTAACCTTTGCGCGAGTAACCCCGAATCGCAGCGGGCGGTCTTTTCGAACGCTGAGCTGCATGGCGTCGGTTGGGCAACAACCACTAAGCCATATCCAGAACACTCAGACTGGAAGGACACAGCGGAACCCTTGATCATTGGTGTCTCGACTCTCCTGCGGATAGAAGAGACGTTGTGCACCCCGACTCGTGTATGCAGGGCTGAGCCATGCCCCTCCACGCATGACACGGCACGGAGCGTGCCCCTTTCGACTTCCGGGGTGCTGAGGACCTTGTGGGTTCCGGTGCGGACTATAGACGTAGTACTCTGGGTCGTACCAGTCGCTACACCACTCCCGAACTTGGCCAGCCATCCCTATCACACCACACCAACTTCGATCTCGCGGATACTCGGCGGTCGCTGTCGGACCATCGAGTTGCGCAACATGCTGAGCTAGCCAGCACTTAGGGGGAAAGGTGCCGTCTGGCATTTTTCCTCCGCCGTTTAGCCAAACCTTCCAATCATCGTGATTTCTGAAGTGTCTTCCAGCGAGTTGGTCGGCACACCGGGTCACTTCTTGCCACTCGTTCCCCCAAGGGAATACTAAACTTGATGGACCACGCGCCGCGTATTCCCATTCTGCTTCCGTAGGCAATCGGCCTCCAGCCCATGAGCAGTATGCCACGGCATCCTCCCAGCTCACCGAACTGACCGGAAGATATTCACTACCAGGCACGGGAACACCGTCCTTCCATGCGCTATTCCACGGTCCATGAACAAACGGATCAAAAGGGGCTCTTCTCCCGGTTTCCTGCATGAACTTAAAGTATTGGCCGATCGTGATTGGCTCCAAATACATCCAGAACGAGCCAACCTCAATCTCGTGGGGGCACAGCTCACCAGTCCAGCGATCCGTACCCACTTGGCCATCGAACCACTGGCGGTCCCAGCCTCTCTCACGCCACAGCGCCAGAACCGTCTCGCGCTCTGAGCCCATTATAAATGAGCCCTCAGGCACAAAGACTACCGTGGCGGCATCGTTCGCGTTCAGGTCACTACGGAACTCGATGTCTTGAAACATCCCTTTGGGCGCTACAGCATGCGCCTCCTCTTGATGGTGGCAAAGCCGCACTGGCGTATACCGTCTTGCCGCTTCCCGAACCCGATCGGAACGAGGAAGGGTTGGGTCGGAGGGAGCGCAGCGACCGGAGCTGGGAAACAGTTGTTACCCGACGTTTCCATCTTCTTGACGGTCCCGCCCCAGCCTATTTCTCCACACCTGTCTGACGGCAGCAAGTCCGGCGGTACTGTTGTCGTCGTAGGTCAGGCCGTCAAGAAAATCATTCACTTCCCAGGCCTTTCCTTCGATCAGGTTGGCTGCGCCGGCCCTGCTGCGGGTCATGACGTCCTCACGTTGAGCCATGAAGTCGTGGAATCGATGGATCAGCTGATCGACGAGAACCATCTTTGCCCGGTACCCACATGCGTGAGGAAATGAACTCAAGAACTCCTCATAGTACGGTTCCATCCCACCCGCAGTGAGCCGCCTGCCTTTGTAGAACTCCCTGATCGCGAACCCTGTGCTGACCCAACCGCAATCACACGCAATTGGCCCTTCGGACAGCAGATTGGCCTCGACGACCTTTGGGCATAGCGGGCACTTGACCTGACCGTGAGTTGTTCGCGTCACTACCATGATGCTCTCGATACGAGCAAGCAGATGACAACCCACCTCATCGAGCAGGTCTTCATCATAGATGCCCTTCGCATCAAGGTAGTATAGTCTTGCAATGACCTTCTGCGGCACCCGAGGCGTCGGCACGGGAGCAGGAGGACCATCTGCCTTTACCGCATCGGCCCGCCTCCTAATCATCTCTTTCTGGTCCCGTCTGATCTGTCGTGCCTTTTCCTTCTCTTTCTTCCTCACGGTCTCCCGTTGACTCAGCCCCTCCCTGTAGTGGGCTCTCATACGGACCAGTTCGGAAGTGGACCGCTCCCCGTACTCCAGCGTCTCCAAGAACTGCTCTACATCCTCTTCCTTGCCCTCCAGCAGGCTCGTGGCGAAGACTTCCCCTGGATGATCACCTCTGCTCTGGAACTGGTGCAGAAGGAAGTCGATCTGAATCAGGCGCTCGCGGGCAGTCCTAAAGTGAGCGAAATGGCCAACAAAATGCTCTACGACAGGACGTAGATTTCCGAGCCGCAGATTCTGCCCCTTCAGGCTCTGTCGATAGGCCCCCCATGTGCCAGCCCAGGAACAACCGGAGCAAACCAGCTGTTCGTCTCCCCTGGAGTCATGCTTGATGACGCAACCACACTGGGGACATTCAGCCTTCCCTCGAACCGCCGCGTCAGCAGCCAGTAAGCTCCCGCACCTCGCCAGCAGACGGGTTCCGATCGCGTTGACCGCCGCATCCTCTACTCGCCCACTTGCGTCCTGCTCGTAGAGTTTGCGAATGTCCGTCTGCCGAAGCCTCTGGGCCCATTCCGGTGCTGTCAGATCTGGATGCAGACTCAAGGATTCACTCCTGCTTGAACTCTTCGAAATGGCGGGTAACGTCCCCGCCGTGCCCGAACCGAGAAGCGGTTGAGCGAAGGCGCGTATGCGCCGAAGCCGGGCACGGACGTGTTAGGCGCAGTTTCTACGCGAGGATCTTGCGCAAGATCCTTTCAGCCGCGTTGAGACAATCACGGACATCGCTGGGGTCTGGCGCACCTCTACCATGAGCGTGCGATGTCAGCCTTTGATGCTCAGCCAGCAGGGAGTCGATATCCTTTTCGATCGACTTGATGAGGGAGTCAGAGACGCCTCCTCTACGACGGCGTACCAAGTATTTCAAGCGATGCCGCCGCGTTACACCCGACCAACTAGTATTGTCCGGTGTAAAGTCAGGTGCCGATTTGATGACTTCGTCTGGAGCACCCTCCTTCAGTGTCTGATCGATTAGTTCTCGAGCGGAATGGGCAGCCTGCCGAAGCGCGTCTGGCCCGCTTGATATCAGTGCAGCCCAAGCACCATCCCGGAGCTCAACAAGGTGCGGCGAAGTGTCGAGCAACGCCTCTTCAAGCTCATCCAACGCGCGTCTGTCAAGCGCATCCCGTCCTGATTCTGTGATCTCAACCCAGCTCTCGGGATCGACGAAATCGCTGTACGTGGGCGCGATAAGATCTGCACTTTTCAGCTCTTCGAAAGCACGGTCAGCGATCCGTCTGTCTAGCGTCGTGAAGGTTGCCTGCAACTCAAGCTCCAGCGTACCACGTTGACTGGTTCTGCCGATCATGTTGATCTTGTGTTCCGTGTTCGTTGAATCCAGCGCCTTCAAAATGGTGAATTTCAGCTGTCGGATGTTGAACTGATCGTCCATTCTGAAATCCCTAAACGGAAATTGCGCTTATCGTCTTCGCCGTGCCGGAACTGCGAAATCGGTTACGCGAAGGGCGAATGCCCTAGGTCGGACACGGACGACTTTACCTCCGACAACACCTTCGTCTTCTGCTCTGCCATGACGTGAAGCTTCGTACGATCTCTTTCGATGGTTGGGTTGAGGTGGTGATAGTCGTCCCTTGCCTCCCAGACTGTTAGCAGTTGTTTACCCATCTTGGCAGTGATCTTTACTCGCTTCTGCAACGTCTCGAGATTCTTCTCAAAGACCTTTGCTGCCCTCCATCCGTTTCGCTCACAAAGGAATCTCGCCATGGCCTCAGCAACTGACTGACACAGAGAGATGCAACCATAGTAATGGCCGTCTGAGTACAATCGTCCAATCTCCGCGGAAACCGCTGCGAAGTGGTGATCTGGTATTATGCCGTGCGGCTTCACCTGCTCGCATCGCTTCACCCTGTCTTCGACAGTTGCCTCGAAATCTTGACGGAGGTAGTCCTCAATTCTCGCCAGTTCTACCGATTCGTTGCTCACGGCATCTCACAGGTGGCGGCTAACTTCTCGCCGGTTTTTAATCCCCGAGCTTGTCGCGGGGTTGCCGAAGGCCAAGGACCGTACGCGACGCAGCGCAGACCGTGCGTTTTGCGCTGCTGTTGCAAGGAGATGTTGTTCTTCCATTTCCAAAATCCGCGCCATCCAGACCTGCAGTACGTCGTTCGAACGCGCTGAGCACTTGGCAGTCTTCCTCTTCAGTGTCGCTACAATTGGTTCCTTCTACGTAAGCGCCGTCAGGGTTCAGCACCCGTTCGATGCTTTCATAGATCTCACGATATTTGGAAGGAGGAAAGTAGTGAACCGACATGCTCGTCACGACTTAGACGTATGCTATCTCAGACAGACGACAGGTGAGGTCGTTGTATTGGATGATTTGGAACTGGCCGAGCGCTTACCAAATTTCTCGCGCAAATAATCGAGCATTGGTTTGGATCGATCGACGGCAGTTATGTGGGCATTCGGGGCTTGCCGGACAATCTCAACTGGTTCTACCCGACGTCGCTTAACGTTCTCGGCACCCACGAAATTCCCGTAGGCAAGTTGGGCGTAGGCCGAAAGGCCCGAGCCGTGAGTGCACGTGTTATAGGCCCGTGCCCCACCCTTTATGAACGGTATATCCACGGTTCGTAAAAGATCTCCTTCCAATCGTACTGGAACGTCGGCATCATATCCGAAACAGACTCAGCTGTCAAAAGGAGATAGTACTTCTTCACCAAAGTTTCCAGATAGTCAAGGCAGCCATCAAGTTCATTGAACGTCGGGGCGGAAACTCCTCCCGTCAGCTCTTTTTTGTCTAGATGTGCAACCTTCTTATCTACAAAATCCTCCAAGTTTGCTTTCTTCGCGGATAGCCTACAGAGTTCAGTCTTCACTACGGCCGGATCTATATGGTTATCTACGATCCCTTCACAAATCCCCTCGAACTCACCTTTCAAGGGTCCTGGTCCATCGGTTGAGAAGAGAGCGGCGTATCTTTCTTCGCTCATGATCTCAGGGCTCTCCTGGACTTCCTTGAGCAATCCAGTCAGCGAGACACTATCTCTCTGGGACTTTGTTAGCCTCCGAATCGCTGTCACACCCAATGAAGAGTAAGCATTGCCGAGGAACCCGTAAAATGCACTTGGGATCTGAATTTTAGGATTCGACTTGATGATTTTCTGCACTTCCCAGAAGATGTGTCGCTGAATCAGAACGCCTTGAAGCTCTTTGTAGATAGCTTTAATCCACTTCCGCCATTTCTGATACTTTTGATCCATGGGGTCATCCTATGGTGGGGCATGGCCTATAACGTTTTCCCGGTTTGCAAACCTGGCGCGGCCCGAAGGGCTGGCGCGAGCTTTGCCCTGCAAAGCGAGCGACAGAAGCCAGGTTGCCCAAAGGGCCAAGGCGGCGCAGCATTAACCAGATGTTACAGGACGTGGGATACTATTCCGCCCATTTGGTGACAATCCAATTTCCATTACAACCATCCCAACCTCAAACAAAGGAACTTGCGCCACGACCAACCCCTCCGGATTAATAACGGCGGTAGGACCATAGGAGATACGGTTATCCCTTTCCCCGGTGACGTCTGACGAAATAAGCCAGAGCCCCGTCTCGTTAGCACGCTCCGCGCGGATCCTGTTGTGGAGGAATTTCCACTCTTCAGCTCTTTCGCGCCGCATCATGTTGTTCGCCGGACAGACGATCAAATCTGCGTCCTGAGCAGCGAGCGCAACGGCTGCTCCTGCAAAGTTTGTGTCATAGCAGATGTTGATTCCAAACTTCAACCCAGTTGCTTCAAAGACAGGATACGAAGTACCTGGCTCAAATATGCTCTCCCCAGCAAGGAGATGCGTCTTTCGATAGCTGCCCACTAATCTGCCACGATCTACTACTACGGCTGTGTTGAAAAGTTTTCCCTTCTCTATCTCAATCAGGCCGAACACGAGCGTCGGGCTAGCTTCGGCGAGCCGGCTAAGCACCCGCTCGAACGCAGAGGAATTCAGATCGAGTGCATGGCAGCGTGCTTGTTCGTCCTCCACCAAGTATCCCTGCAGGAAGCACTCTGGAAAGCAAAGCAAACCAACACCGAGAGACCCGGCTTTTTCGGAGTACGTTTCTATACACGACAAAGCCCTATCGAGGTCTTCGCGGATGTCTGGCACCTGGCAAGCTGCCACCTTAATAGTCATTGCCACAGACCTTCACTTTTCCTGAGTACCAGGAGTGCAATGCAGCATCTCTGCATCCACAACGGAGATACGCCCCAATGAACTTGACTTCATCATCCATTGTCCTCCAACTACGGTATTACCGAACAGTTACGTCAATGCGTACCTGATCCGAAGATCTGCGAACGTTCGGGAACATCCCACACTGAAGCTTGTAGCCCGAGCATGTTCAGGAATGCTTTCTATGGTGGCATCGCCTCTAATCAAAAGCTGCCTCCCTCTCTTCCATCAATGCATCCAGCGGGCTTCGGATTTTCGCGAGATCCCCATTTGTAACCCGAGTATAGATCTGAGTGGTCTTTGGACCTACACGCCCAAGCAACACCTGGATATATCACAGGTTCGATTTCGCTTTTTCAGCAGACCTCACCTCTCCCCCCACCGGTTCCGCAACTCGATGACGGTCAGCATGGTCACCTCCCCGGTCGGATCCAGTCCTGCATCCGCCTGGAACTTGCGCAGCGCCTCGCGGGTGGCTTCGTTCAATTCTCCGTTTACCGGTCCGATTTCATATCCCAGTCGATTCAGAATCGTCTGCACCTCGTAGGTATGCTCCGGCCCGGCGGGCATATCGGGCGGTTCTTCGGCTTCTTCAGGTTTCTCTTCAACAACCGCCGTGTCCTCCGAGATCAGCACCCAGCGCAGGAGCCTGATTTCAAGGAAAACGGCGACGGTTCCCACCATCCACAGCAGGCCGAACACCAGCGCCATCCCCCATCGTATCGCCAGGCCCCCTTCCACGCCGTCCGCAATTTCCGATCGATCGAAGACTTCGGGCGCGAGCAGATAGCGCATGCACAGCCAGAGCCCCGCATGCAGGATTGCGAGGACGATCGGCGTTCGGACCGGAACCCTCAGAGGCGACCGTGAAGGACGCCAGAAGTGGGCGATTGCGAGGGTCCAGAGATCGACGAGGATTTGAAACAGGGGAAACGCCGCGAGGAAACTCACGGCCCGTTCGGCGGCAACGGGTTCCCGCATCCATGCCCACCACGCCGGCCCCAGCAACGACACCGCCAGCGCGATCCACGTGCCAAGGCGAAGCAGCAGCGCCGTACGTGAGCGCTCGGGAGCGGGTGCGGCGGAGCCGGATTCAGGCTGCAATCGGTTCATTTTCGTTCCTCCGCGGGGGCATTCTTTCGTCTTGCCCTTCCGGGACGCGGATCACTTGGCTATATTGTATAGTACACAACCCGGTCTCGACCCAATTTCAAGCGGGCTGCGTACCATGAGTCCAAAATCCGAGATTCTGGCCGTCGAACTGGTTGACGGCAACAAGATGGCGCACTATTCCCGCGCCGGACGCGAGATCCATCCCTTCTCACCCTGGTTGCTGGTCGAGGCGCCCGAGGAGTGCGACAGGGCGGGCCTGGCCGGCGTACGGAAAATAAGCCATCTCAAGGGCGGCGGCCAGTTCCGGTTTCTGGTTCACTTTCACTCCTGGACCGATTTTCTGGATGCCCGTGGGCGTCTGTCAGCCGACGGCATCGTCCATTTCGATTTCAACAACCCGGTCAAACAGCACCTGATGCTTTCCGGAAACACGCTCTTTCGGGGCCTGCGTTACAATCACGCCCATCGCCTTCAGCTGGATATCGAGACCACCGGACTGAATCCAGAAGCGCCGGATGCACGCATCATACTGGTCGCGCTTTCCGACAACAGGGACTACGAGGAAGTGCTGGGCGCCCGGAAGATGTCCGAAGGCGCGCTGCTCGAGGCGCTGAACCATCGCATCCGGAGCCGCGACCCGGACATCATCGAAGGGCACAACATCTTTGACTTCGACCTCAACTACATCCAGACGCGCGCCCGCGCGCTGAACGTCAGCCTGCCCTGGGGCCGCGACGGCTCCCAACTGAAAGCCGGGAACGGGAGGTGCCGGTACCGGGTGGGCGCCCGAAGCCCCACGTTTCGCCCCGCATACGTTCACGGCCGTCACATTATAGACACCTTTCACCAGATCCAGCGATACGACATCGGCGGGCACCTGGAGAGTTATGGCCTGAAGAACGTCGTCCGTACGCTAGGCCTGGAGCGTGGGGACCGCGTCTTCGTCGACGGGCCCGATATCCGGAAGACCTGGCGTGACGATCCGGACAGGGTCGCGGACTACGCGCTGGACGACGTCCGTGACGTGCGCGCGCTGAGCGAAATGATCGCCACGACCGAGTTCTACCAGACCCAGGTGTTGCCTTACCGGTTTCAGGATGCCGCAATTACCGGGCCGGGCGAAAAGATCAATGCCCTGATGATCGGCGCCTATCTCCGTCGCGGCCTTGCGGTTCCAAGGCCTGGGCACTCGGCGCCGTTCGGGGGAGGTTATACCGAACTCTTCGCCACCGGCGTCTTCAGCCGGGTTGTCAAGGCCGACGTGGAGAGCCTCTACCCTTCAATTATGTTAAACTACGGCATTCGACCTGCTTCCGACACAGAAAACGTGTTCCTGCCCATGCTGCAGCGCCTGACAGGACGACGTCTCGAGGCGAAAGCCGGCCTGAAGGAGGCGCAAAGCGATGCCGACCGGTCTTACTGGGACGGCTTGCAGGGAAGTTACAAACTCCTGATCAACTCGTTTTACGGGTACCTGGCTTACGGAAGGGCGAATTTCAACGATTACAAGGCGGCGGCGCGCGTCACGGGCCATGGCCAGCAAATCGCCAGGCAGGTTGTGACGATGCTGCGGGCGAGGCAGGCACGGCTCATCGAAGCCGATACCGACGGCGTGTATTTCGTCGTGCCCCCAGGAGTCCGATCGGAAAGTGAAGAGCACGATTTCGTCGAATCGCTGTCCCGGGAACTGCCCGACGGCATCCGATTATCCCACGACGGCAGGTTCCGGGGCATGCTCAGCCTCAAAGCCAAGAACTACGTTCTGGTCGACTACGGCGGGCGCCTCATCGTCAAGGGTAGCAGTCTGAGGAGCCGCCGTGACGAACGGGTTTTCCGTGAGTTCGTCCGGAAGCTCGCCCCGCTGCTGATCAACCGGAAGTCCGATGCCGCTTCGGCCCTGTACACGCGGTTCGCCGACCGACTGGGGGCGGGGCAATTCGATCAGAGAGATATATGCCGCAGGGAGACCGTTACCGAGAAGACGTTTTCGAATCCGAACCTGAGGCGGCTGGCCGCCGCCGCGGAGGGATGTAAAGCGGGTGACAGGATTGCAGTGTACCAGAGAAGCGACGGCAGCCTGGCACGAATCGAAAACTATGACAACGACGAAGACAGGGGATACCTGTTGCGCAGGCTGCACGATATGGCGGGACGCTTCCGCAGCCTCTTCGGCGATATCGAATTCGATCGACTCTTTCCGCTCCGGAAACAACCCGCGGACAAGCAACTCAGCCTGTTCTAGGAACCTTGCCCGGCCGTGTGACCATAGGAAACCTCTCTACGGCTTCCCACAAGCCACCATAGTACGACACCCATCGCACATCCGGAGACAGCAGGAACAAACGCCGTCAACACGGGGCCATGGTATTGGTACGCGAAGACACTCGCGACCACGCCAACGACAACCAGGACCACCATCCACCCGGCCGCGCGACCCTGATCGTGGGCAGCCAGAAGCCCGGTGTGCGCCAGGCCGCACAGCACAAAGGGCGGCACGCACCACACCAGTTGCATTGCGAACGGCAGCGCAGGAAGCCAGGCCTGCCCAAGAAGCCAGGTTATCGCGGGACCAAGCATCAGTTGAACCGCCACCGAAACCGCAATGGCAATGCCCGTCAGCGTGACGGCGGACCGGACGACGAGCTTCATGAACGCCTGCCGATCGGGCAGCCGTGTGCTCAGGGCGGGCAGTACGGCCTCGAAACTCGCGCCTGTCAGAATGAGCAGCGCCGCCGCCAGGCGGTACCCGACGGCCAGATAACCGGCTTCGGCGCCGCCTCCGGTCTGATAGTAGATCGTGAGGTAATTCAGGCTCAACAGGTTTATCAGGTAATACACCGCGGGCAGATGTTTCAACCCGTCCACGATCCGGCGTCGACTGAATCCAGGTCGAAGAACAGGCCCGAGTTCACCCGCCACCCTCCGGACAAAGACGTATCCGGCCGCGAGATAGCCTGCGCGACAGACCAGGTAGCACGTTGCGACGCCGGCAAGACCCCAGCCGGCAAACATCGCACCGACCCCGCTCGCCAGCAGGAGAACGTTAAGCCCCATCATCAGCAGGGCGCAGTATCCGGACCGCTGGAGACCCTTGAACACCGCGTTGAGCCCGTCCCCCATGCTCAACGAAACCGTGGAAACCCCCACGAGCAGCGTTGCCAGCGTAACCTCCGGTCCTGCGCCGATCGCCCAGGCAACACCAGCCATGACCGCCAGCACCGGGAGCGCCAGCGCCAGCTTGAACGACAGCGCCTCCAGGCACGCAATACGTCCGTCCGCCGGGCTGGATGCCGAGGCCTTGATGATCCGGTTGTTCGTTCCCGCATCCAGAATCGGCACGAAAAAAGCGGTCAGGCCGATGACGAAAACGTAATCGGCCAGTCCGCTCTCCCCGAGAAGCCGCGCCACGCCCACGAGTAGCAGCATCCCCCCGAGCAGGTGAGCGCCTTTCTCCACCGTAATAAAGACCGAATTCTGCGAAACCCGCGTCAACGTTCCCTCCGACGTTGCCGGAAACAGGAAAAGCAGGTCAGCGCCTGCTTTTAAAGTCATAGCCCCGTGTGAACAGCTTTCAGAAATCGAACCCCAGACGGTCGTCCACGCGTACGGTCACGGTGTCGGGATCACTTGTAATCGCACCTTCGGCAACAACGATATCGTCACGGACGCGCAGTTCGAAAACAAAGTCGGCCGGCGCAACGGCCCTGAAAACCGGCATGCTGTTCTCGGCGTCGAAATCGACACCGGGACCGTCGAGCTGCGTCCAGGCATACCGGAGTGGGTCCCGGTCCGGGTCCGAACTCCCCGTTCCGTCCAATGTCACGCGGAGTCCGCTCCCGTACGCAATCGTGCGATCCATCCCCGCATCCGCCACGGGCGGCCCCTGGGTGACATGGATTTCGACCATCCCCTCGGTTATGTTGCCTGATTTTCCGTCGTCGACTTCAACCTTGAGCGTATAGACGCCCGTCACGATAGGCGCGACCCAGACCACGGTCACAGAATCCTGAAAGAGCCCCCTCAAAGAATCCTGGTTGCTGGCCTCGAACTGCCCGCCCTCTTCCCTCTTGAGGTCCGTCCACAGATAGTCCAGTTCGTCGTTGTCCGCGTCTGAAGTGAAGAGCGTGATCTGGACCTTGCTTCCGCGGCCTACGGACGGATGGTCATCCTGGTCCGTGGTTAGTTCCACGATCTGCGGCTGTTCCTGTCTGTCCAGAAGGCCACAGCCTGTGAGGAAAGACACGCAGACCAACACCAGTGTCCAGCGCACGATATCCCTCGGTAAAAATACGGCAGGCGGGTAAACACTTTGGTTCGGGTCCGTCCGGGCTTCGCTGCAACATTGACGGAGCCGGGACGGAACACCCGTTCTGACTCTCTGGCCGCTATTGAGTTCCATCAAACGCGCGGGATTGTCTGAGAACGCCGGCGCGGAATCCGGGCGTCATCCCGAGGACAACGATTGAACCGGAGTTTATCAGCCCGTTAAAAAAGCCCATCCGGGGAAACTCAGCCTCAATGAGAAAAAAACAGCAACGCGGCGACGCGATAGAACCCTCCTAAACGGGGCAATATCCACGTATAGAAGGACATTTTCTCCCTTCACGTCCAGTGACCTGGTGTATCCTGGTAATCAGCAGTCTAATCGCCTTTATTTACAAGCACATATTCGAATTAACGTCCACGAAGAATTACGAATCAAGGTCAGTTTCCTTCCTTCAACAACGCCCTCATGTCGGGCAGCAGTTTCTTCACGAGGCCGGGATCGGTCCCGTCGTAGTATGCCCGGACCCGCCCCCTTCTGTCCACCAGCGCAAAGCGCAGGCTGTGCATAATCTGGTCCGTGCCTTCTTCCACGCCTCCCACACCCAGTTGAAAGCCGTTACGAATGACGCTGTACACACCGGGCTTCTCGCCAGTCAGAAACAGCCAGCGATCCGCGTCCGCCAGATAGCGGTCCGCATACCCGGAGAGCACCTCGGGGGTATCCCGCTCCGGATCCACGGAAAAAGACACGAGGCGCGCGTCCGGATATTTCCTCAGCGGCGCCTGGAGCGCCTGCATCGTCGCCGAAAGCAACGGACACGGACCCGCGCAGTGCGTGAAGATGAAGTCCGCAACCCAGACGCGGCCGAGCAGTTCCGAGAGACCCATCTGCCTGCCGCTGCGTTCCACGAGCAGGAAGTCAGGAACCTCGCCCAGAACCGGCAGGCGCTGCGATTGGGCCCGTATGGCCTTGAGTTCGCGCAGGAACAGAAACGTCCCCACCGTGAGCATCAATAGCGTCGCGCCGGCGAGCACCAGCCAGAAAACGCGAACCTGTCTGGGTACACCCATCGGTATTATCGCACTCCTTCCCGCCGCCTGATCACACCCAGAGAGATGCCCAACGTCAAGAGAACGAACAGGCACGTCACAAGAAGACACGCTTCGAACGGCGGGATCCCTCCCGCCAGTTCAGGCGCTTCCAGATACAGGGCATGCCGTACGCCGGCAACACCATAGGTCAATGGATTGATCCGCATCAGCCAGCCGAGCCATTCCGGCACGCCGGAAAGCGGAAACAATGCCCCGGAGAGCGCCCACATCGGCAACAGGAACAGGTTCATAATCGCATGGAACCCGGCCGTGGACGCCATTTGCCACGCGATTGCGAACCCCAGACCTGTCAGCGCCAGGCCCACCAGGAACAGGAACGCCACCGTTGCCGCGAGCGCAAAAGGGCTGACCGGAATGTCAAGCTGGTATACGAACAACAGGAATACCATGCCTTCCAATACCGCGAGCGTCGTACCGCCCATCACCTTGCCGATCACCACGCCGCTTTGCGAAACCGGCGCGACCAGCACGGACTGCATAAACCCCTCACGCCGGTCTTCGACCACCGAAATCGTGGAAAAAATCGCAGTGAAGAGCAAGACCATCAGGAGCGCGCCCGGATAGATATATTCCAGGTAGCTCATCGTTCCCGATGTGCCCGCGGGTGCGAATGACGCGCTCATTCCGATGCCCAGCAGCAGCCAGAACACGAACGGTTGCAGGATCGCGCCAAGCAGCCGGTGCCGGTCTCTGGCGAATCTCACGAGTTCCCGCTTCCACAGCGTGGCCGCCGGGAGGATGAACCCTTCGCCACGCGTTGCCTCATTCGGCATGCCCGCCCTCCGCCGTCTCGAACGGACGCCCCGTCTCCCGTATGAACACATCCTCCAACGTGGGCCGTCCCAGTCTGATTGCAGAGATCCGTTCCCGGAAATCGGCGTACAGCGAAGCCATCATCGCCTGCCCGTCGTCGCACTCAATCCGTACGGTGCCGTCCACAAGTGTCGTTGTAACGCTCACATGCGCTTCGATTTCCGCCCTCAGTACCTCTGTATGTTCGGCTTCGATCACCAGAACGTCCTTGTTCATCGATCGCTTCAGCGCGTCTGGCGCACCCTGCGCGACAAGCCGCCCCCGGTCCAGTATGCCCACGCGGTCGCATCGCTCCGCCTCCTCGATGAAGTGCGTGGTCAACAGTGCTGTGACACCCTGTTCCTCACGAAGCTTCCGCAAATCGTCCCACAGCGTTCTGCGGGCGAGCGGGTCCAGTCCGCTGGAGGGTTCGTCAAACAACAACAGTTCCGGCCGGTGCAGCAGTCCTCTTGCCAGATCCACGCGCCTCCGAAGTCCGCCGGAAAGCTCCTCCGTCCTGTCGTTCTCGCGATCCGTGAGGCCGACGCTCCGGAGAATCGACTCGATCCGCTCTTTTAAAGCACGCCCGCGCAGACCATACAGATGGCCCTGATGGCGCAGGTTTTCAAGAACCGTCAGCTTGAGATCCAGGCTGGCATTCTGAAACACGACCCCGATTCGCGCACGTATTTCCGCGGCATCCCGAAGAAGATCGCGGTCCAATATGCGAACCGTTCCTTCCGAGGGTTCGAGGAGCGTGCTCAGGATGCGAAACAGCGTCGTCTTTCCCCCGCCGTTCGGGCCCAGCAGGCCGTAGATTTCCCCCTTCTCGATTCGGAGATCGATTCCGTCGAGCGCAATCCGACTTCCGTAGCAATGGCGCAATCCGGTAACTGCGATGGCAAGCGACACAGGGACTCCCCAAAAGCTGTTTCGAATCCGCCCGGCGCGGTCTGGGCCCGGCTGCCGGAACGACGGCGCGAGACACCCGGAACGTTCAAAACCGCCGCATTTCGGAAACCGACGCGATCCGAAAAGAGAAAGGTGATAGGCAACCCCTATCACCTGGCAATACCCGGTTTGCGTCGACCGACCCGACTACAGAAACGCATCGAGCAACAGGGCGATCCAGAGCACAGGCAGATAGACCAGCGTCGTTCGCAGCAGCCGTCTCGCGTTCTGCTCCGTCCGGGTTCTGGAAAACACGACAACATAAAGGACGAGGCATAACCCCGCCGCCGCTGCCACGGCCGCGTAGAGCAAACCGGTCATCCCCGCAAGCCACGGCAGGAAGGAAAAAACCAGCAGGATAGCGCCGTATACGCCGATCTGCGTAGCCGTCCTTCGACCCGCCGGATCGCCGATGGAGATCATCTTGAATCCGCCGCGTTCGTAGTCGCCCCTGTAGATCCAGGCGATAGAGAAAAAATGAGGAAACTGCCACAGAAACAGAATGCCGAACAGCAACCACGCGCCCCAGCCGATCTCCCCCTGCGCCGCGGCCCAGCCTCCCACCGGCGGCAATGCCCCCGCAACGGCGCCCACCGCGGTATTGTGCGTCGATCTTCGCTTCAAGGGCGTATACATGAACAGATAGATGACCGATGTCGACCCAGCCAGGAGGCCCGCCAGCCAGTTGATCTGCAGCCCCATATAAAGGATACCGGTTCCGGACAGCAGCAGTCCAAACAGATAGGCCTCTTCCGCATACAGACGACCGGCAGGAAGGGGCCGGTTCGCCGTGCGCTCCATCCTGGCATCCGTCTTCCGTTCCAGGAACTGGTTCAGTACGGCCGATCCGCTGGCGACAAGGACGGTCGCCAGCAGCGTATGCAGGAGTCGAGTGAACTCGATGACGCCGGCCGCGCCGAGAACGAACCCGACCGTTGTACTCAATACGACAAAGACGGTGATCCTGGGCTTGGTGAGAGCCACATAATCCATCAAGCGCGCCCACGACAATGCCACGTCCGCCGTCCCGGCCTCAACCCGCGGTTTCATAAAAACAAGGTCCTCCAACGCTCAGCTTTCTACCTGCACAGTTGCGACCCTGGAATCTACAGCACCGCATATCCGCCATACGCGCAGCGTCAGCACCACGCTGGTGGCAAGCACCGTCGCACCCACAACCACGTGCAACGTCGTGATTGCGACCGCCTTGCCCGTCCAGATCACCAGGGCCCCCAGCGCCAGTTGAACGACAAGCTGCGCCAACAAAGCCACGGAGGGCCTCGTCAGTTCGAGCCGGGATCCGTGCGCGCGCAGAATGCGGCACGCGGTCCAGACCAGAACGCCGGAAACGACAACGGCCCACGCCCGATGGGCAAAGTGAATGGCAACACGTGTCCGGAACGTTTCGATTGAAATGGGAAACGGGTCCGTGGCGTCCACAGTCAATTCGGAGAACGGCGGAATCAGGCGGCCGAAGGAAAGCGGAAAATCGGGAATGGCGAGGCCGGATTCGGTATGCCGCATCAGCGCGCCGAGGACAAGCTGGATGAAAACCACCACCGTGCCGGCCGCGACCAGCCATTTCAGCGGCACTCCGCCCGACTCCGACATCGGTTCCACAGCCGCCTGCCAGCCCGCGGACGTAAACAACGCGATGCCAACGGTAAGACAGAAAAAGACTTGCGCCAGACAGGCGTGACTTACGGAAATCCACGTGGGCAGGAGGTACAGCACCGTCAACCCGCCCAGCAGACCCTGCAGGACAATCGCGGCCAGGGCTGCAACACCCAGGTTTCGCAACCAACGCCGTTCTTCCCGCCGCCACATCCAGACGGCGAGTGCCGTCGTCAGGATCCCCACGAACGTCGCCACCATCCGGTGACCGTGTTCGTAGAAAATCCCGCCGACCATAGGCGGAAACACCATACCGTACGAAAGCGGCCAGTCCGGTACCGCCAACCCGGAGCCCGTACTGCTGACCATCGCGCCGGCGAAAATTAAAAAAAGGGTGGCGCCGGCCGTGAACACGGAGAACCGGTGCAGCCAGCGATACCCCTTCGACATCGCGATATCCATTTCCGTCCGGCTCACCCGCCAACCCCGGTCATTCCGCGTCCGCGGCAAGCCACTTGCCGTTCAAACCGGGCATTCCCGGCCGGCCCCGGGAATTATCCAGCGCGTTACCGAAACGTCGCGCCCGGCGCACCCAGAAGATCGTCACGCCCACAATTCCGACCAGCACGGACACGACAATCCCCATCAGCACCAGGACCCCCGCCGCAGCTCCCTTCGCCATATCGGATTCCGGATTCCCGTAACACACCGCGCATGCCCGAGCCACATCGGGAATCATAACGCCAATGGCTACGGCCGCGGCAACGCAGGCGCGCCTCACAGGTAACTCCATCCCTTGAGCTTTTTCAGGAACCAGAGGCCGTACCAGACCAGGACGCCGCACCCGGCAAAGGAAGCAACGCCGAGTCCGAGATTCGTGCCATTGCCCGTTGCGAGGTAGTCCTGAATCGCCCAGATGCCGAAACCCAGACAGCAGAGAATGGACACGGTGACAAAGACCACGTGGAATGCCTTCAGAGACATCGCGTCCTCCGAATCACGACTGCCCGTCCATTTCGCCCACACCCGTGAATTCCGTAAAGGACGGCAGCAGCATCAGCACCACAAAAAAGGCGACCGTAAGCGCCAGCACCCAGTAGATGATCTGTTTTTCAGACACCAGGTGCATGAAATAACCGGCGACCAGCCCGCCTTTGATACTCGCGATGAACAGCGCGATCAGGACCGTAGCCACGATCGACTCGATCTGGAGATAGGAGACGCCGACCGTTACAACCGTCAGCACAGCCAGCGCGGCAAACACCAGAATGTAGACCCGCACGTGTTTTCTGATCTCTTCAGCGCTCTCAGCCATACCACGCTCCTTACAGCAAATATAGAATCGGGAACAGGAATATCCAGACCAGATCTACAAAGTGCCAATAGAGCCCGGCGCACTCGATCCGGTTGGCAAACTGCTCCGGCGCCGTATGCCAGAGCTTGCTTCCGGGGAACAGCAGGTAGAGATTCACCACGATGCCGCCAACCACGTGCAACCCGTGCAGGCCGGTCATCGTAAAGTACGTGGCGTAGAACGTACTCGTGGACGGATAGATGCCAAGATGGAATTTGTGGGTGTATTCGAAGTACTTCACAACCAGGAACACGAACGCCAGCAGGACCGTCAATCCCAGATAGAGCTTGAACCTGCCGAAATTGCCCAATTTAAGGGATGCCCAGGACATCACCATCGTCACACTGGAGGCAATGAGGACGAACGTATTCAGCGTGGCCAGCGGCACGTTCAGCAACTCCCAGCCATGAGGCCAACTCGGCGCGCCCACCCTGAGCAGGACCAGCGTTGAAAACAGCGCGCCAAACAACATGACCTCGGAAGCCAGGAACAACCAGATCCCGAATTTCCCGTTGTACACCCCGGTGATCGGATGCGGTTCCACCGTGTGGGGGATTTCTTCTACGGACACCGTTTATCTCCTTTGACCAGGATTCGTATGTTTTCTCGGACCGATGCCCGGGTTCCAACGTGCCCCCGGCGCCGGACCGCTAATCGTCGTCCGCGGGCGTGGGCGCCGGCGCGGGTTGGGGTTGGGCAACCTGCCCGTTTTCAGACGCGTGCTGCGGCGTGAAATCGCTTGAAGCGCCGGGCACACTGTATTCGTACGGGCCCCGGTAGACTCTGGGCGTCACCGCGAAATTCCCGTGCGGCGGTGGCGTGGGCGTCGCCCACTCGAGCGTGGTGGCCTGCCACGGATTGTCCGACTCCACCTTCCTGCCCTTCCGGATACTCATGATGAAGTTGACGATGAAGAAGATCTGCACCAGCCCCAACAGCCACGCAGACCAGGAACTCATCGCGGTCAGGCCCTGCACCTGGGCCCCGTAAGCGTACTGAGTCTGGTCGTACAGGCGTCTGGAAACCCCGGCCATCCCCACGAACAACATCGGCATGAACACGCCGTTCATGAAGATCAGGCTGGTCCAGAAATGCAGCTTGCCCAACGCATCGTTCATCATGCGGCCCGTGACCTTGGGGAACCAGTAATAGATCCCGGCGAACAACGCGAAAATCGTGCCCGGCGCCACCACGTAGTGGAAATGGCCGATCACGTAATAGGTATCGTGCAGATGCAGGTCGGAGGCCGTGAGGCCCAACGGCAGCCCCGTCAACCCGCCGATGGCGAACATGGGAATGAACGCCAGGCAGAACAGCATGGGTACCGTAAACCGGATGGACCCGCCGTGAAGGCTCAACGCGAACGCCGTCAGGATAATGACCGAAGGAATGGAGATGATCATGGTCGTGGCCTGGAAGAAGGTACTGATTGTCGTCCCCATCCCGGTCATGAACATGTGGTGCGCCCAGACGATAAACGACATGAACCCGAGAAAGACAATCGAGTAGACCAGCGTGCGATATCCCCATAGCGGCCGGCGCGTGTTGTTGGCCACGATCTCGCCGACAATGCCCATCGCCGGAAGAATCAGCACGTAGACTTCCGGATGCGCGAGAAACCAGAACAGGTGCTGCCACAACAGCGGGCTGCCGCCGCCGCTCACCTCCAGCGGCTGTCCTGTTACCACCAGACCGCTCGGCATGAAAAAGCTGGTACCCGCGATCCGATCCATCAGCTGCATAACGCCCGCGGCCTCGAGCGGCGGAAACGCCAGAAGCAGCAGAAACGCTGTCACGAACTGCGCCCACACGAAGAAGGGCAGCCGGAAGAAGGAAAGCCCCTCGGCCCTCATCTGCACGGTCGTCACGATGAAGTTCACCGAACCCAGTAACGACGACGTGATCAGGGCCACCATGCCCCACAGCCACCAGGTCTGCCCCGTCGGCGCGATATTGGCCAGGGGCGGATAGGACGTCCAGCCCGACTGCGCCGCGCCCTCGGGCACAAAAAAGCTGGCCAGCATAATGATGCCGCCCAGGACAAACACCCAGTAACTCGCCATATTCAGCTTCGGAAACGCCATGTCCGGCGCGCCGATCTGAAGCGGCAGCACGTAGTTTCCGAAGCCGCCGACCGCCAGCGGGACCACGCCCATAAAGACCATGATTGTGCCGTGCATGGCGCCCAGCTGGTTGTAGAACTCGGGTACCATGATGCCTTCCGGCATATTTATCTCGCCGAACAAACCCCCGATCCACGGCATGGGCTGTCCAGGATAGGCCAGCTGCCAGCGCATCATCATCATCAGGCAGAAGCCCAGGAAAAGGAAAACCAGCGCCGTGACGGCGTATTGGATCCCGATGATCTTGTGATCGGTTGAGAATACGTACTTCTGCCAGAAGGGCATCTCGTGGTGTCCGTGGTCACCGTGTTCGTGCTCAGCCATAAACGGGACTCCTTAAAAGGAAAAGTCGTCTTCTTCGTCGGCCGCGCCGGACTGTTCGTCAAACCAGGCCTGAAAGGCCTCTTCCGACTCCACCGTCAACTGCCCGCGCATGCGATAGTGACCCAGACCGCACAACTGAGCACAGGCGATGTCGAATGTTCCGGCTTTGGTTGCCTCGAACCAGATCCGGATGTCCTGTCCGGGAATCGCATCCTGCGTCAGGCGCATCACGGGGATTTTGAAGCTGTGAATGACATCCTTCGACGAAATGTGCGCGATGACGGGCTTGTCCTTAACGATATGCAGGTTGTTGATGGAATTGAAATCGTCGTTGCCATCGGGATCGTCGGGATCCAGGCCCAGCAGATTGTCGGCGCTGACGAATTCGGGCGCCGTCCGTCCGAATTTCCCGTCTTTCCCCGAGTAATGAATATTCCAGGCAAACTGCTCGGGTACCACCCGCACGACAAGAGCGTCGGATTCGTCGGGAAACGCGTGTTTGAAGTCGGCCCAGAGCGGCATGGACAGTCCCACAAGCAGCACGGCCTCGACGACGATCACGCCGTACTCCACGTATTTCGCCATTTTTCCTTTAATGGGATCGTAGGTCGCGTCAGGATTCGCCTGCCTCCGGTAACGGACAAGGCAGTAGACGAAGAAGACGCCCCAACCCAGAAACAGGGCAACCATAAACACATGCAGCCAATTGATCAGCCAATCCACGGTTGCGCCGTGGGTTGAGATGTCAATTGGCAGCCAGTAACCGTACACCTTTTCTTGCATTCGGGACCCCTCCCCTTTCAGCCCGTTGAAAAAGTCCATCCGGGCTGCGGCCGGCCCTTGCGGTCGAAATACTGCGTTGCGCTCCCTCGCCGAATCGCTGGATGGGACTCGGTCGCACGCCTTGTCTTCGGCCACAATGGCTCGGCCTCGCCTACAGAGCGACTTTTCCAACGGACTGCAATATTCGCGGAGCGGACCCGACATTCCGCTCCGCATCGTCAATCCGTAGGATTGCGCCTACTTCCTCTTTCTCGGCTTGATCTTGAACATGAAGTCCACGGATTTGGACTCGCCGTCGGCGACCGTAACTTCCTGCGTCATTGTGCCCAGCCGCTCGCTTTCGTGCCACGCCTCGATTGTGTACGTTCCCGCCGGCAGCCCCGCGATCTCGAATTTGCCGCCCTCGCCGCTGACGGCGAAGAACGGGTGATCCATCACGCCGATATAGGACTGCATCCAGGGATGCACGTCGCACTTGACCGGTACCATCACCTCCGCATTTGCGAACGAAATGGTGATCTTCTTCATGAACTTCGGCATCGCTTTGTTGATTTCGGCAGAGTTTTGCGGCTTCGGGTGGATATTGTGGAGGGTCCCGTCGCTGTTCAGCACCGTGATCGGTTGCCCCGCCCTGACGCCCATAACGTGGGGGACATATATGCAGCCCTGCTGGTCCAGAACGGCAGGCTCGGAAGGCGTGTCGAACTTCCGGCCCTCGAGACCCTTCTTGACGTAAACAAACACGTTGTGCAGGCCTCCGTCGTCTTCAACCACCACGACTTCGCTCCGGGCCGGCGCGTCCGGGTGCTTCCCGGCACAGACCGGATCGGCCGCCATCTGGATTTTCTTTCGGCCCGGTTTCTTGCCGCCGGGCAACTCCAGTTTGATGGTTCCGGAAACCGTCGCGCCCGCCACCGCGTCGCCGGACGCGAAACAGGCGAAACTCAGCGCTGCGAGCGTTGCGACAAAACCGTGTCGTTTCATTTCTACGTCCCCTCTCTTCTTCTTGTGGTTGCAGTTTGCCGGCCGGACTCCCATTGCCCGGCGCCGGCTGACGTTTCTTTATTTCTTAATTCACGAAGGCAGCCGGAGTTCCAACTATCGTCTGGTGAGCCGGGAATCCTGATGGAGGCCGTGGATGATGTAGTCCGTAAGCGCCTCGATGACCACGTCGGTCGGCAGGACGAGATAACCGTCCTCCGGTTTGACACCCTCGGGCAGCTTCAGATAGGCGGCCATTTCCTCGGGAAGGTACGTCATTTCGTCGCCGAAGAACGTGGGCATCTTGGTACCAGGCTGGATCTTCTGCGGATCCCACAGCCAGTCCCTGATCCACGCCGCCTTCAGCCGCTCCCTGGCCAGTTTCAGGTCGGGCGCCCAGCTTGCCGGGTCACCGGTGGGCTTGACGTCGCCCTGCTGGTGGCAGGTGAAACAGTTGTAGATATCCTGACTGAACAGTTTTCTCGCACCGATCATCTCTTTTGAATTCAATCGTTTATGCACAAAAGTCGCGTACGGAAACTGTTCCTTGTCCAGTCGGGAAAAATAGGTGACCAGGTCGTTGGCGTGCTGGTCTTCGAAGCCGAACGTGGGCATCCGCGCCTCGAGCCAGGGCCGGATTGGCTCCACGTTCTTCAGGAAAGCGAAGAACCAGTCCGGCTGGACTTTCCTGCCTTCGCCGTTCAGGGACGGCGGCACGTAGCCCTCGGCATCGGACGCGGAGACTTCCTCGGCCCCGTAAGCCTTCACGAGAGGATCCCGGATCGCCCCGCCCTGGTTCTCCACAACGTGGCACCCTTTGCAATTTCTGTCGTATACCAGCCAGCGTCCCTTCTCGATATCGACTTCGTCGGGCTCCAGGCGTTTGACCGCGTCGGTGCCCACCTGGCTCCGGTTCAGGCTCAACAGCGCCGTCGTCAACGCGTGCGCGTCGGCATCGCTCAGGCCGAACTGCGGCATACGCAGCTTGTCGTCGAACAGCCTTACCTTGCCCTTGTCGAAGACCCTGGGTTGTTTGAGCTTTTTATAGAACCAGTCGTGCCGGGTATAGGGGATGGCATCCGGATCGGTGTTGTAGGCGCCCGGTTTCCTGGCCAGCAGACCGAAGTCCAGCTTGTCGACGTCCTTGCTGCCTTCCTCGGTCAGTTCCGTGCCGATGGGCTGCGCGTCTTCGAAACCGGGAATGAGATGACACCCGTAGCAGCCCTGCCGGGAGATGATCTTTTCACCCAGCCAGATGTCCCGCTCGTGACCCGACATCTCAGCCAGTTGCCGTTTCGCGGTCTTAACGGGCAGCCGGCTTCGCAGATAATTCAGGACCAGGTCGTCGCGCACCTGCGCGTCCACCGCGGCCACCTGCCGGGCTTCAAACTCCGTATTCCGAAGCGTCAGCAGATACGCCGATATGTCTGCCGCCTCACGGTCGGTCAACCTCAGATTCGGCATGCGCGTGTCCGGGAAATAGGCCGTGGGATCCTTCAACCACGCGTAAAGCCAGCCCGCGGACAGCTTGCTGCCCACGTCGTTCAGGTTCGGCCCGAAATTCCGGAGTCCGTATTCCTGGCCCAGACGGTCGTCTGCGCCCACCACGTGGCAGGCCTTGCAACCCACCATTTCGACGAGTCGCTCGCCCCGCCCGGCATCGCCCTGTACCGGCGGCGGAGGGTATTCGGGCCGCTCGGACTTCTCGAAGATATACGACACAACGGCATTGACCGCGGCCGTATTGCGCGCGATACCCTCCGGCCCGCTCACGTTGGCCAGATCGAAGATCTTGGGCATCTTGGTGGTTGGCCGGAACCCCTTGGGATCCCGGACCCACTTGATGGCCCAGTTTCGATCCAGCTTGCCTGCCGCCTTTCGCAGGTCCGGCCCGACCTTCCGCTGATCCTGCAGGGTATGTTTCGCGATTTTGTGGCAACCGGCACACCCCAGCGTACGAACGAGATGGAGGCCGCGATTCAGCCGGTCCGCTTCAGGGACGTCCAAAACGCCCGCGTGGCACTGGGCGCACGAAGCTTCCACGTAGCGGCCGGGCAGCATGGGGTGGTCCCAATACTTCATCTTCTTCCAGCCGTACAGCTTCTTCCAGCGGGCAGCCTCGACGTCGTCGCTCGGGGTATGGGCTGTATTCTTGAACGTCACGCCCCGATCCCTTCCGAGGTGACAGGTGGTGCATCCGGACTCGGAGAGGGGATGGGGAGAGCCGCTGCTCAGGAAGAGGTCCAGTCTCGGATGTGTGGCGAACGTCCTGGTGCGCCCAAGCCGGACGTCGTCTTCCGTGTAGACCGTTTCCATGTAGGTTTTTAGCGTCTCATCCTGGAACCAGCCGGTTTCCGGATCGAGCTCGTAACCCGGTCGATCGATGTTCACGTGGCAGGTTGTACAGCGGTCCACCCGGGGAACCCGGGTAAAGTTGAGCTCGTTTCTCAGGTCGGACAGAACGACCTGCCTGACCTTGATGGAAGGATCGATAAAATCGACCATCGGCAGGTTTCGGAACACGTTTGGGAAACTGGGAACGAGACCCGTCAGCTTTCGCCTCAGGTTATCTTCATCCTTGCGTAGCGCGCGACGCCGGGACTCCAGGGCCTGTCGCTGCCCGGCCACCTCGTCGATGATCTTCTGCTGCGCCTCCTGCTTTTCCTCCACGGCCTCCCTGGTCAGCCGGAGCTCGTACATCCGGCCTTCCATGGCTTTCATCTCGGCCTTTTTCTCTGCCGCCGTTTCGTCATGCCCCGCTTTGGCAGCGTCTTCATACTCAAACTTCGCCACATCGTACATCGCTTTTTCAAACTTAAGCCTCTGATCGGCGCTGTACCACTCCGCCTGTGTGAGGCGCTTCAATTCGGTCGTCGCCGCGCCCAGACGTTCCTGGTGCGCCCGAATTGAGGCCGCTATTCCCGCGAGTTCATCCTCAATCGCCTTCAGCGCGCCCTGATCGACGTTCTGCTTTGCCAGCTCGATTTCGGCTTCGGTCTTGAACGCCTCCAGCTCCATCGCTTCCTTCTGAAAACCCTTCCATTCGCGGTCGTAGTCATCCCAGACCATCCAGAGTACGGACAGAACCAGCACCACGCTGGACAGGGCGAAAATCATGTTCATTTTGTCTACATTGTAGACAAAATCGATGAAGCGCTTCGGCTCATTCATCGAACGGCTCCGGGGCGGTGGCGTACACCCTGAGTGACGCCACCAGCCCAATCAGATATACCACGGAATGTTGCAGCGGCGCCGGAAACCAAACGAAAATCCTCAGATATTGAAGAAATACTCCGGTATGGCGACAATGTACTTCAGGTTGAACAGCCAGCGAAGCAGCATCTTGATGGGGAGGGCGACCATACAGAGGAAGAAGAAAATCATCACGCTATAGCGGGCAAACCCCATCGTCTTGTAGAATTCCTTGAACACGGTCTGCGCAAGCAAGGGCGGCGGCACCAGAAAATACAGGATGACCACCAGAAAACCCCATATCTCGCGCGTCAACCAGAACGATGGCAAACCGGTTCCAAGCCACTGGACGTAGATGTACTCCGACAGATTGACGTTGACCAGGGCTTCCAGTTTGTGCACGTCCCAGAATTCGTAGGGTCCGAAGAAGTTCCAGTTCGGGCCGCGCAGAAACGTGCCAATCATGATAAGCAGCACCCACAGCACCACAAAACCGAATAGAAATACCGTAATGGCGAACCGGCGTTCCTTGAACGTGTAATAGCCCAGCCCCTTGGGATTCCGGTCGATATACGGAATGGCCATGAGCCCCACGATGACGAGGGTGGGCAGGACAACCCCGGCGATCCATGGATCGTAATACACCAGCATTTCCTGCAGCCCCAGGAAATACCAGGGCGCCTTGGAAGGATTGGGTGTTTTCGCCGGGTTGGCCGGCTCCTCGATGGGCGCCTTGATGAGCACGGACCAGAGAACCAGGAACACAGTAGCCAGGGTCAGGCAGATCAACTCCGTGTAGACAAGATGGGGCCACGTGAGGACCTTTTCCTTGAATTCGGCTTTCTCGATCGGCCCTTCGCCACGGGCGATCCGTGCGTCGTTGTCGTATCCCTGCTTCAGACTGTACCAGACAAAGAAACCCACCAGAAACAGCAGCATGACAATGGGTATATTGTCTCCCTTTGTCACAATGATGCGGAAATTCTCGTCCTGAAAACTTACAAGGAAAAACACAATGGAGATGATCAGGGCGGGGAGGCCGAACCGGACCGTCCAGACCCAGCGGGTCCGCAAGGCCAGGAAAAAAAGCACGGCGAACAACGGCAGGAAATATTCAGGCGTGAGAAGCCAGTTAACGAAGCCTTTCAGAACGTCCATCGTCTACCTCGAAGATTCCCCGTATCCGCCACACCGGGGACGTTACTACATCGGGCCGGAAATCCCTCCGTCTTTTCGGACCCGCCAGAAGTGGACAGCCATCAGGACAGCCGCAACGAACGGGATGAAGAGACAATGCAGGACATAGAACCTCAGAAGCGCGCCTTCCCCGACGAACCGACCCCCAAGCAACGCGAAACGGGCATCGTCGCCTGCGTGAACGAGATTGATGTCGCCGAGTACCAGAAACGCCGCACCCGGCCCCTCGTGACCGAGAAACGGGGTTGCCCGCGCCATATTCGCTCCTACGGTTATCGCCCAGATGGCAAGCTGGTCCCAGGGCAACAGATACCCGGTAAAACTCAAGAGCAACGTCAGCAGCAACAGAATGACGCCGATCGCCCAGTTGAATTCCCGGGGAGGCTTGTAAGATCCCGTCATAAACACGCGCAACATATGCAGCCAGACCGTAATGATCATCGCGTGGGCGCCCCAGCGATGGATCTCCCGCATGATTCCCAACGGCACCTGCTCGCCCAGGTCGATGATGTCGGTATAGGCGTATTCGAGCGTGGGCCGGTAGTAGAACATGAGCAGAATGCCGGTTATGGTCTCGATCAGAAAAATAAAAAAGGTGAGCCCACCCATACACCACGTGTAGCGCACCCGGATTCCTGATTTCGGGGTCCGAACGGGATGCAGATGCAGGAAGACGTTCGTCAACACCACCTGCGCCCGGCCGCGTTCGTCTCTCGGCACGTCGTGCCGGAAGACGGACTTCCATATTTGAGAGCGTTTTGTCCGGTCCAGGAGGCCGGAAAATTTCGGCATATCGTGTTCTCCCGATTATACCGCAATACTGAAACTGACAAGAAAACCGCGTGAAGGAGGCTTCAGAAGGGTACCTGCGCCCCCGCGAAAACCGCGGAGGTGAATTTTCGACAGCTTGTTCAAATACGCAAAAAGGACTCCGGGTTGTCCCAGTGCCCTTTTTCATACTGGAATTTCCGTGTTTTGTCGACCAGTACCTGGCCGTCCTCGGCAAGTACGATGCGAGCCCTTTCCAGCGGACGCGGGGCCGGACCCTCGAAATTGATGCCCGTCATATAAAAACCGCTGCCGTGACAGGGACACTTGAATTTCTGTTCGTTTCCAAGCCAGTTGGGCGTACAACCCAGATGCGTGCAAACCGAAATAAGCGCGAACATATCCTGCGTGGTCTTTACAATCCAGACGCTGAACTTGTCTTTCCAGCGTTCATCCACACCCAGGTCGTAGTCATCCGCGAACCCGATCTTGAATGACTGGGGCGGCTCGAACAGCACATTCGGGAACAGGAAGCGTGCGAAACCCAGAAGTCCCGCAGTCGAAGCGACCGAAAATGACGCCCATGCCAGGGTCAACCACGTAAAAAATCCGCGGCGGGTGGTCATGCCACCTTCGGCCACGGACTGTGTTCTCTCCGGCCCGGGGCGAATCGCGGGCGGGGCGGGCGACGTCTGCACGATCACGCGTTCCGCGGCCGGCTCGTCGGTTTTCTGCGTTAACGCGCGGGCGGCCGCGGCCCTGTCCGCGGTGGTCGCTGCTTTTTTGGCAGGCGCGCCTGCCGGCGCGGCCTTGCCGCCACCACGGGCCTTGCGTATCAACTCCGCCTTGGCCTTCGCGCGGGCAACGCGGTCCTGGATATCGTCAAGCGACGAAAGATCCACCTCGGCGGCTCCGGTATCGCCACCGGAATCGTCGGCGGCCAGCGCGGACGCTCCCTCCGCCGGCTTTGCCGCAGACTCATCGCCCGCGGCGGCCTCCCGGGCCTTGCGAATCGCCTCCGCCTTCGCCTTGGCCCTGGCCACCCGATCCGGAATTTCGTCGAATTCCGACAGATCGATTTTGTCTTCCGACATGTTATCCCCCGGAAACCTGCCGAGCGGTTTTCGAGCGGAAACACTTCAGGACTTGGTTATACGTGATATAAGACAGGGAAATACTGGAAATTGAATCACTTACAGCCCAAAATACACCGGCCAAATATATTGAAACCATCCCGAATTGTCAAGCGAGATTTTCCCGGGATCAGGACCTCCCTGACGCATTGAAAAAGGGACCCGACAGGCACTCATAAAAGGCCGGATCCCCCGCTGCAATACCGTCTGTTCGCGCTGTTCATCTCTTCCCCCATACATTCAGGATTTCTATGGCGGCCTGCCGGACCCGCAGGTCCGGATCCTGTTCGCGCAGGCGCTGCAGGGCGGGGGTCAGGGACCTGGCGTTGAGCATGCCCACGGCCCTGATGGCCTCGACAAGAATATTGCGACGGGCCTCACCACTTATCCGATCGAACCCTTCCAGGTATCCCGGGCTCAACAACTCCTCCAGCACCTCCAGGCCCGCATTATTTCCCGCGCCGGCCAACTGCAGGGCGGCATTCCAGCGCACGTCGGGCGCGCGGTCGTGAAGCGCCTGTTCCAGCGCCGGCGGAACGAGAGGGTCGTCCAATCCCCCCAGAGCGTATACCGCGGCCTTGCGCAATCCCGCGTCGTCGTTCGATGCGATTCTGATCAGGTGCGGCACGGCGACCGGGTCTCCCTGCGCCCTCAGCGAAAACATCGCGTTGATCCGGGTTTCGTCGTCAGGGTCTTCCAATGAGGCGATCAGAACCCCGACGAGTTCGGAATCCTGTACCCTTCCCATGGCCGCGGCCAGAAAACGCCTGACGCGGGGGTCGTCCGACCGGGAAGCCTCGAACACCCGGATCAACTCCCGGACGAACCTGCGGCCGATCCGTCCTTCGCGCTGCTCCTGGTCCAGGACGGTGGCCAGTTCGTACGCGGCCTGCCACCGGCTGTTGATTCCGCCCACCCGAATTGTATTGAGATAGTCTTCCGCCGTCTTTCGCTCGACCGTCAACAGCCCCAGTCCCAGGTATATTGCAAGCCCGACCAGAATGATCGCCACGGGAAAAATGACGAACTGCGAGACCAGTCTCGCCCGCGAGACGTCCGCGTCCGAAACCGGAGCGGTGGCGTCTTCGGCGATTTTTCTGAGTTCCTCTTCGGGAGTCTGCTGGTCCATACGACAACCTCTGTCCAAAAAACACCTTAACAGTCCGTTGATAAAGTCGCTCTGCAGGCGAGGCCGAGCCATTGTGGCCGAAGACAAGGCGCGCAACCGAGTCCCATCCTGCGATTCGGCGAGGGCGCGCAACGCCGTATTTCGACCGCAAGGGCCGGCCGCAGCCCGGATGGACTTTTTCAACGGGCTGTCAGAGCCGACCCGGAAGTACACAGGGTCCAATATAACCAGAGGCGACATACGCTGTCAAGGTCGGTGTCCTGACCCGCGAATTCCTGACCATTCAACCGCCGATTCATCCTTGACAACCCTGGTGAAACACCTTATTTTAGCCCTGAATCGCATGAGTCACGCAGACAGGCACATTCCAACCGGAGATTGCGACTCAGTGAACGTCGACCTCACCCAATTTGACAACATCTCCGACCGGGTGGCGCGGGCCAGGGCCAAGGCCGAAGCCATGCGGAAAGCCAAAGAGGGTGCCGGCGACGCCTCGGCAGCCGCGTCCAACGCAGCCAAAGCTGCACCGGAAGCCGCGACCGCCGTCGCGGAAGTCGAAAGCGAACCCGCCGGCCTTGCCATTCTCGAATTCAGGCCCGGCATGCATTTCAAACTGAACGGGCGTGCCGGACGGACCGTGGGTATCCGCTACGACCTCGTCAGCTTCGTATACGATGACGACCCCGACCAGCTCATTACCGCGGACCGGTACCGCCTCAGCCACGCCCACGCTGAGGGTACGCTGGAATTCGCCCCGAAGTCCGAGGTCTACCGTCCGGAACGAATCTCCAGGAAGGAACGCGTCGACTATCACGAACACCTCTGGCTGGAGTCCCGCTCCGGCATGACGGCCAAGAAGAAGCGGCCGCGGCATATCGCCATCATCAACCCGGACTATTGTACAGGCTGCAACGCCTGCATCGAAGTCTGTCCAACGGACTGTATCGAGGAAGTTGACGTTGCCGACGCCGGCCTGGACGGCATCGGCACGTTCTGTGAAGTCCGGCTGGAAGACTGTATCGGATGCATCCAGTGCGTACATATCTGCCCGTGGGAAGCCATCGAAATGGTGGGCACCCAGCAGGTTGAAGAGGCGTACGGCATCCCCGTGGGGACGTTGTAGACCGTCATCCACCATCTGTCAAAGGGAAGAGCGCCAACCCGATCCGGTTGACGCTCTTTTTTTGTTTCAGCCGGCAGACTGCGCTGTCCCGTCAGCAGCCGGACGAGAGCAGGTCTCGGACACGGCGCATGTCTTCAGGCAGTTCCGCGTGGAACTCGAGCGCTTTGCCCGTGACCGGATGCACGAATCCGAGGGATCCGGCGTGCAACATCTGCCGGTTCGCCAGATTCAGGGCCGCCCCGGCCGCAATCCGGAAGGTAGGCGAGATGCCTCGAATTCGTTTCGCACCCCCTCCGTAGGCGGAATCCCCAAAAATCGGATGGCCGACGTGGGCGAGATGGACGCGAATCTGGTGGGTTCGCCCTGTCTCCAGGCTCAATTCCAGCGTCGACGCGAATCCATTAAATGCTTTTACCTCGTACCGGGTGGCGGCAAAACGCCCTCCGGTGTCCACGACGGCCATGCGCCGGCGGTCTGCAGGACTCCGCCCGATGGCCGCCTCGATGCGACCGCGTTGCGACTGTGGCTGACCCCATGCGAAGCCGGTATAACGCCTCATCGCCGTGCGCGCCTCCAGTTGCGCCGCAAGCCCCCGATGAGCCGCGTCGTCCTTGGCCACCATGAGCAGACCCGATGTCTCTCTGTCCAGCCGGTGCACAATTCCCGGACGAAGTACGCCGTTGATCCCGGAGAGACCGTCGCAATGGGCCAGGAGACCGTTAACCAGCGTGCCCGACCGCATCCGGCCCGTGGGGTGTACAACCAGGCCCGCCGGCTTGTTCACGACAAGCAGATGCCCGTCTTCAAAAAAAACGTCCAGAGGAATGTCCTCTGGATCGAGTCCGGCGGGCTCGGGATCCGGCAGACGAACCACGATCTCTTCGCCGTCCGAAACCCTGTAGCTGGATCGAACCCGTTCGCCCCTTGCAAGTACTTCCCCGGAGGCGATCAACGCCTGGATTCTGGACCGGGAGAGCGCTTCGCAGACGGCCGCCAGCATCCGGTCGAGTCGACAGCCCGCGTGTTCCGGAAGGACGGTAACTTCAAACTGCCTCATCCTTTCCGCCCTTGAGTATGCCACAACCCAGTATCAACAGCCCGGCGCCAACCGTGACGGAAGCATCGGCGACGTTGAACACCCACCACCGAACGGACCCGAGTCCGAAATCCAGAAAATCGACCACCGCGCCGAATCGGATCCGGTCGATTACGTTGCCGACAGCCCCGCCCAGCACAAGCGCCAGACCGGCCGAAGCCACCCGCTGACCGGGCGGCAGACGGAGCCACATCACCGCCACGATAATCATTGCCGCCCCGGCGAACACGAGGTGTGCGACATTTCCCCCGAGCCTCAATCCGAACACGGCGCCGGGGTTTTGTATATAGGTCAACCTGAAGAATGAGCCCAGTACGGGAATCGAGTCTCCGAGGACCATCGATTCCATCACCATCCGCTTCGACACCTGGTCCAGAACGAGGACGACACCCGATATCCAGAGGCTCCGCACACCGGCCTCCCCTGGCGACGGACCGATTGAGTCCGTTCACCCGGAAATGCAGCAAGTGAATTATGTGGCGCGAACACCCCGCCGCTGTTCGCCTTCTTTGCAGGGCACGCACAACCTGGTTGTGGGAACGGCTTCCAGACGCGCTTTCGGTATCGGCTTTTCGCAGATCCTGCATGCGCCAAACGTCCCGCGCTTTATGCGCTCGAGCGCGTCCTCCAGCTGTGCCAGATACGCGCCGTCCCGGGAAGCGAAGAGGAACGCCTTCTCCCGCTCGATCGAATCGCTGCCCAGTTCCGGCATGTGATCCGAGTAAATCTGCCCGCCCGATGCCTCTTCGGAGGTTGCATGCATGGATCGCTGCTCGAGCATCCCCAGATCCTGAACGATGGACAACCGCTTTCTTTCCAGGATCTCCCGGAAGTATTTCAGATCTTTCTCGTTCATCGTCCTCTCTGCCTGTCAATGTCAAAACGCGCGCACGAGCCGGATGCCGCTGCCCTCTTGCGTGCTTTGGCAGTCCGTTGAAAAAGTCGCTCTGCAGGCGAGGTATGGTGACTCGTCCAGCGATTCGGCGAGGAAGCGCAACGCAGTATTCCGACCGCAAGGGCCGGCCGCAGCCCGGATGGGCTCTTTCGACGGGCTGTCAGGCCCGGAGCGTATCATTCCCGAGAGAATTTCAATTGCGTGAAACGCCGATCTTGCCACGCAGCCCGTTCACCTGCCACTCCCGGGTGAACTGGCAGGAAACCGGCAGTTGACCCACAAGCAGATTCTGTGCGAGCGTCTCGCCGCTGACGTATGCCCGATAGCGGTCAACCGCACGCTCCAGACAACCCTCTCCCGTTACGCCAACGTGAATGCGGTCGACAACCTGCAATCCCATCTCCTTGCGCATATTCTGTACCCGGTTGACGAACTCGCGCGCCGTACACTCGTCGATCAGTTCGTCGTCGAGGTGAACGTCCAGCCCTACGCACAGGTTGTTCTCGACGGCCACAACCACGCCGTCTTTCTCCCGCCGCTGGACTTCCAGATCCTCAAGAGCGATTTCACCTCCCGCAACCGCGAGCGTTTTCCCCGTACGCAGGCGTTCGACGTCCCCGGGGGCCAATTCGGCGATGCGACCGGCCACCTCGTTCATGCGTCTTCCGAAACGCGGCCCCAGCGCCCTGAAGTTGGGTCTGTATGAGATTTCGCTCAACTCGGTCTCATCCTCCACCAACACGACCTCTTTGATATTCAGTTCCTCGGCGATCAGACCCTGCATCGACGTCAACGCTTCGCGTCCGGCGGTATCCGGCGGAAGCAGGTAGACCCGCCGCAACGGTTGACGCACTTTGAGATCGTGACGGTTGCGAAGCGACCGGCCCAGAGCGACCGCGCGCATCGCCAGATGCATCTGCGCCTCGAGTTCGGGGTCCCGCAACGCCTCGTCGGCCTGCGGCATATCGCACAGGTGGACGCTCTCGGGTGCCTCCCTGTCCGCCCTTCTGACCAGATTCTGATAGATACTCTCGGTCACAAACGGCAACACCGGCGCCATCGCCTTGACCAGCGTAACCAACACCTCGTAGAGCGTCTCGTAGACCGCCGCCTTGTCCCCGTCGTCTTCCGACTTCCAGAAGCGGCGGCGGCTGCGGCGGATGTACCAGTTCGTCAGCTTCTCCACAAACGAAACCATGACCGGCACGGTCCTGTAAAGCCGGTACGCGGCCATCTCGGCATTTATTTCGTGCAGCAGCGTCTGCAATTCCGAGAGGATCCAGCGGTCCAGTTCGTGCGTGCGCGCCGCCCCGGCGGCATTGGCAGGCGTCCAGCCGTCGATATTGGCATAGGTGACGAAGATTCCGCCGTACGCATTCCAAAGCGGAATGATGACCGAACGAAGGCTCTCCTGTATTCCCCGTTCGCTGATTCTCAACTCTTCGGCCTTCAGCGCCGGCGAGTTCAGCAGATACAGCCTCAATGCGTCAGCGCCGTACGCGTCCAGCATTTCCGTGGGTTCCGGATAGTTCTTCAACCGCTTGCTCATCTTGCGTCCGTCCTCTGCAAGCAGCATACCGGAAACAATGCAATTCCTGAACGCCGGCTCCTGAAACAGCGCCGCGGCGAGGACCGTCAATGTATAAAACCAGCCCCGGGTCTGATCCAGCCCTTCGGAAATGAAATCGGCCGGGAAATTGGCCTCGAAAAACGACCGGTTCTCGAACGGATAATGTGTCTGGGCATAGGGCATGGAACCGGACTCGAACCAGCAATCCAGAACCTCGGGAACGCGCTTCAACATGCCTCTTCCGGTGGGGCTGGGGATTTCGACGTGGTCGATCAGATGCTTGTGCAGGTCCTCCACCTTCTGCCCGCTCAAACGCTCCAGTTCTTCACGGCTTCCGACACAAATCGTCTCCTTCGTGTCCTCGTTGCGCCATACGGGCAGCGGCGTGCCCCAATAACGGTTCCGGCTGATCGCCCAGTCGCGCGCATCCTCCAGCCAGCGGCCGAACCGTCCGTTCTTGATATGTTCCGGGACCCACCGGACTCGCTGATTCGAGGCAACCATCTTGTCCTTGATGGGTTCGATGGCCACGAACCAGGTAGAGATTGCGCGGTAAATCAGAGGAGAATCGCACCGCCAGCAGTACGGGTAACTGTGAACCAGCGTACCATCGGAAAAAAGGAGACCATCCGTTCGCAACCGCCGCACGATCTCGCGATCGACATCCTTTACGAACTGTCCCTTATATTCGGGTATTGCATCCGTAAACGCACAATCCTCGTCAATCGGACACACAACCGGGATGCCCTTTTCAACACCCAGCTGATAGTCATCTTCACCGAAACCGGGAGCGACGTGTACAATCCCGGTACCGTCGTCGGTGGACACGAAATCGGCAGCAACCACGCGAAACGCGCCCTTGTTCCCAAGATCCGAAAAATGGCGGAACAGCGGCTCGTAACGCATTTCCAACAGCGCCGCGACCGGCTCCTTCTCCACCCGCACCACCTCCCCGTTGCGTCTGCCGAACAGGGAGTCGAAACGCGGTTCCGCAAGGATCAACTGTTCTCCATCTTCCATGTGAACGCGCACGTACGGGATGTCGTCACCGACGGCAAGCGCCATGTTCGAAGGCAGCGTCCACGGTGTGGTCGTCCAGGCCAGAATCGACGTATTCTCCTGTCCCCGAACGCGGAATCGCACCGTGATGGAAGGATCCTGGGTATCCCGGTATCCTCCGAGATTCACCTCGAAATTAGAGAGCGGGGTGGCACACCTGGGGCAGTAGGCGAGGGAATAGTATCCCTCATACACCAGGTCCTTGTCCCACAGACTTTTAAACACCCACCATACGGACTCCATGAAGTCCGTATCCATCGTCCGGTACTGGTTGTCCCAGTCCACCCACCGCCCGCACCGCTGGATGACCTGCTTCCACTCCGCCGTGTATTGCAGCACCTGTTCACGGCAGAATTCGTTGAACCGGCCCACGCCGAATGCGAGGATGTCTTTCCTGGACTTCAGGCCCAGTTGCCTCTCGGCCTCGTTCTCCACCGGCAGCCCGTGACAGTCCCAGCCGAAACGCCTGTCCACCCGGTATCCGCGCATCGTCCAGTACCGAGGTACGACGTCCTTGATAATCGACGCCAGCAGGTGACCGTAATGCGGTAGCCCGCTGGCGAATGGCGGACCGTCATTGAAGATGAACGAATTGGATTCCGGCCGGGTTGCCACCGACTTCGCGAACGTGCTGTTTTCCTCCCAGAACCGAAGGATCTCCTTCTCCATTCCAGGAAAATCCATCCCGCCGGAAACGTCTTCAAACACCCTGTCTGCCTCTTTAACCGTCGCCATGATTGCTATTCGTCGTCAATGTATTGCCTGAAATTGCGGATCATTGCCCGTTGTCGTCGATTCGGTACCGGAACGCGTCCGTCCCGGGTCCTGCCGCGCCGCAATGCGGACCGGTCAGGCGTAAGTACTCTGCCGTGAGTTGCCGGGTTTATGGATCGGACTGACCATTCACCGCCGCGACGATCCCATGCTCGTTCTCCCCCAACAAGGCCTTCTGCTCCGGCCACATCATCACCGGCAGCCGGTCGATTGGAAACCAGTCCACGACTTCGTGATTCTCGAAGTCGGTGGGAACGACGTCCACCTGCTCGGTCCGATAAAGGAAATAATGCGTGGATTTCCATTCAGTTCGACGATAGTTCATCCGTGCCCGAACGCCCATCGGCCGGATCAACTCCAGTTCCGTAAACCCCGCTTCCTCCTCGATTTCCCGCCGGGCCGCCTCCTCGACCGACTCGCCCTTGTCCACGTGTCCCTTGGGGAGCACATATTCCTCGTACGACTGCTCGCGAATCAGCGCCACCATCACCTGTCCGTCCTCCACCCTGACGACCACACCCCCCGCGGAAACGGCTTCCGGCACGCCATCGGGTCTTCGGTACCATTGTTCGTCGATCATCCTGTCCCGTCCAGATAGTGTCCATAAAGGACGCTCAACCGGTGCTTCGCCTCATCGGAAATGGCGTCCGGCGCCGTAATAATCGCATCCCGCGCCGCGCGGAGACATTCGCAGTCCGAAGATTCGGGCAGCAGCCCGGAAATTTCCTTCACCACCGCATTGGCCATCCGTGTATTGGCCTTCAGGATGGCCAGTACGGACTCGATGTCGACATCGCCTTCCTGTTCGTGCCAGCAGTCGTAATCCGTGCCCATTGAAAGCACGGCGTAACACATTTCCGCCTCACGGGCCAGTTTGGCCTCCGGAAGCGCTGTCATCCCGATCACCGTGGCATCGGCGGCCCTGCGATAAAAGTGCGACTCCGCCCGGGTGGAAAACTGCGGCCCTTCCATGCAGACGTACGTGCCGCCCTCGTGGACAGCAGCACCCTTTGTCTGCGCCGCCCGGGCAACCAGGCCGCGCATTTCAGCACAAAACGGGTCTGCGAAGGAAACGTGTCCGACAACCCCGTCGCCGAAGAACGTGGACTGCCGATTCCCCCTGGTGCGATCGAAGATCTGATCCGGAACGACCATGTCTCCCGGAATGATGTGTTCTTTCATGATTCCCACGGCGCCCACCGCAAGGACGTTTGTGACGCCCAGCTGCTTCAGTGCATGGATGTTGGCGCGGTATCGCACCTCGGAAGGCAGCAGCATGTGACCACGCCCGTGCCGGGGAAGAAAGACGACCGTGCGCCCGTCGATTTCCGCTTCCACAAGCAGATCCGAGGGCCTGCCGAACGGCGTATCCAGGTCGTGCTCCCGCACCACCCTGACGCCATCCATCCGGTAGAATCCAGAGCCGCCGATCACACCCAGGCGCAACGTCTTCCTCTCTGTCATGTGTCCGCTCCGCTCCTGCAGGCAACCCCCGTCGCGCGACGGCGCCCGGCTCAGGCATACCCCGAAAATCAGTCCTCCGTCTCCGCACTTTCTCCATTCGAAATCTGGCCGTTGCCACCCTTCGCGTACGCTTCTTCGCCACCGTCGTTTCCGTCGACGCCGTCGAGTTCATCGTCTGAAAGCTGAGCCAGAAATTCGGAATGCGCCTGCAACAGGGACTGAAACCTGGCGACAAACATGTCCCGCCGGGTCTTGAGATTCACCATCTCGTTCCGCATCTGCCGTACCTGTGTACGCGCCTTCTCCACGGCGCGATTCGCCAGTGCTTCGGCCTCCGTCACGATCAGCCTGCCCTCTGCCCGGGCATTCTCCCGGACGTCATCGGCGGCCAGTTGCGCCGTCTTCAGCATTTCCTGCAACGTCGTCTCCAGCTGCGCGTACCGCTCCACCTGCTCCTGCAAACCGGCCTCACGCTCCATTGCCTGCAAGCGCTCGCGGTTCAGTACCTCAAACGAATCCGCGACCGTTTCCAGAAAGGCCGATACTTCATCCGGGTCGAGACCTCGAAAGGCCCGTTTAAATTCCTGCTTCCGGATATCCAGCGAAGTCAGCTTCACGGGAACCACCTCCATAACCGTCACCGGCGCCGGCGGCGCCGGAAAACTCGAGCGGGCGGCAGGGGATTCCGCCCCGCGGGGAGAGGGAAGGCGTATTTGAGGATTCAGAACCGGACAGGGACGGAGTTCCGGACGATCCGCACGATCACAGGCCCGACTCCCAGCCCTACGACGTGCCCAGTCCGAAGACCGCGAGAACCGCCCCTTTAGCGAAATTCAACAGCAGGATCAGCAGAATCGGCGACAGATCGAACATCCCAAGCGGCGGAATCATGCGCCGGAAAGGCGCCATGACGGGCTCGGTGAGCGCATACAGCGTCCAGATCAGCCGTCCGTTTCGCAGAAAGGGCATCCAGGAAACGATGATGCGGGCGAGTATCAATACCAGGAAAACCGAAATCGCGCCGTAAAAGAGCCAGCCGATGACTTGAAGAAAAGCCACATTCAGCAGTGCCCGTAACACCCCTTCCAGCGCCAGCAGCACATCGTTGCTGACCCACTTCAGGAAAAACGCCGCCAGCAACGTTGCCAGAACCACAAATAACGGCGCAATACTGAGACTGTTGGACGCCGGCAGGCTTTGCGCAACCGGCCAGATCATGGGATCGGTCCACTCCCGAACGACCTGAGACAGCCGTCCGAAGGGCTGCGTCTTAAACAGTATCCAGCGCAGGACCATCAGTACGACGACAGCCACAACCACGGCAAATGCCACAAAATCGACGGCTGTACGCAGGAAGTCAATGACCTGCAACAAGACGTATAACATCGCGATCCTTAATCTGGAAGCCCTGCAACGTCCGACCGTCGGACGCCTTTCCGGCAGTGCATCGCACCGAACGACATGCGTTAGGACTTCGCGCTCCCGTTACTGCCTCGCGCCGAAGATCGCAGAGCCGACGCGCACCATCGTGGCACCTTCCTCGATTGCGACCTCGAAATCCCCCGTCATACCCATGGACAGGTGTGCCATCGACACGCCCGCAATGCGCGCCGCTGCAATCTCTTCACCCAGTTCCCGCAATTGAACGAAACATGGTCGAACCGCCTCCGGATCCGGAAGGAACAGGCCGATCGTCATCAACCCCTCCACACCCACACCTTCCAGCTCCGAAATCCGCCCCACAAGATCGACTGTTGCGTCAGGCTCGGCTCCGAACTGCGAGTCGGCCCCCGATGTATTCACCTGTACGAGCGTCCGTGCGGAAATCCCGGCCTGCACCGCGCGTTTTCCAATCTCCTTTGCCAGCCGAAGACTGTCCACGGAGTGGATCATCTCGAACAGGCGGAGCGCGCTCTTTACCTTGTTCCTCTGCAGATGTCCTACGAGATGCCACGCAACGACATCCGTGACGTCGCCGACCTTCCTCTCGGCCTCCTGCACGCGGTTCTCGCCAACCACCCGAACCCCCGCCGCCGCCGCTTCAACAATGGCTTCCGCTGGCTTTGTCTTGGATACCGCGACAAGGGTTATATCATGCGCCTGCCGCCCCGCTCGCTCCGCGGCCCGGGAGATGCGTTCCCGGACCCGTTTCAGATTCTCCGATATCGACGTCATTGGCGCTGTGCCGAAACGAAAAAAGGTGAGTCACGGTTCGGATACAAAATAGTAAATTTACAACAAGAAGGGACTTTTAGCAACCGATTCGCTGATGCGCAAATACGGAGGTCGACGGAGCGCTTCGGCAATAATCTCCGAACGAATTCAAAAAAAGCGAATTTTGTGGACCTGCACGGGATTTGGCCGAAGCCGTGGGCCTTATCCGGCCCGGTCTGCCGGATCCGACGATTCCGGTGAATCGCTTCCGTCGCCGTGGATTTCAACAACACCGCGGCTCCCGTCCACGGTAACCCGGTCTCCGGTCCGAATGCGCAGCGTCGCACCCGACACCCCCACCACCGCGGGGACCTGGTACTCACGCGCGATGACCGAACTGTGGTTCAACACCCCGCCGATTTCAGTGACCACCGCGCTCACGCGCCGGAAGAGCGGGGTCCAGCCCGGATCGGTACCCAGCGCGACCAGAACCTCCCCCTGCGCCAGCATCCCGAACTCCTCGGGTCCGCGAATGATCCGTGCGGTTCCGCTCGCCGTGCCCGGGCTGGCTCCGACGCCCTGCAACCGTTGCGCATCCTGGTTTTCGTCCGGGACCGGATTCTCGCCACGCCCTTCGATCCAGAAATAAAACGGATTTCGAACGCGCGCGCGTTCGAAATCCGCGATCCGCCGGTGAATTTCATCTTCGGATGCCACGGGGCCGCCGCCGAACGCGTTCTCAACCTCGTCGCAGGTCAGGAAAAACACGTCATCTTTCCGCCGAATCAATCCTCGGGATACAAGATGATCCCCGAGCCCCAGAAAAACAGCCCTGTACCCGGCAAAGAGTCTGTCGAGGTGAAATCGCAGTTCCTCACGTAGTCCGAGATAGATCCTCGCATATCTCAACACGAACCGAAACAACACGACGCGCGTCCTTCCCCAGGTCTTTTCTGACAGTCGCCCAGACACCTTCGCTTCCGCCCTCCGCATCGTTTCACGCGCCTCTCTCTGTCCACGTAAAGCTCCCGCGCAAAGGTTCTGGCGCAGCATCTGTACGACGATCTCCGGGCGTTCCCGCCAGCGTGCAAACGTAAAATCCCGGTTTGGGGCGCGAATTCCGTACGCATCGATAAATGAGTTGAAGCTGGACGCAAAGCCGCCTTCGCCTTCGCGCAGGTGTTTCAGGAACGCCGCGTCCGTACCGGCTTCCAGCGTCCGAAGCAGCCCGGTGTCGCTTCGTACCTCCTCTGTCAATTTCTCCAGAGCGGCGTTTGCCTCCGAAGTCCTGTTTCTTTCGGGTACCAGAAGCAGATCCTTCAAAATAGACATGTCGAGGTCCGACCAGCGGACCACCATCGTTCGCAGGCCCCAGACGCAGTTCATCGCAAATGTGTAACTCCACTGGTTGACGTCCCGCTGCTGATGTATTGCCAATTCTGTCAGCCTGTTTGCGGCCGCAAGAAGCACGTCCGGAGCCCGCGCCGAGCAAATCTGTTGCTCTATAGCAAGAATCCGCCGGTTGAATACCGGGAGAAATGCCTGCCTGACCCTCCGGTGATTGCTGTGAATCAGACCGTAGGGCTCGGTGATCAGCAGGCCCGGCAGCCGCAGGAGCGTCGGAACCATGCGCCACCAGGTCCACGTCGAACCCTTGACCTCCTCCCGGAGACGCCGTGGCAGAATATCCAGGGCCTCGTCCGCCAACAGGTTTTCCGGAACCAGCTTGAGCGCATCCGCCACGGCGTCGGCATTCACATACATGTAACAATCGATCACCTTCATGACGTCGTCGCGTATCAGCGCACTCAGGCCCAGGCGCCGCGCGGGACGTTGAAACGTATAGGCCTCGCTCAGGCGCCCCCCAATGACGGACGCGGCCATCGGGCAGAGGGCCTCGGACCAGAGGTCGTCGCAGATCCCCCGTGTCCACACGCCGCGCGGGCGGGACACTGTCGTGGTAATCGGCCGTGTCTGCAGGAGAAAAAGCCGACCGCCGGAAAACGCCCATTCGACGTCCTGGGGCCGGCCATCGGAGAACGCCTCGATCTTCCTGCCCTGCCTCCACAGAGTACGCAACTCATCCGGTGAAAGCGCTTCGGCGTCCCGTAGCCCCTCGGGCATGGGCTCGGCACGGCGGTCGCCCGGCATGAGCCGCCACAATTTGCGCGCGATCTGTTTCTCCGCAACCCGGCCCGTGTTCCGGTCCAGCACGTAGGAATCGGGCGAGACCTCCCCCCCGACCACCGTCTCGCCGAGCCCCCAGTTGGCTTCCACAAAAATGCCCGGCGCGCCTGACGCGACCGGGTTACGTGTAAAAAGGATACCGGATTTCTCCGCCTCGACCATTTCCTGTACTACGACCGCGATGCGTGGAATCAGATCCGGGGCATAGGTTCGCAAGCGGTGGTTCCACGCCGACGCCCAGCACAAGCGGACGTGTTCGAGCACGGACGCGACATCCGTCAGGTTCAGATAGGTCTCGAACTGACCCGCAAACGCGAATGCGCTACCGTCCTCGGAGGCGCCGGACGAACGCACGGCCACGGGTCTTGCTCCCGGACCGAGGAGCGATTCGGACGCGGACCGGATGGCGTGCTCCACGTCGGAGGGAAAGGAGCCCCTGGCGACCGCCTCCTCGGTCGCAACGGCCGGATCGATGCCATTGTATTCCAGAAACCGGACACAGGCATCCGACGTGACGCAATATCCGTCCGGTACGCGGAAGCCGCCCGCAAGCAGGCGACCGAGATTCCGCGCCTTTCCACCGACGTGTTCCAGGGGCTCCCGGGACGCCCGGACGAGTTCGACCACCATTTCCATTGTCTTCGCCTGTAAGGCGCTCCGTGACATGTTCAGGCACGTGCGCAACGGGCCTGACGGCCGTTATCATCGGACTGCCGAATCGGTCCCGCGCGGCCGATTCTACCGCTTTTTCTCCAGCGCTTGAAGGAACCCGTGCATCTGACCCACGCAAAACGCTATATAGGCCCGCCCTTCCTCATCGCCCGCCAGTTCCATGATGTGATCGTAGTCGATGGCGCCTTCAAACCCGACGTCGTGCAATGCCCGGACCACCTGAAACATGTTCAGGTCTCCCTGGTCCGGAATCACCTCCTCATATCCTCCGGTTGCGGGAATGGTTCCCCGCACGTTTCGAAAATGCACGTGAAAGATCTTTCCCTGTCCCCCGAATCGCCTGATTCCCTCGAAAACGTCTTCGCCCGACTCGTACCGCGTACCCACGCAGAAGGTCATCCCGTTTGCGGGCGACGGTACCTCCGAGAACAGCCGGTCGAATGCCGCGAAATCATAAAGGACCTGCGGCACGCCATACAGGCTGGGCACGGGAGGGTCGTTCCCATGCATTGCGACCCGTGTGCCAGCGGCTTCGGCGACGGGCGCCGTCGCGCGGAAGATTTCGAGCGTACGTTCCCATAGTTCCTCGTGCGTGGGGGCGCCGTCGGGCGCCGGCCTGTTCAGCGCGTCGCGCAAGTCAACCTTCAGGTGCCGATAGCCGCCGCGGCCCTCCACCCACTCGAACACGCCCCGAGGAAACCCGCCGAACTGGGCCGCCTGAAAACACTGTATCCCGACGACGGGAAAGCCGTATTCACCGCATAGCGCGACGTTGGCCACAAGGCGATCCAGTTCCTCTCCGGCTCCCGGTTCACCCATAAAAATCGCGCGCGAATAGGCGTTCGTGGAATTCGCCCTCTCGATCTTCAAGCCTGCACCGTCCACGACTTCCACCACAGCCTGCACGCTTTCGCGGCGAAGTTGACCGGACTCCTTATAGCCCGGGAAGATATCCAGCGTCACGTCCACCACATCCACGCCGATCTGCTTCAGAAACCTCAGATCCTGCGGCCGGTCCAGCCAACCCGGATCGATCCGTGTGCCGATTTTGATCACGGGACACCTTTCTTCGCGGTAATTTCGTTTTTGCGCCGACGCGAGTACCGTCGTGGGTCGGCGCTTCAGCTTTCACCCAATCCCGCCGGGGCGGCATCGAAGTACCCCTTGTCGCCGAAGAACGGAAACATCCCGAACCCCGCCGCCAGGTCGCGTTGCTCCCAGACCAGGCCGGTCTCGCAGTAGCTCAGCGAACCGTGCGCGGGGGGCGAAAACTCCGGTCGCCCCAGCAGGTCGCTCCGGAACCACACGCTCCGGTGCCCGAAACACACCCCCTTCTCCAGGTTCTCCCGGGAGAATTCAACCATATGCGGAAACGTCTGCTGGTACTCCGCACCGGGCCCGTATTCTATGTGGGTCATCAGGTCTTCTCCCGTGGCCTGCACCTCGCCCATCGACATAGGTTCGCCGTGCCTGATAAAGAGGGCATCGGTGTTCGGATCCACTACCGCCCACTTGCCGTACTCATCGAACCAGACCTCGGCCACGAAATGCCCGTTGAAGCCGTTGACCGCCTCGGTGAGTACCGCGCACCGGGCCGGGATGCCCGCTGCCTGGGCGCAGCTGACGAAAGCGGCTGCATAGTGGACGCACATCGCCACCGGGCGTTTTCCATTATGCCCGGCCTGCCGGGGAGCCCACGCGAGCAGGGTTTCCGCGTCCCAGGGCGCGTATTGACCCGCCCTGAGTGAATTGGTGTGCTCCCAGCTGGACGCCAGCCAGGCGGATAAGGCGCGCACCCGGTTTATCAACGGTCCCTGGTCTCTTGCGACCGGCGGCAGCAAACGCCTCAACGACAGCAACCTGGGCGACTCCGCGACCTCCCAGACCATGGCGGGAGGCGGCGGGTCCTCTCCCTCGGACAGCCGTACGCGGACGACGTATTCGCCCAGGACCGCGTTGAGATAGCCCATCCGTTCGCTCCGCCAGGTCTCGCCGCCGTCGTCGCTGACCCCGCTGCCGGTTTCGGCGCGGCCCGCTTCCATCGCGAGGGACCAGCCGTCCATCGCCGTCCCGTCGGTCCACAGTTCGAAGGTGTTGTCGCCGGCCCTTAAATCTGACACCGGAAGTTCATACCAGGAATACGCGCCGGGCCGATCGGGCTCGAACGCGATGACCTCCCCGCCGTTCACGGCCACCCGAAGCGGGGCTTCGTTCTCGGGATAGGGCCGGGCGAGGATATAGACCGTCCCCGGCGCGTCCGTGGCCGGTAACGCAAGTGTCTTGCGGGCCCGCCGGAACGTCGTCAATTCCTCGCACAGCGTCGGCATGACCCGCCCCTCTTCGCTGTAATACAATCGGCTCATCAAGGCCTCTCATTGTGATAAGGATTCATCGTCCGATATATTCCGGAAGGGCAAGTTTCCAGTTCTCGTAGATGATATTGTGGATCACCTCGTCGGGGACCGTGGGGAAATTCGTCCCCCTCACCACGTCGTTCACCTTCCACTGCCCGGCAATGACCTGCGCCGCCGTCGCCGACGGAAAATCGGATCCGAATATCAGCTTGTGCTCCACGCCGTATTCGATCGCCGACATGAAGGCCTGGTAGTGCCGCCGCGGCCGGTAGTGGAGCGCGGATACATTCGAGTAGAGGTTGGGATGCTTCCGAATGAGCACCACGCATTCATCTTCCCACGGATGCCCCATATGGGAAATGACGATGCGGAGATCCGGACACGCAATTGCGATATCCTCGAGCTGAATCGGGTTCGCGTACTTCAACGGGCCAAACCGAACGAACGAGGTTCCCTGATGGATATTCAGCGGAATACCCAGCGATTCCGCCTTCTTGAAGAACGGCAGGTGGCCGGGATCCCCGGGGTCCCAGTTCTGGTAGATCGGCGCCACCTTGAGCCCCCGCAGCCCGAGGTCCTCCACGCAATATACCAACTGATCGATACAATCCGCGTCGTTCGGGTTGACCGAACACCAGCCGAAGAACCGATCCGCGTTTTCGTTCACGAATCGCGCAACCAGTTCCTGCGGCACGTCGATTCCCACGTAGGGCGCCCGCAGGCCGAACACGATCGCCCTGTCGCAGTCTTCCGTGGCCTCCAGCAATTGCTCGGGCCTGGCGTCGAACGCGTTGCGCTCGTCCCTGGCGTCGTCCGCATAATACACGTCAGGCGACAATCGCATCTTCGCCTTCTTGGCCGCAAGCGCGGACTCGATGAATTCATCCGACAGATGGTCCGGATACCACAGCAGATTCGTATGCGTGTCGAAAAGCATGCCGCGCTCCGTTCGCATTTCGTGTGGACGCCGGACACTACACCAGGAAACGCTTCAGCACGTTGCCCGTCAGCCGGGAGATTTCATCGCTGACCAGAAGAGAACTGATATAGGTGATCGATCCGGTTGAAAAGACGGCGCCACCCCCGCCCGGCTCGTGAATGACCATATGGGCGCCCCCTTCGTTGTCGTTGGTCCCGCGGGCGAGCAGTTTCACGTTTTCGGGAGAGAACCTGGGCGATATCTTGTCCGTTTCGTGCCCCGACGCTCCGCCCGGAATACGCATGTGCAGGCATTCCCGGCCGAAGATGCCCCCGTCCCCCAGTCCTGTGCCTTCGAAAGCCCAGTGGCCGGCGTCAACAGCCCGATACGGCGCCGCCGTCATAATGCCGGGGTCGGTAAATACGACACCGAGAAGGTTTGCTTCGGACTCCCGGCGCATGTGCATGCGGCTTTCAAATCCTCCGTCCCGCTGCTGCCGCCGGCTTCCGTTGTGTACGATCATCCTGTCCTCGTCCGGAAATTCCACCTCGCAGTTCAGCCCGTTGCCGCCCAGATACATCAACCTACCGCCCCGGTTGAATACCCAGTCCTTCACTTCGTAATACATCCTGGCGGACCAGTATTCGGGATGGGGTCCCAGAATCAATACGGCGTAATCGTCCAGATTGAGCGCTCCGAAATGCAGTTGGGTTTCCGAGTAGAGGTCGTACTCGAATCCTTCCCGCTCGAGCCAGCCCATCAACCGCCATTCCGCCGGCGCCACGTGATTGGGCGCCCGGCCCTCGATCGGATCGGTTACCTGTTCATCCTCCGGTACGACATTGATCGGCTCGGGGCGTTCAAAGGAAAGCGGCAGATACTCCTCCGCATCGTAATTGACGTGCTCGGGATCGGTGTAGCGTTTCAGCTCGAGCCGGGCATTGATGGTCGGTGTGGGCGGCATCCTGTCCGGGTGGATATAGTTGCTGCGCCCGCCGAAGTTGTTATAGCAGTTCCAGTTGATGTCCGACGCCAGCACGGCCACGCTCGCCCGTGGCTTTGCCGGCGCCACAACCCACGGAAACGAAAAGAACAAGCCGGATTCGGTCCTGGCGTGAAAATAGTAGAGACCGGACCGTTCGGGCGCCGTTACCAGCTGTTTATGACCGGGGCTGGTATATCCGAACTTGTTCCACTGCGCGCCCACCTGCGTATAGTCGCCGTCGGGAGTCAACTGCACGGTGGCCCGCGGACCGTGCTCATCGTACCACCCGATCGGCCTGATGAGTTCCTTTTCCCAGCCGTAACGCCACAATTCAAGCTTGTACTGTTCGTGTGAATGCACACGGAATTCGGAGCGATCGCCCGACTTGACGCACTTGGGCCATACGTAGCCCATGAGGCAGTCCTTCAACAGACGAAACTGATGGGGTTCATCCGGCTTTACTTCCACATTGACGATCTTCGACCCGTACCCGTTCAGCGCCAGAACCACCTGATACGACCCGGGCACAACGTCCGCATATACCGCACCCGAGGCCGAAGAACGTGCAGGCACCGCGTTTCCCGACGCGTCTCTGAACTCCAGAGCCACATCGGACAACGCGATGTAGCGCTCATCACTCACGTAGCCCACCAGCATATCGCGCTCCCCTCTATTTTTGAGTCTCCGTATTGATTCCCAATTGTCAACCGATGTGCCAACGACGCCATTAAAGCAAATAATCGGGCGGGTGCGCCGCCCGCCAGTCCGTCGCCTGTTCGTATGCATAGGCCAGCCGAAGAATCGTCGCCTCGTCGTGCGGCTTGCCGGTCAGCTGCAGGCCCACCGGAAGCCCCTGAGAGGTAAACCCGCAGGGTACGGATACCGCGCACAGACCCAGCCAGTTTACAAGCCGCGTGAGCAAACGGTGCGGCTCGCCCCGATCCAGATCGCGCAGACGCGGTGCGGGCGACAACATCGTGGGACCGGCGACGGCCTCGACGTCTGCCAGCCTCGCAGCCGCCGTCCGCATCATTTCGGCTCGTTTGCGCTGAATTTCCGCAAGATCGACGGCCAGCAATCCCGGCTCGACCTGAAGACGCGCGCGGACGTCCGAGCCGAAAGAATCCGGCGCTTCCGTCAATGCCTCGCGGTGGACGACAACCGCCTCGGTCCGCAGAAGCCTGAGGTTATCTTCGTCTCTCTCGGCCTGAACCGCCTCCGGAAACGTCATCTCCCTCACGTTTGCGCCCAGGCTGCCCAGGACCTGAATCGCGTCATCCACAAGCGAGACGACCTCGGGATCCGCCCCATTGAAGAACGGCTCGCGGACCACCGCGAGCCGCAGACCCCTGACATCCTTCTTCAAGTCGCCCATGACGTCGCCGACCGGCAGATCGTGGGCAGTGGCATCACCGGCCTCGGCGCCTGCGATCGCCACATACATCAGCGCGGCGTCCTCAACGCATCTGGCCATGGGCCCGATCGTATCCAGCGTCCAGGAAAGCGGCATCACGCCCCCCGTACCGATACGACCCGCTGTCGTCTTGAGACCGACGACGCCGCAGTACGCCGCGGGGATACGAACCGATCCGCCGGTGTCCGTTCCGATCGCGGCTGCGGCCAGACCGGCCGCGACGGCCAGGCCGGATCCGCTGCTGGAGCCGCCGGGAACCCGCTCCGGGTCCCACGGATTCGGAGGCGTGCCGAAGTGAGGGTTGATTCCGAACGGACCGAACGCATACTCTACAAGGTTCGTCTTGCCCAGCAACACCGTCCCTGCCCGCGCCAGGCGCTTCGCCACCGTGGAGGAGGTCGCCGGCACGCAGTCCTGCCTGGCCAGGGCTCCGGAAGTCGTTCGTATGCCGGCGGTATCGCACAGGTCCTTCAAGGCGATCGGCACGCCGTGCAGCGGACCGAAATCGTTGCCGGACCGGAGCGCCCGTTCCGCGGCTTCCGCGTCCGCACGTGCGCGATCGGCGGTTACCGTAATGAAGGCATTCGTACCGGGCTGATACCGATGGATCCGTTCCAGATAGGCTTCGGTTACCGCCACGGGCGAAACCTGCCCGCCGCGGTACATCCCGGCGAGTTCCGTGGCCGTCAGAAAGTGAAGCGCGTGCTTCGGCCTATCCACAGCCCGGTCCTCTGACCTCCTGCCGCGCAACCTGTTCCGGCAGCAGCCCGCGCGCGAACCCGTCGGGATCCGCCCGATGGCCTTCAACCAGTTGCCCGATCTCTTTCAGCACCCGCTCACGGTCGTACAGTCCGTACCGGTAGATGTCGATGGGTCCCATCAGTTTCAGATAGAAATGATTGCCCGCGTCGTGTTCCTCCGCGCATGCGCTGGGCTTGTGAGCGATTTCCAGTTGCGCTTCAAACGCGTCCGCGAACGCCGCCAGCAGCGGTTCACTGCGCAGATCGGCCGGGATCTCGGGAAACCGGCTCACCAGTTCCTGGACCGTCATCATCCTGCTCCTCTCCGTGTTCCGTTCCGGGTTCCCGAAGCAATTCATCGGGAATCCGTTTGCGCCCCTGATAACCCTCCATGGGACCGTGATAATGCGTGACTGCCGGCTCATCGCTTCGCCAGCACAGAAGCACCTCCTCGCCGTCGATCACGGCGGGGAAATCAACGAGGCCGAGGTTGAAATTGGGATCTTTATACGAACAACCGATGCCCTCCAGTTCCTCGAAGAACTCATTCAACGACGCAATCAGCTTCCTGATCTCGGCATCGTCGGCCGCTGCAGGACCGAGTTCCCCGGCCAACTGCCTCAACCGGCGTCCGGATGCCTGGATGTCGGCGACAATGCGCTTCACCAGCGGCAGCGTCCGATTGGCCTCCAGCGGCGTAAAATACCTGATTTCATCCATCGACTCCACCCCCGTTTCCGGAACCGTCGGGCGCCACGCCGGTATCCGAAGGGATGCGATCCCGCCTCCCGTCAGCTCCCGCCACGAAATCGTCCAGCCGTATCAGCGCTCCCCCTTCAGCGGCAGACGCGTTCGCGCCCAACACCGCGGCCAGACTGTTCAACGCCTGCGGGTACCCGTTTCGCAGTCCCGACGCGTCGCCCGAACGGATCGCGTGGACAAATTCACGCGCCTGGCTGGCGAACGGATTGTCCGCGCCGGGTGACTCGAAAACCGTCTCTCCGTTTTCCACAACCTTTTCCCCCGACCACTCCATCAGCGAATCGTCGCAAACCACCAATACCTCCCGCCTGGACGCGTTCACGTTTGTCAGCACGCGAGAGGTGGTGACACTGGCCACGACGCCGCTTTCGAAGCGGTAATTCACATCGTACACGTGGGGCAGGTTGATGGGATCGGGACCTTCCCCCGGCTTCCGCCAGAAATAAAACGCGGAAACCTCCGTGATGTCGCCCAGGAAGAATCTGAGCAGATCCACCATATGAATCGTATTCTCGACAAACGATCCGCCGCAGAGTTCGAAACGGCTTGTCCAGTATCGAATGTGACCGCCGCTGTATAGCAGTTGAACAAGCGCGTGTCTGGGCGTCCGTTCCGAGACCCGGTCCCGCATGAACGCCGCGGATGCGTAATAACGACTCATGAAACCAACCTGAGAAGGGACGCCAGACTTCCGGATCGCCTCGCTGAACCGCACGGCCTGTGCGATATCGAGGGTCTGGGGTTTCTCCACCATTACAGGGATCCCCTTCTCCGCGGCGATCAACTCGGCATCAGAATGCAGGGTGGGCGGGATGCAGATGTAAACCCCGTCCAGATCCTCTCGCTCGAACATTTCCCGATGGTCGGTATATACGGCATTCGCCCCGAAAGTCCGCGCCTGGCTGCCGGCCGTTTCACCGTCCATGTCGCAGAATGCCTGCAATGTCACCCGGCCCTTGTCCGCCAGTGCGGCCAGCGGCGGAAGATGGGCATTTACCGTAATGTAACCCAGGCCGACAAAACCCAGTCGCGGCGCCGTCATCCTAAGCCTCCTCGATCTGACGGATCAGATCCGGCGTGAGGTATTGCCCGTCAGAAACCGATGCACACACTTCAAGCTCGTCAAAATCGGATGCCCCGCAAAGCAGCATCGTTACTCTCGGGTCAGAGAGAAGATAACGAAGCGCCGCGTTCACCAGTTCCTGGGGGCCGCCCGAGAACAACGCTTCCACCCGGCGCAGCCTGGCGTGCAATTCGCGGTATCGTCCGTTTTCGACAAACCGGTCGCGCTTGGACCCCAGCAGACCTCCGTGCAGCGGGGACGCGGCGATCACCGCGACGTCTTCCGCGGCCGCGGCGGGAACAAGAACTTCCCTGGCTTCCTGCGTCAGCAGATCGTATTTGCAGAACGTGACTACCGAGACGAATTCATCGGTTTCCTTCAGGATTTCGCTCATCAATGTCAGATCGGAACCGGTCAGTCCGATGTGTTGCGCAAGCCCCTGCGAACGAATATCCACCAGCGTCTCCAGCGTGCGCTCCCTTCCGAAAATCCCGTCCCAACCGGCCTGCTCCGCTTCATGCACCTGGACCAGGTCCACACGGTCCCGTCGCAGGCGTTGCAGACTGGCATCGAATCCGCGCCAGATCGCGTCCCGGGTATAGTCGAACGGTTCCGGAAAATAGCCCACCTTGGTCGCCAGATAATGCGATTCAGTCACACCCTCCAGAGCAAGCCCGAACACCTTTTCGCTGCGTCCTCTTCCATAGAGCGGCGCCGTATCGAAATAATTCACGCCCAACTCGAGCGCCCGCTCGACCATTTTCACGCCATGCGCGTCGGGCAGCAGGCCCTCCTCCGGCCGGCCGTAAAACCACGCACCGCCCAACCCCACCTCGCTGACCCGCCAGTCTGTACTGCCGAAACGCCTGTATCTCATCCTGGTCTCGAACTGTCAGGTGTCAGGTCCCGAAAAAACTCACCGCACTTCGCGATAGAGACGGCACAGCCGTTTGTCGGAAACCGAACACAGATACAGAATTCGCAACATCCACATCCAGAATATCGTGGGCACGACCCCCCAACGCCGCCACCGGCGGGTGGACGTACGGACGCTGCCGTCCAGGAGGACGAAACGGCCCAGTTCCCTGACGGACGCGCAGAACTCCGAGTCTTCGAAAAGCGCCACTTCGGGAAAGCCGGCCACGCGGTCGAACACGGCCCGCCGCACATATATTCCCTGATCCCCGTAGATGACCCCAAGATACCTGGACCGCATTGTGGAGAGGAAGGCGATGGTCCGGAACATCCACGTATCCTCGGAAAGCCCCAGCCGAAAACTTCCACCGGCCACGCAGGGATCCTCGAGCGACTCCCGGATCATCCGCATTGCGCCGTCAGGCAGAAGCGTGTCGGCATGCAGAAACAGCAGTACCTCACCCGAGGCCGACCTCGCCCCGCGGTTCATCTGTACGGATCGGCCGGGTCTCGGCGACGTCACGAGCCGTGCTATTCCGGTTGCCCGGGTTCGTTCCTGCGTACCGTCGCGGCTGCCGCCATCGACCACGATCACTTCAACGTTCCGTTGTCCGCGGAACTGCGCCAGGCAGCCTGCTATCGCTTCCGCTTCATTGATAACGGGAATGATGACACTGACTTGCAACGTGTTCTCGTGGAAATATTCAACCCTGACGAATTACCGCTTTTGGACAGGAAATCTGCGCGCGTAACTTACGGACGAAGCCAGAAGAAGCAGCGCCGAGAGGTACAGGAAAGGGACCTTCAGCGGCTGTGCATCCATAGCGTAGGCAATCAGCAACACGCTCATCGCACAACTGGTCAGCTTGCCCCAGACGTTGGAAGAGAGTACGATCCGGTCGCGCTTCAACAGAAAGACACCGGCCAGGACAATCGCAACGTCGCGCCCCACGACCACCACGACCACCCAGAGCGGCAATCCCTTCACCAGCGCCAGGACGATCGCGATCGCATCGATCGCCACCTTGTCGGCAATCGGATCCAGGATCTTTCCCCAGCGCGTTACGGTCCCCCAGCGCCTCGCGAGATATCCGTCCAGAATATCGGTTATAATCATCACCATGACAACGGTGAACAGATACCACTTGTACGCCGGACCCTTCCATATCATCCAGAGAACGGGGCCGGTCAATGCGGCGCGGAGGAGGCTGAGCCCGTTTGCAGTCGTCCAGAACGGATCCGCCGGACGATTCCGGCGCGGCGTGGCAGGGGAGGCGCTTTCGTTCATTGATCCGCCTGTTCGCGGGGCGAGAGCACCACACAGCCCATGTTCGCCAATTCGCAGAACGCACTCTGCGCGGGCCCCCACGTGGTCAGATGATATCTCCCGTCCGGTAACTTCTGGCTTCTTGTGAAATTCGCGAAAATGCACGACATGCCATCGTGCCGCGCCCTGCTCACTTCCGGTACGCCTTCCCAGGGGATGGCCAGCTGCGCGCACCAGCGCCCGTTCCCGTCCACCTCTCCGACCGTCCACCTCAGCCCAGGCACGTCGAATTTCGCCATCGCCGGCCAGTCGGTCTCTTCTTCTCTAGGGAAGTATAGATCCAAAACGGCGCCAAGCGGGTTCACCTCGATTTCGTAGTAACCGCTTCCGGCTCGAAGGAAGACCTCCACCGCGCATTCGTTGAACAGGTCCTGGTCCCGCTCCCGCATCGTGACGGGAACGGGGGATGGATCCGATACAAGACACACGTATAGGGCCTCATCGTCCCAAAGCGCCGAGGCTTCCAGGTAAAAACCGGGCGGGTCGGCCTCGGTTCCGATCAAATGGAATTCCCGGCTGACGGTTTCGGCCGACGCCCACACCGTACCATTGATGATTCCATCCAACGGCGGCGGGGTGGAGACCCTTCTGCAGCAGTAGACGGGGCGCTCTCTCATCGACAGTTCCTTCCTGAGTTCGTGTAAGCGAATGAAAACACATTCAGGCCGTGTGAGTTCGTAACCTCCCGGGTTACGACACCGGCGATTGTCGCCACGTTCATTTCATTCCCGGTCGACGGTTTCCCTGTTTGCGCCCGCACGCGATTGTGCTACCAGGTGTTCGAAGATGCGGTCCCAAACCGTGCCTGGCAACGCTTCGGGGTGAAACTGTACGCCAATGATGCGTCCGTCTTCCGTCTCTATCCCTTCAATGACCCCGTCACCGCTTACCGCATTGACGCGGAGCCCGTTACCGGGCCCCTCGATCGCCTGAATATGGAAACTGTTCACCTCGAGGGGCTCGCCCGGCCGGCCGGTCAGCCGCGCGAGCCAGGTATCCGCCAGCGCATGAACCCGGTGCCGCACCGGACGTTGTTCCGACCGCCTGGGGGAATGGGCGCATTTGCCGAGTTGGGCCTGTAAATCCGCGTAAATCGCGCCGTCGAACCGGGCGTTGATGAACTGCATTCCGTAGCAGATGCCGAGTATCGGCAGGTCGCGATTCCGCGCGCCGCGGAAAATCCAGTCGTCCGTCTGAGCCCGGGTCGGATGTACCGGGAGCAGGTCGTCGGGAAGTACGCCAATCAAACCGTCCGTTATGCCGGGACCGCCCGTTATGATCAGCCCGTCAATCAGATCCAGTACCGGCGCAAGCACCTCCCGGCTTTCGACCATAGGCAGAATCACAGGGCAGCCCCCGGCCCGTTCCACGGCATTGATATATGCGCGACCCACGATCTGCCGTGAGTCGCCCTTCTTCGGCGTCTCGATGCCTGTCGTGATGCCGATTACCGGACGGGACACGCATTCCTCCTGAATCCTGTGTGGCCACACGCGCGACAGACTAGGAAAACATCAACCGAACGCCGATCGCCAGTACCAGGGCCAGGATTGCCCTGTTGAACCAGACGACGGACAACCGGCGGTTCATCAGGATACCGAGCCCCACGCCCGCGGCAAGCGTCGGCAGCATGAAGAGGTCCATGCGCCACACTTCGGGCCCCAGCAGGCCCAGTTGTGCATAGGCCAGCGCTTTCATGGAATTCAGCGCCATTCCCACCAGCACGGCTGTGGCCACGAATACCCTGCCGCTCAGGCCCTGGGGGATGAGATACAACATCAGGATGATGCCGCCGGAATGGGTCAGCACCGAGACGACACCGAGGGCCACGCCGGCCGCGACCGCCGAAACGGACGGTACTTTCGGCAGACGGTCTTTAAACGCCTGCAACAGGCCGAAGACGCACGCCAATCCGCCCAGCACCCGCCGGAACCAGAGGTCGGGAATGGCATCCAGCAGAACCCAGCCAACCAGCACACCGATCGCCATCCCCGGAATCAGGCTACCGACAACCCTGGAAACGCGGTACTTCCAATAATACCGAATCGCGATCAGATCCGCCGCCAGAGACAGCGGCAACATGACGCCCAGCGCCAGCTTGGCGGGTATCACCAGCGCCAGCAGCGGCGTCACGACCACGCCCACACCACCGCCGAACCCTGCCTTCATGATACCAATGAGAAGGCCCGCCAAAGCCAGCACCAGATGCGTAATATCCAAACGGTCCCCTCTCGTAACCGAAACCAGGGAATCGGTCTCCCCGCACCGGCCGGCGAACCGGTGTCCCGTCTCCAAGCCACGACTACCGGTTGCTGCCGAACACCTTTCTCTTCAATTTCCGGAGTACGCAAAACAGCCAGCGAGCGTCCCTGATGACCGGCAATCTGAAGTAGAACCCGAGCCGGTATTTCCGTCGCACGCGCCAGACAGCCCGGTCGTCGGACTCCCTGCGGCTGATGTTGGCGCCGTGGATCCGGTAGTAATAGAGGGGCTTTGGAACATAATGACCGCAGCCGTGCCGTCTCAGGACGACATTCAGCCACAGATCCCAATCCTGATAACGCCGCAGGGATTCGTCGAATCCCGGAAAACTCCCTGCCCGCAACAGTGAGGCGACATCCACATAGTTGCCCTTTCGCAGCCGGTCCGGCTGGAAGGGTCCGGACTTCCTGACGCCGTCCGGCTCCGGGTACCAGGAACCGTCACCGTCTGTGAAGTTGATTCGATCGCAATAGACGAAATCGAGACCCGGACGTGCGAGCGCCGCCCCATGCAGCACATCCAGGAATTCGGGCGACATATAGTTGTCCGCGTCGAAAAAGACCACCCATTCGGCCGAAACATGGTTGAAGCCGAAATTTCGGGACTTGTTCCCGTTCAGGAATTCAACCCGACGGTAGTCCATCTCCGGAAACTGCCTGGCGACGGCGTCGGTCTCGTCGGTGCTGGCATCGTCCACGACCAGCACAGACGCCGGTTTCAGCAACTGGCTTTCAATCGAATGCAGGCATTGCCGGAGATAGCGGCCGTAATTGTGACAGGTGACGATTACGGCTATATCCGCCTTGCGCTCTGGATTCATCCCTGCTCGTCCGGTGCTTGCGGCCGCTCGGGAACCTGCCCTCTGGCTATGCGCAACAGTTCGACCTGGTACTCCAGACCGAGCAGCCCGTCCGCTCCCGACACGACGGGCCGAACGTCCGATCCCCGTACGCACGATACAAAGGTATCGACCAGTATATGCAGAAAGTCGTCACATTGCACAGATTCACTTCCGTGGACGAGGCGGGCGCGATAGATTCCATCGTCGTCGACGTACCCTTCCCAGTCCACCATGAAGCCGTTGACGCCGAACCGTCGCGCCGGTATGCCCTCATCGATATCACGCAGGACCAGGTCCACGCCGCACCGTCCGACTCCGCTGACGTAATCGAACCGCGCCCGGTTCTCACGCTCTTCGATTTCGCAGACGGCGGTTGTCATATCCATCCTGCCATCCGGAAGGAAGCCAATGACCAGACTCAATGCGTGCGGGGCCACGTCCGCCCAGATTTCCTCGTAACTTTTCGGCCCTCTTCGTCCCTTCACCTCCATTTCCATCGTAATCCGGGTGACGTCGTCCCACCCTCCGCGGACCTGCTCGTAAAACGCCCGATAGTGTGGTATGCCCGCCGGATATTGGGCAGACACCCCCAGCAGACGTCCCGCCCCCTTCGCTTTCGCAACGACCACACGACCGTCGGCCAGAATCTCATCCAGTTCCTTGTCTTTGTCCCAGCAGAACGGCTTCTCGCACAGCACGTGGGCGCCGGCGTCAAGCGCGGCAATCGCGTGCGCCTTGTGCAACGGATACGGACTCGTCACCGCGACGATGTCGGGGGTTTCCTCCCGCAACATCGCCTCCAAGTCCTGGTACGCCCGGCCGCGGAAGCAGAAGTATGACGCCAGCCGAGCGCGGGCGCGCTCGCATGAATCCCTGGACGTGCCCGCGAACGCAACCACCTCGCACCCGGAGAGATCGTACCAACGGGCATGATGCTGACCGATTCCACTGGCGCCGATAACGGCGACGCTGAGCGGCGTGTCGTTCATGACTGCTCCTGGCCTATGAATCCGTCGACGGACCCTTTTAAAATAGATATCCTCACAACCGGGGCCAATGCTTTTTTCCGGCGCCCGGCAGGTGTGCGCCCCGGTCTCCCCCGCCGGCTGACCGGCTGCGTCAAGACCGACTCTTAGCGCGGCTCGTCTCTGCACGATCCCGTCTTCACGGAAGGCCATTCTGCGCATGTGCAGGATGGCGTTTCCGTTTAAGGGCGTTAAAGGAAACCCTTGTTTTTTTTCCGCTTTTTAATATACTGTTGATTCCGCATCGCGTCGTCAGATCGCGAAAGAGACTGGCCGATCCTCCGTGCGCGACACGTTCCGGCTGCGGCGTGTTGACGTCCTGTCTGCTTTTCATTCCAGTTCTCAGGGAGGACATGAATGATAAAGGAAAATGTACAGGCTGCCTTGAACCAACAGTTGAATTCAGAACTGTACGCCTCGTATTACTATCTCTCGATGTCCGCCTATTTTCACGCCACAAACCTGACGGGTTTCGCCTCCTGGATGCGCGCTCAGGCCCAGGAGGAACTGATGCACGCCATGAAGATTTACGACTTTATCAACGACCGGGAAGGCGAGGTGGCGCTGACGACCGTTGCGGCACCCAAACGTGATTGGGACGATTCCCTGGCGGCGTTCGAAGATGCCTATCGGCACGAAAAGGCGGTAACCGCCCAGATCTACGACCTGGTGGACCTGAGCGTCGAGGAACGTGACCACGCCACCAACACCTTCCTTCAGTGGTTCGTTACCGAGCAGGTGGAAGAAGAAGCCACCGCAAGCGATATCGTCAACAAGCTGAAACTGGTCGGCAGCGACGGCAACGGCCTGTTTCTTCTGGACAGAGACCTGGGAACACGAAACCAGGAATCAGACGGGGACGAATAGAGGACCTCGTCGCCGCACAACTGTTGTTGCACAACGAACCCCTCCGCCAGCAGGCGGCGGTTGTATTTCACCGGAAAAAAATCATGATCGTAACTTGACAAAACGCTATTCGTATGTTATCTTGTTATTTCACAGGGCTTTCTGTAAATACGTAGTCTCATTTGAAATCGGAGTCGATTGCAGTTTCAGCCGCCACCCCTCGGCATTGAAACGGCGATTCCGCCAGTAACGGCTCTCCAACCGGACAGCGTCCGTGATGCAGAACCGGGGAGGGCCGGAACTGAAAGTAACATCGGGAATCGGTTCCCCCGATCGGTTTCCGGATGCATCCTCAGTTTCCCCGCGAGTTCAACACCTCACCCCTGGAGGGGTTGAACTTTCCGAATTTCCCTTCTCCCTTAGAAGCTGTTTTTGCGTTCCCCAGCGGTCTTCGCGCGGCTGCAAAAGTGCCGGTCGGCGTTGGTCAAACCCACCCGTCTTACGAGGTCGAGGCTGCGCATGCTCGCCTTCTCATAGCCGGATTCGCCCGCCTTGACCGCCACTCTTTCGCTCGCGCTCGGGAACTCACCAGAAGTATTAAAACAGCTTCTTTTTCGATTCCTCCCCTTTCAGGATTGTATCATTCACGTTTACGGTCCACTCTGTCGAGCGCCGTGTATCGCAGGTCGTGCATTCTGCACGCACAGGATCCGTCTGCGCGCGAGCTCCGGGTGGTTCCCGATCGATCGCATCACGAAGGGAACCGTCACGCAGACGACCGCACCATTGTCTGGGGGAAAGTAATGCCTGCAACGGTTATGAGGCAGCAAAACGGAATTTCGTCACGGGGAAAGAAACGGTCAGCGCTTGAACTCTATCTCAAGGATATCGCATACAACGATCTGCTCACGCCGCAACAGGAAGTGACGCTGGCCAAGCGCATCAGGGCCGGAGACCGCAAGAGCCTGGAACAGATGGTTGAGTCCAACCTCCGGTTCGTCATCACGATCGCCAAGGAATATCAGGGGCGGGGATTGCCGCTGGAAGATCTGATTGCCGAAGGAAATCTCGGTCTGGTTCGCGCGGCAACGCGGTACGATGAAACGGTGGGCGTCAAGTTTACAACCTATGCGGTCTGGTGGATCCGGCAGGGCATCCTCTCTTCGCTGGCGGAAAAAGCCCGTATGGTCAGGCTGCCTGTCAACAAGATCAAACACCTGTGCCGGCTGGAGCGCATCGCTTCAAACCTCAAGCAGGAACTCGGCAGGGAACCAAGCATCGACGAGATTGCGCGGGGGGCCGACATGCAGCCCAAACAGGCGCAGGATCTGCTTAATGCGTCGCGCTGGCACGTGTCGCTGGATATGCCGCTGGAGGAAGGTCCGGACTCGTCACTGCTCGAAGTCCTGGAGGATAAAGACCAGGTGTCGCCCGAAAACGTAGTGATGGAACAGGCGATGGCCGACGAAATCCGCGCTGCGCTGGATACCCTGTCGTCCCGCGAAGCCCGAATCCTGCGGCTTTATTTCGGAATCAACGGCGAAGACTCCATGACGCTGGAACAAATAGGCAATCAACTCAGTTTAACTAAGGAGCGCGTTCGCCAGATTCGAGACAAGGCACTTGCGTCGCTCAAACACCCTTCGCGGGTGCGAAAGATCCGCGCGTACCTCACGGAGAACTGAGTACAGTGGCACACGATACGCTCAACAACCCGGAAGTTTCCCTCAGGGGCGCCGTCTCACCCGTGCTGGATATCGTGGGCGTACATCACATCACGCTGGTTGCGCGCAATCTGGAACGATCCAGGTCCTTCTACGAGAAATTCCTGGGTCTGAACCCCATACCACGGCCGGATTACGACTTCGAGGGCGCCTGGTACCGATGTGGAGACCTGGAGATCCATCTGCTGGTGGCGGAAGAACACCCGGATCCGTCGAGGCGCCATATCGCTTTCGAGGTCTCGGACTTTGAGCGCGTCGTCAAATCTCTGGATGGCGGGTGGGTACACGTCGTGGGCGGCCCGGGCATCAGACCGCACGACGGGAGCCGCTTCGTTTTTCTCCAGGATCCCGACGGCAACCTGATAGAAATCACGTGTCGAGGGGCAAAGCGCGAAGATTGAAGCGTCGTTGAAACCTGATGAAAAAAGGGCCGCGATGGATATCGCGGCCCTTTTTTTGCGTCTGATGCGAATCTGCCCGGGGAACTCATTCGCCCTCCGTCACCCGCAGCACGGGCTTCCGCGCGGCCGTTGCTTCGTCCAGCCGCCGGACGGGTGTGTGGTGAGGCGCGTGGTGCAACAGGTCGGGGTCTTCTTCCGCCTCCGCGGCGATCTGAATCATGGCTTCGATGAACTCGTCAAGCTGTTCCAGGCTTTCCGTCTCCGTGGGCTCGATCAGCATCGCCTCGGGCGCTACCCTGGGCAGAGGAAAATAGATCGTTGGCGGGTGATGGCCGTAGTCGATCAGTCTCTTGGCGATATCCAGAGCGCTGACCCCGCTGGACCTCTTCTGCCGCGACGCCGAGAACACCATTTCGTGCATGGGCTGCGCGGACTTGGGGCGGTCGTAATACCCGTCCAGCCTGCTGGCGATGTAATTCGCGTTCAGGACGGCCATCTCGCTCGTGCGCCGCATCCCTTCCGCACCCAGCATTCTGGCATAGATGTACGCGCGAATCACCATGCCGAAATTCCCGTAGAACGTACTGACCTTTCCGATCGACCGCGGCCGATCGTAGTCCAATTCGAAGCGGCCTCCTGCGTTCGTAACGACGGGGAGCGGCAGGTAAGGAAGCAACGCGTCTTTCACGCCGACGGGTCCGGACCCCGGGCCGCCGCCGCCGTGTGGGGTCGTGAAGGTCTTGTGCAGGTTGATGTGGACAACGTCGAAACCCATATCCCCGGGCCTGCATTGTCCCAGGAATGCGTTCAAATTCGCTCCGTCGTAATAGAGCAGGCCTCCCCCGTCGTGGACCACCTGCTGAATGTCCTGGATTTCGTCCTCGAATACGCCGAATGTGTTCGGGTTGGTCAGCATCAATCCCGCGACCCGGTGATTCATCTTGGCCTTCAGGTCCGCCACGTCCACTGTTCCCCGGTCGGTGGATTTCAGCGTCTCCACCCGGAAGCCGCACATCGCCGCTGTCGCGGGGTTCGTTCCGTGTGCGGAATCCGGAATCAGCACAACCTGCCTGTCGTCCTGATTCTCGCGATGGTACGCCGCGATCAGCGAAATGCCGACAAATTCCCCCTGTGCGCCCGCGGCAGGCTGAAACGTAAACCCGTCCATTCCGGTAACGGCCCTCAATATTCCGTCCATCTCCCACAGGACGCGCAACGCAGCCTGCGACGCCGTCTCGTCCGCAAAGGGATGCAATCCCGCGAAATCGGGCAGGCGCGCGACGCGTTCGTGTACTTTGGGATTGTACTTCATCGTGCAGGAACCCAGCGGGTAAAACGCCGTATCGATACTGAAGTTCATGGACGAAAGATTCACGTAATGGCGCACCAGCTCGAGCTCGCTGACTTCCGGCAGTGCGGGCGCGTTATTCCGGTAAATCCCGTCGGGAATGGGTACCACCGCGTCGCCCGCGTCCGGAAACCTCGTGCACCGGCGCCCGCTTTCGCCTCTTTCGAAAATCAGCAGATCCCTGTCCATTAAATGTCTCTCCACGCGTCAACCAGGCGAGCCACGTCCGCACCGGTCTTCGTTTCGGTTACGCACGCCAGAACACACCGGTCCAGTTCCGGATAGACGCGCCCCAGATCGATACCCCCGGCAATTCCCTTTTTCCGTAACGCTTTGAGCGCTTCGCCCGCAGGACAGGGCGCTTCAACCACGAATTCGTTGAACGACGCGCCCGAAAACTTCAGAGAAAGCCCGTCGATGGCGCACAGCGCGGACGCTGCTTCGTGGCTTCGGTTCCAGTTCAACATGCCGACTTCACGCAGGCCATCGGGCCCGAGCGACGCCAAATAGACTGTCGCGGCCGTCGCGCACAAAGTCTGATTCGTGCAGATGTTCGACGTTGCGCGTTCCCGGCGAATATGCTGTTCGCGCGTCTGGAGCGTCATCACAAACCCACGCTTTCCGTCTACGTCGGTCGTCTGTCCGACCACGCGACCGGGCATTCGTCGAACATGCCGTTCGCGCGTGGCGAACATACCCACGTACGGGCCGCCGTAGGACAACGGCAGGCCCAGCGGCTGACCGTCGCCGACCACAATGTCAGCTCCGAAGTCTCCCGGCGGCCGTATCACCCCGAGGGAAATCGGATTCACCGACGCCACGTAGGCAGACGGATGGTCCTGCAACAGGCTGCCCATCGCGTCCAGCGGTTCCAGCACACCCAGGAAATTCGGATTCTGCACCACGACCGCGGCGGTATCGTCATTCAGCTCCGCCTCGACCAGCTCGATGTCGACGGTTCCGGCGTCCGTCCAGGGAATCTCCACCAGTTCCAGTCCAATACCCCGAACGTAAGTCTCCACGACACGCCGGTAGAACGGGTGCAGGCTGCGCGGCAGCAGTACCCGCGTACCGTCGTTGATTCGGACCGCCATCATTACCGCTTCCGCCAGGGCGGATGCGCCGTCGTACATGGAGGCATTGGCCACCTCCATACCGGTCAACTCGCAGACCATGGTCTGGAACTCGAAAATCGCCCGCAGCGTACCCTGGCTCACCTCCGGCTGATAGGGCGTATATGCCGTGTAGAATTCGCCGCGTGAAATCATCGCGTCGACGACGCTGGGCGTGAAGTGCTCGTAGGCGCCGCCGCCCACGAACGACAGCTCCGGGGCCTGCTCCCGCGCCGCGCGGCCGAGTTCCTCGATCTGTCGAATGGCCTCCATCTCGCTGATGCCGGAAGGCAGGTCCAGCGAAGCCAACCGCAGGGACTCCGGGACGGGATCGAAGAGCGCCTCCATTGAATCGATCCCGATCGTATCCAGCATCGTCCGAATGTCCTGATCCGTATGCGGTGCATAATTCACAAGCATAACCTCGTATATTGAAACGGTGGAAACGTACCTATTTCTTCAAATACGTGTATTCGAGCCCATCTGAAGGCTGCCACCCCAGAATCCGCTTTGCCTTCTCGTTTGAAAACTGTCCGTGCGGGCGATCGCCGAAAATGTTGAAGGCCTCGCACCGCGAAGGCAACCGGTCCAGTTCGATGGTCAGCCCCGGAAAGAACGCCGCGGCCGCGTCGCGCCACGATACCAGAAACGACCAGTCCCGAACCGGCTCGGTCGACGCGTCGTGATCTCTGAAGATGTAGAACATAAAACACAAAACGTAAACGTCGCAATGCGCCGTAAAGATCCGACAGATTTCCTGTCCCAGCCCCTTTGAAAGCGCGTACAGGTTCGTACCGGGCATCGGCGGCACGTCAGGGCCGATCCCGTAGTCCCACGCCTCGTAGGGCGCCCCCTGTACGGTAAAATGCGGGCCCGTATTGATGACGCGACGAATCCCGTGTTTGACCGCCGCGCGCATGATGTTGTAACACCCCAGTGCATTCACGTCGAATGCGACTCTTCGATGCGGCCGCAGGACCGACAGGTTGATGATTGCATCCATTCCCTCGGCCGTGCGCATGACGGCATCCGGGTCCGCGACGTCCACGGGGATCATCTCGTGCGGGGTCTCGAATGGTTCCAGATCCGTTATCCGAAGCGAAACGTGTTCCTCCAGGGCTTTAACGACATGCGGCCCCAGCATCCCGTTGCCGCCATAGATCACGACCTTCATTACCATCTCCAATCGTGTGCATGCCTCGATATTCGAACGTCCACGCCGCTCGCGGCGCGCCGAATGATGTATCGGCGCCGGTCCGCGGATTCACGGCTGCCTATTTTTTCGTGTACGTGTATTCGAGTCCGTCCCTCGGTTTCCACCCCAGGATCCGCCTGGCCTTCGCGTTCGTAAAGTGCCCGTGCGGCCGGTCGCCGAAAATATCGAATACCTCGCATCTTGAATGCAGACGTTCCAGTGTGATTTCCAGTCCGGGGAGGAACGCATCGGCAGCATCCCGCCACGTCACCATGAATGACCGGTCATGAACCGGTTGAGAGGACGGGTCGTGATCGCGAAAACTCCAGAACAGGTAACACAGCACGTACACGTCGAAATTCGACGTGAAGATCCGGCAGATTTCCTGGCCCAACCCCTTCGAAAGCGCATACAGGTTCGTTCCCGGTCTGGGGGGCACATCCGGACCGATGTGATAATCCAGGTCCGCGTAGGATTCGCCCTGCACGGTAAAGTGCGGCCCGGTGTTGATGACGCGCCGGATCCCGTTTTTCACGGCCGCGCGCATCACGTTGTAGCATCCCAGGGTATTCACGTCGAACGCGGTCTTGCGATGCGGCCGCAGAACCGACAGGTTGATGATCGCGTCCATCCCTTCCGCCGCGCGCATGACGGCCTCCGGATCCGCCACGTCCACGGGCATCATCTCGTGGCACGTTTCAAACGGCTCCAGATCCGTAATCCGAAGGGTCACGCGCCCTTCAAGCGCCTTTACGACGTGCGGCCCCAGCATGCCGTTGCCGCCATAAATTACAACCCTCACTCTCATCTCCTATCGTGTGTATACCCCGCGCCCGGACATCCGCAGCGTTCGCCGCGGGCCGTACGATCTACCGGCGCCGGCCCGCGGATTCCCGGCTGTCTATCTCTTAATGTACGTGTATTCGAGCCCGTCCCTCGGCTGCCACCCCAGGATCCGTCTGGCCTTCGCGTTTGTAAAGTGCCCGTGCGGCCGGTCGCCGAGAATATTGAATACCTCGCAACGCGACGGCAGACGCTCCAGCGGGATTTCCAGTCCGGGGAGGAACGCGCCGGCGGCATCCCGCCACGTCACAAGAAATGGCCGGTCGCGAACCGGTTGGGAGGATGGGTCGTGACCCCGAAAACTCCAGAACAGGTAACACAGCACGTACACGTCGAAGTTCGAGGCGAAGATCCGGCAGATTTCCTGGCCCAATCCCTTGGACAGCACATACAGACCCGTCCCGGGCCTGGGAGGCACGTCCGGACCGATGTTATAGTCCCAGTCCCTGTAGGGGTCGCCCTGTACGGTAAAGTACGGCCCCGTGTTGATCACGCGCCGGATCCCGTTCCTCACGGCCGCGCGCATCACGTTGTAGCATCCCAGGGTATTCACGTCGAACGCGATTTTTCGATGCGGCCGCAAAACGGACAGGTTGATAATCGCGTCCATCCCTTCCGCGGCGCGCATGACGCCCACAGGGTCCGCCACGTCCACGGGCATCATCTCGTGGGACGTTTCGAACGGCTCCAGATCCGTCATCCGAAGGGACACGCGCCCTTCAAGCGCCTTTACGACGTGCGGCCCCAACATCCCGTTGCCGCCGTAAATCACGACTTTCATTTTCGTCACCAGGGTCACGCGGAATTGATGATTCAGATGCCGAGGGCACTTTTGGCCTGGCCGATGGGAAACCTCGCGTCTTCGACCTCGGACTGCACGTGCAGCACCCGCCACATCGGCCCGTCTATCGAAAGTGCCGATGCGATGGCCCTGACCGCGTCCTTCACCGACAAAGCGGCGTCGCCTTCGCCGCCGACTTCCCCGAGTCGCAAACACGTCACGCGCACCGAGTGTTCCCGTGCGAATTCTCTGCACGTGAATTCACCCAGGTACTTCCCCATAGGTCCCGCGTCCGTGGACGGCCTCGGCGCCCATTGCTCCGTCACGTTCCAGTTCGGATCGCATGTCTCGAAAAGGCTCAGCGAACTGAGGTACACCACGTGGCCGACGTTTTTCTCCCTTGCGGCAACCATCAGATTGTACGTACAGCGCGTCTGGAAATCGATCTCGCGCTCGACGCTATGCTGGCCTTGGGGCAGTTCCGCGACATGCACGATCGCATCGATTCCTTCCACCAGCGATTCCGTCTCGCCATCGTGGCCCAACTCGCACTGACGAAAGGGAAACTCCGTGGTGACGCCCGAGACGTCGGTCAACCTCACCTCGTGCTGCTGCGAAAGATCCGCCGCCAATGCCTCGGCAAGCGCCGTCCCCGCCGATGTAATCAGTACTTTCATGGATCATACTCCTGTAATTGGGAATCGTATTCGCCGGCTGACAAAACCCCGCGAACCGGTATTGTATTCGGATTAAGACTTACAGGTATTGATAATACGTTACCTGGTGTTGGGCAATGTTGAAACCCGCTTTCTCGTATGCGCGGCGCGCCGGGGCGTGACCCTCGTCCAGACCCGTACCCACGCACGCAAAGCGCAGACCCTCAGACCTGAAGCAATCCAGGGCGTAGCGATACATCGCCGTACCGAGCCCCCTGCCCTGTGCTTCGGGCGCAACGGCATTGTTCGTTATTCTGCCAAGGGACTTCCTCTGATCGATCGAAAACGTCAGGAATGCAGCCACACGCCCCGTCTGTGTGGCAACGACAACGCGGAACCACTCCGGATGCGCCTCCCAGTGGCGGCGGACTGCGGCCGTTTTCTCATCCTCCCAATTCGCGCACAGCACGGCGTGCATTTCCTCTCCCATGATTTCTGCGGTACTCGCGTGGATCCTTTGCCACGCCTGACGGGCGATCTCACCCACGCGCTCCATATCTCCCGAAGCCGCCCGTCGTATTTGAAACCCTGCGGCGAGTTCAGAATCCGGAAGGCTCATCCATCCCTCTGGTTTTCGTTATTCGGCGCCTGGTCCTGCATGGAGTCTTCTGCAGGAAAAGCGAATGGTCTTCACGTGCGGAACGCGTTACCCTCGGCCGTTGCCCATGCGGTGAAGCGTCATCAGGACAGGACGCGCAGTGGACGGCGCTGTTCGCGAAATACAAAGGCGTTGACATTCGGCCGGGAGCCGATATCTTGAAATCGCATTCCTGACAGTCCGTTGACAGAGTCGCTCTGCAGGCGAGGCACGAAAGGAGCCTACCGGATGAAACTTGGAATCGTCACCTATCAGATCGCGAAAGACTGGGATGTCCCCACACTGATCGACATGTGCCACATCACGGGAATCCGGGGCGTCGAACTTCGCACCACCCACGCACACGGCGTGGAGATCGCGCTTTCAGCCGCCGAACGGAGCGCTGTCCGACGTCGGTTCGAAGACGCGGAAGTCGACATCGTCGGCCTGGGAAGCGTCTACGAGTACCATGACGCGGACCCGGAGACCGTGCGCCGGAACATCGACGGGACCGTCGAATACGCGAGACTCGCGGCGGACCTGGGCTGCTCCGGCGTCAAGGTGCGTCCCAACGCGCTGCAGACGGACAAGGGCATTCCGGAAGAAGAGACCCTGGAACAGATCGGGCGCGCGTTGGGAGAATGCGGCGAAGCAACCGTGGACCTGGGCGTACAGATTCGCGTTGAGGTCCACGGCAGAGACACGTGCGAACCCCGGCGCATGCGCTCGATCATCGACCATGCCGACCACGACAACGTCTACATCTGCTGGAACTGTAACCCGGAGGACGTCGTTGACGGCTCGGTCAGGAGCGGCTTCGACCTGTTGAAACACAGGCTCGGTCTCGTCCACATCAACGAATTGCACAACGCCGAATACCCCTGGCGGGAACTCTTCGGGCTGCTGAAAGCCGAAGGATACGACGGATATACCCTGGCCGAAATCCCCGACAGCCCGGAGCCGGAACGGCTCTTGCGTTACTACAAAGCCCTGTGGCAGGCGCTTATGGTCTAGCAGCCCGGAATCCGGAAGCTCCAGACTTCCGATCTGTGGGTATAATAGAGCCTGCCCGCGCGAATGACAATGCCCGCGTTCGCATTCACCGGGGGTGTTCCCAGCGCCGCGTGTTCGAACGAACCCGGTTCGATCCGAACGATCGCGTTGCGAAAGAGCGCGTAGATCCCGTTGTCGGGACCCGTCGCCATGATCCTGGGGGCCTGTTGCCCCGCCAGGTCGCCGTAAGGCAGCTTCGCCTCGAAGTGGACGACCTCGCGCGACCCGGGATCGAAAACGAAGAATGCGGATCCGGCGGCCAGGCCGTAGATCAATCCGTCGGGACCCAGGAGCATGTCCGGAATCACCGTGGCGCCGGGCACAACCACTTCGCGAAACAGCACGCGGCCTTCATCCGGATCCAGAATGTAGAATTCCGCCTCCTTCGCGTGCGTCTCCCCTCCCGTTCCGGGACTTATCGTCGTCCCGCACACGATCTTCCCGTCCGGCAGCGCCGCAATCGATACCGTGCTGTGGGCGGGAATCAGGTCCTCGTGGGTCAACAGCGTATGGCTCCCGGACCCGGTATCCCAGATCAGCATCCCTCCGCCCGTCAAGCCATAGCCCGGCGTTCCCGTCATGATCAACCGCCGCCCGTCCGGGTGCGCCAGCAGCGCGTGCGGGCGGATAATTGTGGGGTTCACGGATATCAAAACCCTGGGGTTCGGGTCCTCAGGCGCCCGATCGTCCCACGGCCGCGCGGGGTCGTATTCCCAGAGCCTGCCGTCCGCGTACTCCGCGCAGTAGATCTTTTCGCCCTGAACGGCGAGCGCGTTCAGGTGTCCGATCAGGTCCAACAGACCGTGGTGGGTGAACGCATCCGCCTCCGGATCGTACGTATAGAACCTCAGCGGATGCCCGGTCGAACCGTGGATTTTGCCATCGGGTCCTTCCGCGATCGACAGGATGGGGGATCCCTCCGACTCATAGTCGATTTCCAGCCGCCTTGGTGTTCCCGCCTCGCTGACCTGGACGAACTTCTCCGGAAGGTTGATCTCATCGAGCGACAAGCCATCCGGGAAATTGTCCAGGACCGCCTCCTGGACGCCGGCCATGATCGGCCGCTCGGCGGCGGGCGCGTCCACCGGCGTCACCGCGCCTTCGTGCAGCGCCAACCACGGACCCGTATCGAATGGTGTCCCGTACACTTTTCCGTCCACGCCCCGGTAGACGGTCGATGAGCCGTGCCGGCGGTCGGACTCGGGTATCAACGCGGCACGTTCGCCTGTTGCCGGATTGAATGAAACGATCTGCCCGCGGGTGGCGCCGATGCCCGCATAGACCCACCCGGAACTGTCCACCGCGATCGTCCTCGGGTACTGCGGCCAATTCTCATGGTTGAGCGGGCCGTGGTTCTCCAGTTTTTGGCTGTCCGGATCGAAGCTCAGCAATTCGCAGTTGGGATACGCGGACGTCCAGACCGTGCCGTTATCGTCTTCTGTAAACGACATGGCGAATCTCGGCGGCGCGTCGGACCAGAACGTGAATCGGCAGGATTCGGCGTCGAACTCCACGAATTTGTCGAAATACGAATAGAACCGGTTACGCGTGGACAACAGAACGGCGAAGGGCGTGGAGGCCATCCCGAACGGAGTCGGAATCTGCTCCACCTCGCCCGACCGGGCGTCGATCACGAGAATCGACCCGCAACCCCGGTGGTCCATCGGCCACGCCAGCACGATCGGCCGCCCGTCGCCGTCTGACGTTGCCGCTACGCCACGTGCACGACACACCGGAGCCGCCACGCCGTGGCGCGCGAACCCGTCCCCGAAATCAGGGGTCCCCGCGCTTGCCGCGCGCCTGAAGATCAACAGAAGTGCTGCGAGTACTGTTGCAAATGCCGAGAATAAAACCAGGCTCATGTCCGACCTCCGCATAGACGCATCAGATACCGCCTGAACAACGGCTGCCAATATGCCAAGGCGGGCCTCGAAAGTCAAGTGGATGCACCCGTACCAGGGAAGCCCCTGCAACCAATTGCCGGGATGCCGGACGTTGCCAAAAAAACACCGATCTACTCTCAGATCGGCTTCGTGAATAGCACATATATGATTCTTTGCAGAGTTGATGTATTTCGGACGATGAGAATCTCAAGGGAACGGGGACGTTTGCGTTGGAGACTATTGCCACTAGGGCAAAACGGGTGGCGGCTTTATCCCTGCGACATAGGTGGATTCAAGCCGTTCGGTGTGCTCCTGACATATCGCGCTCTGCCCTGCCCTTAGCCGCTCCCTGAGCCTGTCGAAGGGTCGGCGAAGGGCTGTCTGACGCGACCGAACGGATGTAGAAACGCGGGCACTTCGACATTTCGACAAGCTCAATGCAGGCATGCTCAGTGACCACGTTTCTCAGGCGCTGCAATCGTTTCGACAGGCTATACTGCTGCAGCGCAGAATACGAACTATAGATCTCTCCCGGTAAAGTGTCATCATAATTCGATTCTGACCCCACATGGACACCGGATTACAGCTCCTTGTACCAGGTCAGTTCCACCTCGTCCAGGCCGTCTGCATGATAGGCGTACATATTGATCTTGCCGAGCCGCGCCCCCATGCGCGCGTAGAAGCGGCAGGCGGCGACGTTGATGTTCTGGGTTTCTATCTTCAACTGAGTGCAACCACGATTCCTGGCACAGGACTCGGCGTGATGAAACAGCGACTTGCCGACGCCCCGTCCCCGGTAGTCCGGGCGGACGCGAATGTCCCACAGGCCGGCGAGGTCTTCCCGCCCTTCGCAATAGTTCATGTCATCGACGTGAAAGGCGACGATCGCGCCGCCGATGCGCTCTCGGTTCCGAAACGCGCCCAGAAAGATCCAGTTCGACAGGTCCCACGGTTTGCGGGCCCATCGTTCGGGGCCGTCGGGCCGGTCGTAGTCCTTGATATAGGGCGGCTTCACGGCTTCCTCGATCAGCCGGATTCCCTCCAGGCCGCCGGATACCCGTTCGACGCGAAAGCGGCTATTCACTTCGAAGCCTATCGGCACGCTGCCGTATTCGGGCAGCACATCGGCGGTTTCTAATGCTATCTTGAACTCCATCTGTGACCTCGTCTCGTCACGGCGATGCCTGGGATGACGCGTATACGGCACTTCGCGGCATATCTCCTGTGAGACACTGCGGCGGGAATTGGGCCCCGGTCACGGTACCCATCTATACTTGTACCGTGACGATAATACCGACGTTCTTATATTTAAGTCAAGCTGCACATGCGGCCGGAATCACACGTTCCTGTTATCGTGCTTTCGCGGCTCGTTTCAACTGTCGGAATCATCGCTCGACGACCGCTAACACGCATAACCTGTTAATTTCATTGCATTTTTCGAGTTCTTTTTCTATTTTTGTCTTTCGTTTTCAGTCAACGTAATAAGGCATTCCAGCGAATGACTCGAAAAACCGCAGCCGGGCTGATTCTCGCCATTCTTCTGCCGCTGCTCGTCATCCTGTATCCGGCGGACATCGATACCGTGCCGCGTCTGGCGCTGGCGCTGTCTCTTGCCACGATCGTGCTTTGGACCTTCGAACCCGTCCCCCTGGAATACAGCTCGCTGCTGATGATCGTCCTCTTCCCCGTCCTGGGCGTACTCCCGTTCGAGACGGCCTTCGGGCCCTTCTCCAGCAAGACTGTCTGGCTCATCTTCGCCGGCATGGCCCTCAGCCTGGGCATCACGGAAACACCGCTGGGAACGCGGATCTCGCGCCTCGTCCTGGGGCGCATCGGGAGCCTGAACGGGCTCATCCTCGCGCTTCACGTCCTGGGCATGCTTTCCGCGCTTCTCATCCCCTCGGGGGTCGTGCGAATCCTGATCCTGATGCCCCTCATCGTCACGCTGCTGCGGACGCTCGGAGAGCCGCCCGGATCACGGGTGAGCGCGGCGCTGATCCTCTCCCTGGCCTGTTCCACGTACTACGGCGGCACCGGCGTTCTTACGGCTTCGGTGCCCAGCCTGGTGGTCTTCGGCGTCCTGGAATCCCGCGACATCACCGTTTACTGGGGACAGTGGACGTTGTATCTCTTTCCCGTTTTTTCGCTGTGCCGCGTCGCGTGCTGTTACGCGCTGATCCGCCTGTTATTGCCCTTGCGGGGTGCGGCACGCATCCCGTCAAAGCCCCACGTGGATGCCGACGTCCCCGATCGCGTTACGCCCGCCGAGAAGAAAACGCTGTGCATCCTGCTTGCGGGCATCCTGCTGTGGGCGACAGACGCGCTGCACGGCATCCATCCGGCCTACGTGGGCCTGGGGCTCGTTCTGGCCTGTTATCTCCCCGGATTGGGGCCACTGCATCCCGACCTGCTGAAAAAGATCAACTTTCCGCTGCTCATCTACATCGCCGCGGCGTTCTCCGTTGGCCACGCGCTCGAAACCACCGGTTTCAGCCCCCTGCTTGCGAATCAGTTCACGGAGTGGCTGGGTCGTTTCGACGGCAGCCTGCTCACACAGCTAGGTGTGCTTTCCGCCTTCATTCTACCCTTCAATTTTATGGCGGACACGGCTGCCGTCGCCGCCATCCTCACGCCCGTCCTCCTGGACGTCGCCGCCCAGACGGGCATGGCGCCGCTTCCCGCCGCCCTGTGTATGGCCATTGTCGCAAGCTGCGGATTCTTTCCGTACCAGGCGGCGCCGTTCATCCTGGCGTACAGCTTCCGCTACGTGCATATGGGCCAGTTCATCCGTCTCATGGTTCTTCTTGCGCTGGTCTCGCTCCTGTTACTCCTGCCCCTCAACTTCCTCTACTGGCGGCTCATTGGATTGATCTGACGATCAGTCGAAGAAGGGGAGACGTAAGCCGGGAGACGGGAGGAGAAAAAGCCAAAAGTCGGGGAGACGGGAGAAGGAGTCTTTGCCGATCTGTTCCTCGTCAATGCCTCCGGCAAGAATTGAAACCCAACGAGGCGGGTCATCTCTAACCTCTTACGGCTACCGTCTCACCGCCTCTAACAACACGAACATATTCGAATTAACGTCCACAAAGACGTACGAATGGAGGTTAACGCTTGACAAGCCTCGAGTGTACGGGTACCATCGTCCTTTCGTCCAATTTCGCGGCAATTCCCAATGGAGAACCCGATGAATGCAATGCGAATCAACGGAGACACGGCACTGGCCTGGGGCGCAATCGAGGCCGGAGTCAGCTGCATTACCGGCTATCCCGGTTCACCTGGCACCGGCACATTTACGGCGCTGTCCGACACGGCGTCCGAATACGGCCACGATGCCGAATGGTGTCTGAACGAACGCATCGCCCTGGACGTCGCCGCAGGGGTCTCGCAGGGTGGCAAACGGGCGCTTGTGTGCATGAAGAGCGTGGGCATGAACGTGGCGCTGGATACCCTTATGGTGCTGAATATGACCGGGGTACACGCCGGGCTGGTGATCCTCATGGGCGACGATCCCGGCGCGTGGGGGTCGCAGAATGAACAGGACGGCCGTTTTTTCGCACCCCTTGCCGAAATCCCCATGCTCGAGCCCGCGACGCCGGCGGAAGGCCGGCGGATGATGCGTTGGGCTTTCGGCTTCTCCGAGTCGTTCCGTACGGTCGTAATCCTGCGCATCACCCGGAGCTTCAGCGTCTGCGAAGCCGACCAGCCCCCGATCCGCAGACCCGCGTCCCTTCACGCGCTGGATCCGGACCGGGAACCGATGCGCTGGATTTCGTCCCTTTCCAACTGCATCCCAAACCACCGGCGGCTCCATCGCAATCTCAAGGACATCTCCCGGACGTTCGAGGAAATTCCCTTCAACCGTATCGACGGCGCCGGAGAACTGGGCGTCATCGCGCCAGGATTCGTCCACACCAAACTTCAGGACGCGCTTGAAGGTGCGGATACGACGGGACTCCGGCTCCTCAAGATCGGCTCCCTGTATCCCCTTCCCAGGAGCCTGATCACGAACTTTCTCAGGCGTTGCACGCAGGTCCTGGTGCTTGAAGAAGTGGACCCGTATCTGGAAGACGGCATCAAGACCATCGGGTACGACGGGCAGGTCACGCCAGGCGTCCTCGGCAAACGCAGTGGACATGTGCCCGGAGAAGGTGAACTTTTCCGATGGCAGATTCAGAAAGCACTTTCGGCGTGTCTGCCCGGCCTGGCTCCAAAGCGTGTATACACCGAAGCCGGCTGGGAGGAGGAAAAGCCATACCGAAAATCGCATTGCGCCGGCTGCCCGTACAATGAAATCCTCGCCGCGCTGCGTGAGGAAGCGGCCGCCCTGGGTCAGAACCCGTTCCTCACCGCCGATCCCGGCTGCGTAGTGATTGCCGCGAAATATCTCGACACCAAGCTGTGCATGGGATCCGCCGTCGGCGCGGCGCTGGGACTCCAGAAGGCAGGCGTGGGAGAACGGGCCGTGGCCGTTACGGGCGACTCGGCCTTCTACCACAGCAGCGTAAACGCGTTGATCCATGCCGGATCGACCGGCGCCAATCTGTTGCTTGTGGTACTCGACAACGCCGGTTCACTCACGACCGGAGGCCAGCCCACCCCCGATCGGGGCGTCCCGGTCGCTGGAAAACCCGGTCCTGTCGTTGGCATCAACAATCTGGCCGCGGCCTGCGGCGTCGACTCGGTCTGGACGGTCGAAGAAACGGATCCTGAGTCACGGATGCGCGGTATCTTCCGGGAAGCGTTACAGACCGAAGGCCTCGGTCTGGTCACGATTCGAAGGCGTTGTGAGCCGGTGGACTGAGCGGCGCAAAAAAAAGGGTTCGCCCGGGACAGTGTCGAATCCCATACGAACCCGTTGAGTCTGGTCCGGCACAAACCTCCGATATCCTGATTCCCGGGCAGATGTTGAACCCCGGATCAGGTTCAGATCGACCGCCCTCGGACAAATCGACCAGAGAAGCTTTGCTAAGTTTGCTTTAGTTTACAATGATCTACTTGTTCGTCTTCCGCGCGCTGCGAATCTCCCTTTTCATCCAACTCTCTGGTCGGCATTCAATTGGCACATTCTCGCAAAGACGTGTGCTAGTATTTTTGCCGGTCGTCCCTACGCCCGTGCCTATGTCTAGTGCTCCATGGCCATGCTCAGAGCTTCTTCCCGGTATCACGCTGCGTTTGTTGAACTCGCCCGATCGGCGAAGACACGTTCTTGCAGCACTTAGCGGTGGGACTGCATGAACCGAGCCCCTGCCAAGAGTTGGAACTGTCCTCGAGACCTCAATTTGAAAATGCTGATTCAAGCAGTTCATAGTCTGTCACGAGATCTAACATCTCTCGCGCTTTTCCAGCAAACTGCATCGAAAAGAGCTGTTCCGTCACCAATGCCGAACGCAACGTCAACGCATCTGCAGGAATACCAACGACTGCCGCAAGCCGGCTGCGATTGGATTCGAGATATGAAACTCTGTCGAGATGTCTCTGCAATAGGGAGCGCTTTCCGTCAAAAGTCCCTGAAGAATATTCCGCCAAGCGCCCCGCTATCTCGCCGCAGGTACGGTCGAGCCGGAGGCTTTTACACTCGACAGCGTAGACCAGCCCATTAGCCGGTTGCCAAGCCAAGACATCGATATCTCCAAGATCCTTGTCGCCGCCGAATCGCGTGAGGCTCACTTCGCGCTTCGTCTTCCATCCCAGTTCGCCGAGTTGCCTTTCTACCCTACGCGCGAACTCGTGCCCACTCCTGTCCGCCGCTCTTCCGATGCATGCGTTCATTTCTCGACTATCAAAAAGAGTGCCTGGAAGATCACCGAATGCAGCTTGGCAAACGTAGCGCAATGTCCCTCCGATTATCGAAGGAAATATGATAACCGTTGGATCGATCTCGTTTGACAACTGAACAAGCGGACGCCGCATAATGGACAGGCGTCTGTTGTATCGCCAAGGCCACCAGTCTCTTGGCTCAGCGTTTTCAGGATGTTTCTCATTCCACTCTGCCCTTGGAGCAAGCGCAAACGCATCGAACGCACGATTCGGATTTGTTGCGCCGGATTGTCTTAGTCGCTGCAAAACTTCGGTTTTCCGAAGTCTCAAATGCGCTACGTTGCTCTCCAGCGCTTCCAAGGTGACTAGATGGATAAACGACCCATAGTGTTCTAGCGTAAGGCCAAACTCCGCCAAAAAGGCGGACGGGAAGTCGGGATCCGCCAACTCATCGTCGTCGTCACCTTCACCTCCGGCTCTCTCATCCTTCGCCGCATCCCGAAATGTACGTTGCCAATGTTCGGTCGTAAGCAATTTAGTCGCCACCGTTGCCGACTGGTCGAATCCGAAGGAACCATTCAAGTGCATAGTCGGCGGACGTGTCGCCAAACCGAAACGCAGCGCATCGCTCTGCACGGCGCATTCCAGAAGCGTTGAAACCTCCGCAACTAGAAAGTCGAGGTCCGACCCTGCGCAGGCTGACCCCGTACCATATGACGAAGTGCACAGCGCCATTTCCGCTATAACCCTGGAAGCCAATGCTGCAGTATCTCGGCGTAAGGCGCGGTCGTTTGCGTAGGCCATCACCGCCGAATAGTCATACAAGGAGAGCTGTGCCGCCATCGAACGCATCCAATCTCGATGCTCCTTCCGGGCAGCGACGTAATTCATAAGCGATCGTTCGACGACGCTCTCTCGGGACAGTTCGACGAGCCGCGATCTGATGCGCATCCAGACCTCATCCACCGCGTCATTGAGAAGCTCACAGGCCTGGGACGACGGAATAGAACCGGGTTCTCCATCGAATCCCGCCCGACGTGCCAGGTCTGTGCGACTCCTGCCGCGATCCTCCGGCATCACGAGTCGCAACTGCGGAAGCGAGACAACGTCATAAATCGCATCTTCCAGTGTCGGGCTGGGTGTCATCTTAAGGAACCGAGCGTTTTCGGATCCGACCACTGCGTACACCCATTCCTCCGTTCCAGCATCCAAGACACCCTCGTTGCCACACAACATATCTACGCCTCGTGCCAGTGAGGCAATCATCAAGCGGTCCCCGAGATTGCCCGTGCTTAGAAAACTGTGCAGGTACCTCGACACGCATTCGATCGAGATCACTCCATCTTCCACAGCGACACGTGGAGCAGCGGGTGTATCCTTAAGTTGACAATCACGCTGACGGAACGTCTCAATGTCCGGAAATTGGATCCGAATGGCGACAGGACCGGTCGGTAACGTGGCGTTTCGTTCTTCGAACGCAGGGACCAATCGAGCGAGCCAGCCAAGGACCATCTCAAGAATACCAAATACGATGTCATGGTGCCAGCCGGTTTCAGGAAGCTGCCGGCAATGGACCCACCAAGGTCGCGACGTGGATTTGACGCAGGCCAAGAACTCTCGACTTGCCCGATGCAGGCGACTTAGGTATACCGATCGACGTTGCGCTTCGCCGACCTGACGGCGCAGAGCTTCACGCTGGACATCGACCCATGATTTGCCACTGGGTGAGATTAAAGCATGCCGATCGAGCACGGTACGGATCGTGCGGCGTAGCGGCAAGATAAAGTCGCTGTGTAGATATATCGGTCCCAGTCTCATGTTCTCTGGTACGAGTTCAAAATTCACATGGTACGAGAAGGCGACAAGGTTTAAGAACCCGCGGAGGTTCGGAAAGACGACGCCCTCTGCTTCAAGTTCGTCGACGCTCTGGAGAAGTTTCCAAGCCCTCAACGCAGTGAAGTCGGGCTCGCCTCCCAGGAGCATGAAGTCGAAGGCGGATATGCAAAGCTGATGCCATCTATCCGGAAGATCTCCCCAAACCGGCTCGAATTCCCGCCCGATGCCGCCATGAACCAGCACCGTCAGCCCTTTCCGGCAACCCGCCTTGCGTGCAAGTAGGGCCACGCGTTCATGGATTCGGCCCCGCACCACATCCTGTAGCTTGTGAATGCTTGCAAGTCCATCGGCGACAATGGCCTCGAAATTATCAGGGACATAAAGCAAATGGACGAACCCGTCGTCATCGAAGGTTCCAACGAACTCACGCAGACCATCGTCCGTATCTGACTCGAGCATCCTCACGAACTCAATGTCCCAATCCGCTCGCCCCAAGCGGAAAACTTCACTGAACTGTGCCAAGTGGTATGTCGAATGAAACAGCCGGAGATCCCCCGCCGTTAAAGCACGTTCGATAACGTATCGTCTTATAGCCGCACCGATAGCTGTCGGGAGTACTACAGTCGTCTTGCCCCTAGACCTCAACAAGGGCCGTCGTTCCAGTGCCGTATGGCCAATTGATTGTCCGGTGAGCAACTTCGCGTGGTGTCCTTGAAACACGAACGGGCAGAGATCTACAGGATCTACACCACAGGCAACCAACTCATCGTCACTGAAAATGACAAGATCGCTGGATTCATCCACATCTGAAAGACTGATGTTAATCGACTCTCTCGGCCTACTTGTCGTACTAGAATACCGCACGACCCCGGCGCGATCAGCGATACATTCGCTCAACCTCAGCATTGCCATCGCGTGTCGTAGCGATTGCATCACCCAAGGACGTTCCTCTAGGCTAAGCAATGTCTCGACACACACCTGCACACTGTCTGAGTTGCCATGCCAACGGCCCTCGAACAGGCGGACGTTTCCGAACCACGTTCCTACGTTGGAGACGAAGACATCTTCAATTGGGACCTCAAGTTGCGAAATGGGATCCCTGAAGACCCTCGTGTTCAGCCAATCCCGCAGACGTCGTGGACTTGGCTTTTTGTTCCCACGGCAAACTAGCGCAGCCAGATGAATTAACATTTCAATGCGGGTAGTCGCGCTCTGATTCTCCTGTCGCGTCAGCAGACCGGCCAAGGGCGCCGCCACCTGGTGAAAGCTGAATCCATCGAGATCTCCAAGGAGCTTGCCGAGGCGAACGCGAATGCTTTCGATTTCGCGCAACTCACCAGACGCGGCGTTTCCCATCACCGCGGCGGCTGCCTCGTCATGTAGGTCGAACGATGTCTTTTCCAAGGACGGTGCTCCTGCGCTAATGTCTCGATCGACCCCTTTTGGTTAACCACACAGTTGAAATCCGACGCAGCTGGGCGATTTCTTAAAAGCTATCTCGCACGTTTGACCCGCGAATACCTCGAAATACCTTAAGCGCGAATCTACCCGTGGCCGTTCCCTTTGATGGTCACGTCTTGCAATGCAACGAGAAAGCTACAAAGGAACTAGGTACCCGCACTCAGACGTCGATCTATAGGTCGGGATCGAAGTAGGCAAATGCATTGGTCCATGCCTAGTAACAGGTCCGACCACACATAGCCCAACCGAGACACCGTCAGCACCAGAAAATCAACGACTACAGAATGGCGGGTTCCGCCTATGTCGGCGTCATCGTTTGAAGTCTGATGTCAACTCACTGCTGTCCAAGAACCGTGAGATTCTCAGAGATGAGGTTTGAAAAGCGGCTTCAATTGGCGATTTTATACGGGCCTGACCCGGATAACGGAAACCAGGTTGCCATCGGTTCGTGTTTATTTTTACGCATATCATTCTGAGCGGAGTCGAAGAATCTCTCGCCGCTACCGTCCCTCGCTGCAGGCAGACGTGCTGCCTCTCACGTATCGACACGTAAAAATCTCTGGGATGGTCCGATGCTGCAGTAGATCCTTCGTCGGCCCGGGTGCCGGCCCGGGATGACTGTCTGGTGTCATGTGAAACCGATGCAATTCGTCGACGTTGCACCCAGGCCTCCTCTGGATGACAATTTTCGCCGACACCTGACCGACACGTTTCGCCAATGGCTGTGGACGTTTTTTCCATCCGTAAATTTCGCGTATTTTCGCGATTTTCGTAGTGGCTCAAACCCGTTTTTGGACAGGTTTGATGTCAACTCGAAATGGAGCAATAGCAAATGGTGCTACATGATGTGAAGTTGGGATCCGGCACGGCGCCCATTCGGTCGCAGGCGTTTTCGGTCCCAAACTACCTGGCCACGGCCCATTTCAACACCGTGACGATGCACCAGCACATGTACGGCGCCGACGGTAATTTCTCTTTTCAGATCGGAGCGAGTATCTCTAGTACGGCATTTACAGCGAGACGAATTCATCTGGCCGCGCTACGTAGAAATGGACATCCACGTGCTTGGTTTTCTCTGGGGTGGTGGCCTTGTCGACCGCCAAAATCATCATCTAAATTGGGGGATGGACAGGGATCGGGAGGGGCGTAAACAAACGAACCGTGAGGATGGAATTATTCGTTAGTCAATCTAGACGCTAAATCATATCGGACTTCCTGAAACGCAATGATGATCAATTCAAGTCTAAAAGGTTGTGTCGACGGGAAAAAGGTACTCGCTCTAGGTTTCCTTCTATAGGGTCTGATTCTATCGGAATTCAAGCGACTTCACGATTGTGCGGTATTCGTCGACCGGAAAGGCGGCGGACATCCCGTTGCCCAGCATCAGATAAGCCTTTCTTCCGTCCAGCACAACCGTAACGAAGAACCGGTCCCCCCTTCGACGCAGAAACACGGTCCGGAAAATCCACTCGATGCCCTCGCGACCGGAAACCTGGAACGTGCGCTTCTCCTGGGCCCTGTATCCCAGAAAGGTGGCTTTGAATTCCTCCTCGAGTTCGGCCGTAACGGTCTGAAGCGTCGCTTTATCCGAGAGCGCGCGAGGCCTCAACGTCAAAACCGCCGCGAATCCCGAGATCGGCTCCCGGTTCATCACGACTTCAACCCTGGGCAAACCGTTCGGCTCCCGGGTCTGAAAAGACGTCTGGGCGGTCCATCCCCACACGTCGGGAACCGTAATTCGGAACCCCCATTCATCGTTCGAATACACCCTGTCGCCGTCGGAGTCGCCGGTTGGATTGTTGGCGGTGTCCTCAGGAATAGGACCGCAGTTCAGCATCGCGAAAAGGCATACCAGGCAAAACATAAAACCGGTTCCGCGTCTGGACATCGTGCCCGCCTTCCTTTGTTCGAGATGCAGGATGGACTCACACTCCCGGCCATTCGATCCGACTCCCCGTTCGGCGGAATCCCGATACCAAACACGGGAAACACCGGGCGACGGTCAGTGTACAACGCCCAGCCGTCTCCATCGGATCTTTACGAACGGATTCCAGATCGGCGCGCCGGAATTCCAGGAAAAGTAGATCAGAAGCGGGTGTGCCTTCACCCTGTCGAGCGACACCGGTCCCCAGAACCGGCTGTCGTCGCTGTTGTCCCGATTGTCACCCATCACGAACACATGGCCCGGAGGCACCAGATAGGGACCGTAGTTGTCGCGAGGGCTGTACCGTTTCGGCTGCGTCCGCCGGTCCATGAACTTCACGCCCGCGGGATTCACGTATGGCTCGCCGTTTACGTAGACAATCTTGTTTCTGATCTCGATCGTCTGTCCTTCCACCGCAATACACCGCTTGATGAAGTCCCGCGACGGATCCTGCGGATATTCGAAAATCACCAGATCTCCCGGTTTCGGAGAACGAAAGCCCGGCATTCGAAAGGAAGGCAGCTTGTAGTTCAAAACCGGCAGGCGATCGGGAATCTGCGTTCCGAACGTCAGCTTGTCGCCGAGAACATAGTCGCCCTCCATCAGCGTGTTCTCCATGGATCCTGATGGAATATGATAGGCCTGCACCAGCGTTGCCCGGATCAGGACAGCCAGAAATACAGCAAAAAAGATCGACTTCAGATAATCGACCAGAATCCGTCCGGAACGTGGCCGCCGGCGACGGTGTGACTTCATAGGTCAACCTCCATTACGTCCCCCTGTTTGAACCGTGGAAGGATTGGTGATGCGGGTACGCATACTTACACGTGGAAATTGGCCGCCGGTTCCCGACCGGCGCCACCTGGATCTGAGAAACGGGGCGCTTCCGGCCGGCCGCTGTCGGCGGAGCGGTTGGCCGCAAGGGTCACGTCGAGTGAACGGACGCCGTCCTCGTAGTCCGAAAGAACGGCCGAGCCGTCGCCACTGCGAATGGCGTCCATAAACACTTCGTCGATATCTCCGGTATCCTGCAGAACCGGACCCGGGTCTGCCGCGGATTCCGGATAGACCGCCAGACCTTCCGTACCGAATTCCGCTCGCATGTCTTTCATCACGAAAGACATCAGTCCGGTCCCGCCTCCGTTTCGAAACGTGCACGTGGAGGTCAACGAGCCGATCGACCCCGTCTCGAACTTCAGATTGATCGCATGCACGTCCGGTATATCCAGGTTTTCTTCGTCATCCAGCGTACGCAACGCGTAATAGGCATGAACTTCCGCCACCTCACCCACAAGAAAGCGAAGCAGATCCACCTGATGGGTGGTCTGTTCGACGATCTGCCCGCCCGACTGCGCCATCACGCGCCACCAGGGCGTTGCCGGCAGCCCGCCCCATCTGTGGACCGCAGCCATGCCGATCGTTCGACCCGTCAGGAATGCCTTCGCCTGCTGTACGATGCCGGTATAGCGCAACTGATAACCAACACAGGTCAATACGCCCGCCTCCCGCACGGCCTCCAGGATTTCGAGGGCTTTCTCCATTGTCGGCGCCACGGGTTTTTCCACGAACAGATGCACGCCCTGCCGCACCGCCAGAATCTCAGCGTCAGTATGTGCAAACGTGGGTACGCAGATATACAGGGCCGACAGCGATTCGCAGTCCAGCATCTTCCGATGGTCTGTATACGCCCTCGCGCCGTATTCCCCCGCCGTTTGCTCTGCGGTTTCGCGCCGTACGTCGCAGATCGCCACGATATCCACGTCTTCAATCCCTTGCAACACCCGCATATGAGATCTCGCGCGACCCCCGGCGCCGATAAACCCAACCTGAATTGCCACAACGCCCTCCTGAAACGATGGTGAAACCGTATGCCGGACCCATAATTAGCCGGGCGCGGCATGCGCTGTCAAGCGAAATCAACAAAACGGGAAAGTTCACGCGTGCTTTTGTCTTTGAATTATCCCATCCCCGCACTTAACTTACCCGTTCAAATCACACTTCAATCCCGGACTGAAGAGGATGTTTCCCATGCGCGTCGAGGATCTGGATACGCCCGCGTTGACCATCGACCTCGATATATTATCAAGAAATATCCACGACCTGGCCGAGTCCTGCCGCAGGCACAAGATCGCGCTTCGGGTCCATACCAAGACCCACAAGATCCCGGAAATTGCCCGCCTTCAGCTTCAGGCCGGGGCCATCGGCATTGTATGCCAGAAGTTGGGTGAAGCCGAAGTGATGGTCGATGCGGGGATTACCGACATCCTCATTCCGTACAACATCGTTGGCGCACGGAAGGTGGAACGTCTCGTCCGCCTCCGGAAAAGGGCAACGATAGCCGTCGCCCTGGATTCGGAGACGACGGCCCGCGGCATTTCAAATCTGGCGGGAGAACCGGAAATCCCCGTCTTGATCGAACTGGATACCGGCGGCAATCGATGCGGTGTCCAGTCTCCCGAAGCAGCCCTGGAACTCGCCCGCAAAGTCGTCCAACTGCGCGGCCTCCGTTTCCAGGGCATCATGACCTATCCCAGCCAGCCCAAGGCGGAACCCTTTCTGACGCGGACCCGAAGGCTGCTGGAAGACGCCGGCATCGAAGTACCTGTTGTCAGCGGAGGCGGGACCGGAAGCGAGGCCGTCTCCAAACAGATTGGCTGCACCGAAACCCGAATCGGCTCCTACGTCTTCGAGGGGATGCGCCGTATCAACCACTCGGACAACCCGCCGAACCAGATCACCTGCGCCGAACGCATGATCGTGACCGTTGTCAGCGCGCCCACCCCCGAACGAATTATCGTGGATGGCGGCCAGAAAACCTTCGCGAGCTATCCCCCCATCCCGTACGGTCATATCGTGGAACACCCTGATGCCAGAATAAACGGCATGTCGGTAGAACACGGCCATATTGACGTCAGCGACTGCGACCATGCGTTCCAGGTAGGAGAACGTATTTCGATTATTCCCCAGCACCAGGGCATGACCACCAATCTGCACGATACCGCCTACGCGGTAAGAAACGGCGTTGTGGAAGCCGTCTGGGCCGTTGCCGGCCGGGGCCGGGTGCAATAGACGGGCGAGCCGGGCCCGTGGGCCATCGCTCGCCGATGATTCCCATCTCTGCTTCACTCAGCCAGGTTCACCCCGAAATTCGACGATCCGAAAGGAGATTCGCAATGCGCCAGGTACAGTGGGAACGCATGTTTCCCGATCAGTTGGAAGCCGCATATGACGATTGTCCGCTTGTCTATTTCACATACGGCCTTTGCGAACCCCATGGACCTCACGACGCGGTAGGCCTCGATGGCCTGAAGGCCCACGGGATCGCCTGTGAGGCCGCGCGCGCGCACGGCGGTATCGTTGCCCCGCCGGACTTCTGGCACATACACGAACTGGGCGGGTATGCGCTCTGGCTCGAGCGAACGGTTGGGCAGGCCGAACGCTCCTGGATGACCTGCATGCCGCCGTGGCAGCATTTCAAGAACATCTGCTACCACATCCGGATGGCCGACCACCTCCGCTTCCACGCCGCCATTTTCATAACGGGTCACTACGGCCCCAACTGGAAAGATCTCAAAACGCTGATCGACCTCGTGCAACCCCACGTCGGCACCAGGCTCTGCGGTCTTCCGGACAGCGAAGCCAACAAGCCCGGCTTCGACAACGACGGACAGAGCGGCGGCGACCACGCCGGAAAGGTCGAGACGTCGCTCCTGTGGGCGCTGCACCCGGACTGCGTGGACCTCTCCAGGTTGCCGCCCGAAGACGCCCCGGGGCCTCATTTTGCGATGGGGCCGACGGTCCGGAAGTCAGACCGCCGGGTTGGCGAGCGCATGGTGGCGGACGAAGTCCGCTGGCTGGGCGAAAAGGCAAAGGAACTGCTCGGCGAATACGGAAAAGCGAACCCGGACCACAAACTGCAGACCTACGAAGACGTGGAAATGCTCTGGGAGACTGTGGTTGGCCCGGCGCTTTCGGGATTCGAGACCATGCAGGACAGCTGGTCGGGGGAATCCCTGCCCGAAACTTCCGTCTGGCATCCCAACTGGCGGGTACCCAACCGGGGATAGGCACACCGCCGTCGGGACCCGTCGAGTCCGGACGGAATGAAGAACGATGCGTTTACAATCGTATCGGACGCCCGGCTTTCCTCAATTAGGTCCGTTCAAGCAGTTCGATCTCGTAACCGTCCGGATCGTCCACAAAGGCCATCTTCCGTCCCGTCGGAAACGTCTCGCGCCAATCGCCGGGCCAGATTTCGATGCCCTTGTTCTCCAGACCGCTGCAGAACGCAATGAGATCCGGCACGCCGATTGCAAAATGCATCAGATCCTCCGGCACATTCAACTCGTAGTCGTCTGAATAGGTCAGTTCGAGCGTATGGGCGTTGCCCGGCAGTTCCAGGTGCATAATCTGGTTTCCCGCCGGAGACTTCTCCGACCTGCTCTTCACCACAAAACCGAAATGGTCGCAATAGAACGCCGCCGACCTGTCCAGATCGCTTACCCGAATCCTGGTGTGGAGAAATAGCGCCATCGCAAGCTCCTTTCTTCTCGTCGTTGCCGGCCGGACCGGCCCACGGTGTTCTTTCCCGAAAAAAAAGGGACAGCCAGTAGCTGCCCCATTGACCGCGCCTCCCGTCCCGCCCATTTGGAAGCTGTCTTAAAATTCCCATCGGCCTTCGCCCGGCTGCAAAAGCGCACGGGAACTCACCGGTAATTTTAAAACAGCTTCTTACGCCGTAGCTGGCGAAACGGTATCGGCTCCATCCTCCCGGTCGGTCGTTCCGTTGGTTTCCGTTTCGACGCCCAGCGCCTCGCGGATCTGTCGTATCGCCTGAAGGTAATAATTCCGCACCGTACTCTTCGAGACAGAGAGCAGCAGCGCGATTTCCGCCATGGACTTGCCCTGCGAGCGCAGTAGCAATACCTCGTACTTGCGGCCGGTCAACGTCGGCTCGATTGCGTTCTTCACGGCATCCAGTTTTTCGACGTCCAGATCCGTGTTCGCATAGGGATCGGGATCGAGCGAATGCCGGAGGATGAATGACAGCGGCACGGTCTCCGTTCGGGGATGACACCGCTCCAATACCGTGTTGTATCGGGGCCCTCGCATACCGTGATCTCACTCCTGGATTGACCAATGACTTCCCGCACCGTCGCGGGCGCAATCTCATACGTGGACAATTTAGCCTGTTCTTCTCGCACAGGCAAGCGAAAACTCGTCCTGCGGGTCAGTCCAGCGGCCGCCGCGCAAAGCCCAACCCCTCGGCTGCCTGCAGCACCCGTTCATTAAGCCGGTCCGCATGCAACAATGTTTCACGATCCGGAGTCAACGTGAGGCTGCGTACCGTCGAATGTCCGATGATACCCCTCGCGGCCAGCAATCTCTTTTCCACCGCCAGGTACAGCTCCATGTCCTGAAGCGAGAAGACGATCTGCGCCAGGATCCCATCGAACACGTCCAGCGCGCCGTCCACGTCGCCGGCCGACCCCAGTTCCCAGACCCGATTCATCACATCCGCGTGCCCGAGCCCGGGCATCACGCCCGCGACGCCCCAGTCGAACAGATCCGGCATGTACATTCCGCCCCATCCCTCCAGCACGGCGACCTGATCATTCGTCGCCTCCCGAATCCCGCGAAGCTTGGGGCCCAGAAGCGGTTCCTCCAGCTTGATATACCTGAAATTCCCGCAGGATTCACGAAGTCGCCGGCAGAAGGACCCGTCGACGGTCGGCCCGCCTGGATTGAAGTCCTGTATCAGGACGGGGACCTGCACCGCGTCGCAGATGGTCCGGCAATAGGCCAGCAGGTCCGTTTCCGTCGTGCCGAACTGTCTCGGAATTGCGAAACTGATGACGTCGGCGCCGGCATCCTCGTTTGCCCGCGCGAAATTCGCCGACTGCCGCGCCGAAGGGTGGTTCGACTGACCGACGACCGGAATCCTCCCGGCGGCGGACGACACCGCGGCGCGGACAACGGCAAGGCGCTCTCGTCCGGATTGCTTGTAAAACTCGCTCGCGTAGGCTGGCAAACAGACCGCCCCGATGCCGAAAGCCACCGCCGCCTCCACCTGCCGTCCGATATCTTCGAATACGATCTCTTCCCCGGCGTCAAACGGCGTTACCAGTACCGCCACGACCCCCCGGATATCTTCGATGGACATATCGATCCTCCAGCAACTCTGCAGTTGTGCGGTCGCATCCGTCCGCGGGATGCCGCGCAAGGAACGGACGGTCTGCGCGGCTGGACTGAACGAAAATTCGATAACGACGCCGCAGGCGGGACCCCGATGGAGAGAGTTCACGACCCCGCCACGTACCCCGCCGGCGGTTGACTCAGACGCATGGATATGTTAAATTGAAAGGCCGAATGGTGTCCGTCTCGCAGTCCGTTGATAAAGTCGCTCTGCAGGCGAGGTATGGTGTCCCGTCCCGGAAATATGTCACCATTCATCCGCCGATTCATCCCGTCTG
>JAPPFJ010000018.1 GCA_028877215.1 Gemmatimonadota bacterium | reverse complement strand
ACTCGGTCGCGCGCCTTGTCTTCGACCACAATGGCAAGTGTTCTGTCCCGGAAATCTATCTCCGGGACGGGACACCATACCTCGCCTGCAGAGCGACTTTGTCAACGGACTGGTGGTGGCCGCGCCTTAATCTGTCTTGGATTGTGTAAGTGTTGAGATTGTCGCTCTAATCGACCTTGCCGTGCCTGCGAAGCACGGCGTCGATATCGTCCAGCCCCGTTCCCTTCCTGGTACCCTCAAACTTCAATCCCGCGTTCAGCAGCATGTCGATCACGGCCGGATAGTCGGCCCCTGGTCTGGGCGAATTGATCGCGAAATGCAGGGCGGTGCCCATTGCAGTGCCGCCGAACTCGTTCCGCAATTCGAGCGAGGGGCCGCGATTGAGGATCATGGCCATGGTGTCGAGATGTCCCTGGGAAGCGGCCCACATCAGGCCCGTCATCTTCCAAGTGCCCTGACCGTCCACGTCGACGCCCGTTGCCAGCAGGTATTTGGCGATATCCGTCCGGCCGAACCGGCAGGCGTCTTCAAACGCGGCCGCCAGCTCAGACTCGGATGCGCCGCGCTCCTCGACAAATTCCTTCGTCAGATCCAACCGGCCCAGTCCCGCGGCCATCGCGACAGTCTTCACCTCCGCCCCCAGGCGCACCAGCGCGGCTGCCGAATCGGGATAACCGAATTTGAGTGCCAGACGTACCGGCGCGTTGTCTCCTTTCACGCCATTCACTTTGGATCCCGCCTCCACGAATATCTCAATCAGTTCCGTCGCCACACCCATATGATGTGGATGTACGCTGGTCACGAGCGCCAACATGGGCGTGTCATCCGAATTGCCCATCCCGCACAGGGCATCCACCTCGGCGCCGGCGTCCAGTAGAAGCCGCGCAATTTCGGGCGCATTGCCGGGCGACCGCTGGCGAAAGTCCTCGATGCCGTTGGCGGCGAGGTAATACAGCAGCGTAGCATGGTGAATGCGCGCCGATCTGGCGTGGGTTAAAGCCGGATTTTCGCGTAAGAGCGACCGGAGTCTGGCGACGTTCCCATCGACCACTGCGTCGGCCGCGACCTCGAACTCGGCCCCCTCCGGCGTCTGGCGCGTGTCCTCGTCGACAAACCTGGCGAAAGCATCCCAACCCCCAAAGCTGTGGGCATGCGCAACAAGAGCCTGCGCATCGGCCAGCTCAAACCCGGCGCCACCTTCCTTGGCCGCCTCGGACTTCCCGCGGGCGCCTTTATCGACTTCGCCTATCGCCCGTTCCCAACTTCCCCGCACAAAGTCCGTCAGGTCGGGTCCGGAGCTTCGGACGATCGACTCAAGCCACCCGCCGCACCACTCCTGTACGGCGTTGGCACTCTCCGACCGGGCGGCCTCGACGAGTTCCTCTGTCAGCTTGATGTAATCTGCAAGATCGGGACGGGCGGGTAACGGAAGCGTGTCCATGGGAACGTCCTATCGATAAAGTGCGGTAACTCGTGAGGGGGAGACGGGAGAGGGGGAGAAAACCGGGGAGACGGAAGACGTAAGACGGTAGAAGATATCCTCGCCGGCTAAATTATCCCTCGTTGCCTTCGGCACGAAGAGAAGCTTCACAAGGCAGGAAATCTCTACCCTCTACCGTCTTACCTCTCCCCGTATTTCATCTACCGTCTAACCGCCTTTTTGGTGACCTCTTCCCCCGGCCCCTCTCTTAAAGAAAAGGGGGTGGAGAGACAAGAATCAAAGTCGATTGACGTGATCGTATTGCCGCGGTTGGCGAAGGATCTGTGTCGCGGAGATCAAAACGCGGGCATTATGACATAACAAGCCTGGTCCGCGATCAAGCTACAAAATCGCGGTTGCTGATTCAAGTATTATGCCCGAGCACGCCTTCCCTTTGCACAACCGTAGCCAAATAGGTGGCTGGGAACGCTCGCGCCGGCTTGATGGACCAATCACTCCCCCCTTGAGGGGGAGTCGCAGAAGCCGAGCCGGTCCCCTGAGAACTTGCCTTGCTTGCACCACGCTTGTTGTCGAAGCAAGTCTCCGGTCCCTGAGCTTGTCGAAGGGCCCGGCGAAGGGTTGAAGGGCGGTTGAATAGCGGGCATTTCGACAAGCTCAATGACCACGCGTTATTTGGTTCATTTAACCGCAGTTGGGAGACCTATAACCTGCCCAGTGCCGATCCCTGAACCTGCCCTGAGCGTGTCGAAAGGGTCGGCGACGGCTGATGCGGTGGGGGGATTCCAACACCATTACGTATGCAAGCAGCATGATTAAACATGTACGCATTTACGTTGAAGTCTTACTGTCAAGGCCTGAGTCCGATTTTGCAGTTGGAGCTACGAATAATCGTCGTTTTGAAGCGATTGTGTTATATTGATGACGCGGCCGCTATGGTCGAATTGGCCGGGCGCCCACAAGGGACGCCCCTACATGACGAGGGTGAACCAACGACGCGAGTGTTGGTGGGTCTGCGCCCGCATTCGAGTCGAAATGTAATCAAAGACGAGTACACGGCACGATGAAACGGGAAGACTACTATCGATGGGCGGAGCGTGCCGCGCGGTGGGGCGCTGAGTACCTGGATACGCTCGAGAACCGGCCCGTTAGAGCGCAGACTTCGCCGGGCGAAATCGCCGCGATGCTGCCCGAGGCGCCGCCCGAATCGCCGGAAGACATGGAGGCGATCTTCGCGGACTTCGAGCGCATCGTGCCCGGTGGGATGACCCATTGGCAGCACCCTCGCTTTTTCGCTTATTTCCCTGCCAGCGCCGCACCGGCTTCGATGATTGCCGAGAATCTGACCGCGGTGATGGCGGCCCAGTGCATGCTCTGGCAGACCTCGCCAGCGGCCACGGAAATCGAGACGCGGATGGTGGACTGGATGCGCCAGGCGCTCGGGCTCCCGCAAGGGTTCCAGGGCGTCATCCAGGACACGGCGACGGCGGCCAATCTCTGCGCCGTTTTGACGATGCGCGAACGCGCGCTGAGCTGGCGAGGGATCGACTCCGGAATGACGGGTGAGAAACGGCTCAGGATCTATGCCTCGCCGGAGACCCATTCCTCAATCGACAAGTCCATCCGGATCGCGGGAATCGGCCAGCGGAACCTCGTCAAGGTCCCGACCGATGAATTCGGCGCTCTCGACCCGGCGGCGCTCCGTACAGCGATCGCTGATGACCGCGACCGGGGTTTCCTTTCCGCAGGTGTCGTCCTCTGTGTCGGCGGCACGTCGGTCGGCGCGTGTGACCGCTTGCGCCCGGCCATTGAAGTCGCTCGCGAGTTTGATCTCTACGTCCAAGTGGACGCCGCGTGGGCCGGTTCCGCGATGATCTGCCCCGAGCTACGGGGATTGTGGGAGGGCGTGGAGGCGGCCGACAGCATCGTCTTCAATCCCCACAAATGGCTCGGCGCGCAGTTCGACTGCTCGATCCAGTTTCTCGCCGACCCGGAACCCCAGGTCCGCACCCTGGGGATCCGCCCTGAATACCTCGAAACGCTGGGTCAGTCGGAAATCACCAATTACAGCGAGTGGACCATTCCGCTGGGACGCCGTTTCCGGGCGCTCAAGCTCTGGTTCCTGCTACGCGCCCACGGGCTTGAAGGCCTCCGCCAGCGCATCCGGAACCATATCGCGTGGTCCGAGGAGGCCGCCGCGGCGATCGCATCGCTGGACGGATTTCGACTGACGACCGGCTGCCGCCTTTCGCTCTTCACGTTCCAGTACGCGCCGGACGGCGAGGATGCCAATGCCGCCACCGAGCGACTGCTCCGCGCGGTCAACGACGACGGCCGCATCTATCTGACGCACACGATCCACGAGGGTCAGTTCGTCATCCGCTTCCAGGTGGGGCAGTTCGACTGTCGAAGAGAAGACGTGCAAATGGCGGTGGACGTGCTGCGTGAGTTGGCCGCGGGCATCAACCCCTGTGCCCGGAACGAACGTTGATCCCGACCCATTGTGATTGAGCGAATTGATGAACATGTCCATCAGACGGGAACGTGAACATTTCATAAGGCAGATTAAGGAGGAAATGGCTGAATACCCTGTTCCTCCTCCGCTCGACGTGCAGATTCTGGACAAGCACTATCGGTCTGATCGTGATCACGTTTACGAAGAATGGAAGATAGATTACCGCGTTGAAACCGAAGAAACGATGCCTCAGCCGTCCGGACGAAACGTCCCGGCATACCTTCTGGTCCCTAAAGATGAGCGATTCTCACCACCTTACCCGGCAATGGTTGCCTTTCATCAGTGCAACACCGACTGCATTATTGCAAAGGATGCCGTTGTCGGGAAGGCCGTCCATCGCCCCGATCAGGCCTATGGCTATGAGCTTGTTATTCAAGGGTTTGTCGTTCTGGCGCCGGATGCGGTAAATTGCGGCGAGCGACATATTCCTTCGATCAGACATCCCTATGAGAACAAGCACTGCCATCAGATTTTGAGCGAACCGCTGGGAAGGCCTTTCTGGTTTAAGCACGCGTATGACGGACTGCGGGCGGTCGACGTTCTTTCAGCGCTGGACTTTGTGGATTCTGAACGCATTGGCGTGATCGGTCACTCGATGGGATCGGCGCAGGCTGCCAGTACGATGGCTCGCGATCCGCGCGTCAGGGCGGGTCTTGTAACGGGGCGGGTTACAAAGAAGAACCTTCTGGCGATTGCGCCGCGCTATTTGATGACGGTGTTGCAATCTCTGGAGAAGACCCCCGAGATGATCGAGCAGATTAGTGGATATTTCGACGAGGCCAGAAAGGAGTTCTACGAACCAAAGGGTTTGTCCGATCATCTGTTTCTTACGGTGGTTAAATGCGGGCACAGTTTCCCCGATGAATATAAAAGGGAAGCATTCTCGCGGTTGAGGAGCTATTTCAATGCGAGCTCAACCGACGTCCAATTCGGCAAGGCGGTTGGAGAAATCGATGAATAAGTGCTCCCGGTTCTCAGGCGGCTGCGGTTGCGTAGAGGTCCGATACGGGCTCCGGAACCCGCCCCTTTTCGTACACGCATGTCACTGCCTCGATTGCCAGAAGGCGTCCGGTTCCGCCTTCCGGATTACAACCATCGTCCTGGAACGCGACATCGTGATCAATCAGGGTGACGTTTCGTTCAGGAAGATATCGACGCAACGAACGGAATTCATCTGCAAGTCCTGCGGTGATGTCATTTACAGGACTGCCACGAATCACCCTGAAACGGCGCTTCTAAACTCGAGAACGCTGGATGACCTCAGGATGCTTGAGATTGGCGCACACATCTGGACCGTCGACAAGCACGCCTGGCTTAAATTGCCAGCTGATGTTCCACAGTTTGAAAACGGATACAACAGGAACGACGTGTGGCCTCGAGAGAGCCTGGACCGTTTGCGTCATTGAACGCCAAATCGAAGATAAATGGAGAACATCCGGTGCAGTTTCGCATTGAATCTCTGACTCAATCGGACGCCGAGACAATTGCCACCTGGCATTACGATGGCGAGTATGCTTTCTACGATGCCGAGGCGGATGCGGACGATCTGGCGGAGCTTCTGGATCCCACGCTAAGGGGCGACTCGATGTTCGGCGTTCGGGATGGCGCAAGTGAACTGGTCGGTTTCTTCGCGTTCCAGGTCGCGGACGGCGTGTTGGATTACGGTCTGGGACTTCGTCCGGATCTGACGGGGAGGGGTTTGGGGGAAGACTTTGCCCGCGCGGGCCTCGATTTTGCAAAAACCCGATTCTCGGCGAAAACCATCCAGCTTCACGTCGCGGCATTCAACAAACGTGCAATCAAGGTCTATCAACGAATTGGTTTCAGGGAGGTCGAATATTACATGAACCGGACGAATGGCGGGGAGTTCGAATTCGTCCGAATGGAATTGATGGATACGTAAGTACAGCTGCGTTGAACTTTCACCTGCATACATCAGCGCATGAACTCGCGCCGTCGCTACCCTCCTTTCCTATTGGATCACGTAGATGGATCTGGTCACACTTGACCGAATGCCGGAGACGTCTGGCGCCCTGAAAGAACTCAACGATTCCACGTGGCCCGAGTTTCTGTTACGCTCGGACATAAGGAACTGGTCTTCCATTTACACCCGGTTTCAGGGCTTCCAGATCCTCGTCCTGGAACACAATGCCCTGGTGGCCGCGGGCTTGACCGTACCGTTTGAATGGACTCCCGGCCGTAGTTTGCCGTCTACGATTGACGAGGTGGTCTATCCGGCCCATTGGCCTTTAAAGACCGATGGCGTGCTCTGTGCTCTCGGCGTTCTCGTGCGGCCGATGTATCGCAGAAGGGGAACTAGTCAAAAGATCCTTTCCGAAATGCGATCTCTGTCGACAGCAAAAGGATTGCGGGGCGTCCTGGCCCCTGTACGGCCGAATCGGAAACACGAGTTCGCGGAAGAATCAATCGAAGCGTATGCCGAACGCCGAGATGACAAAGGTCGTCTGCTGGATCCCTGGCTTCGTGTCCACGAGGAAATGGGTGGCGAAAGAATGGGTTTCATGCACGAATCGCTTACGGTGACTGCATCTATCCAGGATTGGGAGAAATGGACGGGAATGCGATTCTCAACGTCGGGATCCTACAGCATTCCGGATGGACTGGCGCCTGTCTCGATTGATCTTGAGAAGGATCAAGGCACCTATCGAGAACCCAATGTATGGTACTTTCATCGATCGAATCCCGACGACTGACCGACGGCTCAAACAAAATGAAGCACGAGCGGCTGCGACGACGTGTTAAGCCCTGCATGTGCCGCATACGTCGCGCAAGGCAGGTTGGATGATTTCCCGGCCGTCTGTCATTCGCCCCGCCTCGCCTGGCAGCACCTCTGGATCACTCCCCCCTTGAGGGGGAGTCGCAGAAGCCGAGCCGGTCCCCAGACACTTGCCCTGAGCCTGCGGTCCCAGAGCTTGTCGAAGGGCCGAAGGGACCGGCGACGGCTGATGCGGTGGGGGGATTTTTCCGCTTCCGTCCCGCGCTGGACGCGGACGTGCTACCTCCCAGGTATTGACGCGTGCAAATCGCACGGGGATGATCCGATGCTGCAGTAGATCCTTCGTCGGCCTGCCGGCCTCCTCTGGATGACAGTCTTCGCGAAGGTTGGACCGACTCGTTGCGCCAATGGCTGTGGACGATTCTTCCATCCGTATATTTCGCGTATTTTCGCGACTTTCGTAGTGAATCAAATCCGTTTTTGGAAAGGTGTCCCGTGAAATATACAGATGATGCCAATCATGTTGCAGTTGCGGTTGCCAACGGAATCGGGTATTTTTGCAGTTGGAACTTCAAGCACCTTGTAAAGGTGAATATTCGAAGAGAAGTGAATTTGATCAATGCGATGACAGGCTACGGACCGATAGAGATAATCGCCCCGCCTGAATTGTAGGAGATCAGCCATGGGAGAAGTAACACCTTCTGAGAAGGACAAGATTTGGGAGGAAGTTCGGAAGGAATTCCCAAATGATGAAATGATGCAGGAATTGCATTTCATTCGCCAGGTGCATTATCAGCAGACGAAAGATATGTCCGTGGACGAGCGGCTTCGATTTTACGGTGGTGAACGCCGGAAGACACCGGTTTAGCGAATTAAAAGACAAGGCGATGGCACGACCTTGACGACAGCCCCCAATTGCCTGGAGCGACGGGGGCTGTCGGCGTATATAGGTGCTAAAAAAACAATATCATCTGGTGAATTCATCTACGATTTGAATGTAGCCTGCATTCCGGGAGCTCTTACACTCAAAAACCGACGGATTTGGAATTCTACTGACGCGGGTGAGATATATTCCTGATTGGAATAGATCACTATGTTGTTTTTCTAATTGCCCCATTGCTGTCCAAAAACCGTGGGAACCTTGGAGATGAGGTTCGAATAGTGGATTCGATTGGCGAATTTGGACGGGTTTGACCCGGTTAACGAAAACCAGGTTGCCACAGGTTCGCGTTTTTTCAATACCTGTCATTCAAAGCGGCGTCGAAGCATCGTTCGCCGCTTCAGTCCCGCGTCGGGGGCGGACGTACTGCCTCTCAGGTATCGAAATGTGAAATCCGCACAAGGATATTCACATGCTGCAGTAGATCCTTCGTCGGCCTGGGTGCCGGCCCTGGATGAGAGTCTGTGTCAAGTGAAACCGATGCACTTCGTGGAGGTTGCACCCAGGCCTCCTCTGGATGACAGTTTTTGCCGACACCTGACCAACACGTTTCGCCAATGGTTATGGCAAGGCATGTCATTCTGAGCGGAGCCGAAGAATCTCCCGTCTTCTCGATTATACGAATCGCACACGCCCTTTGAAGACGAATCTGTGCGCGGACGCCTGGCCAGCCCTTCGACCTACCCTGCATAACATTCGGGCTCACGTTTTAGGGATACATTTCGCAAGTGGCTGAGGACGAATTTACAATCCGTATATTTCGCACACTTTCCCGGCCTTCGTAGTGAATCAAACTGGTTCTTGGCATGCAAGACGATGATCGATAGTCAGGATATATTCGTAAAGGAGCCTGCAACGGAACTTTTTTACGTACTTTTCGCTGTTGTAATACGCTGAGCGGATCGGTTACCCAACGAGACGGGAGGCAACATGTCACCGAGTACTGTTACGTACGAAGGCAGCTGTCTCTGCGGTCGGATCCGTATCCAGATAACAGGTTTGCCCGTCTCAGCCGGATATTGCCATTGCAAGACCTGCAGGACGTGGCACGCGGCCCCGGTCAACGCCTATGCGACCTGGCCAAATGAGGCCGTACGCATCACGGAAGGCGAGGAATTGCTGGAAAATTATCAAGATAGACGAAGCAATCGGCATTGGTGCAGGCATTGCGGGTCAGGAATGTTGAACCGGCTGGCGAAAGAAAGGACGGTTGTGTATGCGATGGTTCTTGCCGATTCGGGCTATGTCCACGAAGCAAGCTGTCACATTCACTGCGACGAGGCCGTGCTCGATCTGCAGGATGGAATTCCAAAGTATCCCGGATGGCCGAAGTCAGAACCCATTGACGAACCGCGCCGGACTGGTATGCGACCCACTGAAACGACGTAAGGATCCACGGGTTTCGAAAGCGCGTCTCGCCTGCAGAGCTACATTATTACTCAATTCCAGGAGTACACACTTAAATCAATGGTCGCAAGATCTATGAAAGAATGGAATAAATCGGTGTGTATCTGCCGGCGAAACAGATCGTCTGAAGCGTGATTCCGCTGTAAGGCAGGTGTCAACACAATGCATCTATACAAGGTATCTGCTCCGCGCGAGAGTATGGTGTTCGAGCCAACGAGATTCTACCGGACTGAGGATTTTCGGAGCAGCAGCAGACGATCCAGGCCAGGCTATATTCCGGACTGCCTGCTGTATGCCGGCGACTACGACGAGATTTCAATACACCTGTTTCCGAAAATTCATAGAATAAGAGTCAGGAACTCCGAAGAATCCAGGCGAAAGCTTTCGATCCTGGGATTCGAGACAGATGCGGCCAGGAGGTGTTACATTTTCGTGAATAAGGGGGATGAGACCCAGATTGCGGAGTTTGTGGCCAACGTCTACATTTTTGATTACCGCCATTTCAGGAAGACGCCCAGCAACGAATACATATCCAGAGAACCGGTCGAAGCCATCGGTTCCGAATCCTATACGATGCATGAGATCTTGCACCGATGGAGCATCCAGCTCATCCCTGTGGACTCAGTGCGCGCCTTGTCCGGGATCCTTACCGATGCCGGCGTCGTCTATTCCTATCAGACGTGACGGGCGATTGCTACGTATCTGAAAACTGCGCACGTTTCGCTCCACAACGGGTTCGTCATGGAAGCCGTCAGATGAAACAACACGCGAAAGGAATAATACCACCGACGATCCGATCGGCCACCTCTGCTGACGCCGAGACTGTCGCGCGCATTTACATCGATTCCTGGAACGCCGGATTTGGCGCGTTGTTGTCGCGCGCCGACAGAACCGTAACGCCAGCCCTTACGGACAGGTGGCGGCATGATCTGGATCAACCCGTCCCAAATCGATGGTGGGTCGCTGAATATTCGGGTACAACTGCAGGTGTCGCCGGCATCGGACCCAGCCGGAACCCGGCGAATGTACGCCTCGGTGAACTCGATACGATCGCTGTCGATCCGTCTCACTGGCGAACAGGAATCGGCACGGCATTAATGTCCGTCGCAATGCGTCATCTGGCTGCGGACGGGTACAACGAGGCGATCGTGTGGACCGTGGAAGGATACGAGCGCGGAATTGCCTTCTACGAGGCCTTTGGGTGGCGCCGCGATGGTGGCGTCCGGGATGACGGGCGGCAGATCCGCTTACGGCATGGCCTGACCACCTTGAAGTAATCAGCAGAGAGGCAAATCTGTGAGCATACATCGCATTACTTCGATGATTCCAATAACCGATCTGGATCAGGCGATTGCCTTCTACTCGCAAGGGCTGGGTCTGAAGGTCGTCCGCCGCAGGGACGATTGGGGCCATGCCATACTCGAAGGTGAACATGGTTGCCAGGTGATGATTGACAGATCGATTCGAACGGAATCAAACGCCGCGACTGTCGTTTACTACTATACGTCCGAGATCGAGTCGGTACGCGACCGCTTGATTGCCGCCGGATTCGACCCCGATCCCATCGGAGTAACCTTCTACGACATGACGGAATTCAGGGTGCGTGATCCCGATGGAAATCGGGTCTGGGTCGGTGCGCATAACGGTCCGGAGAAACGTTCCTGAGGCTGCTCCCGGAATGGATTCAATGACGATCCAGGACGATCGATCACGGAATTCAAGGCACACATATCGTCTCACGAAAGGAATATATCCATGAGCAACTATATCGTCGTTTCCAGCATTTCCTACGCGCCGATCAGCGGTGATGACGAGAAGGTGATGGCGCAGACCCATAAGGATCTGAAGGACCTGGTGGGGCAGGTCGCGCGCGCCACTACGCCCGATCTGATCGTCCTGCCGGAGACCATCTGCCGCACATGTGATGAAGAGGTGCCGGAAGGGCCGACGACACAGTTGCTGGCAGGCCTGGCACGGGAATACAACTGCTATATCACCGTGCCGGTGCATCAGAAGGAACCCAAGAGCGAGGCGGTCTTCAATGTCCTCGGCCTGCTCGACCGGCGGGGGGAACTGGCCGGAATCTATCGCAAGTACATTCCGGTCTACCCCGAATTCGACCACGGCACGCGCCCGGGTCCCGGAGCGACGCTGATCCGCACGGAATTCGGTCCCGTGGGCGGGGTGATCTGTTTCGACCTGAACTTTGGCGAATTGCGGGCGCAGTACAAGAAGCTCAGGCCGAAACTGCTGCTCTTCAGTTCCATGTACCACGGCGGCCTGGTGCAAAACTTCTGGGCGCTGGACGTGCAGGCCTACTTCGTCGGCTCGGTCTACAGGGGCACGCCCTGCACCATCATCGATCCCCAGGGGACCACCCTGGACACGAGCAATAACTACAGAAGCTGGGCATCCGCCCGCATCAATCTGGACTTTGAAGTGGTGCATCTCGACAAGAATCGGGCCAGATTCGACGATATCAAGCGAAAGTACGGCGAAGCCGTGCGCATCGTCATCACCGGGGAGGTGGGCACATCGGTGATATACAGCGAAACCGCGGAGCGCACCGCAGCCGACGTCGTCGAAGAGTTCGAACTGGTGCGGCTGTACGATTACTTCGAGTGGTCGCGGGAATTGCGGACGGAGAATCTGAAGTGAATTAAGACAGTCACCTGATTCCCCGCAGTTCGGTCACACAGGTATGGATCTGAATCCCTGATCGCGTGTCCAGCCGGCAACGCGGACGGTTCATTTGGCGGATTTTGTCGTCCTTCGCCGGCCCTTCGTCCCTTCGACAGGCTCAGGGACCACAAGCTCAGGGAACGGCTCCAGGTTCAGGCTGAATTGAGGTCGCTGCGTTCGCCGCGAACAGGACTGGTAGGGATATGCAAGTCACGTTTCTAGGAACAGCGGCCGCGCCTTCTGTGCCCAGCCCGTTCTGTGTGTGTGAGGCCTGTACCGGCGCGAGGCGGGCGGGCGGAAAAAACCTCAGAAGGCGGTCGTCCATCGTCGTCAACGACGACCTGATAGTGGATATCGGTCCGGACGTCGTCAGCGCGTCATTCGTCCACGGCGTAGCCCTCACGGGAATCGGCGTCTGCCTCATGACCCACACCCACGAGGACCATTACGACCCCGAGCTCATCATGTCGAGGCACGAATCCTATGGGACTGTCCTCGCGAAAGAGATGATTCTGGCGGGTTCAATCGAAACACTGAGAGCCATCGACGTCGACCTGGCCGGGAGGTGCCGATACGGCAGCATCTTCGATCGGCAGGCCCGGCGTGCGCTTGGGATCGACCTGCTGCCCCTCGAGCCATTCAAGGGTCGTGACGTCGGCGATTATCGGGTCACAGGATATCCCGCGAACCACGGTACAGTAGAGGGCGCCCTGCTCTACGCAATCGAGCAGGGCCGGCTGGCCGTATTCTACGGGACGGATACATCGGTGCTTCCGGAGCACGTATGGGAGCATCTACTGCGTGCCGGCACCCGGTTCGATCTGCTCATCCTCGATCACACGTACGGCGTCGGAATCGACGTCAGCCCGCCCGACCATCTTGCGTCCGTCGACGTCATCGGTCACGTGGACCGCTTCCGGCGCAGCTGTCTCCTCAAGGACAACGCACGGGTCTACGCGACTCACATTTCGCACGAAGGATACCTGGAGCACGACGAGCTCGACGCGTTTGCCGCGGCGAACGGGTACAGAATCGCATACGACGGATTGTCGCTGGCAATCGACGGCTGACAACAGATCGCCGTGCGTAAGCCGCGCTCGTAAGGCTGAAACGGATAGCATGGAAGAGATTCGCCCCATCCACGAGTCGGAACTCGAGGAACTGCTGGACCTGCTCTGCGCCGTGCACAACCCCGACGGTCGCGAGCGGTACCGGGGTTACATCGAAGGCGACCCGACGTGGCGCCCGTCGCACACGCCGGTTGTCGTTGTCGACAATCGGATCGTATCCACGCTGCGCATCTGGGACCGCCGGGTCCACCTCGGCGCTACACCCGTACGCATGGGCGGCATCGGCGGCGTCACCACGCATCCGGAATACCGTGAACGCGGCATCGCCACGCGCCTGATGGAGCATGCGGCGGAACACATGCGGGACGATGGATACGACCTGGGTCTGCTCTTCAGCGCGATTCCTGCGCGCTTCTACCTGCGTCTCGGCTGGTGCTGCGTACCGCTGATGGGCTTTCACGCGGAGTTGCGACTTTCTCCGAACCGGGAGCGGCGCGCGCTCGAAGTCCTGGCGTTCGACGAGAGCCGCGACCTGGAGGAGACGGTCGCGCTCTATCAGCGTCACAACGCCGGCCGGAGCGGCACGATGCTGCGTCCGCGCCCGTACTGGGACTATGCTCCCTCCCGCGTTCGGGGCGTGTTGCCCGCCACCGTCGTCCGCAGCCCGTCGGGACTCTGTGGTTACATGAACTGGGCGCGGAACGGCGACGAAGCGAAGGTGTATGAGGTCGCTTACGACAATCCGACCGCCCTTGATGCCCTCGTTCAGTGCGTGATTGACGAAGCCGGGGTGACCCGGGTCCACGGCGTGATTCCCCACGGCCACCCCTTCGTCGACGCTCTGGTCGCCGCCACTGACGCCGATTTGAGACTCGGAGGCGACAACTCGATGATGGTCCTGCCTTGCGACCTCGAGTCGCTGATCGCCATGACCGTTCCCGATGCGGCGGAGCTGGCGCGCAGGCTGCCGGTCGACCTGGTGTGCCGGCTCCTGTTTGGGGAGTCCTCGGGCCGCGACCTGGAACCGATCCTTCGCGCCCGCGGGGTCTCGCTCGAAGCCGGGGAAATTCGCCACCTCGAAGCGTGGTTCCCCCGCCGCGAGGTGATCTTCTGGGCGCCGGACCACTTCTGATGTCCGGTCGGCCGAGCAGGTAGCCGCGTTGAGCCCAATTCGATACACCCAATACCAGGAATGTTCCGTGTGGGGGATTACGATGATCGTCAAGTCCAGGGAAGCCAGAAAAATCGCATTCGAGGGCCTTGAGATTCAAGACTATACCCCCGGCCACAATCACAGTTCTTCACTGGCATTGGTCGAGATCCCACCCGGAGTGCGGCACCGCAGAGCACGGTCAGAGCGTTCCGATAAGTATTACTTTGTGATTGAAGGAAAGATTCGCTTTACACTGGGCTCCGACGATAATCTCCTCGAAGGAGGAGACTTCTGTCTGGTGCCGAAGGGTGTGCCATTCGGTTACAGGAATGACACTCGGTTCAAGGCGGTCCTGCTGCTTGTCCATACCCCCGGCTTTGAACTGTCGGCGGAGGTTTTCGAGGACTGAAACGCGGTGCAGTGCTGATCTTTTCACAATCATCCTCAATCCACTTCCCGGATGCCCGGGTTCAAGGATTAAAGCGGAAATGCCGGTAGAGCGAGACAGGAGTGCCTCTTTGGGAATCTTCGGCGATTTCGGAAGGGTTTTGCGATCGGACGCGGTCTTGCGGGTGATTCTTGACGCCGTGAATCAGACGGTAGAAATTACTTCAATCGCGAGCGACGTCGAGCTGTTCGTCCAGGAATACGGCTTGAGAGCGGTGCATCTCCGGGGGTTGCATCGAGAAACAGGCCTGGTCGTCATCATAAAGGTCGGGACCAGCGCGCGAGAAAACTTCTGGTGTACGGAACTGAATCGCCGTGCGTCCGACCTGGTCCCGAAGGTCTATGCCGCGGGATCCCGGCTGGGGGAGATCGACGTGCATTGGCTGGCATCGGAAGCCATCCCGTATGGGCCGCTGGGGAATTCCTGGAACGGCAGGGAGTTCGAGTTGATGCTCGACGCGGGGATTCGCTTCTATCAAAACACGTGCCTGATTGCCGACCCCACGCTCGACGTCACGTCGCGGACCGAAGTCTCCGGCTGGTTGGAGGGCGGGATCCGGCAGCGTTGTCCGGGACCCGTCGACGGGCTTCTGTCGAGATTCGATGACCATTGGGAGTTTATCCTCGCGAAGTGTGGATCCGAAACCTGTTTCGAAGACTTTCACCTGTGCAACGGATTGATGAGAGATCCGCCGCCGGAAGGGGAACGTGCCGTTCTGATCGATATACACCCGAATCGCCGCCCGTGGATTCTGGATCCCGCGTATCTCCAGGTCTTGAATTCCGGAGACAGGAATCGACCCGGCCACAGGGACCTCGTTCCCAGAATGGCCGCGAAACGCCGCGAAGCGGGACTCGCGAGCCTTGAGGGTCCCGACCTCGATACCGCAACGAAGATCGTCCTGGGCTGGATGGCCGCCCGGCAATGGCAACCTGAACGGGCGGATTGGGAGCCTCACTATCGCGAAGCATATCAGGAGTTCATTGCCGATGCCGTAGAAGTGTGAACGCATTTTAATGAAATCTCAATTGCAATGAGGATCACGTGACGACGCGAACCGAAGACGAAATGCTGGCGCTGATCCTCGGCTTTGCCCGAGCCGATGACCGGATTCGGGCGGTTCTAATGAATGGATCTCGTGTCAACCCGAACGCCGAGAAGGACATTTTCCGGGACTACGATATTGCCTTTTTCGTCACGAACCTCGTACCATTCAGAGAAGAAAAAAACGTCGTTCCGTACTTTGGGGTCCCGCTCCTCGTAGAAAAAGTAGAGGACCAGGTCTACCGGCCCGGCATCCGCGACGGTCGCTATACCTACAACGTCCAATTCTCAGACGGCAATCGCATCGATATGGCTTTTTTGCATGTCGAATTGGCGGAGACGCGCACATTCGACAGTCTCACCCGGGTCCTGCTGGACAAGGACGGGCTGATTCCCGATCTCCCGGGTCCGAGTGAACGAAGTTTTTTCATCACGAAACCCACGCAGAAGTGGTATGCTGACTGCTGCGACTCATTCTGCTTCAGCCTCGGATCGCACGTTCCAAAGGCCTTGTGGCGTCGACAGCTTCCGGTGCTTAAGTGTCATATAGGCCGCCTGCGGCAAGACCTTGTCCTGATGCTGGGCTGGTACATCGGCGTGACGAAGGGATTCGAGAGATCGCTGGGAAGCGAAGGGAAAAACCTGGAGGAGCACCTTGAAGCTGAGGACTGGCGGGAGTTCGAACGGACCTGCGCCGGATCGGATTATGACGATATCACCGAGTCTTTGCAGGTGATCCACAGGCTGTTCGTTCGGACGGCGCAGACCGTCGGAAACCACTATGGATACCGATTTCCGATAGAAAAAGCCGAAAGCGCGTTAGCCTTCCTGATGCACGTCAGCAAGTTGCCGCGCGATGCACAGAGCATATTTTCGGGTTCCGATGAGGAAGACGATTGGCGAGGCGTTCCGGGAAAGGGTAATATGATACCGTTCTTCAACAGCGAAGAGTCAGGTTGATGTTGAAGGGTGTTTGCTGTGTTCCCTACACCTGGGCGACCACAAGGGTCGCCCTAGTATATCGCCGTTTGTACTCCATGGTTCAACGTTCAGGCCAGTGAGAAGCCAGCCCCGTGTATAACGACTGACACGGGGCTGTTGACTTGTCACTCCGCCGACGGTGAGCGGATGCTAAAAGAAATACATCTTGTAGTTCAGTTTAAGGCTACGGCCGGTTTCGGGCATCACGGACCGGACGCGCGAAAGGTGGTTGCGATATTCCGTGTCGAGAAGATTCTCAAGGGAAAGGACAAAGCTGTGGCGGGCCTGATTCGTGAGGAAATCCCGCTGTACGTAGACGCCGAAGACCGAATAACCGTCGGTGGGGTCCTCGTAGGTATCCACGCGTTTCTGTCCTGCCGCCCACTCTACGGTTCCGCCACCTGTTAGCCATGGGTGCCTGTAGGTTGCGCTGCCCACGAACTTGAGCGGCGGCATTTCGGGCAGGGGCATGCGGTCGTCCCGGTTTTCGCCGCGCACGTGGCTCAGTTTCATCTCCAGTTCCAGACGCGCGTTCGGACGCCATTTCAGGTGGGATTCCACGCCCCTCATTCTCGCGTCTATTCCTTCCGCGGCGTAGATGGGAAGGAGCTGAGACCAGTTGATTTCTCCCGTATTTCGCGGCGCGATGTAATTGCCGAATTCGTTCCAGAATCCCGTGAAGACCAGGTCGAATCCCGGCTGCAGGTAGTGGAAGAATGCCTCCGCGCCGAAACTGCGTTCAGCGTTGAGTTCGACGTTACCCTTCTCAAAGGTGTAAGCGGCCAGGTGCGGTCCCTCGTTGTAGAGTTCCTCGATCGTGGGCGCGCGCTGGGAGCGGTTGAGGCTGAAGCCCGCGGTCATCTGGTCGGAAATGGGCACGAGCGGACTGAAGGCCGCGGACCATATGTGGAAGGCGCGGTCTACGACCAGGCTCGGGTTGGAGTCCGCCTGGAGGCGTGGGTCAAACGTCGCATGGGTGTATCGGGCCGCGGCCTGTAGCTCGATGTTGCGCCAGGTTGTTTCGTGGTACAGCCCGAAGTTGACGTCCTGCTTTCGCGTGTGCGGGGTGAAGACAAAACCGCCCAGCTTGAGATTGCGGTGTTCATAGCCGGCCGTGAGGACGGTGTTTTGCTCCTTGTTTCCGGTGTTCAGGTAGAGTTCGAGATCGCCGCTGTAGTCATGAAAAAGGAACTCTGACCCGACGCTGCCGCTTGATTCGTACTCGACGTGGTAGTAGTAGGCCCTCGTGAAGCCTGCCTCGATTCTGTCTTTCATCCCGCCGTCGAACCGATAGACCGCCTTCCCATCGTAGACCCGACGTACGATATCCAGGTCCGCGCCGTTGGGATGCGCGCCGACGAATCCGCCAGGAATGCCGTACTGCGTCTCGAACTGATCGAATGAAGCGCCGACGTATCCCCGTTCCCCCGCGTAGGACCCGCCGAGGGCATACGTACGCGTGTTGATGGGCGTGTTAGCGAGCCGGCCGACCGGGGTCTGGATATCCCTGGTATCACGGTAGGTGGTCTCGGCACGTAGTGCGAGCGGCCCAACGGGGGCGGTAAGGGCGGCGGACGAGAAATAACCCAGGTTCGCCGTTTCCCCGTAGGCGCCGACGCTTCCGAAGAAGCGCTCCGGCCGGGTTTCGGGGATCCTGTGCTTGACGACGTTGATGACACCGCCGCCGGCCGTGGCCGTGTGCAGCAGCGTGCGGGGACCACGGATGATTTCCAGGCGTTCCGCGTTGAAAGTCTCGACGGTTACCGCATGGTCGGCCGACGTGGCGGAGAGATCCTGAGACTCAATGCCGTCGACGTTGATCTGCACGCGGTCGCCGCTGAGCCCGCGGATAACGGGTCGGGCCGGCGCCGGCCCCATGCTCCGGATGGCAACACCGAGTTCGTTCTTCATGGTCTCGGCCAGCGTGATGCTGTATTTCTTCCTGAGTTCGTCGCCCGAAAGCACGCGGGTGGCCTCGTGCAGTTCTTCAAATCGGGTTTCAGCGCGTTCAGCTACAACGTCGATGGGGTCGAGCTTGAGGTCCAGTCGCGCCAGTTCCAGATAGACAATGGGATGCCTGGCGCTTGAGATGTCCAGTTCGTGGCGCGTTTCCCGATAGCCGACGTGCGTAAGTGACAGCCGATAGTCACCCGGTGACAGTTGGAGCACGAACCGGCCTTTTTCGTCCGTAGACGCACGCGTGGCGTGATCTGCGGATTGGACGTTCACATTACCGATGGGCAGTCCGGTTTCGCTGTCGAAGACATACCCTTCGATCAACACGGTCTGATTTGCTGAGCTGGCACCCGCCAGACAGGCCATTGAAAACAACGCGAGCGCCGCCGCTGAAATCAATCGACGGTATGGCTTCACCGTAAGTGTGCTGAACATTGTCTATTCTCCTGTGTACCGGAATCTCACTTCGTCCGGAAATTCCCGTGAGCATCCGCCGTCGCGGAGGACGAACATCGGATTGCCGGAATGTTGGCGAAATGCCAAATCGCCGGCCCGGTTGCCCGCCTCTGCAGACGTAGCCTGAACCCGTGAGTGGCGGGAGGGCGGTTCTCGCCCTCCCGCCGTGGTTCCAGCTATTGTGAGGTGATCTCCACCGATATCGGCGCGAATTCTTCTTCCGTCTCGCCGTCGTGGAGAATGGAAAGGGTGATTGAGGTGGTACCGGCCTTCTTGCCGATGAGTCTGAAGGCCCAGTATTCGGGCGCTACCGGCGGATCGATGGCAAGCAACGAGGTGTCGGCCACCGCGATGCCCAGCGTGTGGTCGGGCGTCTCCGGCTGGAATTCCACGTCGTGTTCGTCAAAGAAGAACGCCACGATGTGGTCGGTCGAATCACCTGCGGCAACCGTCAGATCCTCGGTAGCATTGCCTTCTCCCTTCAGCGGCGCCTGGGTGAGAACGTCGCCGCTGTCTTCATCCTTAAGCCGCACACCAACGGGGTCCTCGTGTTGGCCCTCCTGTGCCTCCACGTGTACGTGAATGGGTTTTGTACTAAAGTCAACGTGCCCGTCGTGTCTGACTTCGAATACAATGGTGGTTTCGCCCTCCTGCAAGCCGCGCAGGTGGAACTCGAAAGAACCCTCGTCGCCCTCGTCCTGAACGACTTCGACCACGTCGGGGTCGGCAATGGTCCAGCCGAATGTGAATTCCGGATCCTCCGGCGGATCTATTTCATTGCCGTTTTCGTCCAGAAACATGATGCGCCAGTGGGGCGTCATGCCAATCGGCGCCGTGAGTTCCGAAACCCGACCTTCGCCAGAGTCGATCTCGCCCTGGAAGTAACGGAAGAATCGAACGCCGGATTCGATGATGACGAGCCCTTCCGCCTCGAACTCTCCTCCCACGTGTACCGGCAGCGGCACCGTGGTGAAGTCGATGTGTCCTTCGTGCGCAATCTGAAGCTCGATGGTGGTTTCACCATCTTTGAGGCCGCGCAGGGCGAAGACGAATTTACCCGCTTCGCTCGCGTCCTGAACGACTTCCACAATCGACGTGTCCGCAATTTCCCACGTGAAGCTGAAACCCTCGCCGGCGGGGGGCGCCATTTCGTTGCCGTCCCTGTCCAGGAAGCGGATGCTCCACTTGCTGGTGACTTCGCCGTGACCGACCTCCAGGGCTTCCGCACGGTCGTCGCCCGAGTCGATCCTGCCCTGAAAATAACGGAAAAACCGCTGGCCTCCGTCGAGGAGGACGAGGCCTTCTGCTTCATAATGCTCTTCCTGTTGCGAAATTGGGTCTTCTTTTCCACAACCGGACAGGAACGCGGCAAGAACCGCCGCCGTTGCAATCCAGTGATGGGATGTTTTCATCTTCAGCATGCCGAACATTAAGGTTCTCCTGTGTACTGGAATCTCACTTCGCCCCGAAAAACGCATGAGCATCCGCCCGCGTGGCAGACGAACTGCGGTTGTGCCGGCAAGTTGCCGACAGGCAAATCCGTTGGGCCGGTCATCTGGCGATATGGGTGTCGACTGACCCGGAGAGGGGCGGGAATGCATTTCGCCCAATCCCGAGAGTCTACCCGCGTGAAGAACCAAGACACACTTCTACACGCACGGGTTAGCCGCCAGGGCCGACCTGGTACGACCTGTTTGAAAAAAATGGAAGTACGGAGGACGTGTCAGGAAGACACGCCAGCGTTCTGTCCCGGAAATAAGCTGCCCTAATTTGACCGCTGAGTCGCCCGGCTCGCATTCCTTCGACAAGCTCAGGGCGGCGCCTTCGACATGCTCGATGTCCACGTTTCAGCGAGACGGGATGAATCGGCGGTCGAATGGTGAGGAATTTTTGGGACAGGACACCGGGATGGTTCAGGACACGGGAGGTGCACGTCCGCGTGGCAGAAGGAGGGAGGAAGTCAGAGAACGGAACGAGCAAAAATCCTGCCTGAAATACAAAAAGCAGAGTTGCAACGCCAACATTGCCGGCAGAATGATGCTCAGGTTGTTGAACCAGCCACAGACGGCACACGTTTGTTCGTGATCGTGACATGGCTGACCGTGATCGTGATCGTGTTCGGGGAAGACGGCAAGCAGGAATACCGCCAGGTAGGCCGCAAATATCACCAGCGCGATTACGACAACCGGATGAATCCGTCCGGAGGAAAAAGACATCCTGCGGTCTCCAGATAAGCGCAAACGAACCTGGTTACAGCCATGAACACACTGGCAACGTAACTTCCGAACCCATCCCTTTCGTCCCACAGGACGTCGCACCGGCCTGGCTCGGGTGATCTCGTGCCAGAACCCGGACGTGCCGGCCCGGCAGGTGGTAAATTGTGAGGTCGGCCTGCCGGGGCTCAGGGATCATACGGACAATCTCGGCAGAAGCTCTATCCTGTACACGTCAGTCATCTGCAATGTGCTCCGACCTTGCAGACGGAGGGAGGGCGAGAAAACCCTCCCGCAGCGTTTTCTGCTACGGTGCGGTGATCGCCACCGAAATGGGCGCGAATTCGTCCTCCGCCTCGCCGTCGTGGAGAATGGAAAGTGTAATGGTGGTCGTGCCCGCTTTCTTGCCGATGAGTCTGAAGGCCCAGTATTCGGGGGCAACAGGCGGATCGATTGCGAGCAGCGCGGTGTCGGCCACCGCGATGCCCAGCGTGTGATCGGGCGCTTCCGGCTGGAATTCCACGTCGTCTTCGTCAAAGAAGAACGTCGCGACGTGGTCGGTTGTGTCTCCTGCGGCAACGGCAAGGGCCTCGGTGGCTTCGCCTTCTCCCTTAACGGGCGCCTGTGTAAGCAACTCGCCGCTGTCTTCTTCCTTAAGCCGAACGCCCACGGGATCGCCGTGCTGGCCCTCCTGTGACTCTACGTGTACGGGAATGGGGCGTGTGCGGTAGTCAACGTGCCCTTCGTGCCTGACTTCAAATACAATCGTGGTTTCGCCCTCCTGCAAGCCGCGCAGGTGGAACTCGAACGAACCCTCGTCGCCTTCGTCCTGAACGACTTCGAGAACGTCGGGGTTGGCAATGGTCCAGCCGAACGAGAATTCGGGATCGTCCGGCGGGTCTACTTCCTCTCCGTGTTCGTCCAGAAACACAATTCGCCAGTGAGGCGTCAGGCCGATGGGGACCGTGAGTTCCGACACCCGACCTTCGCCAGAGTCGATCTCGCCCTGGAAATAGCGGAAGAACCGAACGCCGGATTCGATGATGACGAGCCCTTCCGCGTTGAAATGGGACCAGTGCTCGATATCTTCTACCACGTACACCGGGAGCGGCACCGTCGTAAAGTCGACGTGCCCTTCGTGCGAGATTTGAAGCCTGATGGTAGTTTCGCCATCTTCGAGGCCGCGAAGGGCGAAGACGAATTTACCCGCTTCCCCCGGGTCCTGGACGACTTCCACTATTGACGTATCCGCAATCTCCCACGTGAAACTGAAGCCCTCGCCGGTGGGGGGCGCCATTTCGTTTCCGTCCCTGTCCAGGAAGCGGATGCTCCACTTGCTCGTGACTTCGCCGTGGGCGACCGCCAGGATTTCCGCACGGCCGTCGCCCGAGTCGATCCTGCCCCGGAAATAGCGGAAGAAACGCTGACCGGAGTCGAGGAGGACCAGGCCTTCGGCTTCGTAATGCTCTTCCTGTGGAGTAATGGGGTCTTCTTTTCCACAACCCGACGCGAACACGGCGACAACCGCCGCCGTTGCAATCCAGTGAATGGATGTTTTCATCTTCAGCATGCTGAGCATTAATGCTCTCCAGTGTGCCAAAATTTCACTTCGCCTTGATAAACGCATGAATACCCGCCTACGAGGCAGACGCATTCCGGTTGTGTCGGCAAGTTGCCGGCAGGCAAATCCGTTGGGCCGGTCATCTGGCGTTGCCGATGTAGCCTGACCCGGAGAGGGGCGGGAATGCACGTTGCCCTATTCCGAGAGTCTACCTGCGTGTAGAACCGAGCTACACGTCTGCACGCGCGGATCAAAGCCAGGTCCGACCTGGAACGATCTGTTTGAAAAAACCTGGAAGTACGGAGGACGTGTCAGGAAGACACGTGAGGTTGGATCAGGACACGGGAGGTGCGCGTCCGTCTGGCAGAAGGAGGGAAGTGCGCGGGGAATGGAACGAGAAAAAACCCTGCCTGAAATACAGAAAGCAAAGCTGCAGCACGAGCACTGCCGGCAGAATGATGCTCAGGTTGCCGAACCAGGCGCAGACCGCACACTGTGGATCATGACATTGCTGATCATGATCGTGACATGGGTGTTCGTGATCGTGTCCGGCGAAGGCGGCAAGTAGAAATACCGCAAGGTAACCCGCGAATATCGCCAGGGCGAAAATGACAACGGGATGAATCCGTTTGAAGGAAAAAGACATCCTTACTGTCTCCGGAAGAACACAGAACTTACAGGAATTCAATTGGTAGTATACACGAAACGATCGGCTTCGTCAAGTAAACGGAAGCTGGAAAGCAGCCGCAAGAATGGCGGCGCATTCGGGGAATTGACCTTGACACGTGATTCGAACCTGCGTATATGAGTGTGATCCCTCACGTTCTTATATGGCAACGATGCGCCTGGTGACAACCCGGCTGAAGAAGGACGGTTCGCACGTGTTTAATCTCCCGTCGACCTGGCGTTCGAGACCGATCGGGAAATAATCGAGCAACTGAGAAAAAAGGGCCGTGAGCCATTGGAAGACAGAAGCCGGGGTGCGTGGCTGTGAGGACAATCCTGTGCTGGAGGTTTTCGTATCGCAACTCGCGCTATCAATTTCAATGTGCCAGACCTCGCACATATCGAACTTGAGACGAACGGGACAGGATGGATCGGATTCGTCGCGGAGCTCCCCGGCGCCTTTGTCCGCGGGTCTGCCGAAGGGATATGCTTGTCGAAAGTCGACAGGGAGATACGGCGTTATGCCAATTGGCTCGGGCTCAAGCCCGGCGCCTCTTGCACGGTGGTGCGAACCAGGATTCACCGAAGCGGTCTGTGCGTCGAAGACGCGGACAGCGAAATCCTTCTGGATTACGATAGAGAACGGCTGGATCGGTCCAAGTTCGACCAGTGGATTCAGATCGCGTCCTTTTCCGGCGCCTGCTTCCAGGATCTGTACGAAGCCGCAACGCTTCTTGACAGGAGGGATCCGGCTCGAGATCGAGAGACATTTTATGGAATTGCGCCAAGTTCAATCCGAGAAGTATATCAGCACGTGGATCGCGTACAGGGCTACTATTTGCAGTGCCTGGGACTTACACCGATCCTGGTGTCCAGTTCGTTCGTGGAGCGGAGACGCGAGTGCCTGTCGCGGATAACCGGGCTGTATGAGCGTGAATCAGGACGCGGCGTGCACTATGGGAAGGGTGAGGAGTGGACGACGGCAAAGGCTCTGCGGCGGTACATCTGGCATGATCACATCCACGCGAAGTCAATCGTCCGTACCTTGCAGAGGCAATTGAAAGAGGGTCTGATCGAACGGTTTCACGATCCGTTCAAGTTCGGTACCCTCAAGACGAGTGTCCGCTCGGATCTCGTCTAACCCGCACACTTCCGCAGCGATCACGGAGCCTGTCCTGGGCACTTGCCCTGAGCCCGTCAAGGGGCTGCGCGGCCTTTGACAGCCTGCTGAACGGGTTTGCAATGCTTGTTGAGGTTGGAATAAATGCCATACACATCCATTAACGGCTTCCGTATGTTCTATGACGTCCGCGGGGAAGGCGAAGTCATCGTGTTCGTACACGGTGGATTTCCTTCGCTCGACATGCATCTCCGTGCCGATTCGAACGGAGTATGGGGATGGGAGATGGATTTCACGTCGGAATTCCGGTATGTGATGTACGATCGCCGGGGCTGCTGGCTGTCTTCCCGCCCGGAGTCGGGCTATGACCTGGAGAACCAGGCGCGCGACCTGGTCGAATTGCTGGACCACCTCGATATCGAATGCGCGCACGTCATCGGTTCCTCCGCCGGGGGACCGATAGCGATCCTCTTTGCAACGCTTTTCCCGGAGCGTGTCAGGACAATGGTATTGGCCGGAACCGCGGCGCATCTCTGGCCGGACGAAGATCCGGTTACCCGGATTGTCAAGAAACAGTTGGAAATCCTTTATAAACAGGGTGCTGCGGCCGCGTGGAGGTGCCGGCCCAAAGGTGTCGAACTCTCTCTGGATGTTCTCTGGGAACGCGACGAGATGGATGAGCGGGGAACGCTGGCGGAATACGAGGCGCGAGTCAGCAGGCTTGTGGCGAAGTCCAGCCTTCAGGATCGCGAGGCGTGGTACGAGACCCAGTTGAAGTCGATTGACGCTTACATTGACAGAGATCTGTCTGTCGAATGCGAACGCGTGCGGGCGCCAACGCTTGTCGTTCACGGCGCTAGGGACAGGGAAGTGCCCGTGGAATGGGGCAGGGATCTGGCAGCGAAGGTCCCCGGCGCCGAGTTCAGGTTGTATGAAGACGAACCTCACAGCATCGTCCACGGAAGCCGTCGGGTGCGCGAAGACCTGATGGCGTTTTTCCGAAGCGCGCGTTAACCTCAATCCGAAAAAAACAGCAACGCGGCGACGCGATAAAACCCTCCAAAACAGGGCGTTTTCGACGTATAGAAGGACGTTTCTTCCTTCACGTCCAGTGACCTGGTGTATCCTGGTAATCAGCCGTCTAATCGCCTTTATTTACAATCATATATTCGAATTTACGTACCCGAAGACTTACGAATCAAGGTTAATGGATGCGTGATCCGTCTTATGAAGGCTGATCCGTTCACTTTCTTCGACTGGGCGCGAAAGACAAAATGGGCCGGGATGAACTGAGGTTTCTGTTTCTTGACGTCGACGGCGTGATCCTCGACAACGCCATGTGGGAAGCGGAGAGCAGCAGGCTCGTCGGCGCCGCGATCAGCGAATTGCTGGGTGGAGACGCTGACGCGTGGGCTGAGCATCAGGAACGGCTGTGGTTGCGGGTATGGAATCGGGGCAACGAAGAATACACGGAGGCGCTGGGTCTACGAAGACTGAATCTGTCAAGATGGTGGGATCGACTGCATGCCGAGTGGGTTCTGCAACTGTGTGACGAAGTTGGAGTGGAAGCGCCCCGCACCTTCGAAGAACGGGTAGACGTTGCCGAGCGCGCATTCACCAACGTCTATCTGAACACCCGAGCCGTCTTTCCCGGCGCCGGAGCGGCGATCGAGGCGCTGGGAAAGACTTGGAGATCCATACCGCGTCCGGCAACCCGTCATGGGTGATAGAGACCCTGCTAACGGGCATGGGTATTCGTGAACTGATAGGCAGGCCGTTCGGGTCCGATCTGGTCGGCTATCAGAAAGGGCACAGGACCTTTCACGCTCGCATCCTGAACGAAGTCGGGGCCAGGCCTCAAGAATCGATCGTCGTGGATGATCACGAAATGCCGCTTCTGGCCGCCGCGAAGCTCGGGGCAGAGACGGTCAGAGTGGGGAACGCCGGATCATGTGAATTCGACCTCGCAATCGAATCGCTGTCCGAGTTGCCAAACGCAATCCTGGCGGTCTGATACTCCATCCTTAGCAGGTGGGACCGACACGCCGGAACCGGATCATCGTCATACAACGCGAAATCCGATCACGATTCGCGGCCTCAAGACTCCGAGGCGATGCAGCCGGGAAACCGTGAACCTGGGAGGTGACTCACATGCCAGTCAGATTCATCGAACATCGAAGACACTCGATGCGGACGAAACCCGGCCAGCATCTCTGTCAAGCCGGCGTTGACCTCGCCAGGCGGGTCGGGGAGGGGATGACGGCATTCGACAAAGTGTACACGAGTACCGTCCCACGCGCATTCGAGACCGGCATTGCGATGGGCTATGCCGTTGACCGTCAGGTCGAACTGCTGGCTTCCATGCCGTCGGATGCGGAAATCTCTTTCGACGTGGGATTTGGCGGATTCTCTGCCTTCATTCGCCAACATCCCAACAGTGTCGTCGCCAACTTCGCCAGAGAACTGGCCGCTTTTCACGACAACGTCGCCCGGTCGCTTCCGGCCGGCGGCAGGGCGTTGATCTTATCTCATGGCGGATTTATCGAAGCCAGTGCGGTCGGTTGCCTGCCCGATGCGGACCACGAATCATGGGGACGTTCCTGCAACTATTGTGAAGGGGTCAGGTTGACTTACGAAGAGGGAAGCTTCACGGACTGCGAAATCCTCCGGGTACCGGGGACGATACTTTCGAACTAACGCAGAAGCAGCTATCAGCTTTCAGCCGTCAGCAAAAGGCGGATAGACGCAAGACGGGAGCCGGGAGGAGAAAAAGCCTAATAACGGTGAGAGGGGAGACGTTAGACGGGAGAGATTGCCTGCCTTGTGAGGTTTCTTCTCGTGCCGTCGGCAAGGAGGATTACCATACCGGGCAATGATTTCTTCTACCGTCTTCCGTCTCACCTCTACCCGATTTTCGCGCCTCTACCGTATCACCGCATTTCATCGACCGGTTTCCGCGAGGGTCTGTATGAGTCCGACGAAAGTCGCCGTGATCGGGTGCGGTCAGATCGCAACCTCGCAACATCTGCCGGCCTACAGAGAGGCAGCGGATGCCGGGGTCTGCACGCTTGTGGGGGTGTGCGATCCGGATTCCGAACGGCTGGCGCGGGCGAGCAGGCAGTTTGAAGCCGCCGGATTTCGGGACGCGGAAGCGATGCTCGAGAAGGCAAAGCCCGACGTCGTCAGTATCGCTACGCTGCCTTCAAGCCATCGGGACCTCACGGTGATGTGCCTCGAGGCGGGATGTCACGTTTTGTGCGAGAAGCCCGTGGCGATGGATACGGGCGAGGCCCGGGACATGGTCAGCGCCGCCGAAAAAAACAACCGGCTGCTGAGTATCTGCTTCGAATACCGGACCTGGGACGAGTCACGCTACCTGAGAGACCGGATCGCGGAAGGCGTCCTCGGCCACGTGTACGCCGTTCGGACGTGGGGAGGGTGCGCAAACGGCCGGCCGGCGATCGCGTACGGTTCGCGCGGATCGTCCGGCGGCGGCGTTCTGGCGCATTGGACGATCCACAACCTTGACCTCGTACTCTGGCTTCTAGGCAACCCCGAGCCCCTGACCGCCAGCGCATTCCGACATCAGCGGGGGTCCGACCGCCCGCCGCCGGCCGGACCCCCGGCAGACGACGTCGATCCGAATTCGCTCGATCCGGATTTCGAAGACTTCGGCGCGGGCTTTATCCGGCTGTCCGGAGACACCGTCCTGACCGTGGAGGGAGATTTTTTTCAGGGACCCTCTGACAGAAACGAGGGTTGGGACTTTCTTGGAGACCGGGGCAACGCGTCTGTCTCGCCGCTTGGAATCTGGACCGACGACGGACGATCGTGGCGAGAGGAGGAGACCCCCCGCCTGAAGCCTTGCGACTACGATATGCGGCAGCTGATCAACGAATTTCTGGGCGCCGTCCGTCAGGGAGAGGCGTCTCCCGTTTCCGGCAGCGAGATCGTTCGAATCCAGCGGCTGATGGACGCGCTCTACGCATCGGCGTCGTCCGGGCGTGAAGTCGCTGTCGCAGGAGCTTGAATTATAAGAAGCCGTTTTAAAATTACCGGTGAGTTCCCGAGCGTGAGCGAAAAAGTGGCGGTCAAGGCGGGAAAACCCGCCCATATTTGTCTATACGGGTGGGTTTGACCAACGCTGACCGGCGCTTTTGCAGCCGCGCGAAGACCGCTGGGAATTTTAAAACGGCTTCTAAGGACAACATACACCATGGGGCTAGTCTACATCGAGTACATCAGCCGACTGCCAGGAGTCGATCTGGAGACGTTTCGCGCACAGGCCGCACAGGGACAGGAAGGCTGGGACAGCGGGTATGAAGACGAGTTGGTTCTGTCCGTCGGCCGTACGTGGCGATTGGGTCCCCAACCGGAGTACATGACCGTCTGGCACACGCGGAACGCCGGTCTCGAGAGACTGGACGCGTGGGACCGGATCTTTCGGAGCGGCGAGGCGGACGACCTGGAACAGCCGTTCTTTCAGGTCGCGCGGATCGACGTGGCCGGCTGCTACAATCCGTTGCTCGAACCGGTCCCGGCCCGCAATGGGACGTACTACGCCGAGTTCTTCGGCGCCCGCGACACCACGGAGAACGTCAGAAGCTTCTTCGAGAGCCGTGCGAAACGCCATCCTGATTTCACGCTGAATCTCCTCGTGCAGAGAATCGGGAAGTTGGCGCCCGAACCCGGCGGCCTTGCCGTCTGGACCATCCCCGATTTCGCAGCGCTGGATTCCATCGCAACCGAGCTGGATCAACCCGACACCCCAATCAGGCTTTCCACCGCGGGGACCTATGCGGACTTTGGCAGTGAGATTCTCTGAACGCCGTTTATGGCAAACCAATTGAACAGAGTTTCCGCGAAGGTTGCGCTCTGTCGAGGCAGGCCATCATCTTCTGGCGACGGTAGTTCTTGGTAGAGATGGAAGTCAACGCGCGAGCCTGTTTAACGGTCCAATCACTCCCCCCTTGAGGGGGAGTCGCAGAAGCCGAGCCCGTTCCCTGAGCACCTGCCCTGAGCTTGTCGAAGGTTGTCGAAGGGCCGGCGACGGCTGATGCGGTGGGGGGATTTCAACGCCTTGACGCATTCAAGCAGCATGCTTACACATGTACACATCTTGCGAGGAAGTCTTACCGAAAGAATCTATCCACGGCCTCACACAATTGGCTGACCGACAGCCCGAAAAAGGGGTGGCGCCTGGCGGAGTCGATTTGCAATTGTATTGTGGCCACGGCAACACACATTGGTGGTGCATTTTCGAATAGAACCAGGCAGTGAAACATGGTCGTGATTGGCAAATGACAGCAAGAGAAAAGGACAATCTCACAGAGTGGATTCGAATCGGGCCACCTGAAGTTCGAACTCGCGTTTACACATTCGCCTTCCAGCCTGAAAGGCCAGATGAATTAATCGTAGGGACTCGCCCTGAAGGTTTCTACAGGTTTAATACTAAGAAAAAATCATGGCAACCGATAGACGTAGGCTGCAAATTCACTCTCGGAATTGGGCCAAATCAACACAGTGTGGCGATCAGTCATCGAAATCGCGATGTCTTGTTCCTTGCCGCGGAACAACACGGTATATTAAGGACCGAGAATGGTGGGAAATCCTGGGTCTACGCGAACACGGGACTTCGGGGCAAGGAGACACTTGCCCTGAACGGCATTTGTTTCTGTTTTCACCCGCAAGACAGCAAGATGATGCTATACGGGTCGGATGGCGGACTGTACAAAAGCAAGGACATTGGACAGACATGGACACATGTTCAAGAAGGCCTTCCCACGTTGCGTCGCAATTTACAGGCAGATGGACGATATTGGGCCACAAGCGTTTGCCGAATTGGTGTCCATTCTGCATTTCCCGATCGGGTATTTGCCGGCATCTATTGCGCGCCGCCTGACGAATCGGCCGGAATGTACGTTTCGGAGGATTTCGGTGAATCCTGGAACCCGTGCTCGACAGGCCTTCCCGAAGGGAAATTCCATGATCTCAACGATCACAATGGGGTGCACGACTTCGCGATTTCCAATATCGATCCAAGGATAATGTTTGTTGGTCTTCGCACGGGGCTGTTCGAAACACGCAACGGAGGGGTTTCATGGCAAGCAGTTGGTCCCTTCAGGATGCCGGTTTCTGCAGTTTGCTTCCATCCGTACGACGCAGGAACGACATTTGTCGGTTTAGACGATGGAAGTGTCAGCCATTCGACCGATCATGGAAAAATCTGGAGTGAAGTTAGCCGCGGTCTTCCTCTAAACATCCGGGCAGAACGCGTTGCTTTTCGATTCAGAAACTACGACGGAACGGAAGAAGAAAGAACCGAATATCGATGGAGATCACGTATATGGAAACTTGGGATTAATCCGAAAATGCCCGATGAACTCTACGCGGCGACACCATTTGGCCTCTTCCAAAGGAAAATTGGTTAGGCGACCTGTGTTTCTTCAGACAACGGATGCCTTTCATGCAGCAATTCTCGTGGGGATGACCCCTATTTGTGCACCGTGACGTAGGATCAATACCAATGCTCTTCGCACTGATCTTCTGCGCGCTGTTGACGTTCAATTTCCTCAGCTGTTCCATCGCGTTTGCGCAGAACGACCTCACGGCGGAACAGTATGAAGAAGACTTCGATTTTCTGTGGAAAACGTTCCGTACGGACTATGCATATTTTGACGAGAAGCGGACGGACTGGGATCGGGTCAACGAGATCTACAGACCTGCAGTCCGAACGATTTCGACAAAATCGGAATTCGTCGCGTTGCTGGAGAAGGTCCTTGAGGAGCTGTACGACGACCATATCCATCTGAACACGCATACGCCGTCTTCTCCGAACATCGTGCCTTCGCGGACTGACGTCTGGGCTGAGTGGATCGACGGAAGAGCGATCGTAACGGGAATCCGACCGGGCTTTCCCGCCGAATTCGCGGGTCTGCGGCCCGGGATGGAAATCCTTGGTTTCAATGGAATGTCGATCGAAGACGCCGTCCGAAAGCGTATGGGCAGGGCAATCGTCGAGGTCGACGACGAGATTAGAGGTTGGACGCTGAGAAAAGTCCTGGCGGGATATCGGAATGAGATCAGGACCATCGAAGTCGAATTCCAGGGTGAAGCGACGCCAGTATCCATCCCGTTCGACGCCTTTGATGCAGTATATGATTCGCAACACGAAATCAGACTTGATTTTCGTACACTAGATCCCCGTGTCGGTTACATGATCATCAACAGCACACTGGCAGGCGGTCGACTCCCGGATCTATTCGACTTCGCACTGGAAGAACTGCGCGATACCAACGGTCTGATCCTGGACCTGCGCAAAGTCGGCGGCGGCAATACGGGGGGCGTCGAGGGAATTATCGGACGCCTGATCGATCGGGAACGCGTGTACCAGCGAACCGTACCCCGCAAAGGAGAGCCGTTTCTGAGCCGGGTGAGACCGAGAGGCGAGTGGCGGTACAAACAACCACTGGTCGTTCTGGTGAACCGCTGGACCGGAAGCGCGGGCGAGGGTCTGGCAATCAGTCTGGATGCACTTGATCGAGCGACTGTGGTCGGAACGAAGATGGCGGGACTGGAGGGTTCGGTCTTAACGATGCGGATGCCCAATTCAGGAATCGGATTTCAGTGTACAAATCAAAGGATCTTCAACGGCACGCTGAAGGGTGACCCGGCACCTCAAGAGTTCGTCGGATCGTCAAGAAGCGCGTACGTGCCATCTGTGCTTGTCGACACGCTGACGGATGCATGGGGCGAATCGGAGGATCCAATTCTTGAGAAGGGTCTTGAGGTTCTCGGCAAATTGATGAATTGAGCGAGGTGATTTATCGTTCCCAGGTACCATTACATCTTCCATCGTCGACACCCTGGCGCGGCTTCGCTTTGCTCAGCTGCAACCAGTTGGGTTACAGAGAACGCACGCGCCGTTTGGTGAACCGATCACTCCCCCCTTGAGGGGGAGTCGCAGAAGCCGAGCCGTCCCCTGAGCCGCTGTCCTGAGCCTGTCGAAGGATTGTCGAAGGGCCGGCGACGGCTGATGCGGTGGGGGGATTACGTTACCATATCGTTTGGAAGCAGCATGACTATGCATCTGCACATTTTGCGTTGAGTCTTACTGAAAGGTCTAAAGATCATAGACATTCCCACGGAGCCGTACGGTTTGTACGTCGTCGGCCGTGGGGCATTCCTGCGATTTTCGGCTAAGGAACCATCGAAAACCTTGCTCCGGGAGAGCCAATAATCTATATTGGCGTTGTGTACCAAGATGCGGGATATTGCAAGACCCTGAAGGAGCATGATTATGTGGAAGGATCCTATCGTTGAGGAGATTCATGCGGTTCGACGAAGGATCGCAAAAGAGTGCAACCACGATATTCGCCAGATTGTAGAACGACTGCGCAGAAAAGAGAAAAGACATAAGGAAAGGCTTACGTTTTTGAAGCACTGTGACGGAACGAAGCCCAAAGCTGGCGGATGATGGTTTTTCGTCTTGCATTGGAATAGCGCCGAACGCGGGTTAGGCGGACTGACGAAAGCCCTGCGAAAAAGAGACGCAATTGGCAATGGACAAGGTACCCATTCAGGATGAAATGCGGTCGGAATTTGACTTGAAGAGCCTACAGGCGAGGAAAGTGGGACCAGGGCGAAAGGGCTTTGGCAGATTCGTCGTCCGGCTGGAACCTGATGTTGCAAAGGTGTTTCCGGACGCTGATTCCGTTAATGAGGCATTGCGTTTCCTGATTCGGGTGACCAGAGAAAGCAAGCCGGCGCTTTCAGATGATGTTGGTGACGACTGACACCTGAAATGAAGGTCCGGACGCTGGAGTGGGTATTGTAAAATTGAAATCAGTACGTGTGTGAATCCCCGTCGGTGCGGTTGGCTGGCGGGGATTATATTCAATGAGCGGATGTGTTTTTCATTGGCTCGGGTACTTTATAAAAGTGCAATGAAATCAGTGATTTGGGACTTCAACGGTACCATTCTGGATGACGTGGAGCTTGCCACGCGCTCGATGAATGAACTGTTGCGCAGAAGAGAACTCCCGACGATCGACAAGGCGACGCATCGACAGGTCTTCAGGTTTCCCGTATCCGATTACTATCGTCATCTGGGTTTCGACCTTGACCGTGAAGTCCAACGTGACATTTCCGATGAATTCCACAGCGTGTACCAGGCCGGAATCGGATCGTGTTCGCTCAATCCGGGAATCGCGGAGACGCTGGAGTACCTGGAGAAACATGGAATAGACCAGTTCGTTTTGTCGGCTGCCCAAGAGGAAATGGTCGTTTCGTGGGTGCGCATTCACGGAATTCAGGACCGATTCAAGGGTGTTTATGGGCTATCCGATCGATTGGCAGTGTCGAAGGAGCAGAGATGCCGCGAACTGATTGAAGATTTCGACCTCGATCCATCCCGGACGCTGTTCATAGGCGACACGGACCACGACGTGGAGGTGGCACGCGCCGTGGGCTGCCTTCCGCTTGTCGTATTGCAGGGGCACCAGGACAAGTTCCGGTTTGCAGGTGCGGAATGTGAGATCTATGACTCATTTCACGACCTGGTCAAAGCGCTTCCGGTGGATGGGACTGCCGGAAGATTGTCGTATACAATGTATACAGTGAGGGTAACAGGATGAAGACCTTTCCGTTGGAGTACACCGCGGCCGGCGCCGCGGGACAGATGTCGTTTCATCTGCCAAAGGCCGTGCAGTACGAGGGAAACCCGGTCCTGACGGCGACTGACGACCAGGAATTCGCGGGACAGGACGCGACGTACATCTCGGTGCTGCCGACGGCGGGCGTGCTTTCGGATCCGATCGACGCGTACTACGCGTACGTGGCGACGCACGACGGGTCGGAAATCTGGCTTGCGACGGCGCCGCACCCGCTGGGGCCCTGGACGTGGCGACGGGCCGTGCTGGAACTTTCGGCGACGTTGTTCACGAAGCACATTTCATCTCCCTCGGCCGTCATGCACAACGGGGAGGTCTATATGTACTTCCATGGCGTACACACGAGCGGCAGGCAGCCGACGGCGCTCGCGACTTCCAGTGACGGCGTGCATTTCGATCAGAAGATCTTCCCGATAATGACAACGCACCCGAACCGAAAGAACCACTGGTACGGTCAGAGCGTGAGCTATGTCCGGGTGGTCAAGGACGGCCCCTTGTTCATTGGGACCTTTCAGGGGAACGGGCTCGGGTGGAACGCTCAGGCGAACGGCGTGACAACCGTGGCCGGCCTGGCGATGAGCGTGGACGGCATTCACTGGCGGCTGTCGAAAAAACCGCTGCTTGGGAATATGCCGGGCAGCCGGGGGCCGTTCGCATCCATCCTCGTTCGTCTGTGGGACCGCTGGCTGATGCTGTTCAACGATGACCGAGGACTTTCCGGGGCGCTTTCGGAGGGTTCGGACGTGACCGGTCCGTACGAGGACATGGGGTGTGTGCTCGAATCCGGACACTGGCCGTTTCCGGTGTTTCACGAGGACAAGCTCTATCTGCTGTGCGGCGGGATCAACGCCGCGGTGATCGAGTGGAAGTAGATGAAGCATATCAGGATTCAAATGAATCGAGAGAAAGGATGCAGGGGGAAGAACCATGAACCGAAGATTGCTTCGAACGACCTATCACGCGGAGGTCGAGGAGGTCAACTTCACACACGGCCTGCCGGCGTGGATGACGCAAACGCTGACCGGATCGTCCAGCGCCGCGACGCGAGACTATACGGATGCCTACGGCAGTCACTACGCGATGATCGCACGGGGTAACACCGGCGACGGCGTGACGTTGAGCGGGTCATCCTTGAGCATGTCCGTCGCGAAGGTCGTGGAACTTGTGGCGGTGGGAGTTACGGTGAACGGGCCGGCGGAGTTCAGCTTGGGTTTTGTTTCGCCGGGTGATAATCCTGCCGGGATTCAACTGGAGGCGGTTCCCGTGGATGCCGGCGTATCGCCGGCCGGACGCGTGCGGCTTGTCATGCGGGACGGGTCTATGGAGGGTGAGCAGACGCTTTTCGCGGAGGGTAACGACGGTCAGATCGGCGATGGCGGGACGGTGATCGATGACGTCGACCTGGGGGTCATCGTCAATGTCGAGACGAAGTCAGCCAAGGCGCATCTGGGGTATTCCTACGTGTCCTGCGGTCCGCAGGGCTTTCCGACCGGACAGGTGCTTGCGCCCGCCATCCGGACAAGGCTGGTCGCGGATGGAGAGGCGTCGACCAGGGTGCGTCGGGTAACGATAGGGATATACAGTTGAATTTTGAAAAGACGTTGACTGAAGATGAAAATCGACCCAGGCCCGCGTTCGGTATTGAGGCCGAGGGATGACAGATAGGTCCCGGGCGCTCGTGGAGGTGCATGTTGCGACACTCCTGTATGGATTCATCGGTCCCCTCGGAAAAGCGGTGGACCTCGACCCGTATCAGATCGTCTTCTGGAGGACTGCGCTCGCGGCCATCGTCCTCTTCCTCGTCGCGATACGTCTTAAGAGCCACGCGCCCATCAGGAGCTGGAGCGATCTTGCGACCTTTGCGGCGATCGCGGTCCTGCTCTCGGTCCACTGGGTGCTCTTCTTCCAGTCGATCAAGGTCTCGACGGTCGCCATCGGCCTGGTAACGACGTACACCTATCCGGTGCTCATGGTGTTTCTGGAGAGTCTCTTCTTTAGAGTCAGGCTGCGGGCCGTTGACTTCGCCAGTGCGGTTGCGGTGTTGATCGGTGTATATTGCCTGGCGCCGGAATTCGATCTGTCCGATGCGAATTTTCAGGGGGTTCTTTACGGCATGGCCTCCGGCGCAATGCTCCCCCTCTTCATCCTGCTGCGCAAGAAACGGATCATCGACAGATACAATACCTGGGACATTTCAGCCTATGAATTGGGCATCGCGAGCCTGCTCCTTCTCCCATTCATGTTCTACAATGAGACCCTTTTCGAGTTGCCCGGTACAAGGGACCTCGTGCTCGTGGTGGCGCTGGGCGTGGTGCTGACCGGTTTCGCACGAATTCTATTCGTCAACAGCCAGCGGCACCTTTCGGGGAAAGTCGTCGGAATAACCCTGGCGCTGGAAACCGTCTACGGCGTCATCATCGCGGTGATCTTCCTGGCAGCGATTCCATCCGGCAGGGAAATCACCGGCGGCCTGATCATCCTGTCCGCCGCCGTGTTCGAGAGTCTGAGAGCGCCGGCAGATGAAACGGTTGGTAGCAATGGTCAGTGATTCGCAAGATCAGCGGCACACGCAAAGAGAGATTTATCGACCACGCCATGACGCACAAGGTGAATGAAGAACCGGTCGACAACCGACGATTGATTTCAGTTGTTCGGGAGGAAAGAAAATGAAAGTCGGAAAGTTCATGATGCCACTGCATCCGCCGCAGAAGGACCGCACCCAGACGTTCGAAGAGGATATCGAGTGCGTGTTGTGGGCCGAGGAACTCGGTTTCGCCGAGGCCTGGATCGGCCAGCATCACACCGCAATGTGGGAGCCGATTCCCGCGAATGACGTGTTTATCGCCCACGTGCTGCCGCAGACGGAGCGAATCCGACTGGGCACGGGGGTCACCATCATGACCCAGCATCACCCGGCGAACGTGGCCGTGCGCCTCGCGTATCTCGATCACCTGTCCAGAGGGCGCATCAACGTCGGCTTCGGGCAGGGCGGCGTGCCTACCGACTGGCCGCTGTTCGATCTGCCGGACCCACGCACCCAGGGGCTGATGAACCTGGAGGCGATGGACATCGTCCTGAAACTCTGGACCGAGGACGGGCCGTTCGAATTCAAGGGAGATTTCTGGAACGTCGCGCTGGCGCAGAAAGTCCCGGAACTGGGGTTGGGGGAGGTGTTGAAGCCCTATCAGAAGCCCCATCCTCCGATCGCCATGAGCATCGTCAGGGAAGAATCCATGGCGGCCACCACCGGCGGCAGGCGCGGGTTCCTGCCCATCAGCATCAATATGGCGCCCTCGCACAAGGTGAAACGGCATTGGGAGATGTACTGCGAGGGAGCCACGGAAGGGGGGCGGCCCGATCCGGACCGGCGCGACTGGCGGATCTCTCGCAGCATCTGCGTGGGCGAGACCGATGCCGAGGCTCGAAAGCACGCCTACAATGGCGCCTTCGCCGATTCTCTAATGTATCTTCGCGGCATGCTCGGAGCAGCCAACATGCTGGACCTGCCGAAGATGGACCCGGGGATGTCCGATGCGGACCTCAACCGCGACTATTTCATCGATGAGATCGCCATCGTCGGCAGTCCCGACACGGTGACGAGACGCCTGCAGGAGCTGTACGACGTCACGGGTGGATTCGGCGCGGTCCTGATGATCGGTCACGACTGGGACGACAAGGCGAAGATGAAGCGCTCGATGGAATTGATGGCGAAGGAAGTCATTCCACGTCTTCCGTAGGGTCCTCTACCTGCTGAGCGCGCCGGTTTGAGGGTGGTGCGGACATTCCCGTCTGCCCTTTTTGCCAGCCGTTTATTTCGCGCAATTCTGTGACATTCACAATCACTGGACGTGAACGGGATCTCTCCCTCCGGCCCATGAGAAGCGGGTAGACGGGAGAGGGGAGAGATTTCCTGCCTAGTGGAGTTTCTTCACCTGCCGGTGGCAAGCAAGGAATAAAGTATCGGGCAAGGGCTTCTTCTCATGTCTCACCTTTACCTTCTCCCCGCATTCGAGCCTTTTGTGGCCAATTCGACGGTTGTCTTTATTGAATTGAGGTTAACCACACCCGTTTTTGGACAGTTGTGACCACAGGAGAGATCTTATGAGTACCGCACCCGCCCGGCGCGCCATTGTCGCAGGCATGGACGGCGCCAGTATGGAACTCGTTAAGAACATGGCCGACGCGGGCCATATGCCCAACGTGAGCGCTTTGATGGAGGCGGGCGTCTGGCGTCCCATGGTCGGCGTCTTTCCCACGCTCACGCCGCCGGGCTGGACGGCCCTGTCCACCGGATCGTGGCCGGGCACCCACGGGATCATGGACTTCAACATCCGCCACGTGGGGGAGCCCCTGGATCGCACACTCTGGGGCATCGACACCTCCCTGTCACGTTCGGAGTACATCTGGAACGCCTTCGAGCGGGGCGGCCGAACGCCAATCCTGGTGAAGTGGGAGATGTCGTGGCCGCCCACGGTGCGCTCGGGCGTGCAGGTGGAGGGCACGGGTCCCGGCGTTTCCAACCACCACCAGGTGGCGGGCTATCATTTGTTCGTCGCCGGCAAATGGGCGCCAAGGCGGCTCGAGGCGCAGCGCGACCCGGAAACCCTGGATCCGAGCGCGCTGCAGGGAGTACGCGAGTTCGACCCCGTGACGCTGTCGGACGCCGTGGGATGGTCCGGCGCGCCCGAATCGAAGCGCCCGCCGAAGGAGGCGGTCCTCACCATCCTGTCGCTGGCGAGGGGCCGGGAGGGCATGAAGCGGGGTCGGGAGGGCGCCCCCGTACCACTCCACGCGCTGATTTACGCCGCCGGCGCCGGCGGCTACGACCGGGTGCGTCTCTGCCGGTCGAAGGACGCGTCAAAGCCGCTGGCCGACCTGGGGGTAGGGGAGTGGAGCGAGTGGTGGCTGGACAACTTCGAGATCGACGGCGGGCAGGTGCGCGGGTACGTCCGTGCCAAGCTGATCACGCTGACGCCCGAGGCCGACGCCTTCGAGCTCTTCATCCCCCAGATCTGGCCGCCCGACGGGTACACGAAGCCGGCCTCCGTGGCCAGCGAGATCGACCGGAACGTGGGCAACTTTCTTCAGAATCCGGCCCGCGATGCCCTCGGCCTGATCGACGACGATACGTATTTCGAGCTGCTGGAGTTCCACCACCAGCGCCTGGCGGACGTGGCGGAGTATCTCGCCGGCTCACGGGACTGGAACCTGCTGATGACGGAGACCCACGCCTCGGACTACACCAGCCACTTCTTCCTGCGCGCCGCGGATCCCCACTCCGGGGCGCCTCCGGAGGTGCAGCGTCGCTGCCGCGAAGGCGTGGAGCGCACCTACGCCTCCATCGACCGCTGGATCGGACGTCTGCGCGAAGTCGCCGATGACGATACCGCCTTCTTCCTGGTCTCCGACCACGGCGGCACATCCCAGCAGCATACCGTCGTCAACGTCGCGGCGGTGCTGGAGCAGGCCGGTTTTCTGAAATACACGGGCAGCGGGTCCAACCGCGGCATCGACTGGTCGCGGACTCGCGCGGCGGACGTGGGCCTGGTACATATCTTCGTGAACCTGAAGGGTCGGGAACCCGGCGGCATCGTGGATCCCGCGGACTACGACGCCGTCTGCCAGGACATTATCCAGGCACTGTACGACCATGTAGATCCGGCCACGGGGCGGCGGACATTCGCGCTGGCCGTCACCCGCGAGGACGCGGAGATGGTGAACCTGTGGTCGGACCGGGTGGGCGACGTGGTCTATGCCCTGCGTCCGGAGTACGACGGCGCCCACGGTAAGCAGTTGCCCTCCGTTTCCTTCGGGATGGCCGGCCAGCACTCGACCTTCATCGCCGCGGGCGCCGGCGTGCGCCCGGCGGGACCCCTCGAGCGGCAGGTTCGCGTCATCGACGTGGCGCCCACGGTCTGCTACCTCACGGGAGCGCCCATGCCACGCAACGTCGAGGGCGGCGTGATCTACGAGGCCGTGGAGGACCCGGACCTGCACCGGTCCTGATCTGGTGCCGCGGGAGAGTTGACTTGCGAATGGATATATCTCTGACACGGACCGTCGATCTGCTGCAGGCAGGCGTCGAAGACGGACTCCATCCGGGCGCTCAACTCTACCTGTCTGTCGAGGGCAGTGCCGTCGCGGACGTGTCAGTCGGGAATGCCACGACAACCCGGGCGATGACGAGTGACACCATAACCGTCTGGATGTCGTTGACCAAGGGCATCACCGCGGTTGCCGTCGCCCAGGTGTGGGAGAAGGGCCGGATCGGGATAGACGATCCGGTCTGCGCCCACCTGCCGGAGTTCGGCGTCCGCGGGAAGGCCCGTCTGACGTTTCGGCATCTGCTGACGCATACCGCCGGGATCGGCCCCGTCGACGTCGCGTGGTCGGGAGCTTCATGGGAAGAAATCGTCGCCGGAATTTGCGATGCACCCTTGCGGGAAGGCTGGGTGCCGGGGAGGCGGGCGCGATATGACGTGGCGAACGCCTGGTTCGTGCTTGCCGAGGTCGTTTCACGCAAGACCGGCATGCGCTTCGACAGATACGTCCATCGGGAGATTTTCGATCCGCTCGATATGCCCAACTGCAGCCTCTCGATGGATTCATCGACGTATCAGGCGAGGAAGGACCGGATCGGATTGATGTACAATACCGTTGCCGATACGCCGGAGCCGTCGCACTACAGCGTGGATCTGGATCGAACGATCGGTCAATGTGTGCCGGGTGGGAGTGGCAGGGGCCCGGCGAGGGAACTGGGTCGCTTCTACGAAATGCTGCTCGGAAGAGGGCGGTTCAACGGGAAGACGATCCTGCTTCCGCAGACGGTTGAAGCGATTACAGCCCGGCATCGAACCGGCCTGAAGGACGAAATCCTGGGTCATATTGTGGACATGGGGCTGGGTTTCTACGTCAACTCGAATACGTACGGCAAAGAGTCGGTTCCGTACGGCTTCGGGCGGTACGCCTCACCCTGCGCGTTTGGCAATGCAGGCTATCAGTCGTCCATCGCCTTCGTGGATCCCGATGCGAGCGTGATTGTCGTCTGCATCTTCAACGGCACACCCGGAGAAGAAGCCCATCAAGTCCGCAACCGAGAGACGAACAGCGCCATCTATGAGGACCTCGGTTTGGCTTAGTCTGTTCAGCCCCCGGTTTCTGCCATCGCCTGCCAGCCCTCCGCGACCCCTCCGAGTGTCCATTTCCGGACATTAATGTATCAAAAACGGACACATTCCAGCGGTTCCCATTTCCGGCCCGCTACATATAACTTGCTGAAAAATAGGCATATGGCTACTTGGCACGGTTTTTGATTCTTCTGGATGAATCTATCATCTGCCGTATCCGTCAATCCTGCAGACCGCTACACAGATCAATGGGTGTCGCCGGTTATGTTCCGAAACGTGCTTCTCATCACTGTTCGCAATATGCGCCGCTACAAGCTCTATTCGGCCATCAATATTGCCGGGCTTTCGGTCGGGGTCGCGTGCTGCCTGATGATCGGGTTGCTGATTGAAGATGAACTGCGGTACGACAGGTTTCATCAGTACGCCGATCGCATTTACAGGTTCTCAACCTGGAACAGAGCATCGACGTACGCGCATCTCGGTCCAAAGCTCGTTGCGGATTTTCCCGATATTAAACAGGCCGTTCGCATTTATACAATGACAGATACCCGGATGGCATTTCAGGACCGGGAATTTTCCGAAGAAGGGTTGTTGTATGCGACCTCGAACTTCTTTGACGTATTCTCCTTTTCACTTGATCAGGGAGATCCGAGTACCGCGCTGACGTCGCCCGATGCGATCGTGATCTCCCGGGACATGGCAAATCGCTACTTCGGAGAGGTGGATCCCGTGGGAAAGGCATTGAAAATACACGCAGGCTACGCATCTGAGAGAACGGTGAAGGTCACGGGCGTACTTGGCGAAATTCCGCGACATACCCACTTTTCCTTCCAGGGACTGCTACCTTACACATCCTATCCTTACGGTGAATGGCAGAACGGTATCGCATACACCTATCTTATACTCGACGAAAAGGCATCACCTGGTGAATTAGCAGAAAAAATCAGTGCTTGGCTGCCGCATCAGTTCACACCAGACGATGCTGGCGGCAAATCCGCCTCGCACGTGCGGATGTCTAGTATGCCCTGCCGCCTTATGCCGCTTACAGATATCCACTTGCATTCTGATTTGAAATATGAACTCGGCGCCAACCGCGACATTAAAGAACTGTACCTGTTTGGTTCAGTCGGAATCCTCGTCCTGCTGATCGCCTGCGCGAACTATATGAATCTGGCTACAGCGCGCACTGCCAATCGGGCACGGGAAGCGGGTCTGCGCAAGGTCATGGGGGCGCACCGGCGGCAACTGATACGGCAGTATCTGGGCGAAGCAGTTATTGTTGCAGTAATCGCGTTTGCCGCTGCCGTCATGCTTACGGAGATGTTCCTGCCAATTCTGAATGCGACTGTGAACAGGTATCTTGCGATCGGCTACAGCGGACGTTTTCTCTTTACGTTAGGCGTGGCCGCACTGGTTGTCGGTATGTTGGCAGGGAGCTATCCGGCATTCTTCCTTTCGCATGTCAGTCCCATCGTGATGATGAAGGACCTGTCAAGAGCGACACCGAGGAGTGCAGGATTTCGAAAGGGCCTAATCGTCTTCCAATTCGCAATCTCCATAGGTCTGATCGGAGTAACCAGCGTGGTGATAAGGCAGTTGCACTTCACAAAAAACAAGAACCTTGGCTTTGACAGACGAAATGTGGTCGTGCTCTATACACCGGAAATCGAGAACGACTTGCAGCGTTCCTTGGAGCGCCGCGTCAGGGCGATAGAGAACGAACCGAATCAAAACCGGATTAAACGCAGTGCGGCAATTGCGAACGAAATTGAGAATCACGTGCGATCCTTGGAGCGCCGCGTCCGGACCATAAAGAGTGAAATGAGGCGAAACCCGAATATCCTCAGTGTGTCACTTGCGACAGATGTTCCCGGGAACGACTCAAGAACAAGAAATGTGTATACGTTGATGGACGCGCCTGAAGGCAGACCGACAGAAATCTACACGATGTTTATCGATAAGGATTACCTGGAGACGTTGGGAATCAAACTGATCGCCGGGCAGAGTTTCAGGTCCATTTTTGCCACCGGGTCCTATGACGGAGTCATATTAAACGAATCGGCCGCCCGATTGATGGGTATTGGAACAACGACCGGTCAGAGGGTACATATGAATTGGGGAGACGAACTCGAATCGACAGGTACGATTGTGGGCATTGTGCAAGACTTCCATATCCGGTCGCTGCACCACAAGATCGTACCAGTTGCGTTGCGCCTCAATATGGATCCACGACGGCTCATGGCGGCCTCGGGTCTTGTAGTAAAACTGCGCCCCGGGACTCTTCCTGCGGCCCTCTCGTTCCTCCGGGACAAATGCGCTGAATTGGCGCTCTCGATACACTTTCGCTATACGTTTCTGGATACGTATTTTGACTTCGATCAGCTATATCAAGACGAGAAGCGAGTGATGCGCGTCTTCGGCGCATTTTCGGGACTGGCGATTTTTGTGGCCCTTCTGGGGCTATTTGGCCTCGCATCATTTGCTGTCGAGAGGCGCAACCGGGAAATCGCTATTCGAAAAGTTGCGGGAGCATCCGTTACCAGCGTCGTTGCGCTTGTATCCAGAGATTTCGTAGTGTTGGTGATAATTGCCATCGTCATCGCCTGGCCTGTCGCGTATTTCGGTGCAGAGAGTTGGCTGCAGAACTTCGCCTATCGGGTCGACGTTGGCTGGTGGACCTTCGCGCTGTCCGGCGCATTGGCGCTCGGTTTGGCTCTGGTGACCGTCGGCTGGCAGGCTCGCAGAGCCGCCCGGGCGAATCCGGTTGATGTCCTGCGGTACGAATGATGTTTCGACAGCCACGCGTATCGTCGGCTAACCCGGTATTGCACCTCCAACGCAATTGGTGCTCATTCAAGAGACCCCCGCCACATTTCGCAGATCCTGCCAGAATTGACCCGCCAACTATCGAATCTTCCCATCGGTCTTACTGTATGGCGCGCGTGCCTTTACGCTAAGGAATTCCCCGGAATTCTGCGTTTTTCTATTTTTCTCATAAAGCGTTTAATATCAGGTAATTTTAGAGACTTTCCTTTCAATCCGGTATGCAGAAACGGGGAGGGGGGGACTTGATTTTGGCGCGTTTTGGGACCATATTCCCTCCGTAGTATTCGACCTTCTCAAGAGACGATGGTTTTAGCCCGGTGAATCGACCGACAAGACAGGACACGCCGATATGCCAGCGAATGAGATTGCCATGAAATGGGCGCCTCGGGTGAAACAGGCTCGAATCCGGCGTCTCTATCGCTTCGCAGGGCTGGGTGTATACGATGAAGATGCGCTCGATGACGTGGGGACGTCTCTGTACGCCCGTAGTGTGGATATTGCGACTGTAGCCGACGCATTCCAGAATGGTCGGGTGGCGTGTCCCCGGTGCCAGACGCGGGTACAGCGCCGTATAGATCCCCTTTACGGGATGGGTTGGCACGGAGATCGTGGACGCTGGTTTCACTGTCCCCATTGCTCAAGCCGCCTCTTATGGACGGAATGCCGGAAGGCGCTCCGCGAAAAGCCCCGCTGTTTTGACTGCCGTACGTTGTTGAAAGGGAAAAATCCGCTCAGGTGCAACTGCGGGACGAAATGGGATCCCAGGGCCTACCACCGTTCCATTGGATCCCGCGTACGGCTTCCTTGCCCTTCATGCCGCGGTCTGATTCGCAAACCCGAGGGTTCCGGCCGCAAACGGCGAAACCGACAATCCAACGATGAACGGTTGCTTTGTCCCGGGTGCCAGGGAACAGCTCGGCACACAGGCGGTGAAATCAGGTGCGAGGGCTGCGGCTATCGGCGCAGGTGGAGGGATTATCGAAAAGGGCTCAAGAGACGCGACGAGAGACTCGAATGCGAGGGCTGCGGTCACGTTTTTACCTGGCAGGCCTGGCGTAAGAGCGCGAGGCCCCTCACCACGGGCAACCCGCAACCCGCACGAGACTTCGTGCGTTTGTGGCCCACCTGCAGGACGCCGGAACAGCGTATGTTACAGATCGATTTGCTCCTTCAGACTCTGCATGGCCGCGGCCCTTTGGCACCGCTTTTCATCGAAGGTGACGAGCGTCGTATTCGTGCGTTACTCGACGAACTGGCATCGCAGGTCCCCGCACACGGAAAACCGGAAAGAAGCCTTGTAGCTGAACAAGTGCGGTAAATAGCTGAAACGAACGAAAGCGCCGAAACGGAAAAATCGATGATTAGAAGAAGAGTCGTACGAGCGGTGATGTTGACGCCGGACCGCCATGTCCTGCTGATGAGGGTGCAGGAGCCTGTATCCGGAATTGAATTCTGGGTGACTCCGGGCGGGGGGCTTGAGCCCGGTGAGTCCGACGAGGATGCGCTTCGCCGGGAGGTTGCCGAGGAGACTGGCGCAACGAGATTCTCAGTGGATCGACTGGTCTTGACCAGGAGAGTTGAGTTCACGTGGGACCACCGCGACTACAGCCAGAGGGAGTACTTCTATCGGGTTCAGACCGACCGCTTCGAACCGATCATGGACGGGAATCCCGCTCAGGGCGAGGCATCGGCGTTCCGCGAGTTTCGTTGGTGGTCTATCGACGACATCGGCAGCTCTGAAGAGACGTTCTCGCCGCGGGACCTTTATTCCCTCCTTGAGAGTTTAACCCGGAACGGACCGCCCTGGAGACCGGTTGACGTGGTCCAGTGAGAGGGAGTCGGACGCCGAATTCCGGTCCGTAACTCCGCCACGGACATCAGGCTTGTATTCGCCGTTTTTTTGTTGTCGAAGGTTAACGAATATGTTATCTTTTTGAATGGCGAGGCGCATAGAATTTTATCGCAGGGAGCGGGAATCATGGGTGACGTCGAAACGTATATTGCGCGGCGAAAAAAGTCAGATCCCAAATTTAAGCAAGGATTCGAGGAAGGGTACAAGGAGTTCGAATTCGGCGTTCTGCTGCGGCATGCCCGACAGGAAGCCGGTTTGACGCAGGAGCAACTCGCGAGGTTGATGCATACAAAAAAAACAGCGATTTCTCGCCTGGAAAACCGTGCCGGAGACATTCGGTTGTCAACGCTGAGAAAAGCGGCAAGGGCATTGGGTAAAGAACTGGTTTTGAACCTGAAGTAACTTGCTGTCTAACAACACGCTGCCAGCGTCCACACCGCGAGTCTTCGAATATTCCTGAGTTTTGGGGAACCCCATGCAGGTGCCATCGATTTCGGACAGTCTCTTGGACAAGCAGGCTCTCTGGCACGCAACAAGCCGAGAGAACGCCGACGCGATCCGCAAGGAAGGGTTTCACCCCGCGCGGAAATCCGGTCAGCACCGCCACCGTCAGGCGACCTGGTTCTATCACGTCACGCCTATCAGGCGGCGCCGCGCCGAGGGACCCGATGTCGGCGTGGTTCTAGCCGTCGATCTAGATATGTATGAGCGTGGGCGGGACTACATCCATGAGATGGAAGACACGGTCGTGTTCAAAGTCCCATTGCCGCCCGAATGTCTCATCGCACAATTGAATTGGCCGGAGATCAAAGATGCTGCAGCACTAGCAACAGCCTTGGACAGGCATTGGCACGGGGACGTGATTTCCGAACTCGAAACCTGTTGTTACGAAAACGGAATCCCGTGGTCGCGGAAGCGAAGCATCTCGGAAATGCTTTGGAGTCTGGCGCCGCGACGATACCTGGATTCCGACGTTCTTTGTCAGATGCTCGTCGCCGAGGTTTCTGGGTTGAGCCTCGAAGATGCCCGGCAGCATGCGATGCTGTTTCGCGAACATTGCCCGAGGTTTCTGGAAGCAATGCTTCATCTTTACCACCGGACCTTTCTGACTCCCCGTCTAGCCCGCGCCATGATGTTGGCGGCTGCAAGGCATCTGCCGCCAGTGGAGGTACTCAAACTTGCGGAGGGCACGCATGCGTCCAATAGTCAAAGTCGGGAGGCGAAGGAAATCGCGACGTTCGCGCGCAGTGTTCTTCCGGTCATTCCCAGAGACGAACTCGTTCGCGGCGCAATCGAAATGGCGTCCATGCGTTATTTCCCGGGCACTGATGACGATATTCAGGAGATCGGCGATTGGGTGGCAAAATGGGCTGACGAAGCCCAGGACGTGGCGTTTCATTATATCCGCTTTGCAGGCGATTCCTATCCTGCCCGACACAAAGCAAGAGTGGCGAGGAGTCTTGCCGTACGGATACTTTCGATGACTGGCGGAGACCATTTCGATCGTCTGATTGCCTTGGGTGACACCGATGATCTTGAGGCACTTTCCGGCGTTACCCATGCCTTTGCCGGACTTCGGGAACCGAGGGGGGTGCCCTTCCTCGCATCCCGTCTCAAGGATCCTCGAAAGGGTCCTCGGGCGGAGGCGGCGCTGGCTTTAGGAAAAATCGGCACCTCCGACGCTCTGGCGGCGGTTCGGTCAATCGCGAATGACAAGAGACGGATTGTGCGCAACGCCGTGCAGCAAGCTCTGAGAATGGAAGGACATTGAAATCTTACATGAGGACTTCGACGCAATTCGCCTGAATACGATAAGGGGTTGAAATCCCCCCACCGCATCAGCCGTCGCCGGCCCCGTTGGCATCCTACCTCAGGTTCAGGGGACCGGCTCGGCTTCTGCGACTCCCCCTCAAGGGGGGAGTGCTGCGGATGTGTTGCACGGCTGGCCGGTGCGAATGACAGACGGATAGGTCATCATCCGACTGGAGCAGAAGAGGTTACGTCAGCCTGCCTGTCATTCTGAGCGGAGGTGAATGCATCTAGCGTCAACTCCACTGTGCGTCTGGAAGGAGCCGTCGCGTCTTAATGCAAACGCTCATTCTTGTGAAACATTCGTTGCCGGAGATCGATCCGTCCGTACCCGCGAAGGAATGGCGGCTTTCCTGCGAAGGGCGCCGGCGCGCGCAGAAAATGGGCGAGCGATTGGACCGGTATAATCTGGACCGGGTCGTCAGCAGCATCGAACCCAAGGCCATTGAAACGGCTGAAATCGCGACGGGCGTTCTCAAAATTCCGATGGAAGTGGTCGAAGGGCTGCACGAACATGAGCGGGTCAACGTCGGCTTCCTGGAGAAGGAGCGATTCGAGCAATCGATCAGGCAATTCTACGAACAACCCGCCGATCAGGTTTTCGGTGAGGAAACAGCGGATTGCGCATATGAAAGGTTTGCGAACGCGGTACAAAGACTTTCGGACCGCCCACAGAAAGAAAACATCGCGATCGTCACACATGGGACCGTTATGAGCCTGTTCGTCAGCCGCAATTCCTACCTGGAACCGTTCGCTCTGTGGAAACAACTGGGACTGCCATCCTCGGTCGTGCTTTCACGGCCCGATCTTGACATCGTCGAGATTTCCGCTGGGATTGGTGCCTAGGAGTCCATTGTCGTGGAATGACCTCAAAGCGTTTTCAACAGATTTCACGACATAAATGTATGATTTTGCTATGGATGGATTCGCTATTCGCAAGGCGGATTCGGTGGACGTTGACTTCACTTTTGCCGTGAAGGAGGCGGCATTCCGGGAATACGTCGAAAAGGTCTGGGGCTGGGACGGAGCCGATCAGCGAGAGTTGCATGAATTGCGGTTTGCTTCACAGGATGCGCGAATTATCCAGTATAAAGGGATTGACGTCGGTTACTTTTCCACGTCTGCGACCGCCGATCGGGTCAGAATTAATCAGATCTTCATTCTTCCCGAATACCAGCGGAAGGGGCTCGGGTCGGCGTGTATGCGGCTAATCGTCTCGGATGCTCGTGCACAGAAAAAGGTAGTGAGGCTTCAGGTTCTGAAAATCAACACGCGCGCCATCGCATTCTACGACAGGCTGGGATTCTCGATCGTCGACGAAGATGATACGCACGTTCAAATGGAAATTCTGACAGGGTGAAATCGACAGGTCCAGACCGACCCACAACCCAATCTATTTAAATACTCTTGCAATCAAACAAATTAGTGTATATACTTAGTATATACACTATGGATCTTTGGAATTGAAGGAGGCGGCCGATGGTGACCAGAGTACAGAAATGGGGCAACAGCCAGGGACTTCGCTTCTCCAAAGCGATTATGACGGAAGCCCGAATCAACGTTGGAGATCAGGTCAACGTCTCCGTCAACGACGGACAGATCATCGTCGAACCCTTTACTAAAGTGCGAGGGAAATACGATTTGCGCGAACTGGTCTCCAGGATGCCTACGAACGATCAGGTCGAAGAAACGGAATGGGGAGGTCCCACAGGAAAAGAGGCCTGGTAAATGCCGGAATATGTTCCCGAAAAAGGCGATTTCGTCGTTCTAAGTTTTGATCCGCAGCGGGGGCATGAGCAGATGGGCCGTCGTCCCGCGCTGGTAATCAGTCGGACGATGTTCAACAGACATACGGGTCTTGCGATGGTCTGCCCGATCACCAGCACCCTCAGGAATATCCCCTTTCATGTTTCCATTCCGGAAGGACAGGACATCAGCGGCTATATCATGGTGGAGCAAATCAAACCAGTTGATTTCATCAGCCGGAACGCGATACGGGTTTCGAAAGCACCGCAGTCCGTACTCAATGAGGTGTTGAGTATTCTGGATGCCTGCATTTATGACCGGGTGTAAAGGTGCAGCGGAAGATTTGCCGGTGGAGATCAACAAAATATGACGCACCAACTCGCGGATGCGAGGACGTTCATCGGAAAGACAGTCCGGATTTCGGTCGACCGGCCGCTGGGATCCAGGCACCCTGACGCGGGGTTCGTCTATCCCGTCAACTACGGTTTTCTCCCGGGCGTGCCGGCGCCTGACGGCGAGGATCTGGACGCCTATATTCTGGGTGTCTGCAAACCGGTCGGGACCTTCACAGGCAGGTGTATCGCGGTCATACGACGGTCTGACGATGAGGATGACAAGCTCGTTATCGCGTCCCCCGGCAAGGACTTTTCCGACGAGCAGATCCTGGCGCTGACCGAATTCCAGGAGCGGTTTTTCAGATCATCGGTGATACGGGAACCTGTTAATGTACAATGACTATTTTAGAACGAAGCCGTAATGTGTAATCACTGCTGTCCAAGAACCGTTGGATTCCATTCGCAAATATGGTCGGCTTTGACTCGGACAACGAAAACGAGGTTGCCACGGGTTCGCGTCTGTTGCAATGCTTCTCAATCTGACCGGCGTCGAAGCATCTTTCGCCGCTTCCGTCCTGCGCTGGAGGCGGACGTGCTGCCTCCCAGGTATCGAAGCGAGCAAATCGCACGGGACGATGCTGCAGTAGATCCTTCGTCGGCCTGGCGCCACCTCGGAATGATCGTGGGAAGCACGTGTGACGGACGCGTTTCGCCGATGTCGCGCGCAGGCCTCCTCTGGATGACAGCGGGAAGCATTGTGCTTGACTGTTGGCCAGCGTGTCATTCAGAGCGGAGCGAAGATCTGACCGGTACATTTTGCCAATGGTTAATGCAAAGCATGTCATTCTGAGCGGAGCGAAGAATCTCCCGTCTTCTCTATTGGACGTGTCGCACATGCCGTTTGAGGACAAACCTGTGCGCGGACGAATTGCCAGCCTTTCGTCCTCCCTTGCATGACATTCAGGCGAAAGTGTGACGGATACGTTTCGCCAATGGCTATAGGAGTATTTTTCATCCCTATATTTGGCGCACGTCCGCGACTTTCGTAGTTAACCTCACCCGTTTTTGGTCAGTTGCGATGTGAAATAAGAAAATAACGGATTTGAAGAGTAACTCTCGACATCGATTTCATGGTGATCCAAAGCGATTTGATGTGCTTGCATCATTTATAGATACGCGCTTTGGAAAAACGGTCCGCTATCTCGCAGACGTTGCCGGCGGGCAGGGCATGTTGACCCGGATTCTGCGCAAGCGGTACAATTACGACTGCGAGGTCGTCGACCCTCGCGCCTGGACGCTCAAGGGCGTGCCAAACCAACCTGTGGAATTCGATGCCTCTATGACTGACTTCTATGACCTGATTATTGGATTGCACGCCGACGAAGCGACCCGGCCCGTGGCTCAGGCAGCTCTCACTCGACCCGTAGTCCTCGTGCCCTGCTGCAATTTCTGGTCTGAGGAAAAACTGGGAAGGGACGAACTGCTCGATGCCATCGAAGCATACTACGGCCGCCATAAGGTGTCCTTTGAACGCGTCGAATTCCCGTTCAAGGGGCCAAAGAATATCGGTATCGTATCTGAGCCGCCCGGCAAGTCGTAAATTCAGAGAGGGTTCCGGAGTCGACCAATCAAGGACCGTATGAATTGACCATAGACCAGGTCCAAATCCGCAAGGCCATCGCAGCCGACATACCCGTGCTGTTCGAAATCCGGACGGCTGTGACCGAAAACGCGATGACCGAGGCAGATCTGGCAGCGTCCGGTATAACGCCCGAGCGCTCCGAGGAATTGCTGCGGACCGAGGGCAGGTGTTGGGTGGCGGAAGCCGGCAAACCCGTCGTCGGATTTTGTATCGCGAATAGCAAAACCCGGTCCATCTGGGCGCTGTTCGTCCTCCCGGCATACGAAGGCCGCGGAATCGGGCGACGGCTGACGAAGACAGCTGTTGACTGGTTATGGCAAAACGGCGCTGAGGAGATCTGGCTGGAAACAGAAACAAACACCCGCGCCGAGGGGTTCTACGAACATCTCGGCCGGAGAAGGGGAGAGGTCGTAATAAAGGACGGCTATGAAGAAGTGCGGTATACTTTGAAGAAAAGCATCTCCCCGTCGCTCGACTGATGCCATCACACGATAGGTGACGCATCCCGCCTTATGAAGTTCGACCAACTCCCCTCAAACGCCAGGAAGGTCTGCCAGGCCTTCGTTGGCGGTCTTGAAGTTATCCTCGATGAGAACCTGCACGGCATCTACATGCACGGTGCCTCCGTATTTCCGGATTCCGGGCCGGTTCAGGACATAGACTGTCACGTGATCCTCACCGGACCGTTGCGCAGTCGAGACAAAGACGCGATTCTTCAACTGCAGAGGGACCTTTCGGAGCGCTTTCCGCCACTGGGTGGAGAATTGGACGCCTATTTCATCCTCTATGAGGATGCCGTCAAAACGCACCCACCCGCCCACCAGTTGCAGCCCGAAATACGGGACGAATCATGGTCGCTGCATTGCGCGCATATCAGGGCAAAGCGTTACATTACGCTCTATGGTCCGCCCCCGAAGGATATCTTTCCGGCGCCGTCGTGGGTCGAAATCACGACTGCTCTCGAGCACGAGTTGACGTTCATCCAGCAGAACCTTCAATACCCCGACTACTGCGTCCTCAACATGTGCCGGATCATTTTTAGCGTGCAGGAGCGTAACGTCGTTGCATCGAAGTTTTCCAGCGGCAAATGGGCTCGTTCCCGGTTTCCCGAATGGAAACCGCTAATCGCCGCGGCAGTCGCGTCATACCGGGGTACGGAGACGCCGGACGAACGCGAGTTGCTGAATAACCAGACTGAATCCTTTATCGAGTTCGGAAAACGGCGGATTCACGAAGAGCTGAATGGTGGGTGATATACTGACACCTGCCGTTCGACGATACGATCCATCGGAGTCGAAGATGAACGCGCACGCCGTCGACACCTTTGGTTTTGGACTGGCGGCAACGGTATTCCATGGTGTAGAGGTGGGGTGATATGGCGTTGAGCTTGGACCATTCGCTTCCAGATCCCGAATGGCTCAAACGTAAGTACGAGATTCTCTGGGATGGACGATATCACGCCATGAGCGGCAGGATCGCCCATGTCGTCAGGATCGCGTGCGGGAATACCGGGAAATCGCACGTCCTGCGGGTCTCCGCTCCCGCGCGGAACTCAGAGGGTTCATTGTCATTGGTTCGTCGTCTGTCGCAGGTACATCGATTCCAGACGCACCTGAACGATCGTGGCGTACGGACCGTCCTGCCGTTGAGTTCGTTTGACGGGAAGACCTTCTCGGTGACGGAGCGGGGGATGACAGTCGAGGTCTTCCCGTTCGTGGAGGGAAGGCCGCCGACGCGGGGAATCGAATCGGACGTGCGTCTGGCGGGGTCTGAAATTGCCCGACTTCACAATGCAGGCGTTGGATACCGGGATCTTCCGGACGAAGAAAGTCTCTGCATGAATCATCTGGCGATCGACAGTCTGGTGGAGGACGTCCGTAAGATGCGGGTGTCGACCAGGAGAAAGCCATATCACGACCAATTCATCGAGTACGTGGCGTCGATGGAACGCTGCGCCGAAGCGATCGATCGCCTGCGTCCTCACCTGGTCGAAACGGGTCTGCACCTGGACACGGGCCCGCGGAATATGATCATCGATCGCGAAGGGCAACTCTGGTTCATCGACTGCAATCACGGGTCTCGAGGTCGGCGCGTGTTCGAAGTATGCGTCTCCATGTACTACCTGGCGCCGCAAGCCGACTTGCCGTGGGGCGAACCGGCGCGATATCGACTCGTGGACGAAGGCGTGGAAGCCGCATTCCTCAAAGCGTACCGGAAAGTCTGCGAACCGCCGTGGCGAGGGGAGAAATCGGCTGCACTGGCGATCGAACGGATGCTGATGTTCATCCACGGCGTCACCTGCTGGACGACCATGGGAGATGAAGAAGAGGTGCGGGATGAATTGGACCGATGGAACGCATGTTATTCGACATTGAAAACAGGACTTGAAGGGGCCGCATAAGTTAGACGTGAACGGATCATCCGCGCCCGTTGTCCACGCTCGCGTCCATCGTGCCCCTTATACAACACCGACCAGCGGTACCCGCGACACCCCATTCAGTGCCTCCAAATCCGTATCGATGGATATGCCAGGAACAATATCGTCCTTGACAGCATTCCTGCGATCCGCTATATTTATAGCAAAGATGATATAACCGCAGGAGGGTTTCGTGCCGTTCGACTGGCTGCGGATCAGGGAGTTTCGTCATGCCGTGGGGATGACCCAGCAGCAGTTGGGAGAAATTCTCGCTGTTCCCCAGTCCACCATTGCCCGTTGGGAGACCGGCAGGATCTCCCCCAACGCGAAGCATATCGGCCTGATGTGCGATCTGGGCAGGGTCCGGTCCATCGAACCGGAATTCTTCTTCCCTGCCTTTTCGCGGCTCGATCCGAGTAATAAATCACTTTAAACAAGGAGGTTAGATCAGTGACGCCCGCCACGTTTACGGATGCGACCTTTGAGACGGAGGTCATTTCCTCAGACTCGCCCGTGCTCGTCGACGTCGGCGCGAACTGGTGCGGCCCTTGCCGGCTCATCGCCCCGATTATCAAGGAACTGGCCGCCGAATACGCCGGGCGGCTGAAAGTCGGGAAAATGGATTTCGACACATCCCATTCGTCAGCAGTCCGGTACGGTATACAGAGCCTGCCAACGCTCCTGTTCTTCAAGGATGGAAACGTCGTGGACCGCGTGGTAGGCGCCGTACCCAAACAACGGCTCGTCGATTCCATTGAGGAAATACTAACCGACGTGCGCCGTTAGTCGCGCGGGTCCGTTGATCGTTTTTTCGTTTCGGGTTTCCAACCGCCGCGGATGTAGGATTCTCTTCCAGGGCCACTGTATCCAGGATACAGTGGAGCTCGATGTTTTTTGACGTGACCAAGTGTCAAGTTTGGAAATCGCGGCGAACAAGATCCCCGACCACGTGAAAGGGTCGGGGGTTTTTGTTGATTTTCGTCGTCTGCGCTGATAGTTTAAATTTACATGCGTCAAGAGCACACTGCTCAACTGGAGGGGAGTATGCTGGAGCGACACGATGGAAAGGTCGTGGACATCAGCAGACCCGTATTTCTTGATATTGAAACCACAGGTCTTTATGAGGATGATGAAATTGTGGAGATCGCGATAGCTGATTACGATGGCCGTGAAATTATGAATGAATATATAAAACCGGTCTACGCTGAATCCTGGCCGGAGGCTCAAGGGATTCATGGAATAAGTCCACAAACGGTCGCGCATTCTTCGACATTTGTAGATCAGGTTCCCGCAATAAGGGACGCGATTCGTGATAGAGTCGTGGCGGTTTATAATGCGGAATTCGAGCTGCAATTCCTACCTTCGCACGTCGTGGCGGCTGCAGATCTGTTTGTGTGCGTAATGGAACTGTATCGTGAGATTCGCGGCCTTCAAAAATATGTAAAGAATACATATAGGTTGCAGAATGCAATGGATTGGTGCCGTTATCGTAAATCACAGACACATCGGGCAATGGAAGATAATTTAGGTACTATTGCTGTATGGAATAGGTTACAGGAACAAGAGGGCGAGAGATTTGAAAATGCGGTGAGTCGGCATTGTTACTATGTTTATTAGCAGGTCCTTGATCGCGGCTGCGTGCGCAAAGGCTGAATGAAAAAACGCGGTAGCAATGCGCAATAATTCATCCTTCATCAGTCCCATCGCCTCGATGGTTTGTCCGACAGGAGGATATGGATCACCGATGGCAACCTGGTGTTCGTTCTCCGGGTCAATCCCGTATAAAATCGCCCATAGAAGCCACTTTTGAAGCCTTATCTCCGGGAATCCCGCGGTTCCCGGACAGCAGTGATTGGGTCTAATTCCCAAAAGGAAAAGCCTCCGTCATCACGTGGAGGCTTTTACATGGACCGCATTGAACAAATTTCGATCATTTCTTATCAGAAGAATATGGAGGAGGTTCCTTAAACCGCACCCCTGCTTCCTCCTGTTCTCTAATCCATTGGAGTACTTCTTTTCTTCCCTCCTCTCGCCCCTCCTCTCGCCCCTCTTCTCGCTGCTTACGCCGTATTTCCGCCAGGACGCCTAACATGGCTTCACCTCCTGCAAGAATAACGAATGCACCGGTTACCGAAAACACAACCATAGATTCCAACGCTTTAATAATATCGGAGTTACCATAATAAAACCAAGTCCCCAATGCACCGATAAACAGCAAAACCATCAGTCGCTCAAACCACTTTCTGTTTCCAATTGTCCAAATCTCTTTCCTGGACATAACATCCTCACAAATTTAACCGAAATGTCACTGTTGTTCAAGATTATGTGGAAATGACGGTTCTGAGCAGGTGTACTGGAATATCTTGAATCCTACCTGCCTGAAATCGGATTTGATTAACTACGAAAGTCGCGGAATATTTGACTGGAAAAATCATCCAGAAATGCAAACCGATGGCAATCTGGTGTTCGTTATCCGGGTCAAGCTCGTACACGATCGCCAATTGAAGCCGCTATTCGAGCCTTGAGTCCGAAAGTCCCACGGTTTTCGGACAGCAGTGAATTGTATTGAAAACCTATGTGCAATTCGAGATGCAAGATGCAGACAGGCGTACCCTCGCAATTGAGGATGCATATAGTAGGATTTCAACTCAGATTCAAGGGATTTCACTAATAGGATATTTATTTTCAATCTTATATTGACCACAAGCGCGATTTTCTCTATAAATTCAAGCCGACCGGAATTGTCATCCTGCCGGTTCAATCACGCAAAGGGCGTGCCATCGAAACGCGCCTGCGCCGCAGACGGTCAGGAGTTCATTGTGATCACGTATGCAACGGATACATCGAAGTGGGAAGACTGGCAGCGCGGCTACCGGCTGGGCGTCATCCTGATCCTGCCGCCGCCCGACGTGTCACGGAACGTTGATTCCCTGCGTGCAAGGTACGATCCCCGCTCGGCGGCGTGGTGTCCGGCACACATCTCCTTGTCCGATCCTCTCTGCTGCGAAATGAGTCCCGCGCTTGCCGGCGAAATCCGCGGCGTCCTGGCCGACGTCCGGCCGTTCGAGCTTCACTATGACAGGCTTTGTGCCTCCGCGCGGCACCCGGGTGTCGCGTATCGCATCACGCCGAGGGAACCGATCGAGCGCCTGAAGCAATTGCTTCACGGTACGTCGGGCTTTGCGGACGAAGCCCATCGCAGACGCGACATTGCACCGCACATGACGGTCGCCGAGTTCATCTCCATTGAAGAGAGCCTTCAACTCTGCGCGCGGCTCCAGGAAACGGCGCCTGTCGGCTCATTTCTGTGCGACGGATTGGCGTATATGGTCCCCGACGGGAGTTTCCGGTTCCAAAGGAGGTTGACGTTCCCGCTTGGTGATTCGGCGTAAAAATCCTACCTTGTCACCTGAGGTTCGGCTTCTGCACCTCCCTCTCAGGGGGAGTGATTTGACAGTCAATCCTTCGTATGTTCGATTCGGCTTGTTTGGCTGCGGCTGAACATCACCAGGTTTTGATATTGCACGTGGTTTCTAATCCTGCAAATCCTTGCCTGTTTTGATCCTGTTTTTGCTTGTAATCCTGCCTAATCCTTATATTCCTGCTTAATCCTGGTCGGCTTTGGCTTTTTATCCTGTTCATCCTGTCCATCCATGTAAGTTTTCGCGTTGTGAATGAATCGCCTTTGCGCGTAGCCGGGAGAAGCTCGTGAAGATCGACCGAATCGAAGTCATCCAGATCGAGACGCCGCGCTACTACGGCCAAATATCCGGACACGTGTTGATCAAGGTCCACGTGGACGACGGTCCGATCGGCCTCGGTGAAGCGTCGGACAGCCGGTGCGCCGACGTGCCGGCCCTGGCGCGGCAGCTGAACGAACAGTTGAAGGGTCGCGACGCCCGTCGTATCGTCAAGATCAACGACTTCGCCCGCGCCCGGACCTGGAACAGCACGGTCTCCGATCCGCACGTGGCCAGCGCCGTCGATCTGGCGCTCTACGATCTCAACGGTAAGGTACAGGGCGCACCCGTGTACCAGATGCTCGGCGGCAAGGTGCGCGACGCGCTTTACTGCTGCTACCCGATCTTCGGATTTCAGGTGCTGGAGGACTTCGAACGCGCCGGATCCTATCTGCAGCGCCTGGTGGACCTGGGTCACCATCTGTTCCGCTACTACGTCTCCGGCGACGTGGACCTCGACGACCGTTTCCTCACCGAGATGAAGTCCAGGCACGGCGACCTCATCCGGCTCAAGTCAATCGACTTCTCCGGGCGCTTCCGCGATTGGGTGGAGGTGCTGCGCTACGGCGACAGGCTGCGGCGTCACGACCCGTATCACTTCGAGCAGCCGACGTATGACATGCGTTCCAGTGCGCAGTTCACCAAACGCGTCGATCTGCCCGTGACATGGCATATCGGCTCCCTGCAGCAGGCGTGGGAGGCGGTCGAACGAGGCGCATGTACAGCGTTCAATGTGGCCTGCGTGTCCGGCGGCCCCACCCACGTCAAGCGTATCCTGGCGGTGGGGGAGGCGGCGGGCCTGCCCTGCCTGATCGGCACCGACCAGGAGTCTACGCTGGGCATGAGCGCCCAGATTGCCGTGGGCATCACCTCACCGCAGGTCCGGTTGCCGTGCGACCCGATGGGTCCGCTGCTGTATATGGCGTCGCCGGCCAGGGAACGCGTGAGGGCGGAAGGCAGCTTTCTGACACCGCTCGAGGGCCCTGGCCTGGGCGTGGAATTCGATGAGGACAAACTGGCTGAATTAACCGTAGCGAGGGCTTGAATCATGGAGAATCGCCTGGAGATCAGCGACGACCAGTTGGCGCACTTCGAGCGAAACGGGTTCTTCCTCATCCCGAACCCTTTGGGGGCGAAGGGTGTGCGGGAAGTCGACAGCAGGCAGCAGGAAGTGGAACCGGAATGGGAGCGCACGGAGTTCCCGGCGGGCTGCAACCGGTTGGCGTGTCTCTTCCTGATGATCGGGGAACCGGTGCTGCAAATGGTGGAGCGGCACGACCTCGTGGATGCAGCGCGGGGGATTCTGGGCGTTGAGAAGGTGCATGTGGGGGCCTGCGGCATCGGCGACGCTTCGAAGGTGCAACGGGGCGAAAGGCGCCAGGTAGCGTGGCACGTGGACGGCGGTCCGGAAGTCCGGCAGGTGTCCTTTCGCACCGCCCTCGACCGCCACGACGCCAGCAACGGTCCGCTCCGGGTGCTGCCGGGCAGTCAGCACCGTCCCCCGGAGGAGGTCGGGGCCGAACTTCTGCAGCTCGAACTGGCCACCGGGACGCACGACGAAATGCCCGGTCAGTTTTTCGCCCGCCACCCGCACGAAGTGGAGGTTGTCCTCGACCCCCGATGGACGCTGGTGTGGACCCCGTCATGCTGGCACGCCACAGGCATCAAGACGGCCGCCGGGCCGCGCCGCGCGATGGGCTGGAACTACTATCCCGCCGGCGGGCGCAGGCGAGATCTGGCTGCGCTCAAACACGTGCATCCCGATTGGCCCGACTGGACCGCGGAGCGCAAGCGGCTCTGGGGACTCATTGATTGACGGTCGCGGACGATGCCAATATCGAATGCCCCCTGTCGATCCCGGTATCGGAACAGCAATCGACAACAGCAATCAGACGCACGCCGAAACTCTGGCAGCCATTCGATCAGCGATTGGCGTATAAGCGTATCGGTCAGGGCGCGAGCAGACCATTGCGCCGCCCACTAACATGCCCGGCAATGTAAACCCATGACCAGGTCTCTCGTCCATAAGGCATTTGCGTACATCATAAGGTATAGTGCGGATGAGCGATGCGAATTACTGGTCCTCGAGCTCAAATCCGTCGGGTACGAATACTATCGACTTCCGGGTGGGAACCTGGAGCGCGATGAATCGCCGCTTCAGGCCGCGCACCGCGAAACCCTCGAAGAGTCGGGGATCGAAGAACTGCGGTTTATCCGGAAAATCGGGACAACACGGTACTTCAAACCATATATCCAGTCGGACGTGGAACGGACGGACTACCTGTTCAGGGCCGATTCTGACTTGCCGGACGAATGGGAGCACATTGGAACGGTGGGTCCGGAATCCGGTGTTGTTTTTGCATTCTCGTGGGTCTCAATCGACTCAATACCCAGGGTGGATCCGGAACTGCGGACCTTTCTGACCCGTGAGCGGATACCGGAATTGTTCAGCGAGGGACGGTTGCTCGGATTGAAAGGTGGAGATGTGTCGGTTTCGCCCTATCGGGAAGAATGGAACGTCCTGTTCGAATTGGAGAAGGAGAATATCGAAGAAGCGATTGGTGATTACGTGGAGGATATCCAGCACGTCGGCAGCACGTCCATCCCGGGGATGTGCGCGAAGCCAAAGCTGGACGTTGCGATCGCCGTCGAGGACTTTCACGAAGCGACGATCTGCATAGAGCCGCTTGCCGGGATCGGGTACGAATTCAGAGGAGAAAACGGCATCCCCCGGAGGCACTATTTCGGGAAGGGTGATCCCCGCACGCATCAGATACATATGTTCGAAAAAACCAGCACCGATTGGAAAGATATGATCCTTTTCCGGGATTGCCTGAGATCGAACCGAAGCCTTGCGGAAGACTACAGCAGGCTGAAACGGGACCTGGCGAATCGATTTCCAAAGGACCGGCCGGCGTATCAGGCCGGTAAAGCCGGGTTTATCGAAGAGGTCATCAAAAAAGCGGTTAGACGGTAGAGGTGAGACGGGAGAAGAAATCCTTGCCCGGTATTTTTTCTTCTTGCCTTCGGCACGAAGAGAGTCCTCACAAGGCAGGTAATCTCTACCCTCTTCCGTCTCCCCGATTTTGAGGGGCCGGGGAGAGAGGTCTGCGGTGCTGGGGCGAGATGTGGATCTTGAATTTGGTTTTCGCTCTTGTCTGACGGCCTTTCTCTGCATTTTCTCTGTGCCTTTGTGTCTTAGTGTCTTTGTGTGAATAGAACGTCGTCTTTATGATTTCCAGTCCAGATCTGCACATCCATGTCCAGCGAATTTGATTTTGGTGGAGCCGTTCCCGCCTGGGGGCGGAGCGCGGCCGAATACGAGGCATTCTTCGCATTGTCCGATGTCCCTTCGTCCGCGCGGGTCCTGGACTGTGGCGGAGGGCCGTCGTCGTTCGCGGCCGAGTGGGGTGGAACCGGGCGATTCGTCGTCGCCGTCGATCCCGTTTACAGGTTTTCCGGCCGCATTATCGAGGTGGATTTCGAATCCACGTCCGCCAGAATGCTCAAGGGCGCGCGAGAAGCGTACGCACGGTTTATCTGGGACCACTATGGAAGTCCCGAATCGGTCGTCAGGCTGCGCCGTGACGTCCTCTCAACCTTTCTGCGCGACTTCCGGTCGGCCGTCGCAAACGGCCGCTACGTTGCCGGGCATCTTCCGGACTTGCCCTTCCGGGCCAGATCCTTCGATCTTGTCCTCTGTTCCCACCTGCTGTTTCTCTACTCGGAGGAGTTCGATACCGAGACTCACATATCGTACCTGCGGGAACTGCTTCGGGTTGGGCGCGAGGTCCGGGTCTATCCGCTGTTGGACATGGCGGGTAATCGTTCCAGGCATCTGGACGGTACGATCCGCACCATGCAAGAAACCGCAGACATTGAGGTGGTTGCGGTTCCATTCGAATTCCGTCGGGGCGATACGAACATGCTGAGGCTGACCAAAAACCGTTAGAGGGGAGAGGTGAGACGGGAGAAGAAACCACTGCCGATCAGTTACTCCGACTTGCCTGCGGCATGAGAAGAAACCTTACAAGGCTGGTAATCTCTCCCGTCTACCGTCTTGCCTCACGAAACCTACCACCTGACCTCCTTTGCACGGGAGGGGAACGTTGATGGGTAGATCTACCAGTTTGGCGACATCCTATCAATGAGACTACTTAGTTTACCGGCACGCGAAACCCGTTTTTACTCCCTCTCTCCCGCGGGAGAGAGGGCCGGGGAGAGAGGTCTGCGGGGCTTGGGGGACAAGGTAGGTTTTGACTTTGGATTTCGATTTTAGCTGACGGCTGACCGCCAATAGCTGATAGCTTCCAGTGAGAGGGCCGGGGAGAGAGGTCTGGGTGGCTGGAGGGGGGTTGCTTTGATCTTGCCTTTCGCTTTTGATCTTTGCTGACCGCTAAGAGCTCGTTTCCTGACCACTGATCGCTTTGTCTGATCATCGCGTTGCATTGTGTCTGCATTTAATATAACGTACTCCGTTTAACGAAAATAGTTTAACGAGATACATTAAAGATCTATCGTTAAATGAATTCCATTTAACGAAAATTATTTAACGTATTATATTTAGCGGATCAAATTTAGTACTTGTCATTTAACGGAAAACGTTATAAAATAACGTATTGTGCGATCCTGCGAAAATCGGGAATTCCGGCGCCGCTTGTGGCGTCGCAATCGATCGCTCTGGAGAAAACGGCCATGTCCGCTGGCGAAACGGTTCCCGTTCATCCCGGGAGAATATTGCAGGAACAGTTTCTCGAGCCGATGGATCTCAGCCAGAACCACCTGGCGCTGTCCATCGGGGTGCCGCCGCGCCGCATAAACGAGATCGTCCTCGGCAAACGCGGCATAACCGCGGATACGGCGCTGAGACTCGCCCGGTATTTCTATACGTCCCCCCGATTCTGGATGAACATTCAGACGAACTTTGAGCTGGAAGTCGCCGAGGAGGCGCTCTCGGAACGGTTGGACCGGGAAGTGCGTCCGCACATCCGCGGTGGATAGACCATAGGTTTTCTATTGCCCCATCCGATATCGGCACGAAACTTGCATTACAGGACTCAGGAATGTCCGGACTTCGCGTGATGAGTTTCAACCTTGCCGGCGGCTACGACGAACATGAGCCGGAGAACGCATGGATCGGTTCGGGCCGCTCGCAGCTGGTCTGCGACGTGATCGAAGACGCGTCGCCTGACCTGATCGGCTTCCAGGAAACGCAGTGGCCGAATTTCGCCACCTTCGGCGAAGCGCTGACGGCGTACGACAGCTTCCAGGGCCCGCACGCGAACGATCCGCCGCACCTCTTCAACCCGGTCTTCTGGCGGCGTGAGCGACTTCAGCCGCGCTCGAGGGGCGGGTTCTGGCTCAGCACCACGCCGGAGTGCTACTCTAGGTCCTGGGATTCCGCCTGCGTCCGGACCGCAACCTGGGTCCGTCTTCACGACCTCGCGAATGGCCTGGACTTCCTCCACGTGAATACCCATCTGGACCACATCAGCGAACAGGCCCGGACCGGAGGCGCATCTCTGCTGAACCGGTGGATTGCCAATGCTGCAAGAGACGGAGAACTCCAAATCTTGACCGGAGACTTCAACTGTAATCCGTGGACGCCCGAGGTGAAGGACCCCGCAGCAGCAGGCAGCACGATTACAGACGCGGTACACCGGATCCTGCTTGCGGCAGGCTTCGAAGATGCGTTCCTGCGTGCCGGACTTCGCGACGGAGCGGCGTCGAATACCTATCACGGTTACGCAGGAACGGAATACGACCCGATGCTCCATCATCTCTCCTGGCGCCTGGACTGGGTCCTGTTTCGGGGCGCGGGACTGGAGGTCGACGTGGAAACATCCGATATTGTCCGAAGCCACCGGGGTTCGCTCTACCCCAGCGATCACTATCCGATCGTTTCGGACCTGAGCTGGAAGTGACGCCTGGCGTCTAACTGGGCATCGGCAGGCGCGCATATGTACCGAATTACTCCCCCGGATTATTGTTTAACAAGCATTAATATCACTCATTCCATGTGTGGGAATGAGAACCGAAAGGGGGATCCGATTTGTCGAATCACCACACCCATCGTCTATGCCGATGCTTCGAATCTGAACCGAGTCAAAGGCATCCACGTCGCTGATACGGGCCGGATTCAGGGGTCTGAATGAGGACTCCCTTATCCGGCGGGAGATGAACCAGGAAGACATGCAGCCAGAAACCACGACAGAAAACGGCAAATCGATAATGCGAAAGGTCTGCATCATCGGTTGCGGAGGCGCGGGAAAATCCACCCTGGCCGTCAGGCTCGGATCCATTCTGGACCTGCCGGTCGTACACCTCGACGCCGTGCATTGGAGGCCGAACTGGGAAAAGCCCCCAAAGGACGTCTGGCAGCGCCAGCACGGGGAGCTCCTCGAGCGCGAGGCCTGGATACTGGATGGGAACTACGGCGGCACGATGACAGAACGGATAGCCGCAAGCGATACGGTGATCCTCCTGGCGCTACCGCGATTCACCTGTCTGTTGCAGGTATTCAAACGGGCCATCAGGCATCTGGGCCGCAGCCGGCCTGACCTGAACCCCGGCTGCCGGGAGCAGTTGCCCGATCGCGAATTCCTGGAATGGATCTGGAACTTCAACCGGACGCGCCTTCCGGGTATACTGGATGACCTGGAACGGGTCAGGAACCACAAGAACGTCGTGATATTGCGGTCACGGGGCGACGTGGCGCGGTTTCTGAATGAACTGAAGCAGGAAACCGGTCGGGGTGTGGTGCGGGACGCCAGTGGCCGCGTCTGACGTACACAACAACCTCACCGACCGGAACGACAGGTCTGTACACAACCCACATTGATAATTCGCCGACATAAACAGGTTACGCGTTTCACGCGCAGAACGCTTCAATTCAACTGGGGGAAACATGTCGACGTATGAGATCGTCTATCAGGAGGATGCAAGGGGCGTCAATTGGAAGGACCTCGCGGAAGTCTACAAGCGGGCCCCTCTGGGAAAGCTCGATCCGGGAAGACTCCGTCGCGCGTACGCCGATAGCGAAGTCAGCTGTTTTGCCTTCAGTGGAGCAGCGCTGGTTGGTGGCGGACGGACGATTTCGGACGACGAGGCGCCCGCGACCGTCTGCGAGCTTGTCGTTGCGCCGGAATATCAGCGCCAGGGTGTCGGCAGGGCGATCTTGAGATCGATCCTCCGGAAACTCGCCGTTCCCAGGGTGATCCTGGCGTGTGTCCACGGACAGCAGGATTTCTACCGACGAGAAGGGTTTCTCAGTCACAAGTCGGTCATGGCGCTGTACGCGAACACGCAATGGTTCGTCGAAAACGCAAATCTGGAATCCGGAGACCCGGCCAACGCCGCTACGGCCTATTCGGATTGAACCATCGTCGTTTCGGACATTTCGATATGCGGCGGAGTCCGTTCTATCGAGAAGGAGCGAACCAGTGAACGCCAGGTTCCGATGCGGGGACACGATCCACTATCGAGAGCTCGACGAGAACGGCCGGCTCATCGACGTAAAGCCCGTCACCGTCGTCGAGGATTCCGATGCCCGGACGTTGCTATGGCTTCCGTTGGGGACGCCGTCGAAGAAGCCCGTGCTATCCTTCGATACTCCAGACAGGCCCCGGGACTGGGTGAACCGGACCTGGACGCTGGCCGATTCGGTCTGGCGTTGGGCGGAGCTTCTGATCATCGTCCGGCCTGGGGAATTCCGCGCAACGTGGGTGCGGTGGTCTGCCGATGGTGTGTTTCAGGGCTGGTACGTCAATCTTCAGAGCAAGTTGACACGCACGCGGCTGGGTTTCGATTTCAGAGATCACCAGCTCGACATAATTGTCGATCCGGAACGAAGCTGGACATGGAAAGACCGTGATGAATTCGACCTCGCGATCCGACAGGGACGAATGACACGGGAAGCGGGCAGGGCGGTGCAAAGCGAAGCACGACGCGCCGTCGGCGAAATCGAGGGTCCGGGCGGGCTCTATATCGAGGGGTGGGAGAACTGGCGCCCCGATACGAGGCTGGCGCGACCCCAGATGCGGGAGGACTGGGACGACCTGTCCATGTACGACAAGCCTTGATTGGAATAATCAGATGACCCCGTGCCGAAACAAGCTTCGGACCACCACGCCCGCCCGTTGCCCGGCGCCGGCCTGTAGCGGTGCATGATCAGGTACCGCGAAATGGCGATTCGCGGGCGACAGTTAAACGAATCAAGACGAATCTATGGATGACGTGAGCGACATACGGGAGTTTTACAACGCCGGCTGGGACGCCGAGGATGACCGCCTTACGCGCCATCAGTTGGAAGCGGATTTGACGTGGCGATACCTGGACCATTACCTCCCTTCCCGCGGGAGACTTCTGGAAGTCGGCTTCGGCACGGGGTTTTATACCTTTACCCTGGCAAAGCGGGGCTACCGGATTACCTCTGTGGACATCGCCGACGGGCTCGTCGCCCGGTGCAGTGCGAAGGCGGAGGCGCTGGGTCTTGCCGACCGGACCGATTTCCGTACCGGCGATGCGCGCACCCTGGACGGGATTCCGCGCGGACAGTTCGACGCCGTCCTCCTGATGGGCCCGCTGTACCATCTGGTAGCTGAAACCGATCGGACGATGGCTTTGAGATCCGCCTTCGAGCGCCTGAAACCCGGGGGCGTGGTCTTCTCGACGATGGTCTCCAGGTTCGGTGTTATTGGAGACCTGATCAGGAAAAACCCGGCGTGGATTGAGAATCATGATGAGGTTCGGTCCCTGATCAGCAACGGCCATCGTCCAAATGATGCGCCGCGTGGCGGCTTCCGCGGGTATTTCGTTCGCTATGAGGAAGTCGCCCCCACGCATGAACGCGCGGGATTCCATACGCTGAATATTGCCGGGGTGGAGCCGGCGATTGCTTCGGACGATGAGAGCTATAACATCCTCAAGGGCAAGCAGCGGGAACTCTGGCGGAATCTGCTGTTCGAAATCAGCGAGGAACAGAGCATCGTCGCTTCGTCCAAGCACATTCTGTACATCGGACAGAAGCCGGGCGACTGACAGGTGCCCGCGTCGACGACTCCCGATTAATGCGGAGTGATCGAATTGGCGAGAGGGCCGCTACGGATATGGGCAGCGTGGATGCCACCGCATGGAATTGGATCCAATGTGGTAACGCATTGTCATGAAGGCAACTTCATCGAGTAATCCGACGTTTAAGGGAGAGTGGATTTAAAGCGAAACATCCAGATCAGGAGATTCAAATGAAACATCAGATCGGTGCGCTGCTGCCGGTGCTGGGCGCCGTGTGCGTCCTGCTTCAATGCAGCGAACCCGATAATTCTTCGTCGTCGGCTTCTGCGCCGAAATACACCGGCGACCTTTCCGAGTTGGTTTCGCGGGGCAGACTCAGGGCGATCGTCCCTCTCGAAGCAATCTCCTACATGCCCAGGCATGGGGAGCAGGTAACGCTCGCCTACGACATCGCGCGGGAGCTTGCCGAGGCTCTCGATCTGCAGCCGGTGCTGGTTGAGGTCGGGGACTTTTCGGAGATGATGGTTAAGTTGCTGGAGGGTGAAGGCGATGTGGTTGTGGCCAGCCTGACCATAACGCCCGAACGCCAGAAGCAAGCGGCGTTTTCGGTCCCCTATATGTACGTGGACGAATACCTGGTCACCAACACGGGCGGCAGACTTCCCCGGACCGTCGATGAACTTGCGGACATGGAAGTCAGCGTGCGGCGTTCGAGCTCGTACTATCAGACGCTTGTCAATCTCCAGCGGCAGGTGCCGTCCCTGAAAATACGGACCGCACCGGAGACCCAGAACATCGAGGCTCTGCTTGATGGCGTCGCCAGCGGGGAATACGAAGCCACGTTGGCCGATTCGCATCTGTGGCACGCACTGTCGAGCTATTATGACAATCTGACAACGCCGCTCGTGCTGGCGAAGGACCGCCCGATCGCGGTGATGATGCGTCCGGAAGATACCGAACTCAAGACCAGAGTAGATGAATTCCTCCTCGCCCGGCACTTTTCTAGAGAGCGGCAGAATGAATTCACAGACGATCTCCCGGGCCTTATCGAGCGGGGACGGCTGCGCATGATCACGCGCAACAACGCGATGACCTATTTCATACACCGGGGCCTGCAGGTGGGTTACGAGTACGATCTGATAAAGAAATTCGCGTCAGAACACGGGCTGCGCCTCGAGATCGTTATCCCGAAATCCCATGCCGAACTGCTGTCCTATCTGAACGACGGCAAGGGAGACGTGGTTGCCGCGGCCATGACCATAACTCCGGAGCGACAGGCGGCAGCGGACTTTACTCGGCCGTACAACGAAGTGGACGAGGTCGTCGTCGTGCGTGAGGACGACGATTCGATTGAGTCAGTCCGGGATCTGGCGGGCCGGACGTTCTACGTGCGTGGAAGTTCGTCCTTCTATACGACTCTGAAGGCGTTACAGGATTCCGTGGAAGACCTCCGGATAATCAAACTTCCCGATGACATGGAGACCGAAGAGATCATCGCGGGGGTCGAGTCCGGACTCTATGACCTGACAATTGCCGACTCCAACCTGTTCGACGTGGAGCGTACGTACGGTTTGAGACTCAAGGCCGTCTTCAGCGTCAAATCCACGACCCTTGGCTGGGCGGTCCGCAAGGGCAATCCGGCCCTGCTGGGATCGCTCAACGAGTATATCAGGCGCGAAAAGGGCGGCCTCTACTTCAACATGATGAAGAAACGGTATTTCGAGAACCCTCGACGGATCGCGAGAGCGAAGGACTCGACGCGGGTGGGAATCAGCGGACGGTTGTCGCCGTACGACGATCTTGCGAAAAAGTACGCCCGTCGATACGGTCAGGACTGGCGCCTGATAACCGCGCAGATGTATCAGGAATCCAAATTCGATCCCAGTGCGGTCAGTTGGGTCGGCGCGAGGGGTTTGATGCAGGTGATGCCCAGGACGGGGCTGCAGTTGGGTTTTGAAGACCTGGAGGACCCGGAAGAGGGCATCCATGCCGGCGCCAAGTACATGCATCAGTTGATCCGGCGATTCGACCTGGAGATCCCTATCCAATCGCGGATTCACTTTGCTCTGGCGTCCTATAACGTCGGTTACGGACATCTGCTGGATGCGCGCCGCCTTGCGCGCGAAAAAGGTTGGGACTCCAACCGATGGTTCGGCCACGTGGAGCAGGCGATGCGTCTGCTTTCGCAACCGGCCTACTACGAGCGGGCGCGCTACGGATACTGCCGCGGCGGCCAGCCCGTACACTACGTGGAGAAGATACAGAGTCTGTACGACGCTTACGTGGAGGTGCTGGGGACCGCGCAATGAACGCGAAGGGCCGGCCACAGCCGACTTTCCAGCAGGGTGAATTGAAGGAAGATTCTTGCTGATAGAAGAAAGGGCGAAAGTGAACGAGTATCACCGCGCGAATCGCGCGCGCTGGAATCTTGGAGCCGAAGCGTGGGCTGCCATGCACGACCGTCGAGACACATGGAGAGTTGCTCACCGGGATCCCGAACAGGTCTTCCTGCCGCAAGAGATGGAACTGATTGGCGATGCGGACGGCAGGCACGTTTGCGTGCTGGGCAGCGGCGACAACCTGGCAGTTTTCGCATTCGCCGGTATGGGCGCACGTGTCACGTCCGTGGACATTTCGGTCGAACAACTGGCGGTGGCGCAACGGCGCGCCAGCGAACTGGGTCTGACCATTGAGTTCGTCGAGTCGGACGTTGCTGACCTTGGATGTCTGGAAGACGCCAGCTTCGATATGGTGTACACGGGAGGGCACGTGGCCGTCTGGGTTTCCGATCTCAGGGCGTATTATCGCGAAGCCATCCGCATTCTACGCCGGAGGGGTCTGTTTCTCGTCAACGAGTACCATCCGATTCGACGGATCTGGAAGAATCGGGCTTCGTCGCTGGAAGTCGGATTCAGCTACTTTGACAACGGCCCGCATGAGTACCGCGCCTCTGAGGACGTGCTTGAAAAAGCGTCTGGTGAAGTGAAGCAGTACGAATTTCACTGGACGGTTTCAGAGTATCTCAGGGCCGTCATCGAGCAGGGCGTCGATCTGATCAGGTTCGAGGAAATCGGTGATGAGTCCGAGGGATGGGAGGCGGCGCCGCTTCAGGGCCTGCCCCAAATGCTCTTGATCGCGGGGAGAAAAGTCTGAACCAGAGGTATATTCCAAATGACGACATTCCGTCTCATCCGGCACGGGGAACCGGAATGGAGCCTGGCAGCCGGCGGCAATCTGAAAGACGTGGGCGACGGCTGGGCGGTACATGTCGTTCCGCTTACCCAAACCGGCATCCGCCAGATTGCAGAAGCCTCGGAACCTTGCGAAGCTGAAGATTATCAACTGGTTATTTCGTCGCCGATGACACGCGCGTTGCAATCCGCAAACGTCATCAGCCGGATTCTCGACCTGGACCTTCGCGTCGAGTTCGATCTGCACGAATGGGTATGCGCGTGGCGACCTTCGCTTGAACTCGTCGATAAAACCGTAGCTGAGATGCTGTCGCTCGGAGGCGAATGGCCGTTCGGAGAGACGAGAGACTGGGAGCCGTTATCCAGCGTCCGTACGCGAGTCAGTCGTGTTCTGGATCGGTACAGAAACTTCGATCGGGTCATGGTGGTCTGTCACGAAACAGTGATTTTCTCGCTTACTGGAAAATGGGCGGGACATGCTGAATCGGTAACACTCGAAATATAGGCCGCCTTCGTCCGCAATGCGATCTTTCCCCACAGAAAGGTCCAGGAATCTTGCCCTCGCCCCGGGCTGTAATTTTATCAAAAATGAAACCGGCTGCGATTACCAGTGTCTTATAGGAAAAAGGGAGGTCTCCAATGATTCCTCAATTCAAATGGTATTGCTGCCAGCATTTGCTTCGGATTGTTTGTATGGATTGTCGCTTCGCAAACCAAAAAACACACATCTTTCATAAGTGTCGAGACAAGCTGTATAAGTCGGACCGGATCTGTATGAACTGTGAGAAGGGAAACTGCGCAAACCCAAGGCGCAGACACGGGAAACCGATGGTGATACGGAGGAGCTATGCATAGAACAGGCCCTGCGCTCCCATGGGGCTGACCCAAAAGAACCACCTGTCTCCGAACGAGACGGGTGGTTTTTTGGTTTTCACGATCCCTTGGGATACTTGCGGGGATTCCGAACACGGCTTTAACGAACCAGTACTGGAAATGCCCGGAGCGGTGCCCTAATCTATTGGCCGTGCCTGCTGCGAAGCCATTATCGGGAGCAGGTTCTCTGCGCTTCCGAACCATCGTGGTGGCAGTGCGAAAGTCTTCCTCCGCTTTATAGACCCACGCGTCTGTTTCACCCGGGTGACTTGTAGAGGGTGCGTCCAAGTTTGAAAATTTCCTCGAGAAATGGATCGAAGTCTCGCATGCGGGTCCGGATTTCTTCTGGTGTACGTACGACAACATCCATTGCGACGTATTTAGGTCGACAGATGCTGGCGATCGCGGCACTTCGCTCTGTCGGACGTAAATCTGATTCCATAATGACCAGCAGATCCAGATCGCTATCCTGCTTCGGCAAGCCATATGCATGAGAGCCAAAGAGGATGATCTGATCCGGATGAAAGTGATCGACGATTTTTCGTGCGATCTCATCCAGGAGCGGTTCTGTTATTTTTCGTAATTTCGCATTCATACACTCGGGGCTTCCAACACTGATGTCCAGGGTGGCTAAATCCGGTCAACAATCGACGTCACATTTAATGCAAGATACAGAATGCCAGGCCTGATCGCAAATCACACCGGAGAAATGCCCGTTATCTGCGACATCCATAGAACTACGAAGGCTATGCCATCGGTGATTCGTTACCGATCGAATAGCCGGCCAAATGCTGGGAATAGGAGGAGAATGGATGCGGGAGTCTCTCCCGTCACGGAGCCGGAGCACGCGGTCTCCTGACTACTAAGTCCGGGGGACGTTGCCGTCGTAGGGCCGTTCTCCGCGCACGAGCATGCGGTGCGGATTCACCATGTCGGAGATTTCGTCAACGCTGTGGTAGCCCATGGTCATACTCATCCGGGTGCCGTCCGTTCTGTTCTGCCCGACGCCGTGCATGATCATGCTGTCGATGACGAGCATGCCGCCTTCGGGCATTGGCACAGGCAGGGCCTGGTCCAGGAGATCCAGCGCCCATGCTTCGTCGTACAGACGGCCGTCAACGCCCGGGAAATGGTGGGACCCGGGCACGACCAGCGTGCATCCGTTTTCCACGGTTGTTTCCTCCAAATAGAAGATAACCGTGACGATCGTCCTGGACCACTGCCTGACGTCGCGGTGCATTCTCTCGGGTCGGTCCTCAGAGGCCAGACGTAGCGTGGCGTGGTTGTGCCGGTTCTTGATGAGTTCGATGTTGGGACCCAGAAGGGACTCCAGGGGATCCAGGACCATCGGGCAGGTGGCGGTTTCGAGGAAAACAGGGTCTCTGTCTACGACGCCCGAGAGACGTATGATCCGTCCTTCAGGGTCGCGCACGGCCGGTTCCACCTCCTCGTGAATATTCCTCCAGATCGCCTTTCTGAGTTTTTCCGACCGATCCTCACGAAGCCGGTCCTTCAATTTAAGGAATCCGTTGTGGCGAAACAGGTGGACCTGTTCTGATGTGAGTGACATAAAAAATGTCCCGATTGGAACGATTCACAGGAATCTAATGGTTTTCAGCTAATGTTGGGGAGACGCAAACCGGGAGAGGGTAGAGGACCCCACCCGACCCCACCACCTGGTGAGACGTGAGCCGGGAGAAGGTAGAGGACCACACCCGACCCCACCACCTGGTGAGACGCAAGACGTGAGACGGGAGAGATTGCCTGCCTTGTGAGGATTCATTTCGTGCCGAAGGCGACGAGGAATAACATACCCGGCAAGGTCTTCTTCTAACGTCTTACGTCTACCGTCTACCCGCATTTTTTCTACCGTCTTACCTCTTCCGTCTCCCCGCCTTCAACCGTCACCGCCACCCGGTGCATCGAGTTATTGAGATAGCCCCGCGGGTTCCAGGCGATCGCGTGCGGCTGGCTTACGCCGTGCGAGTCGGTGGCCCTGGCCCAGACCTCGTAATATCCCGCCTGAGGAAACGTGACTCTCGCCCGCCAGTTCTGCCAGGCGAACGCGTTTACCGGTTCATCCAGCTTCGCCTTCATCCACGTTGCGCCGAAGTCGATCGAGAGATGCACGGAGTCCACCCGCCGGTCGCCGGCCCACGCGTGTCCGCGGACCGCCAGCGACTTGCCGTCGGTTCTATGCCCGTCGGCTGGACTTGTGATCAGAGACTTCACCGGCATGCTGTGTATGATGTCGAAGTCCTTCTCATCCACTTTCTCGCCGCGTGCGATCGGACGATTGGGGACCCGGTAGGACGTGCCGGTCATTTTCGGGCCGTCGTGGACCCGGTCCCGCAGCCGGATACGGGTCAGCCACTTCTGCGAGCAGGACCCGGGCCACCCCGGCACGATCAGCCGCAACGGGGCGCCGTTCATCGTGTGGATAGGCTTGCCGTTCTGGGCGAACGCGATGAGATTGTGTTCGTCCATGGCCTTCGCGATCGGGACGCCCCGGGACAGGGGCAACTTGCCGGGCTTCCCGGAGAGGTGGGTGTCGGCGCCTTCATGCGCGGTGTAGACGACGTTCGCCTTGACGCCAGCGGCCTTGAGGACGTCGGCGAGCCGTACGCCCGTCCATTCCGAGCAGCCCACGGCGCCGTAGGTCCACGGGTCTCCCTGCGCGGGCGGGTCGAAGAATGCACGGCCGTTGCCGCCGCACTCCAGCACCAGGGCGCGGGTGACGACGTCGAACTTCCGTTTGAGGTCGTCGATGCCCAGCATCATCCGTCTGTCCACCAGACCGTCGATGTTCAGCATCCATCCGGCCGCATCCGTGTTTCCCGGGGGAACGCCGTTATTCCGGATAAAATGCCGATCCGTCGGCGTTATGGCATCATCCAGAAGGTGGGCCGGTGTTTCCGCATTTAAAGGGCGTTCGTTGATCACGACGAGGCCGTCTTTGCCGCGGATTACCCTTTCACCCGCGATTACGGAAGGGATGAAATGCGCGGGAATATTGCGGTGGAACGGAATGATGGAACCGACCATCGCCCCCATCGCCGCCAATCCCGCGTTTTTCAGGAATCCCCGCCTGTCGGAACAGGTCTCTCGGCCGAAGAGGAGCCTGTCGGCCTTGTCCGGGTCACGTTCGTAGAGTTCAAACAACCCCGGATAATCGCCCTTTTCTCCCATGGTTTACTCCAGTTCCGCAAGTCTTGATTCAGTTGCCGAAAAACCGTTTGGCATTAAGAGTCAGGACCCAGTGGCGGACGCCCGCGAAGGAATTGTGGCTGGGGAAGTCCGGGTCGATGCTCTGCATCGGATGTATCGAATATTTCCCGGGGACTTCCGCGCCGCCCGTCATCGAGTACGTGAGCTTCAATCCCAGCAACGTCCTGTCTCCCAGCGAATAATCGGCCCCTGTGTGAAAGCTCCATGCCGGAACGACGTCGGAGAGGTCGCCTTCCTGCCGGCTGTTGTAGAACGAAAGCGGCGGATCGTAAAACTGACCGCTGTCCGATGTTTCCTGGTGGTCGTTCGAGAAGTGCGCTCCGGCCATCACGAACTGAGCCGCTCCCAACCCGACGCCTAAGTAGGGTGAAATTCCGACGCGTGCGCCGGGAAGGTCGTAGTAAGCGTTGAGCGAAAACGAACGCACGATGAGATCGTCGATCCAGGCCCGGGTGTTGGACGCAATCGTCCCGCCCCGACGGTCCTCCATCCGGACACCATCGAAATCGGTAACGCTTCGAAAAACCTGGTTGACGCCGTTCTTCTTCTGTGCGACCGACAGTTCCAGCCGTTTTCGATCGAACACGCGTCCTATAGCGATCTCGAACGCGTTGCCGCGGTCAGGTTCGACGTTGTAACGCCAGCGGTAACCGGAGATTCGGGGAATGGGATCCAAATCGAAACAGGCGTCCGTAGGATAGCAGAACGTGTCCCGGTTCCAGCCATTCTGATCGATGTCATCAGCTTGACCCGCACCAATTGTCGCGCCGACGTACCAGCCCGAGCGAGGCCGGCTGGCATCCTCAGACTGCGCCCATACCCGTGAGCTGTGAAAAAGCGAATCGAGTCCGAAAAGCGTAAAAAAAATGGCCAGCATGAAACGCATGGCAAACTCCTGTCGAACCGCGACGCGACGGAAAGGAGCGACCCTCCGGGCCGATCAGTGCGAGTCTCGAGGATGTTGGAAATATCGAAAAGCGCAAACTGAGCGCCGGTTAAAGCGGGTTGCCGGACCAGGTCTTCCGCACGATTCTAACTGTCGGTCACGGATTTTCCCCGGTTCCATCCGGCTTTGTTTTTCTTCATCTCATCATTCAGCGGAACGGTACGGGAGGTCGACTGAGTACGCGCGTCGTACAGCCATCGTCCACGGTTGTCGCGCCGAACCGGCAGGCGCCGGTCCACGGCAGGCGGCTGCGCCACGGCGCGGGGGCGGTCGCCGTACCAGTAAGCCACGCTGCTCATCTCGTTGCACAGATGGTTTCCGTGGCCGTGCTCGATGGTCACCCTGACTTCCCGCTCGAAGCGCACAGGATTCTCCAGGTGGTGTACGTAGCTGGTCTGGTAGCCGTCGGTATCGCCTTCGTAGATTGAGGAGCCATTCCGCAGGAAGGCGTTGGGTTGCATACCCCATGCCTGGTTCAGATAGTCCTCGCTGCCGGTGCCGTGCAGGTTGGGCGGCCACCTGTACCCGTCCACCCAGATCATGTCGTCGCCTTCGCCCCACCAGGTGCCCTGGAAATTGGTGACGCTGAGATTGCAGCCGATGTAGTGGCCGCGCCCCTCGGCGTCCAGGATCACGTAGTTGTTTTCCCATGCCTCCCGTCCCGTATTGACGATATCCGCTTCAGTCGAGTTCACCCGGATTTCGTGTCCCCATCCGCCAAAGGGGTTTTCGCGACGGAATTCAGCGTGGAAGTACCCTGTATCGGCCGGCACGCCATCGGGACAGGTCTCCCAGTCCACGTAGAAGTACTGCCGGTGCGGCTCGTCGCTTTCGTTGACCAGTTCGACCCGTGCCCTCTTGTGAAAGGGCATGGGAACGTACGCGTTGAGCGCGCAGCCGGTTTCGAACTCGTTGTTGCTATTGGTCGACGCGGTGAACAGCAACGACTGGTAGGAGTTGACGATGCCGTGGCCCAGCCCGAAGAAGTCGCCAAGGGGACAGAGTACGCTTGGTTCCTCCGCATCGTCGTAGGTGATTTTCAGCAGGCACTCACGGTAGTGGTTGCTCTGGGTAAACCAGAGATGTGTGATGCATGCGGGGCCTTCGACGTCGGCCAGGAGCCGGGTCTCACCCGGCTCGATGGTCCAGGCGTCGCTGTTTCGCCCGGACGTATCCCAGGAAGAGTGGCGTCCGGTGCGATTCGACTTGAGACGGGCGAGCCCGCCCGGGATATCGAACATGTCATGCTCCTGATCTATTAACGAGAGCAGCATTTGGATGATATCTATTGCCTATGCTTCAGAAAATGAGGACGCGTCGAAACGTGGACACTGAGCTTGTCGAAGTGCGCACGTTTCGACTCCATTCGCCGACCCTTCGACAGGCTCAGGGAGCGGCTCAGGATTCAGGTTACATTATACTTACCATTGGAAATGATGTAGACTGTCAGGTGCTCCACGGGATATGTCTAACGTGTGGGACATCTGGTCACTCAAGGGTGGCCAAGGCACGAATGAAGCTTCAGAGCAAACCCTTCCTTCGCTTGGACTCAATCACCTCGTCCACGAATCCCGGCCCGCAGAAGGCCTCCAGCCCGCCGCCCGGGAAGCGCGTCGCCCACTCGTACAGCTCGCGTATTCGTTCTTCATCGAAATCCGCTACCGGCGGTTCGGCGCGGACCGCGTCCAGTTGCTCGATGACGGCGTGGGCAATCCTGGCGTAGAGTCGGTCAGAACAATCTGTCACGTTGGAAGCGCAGTCCCGCGCTTCCTGGTACCAGGACATCGCGTTGAACCCGAGCACGCGGACCCGAGGGTAGAAGGAGCACATAAGGTTCCAGGCGTCGCCATCCTTGTCCTGGTCCCCGGAGGAACGGAAGTCAGAGCGCAGAATCACCGACGGGATGTCCAGGAACTTGGCCATCATGAACTCCACCACCGTGCCGGAATCCAGGTCCGTCCCGTCGAAGTTGAACAGGCCCAGGTCGCACGCCATCACCTGCTTCAGGTCCTGGTTCCGGATGTCGACAGCCCGACCGGTGGCTTGTTCCAGGTGCTGCGGTACGACGCAGTTGTACCGGCAGTCCGAATGGCGCTCGATGGCCTCAGCCAGAATGGCGTTGCCGATGAGATGCTTGTGGTCGAAGAGTTCACCAGCGAAATAGACGCTGAATGTGTTCACGCCGCGGTTCCTTTCCGTAGCGGCCATCGTGCCAATTGCGCGTGTTCAGAGTCCGTAGCGCAGGGAAACGCGAAGCCCGTGGCTGGAGAGATTCGCCCTCGTCTCCGCCAGATCGAGTTCCAGCGGTTCGCGGCTTCCGTCGCGCCAGACGATTCGCCCCTTGCCGCGTCCGGTTTCCACGTCGCCGGCGTCCAGGTACCGCCAACCCACGTCGACGTTTACCTTTCCCCGGATCCGCGCCGTAACGCCGCCGGTCAACTTGAACGCGAATCCTGTCCGGCTGGCGCCAGGCACGATTGTGGTCGTCCTGGGGAACTCCATGCGGGTTTCGCCGATGGAATTCCGCGACAGTCCCACGCCGCACCCGAGGAAAGGGCTGAACGGTCCCCTTCCGGGGAGGTCTGCATAGATGCTGGCAAGAGCGGAAAGGGAGGATACGTCGGCCGAGACGTCCTGACGCCCGGAGGTCTGCACGAAATTGGCGCGGCCGTTGAAGGAGAACGTGGGGCGGTATTGAACGGTGGCTTCGACGCGGATGCGCGTTGTCGCAACGTAGCCGGCGCCCACTTCGAAACCGGGCGCCCTGGCGAATTCGCCCGAGGCGCTCAGGTCGTCGCCGTCCGCGCCGGTTCCGCAGCCATAGAGCGCCGCCGGAGTCTCGCTCGAACAATTCCTGTCCTGGAACCGAGACGTTGCCCGCAGGTCCAGGGTGGCGGCGCCTAGAACATAGAAATCCCCACGTGCGAAGGACGCCGCACGGTCCCTCGCGGGTGCGGTTTCGCTATTCAGCCCGGACGTCTGTGCACTCAGAGCAGTCGGATCCGTGGCGGCCAGGATCATCACTGTTCCGAACAAGAATCCAAGGAAACCGAACTTGGAGTCAATTCGATTCGTCATTTATTGGCGACAGGTTATTGGCGGGAATGTCCACACTTGTCGGCGGTTTCGAAAAACCTATCCGACGAACGCATACCTGGCAACTGTCTCATCCTTCCGCGAATATACGATCAGCCCGGCTGGCGGGTTTTCATCTTCGTGCATCCGGTGTATGTGGGCGTAATTGAGAAAGAGGTCCATTTGCCCGGCATCGGTGTGAGTGAATTTGCCAGACACAGTCTGGCAAATCTCTTGCTCTAGACAAATCACTTTATGCGTTCCTCGGCCCAGCGGACAACGTCTTCGGCGATGGCAATCGCATCCAGATAATGCTGTTCGGTGACGGTCTGGTCTATAGGGTAGCGAGTAGCCGTGGCAAACCGAGTGAGCTTTCTGGCCTGTCCGACGAAATCCGGAATCGTCCCGTCGGATTCCTTGAGCAGGGAAAGCAACCGGGCCAAATCATGCACGTAGGGGAAGTCGATGCCGCGTTTGATCATCACCGCCTTTATGGCCTTTTCGGCTGCCTGCTGTGCGTGGAAGCAAAGATCTTCCGGATAGGCATCAGGAATTCGGATCTTCGCCATTGCCAGATTGCTTCTGGCCCGATTTATCCATTCCCTGGGATCGTCGGCGGGAAAGCGTTCAGGAGGACTCATATACCACCCTTCCCTCACGCAGCGCAGGTTTGATGATCACCGAGTGGCTGTCCTTATACCGCTCCACGTCATCGGGCGTGACGACAATAGCATCGACGGCGGCACCTACGCCATCCAGATTCATATAAATCTCGCCCATCAGATCGAGCGCGTCCACGCCGTCCTTGATGATTAACAGATCGACGTCGCTGTGGCGATTCATGTCGCCCCGGGCAGCGGACCCGAAGAGGATGATCTTCTCCGGCTCGGCCACCTCCACAATGCGCCGGATGATGTCGTCCAGCGTATCTCGATCAAGTCCTGTTTTTTCCATGAGTATGCCAATGTCTTCACGTCGAACTGTGGTCAAAGTGCAGGCACGCCTGGATGTCTTCTGGTTCCAGAATCGGGTATTCCTTGAAGATTGTTTCCGCGGTATCGCCTGCCGCAAGCATTCCTAGGACGTGTTCCACCGCGATGCGCATGTCGCGAATGATGGGCTTGCCACCAAAGACATCCGGACGTATGGTAATGCGATCGAGCAGTGCGGGATCAGTGGTCATGGCATCCTCTTGCTCATGGCGCCGTGCCAACTTCGGCGAAACGCCTGCATTCGCAGGGGATCACGTGGGCTTCGGTTCCTTCCACAGGCGTACGATGAAGCGGTACTCCTCTTCGATCAGATCCGGCTCGGTGCCGTTGTGGGCCAGCATGCCGGGAATGATCTTGTTCCGAATGCCCATTCCACGAGCATCCACGTAGCCGTAGTCGCGCATCACGTTGACCAGGTTCTGATTTCGTGCGTAACGCATCCCCAATCGCATCCCTTCGGGTGTCACCGTGTTGGGCAGGCGGCCCGGGCTGACGACTTCGAGGCGATCGGAGAAGATGACGAGCATGATGTCGGTCCCCACGATGCTGTAGTCGCGGTGTACGAGGGCGTTGACCACGGCCTCGCGCACAGCTTCTTCGGGAAATTCCCAGCGGTCGATTCGTCTCGCCCCTTCCAGGTGTGCGGATGGCGTTGTATTGCGCCGCACGAAATCCCAGGCCTTGTCCACAAGCCCCCGCTTGACGAGTTCGCCGTCTTCGGGGTCGCAGAGAGGCGCCATAGGGCCTGTGAGATCCTCGTCCGCACGCGTTGCGTAATCGGGCTCTGGGCCGGGGTAGCAAATAGCTCGAATGCCCGATTGAGGAAGGAAACGCTTTGGATCCTTGCCAAACAGGAGCATTCCGTCAACAGTCGCGGCAATCCGATCCGCTGACCCCGTTACAAGGTCCAGGTTTTTCAACAGCCTCTGCCAATGATCGACGTCGTTTGCGGGAGGAACGCTGCTGCCCAGAATGCGGCTGAAATAATCACGCAGATGGCGCTGGTCGAGCGAGTCGACCCCGGTGCCGAGGACGGGCTTCAGCCCATAGCGGAACTGTCCTCCCTGCAAGTAGAGCCGTTCCTCTTCCTCGCGGCCCGCCGCGCGCGTAGTCGTTCCTACGCGCACCTGAGTAATCCAATTTCCACCCCGTCTGGCCTTGTACGGCTTATCCGGCGCATCCCTGGGAAGCGATACAATGCCGACGATTTTGCCGTCTCCCCAATCTACGGTCTCCCAATAGGGAATCGCCGCCGGCAGGACGTGAGTACGCGCCGCTTCCATAACCCACTCTTCCACCCTGCGCGGATCTCGGATGAGACCGGTAACCGAGCCATTATCCTCGACGCCGAGGAGAATGCGTCCACCTTCCAGATTGAGCAGAGCTGCGATTTCCGTAGCGAGTTGTTCCGGTCGGAGTTCGGCGCGCTTGAACTCAACGCCTGAATTCTCACCACTTCTGATCAATTTGATCACATCGGCTTTGTTCATGGCGCCTCAGAAAACGTGGACCCGGGTGGTTCGCGCATTGGGTCGCGCGGCGGTATTTGCAGTTCCACGCCGCCAAGGGGTGCGAACCGAGCCCGTATGGCGCGGGCCAGATCGGCAGGAGGCCCGGGCTCGCCCGCCCGGACGCGCAAGTGGCGTGTCAGGTCAACGCCGAAATTGCGGATCGTCAAGTCGTCGTTTTTTTTTGACTTCAACCCCGGCATGTATGCAGTAGTGTCATTTATTCTTCAACGACAGGTTTCCATAGCGAGCGGCAAATCAAAACGGTTTTTTTGACCTCGCGTCGCCTTCGGTACGTGCCGGTTTCGTACTCAGAATTGGTTTTCAGTGCATGTGCCAACTAATATAAGAAAAATCCAAAGATGTGAGTGCAGGAATTATATGGATGAAGGTCCCGGGTCTGTCGGATTTGGCCGAATGGCGTGGATTGGAGCCCTCGGCGTCGGGCGGCAATGCTTGAAATTCACTCCGTTAAACACTATACTGGAAAACACACCTTCGACATTGATACGAGAGTGAACAGACTACTGTTCGGCGAGAGAAAGAGCGCCTGACGCATGTAACTGCAGGACCTCAGCATCCGTGATTCGGCTGTCGCGATCATCTGAACCGGATTTTCGCCAATAGCGAACGTGACTATGGATGTTTCCACGTTGGAAATCGCCATCATAGCGATCGTCGTAATGGTCGCTGTGATTCTGATTGTGTACCTGATGAAGCACCAGATGCGCCGCTGCCGCTGGTGCGTGCGATCGACGACGCCGGTCGAACTCTTGCCGGCAGGGGAGGGAGAAGAGGTGCGGCGCCTGATCCGGGACGAGGGAATGCCCGGGGAGCCGGAGAAAAACGAGGTGTGTCCGCATTGCAGGCGCATCTACGACTGGCGCTGGTTCAGCGACGATCGGCCCTTCCGCAGGGAATGGGAGTTGCTCGACCGCCCATGCGCCTGCGGCTGCGACCTGTCTCGGCCTGCTCTGATTGTCGACACCGACAAGCTGAAAACAGCATTACGCGAAATCCGTCCGGAAGTCCTGGAGTATATGGAACGGACGTACGGGAGAGAGGGGCTGCACGAGCGGCTGTACTCATCGGTGTCCGATGAACATATCCTGTTCGTGTGCAGAAACTGTTTTCGGATCTATATGTGGTTGCCTGTAAAGGGCTTTCAGGTATTTCAGGTTGTGTCGGGCGGTATGGACAGATATGACCGGGCTAACTGATATCGGCGAGCAAATCCTTTCCACGGATTTTCCGGTAAGTGCGTTGGCACACGGCTCCAGACGAACCGAGGGTAAACCGCGATGACAATCCTGGCTCTGATTTTCGCGGCGGTTGTAATCGTCGGACCCTTCGTGCTGTTGGTGATTCTCCGGAGGAGCGCCCACCAGTGCGCCTGGTGTCATAAGCGAACGGTAAAGCTCGGGAAATTACCGGACGCGGAGCGCGGGCAGATCGGCGAACTGATCCGCGAAGAGGGTATGGATCCCGCGTTGTCGTATGAACTGTGCGAGGCCTGCCGGCGAATCTATGACGAGTGGTGGTTTCAGTCGGACTGGGAAATGTCCGACCGGTGGTGCGCTTGCGGGTTCGAACTGTCTTTTCCATGGGATGTCGATCCCAGGAAACTCAGGGAGGCGGTGGCCGACCTGCCGCCGGCGGTATTCGCACTGCTTTCAAAGCAATACACGGACGACGACATTGCGCAACTCCGTCGCGGCTATGACGATCTCGATTACCGTTTCGAGCGGAGTCCGGAACCGCACGCGCTTAAGGTCTGCGGCATCTGCCACAGGGTATATATGTGGATTGAGATTGCGGGTTATCAGGTCTTCCAGTGCGTGTCGTCCGGGCGTGACAAATATGAAGCAGTAGCAGACCGCCGCCAGATGGATACCTGACAATACGCGCAGGAACGGCGCCGCGGACTCGCAACTCCCACGGATTTTCGGTCTTTGTGTCGTTATCCTGTCCATCCAGGTAGGTCCATGTTTGTGAATCATCCCGGTTAGAGAGAATACGATGCGTTTTGTGGCGGACGTACATCTGCACTCCCGGTTTTCCAGGGCGACAAGCCGTCAGTTGAACCCCGATAACCTCTACAAATGGTCCGCTCTCAAGGGCGTGAACGTGGTGGGGACGGGCGATTTCACCCATCCCGAGTGGATCGGGGAATTGAAGGACCGCCTGGAACCCGCCGAGGAGGGGCTGTTCCGGCTGAAGCCGTCGCGACGGGCCGCCGTAGATGAGGATCTGCCCGAACGGTGTCGGGGAACGGTGCGCTTCGTGCTGTCCACCGAAATCAGCTTGATTTACAAGAAGAACGACAAGACGCGCAAGGTGCACCACGTCGTTCTGATGCCGGGCTTCGAAGCGGTGGAGCGGTTGAATGCCCGCCTCGGGGACATCGGAAATCTGAAGTCGGACGGGCGGCCCATTCTGGGGCTGGACAGCAGGGACCTGGTCGAGATCTGTCTCGAAGCGGTAGAGGACGTACTTTTCATCCCGGCGCATATATGGACGCCGCATTTCGCGGTGCTGGGCGCGAGTTCCGGGTTCGATACGCTCGAAGAGTGTTTCGAAGACATGCTGCCCTCGATTTTCGCCGTCGAGACGGGTCTTTCTTCCGATCCGCCTATGAACTGGCGTCTGTCCATGCTGGATCGATTTGCGATCGTCTCCAATTCGGATGCGCATTCCCCGTCGAAACTGGCGCGGGAGGCCACCTGTTTCGATACTGAACTGTCGTACAGGGGCATATACGAGGCGCTGAAGTCGAGAGCCCCCGAACGGTTCCTTGGGACGCTGGAATTCTATCCAGAAGAAGGGAAGTATCACCTCGATGGACATCGGAAATGCGGAATCTGCTGGGAACCGGGCCGGACGATTGCCGCGGACTGCCTTTGTCCGGAATGCGGAAAGCGGTTGACGGTCGGCGTTCTGCACCGCGTCGAGCAGTTGGCCGACCGGGCAGAAGGCGACAGGCCGGCCGTGGCTCCGCCGTATGAGAATCTGATTCCGTTGCCGGAAGTCATCGGTTCTGTCCTCGGGGTGGGGCCAACCAGCAAGCGGGTCCAGGCGGTGTACGAGAGGATGCTGGCGGAATTGGGCCCCGAACTGACCATTTTGAGGGACGTGTCGCCCGAGGCGATTGCCCGCTGCGGCGAGCCGCTCGTGGCGGAGGGCGTGCGTCGAATGCGGGCCGGAGAGGTGGAGATCGCGGCGGGTTACGACGGTGAGTACGGACGGATCCAGGTGTTCTCCGCGGAGGACCGCGCCCGTTTGAGCCGGCAGCCCGCGCTGTTCGACTTGCCGGAAATACCGGAAGCGGCGCCGCAGCCGTCAACGTTCGAGGCGGCGTCAACGCGCGAGGGAACATCCGGCGGAAGCGGAGAAGCGCCGGCGATCGCGGACGCCGAGGGCGACGACGGATTGGACGACGCGCAAAGGGCAGCGGTGGACCAGGAAGGCGGACCTGCCATTGTCGTGGCCGGTCCGGGTACGGGAAAGACGCGGGTGTTGACCCACCGGTTGGCGCGGCTGATCGGGGAAGCCGGGGTGCCGCCGGAAAAGATCCTTGCGGTGACGTTTACGAATAAGGCTGCGGCAGAGATGCGGGAACGCGTTCACGCGCTCTTGCCGGAGGAAGGTAGACTGAAAGGGTTGACGCTCGGCACGTTTCACGCCGTGGCGCTGAATCTGATGAAGGACTGTATGTCCGGCGAGTTGCCTCAGGTCATCGACGAGGCGGAGGCGACACAGCTGGTGGCGGAGGTCATCGCGGATACTGAAGTCAGCCTGTCCGTGCGGGACGTACGGTCGGCGGTCTCATTTGCGAAGACAAACCCCGATGCAGAGGCACCGGAGGCATTGCGCGGCGTCCGGGAAGCGTACCAGGACCGGCTGCGTCAACTGGGGGTGTGGGACTACGACGACATTCTCCTGGAATTCCTGTCGACGCTGCGAAAAGCCGACGCGGCGTCCGAGCGGGTCCGGAACCGGTTTGCGCACGTACTCGTGGACGAGTTTCAGGACGTGAATGCGGTGCAGTACGAACTGGTGACCGCGCTTTCCCGCGACGGTACCGGCCTGTTCGTGATCGGCGATCCGGACCAGGCCATCTATGGATTTCGCGGGGCGAGTCCGGCGTATTTTCACAAGCTCAGGGAAGATCTGCCGAATGCGAAGACGTTCGTGCTGGAGCGGACGTATCGCTCCACGCGCCAGGTCGCCGGAGCGGCCGTCTCCGTGATCGGGGCGGGTCGTCAGTTGAACGCCGTCCGGGGGGCGGGTGTTGCGCCTAGGCTGCTTTCCGTGTCGGGTGAGACGGCGGAGGGTATCGCGGTGGTCCGTGAGATCAGCCGGATGATGGGCGGCGCGGATATGCTTCAGGCCGGCGAGGTCGGCGGTCGACAGTCGGTGGGAGGGGGAGGCGACCGGAGCCTGTCGGATTTTGCCGTCTTGTTCAGGACCGGACGGCAGGCGGAGGCGATTGAGCGTTGTTTTATCGAAGAGGGATTGCCGTACCGGGTGGTCGGCCAGAAAGGCTTTCTTTCAGCAGGGAACGTGCGGCACGCGATCTCCTTTTTCAATTACGCGTTCCGGCCGGCGGGGCATCTTCGACTGCTGCGCGCGCTGGCGGTTCCAATCTTCTATCCCGGAAACACAGCGCTGAATCGGCTCCGGCGCGCGGGTGGCGACCTGTCGGCGGGCAATTTTCCGCAGCAGATTCGCGATAAAGTCTCGGCACTGGAGGATGCCTCCGGGGCATTCAGAAAAATGGCGGAAACGGAATCCGTCGAGTCGCTGGTGAGGACGTGGCAGGACGTCGCCGGGGTGGAAGAGGATGAGGATCTCGCACGCCTTGCCCGGATGGCAGTCAATTTCGATACCGTCCGTACGTTCCTCGATACGCTGGTACTGGGCGCCGATGCCGATTACGTGCGCATCGGCGGTGTCGCACGGCCGCGTGCGGAAGCGGTAACGCTGTCAACCCTGCACGCGTCCAAGGGGCTGGAGTTTCCCGTCGTGTTCATCTGCGGCGTGGAGGAGGGCCTGATTCCGCACGCAAACGGGGACGTGCGGGAGGAGCAGCGGCTGTTGTTCGTGGGACTGACCCGGGCGATGGATGAGGCCGTCATGCTCTGTGCGAGGAGCAGGACGCGTTTCGGCGAGCGGACCCGTCCGGAGCCGTCCCGGTTTCTGGAGAATATTCCCGCGGAACTCCTGGTACGGGAGCGCCTGTCCCCGGAACGGCGGGTCCGGAAAGCCGACCAACTCTCCCTGTTCTGATCGCGGTAAGCCTTAAATCCGCAAAAACAGCGACGCGGCGACGCGATAAAGCCTTCCGAAACGGGGCGTTATCGACGTACAGAAGGATGTTTTTTCCGTTCACGTCAAGTGGCCTGGTGTATCCTGGTAATCCGCCGTCTAATCGCCTTTATTTACAAGCACATAATCGAATTAACGTCCCCGAAGACTTACGAATCAAGGTTAGTATCGGTTCAGTGGACGTTGGCCTCGACGTTCAATAACTGCCTGAACCTGGCGTATGCGTCTTCCCATGCGTCGCCACCGCCCGGTTCGAACGTCACGATTTCCGTGGAATTGCGAACGACCTCTCGAATACCGGCGAGTGAGTCGATTTCGCCCCGCGCGTACACCTGCATGAGAATATTTCCAAGGGCGGTGGCCTCCGCCGGACCGGCGACAACCGGCCTTCCGGAGGCATTGGCAGTGAACTGATTCAACAGGGTGTTGCGAATGCCTCCGCCCACGACGTGGATGGTGTGCAGCCTTCGGTCGAGGACCGACTCGAGGTCCTCCAGGACGCACCGGCACTTGAGGGCGAGGCTTTCCAGGGCGCACCGGATGACGGCGCCTTCGGTGGCGGGTTCCGGCTGTTCCGTGCGCCTGCAGAATCTGCGGATGCGGGTCGGCATATCCCCGGGCTCGAGGAAGTCCGCGTGATCGGGATCGATGAACGAGGTCAATCCGGGCGCCGCTTCGGCCATTTGGACGAGTTCGGCAAACGAATATGCGCGACCCTGGTTTTCCCAGATGCGTCTGCATTCCTGTACGATCCAGAGACCGGTGATGTTCTTGAGGAAACGGTAAGTGCCGCAAACTCCGCCCTCGTTCGTAAAGTTGTGGCGAAGGGCCGCCCGCGTAGCGGTCGGCACCGGCAGTTCCGCGCCGAGCAGCGCCCATGTGCCGGAGCTGATATAGGCCGCGTCTGCGTCGGAAAACGGGACGGCCGCCACAGCCGATCCGGTGTCATGACAGGCCGGCGCAATGACGCCGCCTGACCGGATGCCGGCATCCGCTGCGATCTCCGGACGAAGCGGACCCAGCGGCGTTCCCGGCGGAACGATTTCGGGAAGCATGTCTGCCGGGATCCCGAGCCGTTCCAGAAGGTCGCTCGCCCACCCGCCCGTCCTCGGATTGTAGAACTGGGTGGTGGTGGCGTTAGAAAACTCGCACACTTTGAGGCCCGTCAGCCAGAAGTTGAAGAGGTCCGGCATCATCAGAAATGTACTGGCGATGCGCAGGTGCTGCGGGTTCTTTTCCGCCAGGGACAAGAGCTGATAGACTGTGTTGATCTCCAGAAACTGCAGGCCGGTCAGTTCGAAAATTTCCTCTCGGGATACCCGGCTGAATGCCCTCCTCATCATGCCCTGGACGCGCGCGTCGCGGTAACAGTGAGGATTGCCCAGGAGTTCATCGGTGTCGTCCAGAAGTGCAAAGTCCACGCCCCAGGTATCGATTCCGATTCCCGACAGTTCCGGTCCGGAGACCCGGGCGCACTTTCGGAGTCCCGCGAGCATCTCGTCGTAGAGCTTCAGCGCGTCCCAGTACAGACTCCCCGCCACGGATATGGGCCCGTTGGCGAAGCGATGGATTTCTTCGAGTTCGACGGCGCTTCCGTCGAAGTGGCCGATAACGGCCCGGCCGCTGGATGCGCCGAGGTCGTAGGCGAGATAGGTCTGCGGCATGGCGACTCCTTCCGGTCCACCGGCTTCGTGTTGTGCGGGGACTCACGGTTTGCGATATTATGCGATGCCGCGCGGGGTGTCAAGTATTTCGTCTCCGCGGGGACACGGGCCGCCGGACATTCCACAAGAGTCGTGCGCGATGTAATGTTGTTCCGATAGTGAGGGGTAGTGAATGTCGGAAAAGCCGACCGTGGCGCACTGCGCAAATCCGTTTCTGACCCTGACCATGGTCTGGTGTTACGACCAGATACGGGGCTTGAGTCGATATCGGCCGGTTGTGTTGACGCAGGCGCGGCAAAATGAGCGCGTATTTCCGGTTGAGACCCTCTATTCCAGCGAAGACCTGCCCCCGCTGCGCCGGTCCGTCAACCGGGTGATCCGGAAAATCCGGGGAACGTACGCCGGTTACGTGGGAATTCTTCAAGAGGAACTCGCCGCGGTCATCCACGCCCATTTCGGACAGGAGGGATACTTCTGTCTGGCGGCGCGCCGCGGTGCCGGGGTCCCGATGGTCACGACGTTCTACGGGATGGATGCTTCCGCACTTCCCCGGAAGCGGTTGTGGCGACGCCGGTTTCAGCGGCTGTTCCGCGAAGGGGAGCTCTTTCTGGTCGAAGGTCCGCGAATGGGCGAGTCGCTCGTCTCCATCGGCTGTCCTTACGAGAAAGTGCAGGTTCATCGGCTGGGCGTCGATCTCGAAAGGATTCGCAAGGCGCCGCCCGAGGGCAGGCAGGAAGCCGTGGTATTGATGTATGCCAATTTTCGTGAAAAAAAAGGACACGTGTACGGTCTGAGGGCCTGCCGCAGGATTCTGGGGTCTTATCCGGGCATGAAGGTACGCATTATCGGCGATGGAGAACTGCGTGCGGAAGTGGAAAGAGAGATTCAGCGGCTCGGCATCGAAGAACGCGTGGAACTGCTGGGCGTGTTGCCTCACGAGAAGTGCCTGGAGGAACTCGGCAGGGCTTCGGTGTTGTTGTATCCGAGCGTGACCGCCGCTGACGGCGATACCGAAGGCGGCGCGCCAGTGGCGTTGATCGAGGCCATGGCTTCGGGGCTGGCGATCGTGTCCTCCCTGCACGCGGACATTCCCACAGTGGCGCCCGACTCTGAGTGCGCGCTATTGTTCCCGGAGCGGGACGTGGACGGGCTGGCCGGGGGCCTGGATGCACTGCTGCGGTCCAGCCGGTTACGGGAGGAAATGGGCACGGCGGGAAGGGCGCACGTTGAAGACGCCCACGATATGCGGAAACAGGCCGTGCGGCTGGAGACGTTGTACGACCGGGTGAGATTCCAGGCGAAGTCCGGTTAGAGACCCGGGTGCCCGGCACAAAATGCCCGGGACGATTTCGTTCGACCCGGGTCGGTGGTGTCCTGCGTTGACAATCGGGCCGGCCGCGTTTATTTTTCAGTAAGTTAGGTCAATTGAGAACTTTGTACGCGCGAGGATCCGCCGTGGAACTGTCGCAAGCGCAGATCGAGTCCTACCAGGAACAGGGCTTTCTGGTTGTCGAAGGGCTGTTGAGCGATGAAGACGTTGAGGCCATTCGTTCGGATGCGGTAAAGCTCTGTCGCGGAGAATACAAGAGCGAGAACTTGCATCCCGTACCGAACGCGGAATCCGATACCGCGGCGCTTTCCCGGTATCTGTGCATTCACCAGCCACACCACATCAGTCCGGTCATGCGGGAATACCTCGCGCACCCCGCGGTCTCCCGGGCGCTCGCCCGTCTGGTGGCGCCGGACGTCAAGTGCATGCAGTCCATGCTGTTCATCAAACCGCCCAGGTTTCCCGGACAGGCCTGGCACCAGGACGAAGTGTACATTCCCACTCGGGACCGCAGCCTTACCGGCGCGTGGTACGCCCTGGATGACGTGACGGTGGAGAACGGGTGCATGTGGGTCCTTCCGGGCTCCCACCGGAACGGCTATCTGTATCCTCAGCGTTTGCACGGACGGCCCGAGGAGTTCGATTCCGCCCGGGAGTCCTATGGCTTCGACGACCGCAAGGAGATTCCGGTGGCGTGTCCCGCCGGCGCCGTCGTCTTCTTCAACGGCTACCTGTTGCACCGGTCCCGCAAGAACCGGTCGGACCGCTTTCGCCGGGTGCTGGTGAACCACTATATGAATGCCTACTCGCTGTTGCCCTGGCATCGCCCGCCCGAAGACGGCAGGATGGCGCTTGCCGACTACCGCGGTATCATGATGGTGGCGGGAGACGACCCGTACGCGTGGAAGGGTACGGTGGAAGGCGGCGACGCGCACGTCCGCACGTTCGATCCCGCCGCGTTGCAGACGGAGTAGCGGCAGGTTGCCTTTAACCGGTTGATTACACAGCGGATATGGATACTCTGACTGCACATGTGGTGACGGACGAAGCGACCGTTGAACGGCCGGAGGCCTGCCACGTGATGGCCAAGCCATCCGGCGCGGTCTGCAATATTGATTGCAAGTACTGCTTCTACCTGGAGAAGGAAAAGCTGTACCCCGATGCCGGCGGGAACTGGCGGATGGACGATGAGACGCTGGAACTCTACGTACGGCACTATATCGAAGCGCAGGACGTCCCGGAGGCGCACTTCGCGTGGCAGGGTGGAGAACCCACGCTGATGGGGGTCGACTTTTATCGCAAGGCCGTGGCCCTTCAATCCCGGTATGCCAACGGCAAGACCGTCACAAACGCATTTCAGACCAACGGTATTCTGCTCGATGACGAGTGGGGCGAATTCCTGGCGGAACACCGGTTTCTCGTGGGGCTGTCCGTGGACGGGCCGCGAGAAATGCACGACCGGTATCGCGTTGACAAAGGGGGAAAGCCCACGTTCGACCGCGTGATGGAAGGCCTGGAAGTCCTGAAGAAACACCGGGTTGAATACAATACCCTTACGGTGCTGCAGGCCCACAACGCGGATTACCCGGTGGAAGTCTATCGCTTTCTCAAGTCCATCGGGAGCCGTTACATGCAGTTTATCCCGATCGTCGAGCGGATCGCGGACGCGCCGGGTGAAGATCTGCTGCAGCTTGTCGCGCCGGAGTTCGAAGGGCGGGCCCGGGTCTCGAAGTGGTCGGTGGGTTCGGCCCAATACGGCCGGTTCCTCTGCAAGGTCTTCGACGAATGGGTCCGGAAGGACGTAGGCCGCTATTTCGTCCAGATGTTCGATATCGCGCTGGGAAGCTGGATGGGCCAGGACGCCAGCCTCTGCATATTCGCGGAAAAGTGCGGCAGGGCGCTGATCATTGAACACAACGGTGATTTGTATTCCTGCGACCATTTCGTCTATCCGACGTACAACCTTGGCAACGTCCGGGAAAAGAGCATCCGGGAGATGGTTGCCAGCCCCCTGCAGGAGAAATTCGGGTCCGACAAACGTGATACCCTGCCAGAATATTGCAGGGCCTGCGACTACCGGTTCGCATGCAACGGCGGTTGCCCCAAGCAGAGGTTCATTCACGCGCCGGACGGGGAGGCGGGGCTGAACTATCTCTGCAGGGGGTACAAGATGTTCTTCGGCCACGTGGACCCCTACATGAAGATGATGTCGAAGGAGCTTGCCGCGGGGAGGCCGGCCGCGAACGTGATGGGATGGGTGCGCGCCCGGGAGTCCGAAAGGGCGGCGTTCCGTGCCCGAAGTACGGGACGGAACGAACCGTGTCCGTGCGGCAGCGGCAGGAAGTTCAAGCGGTGTTGCGGGGCGGCGAGTCAGATTGCGGGCGGCAGATAAGTGGCGGTATATTTCCGGGACGGGCTACTGATCTTTTTGGCTTGACTTTTGTCCTGTGCGGTGCGATCATCCGTACCCGCTTCACCGAAGCTGGTACGGGTTTTTTTGTGTAATTCCGGAGAATGAGCGATGTGTGGAATCGTGGGGTTCTGGAACCGGCAGGAGGATACCGGCGGGCTTGGGCGGACCATTCTGAAGATGCTGGGCGCCCTGGATTGCCGCGGTCCGGATTCGGCAGGCGTGGCGCTGTATGGTGAAGGTCAAAACGGACGAATGGTCCTGCGTGTGAGCCTCGGGGAACATGCGGACTACGAGGCAACAGCGCGGAGGGTCGTGGCGCGGGCGGAGGCATTCGGCGCCGTGGGCGGTTGGGCGCGCACTGAGGAGTACCTGAGGCTGGCTCTCGCTTATGGAGGCGATGCGGGCGAGCTGGAGCTGGCAATCGAGGACGCGGGCGAAGGGGTGGAGGTGGTGAGTATGGGACGCCGGCTGGAAATCGTAAAGCAGGTGGGGTCCCCCCGCAACCTGGACAGATCATACGGGATTTCCGGCTTCGAAGGGACGCACGGCATCGGCCATACCCGTCTGTCCACGGAGTCGCGGATCGACCTGAGCCACTCCCAGCCGTTCTGGGCCCACGGTCATCCGGACCTGGCAATCGTTCACAACGGGCACATCACGAACTATCACAAGCTGCGTCGAATATACGAGCAGGAAGGCGCCCGGTTCTACACCGAGAACGACTCCGAAATCATCGGAATGTATCTCCGCCGGCAGCTTGCGGACGGAAAGGACCTCGAGGCGGCGATGGCCGCTTCCCTGGTGGATCTGGACGGTTCTTTCAGCTATCTGGTGGCCACGCCGCACGCCGTGGGTTTCGTCCGGGATCCGTATTCCTTCAAACCGTTGCTATTTGCGGAAACGGACGACTTCGCCGCGGTGGCTACGGAAGAGATCGCTTTCCGTACGGCCCTGGATGGAAACTACGACGTCGTAGAAGCCCGTGCGAGGGACATGCGACTATGGCGCAACTGACCTGCAACGGAAAATCCACGCGGGAAATCAACCGCGAGATCAGGGCGTACGTCGCCGCGGGGGAAGGCGACGTGCAGGTACAGGACCCGGGCGCGCGCCACAATCTCGGGGTGGCGCTTCTGGATCCCGTACATCTCACGCTGCATGGCAGCGTGGGATACTATTGCGCCGGGATGATTGACGGGGCGAACGTCGAAGTAAAGGGCAGCGCGGGCTGGGGCCTGGCCGAGTCGATGATGAGCGGGAAGGTGATTGTGCACGGCAACGCGGGCAACGGTACGGCAGCGTCCATTCGCGGAGGGACCGTGGTGGTGCGGGGTCACGCCGCGGCCCGGCTGGGCGTGGCGATGAAGGGCGGGTTGATCCTCGTGGGCGGAGACTGCGGGTATATGGCCGGTTTCATGGGACAGCGGGGCCGCATTATCGTCTGCGGCGATACCGGCGACGCCTTTGCCGATTCCATGTATGAGACCGAATGTTTCGTGGGCGGGGAGATCGCCGAACTCGGCAACGACGCGGTTGTGGAGACGCCGGGCGAGAGCGAGTTTGCTTTTCTGAGTGCCGCCATCCAGGAACACCTGGGCGGACACCGGGACGTCAGGTCATTCAGGAAGGTGGTGGCCGGACGCAAACTCTGGAATTTCGACAAGGACGAACGCGCGGTGTGGCGGGAGGCCCTGTAAAGCATGGATGCGGGTAGAGGGTAGAGGGAAGACGGTAGATGAAGTCCTTGCCCGATATTTCGTAACTTCCTGCCTTCGGCCCGAAAAGAACCTTCACAAGGCAGGAAATCTCTCCCCTCTCCCGTCTTACGTCTCACCCGGTGGTCGGGCGGCGGGGGGAGAGGTCCCGAACATGTCCACTGACCTGGTGTATCCTGGTAATCCGCCGTCTAATCGCCTTTATTCACTAGCACATATCCGAATTTACGTCTACCAAAACTTACGAATCATGGTTAATTATGAACGAAGAATATAACGGGCGTCATCGTCCGCCGGAAGCAAGCGGCACGTTTACACCCGCCGTCATCGAGGACATCCAGGTCAAGGCGGAACTGGGGCGGTACCGGATACGCGGTTTCGGCACGCTGCGCGAACGGCGGTGGCCGACGTTCGACGACCTGACCTTCATTCCCTGTACGCTCACGCGCATTCCGCTGGAAGGATACAGGGAACGCTGCTCGGCTCAGACGGTTCTAGGCGATCGCTTTGCCGAAAAGCCAATCGTGCTGGATACGCCCATCATGATTACCGGCATGAGTTGGGGCGCCCTGTCCTACAACGCCAAGGTGGCGCTCGCACGGGGCGCCAATATGGTCGGATCCTCGAATACGACCGGCGACGGAGGGATGTTGAAGGCCGAGCGGGAAGAAAGCAAGGCGCTGGTCTACGAGGTCCTGCCCTCTAGGTACGGAATCAACGTGCACGACCTGCGGGTCGCCGACGGCATCGAACTCACGATCGGACAGGGGGCGAAGCCTGGCACGGGCGGGCTGCTTCTGGGCGCCAAGGTGTTGGGCGACGTGGCGTCGCAGCGGGACCTGCCCATCGGCGTCGACCAGCGGAGTCCGGCGCGGCACCCGGATTTCCTGGGTCCGGACGATATGATCATCAAGATCGAAGAGTTGCGCGAGGCCACGGACTGGCAGGTTCCGATTTTCGTCAAGATGGGCGCCACGCGCGTATTCGACGACGTTCGCCTGGCGGCCAAGGCGGGTGCCGACGTGGTTGTGGTCGACGGCATGGAAGGCGGAACCGGGGCGTCCGCGGAAATCTGCCAGGAGCATACGGGGATTCCCACGCTGGCGGCGGTGTGCGAAGCGCGTGCGGCGCTTGAAGACATCGGCATGTACGGAAGGGTGCAGCTGATCATCGCGGGCGGTATCCGGAACGGCGTCGACGCCGCCAAGGCCATGGCGCTGGGCGCCGATGCCGTCTATATCGGCACGGCGGCGTTGATGGCGTTGAATTGCAACCGACCCGTTTTCATTGACGACTACCGGGCGCTGGGCGCGGAACCCTATCATTGCCATCACTGCCATACCGGTCGATGTCCGGTGGGCATCACCACGCAGGACCCCGAACTGATGTCCCGCCTTAACGTGGATGAAGCGGCAGAGCGGGTGGCCAACCTGCTTCAGGCCATGACGTCCGAAATCCAGATTCTTGCGCGCGCATGCGGAAAGGCGGATGTGCACGATCTGGAGCCTGAAGACATGCGCGCACTGACATCGGAGGCGTCCATGATCTGCGATCTACCGCTGGTGGGGACGAACCGTGTCGTGGGGGGCGGGCCTGGATGGAGTTAATGCCCCCGTCGTCCGTGGCCTGGCCGGGTTTTTAAGGGGCAATTCCGTGTCGTTCAAGCTGATCCGACAGGCGCTCAATGGTAACGGGTTGTTGCCCAGGATGTGGCGGTCCCATCCCGTCAGGGACCGTTACGACGTGGTGATTGTGGGCGGAGGCGCACATGGTCTGGCCTGCGCCTACTATCTGGCGGCCGAACACGGCATTACGAATGTTGCCATTATCGAAAGAGGGTATATTGGTTCCGGCGGAAGCGGCCGGAACACCGCCATCATCCGCAGCAACTATCTGACACCGGAAGGGGTGCGCTTCTACGACGAAAGCGTGCGGCTTTACGAGCAGATGGCGACGGAGCTGGATTTCAACGTCATGTTCAGCCAGCGCGGGCACCTCACGCTGGCGCATACCGACGGGGCCGTGCGCACCATGCGCAGGCGGGCGGAGGTGAACAAGCTGCAGGGTGTGGTGTCGGAATTGATATGGCCCGCCGAAATCGAGAGACTCTGCCCGGGCATCGACGTCAGCGACCATCCCCGCTACCCGATTCTGGCCGCACTGTACCATCCTCCCGGAGGCATCGTCCGGCACGACGCCGTCGTGTGGGGCTATGCGCACCAGGCCGACCGGCGCGGCGTGCACATTCACCAGCAGACCGCGGTGACCGGGATCGACGTGCGCGGCCAGAGCGTCGCGGGCGTGGAGACGACCGGGGGTTACATCAAAACCGGCACGGTGTTGAACGCGACGGCGGGGTGGGGGTCGACCATCGCCGATATGGCGGGCGTACGCCTGCCCTTGACCACCTTTCCCCTGCAGGCGTGCGTCACCGAACCTCTGAAGCCGTTTCTCGACGTCGTTATCGTGTCGGGCAGTCTGCACGTGTACGTGAGCCAGTCGGACCGCGGCGAACTCGTGATGGGCGCAAGCGTGGACCCCTATACGTCCTATTCGATGGATTCTTCGCTGGCGTTTATGGAAAGCATTGCCGGACACATGCTCGAGCTGTTTCCGTTTCTGAGCAAGGTGCGGGTCCTGCGTCAGTGGGCGGGGCTTTGCGATATGACGCCTGACTACAGTCCGATCATGGGCTTTACGCCCGTGCGCGGTTTTCTTGTGGACGTGGGCTGGGGTACGTACGGCTTCAAAGCGTCCCCCATCTGCGGGCGGACGATGGCGGAACTGATCGCCGGCGACCGCACGCCTGAGTTGATTCACCCGTTCAGGCTGTCCAGGTTCGAGGAATTCGACCTGGTCGGCGAAAAGGGCGCGGCGTCGGTGGGTCACTGACCGTCGGATCGCCGAAAAGGCCGGTTATTTTGCTAATTTGGCCCTTGCATGGGCCCCGAATCCGAGTGTCCGATGTTGATTCTGTCCTGCCCGAATTGCGGCGAACGAAATGTAAGCGAGTTCCGTTTCGGGGGTGAATACAATCCCCGGCCCGCGGATCCCGATGCGTGCGACGATGAGGAGATGGCCGCGTATCTCTATCTGAGCGACAACAAGCTGGGCGTGGAGACGGCGTGGTGGTATCACCAGGCGGGGTGCGGTCTCTGGTTCCTGGCCCAGCGGCATACGAAGACGCAGGAGGTCGTGAAAACCTACGCCTGGCAGGCGGAAGCGGTCGGGGAGGACCGGGATGGCGACTGAATCGATCCCGCGCGCGGATTCCGTTGCGGATTCGGAAAGGCTTCCGCCGCAATCCGGCGAGGTCATCGATCGCGATGCGCGGGTCGCGTTTTCCTTCGATGGACGGGATTATTCGGGATACGAGGGCGATACGATTGCATCGGCACTGGCCGCCGCGGGGGTGCAGGTCTTCAGCCGGTCGTTCAAGTATCACCGTCCCAGGGGTCTGCTGTGTTGCGCGGGCCAATGTCCGAACTGTCTGGTCCAGATAGACGACGAGCCGAACGTCCGCGCCTGTACGCGCCGCGTGGAGGCGGGAATGGCCGTACAGTCGCAGAACGCGCAGCCGTCGCTGGACCGCGACTTTCTTTCGCTTACCCAGCTGGCCGCGCCGTTGATGCCGGTGGGTTTCTACTATAAGACCTTTATCCGGCCCACCGCGCTCTGGCCGTCCTACGAACACCTGCTGCGCCGCGCGGCGGGGTTGGGTAAAGTGGACCTTGCGTCGCAACCCGGCGCGTACGACAAACAGTATCTGCATGCCGACGTGGCGGTGGCGGGCGGCGGACCTTCAGGTATCGGCGCGGCCGTTGCGGCGGCGGAACAGGGCGCGCGTGTTGCGCTTTTTGAAGTCGAGCCGTCACTGGGCGGGCGCCTGCGCTACTCGCGGGACGGGTCCGGCCGCTTGGATGCGTTGCTGGCGTCGGTGGCGAACCGGTCGGATATCGAGGTCTACACCGATACGGCCGTACTGGGGTGGTACCAGGATAACTGGCTGGCGGCTGTAAAGGGCTCGCGACTGTTCAAGATACGCGCGAAATCCGTCGTTGTCGCAACGGGCGCGCTCGAGATGCCGCTGGTGTTCGACAACAACGACCTGCCCGGGGTGATGCTGGGCAGCGCCTCCCGGCGGCTCGTCAATCTCTACGGCGTGAAACCGGGCGCAAGGGCGCTTGTCGTAACAGCGAACGACGACGGATGGGACGCGGCCGCGGATCTCGCCGAGGCGGACATTGAAATCGCCGCGGTCGTGGACGAGCGGCACGCCTGCTCCAGCGCGACTGCCGACGAGTTGATTTCCCGTGGCGTGCCTGCGTTTTTCCGACACACGATTCTGGAAGCCGTCGGATCAAAGCGCGTACAGGCCGCCAGGGTCGCCCGGATCGATCCGTTGGGAGAGGCGGATCGATCCGCGGCGCGGATACTCGAGTGCGACCTGATTGTCGTGAGCGTCGGTTGGACGCCCGACCTGGCGTTGTTCCACATGGCCGGCGGAGAATCGGTCTACGACGCGCAGCGTTCGGAACCGCGTGCTACGAACGCGCCGGAAGGCATCTTTGTCGCGGGCCGCGCCGCGGGCGCCACCACGGCCGCGTGCGCCATGGACGACGGGCGGATCGCCGGAAGAAGCGCCGCGGCCTCATCGGGTTTCGGGGACGGACCCGGAGCGTCTGAGAAGTCCGATCTCCTGGCCCGTAAGGCCGCCGAGCCGGTGCGGACGTCCGACCGTACGCTGGTCGCGGGCCGGAAAAAGAGGTTTCTGTGCTATTGTGAAGACGTCACCGACGTGGATCTGCAGACGGCGATCGTCGAGGGGTACGACAGTCTCGAACTGCTGAAACGGTACAGCACGATTTCCATGGGCCCCTGCCAGGGCAGGATGTGTTCCATGAACGCCGTGCATCTCTGCGCCCGCGCGAACGGAAGCCAGGTTCAGGAAACGGGCAGGACAACGTCGCGTCCGCCCGTGGAGCCGGTAACGCTGGGCGCGCTGGCCGGTCAGATCATGGAGCCCGTGCAGGTGAGTCCAGCGCACCAGTGGCACCTGGAACAGGGCGCGAGGATGATGGTGGCGGGGCTCTGGCTGCGTCCGGAAGACTACGGCGACCCCGTTGCCGAGGTGAAGGCCGTGCGCGAGCGGGTCGGGCTGATGGACGTCAGCACGCTGGGCAAGATCCAGCTGACCGGAACGGGCGTGCCTGAACTGCTCGAACGGCTTTACGTCAACCAGTGGCGGAAGCTGGGGGTCGGCCGCGTCCGGTACGGCGTGATGTGCAACGACGAAGGGGTGGTGATGGACGACGGGGTGTGCGCCCGTGTTCAGGAGAACGAGTGGTATATGAGTACCACGTCCACCGGCGCGACGACGGTGTACGAATGGATACAATGGTGGGTGCAGTCGGGATGGGGCGACGGCGTACACGCTGTCAACCTCACCGATTCCTACGCGGCGTTCAACCTGGCGGGACCCAGGTCCAGAGACGTGCTGCAGAAGCTCACGGACCGCGACCTGAGCAACGGGAAGTTTCCCTATATGCGGGTGCGGTCGACGCGCGTCGCCGGCGTGCTGTGCCGTGTCCTCCGGATCGGGTTTACGGGCGAGCTTTCCTACGAGATCCACTGCCCGGCGTCATTCGGTCTGCACGTGTGGCAGGCACTGATGGCGGCGGGGGAGGAATTCGGCATCGGGCCGTTCGGGGTGGAGGCGCAGCGTGTGCTCCGTCTGGAGAAAGCGCATATCATCGTAGGCCAGGATACCGACGCGCTGACCGATCCCTTTTCCGCAAACATGGAATGGGCCGTGAAGATGAAGAAGCGGGACTTTCTGGGCAAGCCCATGTTGACCCGGATCTCGGAACGCGGGACCCGTCAGCGGCTCGTGGGATTCAAAATGGCGCGGCCGGGGATCGTGCCCGAAGAAGGTCTACAGGCGGTGCATCCGGACGGTAACGGAAAACAGGAGATCATCGGCTGGTTGACCTCCTCCCGGTTCAGTCCGGCGCTCGGAGAGACCGTCGGACTCTGTTGGCTGCCCGCGCACGTGGCGGCGGAAGCGGGAACGCGGTTTCAGATTCGCCGTGACGGCGAACTCGAAGACGCCTATGTCCACCACGGGCCGTTCTACGACCCCGACGGAGAAAGGTTGCAGATGTGAATGCGCGGGCGGCGCCGGTGAAATTGTCGCCACTTCATGAAACTGCGCGGAACCTCGGAGCGCAATTTACGGAATCTTCCGGGTGGCGGATTCCGGAGGCGTTTTCCACGCCGGATGCGGAGATTTCAGCCGCCGGACGCGGCGTGGCGCTGGCCGATGAGACGGCAAACGGCAAGATCCGGGTCGAGGGAGAGGAAGCAGACGCGACGTGGGAGTCGCTGGAGTTGGAAATCGGCGGCGGAGCGGTGGTCGGCACGGAACGCGTGTACCGGCTTCGCGGCGACTGTTTTTTTGTCTTAACGTCCCCGGGCCGGGATATCGCCGTCCGCAGGACACTCGTTGATCGGGCTTCGGACAGGTTCGTTACCGTAACGAATCTGACCCACGCGTGGTCCGAAATCCGCGTTCTGGGACCATACTCGCCATCCCTGATGAGCAGGGTGTGCGGGCTGGATTTCTCCGACGCCGCATTTCCGGAGGGCGCCGCGAAACAGACCAGCGTCGCCAGGACGACGCAACTCGTCATTCGACGGGATGCCGTCGATCTGCCGGCCTTTTCGGTCCTCGGTGCGCGGTCTCTGGCAGCGTATCTGTGGGAGATCCTGATGGAAGCCGGAGCCGATCTGCAGATCGCGCCGATCGGCCTGATCGCCATCCGGGCCCTGGAGTCCGGGACAGAACAACAGGTATAGCAGCCCGTTGAAAAAGCCCATCCGGGCTTCGGCCGGCCCTTGCGGTCGAAATACTGCGTTGCGCTCCCTCGCCGAATCGCAGGATGGGACTCGGTTGCGCGCCTTGTCTTCGGCCACAATGGCAAGTGTTCCGACCCGGAAATAGATTGCCGAGATTCGGCCGTCGAGTCGCCCGGCTGGCAAGGCGCCTGAGCGAGGCGACCTGCGCAAGGTCACCGAGCGAGGGCAACGCCGCCAGACGGGATGAATCGGCGGATGAATGGTGACATATTTCCGGGACGGGACACCATGCCTCGCCTGCAGAGCGACTTTATCAACGGACTGATAGGATAACGGGAAGCGCCAATTGAAGAGAGGAAGGGTCGTCTATGTCGAATCAGGCTGCAACGGATCTGGAAGCCTACGTCAGGGCCGACGGCCGGGACGAGCAGGTGCGCCAGGTGCGCGAAAAGATCGACGCGCTTGGAATCACCTATATCTACTACCAGTTCATTTCGGTGACGGGCCGGGTTGTGGGCAAGGGCATTCCGGCGGACCACTGGGAACGGACCGCGGAACGCGGATTCCAGCTGGTATACGGGGCGACCGCGAACCTGTTCATGGACCGGTACGACAACTATATCGGATACGGTCCGGAGGCGTCGGAACTCGTGGGAATTCCCGACCCGGAGACCTTCGTTCAACTGCCGTGGGACAGACGCCTGGCGCGGGTCTTCTGTACGCTCTTTCGCAACAGGGACGAGCAGGAGAATCCCGGCGGCGCCCTTTCCGCCGACTGCAGGGGCAATCTCAGGCGCATCCACGAACAGTTCACGCGGGACCACGACGGGATGCACATGCGCCACGGCGCCGAACCGGAGATGATGTGGCTGCAGAAGGGCCCCGACGGCAAACCCGCGGACGGTTTCAGCAAGCCCTACTGCTACCACATCGATCAGTTCGAGTCCCTGAGGCCCGTGGTCATGAAGGTGATCGAATACGGGCGTGCGATGGGTCTTGACATGATCCAGGGAGACCACGAGGACGCACCGGGTCAGCTGGAGTTGAACTTCACCTTCGACGACGCGCTCGCCACGTGCGACAGGCTCACGACGTACCGGCAGATTTGCGCCCAGGTCGCCCGGGAGCACGATCTGATCGCGTGTTTCATGTGCAAGCCCTTCATGGGCGTCTCTGCATCGGGTTGCCACCACAATCTCTCGCTATGGCGCGGGGGAGAGGAGGTGCTGAAGCCGCTGGGAAACGAGTCGCTTCCCGGCATGGAGGGCGTCTTCCTGCACCGGGAAGGCGGCGAGAATCTGTTCGAGCCCCTACCGGGCAGACGGGAGCCCGCACCGACCGGTCTGCAGTGCATCGGCGGCGTGATCGAACACCTCCAGGCGCTGACGGCCATCGGATGTTCGACGGTGAATTCGTATCGGCGGTTGTGGGAGACGGGGTTCTGGGCGCCCGTCTACTCCGACTGGGGATATCAGAACCGGACCTGCGGGCTCCGGGTCTCCGGCCCCGGGCGGTTCGAATACCGTGCGGTGGATGCGATGGTGAACCCCTATTTGATGGCGGGGGCGTTACTGAAGGCGTTTGACGACGGCATACGCCGGGACTTGGACCCCGGCGAGCCCGAACACCGCAACATTTACGAGGCGATCGAAGAGGGTAAAGAGGTCACCAAACTGCCGACCACGTTGGGCGATGCGCTCGATAAGCTGGAGCAGGACGAGGTGATCCGCTCGTCACTTCCGGGCGAGATGTACGACGTGTACATGCACTACAAACGGGACGAGTGGGAGCGGTTTCTGGCAACGGTAACCGATTGGGACCTGGAGACCTACTGGGACTGTCTTCCGTAGGTGCAAAAGGAGCGAGGCGCATATGTGCGGGATCGCCGGGATTATCCACCGGAACAGGGCCGGTCGGATCGGGAATGAAATGACCATGATGCTTCAGGCGATGAAGCACAGGGGTCCGGACTCAACGGGTTTTGCGCTGTACGGAGAGCCGTCGGCCGGGACTCTGGCGATGCGGTTCAAGGTGGCGGAAAAGGAGGATCTGGAGTCCGGCTTCGAGATCAGAGATCAGATCGTGCAGCGTAAAGCGGAGGTGGATGAACGCATCGTGTCTCTCGGCGGCGAAGTGCTCGACTCGGATCAGCCGACGGAGTACGCGTTCCTGTATCGCGTCAGATACGACGGAGACCTGCGCAGGTTCGCGGACTTCATTGAAGACGCGGAGGGCGTCGAGATTCTGTCCATAGGCAGTGCATTGGAACTCGTCAAGGACCTGGGCGACGCCAACGAGGTGAGCGAGCAGTACGGCATGGGCACTTTTGTGGGCACGCACGCCATCGGGCACGTACGTATGGCCACGGAGTCCGACGTGGACATTCGTTCCGCGCACCCGTACTGGGCGTATCCGTTCGGGGATATCTCCGTCGTCCACAACGGCCAACTGACCAACTACTGGTCGATGCGCCGCGATCTGGAGCGTCGGGGGCATCGCTTCGTGTCGGATTGCGATTCGGAACTGATCGCGGTCTATATCGCGGACAGCCTGGATCGCTCGGTTTCGCTTGAGGACGCGATGGTGAAATCCGTACGGGAGCTGGACGGCGTCTTCACGTATCTGGTGGCGACAACGGACAGCCTGGGAATGGCCAAGGATACCATGGCGGCCAAGCCGATGGTACTCTACGAAGGGGAAGAGGAAACCCTGCTCGCCTCCGAGGAGGTGGCGATCAGGATGGTAATGCCTCAGGAAATCGAGACCGTGGATCCTTACGCGGGAGAAGTGCGGGTATGGCGAAACTAGACTCGGACCGCGAAAAGACGCACCGGTCGTACGCGATGGGCCTGCACGACGAGCCGCTTGCGAATCGGACGAACCGGGTCTTCTTTCGTGCCGAAGAGGGTGCGGGACTGGTGTACCCGGGATCGCTGAAGGTGGACTTCGGCAGGCGCGAGGAATTCGATGCGGCGCCCATGTCGATCAGGGACGTGAACCGGAAGATCAGGCAACTGATGGAAGCCGGCTGCGGCCACGTTGTGGTGCGGAATCCCAACGCCAAGCACTCGCTCGGCTCCGGAATTCTGAATCGGCTGAAACTGGATTTCGAAGGGTCTCTGGGGTATTTCGCCGTGGGTCTCATCGACGGGCCGAACGTGAGGATCAGGGGGCGCGTGGGCTGGTCGTGCGCGGAAAACATGATGGCGGGCACCGTGGTTGTGGAGAAGAACGCGGGGTCCTCTTTCGGCGCCGCGCTGCGGGGCGGCGACCTGGTGTGCAAGGGAGACGTCGGGGGACGTACCGGCATCAACATGAAGGGCGGATCCATCTTGGTGGCCGGGCGAACGGGAATGCTCTCCGGATTCATGATGCAGCGCGGGCGGATGATCGTCCTGGGAGACGCCGACGAAAATCTCGGCGATTCGATGTACGACGGCACGATCTACGTCGGCGGGAGCATAAAATCGCTGGGTGTGGACGCCGTTCGCGCGGAATTGACGGATCTCGAGGTCGCCTGGCTGGACCGAAAGCTGGGACTGTACGGCCTCGAGGCCCCGGACGGAGCGGGCAACCTGAAGAAAGTCGTCGCGGGCAGGCAGCTCTGGAACTACGACAACCTGGAACCGTCGGAGAAGAAGATGGTGCTATAGCGAATTGTACTTTCAAACCGAAACAAACATGGATGGACAGGATAGGCAGGATAAAACCCCAAATCGAAGATGATTGTCCTCAGGTGAACTTAAAAATCGCCAGCCTGTGACGCCAAAGCACCTCTGTTCTTCTTTATAGATCGAGGCGATGTCGAAGAAATAATACGAATCAAGGCCAACCCTGGCAGTCGAAGGGAGCGACGTCGGCCCTTCGTCGGGATTGAATACATCCGGAACCTGTTCCGGATCTTCGGGAGAGAAAATATGGGCGACGTATTATCCGTGGGTATGGTAGGCGCGGGCGGGATTGCGCACTCTCATATGCGTGCGATCGCCGAGGTTGAAAACATAAGAACGGCGGCGGTGATGGATATCTACGCCGAACCCGCCGAGGCTGCCGCTGCGGAATACGGCGCCAGGGCGTATACCAGCCTGGATGCGATGCTGGACGATCCGGAGGTCGAAGCCGTCCACGTGTGCACGCCCCACAACCAGCACGGCGCGCAGGTGGTGGCCGCCGCCGAAGCCGGGAAACACGTCCTGGTGGAGAAGCCGATGGCGCTGACGCTCGAAGAGTGCGACCGGATGATCGCTGCGTGCGAAAGCGCGAATCGCGTCCTGATGGTCGGCCAGGTCATGCGCTACTATCCGGTCAGCCGCAAAGTGAAACAGCTCATCGCCGATGGCGTGATCGGACAGGTGGGTCACCTGCTCAGACGGCGGCTGGGGAACTTCAATCCCGCGCCCGCGCCGGGACAGGATACCCACTGGTACCTGGATCTGGAGGCCGGGGGCATCTGCGTGTTGTACTGTTTCGGACCGCACGAGTACGATATCCTGCACTGGTACATGGATTCACCCGTTGTCAGGGTCTTCGCCCAGGGAACGGAGAGTACGGAACGCTACCGCGGACAGAAGGACTCCTACACGGCCGTCATGAACCACGCCAACGGCGCGGTCAGTGTGCTGTCACAGTCCGTCGTCTGCCATTCCGGGTCGCACGACCAGTATATCATGGGAAGCCTGGGATCGATGTCGTTCACCCATGGGCGGCTGATGCTCAACGGCAGGGAGGTGGACGTGGGCGAACCGGGAAACGGGATGCAGAATCAGATTCGTGAGTTCGCCGACTGCTGCCTGGAGGGGAAGACCCCCGACGCCAGCGGCCGGTCCGTGCGGCATACGATGGCTGTCATCGAAGCGGCCAAACAGAGCGCGGAGCGGAACGAGTCTGTCCCGGTCTCGGAATTCGATTGAAAAATGACTCCCGCGCCGCCCCGGGACAGGGCACGGGTCTGCTATGGACTTGAACACTGAGGTCCTGGACGCCGACGTCGCGTTCATTCCCCGGAAACTGAAAACGCCGCTCCACCTGAGTTCCGGGCTGATTTCGGAGCTCACCGAAGCCCGTGCGGCGGTCACGGTCCGCGTGGCCGGGCGCGAAGGCAGGGGCACGGGTTCGATCTATCTCAGCGACGTCTGGGCATGGCCGGATGCTTCGCTGACGCATGAGTTTCGTGATCGGGCCCTGCGCGGCTTCTGTGAGGACATTGCGCGAGGACTGTACGCGCACTGCGGCGGCGATCCCGCGCACCCGCTGGCCCTGGGCCTGCGGCTTCACGAGTCTGTTGCCGGTGAAGCATCGCCGCCGGCCCTCGCCCGCGCGATGTGCGCCAGTCCGTTCGACGCCGCGATCCACGACGCGGTCGGCATCGCGACCGGACGCTCCGCATTCTGCTTCTACGCCGGGACCACGACGTTCCCCGACGTGGACGGTCTCTTTCCGGGCGGCGGCGCCCGCGCGGCGATTCAGCGTCTGTTTCATACGCCCCGGACGCGCCTGCGCGCCTGGTGGGTCGTGGGAAGCGCCGACGACCTGGGCGAGGATCTCGCTCAAGTCATCAGGAAACTCGGGTATCGCGGCTTCAAGCTGAAGATCCTGGGGAAGGACAACGCTGCCGACGCGGCCAGGACCGTCGAGGTGTACCGCGCCCTTCGCGGGCACGGCGTAGACGACCCCGCGTTGACGGCGGACAGCAATGAAGCCAATCCGGATGCAGAGAGTGTACTGGACTACCTGGAGCGGCTCAGGGCCGAGGACAGCGAGGCCTTTCGGGCGCTGAGGTACCTGGAACAGCCCACGGGCCGGGATATCCTGTTGCATCCGCAGGACTGGCGGGCGGTCACCAGGCTCAAGCCGGTGTTTCTGGACGAGGGCCTCACCAGCCTGGAATTGTTACCGGAAGCGAAGAGCCAGGGTTGGAACGGTCTTGCCCTGAAGACCTGCAAGGGACACAGCTTCGCACTTCTGGCAGCCGCGTGGGCGAGGGAAAACGGGATGCGTCTCGTGCTTCAGGATCTGACCAATCCCGGATTCGCGGCAATCCACGCCGCGCTCTTCGCGGCGCACGTGCCCATGGTCAACGGCGTGGAAATCAACTCCCCTCAATTTACGCCCGATGCCAACGCCGAATGGCTGCCGCGCCTGGCGGGTATTTTCGAGCCCGTGGACGGGATGCATCGAATAGACAGCCCCCACGCCATGGGGTTGGGGTCCACGCTTTAACCGTGATTCGTCATTTTTCCGGGACGTTAATTCGAATATATGCTTGTTAATAAAGGCGATTAGACGGCTGATTACCAGGATACACCAGGTCACTGGACGTGAACGAAAAAAATGTCCTTCCTTACGACCATTTTGGCCCATTACGTAGAGTTTCGTCGCGGTGCTGCGTTGTTGATTCTCTCGAATTGAGGTTAACTGTCTGGGGAAGCTTCGAGTTCGCCCGTCTGGCGGGCAAAGGTGCTCCCAGGAGGAATGACGATGGATACCGAAAGTCTGGATTACCGTCTCACCAGCGAGGAGAAGTCGAAGTTTGAGCGCGACGGGTTCTTGATGATCCGGGATGCGATTCCGCCCGAGCGGGTCTCCGCGTTGAACCGCGTGGTCGACAGAGTTTACGAGACCTATCTCGCCGATAACGGTCTGGGGCCTGGCGAACGCATGAACCTGACGGACTTCGTTGGGCTCGACGACGAGTTTCTGGCATTGCTGGACTGGCCGGTCACGTTCACCAGGGTATGGGGCATTCTCGGGTGGAATATCCAGCTTTATCACTCCCATCTGATCGTCACCCCGCCGGATTCGCCGGAGAAACGCGCATATCGCGGACGTTTGGGCCTGCACCAGGACAGCGGGCGGTTGAATATCGAACTGGACGCCACGCCCCGGCCGCGGGTCTCCCTCAAGGTCGCCTATTTTCTGACCGATACGTCGCAGCCGGACCGCGGAAATTTCCACATCGTTCCCGGAAGCCACCTTCAAAACCGGCTGGATTTTCCGGACGACGGCGCGTCCGACCCGCCCGAGATGACGCCCGTTCTGGCTTCGGCGGGTTCGGCGGTGTTCTTCGATCGGCGGCTCTGGCACGCGGCCGGGATAAACCATTCGGACGTGACGCGAAAAGTGCTGTTCTATGGGTACAGCTACCGCTGGCTCAGGCCCAGAGACAATATGACCGTAGCCCATTGCATGGAGCGATGTGATCCGGTTCAGCGGCAGTTGCTCGGCGAAAGTACCGGGGGGATGGGATATACGTCGCCTACCGACGCGGACGTGCCGCTCAAGGGCTGGATCCGGGAACACGTTGGCGAGGAGGCCGTCGCGCCGTAGCGCCGTGGCGAACAGCCGCCTGAAAACTTCGTCCGGGCGCATCCGTGGAGACAGGGCCCCGCCCGAAGCGAGCTTCGGCGCGGGGTTCGCAATCTGAGGAGATTGACGATGGCCGGGGACCTCGCAATTCTTGGTGGGGAAAAGACGATTACGGCCGATGGCGGGGAGCAGTGGCGTCGACCCGTGGAGGCGGAAAAAGCCGCGGTCTGCGCCCTGATCGACGAGGGCTATCTCTCCGGATCGGGATCGGGGGTTCCGAAGGAATTCGAGGAACGGTTCGCGGAGTACGTCGGTTGCAAGTACGTCCTCACGACCAGCCACGGGCATACGGCGCTCGCCAGCGGATTCTTCGCGGCCGGTCTGGGCGCGGGCGATGAATTCATCACACCGTCAGTCGGTTATATTGGCAGCTACGCGGGTGCGCTGCATATGGGCGCGACACCCGTGTTCTGCGAGATCGATCCGGAGACGCTGTTGATGGACCCGGACGACGCGGCGCGGCGGATCACCGACAGGACCCGTGTGCTCTCGCCGATCCACTCCTGCGGCCGGGTGTGCGATATGGACCGACTGCTGGCCCTGGCTGACGACCGCGGACTGGTGGTCGTGGAAGACGCGGCTCACGCGCACGGCAGCGAGTGGGACGGCGTGAAAGTCGGCAATCTGGGGCATATCGCGTGCTTCAGTATGCAGGGTTCCACGCCCGGGGGCAAGCCGGTAGCGGGCGGCGAGGCGGGCATCGTGGCGACGAACGACCGCGAGTTGTACGAGCGCGCGTTGATCTACTGCCACCTGCACCGGCCGGGCGCGGTGCAGGAGCTCACGAACCCGGTTTACCGCGAGCTGGAACCGCAGCTTCTCGGATGGAAGTGGCGGCCGCATCCGCTGGCCATGGCAATCGGCCTGGTCTCCCTTGAGCACCTTCCCGAACGGATGGACCGGTTTGAAGCCAACCGGGAGGCCCTGTTTCGAAAGATCGAGGGACTGCCGGGAATACGGCCTGTCTGCAACTACAGGAAAGCCAAGGGTGTGGAACTCTACGGAGGGATCAGGTTCATCTACGAGCCGGAAGCGCTGGGCGGATTGCCCGCGGCCCGGTTCGTCGCGGCAATGCGGGCCGAGGGCGCGCCCCTGAACGGCCCGGGCGTGGGCCACATGGAGCATCTTCGGTCTATCTACACGAAGGATCTTCCCGGGCTCTGGGGAGCGGGTCACGACGGACCGGCGAATGTGCCTCTGCCCCGCTATCGCGAGGGAGATTTCCCGGTTTCGGAAGCCATCCGCGGGCGGGTGTTGTCCTATCCGGGGCACATCCAGGCCGCGGACGGGTTCATCGATCAGTTCGCGGCGGCGTTCAGGAAGGTCGTGCTTCAACATCAACAGCTTTTATAGCCGTCCGTCGGAAGCGTCGATCTGCAGGCGGGAGCGGGCCGTCGACCGGATGGGCTTTTTCAAGGGGCTGACAGGGGGAGTGCGTTGGCCAAACCCGTGGCGTTTCGATCACCCCAGGAGGTGCGGCACGCGTGCCGGCGTAATGCGCTGAAGACGGTGGCGTCGCGCGCGCTTTCGGGTTACCTGTGCGTGAATGTGGTCATGATTGACGAGGCGTTCGCCGCGGAGTTCGAGGGATTCTGCAGGGCGAACCCGAAGCCGTGTCCGCTGCTGGCCGTGATGCCCGCGGGCCGGACGGATTGTCCGGAATTTGCGCGCGGGCTCGACATTCGCACCGATCTGGGTTCGTACGACGTGATCCGGGAGGGCGTGGTTGTCGAGCAGCGACGGGACGTGGTTTCCCTCTATTCAGGCGACATGGTCACGTTTCTGATCGGTTCCAGCGTGTCATTCGACGGCCTCCTCGTCGAAAAGGGATACGAACCCGCGTTCGGTCCGTGTATTCAGCTGACCGGCCTGGACTGCGAACCGGCGGGAAGGTTTCGGAGCAAAATGGCGGTAACGATGCGGAGCTTTCTGCCCGACCGCTGTGACGCCGTATGGGAATACACAAGCCATTTTCCGGCGTGCCATGGCGCGCCTCTTGGCAGGAATAACGGCCGGGAACTGGGTATACCGGACCTCGACGCGACGATTTCCGGGAGTCCGATAGAGGTTCCGCAGGACACCGACCGTCTCTACTGGGCCTGCGGCGTGACGCCCAGCCTGGCGGCACAGCAGGCCCGGCTGCCATTCGTCCTTTCCTACACACCCGGCCACGCGCTGATTACGGATATACCAACCGAGAGTCTATATGAGGGGTGAGACGGGAGAGGGTAGACGGGAGAAGAGATCATTGCCAATCTGTTCATCCTCTGCGCCTCCGGCATAAATTGATACCCCACGATGCGGGTCATCTCTAACCTCTACTTTCGTCTCATCTCCTTTTGGCCGCCTCTCCCCCGGCCGCTTCAAGAGAGGGGAAAGGGGAGATGGAAGAGGGGAGAGGACCACACCACGGCCCACCATCTGGCGAGAAGGAAGACGGGAGTGGGGAGAGATTACCTGCCTTGTGAGGATTCTATTCGTGCCAACGGCAATGAGGAAAAACACACCGGGCAAGTATTTCTTCTACCGTCTCCCGGCTCCCGTCTCACCGCTTTTGGTCTATCGTCTCACGTCTCCCCGCTCTTCGGCAATCCTCTCAAGTTTACCTCCGGTTAGAGTGGTTGGGTCGAATTCGATGTTGAATGTTAAACATGTCCGGGAGAACAAGGCGTGAGCAAGTCCAACTGGCTGGACGCGGCAACGGCAACCTGGCCGGAGTGCAGGGAATTCCTGGCAGACTCGCCGGTTGCGATCCTGCCGCTGGGCGCAACCGAACAGCACGGCCCCCACCTGCCTCAGAACACGGATACGGTAATCGCCGAGGCGCTGGCTACCGGGGTCGCGAGACAGAGTTCCGGTCTCCTTCTGCCTTCGGTCCAGGTGGGGTACTCCTGGAGCTGGCGCGACTATCCGGGCACGCTCACGTTCTCGTTCGACACATTTCGTGAGGTCGTGAAGGACCTGGCGCGCAGCGTGTACCGGGGAGGCTGCCGCGCGCTGATGACGCTTTCGGGACACGGCGCGAACCCGGGCCCGCTGAAGATGACCGCCAGGGAACTCGTCGACGAGCTGAACCTGAGGGTATTGAATGTCTTCTATCCTGGCCTGGATGAAGTGATGGCCGATGCGGAGTCGCCGCAATGGGCGCCGATGAACTTTCACGCGGAGGAATTCGAAACTTCATTGATGCTCTACCTGAAGCCCGACCAGGTCAGGATGGACAGGGCCGTACGCGAGTACCCGCCGCGGTCTACCGATTACGAGATGTCCACGCTGCCCCTGGGCAGCCTGTCCCGATCGGGCGTGTTCGGCGATGCCACGGTCGCTTCCGCCGAAAAGGGCGAGCGCTGGTTTCACGCGTGCGTGGCGCGCATGGCTCGGGTGTGGACGGAATTCCTGTCCGTGCCGGATGACGGGTAAGAAGTTGTCTTAAAATTCCTGGTGAGTCCCGAGCGCGCGCGAAAATGTGTCGGTCAAGGCGGGCAAAGCCGCCCATATTTGGGTATACGGGTGGTTTTGACCAACATAGACCGACGCTTTTGCAGCCGTGTGAAGACCGCCGGGGGTTCTAAGACAGCTTCTAAGGGGGCGGGATGGGAACGGTGATGACGGTTCGGGGCGAGATCGACGGAGAAGACCTGGGCGTTGTGGATTACCACGAGCACCTCTACTTCGACGCCCCGGACTGGCTGCTGAGAGAAGATCGGGATTTCCGGCTGAACAGCGTGGAGCGGTCCGCCGAGGAGCTTCGATCCTGGGCGCGCGCGGGCGGCAGGACCCTGATCGAGATGTCGGCGATCGACTTCGGCCGGAATGTCCGGCAGGTGGTCAGGATAGCGGATCTGGTACCTGACGTGCACGTGGTTGTCATCACGGGATACAACAAGCCCTATTTCTGTGACCGCGCGATCCTGAATCAGGATGAAGACGCAATGGTCCGGAATTGTATCCGGGATATCGAGACAGGCATCGATGGCACCGGCGTGAAGGCCGGCATTGTCAAGGGTGGCAGCGGATACAATACGTTTCAGGAGGCCGACAGGAAGCTCATGCACATCGCGGCGAAGGTGCACGTGAAAACGGGCGTGCCCGTGATGACCCACACGGAAGCCGGTACGATGGGCTACGACCAGGTTTCGTTCCTGGATGCGCAGGGCGTACCGCCGGACCGCGTATGTCTGAGCCACATGGACCGGAATCCGGATTTCTGGGAGCACAGGCGAATTGCAGAAACCGGCGCCTATCTGGGTTACGACTGCCCGGGCAAAGTGAAGTACGGACCGGACGAAATGCGCATTGACGTGCTGAAGCGGATGATCGACGCCGGACTGGGCGACCGCATTCTGCTGGGCAACGATCTGGGCCGGCCGAGCTACTGGCGAAGCTACGGTGGCGGTCCCGGCCTGGACTTCGTGCTGACCCGGTTCGTGCCCCGGCTTCGGGAAGAGGGCGTATCCGACGCCGCGATCCAGGACCTGCTGGAGAACAACCCGCGCCGCTTTCTGACCGGGGCATAGCGGCGCCATTAACATCAGGTCCGGCCTATGCCACTGGTAATCGGAATCGACCTGGGGACGTCCAGCACGAAGACGATTGCACTGGATGAAAGCGGCGACGTATTAGCAACTGCCAGTGCGAGTTACGAAATGCAGACGCCGCACCCCGGATGGGTGGAGCAGGACGCGGGCGACTGGTGGACGGCGATCTGCAAGACAACCCGGGCGGTTGTGGCCGACCTGTGGGCGCAGGGACGGTCCGTGGATGAAATCCGGGGTGTTTCGCTGTCCGGACATATGAACGGGGCCGTTTTCGTGGACGGCGCCGGCAACCCGTTACGGGCGCCCATTCTCTGGCTCGACCGTCGCTCGCAGGCCGAATGCGACGCGGCGAACGCGCGGGCGGGAGACCTGCTGCGGACCCGGGCAATGCACGTGATGAATCCCGTCAACACGCTGGCCAAGGTGTTGTGGGTCCGCGCTCGCGAGGGGGAAGTTTACGAAAATGCGCGGTATGTGCTGATCCCGAAGGACTGGGTGCGATTCCGGATGACGGGTACGTTCGGTACTGACGTATCGGACGCATCGGTATCCGCGGCGGCGGATGTCCGGGCGAGGGATTGGAGCGGTGAGATACTTGACGCGCTGGAGGTGCGCCGCGATCTTTTTCCCGATATCTCGGAGTCTCCGGACGTGATCGGCGCGCTGACCGGCGCGGCTTCCCGAGAGATGGGCCTGGAAGCGAACACACCCGTCTGCGCCGGCGGCGGCGATGTTGCCTGTCTCGCGGTGGGCAGCGGAGTGATCAGTCCCGGCGTCGTAAACGTGGGCATCGGCACGGCGGGGCACGCGCTCGCGTTCGCGGAGAGATTGGATCCCGCGGCTTATAACAGACTCTGGCCGATGTGCCATTCGGTTCCCGGCGCATTCTTCTGGCTGGGGTGTTCATATACGTGCGGGGCGAGTCTGGCATGGTTGAGCCGACAGATGGGAGAAGACGTCGCTTCTCTGGCCCGCCGGGCGGAAGATGCGCCCGCGGGCAGCGAGGGGCTGTTCTTTCTTCCCTGGCTGGAGGGGGCGGCAACGCCGCACCCTGATGCGCGCGCCCGGGGCGGATGGATCGGGCTGACGCTGCGCCATACGAAAGCCCACATGGTGCGCTCGCTGATGGAGGGCGTGGCGTTCGACCTGAGGCGCTCTCTGGAGTGTTTCGAGGACATCGGGCTGCCAATCGAGGACCTGCGAATAGGTGAGGGCGGCGCGAGATCCGCGCTCTGGCGTCAGATCCAGGTCGACGTGTTCGGACGCGACGCACGGATCCTGGAAGTGCAGGATGCATCGGCGCTGGGCGCGGCCCTGATCGCCGGCGTTGGCGTGGGTGTATTTCCCGATTTCGAGACAGCCTGCGAACGCTCGGTTGGCCTGGGCGAAGGCGTCCGGCGCAATGACGAGCGAGCGACCGATTACGAGAAGCAGTTTCAGCGTTACGGCGGCCTGTATCCGAGCCTGAAAGGTTGGTTTAACGAGAACACGACAACGGCGCCATAGTCCGCTATTCATACCGGGATGCGGACACACGAAAACCCGGTTTTCATACTTGCAGCTTCGATGAGGAGCTCACGCAATGGATAAGGCTTTTGACCGACCCTACAGACCCTTGAACGTCGACGATTCGTGGATCGAGTCCTTTCCGCTGAACGCCATGGCCCGACAGCTCATGGACGAAGATGCATTTGCCGAATCGGGCAGGAACGCGCTGACGCTCGTTCGCGGGGATGAGATGACCGTGGTCCTTACCGTAATAAGGGCGGGGACGGCTTTGCACGAACACCGAGCCCCGGGCCCGGCGACCGTGATTCCGCTGAGCGGAAACATCCGGATGTTGGGCGGTCATGAGAAAATGCCCCTGGAACCCGGTTCGGCGGTTTCGTTCACGGCAGACGTCCTTCACGCGGTCGAGGCCGTCGAAGACAGCGCATTTCTCATCGTGATCGGCGGCCGATAGGCTACGCGGGCCACAATTTAAGGGAGATTTCCTGATATGGAAACGCTGAGCGAAGCGCAAGTCGACTCTTTTCGTGAAAACGGATACATACGCCTCGAAGGCATGTTCTCTCCAGGGGAAGTCCGGGAGATGGGCGACGAGTTGGACTATATCATGAAGGAGTTCGCAAACTGGGACTCGGCGTGGAAGGGGCCCTGGCGGAAGGAGTATATGGACGAGGAGGAGGACGCGGCCGCCACGCTGGTGGCCATCCATGAATTGCAGCACTATTCCGCGGCCTGGTCCCGCGCCATTACGAAGCGGGAATTGGGCGCCTCGGTAGGCGATCTCCTGGGATCGGATGCTGTTGAATTGCACCACGTTACACTGCACGCGAAGCCGCCGGACAAGGGGGCGCCGTTTCCCATGCACCAGGACCTGCCATTCTTTCCGCACGAAGACGGAAGGTACGCGGATTGCCTGGTGCACCTGGACGATGCCGACGAAACCAGCGGATGCATCAAGTTCCTCATGGGATCGCACCGGCTCGGAAAGCTGGAGCATATCACGGGCGCCGGTACCGCGCCCCACCTGCCCACGGACCGGTACCGGCTTCAGGATGCCGTCTCGGTTCCGGCCAGGGCCGGCGACGTGGTCCTGTTCTACCTCTGGACCATCCACGGGTCGGCCGTGAATCACAGCGGAAACTGGAGGCGCCTGGTACGGCTTGGTTTCAGAGATCCCCGAAACAGGCAGGAAGGCGGGCAGGGGATGGGACGGCCCGGCTTTATGGTGAAGGGCGTCCGGCCCAAACTGGAGGGCGTGGACGTGGACGTCTACGGCAACTGGGCGCAATACCGCGCCGCAAGCAGCGGTTAGTGTTTTCGCCTGGAAACGCCGATGTGCGGGTGCGCAGGACCGGCGACCGAATTCACGTCGCGGCCTGACGCGTTGTTTTCACACTGTGTTGCGCGATTCCGTCCGGAAGGGTCGTATGGATGCGCCCGAGGTACTGCTGGAATCCCGCCGGTCCGATCAGGACGGGGTCTCGTTTTCTTTTTCCGGTTGCGTCGATCAGGTCGCTGCCGCCTGTCCCGGCGAGGTGAACGCCGCGCTCGAGGAAGTGGAACGTGCCGTATCCCGCGGCCTGCACGCCGCGGGATTCATCGCGTACGAAGCGGCGTCCGGACTGGATCCGGCGTTGAAGACCCGTTCGCCCGACGCAGCGCCGCTCGTCTGGTTCGGGTTGTTTGAACGCCGGACTGAACCGGCGGCGGGCCGTTTCTGCGCAGGTCGGACTTACTCGCTTTCGGCGTGGCGACCGTCCATTACAGACACGGAGTACGCAGATGCGGTGGCCGGGATTCGCGAATACATCGCCGCCGGCGATACGTATCAGGTCAATTACTCGTATCGGTTGCGGGCGGACTTCGAGGGCGACGCAGGGGCCCTCTACAGCGACCTACGCCGGTCGCAGCGGACGGCGTATTCCGCCTTCGTGGATACAGGACGCTTTCAGGTTCTGTCCGTTTCTCCCGAACTGTTTTTCCGATTGAAATCGGGTGAATTAAGTGCCCGGCCGATGAAGGGGACGAGGCGTAGAGGGCGATGGCCCGGGGAAGACCGGCTGCAAGCCCGCGCGTTGAGGAATTCGCCGAAAGACCGCGCGGAGAACGTCATGATCGTGGACATGCTCCGGAACGATCTGGGGCGTGTGTCGGAGACCGGCAGTGTGCGCACGCCGGTATTGTGGGACGTGGAGCGGTATGAGACCGTGCTTCAGATGACCTCCACCGTTCGGTCCCGTCTCCGCGGCGGAGTCGGGGTTTCCGACGTACTAAGGGCGGCCTTTCCATGCGGCTCCGTTACCGGCGCGCCGAAGGTGCGGACCATGGAGATCATCTCGGAGCTGGAGGACTCCCCGCGCGGGGTCTATACGGGCAGCATCGGATACATATCGCCCGGCCCCGAGGCGCAGTTCAATGTCGCCATCCGTACGGTTACGGTCGACCGGGAGACGGCGCTTGCAGAGTTCGGCGTGGGCAGCGGCGTGACCCACGATTCCAGCACCGGAACCGAGTACGAGGAGTGCAGGACCAAGGCGCGCTTCCTGACGGACTCACGTATAATCCGTCCGGGTTCGGCGAACGGACGCGCATTGTATAATCAAACCGGTCAGCGAGTGGACGCGCCAGGATCGGTTTAGCCGGAAACTGAGACCTCTGCCGGGCCGGAAACGACACACGACACCCACTTCCGAAAAGCGGTCGCACATGATGCACGCACACAGGTTCTCCATCGCCGAGGCGCTGCGGTTCGGCTGGCGGACAACACGGAACAATCTGGGGTATTTCCTCGGCATCGGGATTCTGTACCTGATCGTCACTTTGGGTCTGAATGGTGCAGTCTACAAGCTGAATGCACACTCGGAGGGCTGGGCATTCCTCGCCGGTATCGTCGCATTGGTTGGCAGTATGATCATGGACGTGGGGTTGGCTGTGATTTCCCTGCGTTTCGCCGACGGACGAAGGGCGCGCGTCGCGGACCTCTTCATCCACTATCCACTGGCGCCGGCCTACTTTATCGCGACCCTGATCGCGACATTGATGGTGATTGTCGGCCTGGCTCTGCTCGTCGTTCCGGGGGTATTTCTGCTGGTGTTGTTTCAGTTTTACGCCTATCCGATTGTAGACGAAGGCGAAGGCGCCGTGTCGGCGCTGCGCCGGAGCGCCGTGATAACCAGAGGCGACAGATGGCGTCTGTTTCTTTTCTTTTTATTGACGGTACTGATCAATATCGGCGGCGCACTCTGTATTCTCGTGGGCCTGTTCGTGTCCGTACCGGTGACGCTAATCTCGCGCGCATACGTCTTCAGGCAACTTCAAGCGGCGGGATCGCGCGTCGATCAAATGAAAGCGTCCAGCGTGTAACCGGAAAAGGGAGGTGCCATGTATCGCATCGGCGACCTGGAACTGAGGCGTGTTGAGAGACTGTTCAGAGACGGTGGGCTCTTTCGGTACGGACGCACGGGCGAATGCGAACGGTTCGAGGCAAGTTGGGCGAAGCACCTGGGCGTGAAGTACGCCCGGATGACAACCAGCGGGACGTCCGCGTTATACTGCGCGCTGGTGGGATTGAAGGTGGGTCCCGGCGACGAAGTCATCGTCCCCGCCTGTACCTATATGGCCACCGCGCTGGCGGTACTGGCGGCAGGCGCCATACCCGTCGTGGCCGACGTGGACGAGTCGATCACGCTCTGCGCGGAAGACGTGGAGCGCAGGCTCTCGCCCCACACAAAGGCGATCATTCCCGTGCACATGTGGGGTCTTCCTTGCAATATGAAAGCGCTGATGCGCGTTGCCCGAAGGCACAAACTGCTCGTTCTCGAAGACGCATGCCAGGCGGTGGGAGGCGCGTACGAGGGAAGGATGCTGGGTTCGATCGGACACGCCGGCGCTTTCAGCTTCAACTTTTACAAAAACATCTCCAGCGGCGAGGGGGGAGCATTCGTCACCAGCAACAAGGCGGTTTTCGGACGCGCCTCCGTGGCGTCGGATTGCTGCTCGTTCTACTGGAACCCGGAGCAGAAGAAGGAGGACGAGCAGTTCGCGGGACAGAATTTCAGGGCCCCGGAAGTCTCGGGCGCCATTCTGAACGCCCAGCTGCGGCGACTCGACGGGATGCTCGAGAAGATGGGCGCCCACAAACGGCAGTTGCTGGAGGCCGGCAGGGCCGCGGGTCTGACCTCCATCATCAACAACAGTCTGCAGCATGAGTGCGCAAGCAACCTGGGTTTCATCTTTCCGCACGAGGCGTCGGCGAGGGCCTTCGCGGACGGTCTGAGCGGTAATGGTGCCAGCGGGTTCCTGCCCATCGATACGGGGCGGCACGTCTATACACGTTGGGACCCGATCATGAGAAAACAGGGGGCGCACCACCCGGACATGAATCCCTACAACTTCCCGTCGAACCGGAAGCTGAACGTGACGTACACCATGGATATGTGCAGCGACTCCCTCGATATAATGAGCCGGGCCGTGCTGATCCCGATGCATCCGGACAATACGCAGGCCCGCGTTCGAAAGATGGCGGAAGCGATCAGGAAAGCGGCCGATAAGAGGCAGTGAAAACAGCTGTCAGCTCTCAGCATTCAGCTTGAACCGGTTACCGATACGACGTGGCGATATCAATCGCGGTGCGAGCGCTATGATGTGGACAGCTACCAGGGTTGCGACTTCAAATGAGTCGGCGGCGCTACTGAGGATGAAGCGAGGAGGGGAATCTTGAAGGCGGCGTGGGACTGGCATCTGCCGGTGGAGACCGAAACGCAGCAGCGGGAGATCGTTGAGTTCGCCGGCGATCTGGGCTTTGACACCCTGATCGTGCGGGACCCGTCCGAGGTAATGGCGCGGCGGGGCGCGGAGCTGGGCGTCAGTATCGTCGCAATCGTGTACGCACGGCCGTCAGACACCTTCGCCGCGGCGCATCCGGAATGTCTGCAGCGGCTGCTTCCCGCCGAGGTGGAGATCGCCCGCGCGGGACCCGAAAACACGCCTTCCAACTTCCAGCTGCTGTCGCACCGTTGGTTTTCCATCGTGCAGGACGGCGCCACGCTGTGCTTCGAGCACGAGGCTTCGAGGTCGTTTCTGAAAGAGCGGGTGAGCCGGGCGCTGGAAATCGCGGACGGTGTCTCGTTCGACGGTTTTGGCTTCAGGAACCACTATGCGTGTTTCTGCGATCGATGCGCGGCCATCCGCAAGACGATGGCCGCCGAGCAGCCCGAGGCGTTCGAACCCGAACTGCTTGCGCGGATGTCCGAAACGAGTCTGGTCACGCTATCCGACGTCCTGTACGAACACGCGAAGGGGATCAAACCGGATGCGGTTGTCACCAACCACGTCTGGCCGCCGTTCTATCCCAACGAATACTACGGAAACAGGCTGCGGCTGGACTTCTGTACGCAGACGATATCGTGGTTCTATCCTCCGCACTGGAGCCTGGAGCGCGTGGAATTCGAGACCGCGGAGATGAAGCGGTTCGAGGACCCGAAGCGGAACACGTTCGTGCCGTTCATCGGGCTCTATGCGGATCCGTATCTCGTTCGTTCGCCTGACCGGGTGCGGGCGGAGTTCGACATCGCGTGCAGATACGTCAAAGACCACGTCGTATTGTGCAACCTCGAAACACCGCGTCGCTATCCCGAGATTGCGGCCGTGGTCGCGGACGCATTGAAAGGATGAAACCGAATGTCAGGCACGCACGGGCGCCGCGCCCGATGATCCCTCCCGTGATGCCGTCCGGCTACTCCAGTTGAATCTTTCCCAGGTAGGTTTTCTGAAAAGTACGTTTCCACCAGTCGCCGGTCCGGCGTTTTTCGTCCGGAGTCGTGAAGCGATAGTCGTACAGTTGCGCCCGCAGGTATCGCGGGGGGCTCTCGGGAAACGGGTTCCGCGCGAGCAGGCCGGTAACCGGCGGCGATCCTTCGAGGAGCCGCCGACAGAGGTCGACGAACCATGGACTCTGCCGGTAGTGGCCAAGCGCGGCGAACCACATCTGCCAGTCCAGACGGGGCTGGTGCGGCGCCACAACCGGGGGCCGTCTTTCCGGATCGCCCGGCTTATATCGAAACTCATAGGGGTGCCAGGTTTTGCCGTCCCTGCTGCCTTCGATTACGATTGCCGGCCGCCGCGTGGTCATCACCTGGAACAGCCCGTAGGTGTTTACGATATTGTAAGGGGTCACGGCATGGCTGAGAGCGACCACGGGATGGGGCCAGGACACTTTCAGGCGCAGGCTGAAGCTGCAGAGATACACCAGACTCAGGATCACGACGACAGCGGCAAGGGGCGCGGCCGCCAGCCTTTGCAGGGCGGGTGAGTATCCACTCTCGCGACCGGAAGACGGAACTCTGAGCCGTTTCGGCCACGACGCGTCATCGATAAGCCACAGGCAGAGCGCCGCCGCAAGCAGATTGAAAAACGTATAGTTGCCGGTAAGCGCGATAACGAATTGCAGGCCGACGAGCAGCGCGCAGGCCGCGATCCGGACGCGGCGGGGTCCGAAGATGAAGAAGGGCGCCGCCAGTTCGATGGCGAACATGATGACCACGGAGACGAGGTGGATGATTTCCGGCAGATGATGGACGTACCAGGCCAGCGGATTGGGAAGGGGTTGCGTCTGGTAGTGATAGGTAAGCGCGCTCAGGTCACGCCAGGTCGCGTCTCCACTGGTGAGCTTGACAACGCCTGAGGCGAACATGAAGCGGAAGAGCAGCCAGCGATAGAGCCACGCGACGAGGCGTGAGGGCGTAAATGCGCTGTGCCCGGTGGGAAGTTTCCATGGCGCGAGAAACACGGCCAGCAGACCGGCTTCGAGGAGCAGAACGTCCCATTGGAACGACAGAAAGGGGCCGCCGGCCGTCACAATGGAGAGATAACCGATCCACATCAACAGGAAGAACAGGCCGCAGGCAGGAACGAGCACGGCGGCGACAGCGAGCAGCGTTCCGGCCCCGCAGAGGACATGGATGAACGTGTCGCTCCGATCCAACCAGAACAGGGTGGGAAACCGGAGCGGGTGGCCCTCTTCCGCGGCTTGTCGAACGGATTCCTCGATCGGCAGGATGCCCTGTGCGCCGATGAGGCCGTGCGCCTGAACCCAGAACGACAGGAAGGCGATCAGATAGATCGCGGCCAGGGTGCGCAGGAACAGGACGGCGGAAGTCCGGTAGTCGGGCCGGCGCAGGTCCTGTCCCCAGAGCCATCGGCTGACCGTCGACACCGTTTTCCGGTTGCGGGCCACCGACCGGTACGCGGCTTCAGCGGCGCCCGCGAACCAGGGCATGCGGCGGTAGGCCCACCACAGCAGCCTTCCAGTCGGCCCGGTGAACGCGAGCACGCACAAAGCCGCCCTGGCGCCGCTGTAGACTTCGCCGTCCGGACCGATCCACTGGACCGCGTTTTCGAATTGCTCCGGGGATATCTGCGGAAAGCGGTGGCCGACCTCCTGCGAGGGCGCAAACTCGACCGTATCGCCGGTGGCGGCGCGAATACGGTCCACCCAACGTGCGCAGAAGCCGCAGTTGCCGTCGTACACAAGCATCGGATTACCGGACGAAACTGGCGATGAGTCCGAGGAAACCGCCGAATACGCCGCCCCATACCACGAGCCAGCCGAGGTGTTCGCGGATCATCTCCTGTACGATCTGTTTGACCATCTGAGGCGTGAGTTCCTCCAGCCGGCGCGTGACTATGGTCTCCGCCCGGGCCACCAGGGCTTCCCCCGCGTGAGCGCTTTGCAGCCCGGCTGCCATGGCGTCGTTGAACGAGCGCGAGAGCAGCATATCGCGGAGTTCCTCCTTCATCTTGGTCTTGAAGGGGTCCCGCAGCGGTTCGAGCGCTCTGGCGCCGCCCACGATTCCGAGCATGCCGCCGAATGGCGAGGCGAGTACGACGTCGACGAAACCCGCGTAGATGCGGTCGTAGTCAACGGCGGAGAGTACGGGTTCGGGATCGAGGGGTGCGTCCGGGGAATCCCCGGCCAGGAATTCCTCCACCTTCTCCGGCGTGAAGAACTGCTCCATGATGAGCTTGCGAATGCCGGCCTTGAACTCCTCGAAGCGCGCGGGGACCACCCCGGACCCGTAAAGGCCGGGTATTCTTTCGAAGAGCATGTGTACGGCCAGCCAGTTCGTGAAGGCGCCAGATGTCGCGAACAGTCCGACGGCCAGGATCTGGTCCCGATATATCGGGCTGACCGCGCCCGCACCGACAACCGCGAGCGATATGAGATTGGTCAGAAGGCTTTTGTTCATAGAGTCAGCCTTACATGGATAAACAGGACAGCCGAACTGCCGGGCACCCACAAGGGGCGCCCCTACAATTTCATTCGTTCATCCGATCTGGTTGAAAATTGTATACCACGTACCGTGTAGGGGCGCCCCTTGTGGGTGCCCGGGTTTCTTGGGCCGTGAACGTCGTTCCTGATTCGATCTAGAGGTCAATCCCTTCCAGTCAACACATCCATGTATTGCGCGGTCGTTTTCTCCCAGGAGTACTCGGCCCGCACAAACGCCTGGACGCGGGTCTTCTCGCGTTCCTTGTCTTCATCGGGCAGGTCCAGGTACCGGTGGATCCGTTCGACAAAGGCGGGATAGTCGCCGGGCGGGACGCGGAAGCCCCCGTCGCGCAGGCTCTCGCCAAGGGCATCCACGTCGAAATAGACCACGGGCAGGCCGGCGTACAGACATTCGAGCGGGGCAATGCCGAATCCTTCCGCGTCGTGGCTAAGGTGGATGTTGGGCATCAGAAAGAGTTGCGCCTCCCGGCGGAGCATGGCCAGCGTGGGGTCGTCGAGCCAGCCAGGCGTGAAGACACGGTCTCCAAGGTTCAGGGACTCGACGGCGTTTCGGATGCCGTCCCGCACGGGGCCGCCGCCGCTGATGAGCAGACGAATATCATCTCTCATCAACGGGACGCCGGCTTTGATGAACTCGGCCACGCCCTTCCGTGGAACCTGCCGCCCGTAGTTCAGCAGAATGGGGTTTGCGCCGAGGTCGATGCCGTGCGATCGCTCGAATCGGTCCCTCAGGCGTCGATGCTCATCGCCGGCGGGGATGGCCGCGTAGATCCCCTGGTAGATGACGCGCGCTTTTCCGGCGGGCAAACCGTTGCGGACCGCGAGCGCCGACGTGGCGCGGCTGACCATCACGGTCCGGTCGCAGGCGCGGGCGCCCGCGCGCATCAGGTGGCTGAAGAATGCGCGCCGGAACGTCAGCTCGGCGCCGTGGATGGTGACGGTGAACCGGGCCGGCGTAAAGGGGCGCAGAAACGGGGCAAGGGCGGCCGTAACGCCGTCCATGAAGAATACCGCATCGGTACGGTGACGGAGAACGTGATAGACGGCGGCGCAGAAGGCGTAGGGCATGAACCAGGCGAGGTGAAAAAGCGGGTCTTTGCCCAGCGCGACGAGCGTCACGGGACAGTGTTGGCAGAGCCTGGTATAGAGTTCCTTCGCGTAGGTCTGAATACCGCCGACAGAGGGTGGATAACGCCGGGCAACAAAGAGGATTCGCGGGTTGGAGTTCATGGGTGGTCCGTGGTCCGCGGTGTGCGGCCGGCAGAATCAGCGCTTAACAGTCCGTTGATAAAGTCGCTCTGCAGGCGAGGCCGAGCCATTGTGGCCG
>JAPPFJ010000001.1 GCA_028877215.1 Gemmatimonadota bacterium | reverse complement strand
TACTCTCACAAGCTGAGGCTCAACTCATTTTAACATAGTGACTCACGTCTCCCTGATTCCGGGTCGCCGGGAGAGAAGTCCCGTTGACGCCCAGTGACCTGGCGTATCCTGGTATTCGGTAGTTCAATCGCCTTTATCAACTTGCACACATTCGATTTAATGTTGACGAAAAACTACGAATCAAGGATCGAAGCACGATGGAAATGCAGCGGATCCAATTCGACACGATGGTGGCGGAACTGAACCGCGTCCTGCACAAAACCGGTTTCGCGGCCGAACGCGCCGAACGTCTGGCGCAAATCTTCGCCGAAACCACGCGCGACGGGGTCTATTCCCACGGTGTCAACCGGTTCCCGTCCTTTGCCGGGCAGGCCCGTTCCGGCGAAGGCATGGACCTCCACGCCGAGCCCGAAAAAGCGTCCGAATTCGGCGTACTGGAGCAGTGGGACGGAAGTCTGGGCCCCGGAATCCTCAATGCATGCGTCTGCATGGACCGCGCGGTCGACATCGCGAAAGAACAGGGAATGGGCTGCGTGGCCCTCAGAAACACCAACCACTGGATGCGGGCAGGAACGTACGGGCTGAGGGCCGCGGAAGCGGGCTGTATCGGTATTTGCTGGACGAATACCACCCAGCTCATCCCACCGTTCGGTTCCGCCGACCGGAAGGTGGGCAACAATCCCCTCGTCTTCTCCATACCCCGTCCGAAGGGCCGTCATTTCTTGCTCGACATGGCGATGAGCCAGTACTCCCACGGAAAACTGGACGTGTACCGCGTCGCCAACCGCCGGCTTCCGGTCCCCGGGGGTTACGACGACCACGGAAACCTTTCGTACGATGCCGGCGCCATACAGGCCGCCCGCCGTCCGCTGCCCATCGGCCACTGGAAGGGGATCGGACTCGCGATGTCGCTGGATCTGGTTGCCTCGCTGCTTTCGGGAGGCCGTTCGACGTACCAGATCGCCCAGGGGGAGGACGAATACGGCGTCTCCCAGGTCTTCATCGCCATCCATGCCGACGCATTCGCCGGAGACCGGATGCGGGAAATCGTGGACCAGACCCTCGCCGACTTTCGCGCCGCTGAGACTCTCGAAGGCTGCGAGCCGGTGTCCTATCCCGGCGAGCGAATGTTCCGGACCCGTGAGGAGAACCTGGCGCTGGGCATCCCGGTCGAGGCGGACCGCTGGCGCGAGGTTCTGGCGTTGTAAGCCAATCTCGATGGAAGCTACCGGGAAACTACGAAAGACGAAAGGCGAAAGGCCATGGGCGAGACTACGAATAGAGGAAAAGGCGAAACACGCGGAAAGTCCGTGGCTGAGATCAATTGCCATAGAAGGCACAAGACCCCATGATGCACGGCAACCGCGCGAAGACCGTGGGGATTTTAAACGAGTTACTTATAGGAAAGGAGCGTGTGATGAGCGAGTTGAAGATGAACACCGTCGCAATGCCGGATCATCTGCCCGACATGCCTATCGATCCCGACTGGATTCAGGAAGGCGAACCCACGGCGCGCGGCGCCATCGTTACCCAGAGCGCGGACAAGAGGGTGTCCGGCGGTTACTGGCAATGTTCGGAAGGCAAATTCGAATGGACCTTTGGATGGGACGAGTTCGCCCACGTCTTCGAGGGAAGGGTCGCGATTGAAGAAGACGGCGGCGACAGTTACACCCTGGGGCCGGGCGATACGGTTCACTTTCCCGCGGGACTCAAGACCCACTGGCATGTTATGGAGCCGGTAAGGAAATATTTCGTCATTCGTACCGCCGACCCACTGGAATTGTAGCAGCGACCGCTATTCCATCCGCATTGCGGCAGCGGGGCAACGTCCACGATGGCCGCGTCAACGGAGATCTGTGATAATTCACCTGAAGGAATCCCTGTCGTGTCAGATGTGATCCGAACCGGGATCATTCGTTGCGACATGCATGGCATGTGGTTCGGCGCGCAGATGGACGAGCACGATCCACTGCGATTGCGGGAACCCATGCCCGTCGAAGACGACATGTCCTATACCTGGCAGCGCGGCGGAACGCACTACTTCTACTATACGAAGTACAGCGAACCGACCCGAATGACCGCGCCCAGTGTGGATGGCTACCGGATCGTTAAGGTCTGGGACGAACAGCGTCGCAACGCCGAGATGTTCTCGAACGTCTTCTACGGCAGGCCCGAAGTCTGCGACAGCTTCGAGCAGGTGAGCGATGAGGTCGACCTGGTGCTGATTGCGAACTGCAACTTCGACGGCTCCGATCACCTGGAACTGGCGCGTCCGGGCCTTGAGAAAGGCGTGCCCACCTTCATCGACAAACCCTTCGCGCATTGCATCGCCGACGTTCGCGCGATCCTGGAAGTTGCGAATGCGAACAACGCCCCGGTCATGTCGCTGTCCATGCTTCAGACGAACCCGGCGGTGGCGCAGCTGGTCCGCCGCCTGGACGAGGTCGGCCGCGTCACGTTCGGCACCATCACCTGCGCCTCCACGCACCTTGCCGCACTGATCCACGCGATTTCGATTGCTCACCACGTGTTCGGGACGGGCATCCGGTCCGTGAGTTGTCTGAAGGCGCCCAACCATACGGTCTATCATCTCCATTACGGCGACACACCCGGCCGGCCGGAACACGGTGTGGTCATCAACTGCGGCGTAGCCGACTTCCGCTTTACCGAGATGTTCACCCACGTGTTCGGTCCCGAAGGCGCCATCCAGGGTCTGGTGCTTAACGACTTCAATGCCTGTGAAGGCTCCGCGATCATCCTGGAATACGTCCGGGACATGGTCCGCACGGGCCGGCCGCATCCGCTGGGCAACGACATGGTCGCCGCCGTGGCCGTCTCGGACGCCATCAGAAAGGCGGAACAGACCGGGAAGAGCGTCCCTGTCGAAATTCCATTTCGGTGAAGGGATCGTCCCGAATCTGCGACTCGCTGCGGAAGGCGATTTAATGTCTACGCTTGACAAGACATGGGAATATTTGGAAATCTATTGTTGGAGGTCGTATTATGAACAACAAAGGGGAGCGTCCGAAGGACGTTGTTGCGGAGCAAGAGAAAGACCCGTTTCTGGACCGGTCTTTGGAAATTGACGAGGAGCTTCGGACGGGAAAGAGCAGGATGCTTTCGGCCGAGGAGACGCGGCGATATTTTGAAAAGGTGAAGAGGGAGAGTCGGTGAATGAATCACGTGGAGGATCCAGGAAAGCCCAAAACTCGCCTGAAAATGCAGGACAACATGAACCCGTAGAGCAAGAGATTCTAATCCGGGATGTCGTTCGAGAGTTCCTGGATACCTTGCAACCAGTTGAAAAGATCGAATCGCTTAAAGATCCGCTTAACAGGAGGGGATCGAAAAAGATAAAGGGGCGTCCTGCCAATGACCCCATGTTCAGAATCGAAAAAAGGCCGTATCGGATTTTCTACAAACGGTATTCGGGACAGATATATGTGGTAGACATGGTACATCGGCAGGGTGCTTACGACAGGGAATAGCGGGAATGTCAAACGCCATCCCGAAATGTCCGTCACTTTTCGATATGATCCCGCATTAAAGGCCCCCCTCCGATCTCCTTCGGAGGGGGTTCGTATTTGCAATCAACGGTCTGGCGGATCGAACAATCCGGTGCAGCGGGCCGCGGCTTATCCCTCCGTCCGCTTGCGCCGTTTGCGAAGACCGGCAGCCAGCAGGTAGAGCAGCGGCGCCAGGCCGAGCGCGAGTATTACAATGCCGTTCAACTGAAAAACCGTATCGGTTGTCCGTTGAATGAACGCGATTCCCGGGCCCAGAATGAGCTTTCCGGACCAGATCGCGACAATATATGCCATCAGGTTGAACCGGATCAGCCAGGCGACGAGGAAAACCAGAATACCGAGATCGAGGAGTTTCAGGCCGGCCAGAACGGCGAAATGATAGAAACTCCGGGCGGGCGCGATCGCATCCTCAGACAACAGGGCGACCGCGATTCCGGCCACGATCAACCAGACCCGTTTGACTCCGGCTTTCCAGACCAGCAGTAGAGCCAACACGGCGAATGGATTGATCAACTCCAGGGCAGTGCCGACGGCGGCGCTGAAGAGCGGAACGTAGGTATTGACCCGCGGCAGATTGAATCCGCCGGCCTCCAGGTACTCCGTCAAGCCGTTGTATTTTACGTACATTGCGAGACTGTCCGTGCCGGTCCGAAGAAGCAGAAACGCCGCCGCCAGAACCAGCGTGCCCGCCCAGAAGCGAAGGCCGCCCTCCCGCATCCGCAGGAGTCCCAGCCATCTGCCGGCGCCCATCTCTTCCGGATAGAGCGACCCTTTCATCGTCATCATCAGCGCAAACATCGCCGCTATCGCCAGCCCCGTCATCGGCGTCCCGATCAGCAGGCCGACGCCCTGGATACCCAGATAGGTCATCATCGCCTGGCTCGTGTCGTAACCGTGGAAGAAGGTCGGCAGGGAATTGATCCAGTTCAACAGGGTCAGCAGGACGACCGCGATGCCGATTCCAATCGGCAGCCTCCAGTGGACTTCGCCTGCCCGGTATTGGCGGAAGAAATAGACCCCTGCCAGTATAAGCGTCGCCAGCATCAGGAGAACCGGCACCATCGAGGCCAATTCCTGCCGGGCGCCACGTTGCTTGAGGGATCGCAGGAACTCCTCAGGCGCTTTGTAGTGCGCATTGAAGAGGCCCACCTCGTCGCCCTGCACGCGGACCTTCAGCCGGAACTCGCCATCCTCGATCTTCCGGTCGATCCGCTCCCACACGAAATGGTGGTCCATCCGGTCCTTTTCCTTTTCCGATCGGGCTTCCAGCAACTTGTATTGCGTTGTATCCGTGACGGAGCGGGAGAACGTCTGCTCGACGAGCGCCTCCGCCCTCGCGCGCGCGTCGTCCGCTTCCAGTTCCGGCCCCGCCCGAGTCTCCGGAATGATGTGGTTGAATCCCGCTACGCGCCCGGTTGCGTCCACGCGGACCTGGATTTCCTCCTTCTCCATCGGTTTGAACCATCGCACGTGCCAGTACCAAGGCGACGTGTTCTCCACCATCAGGGAATCGGCAATTGCGACCCCCGCGTTTCGGATCAGATGCGTGTAATGGGAGGAGCCCACCCCGCTTCGAAACTGGACCGACCTGCGGTAATCCGACGCGTCCAGTCCCATTTCGGCACAGAAGGCTTCCGCGATGCCTGCGGCCTGACTCCGGGTCACCTCCAGCTTCAACGAACGGGCACCGAACCGTTCCACGCGGAACCCGATCATCAGAGCGATACCCGCGACGGCGCAGATGCCGGCGGCGATCCATCTCCTCCTGTCCGGCAGATAGGCATCGGGTTCTCTTTCGTCCACGTCCGGCCGTACGGGCTCGGGCGCAGGTTCCTCTATTTCGGCAGGCTCGTCGGGCGCCTCCACGTCGTCGTCGGCTTCCGGGGAACGGGCCCTTCCGGTCAGTACCGCGAACGCCGCGGGGATGGCCGGCACCAGCAGGATCCCGATGACAAGCACGCCGGACACCTGGAAGTAGAGGCTGGATGACTTCACCATGGGCAATGCCACGATGAATGCGTTAATCGCATAGTGGGCGATGATCGGCGCCCAGATCCCGAAACGCAGGAACAGGATTCCAAAGAGGATACCGATGGCCGTTATCTCAATTCCACGTATGTAAATGGGTTCGTGGGGATAGTTTGAATGCAGGAACGCCCACACAATCGCGGGAATCAATACCGCCAGCCACGGCCGTTTCAACCATCTGATCAGCAGGGGAATCGCCAGCAGACGGAAGAAAAACTCCTCGACCGCCGCGGCTGACAATCCGACCAGCAACGGGTAGATCCACGGAATGGCCGTGCTGAATGCGTTGTCGTACTCGCTCACGTCCGCGGGCACCCAGACGTCGAAATACCGCCCGCCCAGCAGATAGAACACGGCGACGTAGCCAAGAACGGCCCCGGCGGCGCCGTAGCCCACAACGGTGGACCGCAGGAAACCGGCCGAAAACACGCCCCTGAGCGACAGGCGCCCGAGCGGGCTCGACCGCCGCTCGGACAACACGTCCCTCTCGAGAACGCCGCCGGCCGTCCCGGCCAGGCAGACGATTCCGCCGTTGACCGCCGCGACCAGAACGGCGCTGAACAGAAGCGTCACCAGAAACGCGCCGTAGGAAACCGTTGTGTCGAAACTATACAGCGAGAGAGGCAGGGCGTTGACGTTCGCCGCAAACCAGGCGATGGCCACGAGCGTTCCGACGATCAGTCCGGCCTGCCAGCGCAACCGCTTTCTGCGATAGTTCTTGACCAGAATCACCAGCATCGCGACGCCCAGCGCAAGCCAGAACGGCAGAAACACCTGCGTCAACAGATTCGCCCGTGAACGTACTTCCCTGTAACTCCGGGAAAAGCTGTCCGGCACTTTCAGGTACTCGCTGAACTGCCCGACACGGTCCCCGTGAACCACGACGTCCAGCCGGTAGTGCCCGTCGTCGCCTACCGTGAAATCTTTCTTCCGAAAGGCGAACCGGTGATCGACCCGGGCTTTGCGTTCCATGCTGGACCGGTCGATCAACTCGTAGGCGTCCAGGTCGTAACCCTGGGTATTCCGCAGAAAATCCGATGCGATGACCAGAGCGTCGTCCTGCGCGATGCTGGCGCCCGCTTCCGATTCGAGGATACGGTGCGAGAATCCGACGACCCGTCCGCCGGGGTCCAGCCCCACCCGAAGTTCCTCCTTCTGCAGCGGCTTGAACCACCTGACGCTCCATGACCAGACCGACAGCCAATCCCTCGCCAGCCGGCTGGTCTCCTCCAGGCCCAGCGTCTGCTCCAGGAAAATCTGCTGCATCTGGCTGCTCGAAAATATCTGTGCGCTCTCGTAGTCGGCCAGGTCGTATCCCAGGTTCTCCAGGTAGCCCTGCGCCTCGCTGTGTACTTCGTCGCGGCTCAATTTGAAGTCCAGCGACGCGGACGGAATCGCCTCGGTGTAGTAATTGAGAAATACCGCCAGCCCGCCCACGCCCAGAACCACGAATACCAGCAGCCACATCGCATCACGACGGTCCATCAACCACTCCTCTCGCTCGAAGTTCGAATCACGTAAATAGCCTCAACAAAAAACCGCAACGCGGCACCGCGACGAAACCTTCCGAAACGGGCCGAAATGGTCGTCAAGAAGGACATTTTTCGTTCACGTCCAGTTAATTGGTGTATCCTGGTAATCCGCAGTTTAATCGCCTTTATCAACTTGCATCTATTCGAATTAACGTCCAGAAAACATACGAATCATGGTTAGACGACCGCAATGTAAAGAGACGGTGAACGCTGACACAAGGAAAAACCCCGGCGACCAATCCATTTGATTCGGTTGCCATCCGGTTTGTTTCGACCTATCTTGTTGTCTCCGGCCGACGCACAATTGCAACCGAAGGACGAATTCGACTGGCCGGACATCGAAGGAATCCGCCATTGACACCGCATACCGGACTTCCCCGCACCATGCCGGCGGTTGTCTGCCACGGACCCGGGGACTACCGCCTTGAAGAACGCCCCGTGCCGCGACCGGGCCCCGGGGAAGTCGTCATCCTCGTGAATTCCGCGGGCATCTGCGCCAGCGATCTCAAGTGTTATCTGGGCGCCCCGCTCTTCTGGGGAGACGAACACCGCGAAGGATACTGCCAGGAGCCTGTAATCCCCGGCCATGAATTCATCGGCGAGGTGGTTCTTCTCGGCCCGGGCGCCGGCGAGAAATACGGACTCGCCGTGGGCGATACGGCGATCTCGGAACAGATCGTTCCCTGTCATGCGTGCCGCTATTGCCGTCGCGGCCAGTACTGGATGTGCATGCGGCACGACATCTACGGCTTCCGTCGGAACACCTTCGGCGCGATGGCCGAATACATGCGTTTTCCCGCCGACGCCCTCAACTATAAGGTTCCCGCGAGCATCCCTTCCGATCAGGCCGTGTACATCGAGCCGCTGGCGTGCGCCATCCACGCCGTGCAGCGGGGCGAAATCGAACTGGACCACACCGTCGTCATCGCGGGGGCGGGACCACTGGGGCTGGGGATGGTTGCGGCCGCCCGGCTAAAGAATCCCCGCCTGCTGATCGCGCTGGACCTCAACGACGACCGCCTGGACGTGGCGCGCGCCTGCGGCGCCGACCTGGTCTTCAATCCCGGAAAGACGGACGTCATCCGGGAGGTGAACCAACTCACCGACGGGTACGGCTGCGACGTGTATATCGAAGCGACCGGACATCCCGCCGCCGTGGAACAGGGCCTGCGCATGATCTGTAAACTCGGCACGTTCGTCGAGTTCAGCGTTATGCGAGAGCCGGTGACGACGGACTGGACCATCATCGGCGACACCAAGGAACTCAACATTCACGGCGCCCACCTCGGTCCCGGCTGTTACCCCGTAGCGATCGACATGATCCGGAAGGGTCTCCTGCCGATGGATCGCATCGTGACCCATCGGCTGCCCCTCGAGAGATTCCAGGATGGCATCGACCTCGTCGCGGCGGGTGACCGTTCGATCAAGGTAACACTAGAGCCGTAGATGGGACGCGGCGGAATTACCAGGCTGGAATCCATCGACAATTCCCAGCAAGAGAAAAGCAGTTTAGGAGTACCATCAAACCTGCACCCGATGCTTTCCCTGAGCCGCTCCCTGAGCTTGTCGAAGGGTCGGCGAAGGGGAGTGAACGAGTACTGATTGCGGGCATTTCGACAAGCTCAATGACCACGCTTCGATAGGATTAACTTATACATCACGCCGATACGGACGGAATGGCCGGAAGTGTTGGCTCTAACATTTCGGTGTACGTGTAGATTGGATCGGCAGACAGGAATGTCTGCCCCACCTTCGGCCCGGCATCCTCAAAGGCTCAACGTGCTAATTTCCCCATTTACAGGACAGGATGGATTCCGCCTGACTCAAGCGAATATCTCGCATTAAACGGAGAGGATAAAATGGAAGAAACCGGGAAGCTCATTCGTCGTAAGCTCACGATCAACGTTCCCGGCGACGTCGAAAATCTTCGGGACTTTCCGCTCCTCGTGGTCGTCCGGGACGACGCGCTGAAATCTTCTGAGAAGGGCGGCTATGTTCTCGGGGAAGACGGGAACGACATCCACTTCGAATCCGGCGTAGGCGACGCGCTGCCGTACCGTATCGAGTCCTACTGCTCCGAAGACGGGGCCCTCAGGGCACGGGTCGGTGTACCTGCGCTATGCGCCGACACGACGCTCTACCTGTGCTACGGAGAGGGCGCGGCCTCATGCCCGGACCCGGTCTGGGATCCGCACTATGCGCTGGTCCAGTGTAACGGCGACGCGATTCGATCCGAACCGCTCGACCGCGTTGAAGCCCTGACCGTCGAAGCCTGGGTCGAAACCGACCAGGCCAATACGGACGCCTTCCAGGCGCTGGTCTCCAGGTGGTCGCTGCGATCGACGATGGATACATTCGAGTCCTACGATGCCGGGGAAACCGACGGCCTGGACACCAAAGGCTATTTCGGCGCCGTCTCGGACGGGCGGTACGTCTACTTCGCACCGCAATGCAATGCTTCACAGGAGCGCCACGGCCAGGTCCTGCGATACGATTCCCGGGGCGGGTTCAACGATCCTGATAGCTGGCAGGGGTACGACGCCGGGTGTACCGACGGCCTCAACACGAAAGGGTATTACGGCGTCGTGCACGCCGGAGACCATATCTATTTCGTCCCGCGCACCGATGGCGAGACCCTGCACAGCCGCATCCTGCGGTATGACCGGCGGGGGGAATTCCGGGATCCCGGCAGCTGGGAGGCGTACGACATCGGGAGAACCATGGCCTGCCAGAGCGCCGCGTACGACGGGCGATACATCTACCTCTCACCGGGATACTACGGTGATTCGGGCGAGTCGGGGAAAGCCGTGCGCTACGATACCCGGGGCGGCTTCAAGGACCCGGACAGTTATATAATTTTCGATGCCGGGAATACAGACGGACTGGATTCGAAGAACTACGACGGCGCCACCTTCGACGGTCGTTACGTCTACTACTCGCCGCTCAACGACCGTGGAATCGTGCTGCGGCACGACACCCGCGGCGGGTTCGAAGATCCGGCCGCCTGGCAGGCTATGGACGCCAGCGACCATGGGATGGGGATGTGCGTGGGCGCCGTATTCGACGGCCGCTACGTCTATTACGTCCCTTACGCCCACAGCAACGCCGTCAGATACGATACGCGGTGTGACTTCAGGGACCCTGAGAGCTGGGAAGCCTACGACGCTGCCGGAACGTCCGGCCTGCATACAAAGGGCTACGACGGCGCGGCCTTCGACGGCCAGTACGTCTACTATATTCCGTTCTACGAAGGCGACGAAGCCCAACGCGGGTTCCACTGTCGCGTGTTGCGTTACAACACCTGCATGAACTTTAGCGACAGGGCCGCGTGGGACGCAGCCGACGGAGGCGTCTTTACCTATCCGCCGAATCCCGGCGGATTCAACGGAGGCGCGTTCGACGGACGTTACGTGTACTTCTCACCGTGGCGCGAAGACCCCGATGAAAACGACGACCGCGAATACACGCCTCACGGCAAGGTGCTGCGCTACGACACCGCGGACGACGCTTCCTTCATTCTCAAATACGCGGAATGCGGTCACAACGGCGGTCTCTGTGCATCGCTGCCGGGAACGACCTTCACCATCAACACGGAAAACGGCACCCGGAGCGTGCGCGCCAACAGGACGCCTGCCCCCGGCCGGCATCACCTGGCGGGCGTATACGACGGGGAACGGATAACCCTCTACATCGACGGGACGGCCGTGGCTTCGGCCGAAGCAACGGGACCGGTTCAATCGAATGGTTCACCGATCGCCGTCGGCAGTCTCGCAGGCGGCGGAGCGCCGTTTCAGGGCGAAATCGGGGAAGTCCGTATCTCAACGACCGCCCGGTCGGATCGGTGGATCGATCTGACCCATCGGAACCTCGCGAATCCGACGGAATTCGTGCGGATGGGACCGGAAGAAAAATAGGGCCATGCGCAGAAGCACATTGGCCCATATATTGCGGGAATTCTGTCTTACGCCTTCGGAACGCTTCAACCTGACGATACGGAAGCCGTACGCGTTCCGTTTCCGCTACCCTGAATCCGCCTGCCGATGCAGTTTCCCGCCCTCACGTGCACTTCGATTCCCCGCTCTGAGTACTCCTTCAGATCGTCGTCGAAACCGACCGTTCCCGGCTCGAACAGCAGCACGAGCGTGGACCCGCCGAATTGAAAATAACCCTTCTCCTGACCCCGTTCGACCGGGCCCGGCGTGTACGTTTCAACGATGCTTCCAACCGCAAAGCCGCCTATTTCCAGATAAGCGATCCGTCCGAACCCGTCCGAATCGAACCCGGTCACCGCGCGTTTGTTCCGCCGGAATACGCCGGGCACCCTGGCGAGGCCCAGCGGGTTGACGATATAGTACCGGCCTCGAACAACGCGCGCCGGGCCGGCAACTCCAGAATCAGGAAAGTGAAAACGGTGAAAGTCGTACGGCGCGAGTCGAACCACCAGCGCCGAACCGTGCAGATAGGGACGTGCCTCCTCGTCGGAATCCAGCAGGAGATCCAATGGAACCGCCCCTCCCTTGACCGGGATCCTGGCGCCCTCCAGGAGATGCTGAAAGACCATCACCTTGCCGTCCGCGGGACAGGATAACGCGTCGGGTTCCCGGGCAAACGGCCTGGCGCCGGGTTTCAGGCGGCGGGTGAAGAACGCGTTGAAGTTCGGATACCGCTCCGGGGGAAACTCGATCTCTTCCACGTCGATGCCGTAATCCCGCACGAAACGGGAAATCTTCCGGCGGCTTCCTGGGCGCGCCTGCATCCAGCCATAGAACCGGCAGAAGACCGAATTGTTCAGCAGCAGGTGGAAGAGCCCGAGGACGTACGAAGACTGGAATACCCGTTGAAAAAACCCGTAGGACAGGGGCTCCGTTATCGTCCGACCCGTTCTTCGATCCCGGTACCTGATCTCGAAATCGTCATCCATCTGTCTGTTAACCTGGATTCGGCAGTTTTCGGGGACGACAATTCGAATATGTGATTGTCAATAGATGCGATTATACGGCGGATTATGAGTATACACCAGGTCGCGGGACGTGTTCAGGACCTCTCCCTCCGGCCCCTCAGAAGCGGGTAGACGGGAGACGGAAGACGGTAGAAGATATCCTCGCCGGCAAATTTACCCCTCCTTGCCTCCGGCGCGAAAAGAAGCCTCACAAGGCAGGAGATCTCTACCCTCTACCGTCTTACCTCTACCCGCATTTCTTCTACCGTCTCCCCGCATTAAGGCTCTTTGTGGCCAGTTTGCCTTTTATCTTTTTTCGAATTGAGATTAACACCCCGGGATGATGGGAAGGACGATATGCGAGGGGTGTTCCGGATCGTGAAACACCGCGTTTTCCGCGAGGACAACCCGGCGGTCCCGTCCCAACGGGCCTCCTGTATTCGGATTGACGTCGAACCTGGGGAAATTGCTGCTGGAGACATCCACCCTGATGCGGTGTCCCGCGCCGAATACGGTGGAGGTCGGATACATTACGATTTCCAGTTCATGGATTTCTCCCGGCGACATCAATTCCGGTGTATCCCGCGAGTTCCGGTAACGCCCCCTGACGATGCTGTCCGTTATAATCTGGGCGAAGCCATCCGGATAATCCTCGTTCGGGGGATGCACGTCGATCAGTTTTACCGTAAAGTCCGTGTCCGTCGCAGAGGAAGACGCCCACAGTTTCATCGTCAGCGGTCCCGTGACTTCCAGGGGCTCCTTCAATTCGGGCGTCTGAAATACGAGGACGTCGCTCCGCGCCGACAGCGGCAGGTTGTCCCTGCATCCGTAGAAGCGTGAATCCCCTCGCTGGTCGTACGCGCCTGCAACGAGAATCGGATCTCCCGCGGACAGATTGCCGCCGACCGTGGGAACCGGGTCCCTTGGATCGAACGTGTACCGGCTCGGCTCCGAAGGTTCAGGCAGGCCCTCTCCAATGCTGCCGTCCTGGTGCAGATAGTACGGCGTAAACCGCGTCCCGTGAAGCGGCCAGTCCTCCACGTCGCGCCAGACGCCCATGTAGTTCAGTCGCCCCTCCCGGTTCCTGCGGCCGTCGCCGCCGCCCATCACGAAGATCCGTACCGGCCTTTCGCGGTCGACGCCGTTGTCAATGCCCTTCAACCACCTGTCGAACCAGCGCAGCCGGTATCCGTCGTAATCGTCCAGGACGGATTCCTGACCGAAATCCACGTCTCCCGCGAACGAGTTCCCCCAACCGCCGTGAGTCCACGGGCCCATCAGCAGATGCTGCGGGGAATCCATCCGTTTGGAAAGCGCCACGTAGTTCGCCGTGGTTCCCCGTGTGTAGGTGTCGTACCACCCGCCGAGATATATCGTGGGCACGTCCGCGTGTTCGTCGTAGTAGTGGTCGATCGCGTATCCCCGCTGCTTCCAATATTCGTTGAAGTCACCTTCTCCCAGAAGATCCAGCACCCACTGTTCATAGGAGGGCAGAAACCGAAGGGCGGAAGACCCCTTCCTGTAGGGCGTCCTCGTCAGCCATTCGCCCACCCTCGCGAAGTCCGCGTCCAGCGCAGCCTTCAGCGTTGCATCGGCGAGCGCTTCCCTGCTTGTCGTCGCCATCCGGAACGCATAGATCATGAACCGCAGTTCCAGGGCGCCGTTCTGCCGCATCGAACTGGTGTGATAGTTCGACGTACCCACCGCGACAACCATCGCCTTCAGGTGGGGTGGATTCAGCGTGGCCAGCGCGCTCTGGTCGCTTCCACAGTAGGACCCTCCCATTGTCCCCACGTTTCCGTCGCACCATGGCTGCACGGCAACCCATTCCACGGTATCGTACCCGTCCGGCGCTTCCTTTGCGAACGGATGCCACTCGCCTTCCGACTCGAAACGCCCCCGGACGTCCTGGCGCACGGCGACGTACCCTCTGCGCGCGAGATACCGGCCTTCGCTGAATTTGGATTCTTTATCGTACGGCGTGCGCTCGATTACCGCGGGAAACGCGCCCTGCACAATCTCCCCGTGCTTCCCGGGGAAATACAGGTCCGTCGCCAGCTTCACCCCGTCCCGCATGGGGACCATCACGTTTCTGCGGACGATCACATCGTATTCGATCCACGACCCCCGCGCCTCGGTCTCCGCCATCGCTATCCTCGTTTTCTCCGTCTGTCGTTTATTGCCGATCGACAAACTGTCCCGCATCACGTAACGCCGCGACTCCGGAACCGCGTGCTTCGAGCGGGAATTCGACCGGCCGGTTCCCCGTCAACTGGGACTGGTAGATCGCCATCACCATCTCCAGTGATCGCAGCCCCACCCGTCCGTCGCTGCGCAATTCCCCGCGGCCCTCCAGCGCATCGACCAATTCGTTCAGCGCGACGACGTACGTGGACGCGGGCGACGGGTGGTCGACGGGCGTGTGCTGCAGGGCATGCCACTGAAACCCGCTGTCCGGTTCGTAGTCGTCCTCAACCGCGCAATAGAGATGGACCCGTTCTCCCAGAAAACGGATGACGCCCTCGGTGCCGCGCAACTCGAACGCATTGTCCGTATAAGATGTCAACTCGGCGCCGTGGACAAGCCCCGTCGAACCGTTCCTGAACTTCACGATGGCCGCGCCGAAGTCCTCCACGGCCCACGGACGCATCCGCTGCTCCGCCATCCCGCACATCCAGGCCACCTCTCCGGCGTACATGTCCATCAGGTCGAAATAGTGGGTGAAGTCGTGCAGGAACGGGCCCTCGTTCTCGCTTCGCCACGAAGGGTCCGGCTTGCCGCCGTCCATATAGCAATAGACGTGGTTCAGCTCTCCGATCGCGCCGTCCCGCAGCAGCCGCAGTCCCAGGTTCCACTCCGGAGACCAACGCCGGTTGTGATTGACCTGCAGCAGGATGCCCGCGCTGTCGCAGGCGGCGATCATCCGGTCGCATTCCTCCAGGGACAGCGCCATCGGCTTTTCGCATATGATCGCTTTCGTCGCGGGCGCGGCGGCGCATGTTTCCACCATTTCGCAATGCAGTTCCGGATGGGTGGCCACAATGCAGATATCGGGCCTGACTTCGTCCAGCATTCGCCGGTAGTCGTGATACAGCGCGTCGATCCCGTATCGTTGCCCGAAGATCTCCAGCTTTTCGCGTCCCCGGTTTACGCCCGCCGCGAGTTCACAATCCGGATGTTGGCCCAGGGCATCGGCGTGGTTGTCCGGCAGGTCGCCGAAACTGAACTGGTACCCCACCCGGCCGGTGCCGATGATCGCCGCTTTGTACTTCGCCATCACAACCTCCTGCATTTGCGGGCTTGCTCAGGTCGTGCCTATTGTGCGGCGCTCCCGCCGAATTGCCAGCCGATGCCCAGGCCGAATTCGAGTCCGCTGTAGTTGCGGCGGCCGCCTATCTCGTCCGAAAAATCCGTCATCAGGTTGTATCCGAGGTCTGCGATCGCCACAAAAGACCGACCCATTGCCAGGTCGAACCCCACTCCCGCCCGGCTTCCGAATGTCGTCATCGCGCCGGATTCCTGTACCACCTGTAGCCCGACGTCGCTTCTGGATTGAAACCCGGTGATGAGCCCTATACCCGCGGTCAGAAAGGGCCTGAACGCGGCGTCGAGCGACCCCTTGCGCGGATAATATCTCATGCCGACGATCATGGGACAGATGACCGCCGCCTTCTGGGAGACGCCCAATGGCCCGGCACGTGAGCTGGCCTCGACCGACAGGACGCCCAACGTGGCGTGGCCCGCGACGTTCTCGCTCATCCAGCGCGCGTAGCCCAGCGAGAAAAACATATTGTCCGTTCCGGCGGTCGTTTCAACGCCCAACGGACCGATCGTTGTCGTCCCGCCGGTCGTTCCGCCGTGATTACGCAGTCCCATCCTGAGCTCGATACGGGACCGCCTTTCCATTTCGCCGGCGCTTACGATCTGCGGCGTTGCCAGCAGCAGGAAACACAAGAGTACTGTCATTCTCATTGCCGTCATTTCCGCCTCCTTTTGAAGGATTCTGCTTGTGAGTCTTGTGAGAAAGCCTCACCGTTCGACTTGATTCCTGGCTGTCTCGGCTACAGTACCGCAAACTACCAGTTTGCTCTACCATATCCAGTACCTTAAACTCTGGATCACTACGCCTCGAATTGTAGGGGCGTCCCTCGTGGGCGCCCGGGAACCGTCGCCAGCGGTGATCCTTGCGATATCTTTAAATTACGGATAGTCCGAATCAACCAGCTCCAGCGCATCGATCAGACTCTTCCTCACGAGATCGTACAGTTCATCGATGTCTTCTCGCCGCACGATTAACGCCGGACTCACGGCGAACCAGGTGGGGTCGATGCGGATCAGCAGCCCGTTCTCCAGCGAAGTCCGCTTCAGCGCCCGCCCCAGCTCCGGAAACGGGGTCATCGACTTCGTATCCCTCACCAGTTCCACGCCCTGCAGCAGCCCGCGTCCCCGCACTTCCCGCACCACGCCCAGGTCCTTCAGTCCTTCCAGCTTCGATGCCAGATAGCGGCCGAGTTCCCCGGCCTTGCGGTCCAGCTCCTGTTCAACGATTTCGTCGATCACGGCCATGCCCACGGCGCACGCGACCGGATTGGCCGCGAACGTATGTCCGTGCGCAAAGTTGACGTCGGCCTCCACCGGACCGAGAAAGACGTCTCCCAAATCCTCCCGCGCCATCATCGCGCCCACCGGATACGCCCCGCTCGAGATCCCCTTGCCTGCGCAGATGATATCCGGAGTGACCCCGAACGTCTGCGCGGCGAACATCGAGCCGGTCTTGCCGAACCCGGTAATGATCTCATCGTAGATCAACATCACGTTGTAACGGTCGCAGACGTCGCGGATCATCCGAAAATATCCCTCGGTGGGCGTGATGATTCCGCCGGTGTTGCCTATCGGCTCCAGGATGACGCCCGCCACCGTATCCGGGTCTTCGTTGACGATCACGTCCTCGAACATCTGCGCACAGAAACGGTTGCATTCCTCCCAGGAAGCAAAACGGTCTCTGTAGTACGTAGGCGGGAAAACCTTCAGGAATCCGCCCGCCTGGGGTTCGAACGGCGTCTTGCGTTTTCCCGTCCCGCTGGCTGCCATCGCGCCGAACGTGGCGCCGTGATACCCGAAATAACGGCTGACGAATTTGTACTTGCCCGGGTGGCCGCTCTGCCTGAAATACTGCCGGGTGAACTTCAATGCGGATTCGACCGCTTCGGACCCGCCGCTGTAGGATTTGATGAAATTCAGATTCTCGGGCGTCACGTCGCTCAGCTTTTCGACGAAATCCAGCGCCACGTCGGATAGCCCGTGCATCGGCGGCGAGAATCCCAGCGTCTCCGCCTGCCTCCGCATCGCCTCCAGGACCCGGGGGTGGCCGTGTCCGAGCGAGGCCACGAAAATGCCGCCGATCCCGTCGAAATAGCGCTTTCCCTCGGTATCCCAATAGTGAAGTCCGTGCGCCCTTTTGACGATGAACGGATGTTCCATGAAGGCCGACGTCTGCTGATAGTCCAGGAACGTCCGTTCAAGCAGCCGCCGCCGGCGACCATCCAGTTTCATCGATTCATTCCTCCGCACACGTTGCCTCAACGGCATCGCCAGTTTCTACGACAATTTCTTCGGCGCCAGCACGAGCCGCTCCGCGTTCCTCCATGCGATCTGTTCCCGTTCGTCGTCCGTAATATCCGCCGCCGCCAGCAGCGCGGGGAACGCCATCGGCTCGTACAGAGGCGAATCCGTACCGAACAACACCCTGTCCGCCCCCACTTCACGCACCACCAGCCCGATCATGCCCGTGCGAATCGCCCTTGCCGTACCCATATCCGTGTACAGGTTGCCCGTTTTGCAGTCCTGGAGCGCATCGATGGCTTCGTACGTCTGCCCGGGCTGACCCGCGCCGAAATGCGCCGTAATCACCGTTATGGAAGGAAAGGCTTCGGCCAGCCGCCGCAACCGGGCCGGCGCTGCGTACGATTCGTTCTCTCCGTGGGAAAGCACCGGCAGTCCCAGCGGCTCCAGCTTTTCAAAGAGCCGGAAGGTGGGCTTGATGTCCGCCGGATACTTGTGCTGGACCGGGTGGATCTTGAAGCCCGCGACTTTGGGATGGTCCTTGAAACGGTCCAGCAGCTCCAGCGACTCGGCCATCTTCAATGGATTCAGCACCAGCCAGACCAGCAGATGTTCCAGATTCTCAGCGTGCCGGATGGTCCATTCGTTACCATAGATCAACTCGGTAAACAGGGCGGAGCCGGACGTCACCACGGTGCGCTCGATGCCCGCCCGCTCCTGCATGGCCACGAAGCCCTCGGCGCTGAACGTCGTGATTTCGTCGAACCACGGCCCCAGGTGGGCGTGTGTGTCGATGTATCGCATCAGATTTCCTCCCGAATAAACATCCGTAGCGTCTCTACATCGCCCTGCCAACGGCATCGATCAATCCGTCGACGTGACTTTCGTCCATCGGCGCGGAGACGGCGCACATCAACAGCCCGTTACCCAGGAAATATCCCCGTTCGATCAGTCCGAGCAGCATCCGGTGCGCCGCCGCACTGTCGGTTCGCGCCAGATGGCGGTAATTCAGCATTACTTCGCCCGAAAAGTGGATGCTGAACAACGATCCCACGCCCACGGCCGTGGCATCGACTTCACGCTCCGAAAACAGGCGGTTCAACCCGTCCCTGAGCCGTTTTCCCAGCCGGTTGAGGTGCGCGAACACGTCCGGCGTCAACTGCTTCAGGGTCGCCAGACCCGCGGCCATGGCCACGGGATGCCCGCTGAATGTCCCGCTCTGAAAGAAGCCTGTCGGCCCCCGGGAGGAATCGAAGCGATCCATCAGGTCGGCCCGGCCTCCGAAGGCGCCCACCGGAAATCCGCCCCCGATGACTTTTCCGAACGTCGTCAGATCCGGCTCGATGCCATAGTGCTCCTGAAGACCCCCGGTACCGACCCGGAACCCGACGATCTCGTCGAAAATCACGGGTACGTCGTGCCGCCGCGCCATGTCGCATACGAACTGCGCGAACGCAGCGCGTTGGGACAATATGCCCGCCCGGGGGTCGAATATCACGCAGGCCAGTTCGCGTCGATACCGCGCCAGCAATCGCTCAATAGCGTCTTCGTCATTATACGGCAGAACCACCACTTCGCCGGCGGCATTCGGGGAAGCGCCGCCCGCCGTGGAAACCGAACGCGGCGCCGACGCGGGCCCCGCCCTCTCCAGCGGCGGCGCCACGCTCACCTCCACCACGTCGTGGCTGCCGTGGTAGCCACCCTCGAACTTGGCGATCTTCGTCCTTCCGGTGACGCCTCGCGCCAGTCGAATGGCGTGCAGGGTGGCTTCCGTACCGGAATTGCAGAATCGGATCTTCTCCACAGTCTTCACCCGGCCGCACATTGCTTCAGCCAGTCCCGCCTCCACGCCCGCGGGCGCGCTCAACGCAATCCCCCTGGAAACCTGCTCTCGTACGGCGGCAACGACCGCCGGATGGTTGTGGCCCAGGATCTGCGCCGTATGGTGATTGTTGAAATCCACCAGCCTGCGGCCGTCCAGGTCGTACACGTAACAGCCATCGCCGCGCTCAATGGTCAGCGGATAGGGCTGGTAGAAGTAAGCCCCTTTCACACCGCCGGGCATCACCGCATTGGCACGATCGAAAGCCGCCCGGGAACGCGGGCTCGCCGCCCGGAATCGTTCCTCCACCGAAGGACCGCTACCAGCCGTTGTCTCATCCATTGCGGTTTCTCAGTTGAACCTGAAACGCTTGAAGACGATGTGCTCGTAGGGAGACCCGGCACCCGCTTCGTACAGGCAGCCGACCGAGCCGTCAGGAAGTAAAGCCAGGCAGGAATACGCCGCGGGTCCCTCGTGCAGCAATTCGGACGCGGGCCACGTCCTGCCTCCGTCGTTGCTCAGCCGTACGGTCATGTTCGCCCGCTCTCCGCCGCCGGCTCCTGGGGGAACGGGCGGCGCGGGATTCGAAAACAGCAGGCTGTTCGGGTTGCCGCTACCCACCAGGCTGGCCTGGCACTTCGGGCAGGGCAGGTTGCGGTCGTGCCGGAATTCAGACCAGGACTCGCCTCCGTCCCGGCTCAACGCGGTTCCGCGATTCCCCTCGCTGTGCGTCTGCATCCGGGTGTTCATGACCACCTTCCCGTCCGCGAGTTCACCGAACTGACATTCGTTGGCCCCCGGCCGGACCGAACCGCCCAACCGCCAGGAAGCCCCTCCGTCATCGCTGTAGACGGAATGGGAACCGCAGTCGTACGCTTCCGGGTTCCGGTGGTCGCAGGGAATAAGAAGCCTCCCTTTCCGGGTCCCGTTCCGGAGCTGGATGCCCACGCCCGGGCCCGTCGCATACCACGTCCACGCTTTTTTCTTGACGTCACCCGTGATGTCGATGGGATCGGACCACGTCAGACCGTCGTCTTTACTATGTGTGACCAGCACGTCGACATTGTCTCTGCAGAACAACATCCACACCGTGCCCGTCTCCGCGTCCACCACGGGGCAGGGATTGCCGATCGTGACCTCGCCCGCTTCGCCGTAGACGACCCGCTGCGCCGACCAGGACTGCCCACCGTCTTCCGAACGCTTTACCAGGAGATCGATATCTCCGTGGTCCGAACGGCTGTTACGCCGGCCTTCGCAAAAGGCCAGCAGCGTTCCGTTCGCCGCGGCAAGCACCGCGGGAATCCGGTACGTGTGGTAGCCATCCCGTCCGCTGCTGTATACCAGCGACTTCACAAAGACGCCCTTTCGTCCGTTAATCCCAATTCGAATAGAGATAACCGGAAAATTGGCCACAAAAGACACAAAAGGGACCGGTGCCAGATGGGGTATCAAGGTCGTTCATAAGGATGACATTTCCGATCACGTCCAGCGACCTGATGTATCCTGGTAATCCGCAGTTTAATCGCCTTTGTCAATTTGCACATAGTCGAATTAACTTCCCTGAAAAATGACGAATCCTGGTCAATGCTGGTCGCGGCGGTCCATGATTTCGGTCGCCCTGAGTTCCCGAACCAGTTCGATCAGCCCCTCGATGCCCGCCTCGAGGAATTTCTCCCCCTTCTCCCGGCTGGCCTTCGTCGCGTCTCCCATCACGCCGCTGGCGGTTTTCGTGCTCCAGTACGGCGTGAAATTCGCGCTGGACCCTTCGGGATGGCCTCCCGCCAGCAGGTCGGACTGGAAGCTGTTCGACAGGGGCGACCGTTCGTCGACCGCCTTGCTCATATCGACCAGGTCCGGCCTCAATGCCAGGTACAACGACGTCTCGAACTCGCCGCCGTGGGAGGTCCCGCCGTAGTCCGACTCCCTCAGTTCGCGTCCCGCCTCTTTCACCTTCCGAAGCCCCCAGTGGTTCACCGAGCCGCACAGAACCCTGCCCTCGGTTTCGATCACCGTCAGGCGGGTCGCCAGGTCCAGCGGGGGCGTATTGCTGCCGTGGCCGTTCACAACCAGGATCCGCTTGAATCCGTGGTGGGCGAGGCTGCAGCAGACGTCCTTGACGTATCGGATGAAGGTGTCCCAGGTTATCGTCAGCGTCCCGTGAAAATCCATGTGATGAGGGCTGTACCCGTGCGGGACCGGCGGAGCCAGAACAGCCTCCGACGGGATCCGCGCCACGGCCCTCTCACAGATCTCCGTGCAGAGGACGACGTCGGTATCCACGGGAAGGTGCGGTCCGTGGTCCTCGTACGTCGCGACCGGCAGGACCGCCACGCGGTCCTGTTCCGCGGCCTCCTTGACTTCATACCAGATCATTTCGGCAAAGCGGTATTTCATTCTCGACTCCTTAACCTCAATTCGAACGAAGACAACCGATAAATTGGCCACAAAGAGCCTGAATGCGGGGAGACGGTAGACCAAAAGCGGTGAGACGGGAGCCGGTAGAGGGTAGAAGACCACACCACAGCCCACCACCTGGTGAGACGTAAGCCGGGAGAGGTTAGAGATGGCCTGCGTCGAGAGGATTCTTTTCGTGCCGAAGGCAGCGAGGAATTAAATATCGGGCGAGGATATCATCTACCGTCTACCCTCTCACCTCTACCCGCCTATCTTCTACCGTCTTACGTCTCCCGTCTACCCGATTTTCTTCCCCTCTCACCAGGTGATGGGGCGGCGTGTCCCGTCACGGTAATGGGTCGCCGAATTCCGGCCGGCGGTCAGCGTATGGGAAAGAAGATGTCGGTGCGCCATTTCGACTGGTCGGGCTCCTCGCCGGGATCCGTCACGTAGACCTCCCAGGGCGCGCCCGCCGCCTGCAGGCCCTCTTCTTCCACCCACTTCATCAGTGCCGACCACGTCTGTCCCAGCTGTTCGTAGGGACCCATGTGGGTTACGGTCGCGACCTTCCCGGCGGGCAGTTCTCCAGGTCGAACGCGCTCGGTGCCCTCAACGGGCGACGCCACCGGCATCCCGCATTCCATTTCCAGCCGTTCGGCGTCCATCTCGTGGTAGATGGTAAACGGCATCCCCGCCGGCGCAAGTCCGTTCCCGGTGAGATACTCCATAACCTCGCCGAAAAGGGCGCCGATGACCTGTTTGATCTCCTCCATCGTGGTTGTGGCGCGGATGCCCACGATCGGCTGCGATTGGATTTCCCGGGTGGCGAAATTCAAACTCATCGGCGCCTCCTCAGTTGACGGGGTGACTTCGAAATGGAATTCAGATCGTCCGGATGCGCCCCTGCGTCGGTTACGGTCGTTCAATCCTTCTCTTCGGTGTCATTCTCCACAAAGTCCAGCGCCGCGGAATTCATGCAGTACCTCAGTCCCGTTGGCCGGGGACCGTCGTCGAACACATGCCCGAGATGCGCGTCGCACCGGCTGCACTTCACCTCCGTCCGCACCATGCCGTAGGACATATCCGCTTCTGTTTCCACGTTCGCGTCATCCGACGGCGCCCAGAAACTCGGCCAGCCCGTGCAGGAATCGTACTTGGTATCCGACTGAAACAGCTCGATTCCGCAGCACACGCACAGATAGATCCCTTTTCCTTTGAAGTCGTGGTACTGGCCGGTAAACGCCCGTTCCGTTCCGCTTCTTCTTGTCACGTGGTACTGTTCCGGCGTGAGCATCTCCCGCCACTCCTCATCGGTCTTCCGGACTTTGTCTCCCACAGCACCCTCCAATTTGAACGAGTGTACAGCCGAAATTGCGGCCGGAATCCCTCATGCGGGGTCCGCAGGCGTCGTCACCGTGCTTTTTTTCGATCCTCATTCGTGAAGAATGTCCAGGCTCAGTTCGTACCGACTCCTGTCTTCGCCGAACGGCAACGCGAGCACCAGCCGAGCTTGCCCGACGCCGGCCTCTCCTCCCTTTGTATACGCGTTGTGGGGCAACGCCGGCCACACAAGCCGCGCGCCGGCAGGGAGCGACAGCCGCCACCCCGCGTGTTCGAACCAGGCGCCGTCGGCCCCCGTCCATTCCGCGACGTCCGTCTGCAGTTCAGCACGCTCGCCGGTCGACGAACACAGTGCTTCCCTCAAATGCGGGATTAACGTCACGTGTGCTTCCATTCCGCTTTCGGAAATGCCGGACGACTCAAGAATCAGGAGCAATTGCGAGCCTCCGCGTGGAACGAGCGTAACGCGTCCCACGTCCGCGCCATAATGCAGATCAATGCCGGGACATGCTTCATCCGCCCTGATTTCCGCCCTGTCGGGAATATGCGCCAGCCCTTCGAACGGACCGAAGTCAGGATCGGCGTCCCCGGGCGTATGCCGCATCAGGGATGTATCGCCTACGCTGAACGTGCTCCAGAGCGGTTGCAGCTTGGTATTGCCGCCGCCAACGATCAAGCCGGTCGACTCGTGAAAGACACTCACGAAATTCTGCCGATCCTGCCGGAACCGGTTCTCGTCCAAAGCACAGCAATAGGCCGACAGGCTTAGAAACCAGGGTTTGCGCGAGACGATCAGCGCATCGCCGCCCATCGCATAGGTACGCCCGTCCCGGTCGGCCGCCATCTCCTCGATTTCGCCGTCGCCTGCATAGAGCAGCATGTGCGCGGCGTAATCCACGTCGAATTTCCCGCCGGCTTCCAGGAAGAGGCGATGCTGCCGTGCCAGATAGCCTCTTCCTGTTGCTGTGTGGCTGAATCCGGGATTCCCCGGTCGCACCTCGCTGTTGTACGCATTTCGTTCGTCCACCGTCTCCACGGCGCTCCCATCCGGATACGTATAGTTCCTGTGGAATCGCGCCGCCCGTTCCAGCGCTTCGAGTACGCGTCCGTCCCCGGACAGCTTGTAATACACGCCCATCGCTTCCGAATACACGTAGTTATAGGAAACGACCGGGCCCACGTTCTCGGTCCACCAGCCGTACGGGGACTGAGCCGCCACAACCTCGTGGATGAATTCCTTCGCCTGCGTCTTCCAGGCCTCGCGTTCAAACACCATCCCCGCGCAATACAGGGACATGGCGTGGTGGGTTGGAATGTTATGAACGTGCGAGAGGCACGTTTTTGAAATCCCATCGAAACCCAGTTCCAACGCGGCGTCCCACCGCGCGCGCGCCTCGCCGTCCATCCCGGATCGCGCCAGCATATACGCGCGAATCCAGCGGCTGTACGTCCAGGGCATGTAGATCTGCCCCCACTCCGAGTAGTCCTTTTTCAGAAAGGTCCACATCCCCTCCTCGTCCTGAGCTTCAATCAGCGCGTCGCCGCCAAGCACAATGGCCGCCAGCACCTCGTCGTTACGAAACCAGGGACTGTTCTCGAGGCTCCAGGCGGCGGCAAGGTGGAAGATCCGATGCTGGTCCAGACAGGTCCAGGGGGCGGTGCCGAACCGTCCGTCTTCCCGCTGGTCCGCGAGAATCCCGGGTACGGCCTCCCGCAATGCATCCCACATTTCAGGCTCGGGCCTCCACAAGTTCGCCATTTTCCGTCTTCCTTTTGCAGTGACTCACACCGTATTTTCGGCTTCGCTACAATATCTCCGCCGCGAACAGCCGGTGTCCCGACGACAGATACAGCTCGTTCCCCAGGATCGGCCCGCCCGCCGCGTGGCCGGTCAACCTCTCATCGAATTCGACGATCACGTCAAATTTCAGAGAACCGGGGTCCAGCCGATAGATGAGGGTGTGGGTGAGGCCATAGATCATCCCGTCCGGCCCCACCTGCAAGCCGTTGTCCACCGGGCCGCCTTCAGGCGCGGCGATCCGGTCCGTAAACGCCCGCGTGGCAGGGTCGAACACGAAGAGTTCGGGTCCGCGTTCGCTGCCGGCGAACGTGCCGAAAAGCCTGCCATCCGGTACGGCTGCCAGGGCATTGAATATCGTCACCGGCGGGTCGGGCGCGCCTTCCCAGACTTTCTCTTCCTTCCCGTAGTCGAAGAGGAAAAGCACCGCTTCGTCCACCCTGGGTTGGGTCCCGCTGCCCGCGGCTATGGTTGTGCCGACGGCGATCAGCGATTCGGCTTCCAGGTGCGCCAGCGTATAGCAACTGCCGTCTCCCACGATGCGGTAAAACGCCTTTTTCTCCTCCGTGCGCGGGTCGTAATACGAGAGCGGCCCGCCCCACATTCCGTAGTCCGGAATGGATGCCAGCCAGACCCTTCCGCCGGGACCCGCCAGCGTGGAACGCGGCCGGTACGAAATGTCGTCCACCCGCCCGATGTCCCAGGGATTGCTGCCCCGGCTCTCCCCGAAGTTGTACGGCTGCGAGGGATCGTAAATGGAGACTCTCGCACCCGGGTATGACGAGATGTAGACTTTACCGTCCAGGTTCGCCATGGAATACGCCTCGCCGGTCGCGGTCGAACAGATGCCCAGGTCCGCCAGGTCATCGTTTCCGGGGTCGTATCGAAACAGCCGCTCCGGTAAGACGCTGGATCCGTACACACACCCGTCGGGACCGCCGTGCAGGCAGAAGATATCCGTCCCCGCGGCTTCGAATTCGATGTCGAAGGTCTTCGCAGCGCCGTCCGGGCCCGTTACCTCCAGAATCCTGCATGTCTGCTCCACCGCATCCACGAACCGGAAGGTGCTGCCGTCCGGCAGGGTGGGCGCCGCGGTTTTCGCCGCGACGGTCTCTTCCACGGGAACGGCGTTCATGCCCTCCAGGCGGAAATTCCCCTCGCTCGATTCAATATATAGGTTCCCATCCGCCCCCCGGTGGAGGTTCAATGTTCCCTCACCCCGCGTAACGACGGGTCCTACCGTCTCTTTTTCACCGGTCTTCGGGTCCAGGACCACCACGTGCGGTTGGGTCTGCATGATCAGGGACGCGACCGTATCGTCGGTATTCACGTGGCAATAGGCGTACATATCGACTTCATCCAGCCGTCCGTACCGGGTAAACTCACCGGTTTCCGGATTAAAGCTCGTCAGATCCGCGGTGCCGTAGCTGGAAATCCAGATCACGCCCTGCGAATCCTCGTCGATACTGCAGGGAAAAATAGCCGCCGTGCCGTTAATGGTGCCGAAATTCACCAGGTCGTCCTGCTCGGGATCGAAACAGTATAGCTGTCCCGAGTGCGCCGCCCCGATATAGAGGCGTCCGTTCCGCGCCTGATACACCGCCGTGGTATAGTTCGAATCGGGAACGTCCGGCCAGAATTGACGCAACTTGCCCGTCTGCGGATCGATCTGCAATACGAAGAGATTCGCGGCCTGCTGCGACATGGTCGCATACAGACACGGCTCGCCGGCGCCGTTTCGTCCCGCGTACAATGCCGCGCGATTCACCGCGCGAACCGGTATGCCAACTTCCCTCACCTGCGACATGTCAACCTCCTCCGATAAACCGACAATGCGAGCCCGTGAAGATCGCTCAGTTTGATGTACGGGTCCTGTACCGTGCGCGCGGCGTCTCAGGCCGCAAAAACCCCGGAATTACCCGGACGTCAACGGGAATCCACAGAGCATGAATATCCCTATACAAGACCGGGCACTCCTGACTGTTCCTGAGTTGCGGCAATATTGATTTTTCGCCCGTAAGTGTCAAGACCCTTCTAAACCGCTGACCCTGCCCGCACTTCAGCCCGATCGCTGCGTCCTTGTATGAATTCCACTTTCGCCGTACCTTCGCAGGGCGTATCATTCTGTCCGGGCAACAGGTTGACGAATGGTCAGAAACCCTCGGTACAAGATACCGGACCACCAGCCCTACGCCGGAAGCCGAGTCATCGTCAGGCGCCCGGGCGACGTGAACGATTGAAGGGGAGACCGCAATGAAAAAACTCAGAGGCATCTGCGCGGCTTTATGCACCCCGTTTACAGAGGACGGCGAACGGATCGACGAATCCGCGTTGAGGAATCATATCGACTCCATGCTGGTCGCGGGCGTCCATAGCATCCTCATCAACGGCGGCACGGGCGAGTTTGCCTGCCTGCGACCGGAAGAACGCAGGCGGCTCGTCGAATTGGCTGCCGGACACATCGACGGCAGGGCCGACTTTGTCGCCATGTCCTCCGCGGTGAGCACGTCGGAGACGATCGAATACGCGCGGCACGCGGAGGCTACGGGCGCCGACTGCCTGCTCGTGCTTCCGCCCTACTTCGAGGGTCCTGATATGGAAGGCGTGTACGGTCACTACGCGGAAATCTCCGACGCCGTCAGCACGCCCATTATGGTCTACAACATCCCCGTCCACACGGGAATCGATATCACGCCCGCGTTCTTCAAACGTCTGATGGAAATCGAGAATGTCCGTTATATCAAGGACAGCATGGCGGATATTCTTCGAATACAGGAACTGCTTGCCATCGGCGCCGAGGTCTTCAACGGAGGGGACCCCATCGCCTTCTTCAGCCTGGTCGCAGGATGTCCGGGCTGTGTCTGGGGCGCGGTCAACGCCATGCCCGGAGAAGCGGTCGATCTCTACAATCTGGTCGCCGCGGGGCAACTTGCCGAGGCCCGGGATCTTTGGCATCGCATGTTTCCCGCCAACCGCTTTTTCTGGCATCACGTTTACAACGCTTCCGTAAAGGCCGCCACAAATCTGTCGGGCAGACCCGTGGGTCCGTGCCGCAAACCCGTAAAGCCCCTCACGGAACGCGAAATGGCCGATCTCAGAGAAGCCATGAAACCCCTGCTCACGTAAGAAGCTGTCTCAAAATTCCCAGCGGTCTTCGCGCGGCTGCAAAAGCGCCGGTCGGCGTTGGTCAAACCCACCCGTATAGACAAATATGGGCGGATTT
>JAPPFJ010000020.1 GCA_028877215.1 Gemmatimonadota bacterium | reverse complement strand
CCCCCCCCCCCCCCCCCCCCCCCCCCCCCCCCCCCCCCCGGCCCCCCCCCCCCCGCCCCCCCCCCCCCCCCCCCCCCCCCCCCCCCCCCGGTAATGATCCTGCGTGGCTTTTTCAGGTGCGGGTTCGTCCGATTTTTCTCGAATCAAGTCTAAGCGTGCGACCATCAAGCTGGACAGGAGTGGCCTTAATGTATCTGCGAATATGCCTGTTGTTTTTCCTCGTTCTTTCGTCACTGACAATTACGTTTCAAGCCTTCGGCGGACCGAATGCGAATGCGGTACTCTCGCTCGATCTGATTATCGATGGCGGGGCGTGCAACCGGACAGACGACGGCGTCGTCACCGGTACGGTTTCCGGAGTTGGACAGACCATCGCCGTCGAGGTGTTCGCCACGGGCGTGAATACGTCGCTGATCGGCGTTGTCCTCAAATTCGACTTCGATGCTTCGCTTCTGGCTTACGTAAAGGCCGAGAACAGTTCTTTTGCCCTGACCCTTCCAGAGGGGGCTGTGGGGACCAACTTCGCAAGCAGTACGCCCGTGACCCTGCCGCCCTCCGGTTTTCTGGCGCGCGCCGAGTTCGAGACCACCGCGGACGTGACAGACCGGACGTTTTCAATCGGCATTGACATAATCACGCTTGCCGAAAGCACAACGTCGAGCGACGTGCTTACAACCTCAGATGTGATCATGTTCAATGCCGTGCCTTCCGGTGCCGACGGCAGCGATGTTCTGTCACTTGACCTCATATCGGACGGCGGGGAGGGCGACCGGATCGACGATGGCGTCACGTCAGGCGCCGTTTCAGGAAGGGGACAAACCATCGCCATCGAGGTTTTCGCTGCGGATGTGAACACTTCGCTGATCGGGATGGTCCTCAAATTCGACTTCGATGCTTCGCTTCTGGAATACGTAAAGGCCGAGAACAGCTCTTTTCCCCTTTCCCTTCCAGAGGGGTCTGTAGGGACCAACTTCGCAAGCAGTACGCCCGTGACATTGCCGCCCTCCGGTTTTCTGGCGCGTGCCGAGTTTGAGACAATTTCCGACGTGACGGGTCGTGAGTTTTCAATCGGCATCGACATGGTCACACTTGCCGAGAGCACCACGGCCAGCGACGTATTCACGACGAACAGGGTGATCAGGTTCAATTCCACGCCTTCTCCCGACTTTGACGGCGACGGGACGGTAGGCTTTTCCGATTTTCTGCAGTTTGCGTCAAGATTCGGGGTGCAGCAGGGCAACTCGGATTTTGACGCCCGCTTCGACCTGGACGGAGACGGCGAAATAGGGTTCTCCGATTTTCTGATCTTTGCGCGGAATTTCGGTAAGGTGGTCCCAACCTCAGGCGGTGGGAGTCCCCCGGATCTTGTACTCGCCGCGCTCACGGTCAGCAACAACGCCCTGACGCCAGGGCAATCCCTTACGCTCAACGTCACGGTGCGTAACCGGGGCAACGGCCCCGCGGTGTCGACAATGCTGCGCTACTACCGCTCGGCGGACGCGACGATTTCCAGGAGTGATATGGAAGTCGGCACGGGTGTCGTGACGGGCCTCCCGGCCTCCGGCACGGTGAATGCGTGGATTCGATTGTCGGCGCCGTCAATCGCTGGAACGTACTACTACGGTGCCTGCGTAGATACGGTAACAGATGAATCAGATACTGGAAACAACTGCTCCGCCGCCGTGAGCATAACGGTCGCGGCGGTGACACCACCTGCCAGTGGAGCGTCGAAGCTGTACTGGACGGACTGGGGTACGGACAAGATTCAACGTGCAAACCTGGATGGCTCCGACGCCGAAGACCTGGTCGTCCGCGGCGGACTGGACGGCCCGGACGGCCTGGCCGTGGACATGGCCGGAGGAAAGATGTACTGGACGGACGCAGGCGCTTCGAAGATTCAACGGGCAAATCTCGATGGCTCAAATGTGGATGATCTGGTTACCGGTCTCGGAATACCATATGGCCTCGCTCTGGATATATCAAATAACAAGATGTACTGGACGGATCGGCAGACAAGCAGGATTCAGCGCGCCAACGTGGATGGTTCCGGCGTTGAGGATTTGATCACCAGCGGGCTTGTCTTCCCTGGCGAGCTGGAACTGGACTTACAGGGCGGCAAGATGTATTGGACGAACTCCGGCTCTCATTCCATTCAGCGGTCTAACCTGGACGGGTCGGGCGTCGAGGACCTGATTGCCAGTGGCCTCGGCAGTCCGACCGGGCTGGGTCTGGACCTGGCCGGCGGGAAGATGTACTGGACCGACCGGCGCACGGACAAGATTCAGCGTGCGAACCTGGACGGGTCAGGGATTGAGGACCTGGTGACCAGCGGCCTGGATAAACCGAACGGACTGGCGTTGGACGTGTCCGCCGCAAAAATGTACTGGGCTGACGCCGGTACAGACAAGATCCAGCGGGCTGACCTCGACGGATCCGGCGTGGAAGACCTCGTCACGGGCGCGGACGGGCTGATCGACCCCTCGGGCGTGGCCGTGGGCGGCGCGCCGTCTCCTTTCCGAATCGAGCTCGTCTTCATCGAAAACTCTTCAGGGGACGGATTCAACGCGTCCAAGAAGGCATTGTTCCACAAGGCTGCCGCGCGATGGATGTCCATCATTACCGGAGACATTCCGGACAGCGACTTTTCGGATAATCCGATCGACCGGTGGGACGACCTTCTGGACGCACGAATATTCGTCGACGATACTGTAGATGACCTGCGGGTTTTCGTTGGCATCGTTGAAATTGACGGCGCCGAGGGCACGCTCGGAAGAGGCGGAACGCGCATTGTCAAAAGAAATCGAGATCAGGGGACGCTCGTTACGAAAATCGGAGTGATAGCAATCGACAGGGACGACCTGGAATGGATGTCTGAGACCCTTCTTTCTGACGTAATCCTTCATGAGATGGGGCACGTGCTCGGATTTGGGACGTTATGGGAAACACTGGACCTTGTTCGTGGAGAGAGTGATGTGTACTTCACCGGCCGACGGGCGATTCGAGCCTTCGACGATGCGGGAGGCCGGAACTACAGCGGCCCAAAGGTACCTGTAGAGAGCGATAGCAGTCACTGGCGGGGGTCGGTGTTCGGTGACGAACTGATGACTGCAAGTGTCAGACCAGACGTGGGCGGGTCTCTCCCACTGAGTGCGATAACGATCCAGTCGCTGGCCGATCACGGCTACCCGGTCGACGTTGCCCGGGCCGATATGTACATGCTGCCTTCCCCCGCGAGCGCGAAGCCCGTCGCGGAGCAACTGATGCACTGGGGGGATTGCATTGCGGAGGGACCGATATACGTTGTTGATGAGAATGGACGCATCGTCGACGTCGTGGGTAGACATGAATGACTGCATCGAGAAATGCGCCTTCGGCGCGTGGATTCACCCTGGAGCGAACGTCACAGACAGAGGCTCCTGACGTGAAGACAAACTTGCATACCGCAATACTGGCAGTTCTGTCTGTCCTTCTCCCGCCGCCGTCAGACGGCCATGCATCATCCGAACCTGCCGACAGCGTGCATTTCTGCCTGCCTGTCGACCCGGAACAGTTGCAGCGCGACGCGCCCCATCCCGCGGGTAAGTGGGCGTCCGACCTGAACGTGGGAGAACCGCGGACCGTTCGCCTATTCTACTTTTTGCCGAACGACCGGCCGTATCGCGCCGAAGTCGTGGATTCCATGAAGGCGGGGATACTTGATCTTCAGACATTCTACGCCGAGCAGATGGAAACCCACGGGCACGGATACACGACTTTCCAGATCGAATCCGATGATCAGGGCGATCCGGCCGTTCATGTGGTGGATGGGGACTACGGCGACAGCCGTTACAGCAGCAGAGGCTATACGGACGGCGAGATTGGACGAGCGTTCGACAACGCTTCCAATATCATACTGATTGTCATGGACGTCAGCGCGAGTTCAGCCCACGGACGCGGAACAGGTGTGAAGGACAGCGGATGGGCGATGGTATACGGCGAATGGAACTGGTTTGCCGCCGCTCATGAACTGGGGCACGCGTTCGGCCTGCAACATGACTTCCGCGACAATGAGTTCATTATGTCGTATGGGCGCGCGGACCGGTCGACCGCTAAATTGTCCGCGTGCGCCGCGGAGTTTCTGGCGGCTCATCCTTACCTCAACTCAGACGTGCCGCTTGAAAACGCATCGCCGCCAACGGTGGAGCTTGTTTCATCTGAATATCCCTTTGGATCAGCGAGTACATCCGTCCAACTGAGAGTCCGGGACGATGATGGACTTCACCAGGTCATCCTGTTCGTTCGACCCAAGAATCCCTTTCTGGGTGGCACGCCCGAAGTGAAAGCGTGTGACGGATTGTCAGGCGAAACCAATACTGTTGTTGAGTTCAACTTCGACGGCAGGCTTCCATCCGACAACGTCGGCACTGCGGTGGAGGCTCATACGACGCTCTCCAATACGGTCCTGCACCCGATCTATGTCGTGGCAGTCGATACAGCGGGGAATCGAACCAGCACCGTGAGTCTTGAGTCATTTACGCTCGAGGCGGGACACTCGCCACAACATATCGCCACACTCGAAAGGCCGAATTTCTACGACATCGGCGATTTTGCGTTTTCCCCTGTTGGCGCGTATCTGGCAATAGGCGAATCAGGGCGAGTGGAGTTGCTTGATGCTACGAAAAGGGAGACGATAGCCACCTTTCACCATTCGGCCAACACGATCCCGACGGTAGCCTTTTCACCCGACGGTACACTGCTCGCCGCGGGATCGAAGGAAGGCACGATCAGAGTGTGGAATGTGACCAGGGAAGCAGAGGTTGCGACGCTGGTAGGACACGCTGATCAAGTGGCGTCTCTGGATTTTTCGCCGGAAGGTTCGTTGCTCGCTTCCGGGTCATTCGACCAAACGGTAATGTTGTGGAACGCCACGAATTGGACAAAAGACGCTACCCTTGAAGGGCATACAGAAAGAGTAGCAAAGACAGCCTTTGTGCGCGACGGGAAGCTTGCTTCCGTATCAGTTACCGGGACTGTCAGGCTTTGGAAGGTGTCCACGAGAACCCAGATTTCGACCATAGAGACAGGAGCAAGAGGAGCCGTTGCTGTATCAAAGGACGGGACACTTGTCGCATCACCCATTTCATGGGCAGTTAAGCTCTGGGATCTGGCAACAGGAGCGCAGACGGGCGCCGTGAACGATATGCGGGACTACAATCGTGCTTATCCGGTGTTTTCGCCGGATGGTACCATTCTTGCAGTGACGGCCTTCGGTCTGATTGAACTATGGGATATATCGAAGAGAGAACTCCTGGCGTCCATCTCAGGTGGCCCGGGTGGCGTGCGGCGCATGGTGTTTTCTCCAGACGGAAGAATGCTCATCGGCAATGATGCGAGGTCGAATAGCAGGCAGATCAAATTTTGGGACGTGTCAGAGTGGACGGCGTCCATTACTCCGGTCAGCCAGCGCACGTCGCAGGTGCGAGAAGCGATTCTCGGTGTTGTCCGTCTGAACGACCCCGGCGTTTCGAGCTTTGCGCAAATCACGGCGACGCACCTTGATGGAATTACCGCACTATACCTCAACGGCAGAGGTATCACATCCTTGAAATCCGGAGACTTCGATGGGCTCACAAGTTTGGAGGAACTCTTACTGTTTAGCAACCAACTCACCAGCCTGCCTGAGGACATTTTCTCCGGGCTTTCGTCCCTGCAGACGCTCCGCTTCGGCCTCAATCAACTGACGACACTGCCGTCGGGCCTCCTTGACGGATTGACCGCGCTGACGGACCTGCGCATGATCGGCAACCGGATGACGGCGCTGCCCGACAGCATCTTCGTTGGACTGACCGGGCTGACCAGGCTTTCCCTGGGCGGCAATGCGGTCAATCCCCTGCCGCTCAATGTGTCACTGGAAAAAACCGGAGAAGGGCAGTTCAAGGCCGTGGCGCCAGCCGGAGCGCCGTTTGACATCGTCCTGCCGCTTAACGTCACCAACGGCAGCATTAGCGGCGGCGCGACGAGAGTCACAATCCCCGCTGGCAGCGTGGAAAGCGATACGCTCAACGTGACGCGTACACCCGCAACGACTTTCGCCGCTACCGTGGATATCGGCACACTGCCGGCGCTGCCAGCGAACCATTCCGGCTATGCTCTCGTCAAGTCCGCCGACCTGCCGCTCGCGGTCACTGCCGGAGCTGTCGTAACACAAGTATGGTCGGGAACCGCCACTGGAGGTACATGGGGGAACGACTTCGGTAACGGCAATGCCACGGGTTTCGGTTACAGTCGACATCACAATGCGGGTTCAATTTCAAACCCCACGTTCTCATATAACGGCGCTACATATACGATCCATGGAATCAACATATCGCGTATCGGTAACAATCTTACCCATCAAATTTCGCTCCTGATCAGTCCGGGATTCTCTTCATGCGACAGGAAACTTCTGTCTTTCAGTCAGCTTTCCTCGAGTGGTGGTTTGGCGTTATCCGATGCGGGGGAGGGCTCGGCTTACGGAGCAAGTTGGTATCTTTGGCGCGAAAGATCGCACATGGCTTGGCCCGTTGGTTTTCAGTACTCCTGGAAAATAACCCTTCATCCTACCGCCCCCGATTCCCCCATCGCAACCGCCATCGTCGACGGGAACCAGGTGACGCTGCATTGGACCACGCCGTGCGATGGCGGCATCGCTATCACGCGCCACGAGTACCGTGAGAAAGCGGGAACCGGATCGTTCGGTTCATGGATGCCTGTTCCCAACAGTGGCGCCGGAGGAGTAAACGAGGCCAGTTACACGGTCACCGGCCTGAACAACCCTTCACAATACACATTCGAGGTTCGCGCGGTGAACACCGTGGGCGAGGGGGGGATGTCCGCTGAAGCCATGGTCAGCAGTCTGCCCGCCGTGCCGCTCGCCGAACGAACGGCACAGGTGCGCGATGGAATTGTTGCCGCGGTGCCGGACATCAGCGATTCCAGCATTGTGACCGAGGCCCATCTCGCTGCGATTACCCGGCTTCGGCTCGGCTACCAGAACATCTCAGCGTTGAAACCGGGTGATTTCTCCGGATTGACCGGTCTTACGCGCCTCCACCTGGCAGGAAATCAGCTCAGCAGCCTGCCCGATGGCATTTTTGCAGGGCTGACCTCGCTGGCAGAACTCCGCCTTGGCGGCAACCCCGTCGACCCCCTGCCCCTACCAGTGTCCCTGGAGAAGGTTGGCGCGGATCAGGTCAAGGCAGCGGCCCCTGCCGGCGCTCCGTTTGACATCGTCCTGCCGCTCTCCGTCACCAGCGGCAGCATCAGCGGCGGCGCGACGACGATCACGATACCCAGGGGTAGCGTCGAAAGCCAGCCACTGACCGTGACCCGCACTTCCGGCACAACCGCTGCCGTCACCGTCGATATTGGCACGTTGCCGGGGCTGCCCAATGGCCATTTCGGATACGCGCTTGTCAAGTCCTCCGACCTGCCTCTGGAAATATTCGGCACTGGCGTAACCGGTAGACGGGCCACGACCGATTTCAACGGCGACGGCAGGACCGACTTCGTGGATTTCTTCCTCTTTGCCGACGCCTACGGCAGCACAAACGCCAAATTCGACCTGGACGGCAACGGCACGGTCGACTTCGCCGATTTCTTCAGATTCGTCGATGCATTTGGCGCGTAGGCGATTCTGGCGCCGTCGTCGTTTGACACCGGCTGGTTCCAATCCCACCGAGTCCGTTCGAGAGTCGAGCGACCGGTAAACTCGCGCGCGAACCAGAATCGGCTCAGGTGGTCGCAGTCTGAATTGTCGGAAATCCGAAGAATGCCATCTGTGAGAAGCGGAAAATCACGTATTGGGCTTATCGCCTCGGTTCTTGCGGTCTTGTCCGCTTCGCGGACCTATCCGGAAACGGGCACCGACCTGCCGGTCGGCGGCCAGGATGAGGTGAAGTTACGTTCGATACAGGAAATCTTTGGTGGGGAATGCTGCGCCCGGGACCCCGGTAAGGATATCAACGGGATGGCGGCCGCCGGAAACAACGACCCTGAGGGCATCTGGTCGGACGGCACGACAGTGTGGGTGGCCGACAAAGCTGACGGCAAGCTGTATGCGTATGACCTGGTTTCCGGCACGCGGGCGGCCAACAAGGACTTCGATACGCTGGCGGCCGCAGGAAACCGCAACCCTGAGGGCATCTGGTCCGACGGAGCGACGATGTGGGTGGCAGACGACCCGTGGTTCGGAGAGAAAGTCTACGCCTACGATATGTCGACCGGAGCCCGGAACGCAGACAGGGACATCAACGGGCTCGAGCGTGTTGGAAACGACAACCCTGAGGGTATCTGGTCGAACGACACGACAATGTGGGTGGCCGATTACACGGATGCCAGGTTGTATGCCTATGATATGGAGCTCGAGGTTGCAGATCTCGGCAGGGAAGTCAGTGCGCTTGGGTCCGCCGGGAACAACCACCCGCGGGGCATCTGGTCCGACGGAACGACGATGTGGGTGGCCGACGACGTGGACAAGAAGCTGTATGCCTATGACCTCACGCTCCGCACGGACGCGCCGGCCATCCTTTCGGTGACAGCCGGTACCGGCTCGCTCACCATCTCGTGGCGCGTACCTCCGATCGAAACCGGCACAGTGGTTATCACCGGCTATGACGTTCGTTACATTCGCAGCGACGCCCCGGACAAAGCCGAGGCCAACTGGACCGTATTGCGGTACGTCCGGACAACCGGTTCCGGCACGCTGTTTTACGAGGTGGCCGGGTTGGCCGGCGGCGCCCGGTACGACCTGCAGTTGCGTGCCGTCACCAACCGGGGACCCGGTTCGTGGTCGGCCGTAAGTAGCGGAACACCGCTTGTGCAAGCTCCGGCCTCAACCGATTTCAACGGCGACGGACGGACCGACTTCGTGGATTTCTTCCTCTTTGCGGACGCGTACGGCAGCACAAACGCCAAATTCGACCTGGACGGCAACGGCGTCGTAGATTTCGCTGACTTTTTCAGATTTGTCGATGCGTTTGGCTCGTAGGAAAACGTGCGCCCCCGAGTTGGCGCCATCGGGTTTTTTGGCGCGGCCCGGGTTTGAAATCGTAACCAACGTCACCTGACGGGAGTTCTCCAAACATGGAGGAGCGCATGGAATACGTCAATTTCGGCCGTTCCGGCCTGAAGGTGTCGCGCCTGGCCTACGGATTGGGCATGCGCGGGCAGGACAACGTCGACGAGGCGGAACGCGCCATCGAACGGGGTATCGAGCTTGGGATCAATTTCATCGACTGCGCCAACGTCTACGGCCTCGGGGACGCGTACGAGACCCGCGGCACGTCGGAGCAGCTACTCGCGCGCGTTCTCAAGCGGCACCGCGACGACCTTGTGGTGACCTCGAAGGTCGCCAGCCGCATCGGCGAGGGGCCGAACGACGCCGGCCTGTCGCGCTATCACGTCATGCGGGAGATCGACCGCACCCTTGCCCGCCTCCAGACCGATCACATTGACGTCTACATCCTGCACGTGTACGACGAGGAGACGCCCCTCGAGGAGACCCTGCGAGCCCTCGACGACGTGGTGCGCGCAGGCAAGACGCGCTACGTGGGCGTTTCCAACTTCCAGGCCTGGCAGGTACTCAAGGCGTTGTGGACGCAGGACCGCCTCGGGCTCGATCCCCTTATATGTATCCAGAATCCTTACAACCTCCTCAACCGCGGGCTCGAGCTTGAGATGTGGCCGGCGCAGCGCGACCAGAGGTTCGGCGTCATGACCTACAGCCCCCTGGGGGTGGGCCTGCTCTCCGGCGTGTACACCCCCGGAGAGCCGCCGCCTGAAGGCACCCTTTACGCCAAGGGCCGCGCGGAAGCCCTGGAGAAAGACCTCAATGAGGCGGCGGGCCGGACCCTGGAAATCCTGCGGGAGATCGCCGGCGCCCATGGCCGCACCGTGGCGCAGACGGCGATCAACTGGGTGCTTTCCCACCCCGAGGTGACGGCCGCGATCACCGGCGGCGACACGGTGGCTCACATGGAGGAGAACGCCGGCGCCGTAGGCTGGTCGATCACGCCGGAGGACCGGGCCCTTCTCGACGAGGCCTCGGCCGGCCAGGATAGCGTCCTGGATTGACCGTATTTCGCCCGGCGCCCGCCGTCCAGCTAACAACACCGGACCACCCTCCCTGTACAGGAGAGGGGAGGTGTCGCCGTTAACACGAATTCTCGAACAAACATGTATCCATCTTCCGTAGAAACCACACTGTGAAAACCGAACTTTGCTAACCCTCCACAACATCGTAGAAAGGAGTCCGGCAATGGTCAATTACATCCGTTTCCTGTGTGTCACTCTGTGTCTTTGTGCGAGTGGCGACGTGTTCGGCGGCAAGGTCTCGGGGCGTCTGGGAAAGGAGTTGGAGAAGGAATTAAAGGGGCGCAACCTGATCCTGCGGGGCAGTATCCATCAGAATCCCATGACGTACTACGAGCACGGCGGCAATGTCTACTATTTCCAGCATTCCCGGAAGTATCCGGTCCTGTTTCGCATTGAAAGGGACGAACCGGTGCTGATCAGGTCTGTCAAAGTGCGTGACGACGAGCTCAGAATCGAACTCAGGAGTGCACGGCTGGGGAAGGGGCTGGTGACGTTCTCCGCGCCCTTGCATTCGCCGCCTCTGAATCGTGCGGCCTTTGACGCGGGATTCGCGCTGTGTTTCAGCACAGGCGAGGATACCGAGGTCCCGCCGAACCTGATCGGCAATACGAGCAGTAAGGTGTTTCACGTGGCTTCGTCCAATCATCTTCCTGACGCGGACAAACGACAGGCTTTTCACACGCACGCCGAAGCGGAAGGCGCGGGCATGCGCGCCTGCAAGCTCTGTTTCATGCGAATGCCGCTGGTAAGTGATTATGCGACCGAGAGGACGTTGGCGCTTTATGCGTCGCAGCAGATTCAAAGCATGGGACAGTTGGCAACGGATGACGCCGTGCAATTGCGCGCACGCGAGATCGGCCAGCGAGTACTGGACAACTGGCCGGTTCCCCTGCAGGGGTACAAGTACCGATTTTCGGTGATGGAGGACGACGAGGTCAATGCCTATGCCCTGCCCACCGGATTCGTGTACGTCAACCGAGGCCTCCTGGAGGCGGCCGAGAGCGATCTGGAAATCGAGGGCGTGATCGCCCACGAAATCGCCCACGTCGAACGGCGGCACAGCTACAGGATTTATCGAAACGAGAAGAAGAAGCAGCTGATATCGTCAGCTGCGGGCGTTCTGGTGGGTGTCTTGGCCGGGAAGAAATCAAAGGAAGACAAGGTGGAGAAAGCGGTGATCTTCGGTGGATTGGCATACAACCTGGTCAAGGCGGCGACAGACGTATTCTACGAAGGATATCCGCGGTCGATGGAGGAAGAGGCCGACGCCATGGCGGCCTTGTACCTTGAGAGGCAATACGGCGGAGAAGGGCTTGCCGAAATGACGCGTGTGTTGAAAAAATTGCGGTATTACACGGACTACGTCGGGGTCGATCAGAAGAATATGCGGGCGTTTCGCTCGCACCCGCTGCTGGACGATCGCATCGCCGCATTTACCGGATCCAGGGTCGAGGTGTTCGACAAACCGGTGCGGGTGGTGGGGCGCACCAATCGCGGGGATGAGGTCGTGACCCTTGAAATGTCGTGCCAGCGCTGGACAACGTCGGCTGTAGCCAGCCGTTACTCTTTGGATCCCACACAGATTCTGGGCAAAGCATACGCCACCGCCGACATTGGCAAACCCCGCAAGTTCAAGGACATTGTCTTTACGACTCTGGCGGGACGAAAGATCAAACTGGACAACAAGGAGGATTCGCTCATCGGCCCGTATGAAGATCAGGGTTTTCTTCTGCGCGGGAACTTGCCGGTCAAGCTGGATGAACTGCAGGTGAAGGGTGTGAAGGTCAACCTTGACGGCGCAAAGTTGAAGTGGCATCTGGAAACAGATTAAGCGGGATTCGTAAGATTCGTGCCTTAATGGTTCGACGGTGTTATTGTGGGCTTGTCGGACGCAGCCACACAACCTGTCCAAACGGTGGCGTCGTAGCACGGCTGTAACCGTACAGAACGAGATCGTGAGGACGGGATAGTATGACTCCGGAAAGCAGGATACCACAATGAAATCTTCCGTTCTGAGTTCCACATTTTGTATTGTGCTTGGCCTTGTTGTCTTTCCGCTTTCGTCTGCCGACGCGTCGTCCACGTCGGCCGACAGCGTGCATTTCTGCGTGCCCTTCGACTACGAGCAGTGGCGTCGCGAGCACCCCCTTCCGGCGGCCAAGGTGGCGGCGGATCTGAACGTGGGTGCACCGCGCACGATACGGGCGATCTACTTCCTGCCCAACGACCGACCCTTTCGGCAGGAAGTGGTGGACTCCATCAAGGTCAGGATCCGGCAGTCTCAGACCTTTTTTGTCGAGCAGATGCAGGCGCGCGGCTACGGCAGCGTGACGTTGCGCATCGAAACCGACGCGCGAGGTGAGCCGTTCGTGAATCACGTGAATGGTCAACACCCGGACAGCCACTATCTGGATAACACCCACGTTGTCTATGACGAGATCGAACAGATCTTCGACCTCCAGGAGAACATCTATCTGGTCGTCGTTGACCATAGCATCAATGCAATCGGGCTGGGCGGAGGGCGTCGTGCCGGAGGAACCGGCGGAGGTTACAAGAAGCGTGGCAGTGCTCTGGTTCCCAGCAGTGTAATCTTCACAACCGTAGCCCACGAATTGGGCCATGCCTTCGGTCTGCTACACGATTTCCGGGATGATGAGTACATCATGTCGTATGGAGGTCGGGAACGAAGTTCACTGTCAGCCTGCGCTGCTGAGTTTCTGACTGCTCATCCTTACTTCAATGACGAAAGCTCTCTTGAGAGTGACTGGCAGCGGTCACCGAGAGTTGAGCTCATTTCGGCGCGTGGCTACGCGGCTGGCGCAACGAGCGTACCCATCCAGCTCAGTGTTAACGACTCGCGCGCCCTTCACCAGGTGATCCTCTTCGCCGTGACGAGGGACATCGGCATCACGGCAGGAGGCTCCGAGATCAAGGCGTGCCGGGCGCTGTCGGGCGGGCGAGATGCCGTCGTCGAATTCGATTATGACGGCAGCATTCCCTCTTCCTTCGTTTCCAGTCTTGCGGATCCGGTTGCCCATCCGATTCGCGTTAAGGTCGTCAATTCCGATGGAGACGTGGGAAATACGGATTTCGTGGTCTCTGAGATCTCCCCCCACCAGATTGCGACTCAGGAAGGCGTAGATCGTGAGGTCAATTCGGTGGTCTTTTCACCCAATGGCGCCATTCTCGCAACCGGATCTTGGGACGGGATGATCACTTTGTGGAATCTGGAGACCAACACGCAGATTGCCGACTTGAGAGGGCATACAGACGGGGTGAATTCGGTGGTTTTTTCGCCAAACGGCGTCAATCTGGCATCAGGATCCTGGGACAGGACGATCAGAGTGTGGGATCTGACAACCATGAATGAAGTTTCCATCCTGAAAGGACACGAGGATGGGGTCATGTCGGTCGCGCTAACCGCCAGAGACGATGATCTTGTTCTGGCATCGGGATCGCGGGATGGCGCGGTCAAGCTCTGGGACGTGGGTACGAGAGAGGTGATCGCGACTTTGAAAGGGCATACGGGTGAGGTCACGTCAGTGTCGTTTTCGCCAGATGGCGCATTCCTGGCTTCCGCCGGGGGGAGGGGAGATCTCGCGGTGAAGCTGTGGGACGTAGGGGCTCGGCAGCCGGTCGGCACATTGGAGGGGCATACGTCGGGTGTAACCGCAGTTGCCTTTTCTCCCGATGGTGGAACAGTAGCTTCCGGTTCGCGTGATCGCACGGTCATTTTGTGGGATATGGCGACGCGGAGACGGATCGGCACCCTGGAAGGCCATGCGTCCGGAGTCAACTCGCTGTCACTTTCTGCCCCGGACGGCGCGCTCCTGGCGACAGGATCCTGGGACGGTACGGTCATTCTGTGGGACGTTCTCACAAGGGGAAAAATCACCGTTTTCGGTCATACGTCTGGCGTCCGGTCGGTGTCGTTGTCGCCCGGTGGTACCACGCTCGCCGGCGCCGCGAGGGACGGCACGATTCGACTGTGGGACGTATCAAAATGGATGGGGCCCCGTCCCTTCGCCCTGGAGATCATCTCCGGCGACGGCCAGAAGGGAGTGCCTGGGGCTGCACTGGCTAAGCCCCTTGTGGTTGAAGTGCGGGACCAGTTCGGCGATCCCCTGCCGGACGCGGTCGTCACCTTCACGGTCACGGTCGGTGAGGGTAAGCTCAGTAGCCGGTTCGCGTTGGCGCACGTCACGACCGATGCCAACGGCAGGGCCGAACTGCCCCTGACTCTGGGTCTGCATCCGGGTCCGAACACCGTGAGCGTGTCCATTGGCGGACGCGCGTTGGTGGCGTTTAGGGCAGAGGGCGTGGGCACCGCCGTCGCGGAGCTGGAGGGCGACTACCGGACCTGGCAACTGCCCAAGGCAGCCACGGTGCGTCTGGGCAAGGGCACGATGGGCGAAGGAGACCGGGCGGTGGCCCTTTCGCCGGACGGGCAATGCCTGGCCGTGGCCAGCGCCATCGGCGTGTGGTTGTATGAGTCGGCCACGTCCAGGGCTTTGGCGCTTCTGTCGACGGAAAGTCCGGTCCATTCGGTAGCGTTTTCACTCGACGGCACCCTGGCATCAGGCCTCGATAACGGCATGGTCGAGCTATGGGACGTGGAGACGGGCAAGACGGTCGGCGCGCTCAGGCATGCGGATTGGGGAAGGGTCACTGCGGTGGTATTCTCGCCGGATGGAACTCGCCTGGCTTCCGGTTCGAGGGACCAGGTCATCAAGCTGTGGAATGTGGAAACCAGGCGCGAGATAGGCACCTGGGAAGTTCCGCGGGAGGAAAACTCTGTGCAGTCTCTCTCTGTGGATTTTTCTCCTGATGGGACGAGGCTGGCGTCGGGGTTCCAGGACGGCACAGTCCGGCTCTGGGCTGTATCTACGCAGAGTGAGGTGGCCGCGCTGGAGGGGCATGCGGATCGTGTCACTTCCGTGTCGTTCTCGCCGGATGGCAGACTCCTGGCTTCGTCCGGTGGTTGGAATGATCCCACGGTTCGTCTGTGGGACGCAGCCAGGCAGACGGAGGTTGCCACGCTCAGAGGACACAGGAACGAGGTACGTTCGGTCGCGTTCTCCAGGCCAGAAGGGGGCACCCTGGCGTCGGCAGGCGGAAGGCTGGATCCGACGGTCAGACTGTGGGATGTTGCGACTCGTGTGCCGATCAATACCCTGGAGGAACACACCGGCTCAGTTCATTCAGTGACGTATTCCCGCGATGGTGGGACGCTGGCCTCGGGGGCCGCTGATGGCAGGGTGCTACTGCGGGATCTGGATTCGAGGAACGCCATCGGGCTCTCTGGACATGAATCGCTGTCATCGATGGCACTTTCGCCAGACGGGGTGCTCCTGGCGACGGGACGTCCAGACGGCACTTTGCTCCTGCGGTACACAGTGACACAAACACAGATCGCGGTCCTGGATGGACATAAGGGTGGGATCGCTGCAATGGCATTTTCAAGCGACGCTATTACCCTTGCCTCTGCGGGAGGCTGGCAAGACAAGACCGTCAGGTTATGGGACGTGAGGACCCAAGAACTGGTGGGAACGCTGGAAGGGCACAGCGGCGGCATCACTTCGGTCACGTTTTCGCCCAATGGCACCCTCCTGGCATCGGCTGGTGGGTGGAGTGATGCCTCGGTGAAACTGTGGGACATCGGCACTCAGGAGCTGATCGGTACCCTCGAGGGGCACACAGATCGGGTCACGTCAGTTTCCTTTTCTGCCGACGGCGCCCTCTTGGCGTCGGCAGGGGGCCATGAGGACAAGACGATTAAGCTGTGGGACGTAAAGACAGGGGATCAGATCGCCACCCTGGAAGGGCATACGGGTTCAGTCAATGACGTGGCGTTTGCGCCCGAGGGGGCGATTCTGGCCTCCGGGGCACGGGACGGCATCAAGCTGTGGGACACGGGTACCCGGCAGCCGATCGGCGCCCTGGAGGGGCCGGGAGGCAACACCGTGTCGTTCTCACGCGATGGGACGATGCTCGCTTCCGGTTCATGGCGCGGCGTTACGCTGTGGGATGTGGCAACCGGAAGTATGATCACCACCCTGGAAGGACATGCCCGTTCGGTGAATCACGTGGTCTTGTCTCCCGACCGGATGAACCTTGTTTCCGGATCGGATGACGGTACGATTCTTTTGTGGGACGTCTCGGAGTGGACAGGGCCTCGCCCGTCAGCAATGAGGATCATCTCCGGCGACGGTCAGCAGGGTGCGCCCGGAGCCACGCTCGCCAGTCCTCTGGTGGTGGAAGTACGGGACCAGTTCGGCAATATTCTGCCGGGAACGCGCGTCACCTTTACGGTCATTGAGGGTGAGGGCAGGCTAAGCGGCCGGTATAACATCCAGCACATCACGACAAATGCAAACGGCAGGGCGGAAGTGCTCCTTACCCTGGGTCCCAGCCGGGGTCCGAACGCCGTAGTGGTATCTGTCGATGACCGCAAACTGGCGACTTTTACCGCCAAGGGCGTCGGTTCCACAATTGTGGAACTGGAAGGAGACTACCGGACCTGGCATCTGCCCACGGCGGCAACATTGCGCCTGGGCAAAGGCTCCATTGGCGAAGGTGATCGGGCAGTGGCACTCTCGCCGGACGGGCGCTGTCTGGCCGTGGCCAGCGCCATCGGCGTGTGGTTGTACGAGGCCTCCACGTCTCGCACCCTGGCATTGTTGCCTACCCCGAATTCCGTGAATTCGGTCGCGTTCGCCCCGGACGGTATCCTCGCCGCGGGGGTGGACAACGGCCGCGTGCAGCTGTGGGAGGTGGAGACTGGAGAGCGGATAGGCACGTTGAGGCATGCCGATTGGGGCGGGGTGACCTCGGTGATGTTTTCGCCCGATGGATCAGGGCTCGCTTCAGGGTCGTGGGACCAGGTGATCAAGCTGTGGGATTTGGAGACCAGGCGGGAGATAGCTACCTGGCAAGTGCCGCGCGAGGACGATAATGGTTTGTCCCTGTCTGTGGTTTATTCTCCTGATGGAACGACGCTTGCGTCGGGGTTTCTGGACGGTACGGTACGCCTGTGGGACGTTTCGACCCAAATGGAGATTGCTACCCTCGAGGGGCACACGGATTGGGTTGCTTCCGTGTCGTTCTCACCTGATGGCTCGCTCCTGGCTTCGGCGGGAGGAGGATGGGATGATCGTACGGTCCGGCTGTGGGACATGGCCACCCAAACCGAAGTCGCGACGTTGAGGGGGCATACCGCTGGCGTAAGATCGGTGGCTTTCTCTTCGCCAGACGGCGATACCCTTGCATCGGGATCGTGGGACCATACGGTCCGGCTGTGGGACGTGACTGAAAACGAAGAGGTGGCCGCCCTGGAGGAGCATGCAGGAGCTGTCGTTTCAGTTGTGTATTCGCCCGACGGTGCGATTCTGATCTCCGGGGATGACGACGGCAGGGTGCTGCTGCGGGACGTCCGATCCGGCAATTCCGTCGGCTTGTCCGGCCACGGATCCTTGTCCGCGATGGCGCTCTCGCGAGATGGCGTCGCCCTGGCTCTCGGACACCGGGATGGCACAATTTATCTGTGGGACGCGGCATCAAATACGCGGATCGCCACGCTTGAAGGACATACGTCCGGGATCGGTGCCGTGGCATTTTCTTCCGACGGCGCCCTGCTGGCTTCAGGGTCGTGGGACCGCACCATCAGGCTATGGGACATGAAGACCCGAGAACTGGTCGAGACTTTGGAAGGTCATACGGGTGGTGTCACATCGGTTTCGTTTTCTCTCGATGGCGCAACTCTGGCTTCGGCCGGCGGGTGGAACGATGCGACTGTCAGACTTTGGGACCTGGCGTCTCGCGAGCCGATCGGCACTCTCGAAGGACATACGAATGAAGTCCGCTCGGTGTCGTTTTCTTCCGACGGTGCCCGGCTCGCTTCAGGTGGCGGATACGAAGACAAGACGGTCAGAATATGGAACGTCGCGACGAAGGAACTGATCGGTATCCTGGAAGGGCATACGGGTTCAGTCCGTGCCGTGGCGTTTTCACCTGACGACGCCCTGTTGGCATCGGGGTCACGGGACGGTGTCACGTTGTGGGACGCGGGTACCCGACAACGGAGGTCCTCACTGAACAACCGGGGTTCGGCAAATTCGTTGGCGTTTTCCGCGGACGGAGCCATGCTGGTTTCCGGATCCTGGTACGGGGCAAGGTTGTGGGATGTGGAGACACGAGAGCAGATCGCCAACCTGGAGGGTCACACGGGTTGGGTCCATTCTGTGGCGTTTTCAGATGACGGCGACGTCCTGGCCACCGGTGCGTCGGACGGCACGATGCTGTTGTGGAATATCGCGGAGTACCTCGCACCTTCCATCCCCAGTCCCGATTTCGACGGCGATGGTATGGTGGGTTTTCCCGACTTTCTGCAATTCGCGGCGCAATTCGGGTTGAGTCAGGGAGCCGAGGGGTATGACGCTCGATTCGATCTGGATGGCAACGGCGCAATCGGGTTCAGCGATTTCCTGATCTTCGCCGGCGCGTTCGGCAAGAGTACGGTGTGAAGTCGACCCTCAACATTTAAAGAAAGGAGGACCATCCAACCGCGATTGCGACACCAGACGTGGAGGGAACAATCATCCGCCGGGATCAGTCTCAACGAAACCATCCTTAAAATGGAGTCGTATCCATGAAACAGGTGTCGAGAAATATCCTCATAAGCGCACTGACCTTGGCAGCCATTAACCTCCCCGCCGCCACCCCTGCCCAGACCACGCTCGCCATTCGAGGCGGCTTGAGCCGGGCGACGTTGAGCGGCGTACCAACGGAGGGCGTGCCCGAATCGGCGTTGAAAGCCCGCACCGGCCTTTCTGTTGGTGCTTCAGCGACGATCCCGGTTCAGGACAACTTCGGCCTTCGACTCGACGGCGGGTACGTGCAGAAAGGGTACCGTGCCGAACAACAGGGACTCGAAGCGAATTATTATATCGACTACATTGAGCTGTCCGGCCTCGGGGCCATCAATCTGACACCGGCCGGCAGTCCGGCATCGGCAGATCTGTTCTTCGGCCCGTCGTTCGCGTTCAAGACGGCGTGTGAAGCGTCGGGTACAATTAGCCTGGGCGGCGAAACCAGCAGCTTCTCAGAGACCTGCGGCGACGACGTCAGTGGTATCGATTTGGGGATAACGGGAGGGGTCGGCGTGGGAATACCGGTGTCCGAACAGATGACCCTTTCGGTGGATTTACGCTACACGCTTGGACTCTTGTCGATTGACGAGACCGGAGAGGAGGACGTCAAGAACCGTAACCTCATCCTTCAGGTCGGCGTCGGCTTTCCAATCGGGGAATAAGCGGGAAACCGATCGGAATCAGTAATATCCAGGCTGAGGTCGTGCGATCGGATCATTGAATCGCACGATCTTTTTTGCGCGCGAATGTCGATCCTCGTGGAGGATCCAAGGCGATCAGCCGCTCAGAATAGGGCCGAGCGTGGCGAGGATCTTCTTCCCTCCGGTATATCCGAAGAACAGGAGGGTGGCAACGAGGATGGCGTTGATGACGGGATGGCTCTTAAAGCCCGGTCCAACCCAGTCTGTTTTGTTGTTCATGAGCAGCAAGGTGAGCGCGACCAGGGGCAGGAAGAACGAACCCAGCACGGCATAGGTGAGCTGGACCTCCGCAACGGAACCCCACAACAGCACGAGGGGTACAATCGCGAGGCCGACCAGGTACACGCGGTAGGGAGTGGAACGGCGGATGTCCGAATTCTGAAAGGCTTCTGGAGAGACCCCTTTACGCAGCGCAAGGAAGTTCGCGAACATCAGAAAGTATATGCTATTACATGACATTATGAAAATACAGCCTGGATTCCCTCTTTGATGACAGCCACGGAGATCTTCATCCAAGATACGAAGACGTCGAATGTTATTTCAGGTTCTCAAGGTCCTACGGATATGCCCTCTTCAGGATGCATCTGGGAGAGGCATTCACCAGGAGCCTGCGGAACGTTCGCCTGCCGAAAGCTGAAGAAGCGCTGAAAAACACCACGGCTTCCATTTCGGAAATCGCCTATCTGTGCGGCTGCGGATCCTTGTCGACGTTCAGCAGGGTATTTAAAGAGAAATATGGAAACAGCCCAACGAAATACCGCAGAAATTGGAAACTGGGACAATTCCAGGACGTTTGAGCAAACCTTCGATGTTGACTTCACGAATCCTCCACGGTTTATTTCGTAAAATGGGAGATTTGCCAGCAATATAACCGGATTTTTCCCGATATTTTCGCGAAATACTCCCAAGATCACAAAAGGATCACAAAATACGACCCCAAAATCATATTGACAACATAAATATGGCGTATATTGGATGTTTAAATCCAGTATCGAAACCAATGCGCCGGGCAGTTTTCTTAAAGGGTGCACGGGAATCCTGGAAGCGAGTCTGCGTATGGATGTTCAGGTAATGTTGAACGATAGCGCGTCCATGTGGATGCGCCATGTGTCCTGTAATTGAGAATTGCCATACGGAAGACGTGTATTCAAGTTCGTCGCGTTTCGATACTGACCGGAGAATTCACAAGAAAGGAGCCAGGGTACCAGGTCGATAACACTTTGTTTCCAGACTGAAAGGTCTCACTCGGCATCTGTCGCTGTAACTTCATCTTGAAACGTGGCCGAAACCTTCGTCCGTAGTCGGTCTCGGCACGTCCTTTCCAACCTGCTCGCAGTCCGGGCGCGCCAGGGCCTGCAGTAACCCTAACTGAAGCAGGTCCATCGCTGTTGACCGTGTCGTCGTAGGCAAAAGGGAAGGAAGTGGACATGGTACTCAAGCGGATGGTTGTGAGGCTGGCCGCAAGGGCGACCGATGCCCCGGAGCCTGCATTGTTTCGACGGGAGCGATACGCAGCCGTCGAGAATCGTGCAACGCGTCTCAAAACAGATCTCTACTTCCCACTTTCCTTCCCCTATCTCTTTGCCGGTGCAACCAGAATGCCCGGCCACCCTTTCCGCGGCTCCAAGTCGCGCCTTCCTTCTCTTATCGGCAATATTACTCCGACCACTGATCTGGCTGCAACTGAACCTATTCGCACGGTGCACCGCTGTCTGTCTATCAAGGCTGCCAGGCGTCCTGTTAACGCTGCTGGTCCCGGTCGCGTACAGACTGCAATTCGAGCGCTCCATTCACCCGTGCGCTTTACAGATCACGTAATCTGAGTGGATTCCCGACCGTTAAGCGAAGATTGGTCAGTCTCTATGAGAAAACGCCTGTTGATTGCAGCAATGACGGTACTCTCCATCGCAGGGCATGCATCCGCCACATCTTTTTCCGGCATCGATGTGTTGCTGGATCTCATGGCTGACAAGACTGAGGGCGACGAGACGAATGACATTGTCGAGCAGGGCATTTTTTCCGCCAAAGACACGATCATCGCTGCTGGCAAACGCACAGTCACGGCTGGGATTACGTCCAATGCCGGCCCTTCTCCCGACTTTGACGGCGATGACCTCGTTGGGTTTACCGACTTTCTGATTTTCGCGAGCGCGTTTGGGTCGCGGCAGGGTGACGCGAGGTACAATGCAGCACAAGACCTGAATGCCGACGGTTCGATCGACTTTACGGACTTTCTGATCTTTGCGCAGAGCTTTGGAGGTCCGCCACCATCAACGGGCGAGGGCAATGGTACAACAACGGTAGCGATTCCGGATCGGAACCTGCGTGCGGTTATTGAAGACAGTCTCGGCAAGTCGAGGGGTGCGCCGATCACCCAGGCAGAGATGGCGACCCTCGCCCTCCTTGCTGCGCCGAACCGGAATATTCACGATCTGACCGGTCTTGAATTTGCAGTCAACTTGAAATGGTTGAATGTTGGTGTAGAGAAAGTCGGCCGGGACCTGGTTAACAGCAATGACATTTCCAACCTTTCTCCGTTGTCGGACCTGGCGGGGCTTGTCGTGCTGAATCTATGGGGCAACGGCATCCGGGATGTGTCTGCGTTGGCAGGTTTAACAGGTCTGGAGCGGCTGGCTCTTGCTGAAAACAACATCACGGACGTGTCCGCGCTGAACCGCATGGTCAACCTGACCGCTTTAGGTCTTTTTAACAACAACATCAGCGATGTGTCCGCGCTTTCCGGCCTGGCGCGTCTGGAGTTTCTGGGTCTTGATAACAACAACATCAGCGACGCGTCTCCGTTGTCGGGCTTGAGGGGTCTGAAACAGCTGAGCCTTGCCGAAAACAACATCTCTGATGTGTCTGCGTTATCCAATTTGACCAACCTTAACATACTGTGGCTTGCCGGCAACAACATAACCGGTGTGTCTGCGCTTTCGAGATTCACCCGTCTGGAATATCTCGACCTTGACGACAACAGTATAAGGAACCTGACTGCGCTGTCAGGTTTGTTGCGTCTCGAAATTCTGTTTCTTACGAACAACCGCATCTCGGACATCGCGCCACTGGTTGCAAACCCGGGAATTGGAAGTGGCGACTATATCGATCTGACGAATAATCCACTGAACGCCACGTCGGTCAACACACACATTCCAGCCCTTCGGCACAGGGGTGTCGACGTGCGCGTCGGCGCGGCCGGTTCTACCATTGCGATTCCTGACCAAAACCTGCGCGCTGTCGTCGAAGACAGTCTCGGCAAGTCGAGGGGTGCGCCGATAACTCAGACAGAGATGGCGGCCTTAATCTTCATCGAAGCGCCGAACCGGAATATCCGCGATTTGACCGGGATTGAGTTTGCAGTCAGCCTCAGGTGGTTGAACCTTGGCGGGGAGTTGGTAGGTAGGGATCGGGTAAACAGCAATGAGATATACAACCTCGCTCCACTGTCGGGCTTGAAAAACCTGCAATTCCTGTTGCTTGACTACAACGGTATCTCGGAAGTATCTGCATTGTCGGGATTGACCGGTCTCAGGGGCCTGATTCTATGGGGCAACAGGATCAGGGATGTATCTTCGCTGTCACGGTTGACCTGGCTTGAAGTATTGGCTCTAGCCGAAAACAGAATCACCGACGTATCCGCGGTGTCCGGGATGACGAGGTTGGAATTGGTCGATCTTGCCGATAACCGCGTATCCGATCTCTCGCCGCTGGTAGAAAACAGTGGTTTGGGAAGAGGAGATAAGGTGAATGTGAACAGAAATCCCTTGAATGCCTCGTCGATCAACACGCACATTCCTGCCCTTCGGCGTAGAGGGGTCGATGTGTTATTTGGCGCGTCGAAGCTGGCGTTGCGCAAGAAGAAACCGGGGCTACTCCACGCGGTGGGGGAGAAGTACAGGAGTCGGTGGCCGGAAGCTGGCGGCATCACTCGTGATTGACCCATTGAGGAACGGAAGGAGACGTTCGGCAGAACATCTCGATCGGCTGCGAAGGGTGAGAACAAATGAAGTCGAAGCCTCGAGACCAGATTCAATCCGCCAACAGGGCGTCAATGAGAAAGATCGTGCCTCTCAGGACGAACGCCGGATCGAGCTCGATTTCAATAAACGACGTTCGTCATTTTGGACGAGAGGCTTGTTTCCTGGATTCCGTGTAATTTGGATCGGAAAATCGGTATTCAAGGCCACGCGGTCGGCAGTACCCACTACGTCACCGTTCGGGTGATAAAAAGGAGGCAGTTATGTGGACTCGCATCGTTACATCCGTATGTGCCGCGATTGTGTTGTACGGACCGGCCCTAGCCGGCGAGATGACCCGCGGATTGACCGTTACAGGAGGCCGGAACGCCGCTGCGACGCTCAAGCTGGAGCGGGCGAACGACCCGGGAGCCGAAAGCGGCGTTCTGACGTTACGCGTGTCGGTGGCGCAGACCAATGATCTGAAGGGATACGGGTTTTCGCTGCAATACGATGCGGCGAAGTACGAGTTTGTGAACGCCACGGAATTGGACGGCAACCTGCTGAAATCCGGTTCCGGGCAGGAGACGCTGTTCCTTTCGTCGAACCGGACACCGGGACAGTTGGATATTGGCGCAGTGAAGATCGACGGCCGGGGCGCCAGCGGCGGCGGGAAACTCGTCGAGCTTGTGTTCAGGACGAGCGAAACGCCGCTGTCGTCCGACTTTCAGGTATCGGAAAGCGTCCTGGTCGGCCTGGATGGCGCCGTGGACATGCTGCACCACGCTGAAATAGGCGATCTGAAGCCGTTGCCGGATCGGTTCAGTCTTGAGCAGAATATGCCCAATCCGTTCAATCCGTCCACCGCGATCAGCTACCAGTTGCCGGAGGCGGGAATGGTCCGTCTGGCGATTTACAATCTGATCGGCCAGGAGGTGCGCGTCCTGGTGAATGAACGCAGGAACGCCGGGTCTTTTACTGCGACGTGGGATGGCACGGACGCGCTGGGCAGGCGCGTCGCCAGCGGCATCTACCTGTATCGGATTCAGGCGGGCAGTTTCTCAGCGACTAAAAGGATGCTGTTGTTGAAGTAGGCCTGACTAAGGTTCCACTTTACTGAGTTAAGTCGACATCACACGTGCGGGAGATTTATTCGCGACGTCGCGAGCGCAAGGTCTGAATTCCAAACCCGTGCAAGGCGCCGGAACGAAATGACGTCGAAATAAGGGAGTGTTCCCCGATGCATCCAGGACGAAGTTTGTTGTTGATCACCGCTCTCGCAGTCGTCGCATTTGCAGGGCAGGCTTCCGCCGGCGCCAATGCCAATGCTGTCCTGTCGCTTGACCTGATTCCCGGGGGAGGCGCAGGCAACCGGACGGATGATGGGATTGCGTCGGGGACAGCTTCCGGTCGGGGCACAACCATCGCCGTTGAGGTTTTCGCTACCGGCGTACGGACTTCCCTGGCCGGGATGATCCTGAAATTCGACTTCGACGCTTCGCTGCTGTCGTATGAAGGGGCCGAAAACAGCGCGTTCGCCCTGTCGCTACCTGAGGGCGCAGTGGGTACCTACCTGGCCGCCCAAAGCCCCGTCACGCTGGCGGCTTCCGGGTTTCTGGCGCGCGCGGAGTTTACGACCGTTGCGGACGTAACCGGCAGGGAATTCGCCATTGGCATCGAGTCTGTGACCCTCGCGGAGAGTCCCACCTCGAGCGACGAACTCAGGACAAGCAGTGGGGTTACGTTCAACTCGGGGCCCTCTCCGGACTTCGACGGCGATGACTTCGTCGGATTTACGGACTTCCTGATTTTCGCGAGCGCGTTCGGGACGAGGCAGGGCGACGGGAGGTACAATGCCGCGCAGGACCTGAATTCCGATGGTTCGGTTGACTTCACGGATTTTCTGATCTTCGCGCAGAGCTTTGGCGGTCCGCCGCCAACAACGGGCAGCGGGGGTGGCGGCAACCCGGACCTCGTCGTACAGTCCCCTTCCGTAAGCAGCAGTCGCGTATCGCCGGGGGCAACCTTTACGCTTGGCGCGACGGTCCGGAACCAGGGTAACGGATCGGCTGCCGCGACGACGCTGCACTACTATCGATCGACCGACGCGACAGTGAACGCCAGCGACACACAAGCAGGCACTGACGCGGTGAGCGGACTTTCGGCCGGCAGCGTCAGCGCAGAATCGATCAATCTGACGGCGCCTTCGAGTACGGGAACCTATTACTACGGCGCGTGCGTCGACGCGGTTTCCGGAGAGTCCAATACGGGGAACAACTGTTCTCCCGGCGTCACCCTGACGGTTGCTACGGCGGCGCCGCCGACCCCTGGGGCGTCCAAACTCTACTGGACGGACTGGGGAACCGACAAGATCCAGCGGTCCAACCTGGACGGATCCGGGATCGAAGACCTGGTCACCGGCGGGGGGCTGGACGGTCCGGACGGCCTGGCGCTGGATATGGCGGGCGGCAAGATGTACTGGACCGACGCGGGTACGAACAAGGTGCAGCGCGCCAATCTGGACGGGTCCGGTGTGGAAGACCTGGTCACGGGACTGGGAATACCGTACGGTCTGGCCCTGGACGTCTCCGGTGGCAAGATGTACTGGACAAACCGGCAGACGAACAAGATTCAGCGAGCGGACCTCAACGGCGCCAACGTGGAAGACCTGATCACCAGCGGTCTGACGTTTCCGGGCGGATTGGCGCTGGACGTCTCCGGCGGCAAGATGTACTGGACGAATCCGGGCGCGAATAAGATCCAGCGCTCCAACCTGAATGGATCGGGGGTCGAAGACCTCGTCACCAGCGGCGTAAGCAGTCCGACAGGGATCGCACTCGATGTTTCCGGCGGCAAGATGTACTGGACGGACCGGCGTTCGGACAAGATCCAGCGGGCGGACCTCAGCGGGGCCAATGTCGAAGACCTGGTCACCAGCGGTCTGGATCGACCGAATGGTCTGGCGCTCGACGTGTCCGGCGGGAAAATGTACTGGGCGGACGCGGGCACGAACAAGGTGCAACGCGCCAACCTGAACGGTTCTGGTGTGGAAGACCTGGTCACCGGCACGAACGGACTGGTAGACCCTTCGGGCGTGGCCATGGCTGCGGCGTCCGGGGGCGGAGGAGGCGGTCCCGGCGGCGGTGCCGACCTGGTTGTCGTATCGCCTTTTGTCAGCACCAGCAGCCCGACCGCCGGCGCCTCATTCTTCCTGAGGGCGACGGTACGCAACCAGGGAACCGGAAGGTCAAGCTCGACCACGCTGCGCTATTACCGTTCCACCGACGCGACGGTTTCCACCCGCGACACCGAAGTCGGCACCGATGGGGTGGGCGGACTCGCCGCTTCCGGCACCAGCGCCGAATCGATCAGCCTGACGGCGCCATCGAATTCCGGGACCTACTACTACGGCGCGTGTGTGGATGCGGTATCGGGCGAATCCGACACCGGCAACAACTGCTCGGCTGCCGTGACCGTAACCGTGGGCGCGGCCCCTGCGCCTGATCTGGCCGTTGATACGCCGACAGTCAGCACCAGCAGCCCGACCACCGGCGCCTCATTCTTCCTGAGGGCGACGGTACGCAACCAGGGAACCGGAAGGTCAAGCTCGACCACGCTGCGCTATTACCGTTCCACCGACGCGACGGTTTCCACCCGCGACACCGAAGTCGGCACCGATGGGGTGGGCGGACTCGCCGCTTCCGGCACCAGCGCCGAATCGATCAGCCTGACGGCGCCATCGAATTCCGGGACCTACTACTACGGCGCGTGTGTGGATGCGGTATCGGGTGAGTCCGATACGGGAAACAACTGCTCCGCCGCGGTGAGCGTTACGGTCGCGACGGTGACGCCACCCGTAACGGGGACTTCGAAACTGTACTGGTCGGACTGGGGCACGGACAAGATCCAGCGTGCGGACCTGGACGGCTCCAACGTCGAAGACCTGGTCAGCAGCGCGGGGCTGAATGGCCCGGACGGATTGGCCCTGGATATGGCGGGAGGCAAGATTTACTGGACGGACGCGGGTACGGCAAAGATCCAGCGCGCGGACCTGGACGGCTCCAACGTGGAGGATCTCATCACAAGCGGCCTTAGTGTGCCGTACGGTCTGGCGCTCGACGTTTCCGGCGGCAAGATGTACTGGACGGACCGGCAGAACGGCAAGATCCAGCGTGCGGACCTGGACGGCTCCAATGTTGAAGACCTCCTCACCCTGGCCGGGCTGGCGTTTCCTGGTGAAATCGCTCTGGACGTGGCGAATGGAAAGATGTACTGGACGAATCCCGGGTCGGACAAGATCCAGCGTGCGGACCTGGACGGCTCCAACCTGGAAGACCTCGTGACGGCCGGACTGAGCAGCCCAACCGGCCTTGCCCTGGACCTGTCTGGCGGCAAGATGTACTGGACCGACCGGGGAAACCGCAAGATTCAGCGCGCGGGTCTGGACGGTACCAATGTGGAGGATCTCGTCTCCACCGGCTTGACAACTCCCAACGGGCTGGACCTGGACGTTTCCGGCGGCAAGATGTACTGGACGGACGTGGATGCCGACAAGGTACTGCGTGCGGATCTTGACGGGTCCAACGTCGAAGACCTCCTGACGAGCGCCGACGGACTGGTTGATCCATCCGGACTGGCCGTGGGCGCCGCAGCCGGCAGCGGAACCTGGGGCGTCGGTGACGTGCTGCCGAACTTCCCCACCGGCTTCTTCGTTCCCGGGCTTCTTCGGAATGCGAACCTGACCATCAGCGGCGGGCGCGCGGTACTCAGCTTCCAGAATGGCGGCCTGATTGAGCTGCAGGACGGCACCCGCTATACCTGCGTCGCTGCCGGCGGATGCAGCATCGAGAGTGGACGCGTCACCAGGGGTACTTTTGAATAGAGATAGCTGACTTATGGTCTGGCAAATTACGAATCGTCGACTCGCACTGCTGCCACTGGCCGTCGTCGCGGCGGCATTCAATCTACCGGCTTCGGGTTACGCCCAGGTTCCCGTACCCGCGGTCCAGGAGTCGATCACCGTGTCGACGTCAGGTACGTTGACCGAGGAGCCACTGGACGGCAGCGAGGTGACGTTGACGCTTTCCGGACGAGCTTTCGAGAGTTCGATCTTCGACGTCCGTGACGGCGTCACGATCAGCGGTACGCCGCAGCGCGTAACGAATTTGAGACTTTGGAACGAGGGTTTGAACGGGACGATACCTGCCGGGTTGAGCCGCCTGACCGGCCTGAAAGCGCTATACCTCGCTTTCTACCAGTTGACCGGAACGATCGCCGAGGAATTGGGCAACGCGTCTTCCCGGCTGGAGATGCGCCTGGACGACAATATGTTGACGGGTTCCATTCCCTCGTCGTTCAGCAACCTGACCCGGTTGGTGGTATTGCACCTCGCCGGCAACACCCTTACAGGGTGCATCCCCCCTTCGTTGCGGGACGTTTCGGTCAATGACATGGACGAGCTCAATCTGCCGGACTGCAGCCAGACGCAGGGACAGAAAACTGCGGATTTTAACGGCGCCGGCACCGTGAACTTCGCGGACTTCTTCGAGTTTGTGGACGCTTTCGTAACGTCCGGATTAAGCGGTCTCGTCTCCTTCGAATGACTAAACCTGATACCACGGTCACACGCACAATGAACTCTACCAACTTGATGACGAATGCGAACTGGAAATGCCTCGTGTTGTGTTCAGTCTTGTTCGCATTGGGTACGCAGCGCGTCAGCTACGGTCAATTGTACACCCCTGTCCACAATCCTCGGAAAGATCTCATGCTGTCGTCCCTCGACAACTCGTCTCCGAGAGGTATCTGGTCGGACGGGACAACCATTTGGGTTGCGGACAGCTACGAAGTCAAGATCTATGCCTACGACGTGTCAACGAAGGCGCGGGATCCTGCCAGAGATTTCAACACGCTGGACGCCGCTGGCAACTGGAATCCAGCGGGCATCTGGTCTGACGGAACGACGATGTGGGTCGCGGACGTCGACTGGCGGGACCTGGACGCCAAGATCTACGCCTATGACGTGTCAACGAAGGCGCGGGATCCTGCCAAAGATTTCAACACGCTGGCAGCCGCCGGCAACGAGCGTCCGAGTGGCATCTGGTCTGACGGAACGACAATGTGGGTGGCAAACTCCTGGGACGAAAAGCTCTACGCCTACGATGTGTCAACGAAGGCGCGTGCCCCTTCCAGGGATTTCGACGCGCTGGCAGCCGCCGGCAACG
>JAPPFJ010000036.1 GCA_028877215.1 Gemmatimonadota bacterium | reverse complement strand
ACCGCCACTTTTTCGCTCGCGCTCGGGAACTCACCGGTAATTTTAAAACAGCTTCCAAAAAATAACCGGTTGATCATTTACCGCCAGCGGCCGGGTCATACACTAAAAATATTATAATCAATACGAAAAGTGAAGTCAAGCCCTTTGCCCCCGAGGTTACGCCTTCCCTTTCCTCTCCAGAAAGGCCCGCATGAATCCGTCCAGATCCCCGTCCATCACGTCCTGAACACCGGACGTTTCGTACTCGGTCCGAAGGTCTTTGACGAGCTGATAGGGATGGAGTACGTAGTTGCGGACCTGGCTGCCGAACTCGATCTTCTTCTTGTCCTTTTCGATCTTCGCGCGGGCTTTCTCTTCCTCTTCCTTGTAGAGCTGGTACAGCCTGGCTTTGAGGATCTTCATCGCCGAGTTTCGATTCTTGTGCTGTGATCGTTCGTTCTGACACTGAACCACGATGCCCGTGGGATGGTGCGTAATCCGTACGGCCGAGTCGGTCTTGTTCACATGCTGCCCCCCCGCGCCACTCGACCGGTAGGTATCCACGCGGATATCCTCAGGCTGGATCTCCACCTCGACGTCGCCCTCCGCTTCGGGGTACACCGAGACCGAAGCAAACGACGTGTGACGCCTGCTGCCGGAATCGAAAGGAGACAGCCGCACCAGCCGATGCACGCCCATTTCGGACTTGAGGTATCCGTACGCGTAATCTCCCTTCATTTCAATCGCCACGCTCTTGATCCCCGCGGTCTCCCCCGGAAGCAGGTCAAGCACGTCCGCCTGGAACCCGCGGCGCTCGGCCCATCGGCTGTACATCCTCATCAGCATCTGCGCCCAGTCGGCCGACTCCGTACCGCCCGCGCCGGGATGAATCGTCAGAATGGCATTCAGGCGATCTTCTCTATCGCCCATCATGTGCCGGAATTCAAGCTCTTCGAGCGACCCGCCCAGCGCCGTCTGTTCCCGCTGGAGATCCCGCAGCGTCTCGTCGTCCTGCTCTTCCCGGGCAAGTTCGTACAACTCCTCCAGTTCCGAGAGGCGCTCGTCCAGATCCCGCCAGCCGGTTACCCAGTCCTTCTGGCCGTTCAATTCATCGATGATCTGCCTGGCCCGCTCCCTGTCGTCCCAGAAACCGGGACGCTCCATCAACCCCTGCAGTTCGGCGATGCGGGTCTCCCGGGATTCCAGGTCAAAGATACCTCCGGAGATTGTCCAGCCGGTCGCGGCACGCCGCCAACCCGGATTTCAGATCGGTAAATTGCATGTCGACTGCCATATACGTCAACTCCTTTACGAAGAAACGAAAAGACGAATAGACGAAACTACGAAACGGCGAGACTACGAAAGAGCGAAACTACGAATAGGCGAGACTACGAAAAAGCGGGAATACATCATTCGTCTTATGGTTTTCTCGTTTTTTCGTATTCTCGTATTCGTCCCTGCCGGCGCCGGGATCACCTCAGGTCAATCACCTCGACGCCGTCCGGCGGCACGAAGGTGAAAAGATCCGGCTTCAGTTTCGCGTCCACTCTCAAGCGGGAAATATCGTAGGTGGTTACATCTTCGTTCAAATTCAGATATTCCGCACGGCGGACCAGCCAGAGCTTTCTGTCCACCCACAACCGGACGCGGGCAATATAGCTCTCCTCCTCACGGGCCGTCAATTCCACGCGGTAACATCGCTTGCCGTCCACTCTTTCCTCTCCGGCGAGCCGGGGGTCGTAGCGGTCTTCGTATCCTCCCAGAAGAATGAGGTCGAAGAGCAGTTTTTCGTAGCTCCGGTCGCCCTTCGCCCGATCGTAGCTGCTCAGCAGAACCTGTTCGTTCTCGGGTGTGTAGTTCCAGGCGCGTTCTCCGTCCGACACCACCGTCTGCACCCGCGTCTCGAAACGGAACCGATTCGGTTTTTCCACGTGGAGGTTACCGCTCAGTTGCGTCTTCTGGTCCACGAGTTTCCAATAGTGGGATTTCGTGAACCGGGCGGAAATACTCGTGAGCTTTCCGTACCGCTGCTGCTGACGGCGAATCACCTCGCGCCCGTCGATGCCCGGCACGTCCGCCGGTATCAGGAGCGCGCACGCGAACAACAGCAATTTGAGCCGTACGGCGGCCATGCGCCTCACCTCGCGTAAACTGCCGGCAAAGGGAGCCCAGGCGCCAAATTGCGCAGGTCGCCGTTTTCTGTCTGGCGTTCATAACGCATCCGGCTCATCCTCTCCGTACCGGTTGAGATACTCGATGTCAACCAGCACCTCCCGACCCTTGCTGCTGCCGTCTGACGGGCCGACGATTCCAGCCTGCTCCAGTTCGTCTACAAGGCGCGCGGCGCGTGCATATCCCACTTTCATGCGGCGCTGAAGCAGCGACGCCGACCCCTGCTGGTGAGTAACGACCAGTCGAAGCGCTTCGTCGAAACGTTTGTCGCGGGTCCCCTCGGCGAGCATCAGCTCGTTTTCGTCCACGCCCAGGTCCAGCTGCTCCATTTCCACGCCCTGGCCGCTTACCCATTCCACCAGACGCTCGGTCTCTTCGGTGGTCATGTTCGCGCCGTGGACGCGCACGGGTTCCGGCTTTCCCGCAGGCATGAACAGCATATCGCCGCGGCCCAGAAGCTTCTCTGCGCCGTTGCTGTCCAGAATCGTACGTGAATCCACTTTCGACGCCACTCGAAATGCGATACGGGAAGGAAAGTTCGCCTTGATCGTGCCCGTAATCACGTTTACCGACGGCCGCTGCGTCGCCAGGATCAGATGGATGCCCACCGCACGCGCCATCTGCGCCAGCCGCGCCAGCGAATCCTCGATGTCCGCCGGCGCCGTCATCATCAGGTCGGCGAGTTCGTCGACCACAACCACGATGTAGGGCAGGAGGTGGGGGATTTCATGGCGGTCGTCCTCCGATTCCGCCTCCGCGCGCATCTTCTCCAGTTTGTCGTTAAAGTCCGTGATGTTCCTGACGTTGTACTGCGCAAGGTTTCGATAACGGTCTTCCATCTCCGCCACGGCCCACCTCAAGGCTTCGGAGGCCTTCTGGGGTTCCGTGACGACCGGCGCCAGCAGGTGAGGAATGTTGTTGTAGATCGACAGCTCCAGCATCTTCGGGTCCACCATGATGAAACGCACCTCTTCCGGGCTGCACCGCATGAGTATGCTGGTTATGAGCCCGTTGACGCATACCGACTTCCCGCTGCCCGTCGCGCCCGCGATCAACAGGTGCGGCATGGACGCCAGGTTGGTGCAGACGGATTCTCCGGTGGCGGACTTGCCCAGCGCCAGCATCAGCTTGTCGTCGGCGTCCTGAAAGGCGTCGGATTCGAGTATCTCCCGCAGGAAGACGGTCGAGGGGTTTGCGTTAGGGACTTCGATGCCGACGGCCGCTTTGCCGGGAATCGGCGCCTGGATGCGGATGCTTCGCGCTTTCATCACCAGAGCGAGGTCGTCCGAAAGATTGACGATCCGGTTCACCTTGACCCCGCGGGGCGGCTGTACCTCGTATCCGGTAATGACAGGACCCGGATTAACCTGTACTACTTTGCCTTCGATGCCAAAACTGCTGAGGCTGTGCTCAAGGGTCTGCGCTCCTTCCAGCAGTACCGACCGGTCCGGCCCCTCTTCCCGCTGCGTGGGCTCATTGAGCAGTTCCAGGTCCGGCAACCGGTATTGGACGTCCCCGCTTCCCGGCGCTTCCACCTTCGGCTTCAGTCCGGTCGACCTGGATATCTCCACCGGATCCGATACGATGTCGGGGTCTAGCGAGACCGCCGGTTGCTCTTCAGGCTCATCCACGTCGTCTTCGTACAGTGGAAAGGACTCGGGGATGGCGTCGTCCGGTTCAACAGCCAGAACGGATTCGTCATGGTTCCCGGATTCCTTCTCTTCTTCCGGCTGGTCGGGTTCCGCAGGCGCCGGCACAGGCGTCTCCCCGGTCTGCGGCTGTTCAAGCAGCCCGGGAGTGGACCCGCCGGAGATGTGTGTCGGATTTCGTTTTGCCCCCGCCCTCCACAGTTCCGGAATTCGGGAAAAAGGCAGGTGGGTAAGGACCATAAAGAAAATCACAAACAGGGCGCACAACAGTATGTACGACCCGACAAAGCCCAGATACGGGACCAGGACCCTGCCTGCAAGGGTAACGCCCAGCCACCCGCCCATCAGAAATGACAGATGGGTCTCTCCTCGCGAAGGTACACACGCCGCGGCGCAATAAACCACCACCAGGGCCAGCAATGCCAGGCATCGGGAGACCAGAGGCAGGGCCGGGTGTTCTCTGAACCGATTCCATCCCCACATCAGTACGATGGCCGTAAGTACGTAAGCGCCGTGGCCGACCGCGAACAGGAGATAGTAGGAGATCTGGCTGCCGATCCACCCCGCCCAATTCTCCGTCAGTTCCGGCGCGCGACCCGAATTCGGTGGATCCTGCGGCGAATGCGAAACCAGGCTTACCGCCATTAACAGCGCAACCGCGAACAGCAATACACCGCAGACCTGATTCATCAGATCCGGTCTGTCTTCCGGTTCCTGAATTACTGCGTTCGGTTCCCTTCTCATATAGGCGCCGCCCTTGTCTTGATGCATACAAGGGGAGAGTACACGCGTGGTTCTTTCTGATACTCCGGCGCAGGGGATTCGCCGGCACCGCTACATTGTTCCTAAAGCCCTCTCGCCAGTACGACAGGGGCCCCGGTTCTAAAGATACGGCCTTTGTACGAAGTCTCCAAAAATAAGATATAAATGCCGGGCTTCAATTGCATGCCGTTTTCACCCGACCCGTCCCAGGTCACACGCCGCCGGCTGCCGCCGGAAGCCGCATTGAGGAGCGTCTTTACCTGATGGCCGGACCTGTCGTACACCCACAGATTCACGTCGGCGCGCGGCGTTGGAAGCAGATAGCGTATTTCCACCCGATCGTAAAAAGGATTCGGCTCGGCCAGGAGGCTGACAGTATCGATGCCACGTTGCAGCGCCACGCTGTTCTCGCGCCCCGGCGTCGCCCCCTCCTCGTGGGTACTCGCCAGCCAGTTCAACAAATCGACACTCGGTCCTGAACCCGAAATTCGTTCGAGAGACCGCCCTGTAGAAGCCGCGGGATCGTACACCATACTGTCCACAACGGCGCCGGTTGCGTCGCGTACGACGACGGCGTCGCCGCTGTCGTTCAGACGAGCCCATCTCCCGGGCGCAACAACCTGAACCGTCCGGTCGGGAAACCGGCTGTAGAACCGGTCCTCGGCCTCGGCCACCACCAGGTACGCATCGGGCTGCATTCGAAAGTGTCCGCTTTCGAACGGGTCTCCCGGAGACTTCGCGTCCTCAATTCGCCACGCGGTCACGTCCAGCGCCTGCCCGGATCGGTTGTGGAGCTCCACCCACTCCGGGTCACCCTCCAACGGAGCATACATCACTTCGTTGACGATCACCGCACGGGGTCCGACGCCGCCGAGCACCGTCCAGGTCACCTGATTGTTCGAACTATCCTCATCGGCATCGAACACGACCCCGGCCACGTATTCGTGTCGTCCCGGAGGTACAGTACCGACTGGCGTCTCGACCCGAAGAAACCCGGCAGGCTCCAGGCCCGCGAAATCCCGATGCCACGAGTCAATTCCCCACACCGACAGGGAAAACGCCGAAGCTGCGCGACGCCCCCGGTTAACCACCTGCAGGACAAAGTCCCTCGCCGCGCCAGCCGGAACCGGAAACGGCGACGCCGAAACCCTCTCCAGCGCCAGGTCATAGTCTTTGGGACTGACGCTGTTGACGCGTCCCGGCGTCCCTCCCTCCGACCGGGAATCCATCCAGTTCTCCGGTTCGTCGCCCCCGTCGGGGTCCACCTTCTCCTCTGAAAACCCCGGCTTGTTTCCCGTCGTGTACACCATCACGCCCACCGTGTCGCCGGACGACGACACCAGAACGATCTGCTCCGGGGTCGAGTTGCTCAAGCCCGAGTTCCCGATCGTGGCGTCAGCCACCGTCAGGATCAATGCGGACGGGGGCAGCGGATCGTAACGGGTCGAGTGCGCAAAATACCCCGAGTCCAGAATCAGCCCGAACGCCCCGGGCTGCAGCACGGACCCACCTTCGAATACCAGCCCGTCCGCCTCGTCGCCGTCTCCGGCCATCCATCCGGCCAGGTCCACGGGTTCGCTGCCCGTATTCTGAATCTCGATAAACTCGTCGTAAAACTCGCTGCCGGATGGATCGAACATCACCTCGCTGATCACCACGCGGCCTTCCGCCCTGGCGCATGAAATCATGACAGCCAGAAGCACGGCAATGCTTCCGGCAACCCACCCGGTACCAGTTCCGGGAACTCCGATGCACGGACCGGACGAAAGCCCGTTCATATCATTCCTCGCCTGCGCCTGGCCGTCCATTCCACGGTCAGGAGTACGATGAGAACGAAAAGCGGCCACGGTTTTCCCCACAACCGTGCCCGATAAGACTCCGCCACCGCCTGCGGCGCAAGGTCAAGGTCGTTAAACACCGCGCTCAAGCGATCGGGCGACGCAAACACGCCTCCGCTCTGTGCGGCGACGCTTTCGAGAAGGTCCCTGTTCAGCCGCATGTCTTCGAACTCCAGACTGTAACGGCCCACGGTGTATCGCCCTTTGGCTCTGCCCAGATCGACGCCGCCCGTCCGGGCCTGAACTTCAAACGCGTACTCTCCCTGGGCGCCCGCTTTCAGTTGCCCCCGGTAACGCCCCTGGCCTTCATCGTCCAGAATCGTCTGGCGCACGCGGCCCTCGTCAACCACCGAGAGCACCACTCGGGCGCCCGCCTGCGGCTGAAGCAACTCGTTGAAGACACGGGCGCGGAACGTCACCGGGGCGCCGCTGCGATAGACCGGCTTGTCCACCTCCACCTGAACACGGTCGACGTCCTCCCGTTTGACCAGCCACTGCACCGAATTCGCCCAGAAGGCCTTCGAAACCTCGTCGTTCTTGCCGACGCCCCACATCATGAGACCGAGCCGCCAGAACGTCCTTACCGCCACCGCCATCACTTTGCCCCGCCCTGCGCGGCGCACCGCAACCAGCGGCATCTTCTCCCCGCCCGCACGCTCGATCGGATGATAGATGAGGGTTTCGGCATCGCCTTGAATCCCATGGTTCACATTACAGGCCAGAAGCGGCGGCAGATCGCTCCAGGCCTGCCGGTCCGCCAGTGGGTCGTCCGAGATCCGAAGAACGGGATGCACGGTTCCTGACCGCGACAATTCAAGCTGAAACGGCGCCTCCCGATACGTATCGGCGCCCTGAGCACACACGACCGGCAGAACGCGCGCAATCGGCGACCGGGCGTAGGTCCCGTTGAATCCCGCCCGCCCGCCGACCACGAGCATCGCACCGCCGGATTCCACGTATTCGGCCAGCCGCCGTCCGGTTTGCCCCGAGATGATCTCGCCGGGCAGATCGAACAGAACGAGGAGCCCCGAGAAGTCCGGGTCGGCCAGTTCCGCCTGCATCCGAAAAGGCCATTCGCCCGTTCTGTCGGCGACGAGCAATTCCACCTGAAGATTGTCGTTGGTTTCCAGCACCCTGCGCAGATACGCAAGATCCGCACTCGGGGAACCCGCCACAATCCGGACGCGCAGCCGGTTTTCGATAACCTCCGCCGAGACGACGGCGGTATTGTTCGCGGTAGCGCGTTCCCCCGGCAGGGACGCGAGATGAATCCGATAGACGCGCCGGCCCGCCCGTTCCGGCGCTACAGAAAACCGGACCTCCTGCTCGCCGTCCGCCAGGGTGACCGGCGCCTCCGCCACCCGGCGCCCCTCCTCTTCCACAACCAAAAGCGAATTTGCACCTTCGCATCCGCTGGACTTCAGTCCCACCGAAATTGACAACGTCCGCCCGACGTAGACCATCGGATCGCATACGGCCGATACGATTGCCGCATCCTTAGGCGCATCCGCGCTCCCCACGCCAACCGAAAACACGGGCGCGCCCAACTCGAGCGCGGCCCGTTGCGGCCGCGCGCCCAGGTTGTGCGCCCCGTCGGAAATCAGCACTGCGGCGACCATTCCCTCGCCGGCCGTCTCCTCCCTCAGCAGATCCAGAGCCGCGGCAAGGTCCGTCGCGCGCCCGTCGAAGCGCAGTGAATCCAGGCCCGCCGGCGGCAAGGGCGCCAGCCACTCGGAAAAGCGATACCGGGCGACCCGTGCTCGTGACTCCAGCGTTTCGAACACGCCGCTCCTGAGAAGCTCAATCGCGAGATCGCCTCGCCTCCGCCCGTCATCCTCGATGCGCATACTTTCGCTGTCGTCCACCAGGACGGCCACCAGCGGCTTCCTCTCGCGCCGCAACGTAAGCGCCAGGACCGGTTCCATCATCAACGCCAGCAATAGAAGGAACGCGGTACACCGGAATACCAGCAACCAACGTGCCAACCGGAATCCCTGTTTTCGCGTACGGTACACCTGCCAGGCCAGGTAGACGCAGACCGGCGCGAGAAGACCGATCCACAATCCGTCGCGCAAACTCAGATCCAGATCTGACAGGTGGAACATAGTCTATAATTTCATCCTTGGATCGGCATCCAGATCCCGCCCCGTTCGCTCGCCCCTGCCAAGCCGGAAACCCCCGGCGCACGCGATCATCGCCGCGTTGTCGGTACACAGGACCGGCGGCGGAAAGCAGACCTCCACGCCGAATTCCATGGCGGCGCGCTGCATCTCTTCCCGCAGCCGCCGATTCGCCGCCACGCCGCCCGTCAACAGAATCCGACCCAGATTCAGAGTGCCTGCCGCTCGAATTGTCTTTTCCACAAGCACGTCGACAACCGCCGCCTGGAAACTGGCGGCGATATCCGCCCGTTGCTCCGCGACGTCGGCTTCGGAACGGCTTTTGAGGTGGTACAGGACCGATGTCTTGATCCCGCTGAAGCTGAACTCGAACCCGTCCTGACGACGGAGCCCCCGCGGAAACGCAAAAGCGCCGGCGTCGCCCTCTTCCGCCAGCCTGGAAATGACCGGCCCCCCCATGGTCGTTTCGCCGGATTTCAGCAACCCCAGCATCTTCGCAACCTTGTCGAAGGCTTCCCCCGCCGCGTCGTCCCTTGTTTCGCCGCAGATCTCGTACAAACCCCAACGTCGCACGTGGATCAACTGGGTATGGCCACCGGAAATCACCAGTGCAAGAAAGGGCGGGCGAAGGTCAGTATCGCCAAGCAGTCCGGCGAAGAGATGCCCCTCGATATGATGCACGCCGATCAGCGGACGGCCGCTGCCGAACGCCAGCCCTTTTGCGGTCGAAATACCCACCAGAAGGCACCCGACGAGGCCCGGCCCGCGGGTGACCGCGATTCCTCCGAGTTCTTCCAGCCCGACTCCGGCCCGAGACAGCGCCTCACGTACGACCGGCACGATCTTGCGCACATGGTTCCGCGACGCCAGTTCGGGGACCACGCCGCCGTAGAGACTGTGCTCTGTCTGGGAAAATATCACGTTTGACAGAATACGGTTGCCGGCCACAACGGCGGCAGCTGTTTCGTCGCACGAGGTTTCGATGCCCAGTACAGGGCGATCCCATACGGGCTGAACGGAGTCCCTGGAATGAAAAGCCATGTGGACGCTATTAAGAAGCTGTCTTAAAATTCCCAGCGGTCTTCGCGCGGCTGCAAAAGCGCCGGTCGGGAACTCACCGGTAATTTTAAAACAACTTCTAAGACGGAGGTGAGCGGACGTGGGAAATAAAGCGCCACCCCCGTTGGTCAGGGGATGGCCCAGTGCGAGGCAGGAAAGAAACGGAAAACCGGTTGAAAAAAACCTTCAAAAGATGAGACAGCGGCCGACGATATAGACACATGGCGCCGCGAAGAATCCGGTCCCGGTCGCGGATACCGGCGACGTCGATACCGGGCGGAGTCCACAGTTGTTGCCAATTTGAGTCAGTGTTTCAACGCCATCCGTCCGGATCGTCATCCGCGACGGGCTGTGTTTTCCGGACTTGAACCTACGGGATTATTTGTACGATTCGGCGATATTCCTTCCCATGCTGATTTCGCCGTTATCGATCCGCAGATTGAACCCGCAGTCGGGGTTGCTGCAAACCCAGGCCTTATAGTGAATAGGCGCGCCATCACGCCCGTAGTCTGATAAAGGAAGCAAAACGCCTTTATCACACTTCAGACACTGTGTGAATTGATCCTCCATCCTGACCCTCCCCTCCACTGGAATTGTGGCTCCTCCCGAAATAACCCGGCATCTCCCAGTCCCACAAGGCGAAAACAGCCGACGGCAGTATGAAACACGGACGCCGGAAACCACTGGCCCACTTTAAATTATCAGTCATTCAATTTTATGTAAACCTGCGTTTAAAGTCAAATTATTTTCTTTAATTCGCTCGTGGTTCCAGACCGCGGAAAACCGATTGACAATTATACTCCCCATTCGTATCCTTATAGGTCTTGCGCGGCGCAGACCCAATTCATACCCGGTCGCTGAGGACCTCCATTCAGACAGGCCCAAAGCCTGACCGGACGCTGATTTCGGACGGTCGATCACGTATGCGCAGACCTCTCTGAACAGCGTTCCAACCTTCCCGGCTTTCTCCCGGAGACTGCTTGCCCGTCTCCAGCTTCTATGTCATTCAATTCCCAAAATCCCCTGATCGTGCAGAGCGACATGACGGTTCTGGCGGAGGTTGGCGGACCACGTTATGAAGCCGCCCGGGACGTACTGGCACGCTTCGCCGAACTGGAAAAAAGCCCTGAGTACATCCATACCTACCGCATCAGCCCGCTATCGCTCTGGAATGCCGCTGCCGCGGGTCTGACGGCGGACGAAATCAACGACGCCCTGGAATCCTTCAGCAAATACGAGATTCCCCAGAACGTCTCCGTTGAAATCCGGGAGACCCTGGGGCGATACGGTCGTATTCGACTGGAACGATCCGGAAAAGACCTTGTCCTCTCCGCCGACGACCCGCTGCTCATCACCGAAATCTCCAGGCACAAGTCGGTGCGGCCCTATCTGAATCGCAGGATTGACGCGCGGCGTCTCAAAGTCGACCTGCTTTACCGCGGCCACCTGAAACAGGCGCTCACCCGCATCGGCTTTCCCGTCAAGGACCTCGCCGGGTACTTGCCGGGCCGGCGCCTGGCGCTGCGGCGGCTTCCGAAAACCCGCTCCGGCGCGCCCTTCCGGCTGCGGGACTACCAGCGGGAGGCCGCGGAGATCTTTCACGCGGGCGGGGGACCTGAAGGCGGCAGCGGGGTGGTGGTCCTGCCCTGCGGCGCGGGCAAAACCATTGTGGGAATGGCCGCGATAGAACGTCTTCAGACACAGGCGCTCATCCTCACCACCAACATCACCGCCTCGCGCCAATGGATAGCGGAACTGCTGGACAAGACGGACCTGAAGCCGGAACAGATCGGAGAATACTCTGGCGAAGTCAAGGAGATCCGTCCCATCACCGTCGCTACCTACAATATTCTCACGTACAGAAAGAAAAAGGGCGACGCGTTTCCCCATTTCGCCATCTTCAATCAGGGAAACTGGGGCATCATTATCTACGACGAAGTCCACCTGCTGCCCGCGCCCGTGTTCCGCTTTACCGCCGAACTCCAGGCCAGACGCAGGCTGGGACTCACGGCCACGCTCGTACGGGAAGACGGCCTGGAAGCGGACGTCTTCAGTCTCATCGGTCCGAAACGCTTCGACGTGCCCTGGCGCGACCTGGAGTCCAAGGGCTGGATAGCCACGGCAGAATGCCGTGAGATCCGTCTTCCGCTTCCCCAGCACCTGCGCATGGACTACGCTGTTGCCGGCGGCCGCGGAAAGTTCAGGATCGCATCCGAGAATCCATCCAAGATTCCTCTGGCCAGGCAACTCATCCGGAAACACGACAAGGATCAGGTTCTGGTCATCGGCAAATACGTCAACCAGGTGGAGGCCTTTGCCAGAGAACTGGCGGCCCCCGTCATTACCGGCAAGACCCCTAGCGAGGAGCGCGACCTGTTGTACGCGCGTTTCCGGCAGGGGGAAATCCGGCTGATGGTCGTCTCCAAGGTGGCCAATTTCGCCGTCGACCTGCCGGACGCAAACGTTGCCATCCAGATTTCGGGGACATTCGGTTCGCGGCAGGAAGAGGCCCAGCGGCTGGGGCGCATCCTCCGGCCCAAGGCCAACGGCAGCCTGGCTCACTTCTACACCCTGGTTACAAGAGATACCAGGGAGCTGGAATTCGCCCGCAAGCGCCAGATGTTCCTTACCGAACAGGGTTACCGGTATTCCATTCGGGACGCCGCCGATGTCTTCGAGGAATCCGGCGCCGCTCCGGTCTGACCTTTCCGTAGCCGACGCCTTACGCGCGATGCTTCAGATCACGCGCCCGCAGAACTGTCTCATCACCTGTGCCTCGGTGCTGATGGGCGGGTGGCTGGGCGTGCACGCGCTGCCCGCGCCGCTCTGGATTGCCGCACTCTCCGCGGCCGCCGTCATGGCCGGCGGCAATGCGCTCAACGACCTGTGGGACCTGGAAACCGATCGCGTCAACCACCCCCACAGGCCCCTTCCTTCGAACCGCCTTTCCCCCCGCGCCGCAACCATCGAATGCATTGTCCTCATGGTGCTCGGGCTCAGCCTGAGCCTGTTCCTGCCGCCTGAGGCCATCGCGACCGCGGTCGTCGCGTGCGGATGTCTCGTGGCCTATAACCGGCGGCTGAAACACATTCCGCTGGCCGGCAACCTCGCAGTAAGCCTGCTGTGCGGCCTGGCCTTCTTCTACGGCGGGTTCGCCGTCGGCGCCCCCTTACCCGCCGCTGTACCCGCCCTGTTTGCGACCATCTACCATCTGGGCAGGGAAATCCTCAAAGACGCCCAGGATATCCATGGAGACAGCATTGCGCCCGGCGAAACCCTGCCCCTCCGCTGGGGGCCGGCCAGTTCCTGCCGCCTTGCCGCAGGCGTCTATGCGCTCCTGATTCTGCTCACTCCAGTTCCGTACATCCTGGACCTCTACGGGCTTCCCTACCTTATCCTCGTTTGCCTGCTCGACGTCCTGCTGGTTTGTTTCATGTTCTCCGTCCTCCGCGTCCCGGATACACGCCGCCTCCGCAAGGTCAACCGGTTTCTGAAGGTGGGAATGATGCTGGGCCTGCTGGCAATCCTCGCGGGCACGCTTTGACGTTTGGTGTCTCATAGCGTGATTTCTGCGCACGGCAGAGCCGGTAATTGGCCATATCCTCAAGAACCCGGACCCGGGCGAGAGACTTGCGTCTGTCCAATGTCGTTGATTATCTTGTTGCCGGTATAAGACGAATTTTCCGTGAGGAGCTTTGAAGGCAGACCATGTCTGATCAGGTCAAACATCGGATCGCGCGACTCGTCGGCGAGTTGAACGAACACAGCTACCGCTACTACGTCCTGGGCGCTCCGGCGGTCTCAGACGAGGAGTTCGATCGATTGATGGGCGAACTCGAGGAACTGGAATCCGGACATCCGGACCTCGTTCCGCCCGATTCACCCACCCGCCGGGTGGGTTCCGACCTGAGCGGGACGTTTCCCGCCGTTCGCCACGACGTCCCCATGCTCAGCCTGGACAATACCTACTCGGAGGCGGACCTGATCGAATTCGACGCCCGCCTTCGACGGGAACTGCCAGGGGAAGACCTGGTTTATCTCGCTGAACTGAAGGTCGACGGCGTCGCCCTGAGCCTCACGTACGAAAACGGTCTGCTCGTCCGCGGCGTTACCCGCGGTGACGGGTTGCAGGGCGAAGAAATCACGCCCAACGTCCGTACGATCCGTTCCATCCCGCTACGCCTGAGGGAACCCGTGGAGCGGTGTGAGGTCCGCGGAGAAGTCTACCTGACGCGCGAGAACTTCGAAGCCATCAACAGGGAGAGAGAAGAGCGGGAAGAGCCGCTGTTCGCGAACCCGCGAAACACGGCGGCGGGTTCCCTGAAAATTCAGGACCCCAGGCTGGTTGCCGATCGCAACCTCAGTTTCTTCGCGCACGGGCTCCTGACGGCCGAACCGCAACACGACCGCCACTCCGAAAGCCTGGATCGCCTCGAAAAGCTGGGGTTTTCCGTAAATTCCGAACGGCGGTGCTGCAATTCCACCGATGACATCGTCGCGTACTGGCGCATGTGGGACGGGGACCGTGAGTCGCTGTCCTACGATATCGACGGGATCGTCGTCAAACTGGACGCCCTCGCCCAGCAGGCCAGACTCGGCGCCACTGCCAAGAGCCCGCGCTGGGCGTTCGCCTTCAAGTTCTCGGCGGAACGCGTTCGCACGCGGCTGTCGAAAATCTCCCTTCAGGTGGGTCGCACGGGTGTGGTCACCCCCGTCGCCGAACTGGAGCCGGTCCTCCTCGCCGGCAGTACGGTCAGCCGTGCCACGCTGCACAACGCCGAGGAACTCGAACGCAAGGACATCCGGCAAGGCGACACGGTTGTCCTGGAAAAGGGCGGCGACGTGATTCCCAAAGTCGTCTCCGTGGTCGAATCGGAACGTCCTGCGGACGCGCGTACGTTTGATTTCCCCGAAACCTGTCCTGTCTGCGACGCCAACCTGGTGAAGGACGAGTCCGAAGTCGCGATACGCTGCGTCAACTCGGGGTGCGCGGCCCAGTTGAAGGGGCGCATACGCCACTTCGCCTCCCGCACCGCGATGGATATCGAGGGCCTAGGACACGCGCTGGTGGATCAGTTCGTGGAGAAGGAACTGATCCGGGACGCGGGAGACCTCTACTCGCTTGACGTGGAGAAGGTCGCCGAGCTGGAACGCATGGCCGAGACGTCTGCGCGCAACCTGATGAACGGTCTGGAGCGCAGCAAGGCACGCCCCTTCCACAACGTCCTCTTCGCCCTCGGGATCCGCCACGTTGGCGCGACCGTCGCGCGTACCCTGGCGGACCACTTCGGTTCCATCGACCGGCTCCGTGAGGCTTCAGCCGAGGAAATCGAAGCCATCCACGAGATCGGCGGCGCGATCGCGGAAAGCGTCCATGCGTTTCTGAAGGACGAAAACAATGCTGCTGTGATCGATAAACTTAAGAAGGCCGGACTCACGCTGAAAGGGGAGAAACAATCCGACGCGGGTCCCGGGCCTCTGGATGGAAAAACCGTTGTTGTCACGGGCAGCCTCACACGCTGGGGCCGGCAGCAGGCCCAGGACGCGGTCAGGGCTGCCGGCGGCAAGCCTACCTCGAGCGTCAGTAAGAAGACCGATCTCGTCGTTGCCGGCGAAAACGCGGGCTCGAAGCTGGAGAAAGCCAGAGAACTCGAGATCGAAATTCTCGACGAAGACGGATTCGCCAGGTTGATCGGCGTCGCGTGAGGTCTCCGTCCTGTGCGTCCTGTACGCTCCGACGATCGCACGATTTCGCCCGGCCGGACGCGCCCGATTAAGCCCTTTTCGCTTGACAGAAAACCGTCCCTTTGTTACACTTCCTCCACATTGCCCAGCGGTGGGGCTGTAGCTCAGCTGGGAGAGCGCATGACTGGCAGTCATGAGGTCGTCGGTTCGATCCCGATCAGCTCCACCATGAAATCAGAAACAGGCTTGCGCCATGCCGCGCAGGCCTGTTTTGGTTTGTACGACCTCTCCCGGTGCGGGGCGACCTCTCCCGGCGCAGAGCGCCACCCTCTCCCAAGGGAGAGGGTCTGGCTGTTGGACAGGTGAACTGAGGGCGCTGGAGCGCTGGAGGGAATTTTCGAAAGGCAGTGAGTATTGGCCAAATGGAAGACATTCCCGCGCTTCGCGCTATACGTCGAAACTGGGCTTTTGAGGGTGGAGCGGACATTCCTGTCTGCTCACGTAGATCAAACCGGAAGATGAACCGCGGTTTTCATCAGATCCAGGTGGTCAGGCAACACTTTGGCTAATTCAGGAACCGAATAATTGGTCCATCTGATAGTCATTCGCCTGGCCACGTGGCCCTCCCACGTCGCTAACCCATCGACGAGGGCGACCTCTCCCGGCGCTGCGCGCCACCCTCTCCCGCGGGGAGAGGGTGAGGGTGCTGGATAGGTGTCGCGAAATGCGACAGTTGGTTAGCCTGTGGAAACATCGATCGACTGATGGGCGCGCTTAGCGCGATACGGGAAACCAGAGCTTGTCAGGGTGGAGCGGACATTCCTGTCTGCTCACGTATGTCGAGCCGGGAGATTAACCTCGGTTTTCATCAGATCCAAGTGATCAGGCAACACTTCGGCTGATTCAGGAACCGATCAATCGGGCCGTCTGATAATCATACGCCCGTTCACTTAGCCGTTCTACCCCGCCGGGACATCGGGCAATACCACCTTATAGGCTTTTGCTTTTTGGGTGGGGGTCTGACCTATAAAATTTACAACAATAATATTGGCCTAAATAGGTTAAAAGACAACAAAATAAACCCCTGGGATTGATTGCGAAGAAAGACCCAGGGGGTAATTGTAAGGGTTTGGGATATCACACCTTCATTCAAAATGCCGTTTTATAATTTCCTCCATTTGTGGTCGAACCCTTGCCGCAGTACGTTTCCCTGCTGCTCTGGCAGCTATGATCACCGACTCAGGTACTTTACCATATTTTGTATCCACCATTTTTTCTGGCTCAGGTTTAGACCCAATTGTTTTGATAATAGGTAACATTACAATAGGTCGAATTAGTGAAGACATACTAAAACCTCCGTGCGTGATTTCTTGCGAAATACGATGGGTTTAATTCGGGTGAGAAATAATGTTTACGTTTAATCCAAATTAATCCATCGCCTTTAGTAATAATCGCTACATCAATCGGACCACCTACTGTTTCCTCTTGATCCGAGACACGTCGCTTCAAGGCCGTTAAGCTCACCAACGCTTCTGCCATTTCGGCGAGTTGCTCTTTTGGAAGAGTAGCTACTACATTCATAATGGGATCTGAAAATTTGGTTTTACTAAGTCCATTTAATTCACTCATAAAAGAATCAACTACAGTTGGTAATTGTCCCATCATTTCTTTTACAAGTTTATCAGTATCAGTATCCTCATCAATGTGAGGACCAATTAACCGTATTACGTTGCTAATGTTTTCTTGTAAATGGGTGTACATTGTCTCAGCCAAAAAAGATCCATATTCTCGGGCCACACCTTCCATAAATAAATTTACCATATCAGATTGTGCAAAAGGTACCATTAAAGCTCCAGCAGCAAGACCAAAACGTTCTGTTTCTTTTTCATACACAGTTATTTTATCAAAGATTAATCCATCAGTTGTAAATTGTTGGATTACCGGAAAAATATCGTTCATCCCAAATCCAGCTATAGCAATTCCAGAAGTGTGATTTACTGTATTTGTTATGATTTCCTCCGTACGGCAATCAATTACCTTTATGGCTATATAATCGAGTTTATTGATATATTCCTCAGAAATACTACAAGAATCAAATATCTCTCTACATCTTAGTTTTATATCTTTACCAATTTTACACTTTAATCGGCTTTCAAAACATTTAGGTCTATTTTCATTCAATGAAGCCGATTTAGCCCTTGAGTGGTAAAAATCGATAATCTCAACAATAATATCTTCAATCTTACCCTGCTCCTTAGATAATCGTTGATGAGCTATCGATTTAATTTCATTAAATACTCCTTCTATTAAATGAAGTGCATAAGCCAGTTGTTCTTTTTCATCAATATGTTCACTAATAGTAGAACTCACAAAACTACAAAAATCCTCAGCATAACCTTCCAAAACTTCATAAGTTCTATTTCCTAAAAAATTTCGATATTCTTTAATTATCGTCTCCCAAGGAATAGTTATAAAATTCGCATTACCGTGAATAAGAATACCAACAGGTGCAAAATTAGAAAGTGCGAAAAGTTTATTTGCATATGAGGATATTTTTTGACTTCCACCAGGAAAAGAAGTGGCAGCACTATCTGCAGCCATAGCAACGGCTTGTCGATTTAGAATTGCGATCTCAGCAGTCATACAATAAGCTCTAAATTTTAAATTAACTAACTAATAACCACTTGACAACCATTATTAGCTATATTTATGAATTATTCTAATAAAACCAGACTGATTTTAATCACTCGATTACCTACACGCCTCCAATAACAACCTCCGAACGGTTTCAACCCCATCCCTAGTTATATTCTCTTGACTCGTTTCCATAATTGAGTCTATGGTTATCGCCTGGTGCCTAATACGTTTTGCCACCGCCCGAGCAGTTGGCTTGTCCAGAATACAAAGCAAATCGTAAATTGTCAAGTAATTAGACAGGGCCAACTCCTCCGTTGATGCCTGAAGACGAAATTTCGGATCTCGTCTAAGCCAAGACATAACAATCCCCTCAATTATGTACAAAAAATGGTAGCACTGATTCACCCATTAATGGGTGCCGGGCAGTGCTACCATTCACGCAGGAAAGCGGGAAGGTCTTGCTTATTTACCGAGGACAGGGAGCGACCCCACCCTTTTTGGTCGGCTGTTATATTTGGCAAGCTACCCGACCTTCGGCGCTGAGCGCCACCCTCTCCCAAGGGAGAGGGTATGGGTGCTCGACAGGTGAACTGAGGGCGTAGGAGCGCCAAAGGGGATGTCTAAGAGGGCAACAAGGTTTGGCAAATGGAAGGCACTCCCGCGCTCCGCGCCATATGTGGAACCAGAGCTGTTGAGGGTGGAGCGGACATTCCTGTCTGCTCACGTATGTCGAACCAAGATGTAAAGCCTTGGTTTCCATGAGAATCCAAGTGGTCAAGTAAGACTTCGACTCATCCAACTACCATGTAATCGGTCCATCTAACATCCTCCCCTCTACCCACCTCACCCTGCCCGTCTCGCCAAGACATCCCGTTTAACTAACCCATTGATTATGAGTAATTTGAACAAGTGCACTCGGTAGGTACGTCGCAAAATGCACCTGCTCCCATTGAATGGCAAATTGCTCTGCCCCCAAGTGTCGCAATATGCTACTGTTGTCGCATTTTGCGTTGACGCAAAATGCGACGTAGTATACTTTAAAGGTGCACATTAAGTCAGCTTTGGAGCGAATACACGGAGGCCGAACAGAATGGCGAAAGGCAGACGTAAAAAATCGTCGTCGCAGGCCAAAGCGGTCGACGGAAACGAAGCCGCGGATTTTCGATCCGAACTCTGGGCGATGGCCGATGCGTTACGCGGCAGCATGGACGCCGCGGAGTACAAGCACGTCGTGCTGGGCCTGATTTTCCTCAAGTACATTTCAGACGCGTTTGAGGAAGCTTGCGCCAAACTGGTTGATGAAGTCGCTGAAGGTGCAGACCCGGAAGATCCCGATGAGTACCGTGCTCAGAGCATCTTCTGGGTGCCACCCGAGGCGCGCTGGGGAAATCTCCAGTCGCAGGCCCACCAGCCCACTATTGGACGTACTCTAGACGATGCGATGACCGCAATTGAGCAGGATAATCCTGCGCTCAAGGATGTCTTGCCAAAGGACTACGCGCGCCCAAACCTGGATAAGACGCGATTGGGGCAGGTTGTCGACATGGTCAGCAACATTCAGGTAGGCGGTGAGGAGGCGCGCGCCACCGACGTTCTCGGGAGCGTTTATGAGTACTTCCTTGAGCAATTCGCGATCGCCGAGGGCCGAAAGGGCGGCGAGTTCTACACCCCGCGCAGCGTCGTTCGCCTACTCGTTGAAATGCTGGAACCATATGAGGGAAGAGTCTACGACCCGTGCTGCGGGTCATCGGGAATGTTCGTCCAGTCTATGGAATTCATAGACGCTCACACCAGCGGAAATGGCAACGGCGGCAACGCCAGAGAAAAAATCTCCATATACGGCCAGGAATCCAACTACACGACCTGGCGAATGGCACGGATGAACCTGGCAATACGCGGTATCGAGGGTCAGATCGCGCACGGGGACAGTTTTCATAACGATCGTCACCCCGATCTGAAAGCCGATTACATCCTCGCCAATCCGCCCTTCAACGTGTCGGACTGGGGCGGCGAACGTCTGCGCGAAGACAGGCGATGGGAATTTGGGGTCCCACCGGCTGGCAACGCCAACTTCGCGTGGGTGCAGCACTTTTTGCACCACCTTTCGCCCCATGGCACCGCAGGGTTCGTCCTCGCCAACGGCTCCATGTCGTCTAACCAGTCAAACGAAGGGGAAATTCGAAAGAACATCATAGAGGCCAACCTGGTAGACTGCATCGTCGCCCTGCCCGGTCAGCTTTTCCGGTCCACGCAGATACCTGCGTGTTTATGGTTCTTATCTCGTGGCCGAGCCAATGGGGAACATCGGGCCCATGAGAGCGAGACGCTTTTCATCGACGCCAGGAAGCTGGGACATTTGATCGACCGTACGCGAAGGAACCTATCGCCGGATGACATCGCCAGGGTCTCGGACACCTATCACGCCTGGCGCGGTGGCGAGGGATCCGGGGAGTACGAGGACATCCCAGGTTTCTGCAAGAGCGCGTCGCTCGAAGAGATCCGCAAACACGGCCATGTCCTCACACCAGGTCGCTATGTCGGCGCGGAACCGCTGGAGGACGATGGAGAACCCTTTGAAGAAAAGATGACCCGCCTTACTGCCCAATGGCGGGAACAACAGACAGAAGCACGGCGGCTGGATACGGCGATTGAGGAGAACCTGGCAAGGTTGGGATTTGGAGACGTTCGATGAAATACACCGTCGTGATGGAAAGGACCCCCAACAATTACTCGGCCTATGTTCCCGACCTGCCCGGCTGCGTCGCGACCGCAAACACCCGGGAGGCATTGCTGGAAGAGATTCGCGATGCTATCGAATTCCATATTGAGGGAAGATGGCGAACGTGTGCCGGAGCCGCAGGCCACGTCAGCCATGGTAGAAGTCGCTGAACCAACGGGAGCCGGCGCTGATGACTGACAGATTGGACCGATCAGGACGCTACGAAGCGCAACCATGGGGGAAAAAAGCAAGCCCGCTTAGGCACCATTGATGAGTACGTCTTCACTGCGATTCGTCACACTCCGAACAACATTCGGCAATCAAGAATTAAGGAAAGTTATTGAAACTGCCGCACAGACGCGCAATACCATACTGAAGCTGTTCGATAGACCTCAGATGCAAGAAGAGTTTGGCAGATGGACTAAAGCAGAGGATTTGGCGTCGATAGTGAAAAAGGAGATTATTGTGGTGGGTAGAAGACGATACGTTCCTGCATCTGAGTACTGCGCATCTGTCCGCGACGGTACTCACGATTCGCCTAAACCAACTGAGAAAGGACGAAAGCTTGTCACATCTAAGCACCTTACCACTGGAAATCTTGACCTTTCGAACGCATATCTAATTTCCGAGGAGGACTTTGAGAACATCAACAAACGCAGCAGCGTCGATACGTGGGACGTACTTATATCCATGATTGGCACTGTTGGTGTGCCCTGTCTCATCAAGGAAGAAACTGATTTTGCTATAAAAAACTTAGGCTTATTCAAAACTAAAGGCGAAATAGATGGAAGATGGCTTTATTATTACCTTCGAAGCAGTGAGGCGCAAGAGAGTATTCGGGAACAATCACGCGGCTCGACGCAACAATATATCCCTCTTGCATCGCTTAGAGACTTACCGGTTCTTGTCCCTCATGACCGGGAAGAGCAACGCGCTATAGTGCACATCTTGAGCACACTGGATGACAAGATCGAGTTACACCGTCAGATGAATAAGACCCTGGAAGATATGGCGCGGGCGCTGTTCAAGTCGTGGTTCGTGGACTTCGACCCTGTCCGCGCAAAGGCAGCGCTAAGGACTCCGCCCGCGGACGGGAGCCAATGGACAGTGGCGCGGGCCGGGGCGTATCTCGAAAGGATGGCCAATAGCGTGGCCGACCTATTCCCCGACCAGCTCGTGGACTCGGAACTCGGCGAGATACCGGAGGGGTGGTCCGTTGGCATGCTAGGAGACATGCTACAGCAGAGGGTGGAACGATGCAGCGTATCAAGAGAAACAGAATCGCTTCCATACGTTCCAATCGATTGCATCTCGCCCAAATCACTCTTTCTTACGGAGAGTAAACCCGGCACTGAAGCGAAAAGCAGCCTTACAAAATTCCATGCCGATGATCTGATCTTTGGCGCCATGCGCCCATACTTCCACAAAGTTTGCATAGCGCCCTTCGACGGCACGACTCGAACGACAGCGTTTGTACTCTATCCGAAACGGAGTAAGAATTTAGCTTTCGCAACGCTACTCTTGCACGATTCCAAAACCATCGACTTTGCTACTCGCAACTCTACGGGAAGCACGATCCCATATGCTGTCTGGACGGATTCGTTAGAAGCCATGCCGATAGTCTCCCCACCCCCAAGTGTGCTCACGGCCTTCGACGATGCAATGCGACCATTTCTTCTTCATATTCCGAAATCCTTCTTCGAGTCCCGCACACTCGGCGTCACTCGGGATGCGCTGCTTTCCAAGTTGGTATCTGGAGATCTACGGCTGGATTTACTGCATGGAGAACATACCTAATGAACAAGGTCGACGAAAATGCACAGTTTAATCTCAGTGTACCTGCCAGTGACCGCGAACCACTCACCATTCCTATGCGGCACGGAGACATTCTCTTCGTACTGGGTGCCAACGGGACTGGCAAATCTAGCTTGATTCATCGCCTATATGCAGATCACACCTTGGACGCGATCCGAATTGCCGCACATCGTCAAACATGGCTTCGGTCAAGCACGGTGGAAATTACCGCGCGACAAAAACAACAACAAGAATCTCAACTGCGCAATCTAGACATAAGACCTGAATCTCGCTGGCAAGGAAGCAATGACTCCCAACGCCCAAGTATGGCGGTGTTCAACCTGATAGACGCTGAGAACTCTCTGGCTCGGCAGATTGCTTCGGCTTTCCGAACTGGGAACCTCAACCGTGCACAAGAATTCGCAGACGATGATTCCCCTCTTGAAAGGATCAATGAGTTGCTGAAGTTTGCAAATCTCCCGATGGCGATATCGATTGAAGCAGGGGACGAACTTCGAACTGCACGTGACGGCGATACATCCTACACGACGGCTGAGATGTCTGACGGTGAACGCAATGCGATACTTATCGCGGCAGACATCTTAACCGCAAAACCGAATACGTTGTTCCTGATTGATGAACCTGAACGACACCTGCACCGATCAATCATCACACCCCTTCTCGGTTCCCTGTTTTCTGCGCGACGAGACTGCTCGTTTGTGATTTCTACTCACGAGATTGGCTTGCCCGTAGACTTTAAGGAATCGCGATCCCTCCTATTAAGAAGCTGCCGATTTAAAAATGGCATCGCTGAATCGTGGGATGTCGATCTTTTGACACATGATAATCCGTTAGATGAACAGCTTCAACGTGACGTTCTTGGCGGACGCCGGATGATCCTATTCGTAGAAGGCAAGGCGTCAGTCAGCTTGGATCAACCGCTATATACCTTGCTGTTTCCTGACGTCTCCGTAGTCCCTAAAGGTGGACAAGGTCAAGTCTTGCATTCGGTGAAGGGCCTGAGGGCTGCGAAGAGCATCGTATGGGTCGACGCATTCGGTATTGTGGATCGCGACAACCGGTCCACTCAACAGGTTTCAGACCTACGCAGCGAAGGAATTTTTGCTCTCGATTGGTACTCTGTAGAGTCTATTTATTACCACCCAAAACTTCAGATGAAAGTTGCGGAGCGCCGCTCAAGGCTTCTTGGCGGTGATCCGAAAGAAGCTCTCCTCGCTGCACGAAAAACGGCGATCAGTAAGTTGGAGCATAGCGTCGATTATATAATACGTCAAAAGACAGCTGATTTGGCGAGGAGGAAAGTTGAAGTTGGCATTCCTACGGATATTGACTTGGAGTCCGTGTTAGAAGTCCCTACTGTCGACGTTCCGGCATTGTTAGAGCGAGAGCGGGACGCTTTGAATAAGGCTCTCGCCGATGGCGACCTTGAGAAGATTATCGAGCGTTATCCAATTCGCAAGAGCGGAGCACTTGACGCGATCGCGACGAATTTGGGGTTTCAAAGCAAGTCAGAATACGAACGTGCCGTTCTGAGGCTGGTCGAGGATGATGACGATTCGCTGTCACTTGTAAAGTCGATGTTCGAACCATTATTGACTGCAATGACCGCCACAAAGAATGCGGGATCATGACCACCCTCGCCGAAGCCGACGTTGAGCAGGCGACCCTTGAGTGCCTTTCCCGACTCGGTTTGAATGTTTCCATCGGACCAGGCATCGCGCCAGATATGCCGATTGCTGAGCGAGACGACTGCGGGCGCGTGTTTCTGGACCGGCCCCAGTTTCGACCTCGCCGAACTGATTCGATACTTTCGGGCGAGGCGTTGGCCGCACTCTCCGAGGAATCGGGTAGAAGATGAACTTCAAACGTGATCTTATCAACATTGTCAAACACTACTTTGCGACCGAAGATATCTCTTTCGTAGACAAGGGCGACACGAGCGACTTCGCGGCGCGCTACTGTGAAATGCGAATAAGGAGGATTGATCCAAGACCGCGCGACGTTCATTTCTCCCGCGAAATCCACGATTCTTTGGGAAAACTCGTTCATGAATCCGATAAAGAACAAAGCGACCTTGCAATAGAGGCTTGGCATACTGTATTTTATCTCCGTCAGCTCTTCGTTTCCGGAGGGCGAGTGCAGCCAAACCTGAGCCGCTGTGTAGAGAATGCGACTACGAAGGACGGTCTCTTGTGGGATTACGGCATGCACCATTTTCACCTTTGTAGAAATATCGAAAAATCAGGTTTTGTAAAGAGATCGAAATATCTGCTCTTTGCGATTGTCGCAGATACAGAGGTATTTTTCGTTGACGTAAGGATGCATACAGATCCTGAAAAGCTTCAATGGGTACGCCAAAGTCTTCTAAGAATCGTGAATGAGAACTGGCCTGCATTGACCAACTCACGTGTGCTCCACGGTGTTAGTGGGAGTACATTGACTGACGAAGAAATTAGGGTGTTGCGAGATAAGAACGCAAATCACATTACGAACCTTGGTGGGCAAGCGGTCGCCCCGCTCGGTTGGGGAACAAACTCTCGGGGCGGAAGTATTTTCTGCAGAGTGTGGGGACATAAACTCGTGCACGAAATTGAACAGCACGAACGATATTTCTATTGTCAGCAAGATGAACTACGGGCAAAGTTGAAGACCGCGGGTAACGATTTATCCGGTGATACGGACTTTGAATTGGTTCCATTGGATAGTCTGAACCTATCCAATGAGGTCACGGAGATTCTCAAACGAGCTGACTGTCTCAGTGCAGATCTATCGAAAATGGGCTTTGCAATCGTGGCGGCAAAAACGAAGACGCCGATCGTGGTCACATTGACGGAGGGGCAATGACCACAGCCAACAAGGCAGATTTAACGAAAGCCCCACGAGCAAAGTCTCGCCAACTGTCGCAAAAAGCGACACACCTTACGGCTTGCGATTCACCGCACCAGGAACCCCCATGACCACCCTCCTCGAAGCTGAAGTTGAACAGGCAGCCCTTGAGTGGCTCTCAGGTCTTGATTGGCAGGTTTTGCACGGTCCGGAAATCGCGCCGGATATGCCGAATGCCGAGCGAGACGATTACGTGCAGGTCGTGCTCGACCAACGGCTTAGAGACGCCCTATCCGAACTCAATCGCACCATTCCCTCATCCGCTCTCGACGATGCCTACCGTAAGCTGACCCGCCCCGAAGGTTCCACCCTGGAAGCACGAAATCGCGCGTTTCACCGGATGCTCGTGGACGGCGTGGAAGTTGAGTATCGGGACGGAGACGGACGCTTGCGCGGTGATCAGGTTCGCGTCATCGATTTTGATAGTCCCGACGACAACGACTGGCTGGCGGTCAACCAGTTCACGGTCATGGAAAACAAGAACAACCGAAGGCCTGACGTCGTATTGTTTGTAAACGGTCTTCCGCTCGGCTTGATCGAACTGAAGAATCCGGCGGACGAGGACGCCACCATCTGGACCGCATGGTACCAGCTCCAAACGTACAAGGCCGAACTGCCGACACTGTTTTCAATGAACGAAGTATTGATGGTCTCTGACGGGACGGAAGCGCGCATCGGGACGCTGACGTCAGGCAAGGAGTGGTTCAAGCCCTGGCGTACGGTTGCCGGGGAGGAACCGGCCGACAGGCTTTTAACCGAACTCCAGGTGATGCTCGAAGGCGTGTTTGATCGGAGTCGCTTCCTGGCGCTCGTTCGCGACTTCGTTGTTTTCGACGACGACGGCAGTGGCGGGCTGGAGAAGAAGATGGCCGGCTACCATCAGTTTCACGCTGTCAGGGCCGCCGTAGATGAGACGCTTCGCGCAACGGAACTTCAGCTAGCGACGCCAAGGGCAGCTGAATCAGGGCTTCTCTATACTGGTCAGACGAAGCCGGGCGGAGACCCCGGCGACCGGCGCGTGGGAGTCGTGTGGCACACCCAGGGGTCGGGCAAGAGCCTTACGATGGCGTTCTACACCGGGGCAATTATCCGTGAGCAGGCGATGCAGAATCCGACGATTGTTGTTCTTACGGACCGAAACGATCTGGACGACCAGCTTTACGGTACGTTCTCCCGCTGCCAGGACCTCTTGCGGCAGCCGCCGACACAGGCGGAGAGCTGCGCCGACCTGAGAAACAAGCTGTCGGTGAACGCCGGGGGCGTGGTGTTCACCACCATCCAGAAGTTTTTTCCGGAAGAGAAGGGCGATACACACCCTCAGTTATCCGACAGGCGCAACATCGTGGTCATCGCGGACGAGGCCCACCGGAGCCAGTACGAATTCATAGCCGGATTCGCCCGTCACATGCGAGACGCGCTGCCCAATGCCTCTTTCGTCGGCTTCACTGGTACGCCTATCGAACTTCAGGACGCCAATACGCGGGCCGTTTTCGGCGACTATATCAGCATCTACGACATCCAGCGCGCCGTTCAGGACGGGGCCACGGTGCCCATCTATTACGAGAGCCGACTGGCGAAGCTGGCCCTGGACGAACGCGAAAAGCCCAAGATCGATCCGGAGTTCGAGGAGGCCACAGAGGGTGAGGAAGTAGAGCGCCGGGAGAAGCTGAAGACAAAGTGGGCGCAACTGGAGGCAGTGGTCGGCGCGGAAAACCGCGTCCGGCAGATTGCCGAGGATATCGTGGACCACTATGAGCAGCGGCTGGAGGTCCTGGACGGCAAGGCGATGTTGGTCTGCATGAGCCGGCGCATCTGTATCGACCTCTACCGCGAATTGGTCCAGCTAAGGCCCGACTGGCACGATGAAGCTGACGAAAAGGGAGCCATCAAGGTGGTGATGACCGGCTCCGCTTCCGACCCTGTCGACTGGCAGCCGCACATCCGCAACAAGCCTCGCCGGGAAGCCCTGGCAAAACGCTTCAGAGATGCTGACGATCCCCTGCAGGTCGTGCTGGTCAGGGACATGTGGCTGACGGGGTTCGACGCGCCCAGCCTACATACAATGTACGTGGACAAGCCGATGCGCGGCCACGGTCTGATGCAGGCCATCGCCCGGGTCAACCGGGTGTTCAAGGACAAGCCCGGCGGGCTGGTGGTGGACTATCTTGGCTTGTCGCAGGATTTGCGACAAGCGCTGGCTACGTATACGGAGAGCGGCGGCACTGGCAGTACGGCTGTGGACAAGGAGGAAGCCGTGGCGGTAATGCTTGAGAAATACGAGGTGTGTAGCGGTCTGTTTCATGGTTTCGACTGGACGGCCTGGACAAAGGGTACTCCGCAGGAGCGATTGAATCTGCTGCCCGCCGCACAGGAACACGTCCTCGCACAGGAAGACGGCAAAGAGCGCTGCCTGAACGCGGTGCGAGCGCTGTCTCAGGCCTTCGCACTCGCCGTGCCACACGACGATGCACAGCGTATACGCGACGACGTGGCGTTCTTTCAGGCGGTGACGGCCGCCATATCGAAGCGCTCCGCATCTGAGAAGCGGACCGAGGAAGAGTTGGACCACGCTGTGCGGCAGATCGTATCCAGCGCGGTCGCCTCAGAGGGAGTGATGGACATCTTTGCCGCCGCTGGACTGGACAAGCCGGATATTTCGGTATTATCGGACGATTTTCTCGCCGAGGTCCGGGGTATGGAGCACCGCAACCTTGCCGTGGAATTGCTTCAGAAACTACTAAAGGGCGAAGTCTCCATCCGCCGGCGCAAGAACGTCGTTCAAGCCCGGTCCTTTGCTGAGATGCTGGAGCAGACCCTGCGGCGTTATCAGAACCGTGCGATCGAAGCGGCGCAGGTGATCGAGGAACTGATTGAACTGGCGAAAGAAATGCGGGAGGCCAACGAGCGGGGCGAGCGGCTGGGGCTGTCGGAGGACGAGTTGGCGTTCTACGATGCCCTTGAGACGAACGACAGCGCGGTGCAGGTCCTGGGAGACGAGACGCTGCGCGACATCGCGCGGCAACTCGTGGAGACGGTGCGTGGAAACGTGACCATCGACTGGACGCTACGTGAGAACGTCCGCGCGAACCTCCGCCGCCTTGTCAGGCGCATCCTACGCAAGCACGGATACCCGCCAGACAAGCAGGAGAAAGCGACGCAGACGGTGATCGAACAGGCCGAAGCGCTGTCCGCGGGGTGGGCGGTGGCGTGAGGGAAAAGCAGGAGTGAGAAAAGAGGAGTGAGGAGAGAGAAGATCAGAGGTTCCCTCACCCGGCGCAGAGCGCCGCCCTCTCCCAAAGGGAGAGGGTCTGACTGCCTGTCGGTAAACCCAATCGATAGGCAACAACGAGCTATCCGCCAATTGGGTGATCAATCGACATACGAGCGCGCTCTGGGCCATATGTCGTACCAGAGCCCTTTGAGGGTGGAGCGGACATTCCTGTCTGCTCACGTGTTTATAACCGGGAGATACGTCCTTCTTTCCCGTCGGATTCAGTGAGGAAACAACGGGCAACCACAAGGGTTTCCTCTGCATTGAAAACGTGTAACGTGCGGAGAAAAGAGTCGCCACCGGCTGTTGACTCAGGATTGGCAAGCATGGCGCCGAAACTGAATGAACTGATCGACAGCGCCCCCTGGCGGGAGGCGGTCACGTATCGGGAGACGTGGCCCCATGAATACGTGATGTCGGAAACGGACGGGCAAGGTAAACTCCTCAAAGCAATCTGCGAGCGGTTCCGCGCCGGAGAGGGTGTGGATGGCCGCTTCTTCAGTAAGCCCAACACGTACCTCTTTATTGGCGAGTACAAATACTGGTTGATGACCTATTGGGACGAAGTAAAGCCCGGAGTCAATTACGTGATAAACCGCGCCAGGTTGTACCGAGACCGAAGGGACTTCGTTATTCAGCGAGGGGATTCGGGCAAACCAGAGGATTATCCGGTTACTCCGGCGTACGACGATCACAATCCTTAGAACGAGTGTTATCCATGTCAAATACCGACACCCTGTTGTCCTATCTGGTTCCCAAGCTGACCAACCAGGTCGAAAATGCTGCGACTGACGGACTCGGCTTTATCTTGGAGAAGTCTGAATCAGCCATGGACGCGTTTAACGTACTCTTGCAACAAGGCGGTTACGCAGGGAATCCAATCGCAAGATTGGAAACCCAGGCATCCTATGACGACGGTTCTCGTCCCGATATGACTGGGTATGATGAGGACGACGTGAAACGGCTGCTCGTCGAGGCAAAATTCTGGGCCGCACTCTCGGATGGCCAAGCGAGCGGATATCTCGAACAGTTCGACGAACCTGGACCCGCGATGCTGTTGTTCATCGCTCCAGAGGCGAGGATCGCCACACTATGGGCTGAGATCAACCGTCAAATTAACGACGATGGGCAAAGAATATTGGAAACTCCGGTAGTTTCTAATGCTATGCGAAGCGCAGCTGTGGCTGGCGAAGAAAAGCGCCTGATGCTCGTCAGTTGGCGCGGGTTATTTGCACGCTTGGCAGCGTCAAAGGACAACGATGATGTTGAGGGTGACATCTACCAGTTACAGGGACTCGCTGACGGGCAAGATGCTGAAGCATTCTTGCCTGTTCATGGGCAAGATGTAAGTCCTGAAATTGGGCGTCGAATCCTCGGCTATAATGCGCTTGCCTACGATGTTGTCGAGAGAGGAAAAACAGAAAAGTGGTTGGTCACCAAGGGCTTGCGCGTTACGCCACAAATTTACGGATACGGACGCTTTTTTCGATTCTCCGGGGTGGAGAGGGACTTCTGGATTGGCATCAATTGTGAAAAATGGGCTGCGGACGACGATACACCCCTTTGGCTCTGGGCTGTCGACGAGACCCCAAAAACCCTAGAAACAATCGCCAAGGTGTTGAGTGTTCAAGTTTACGACCAGTGGATTCCGATCCATCTAAGAAAACGTATGGAATTTCACGCGGTGCTGGACGACATCGCAGGACAGTTGAAGACTATTGGCGGGATTATCGGGGCCAGGATACCGCACGATTGAACCGCAGCGAGCAAGGATGTCGGTCCGAAAAAAGTGAAAGTCGCGCAGCCGCAGAACCTTCGTTACCCCCCTCCGCCTCAGCCATCGCCGGCCCTTCGACAACCCTTCGACAGGCTCAGGACAGCGGCTCAGGGAACGGCTCGGCTTCTGCGACTCCCCCTCAAGGGGGGAGTGATGCGGATGTGTTAACGCTTGTTCATCGCGCGACAACTGAAATCGGCTGAAGGTTTTGCGCGACCTCAACGCGTAGAGAGAGCGCAAACCGGCGGTGCGGTATTTCCTCATGTCTTTTCATCGACAGAAAACATCGATGCGGGCAGACAGGAATGTCCGCTTCACCCTCAAACCGCCTTCCTCCGCATGGCGCTGACTGTGGCGTGATGGCGCGGCGGTCGGCCGAACGGTATCTCTGAAGATGAAAAGCCGTTCGTCAAGTTTGTAATCCGAAAATCGGCCCGGCAGAGGGAAGAATGCGAGCACGTCTGAAGAAACTGATCGACAGGGCCCCGCGGCGGAAAGGGGTTACGTATCGGGAGACGTGGCCACATGAATACCTGACGTCCGAATAGGACGGAAAAGGGGGACGTAAACGCGTTGGTGATTGCCAACACGCCAACGCCAAAGGGAATTACATCACAAAACCGGCCCGATCAATGACCGGGCCGGTTTTGTGATGTGATCTGCCAAGAGAATTACTCTTTCTTATCAGAATACTGTTCCCGCATATCCTTTACGATATTATCAAGGTCCTCATACGTCTCTTTGCCATTTTTGCGGAGCTCGTCGATTCTTTTGGCAAACTCGTTAATTGTTTCCTTTCGTGTTTCCTGTCGTATAGCCTGTCCAAGGATCATATCCCTACCCACTAAAAGAAAAATGCGGCTATAATAGAAAAAAGACCTATGGTTACGATATTTTCAAGTATCGTAACCGTGAATCGGAATTTCTCGGGATCAGGCACGAACTGACAAATTATACCAATTACCACTGCTGTCCCAGAACCGTGGGATTCCTGGAGATGAGGTTCGAAAAGCGGATTCGATTGGCGATTTTGTACGGGTTTGACCCCGATAACGAAAACCAGGTTGCCATGGGTTCACGTTTGTT
>JAPPFJ010000021.1:73901-136634 GCA_028877215.1 Gemmatimonadota bacterium | reverse complement strand
ATTAAGCCCCCCCCGTGCCGGCTGTTGTGGGCCCCCGTTTACATTTATTCCGTAAAAAGGCCCCCACCCCCCCCCCAAAACCCCCCCCCCCCCCTATTACCCCCCCCCCCCCCCCCCATTGGCCGGACGCCCACATGAGACGCCCTTACGAGGCGACGAGGAGTGTCTCAGTGCTGAAGGTACTTGATCCGATACAGCGAACCGGCAATCTGCGGTCCGGTCGCGGGCGCGGCGGCCTACGAGCCAAACGCATCGACGAATCTGAAGAAGTCAGCGAAATCCACGACACCGTTGCCATCCAGGTCGAATCTGGCGTTTGTGCTTCCGTATGCATCGGCAAAGAGGAAGAAATCCACGAAATCGGTCCGTCCGTCGCCGTTGAAATCAGTGGGCGCTCGCGCATCTGCCAGCGTCGTAACGGAATCGACCGGCGACCACGGGCCTTCACCGGAGACGGTGACCGCCCGCACCTGCACGTCGTACCGCGTACCGCCCGTCAGGCCGGTCAACTCGTGGCTCAGCGAACCGGATCCGGTCGTCCATATATCCTCCACCACGGTCCAGTTTGCATCGGCCTTGTCCAAGGCGTCACTTCGGATGTAGCGCAGGTCGTAGGCCGTGACGGCAGAGCCACCCGTGCTGGTTGGCGCCATCCACGTCAGGGTAAACGAGCCACTACCCGCTGTCACCGAACTGATGTCCGGCGCGCCAGGCGGCGGCATGCCCGTCGGACGGCCGCCGGTCTGCATCTCGTAGGCATAGAGCCTATCGTCAATGTAATCCGCCACCCACATGGTCGTCCCGTCCGACCAGATGCCTCTCGGCTCACTGTTTCCGGCGTCACCCAGCGTTTCAAAGTCCTTGACCGGGTCATGGGCCTTCGAGGTCGTATCGTAGGCATAAATCTTCTCGTCAAACCAGTCCGCGACCCACATCGCAGTCCCGTCGGACCAGATGCCCAGCGGACTCGCGTTTCCGGCGCTTCGGAGCGCGCCGAACTCACGTGCGGAATCCCTGGCTCTTGTGATCATATCGTAGGCGTATAATTTTCTGTCGGAATTGTCCGCAACCCACATCGTATTGCCGTCAGACCAGATGCCCCATGGATCGTCGTTTCCCGCCCGATCCAGGGTATCAAAGTCCCTGGAAGGATCGCGTACACGGGAGGCCATAACGTACGCATACAGTTTCCTGTCATGGGTGTCCGCCACCCACATGGTTGTTCCATCCGACCAAATGCCGGCAGGTGAGTCGTTGCCTGCCGGATCCAGCGTGTCAAAATCCCTGGAAGCGTCGCGAGCCCGGGAGGTCATGTCATAGGCGTAGAGTTTCTCGTCATGCTGGTCCGCAACCCACATGGTCGTACCGTCCGACCAGATACCCGCGGGAGATGTGTTTCGCGCGGGGCGAAGGCTGGCGAAATCATTGGCAGGGTCCCGTGCGAATCGCACGCCAACCGACGTGAGTTCCCACTTGCGCACGTCTCCGTCTTCGGCGCCGGTGACCAGAATGCCGCCGTCGGGGCTGAAGGATACGCTATGTACGGGTGATTCGTGTCCAAGCATCGCCTTGACCTTCCATGTACGTGGGTCCCACACCCGAGCGACACCGTCGGCGCTTCCACTGGCGAAGAGGCTGTCGCCCGTTGCGAATGCCACGCTGAGAACGGGCGACTTGTGATCCAGCGTGCCAAGGAGTTCTCCGTCCTCGGAGTTCCACACCCGCACCGAACCGTCCGTGCTCCCGCTGGCAATCACACTGCCGTCGAAACTGAATGCCAGGCTCATGATTGTCCCGGTATGCCCGGTCAAGGTGCGCTGGTGAGCGCCGGTTCTGCCGTCCCATAGCCGGATGGACCCATCCGCGCTCCCGCTGGCCAGCACCTCACCGTCGAGACGGAACGCGAGACTCGACACGCTGTCCGTATGTCCTTCGAGGGTCCTTGTGTGCGCGCCCGTCTCCGCGTTCCACAGCCGGATAGTCCCGTCCGCGCTCCCGCTGGCCAGAAGGTGGTGATCCAGTGGACTGAAGACCGTACTCAGCACGGCCCCTGTATGCCCGCTCAGGCTCGTCTTGAGTTCTCCGGTACTCGGAATCCAAAGGTGCAGCAGTCCGTCCTCCGTACCACTGGCCAGCACACAGCCGTCCACGGCGCAATACGCCAGGCTCAGTACCGCTGATACGTGTCGCAGCGTAAGCGTAATCCCCCCGGTTAGGATGTCCCACAGGAGAACGTCGTAGTCGCATCCGCCGCTTGCCAGTATCGCACCGTAGGGATCGAAGGCAGTGGTCAACACACAACCCGTGTGCCCCACCAACGTCAGTGCAAGTCTGACGGTGAGGTCGACAACCCCGACCGCGACTTCGACCACGCCAACCGCGAGATCCACGACTGCGACAGTTACGTCTACGACGGTCGTGGCAACAGTGGCGATGGTCTCGACAATGTCGCCGATCACACCGAAGAGATCATCGAAGAAGGCGTAGCCCGTACCTGGTATCGCGCATACTACGAGCAGTACCGTTAGATACAAGACCACGAATTTCCAATTGAGCAGTCTTCGCTTCATTGTGAACGCCCCGTTATTCTGTGCCGTGTTCGTATGCGTTCATCTACTTGCCGCCAATTCTTGCGCCAAGCCCGACCAGAAGCGAAAAGTCATTGACTTCATCGTCGAACCATCTCCGATACTGTGCTTCCGCGCGCACAAGGAACGCGGAGCCTGCGCGAAGCTGGTAACCTGCGCCGCCGCCAGCGGAGAAGTCGGCCTCAGCCTCCCGCTCGTCCACGTCGAGAACCAGAACCGCGCCGTTGCACAGCAGATACGGCCCGGTTCCAGCGTTGTCCTTGAGAGAAAACAGGGCGCGTCCACCGAGATTCAGGGACGTGGTACGTATCGTGCTACCGGAACTCCGCCCGACGTTGATTTCCGGCCCGACGGACAAATTGGCGCTCGGAAACCAGGTGACGTAAATCGATGGATTGCCCAGAACGCCGGACGTGGGAGAACCCGGCGCGGCCATCATGACGATGCTGTCGTCGTCGGAGGAGATGCGCGAAATTCCGAATCGTGTTCCGACTTCGTACAACGGCCCGGCGATATTCGGTACTTCACTGCCACTGCCCGTTCGGGCGCCCAGGCCGAGAAGAACGGAAAAGTTATCGACTCCGTCGTCGAACCATCGTCGATATCGTCCCTCCGCCCGCAGAACGAAAGCCGGCCCGAGACGCCACCGATATCCCAGACCCCCGCCTACGGCGAAGTCAGTCACGGAGGGCCGTTCACGAAGATCGAAATGCCGAACGGCGCCGTGGCACAACACATAGAGACCGGACCCTGGAGATCCCAGCGGAAAGAACGTGCCTCGACCCCCAAAGTAGAGCGATGTAATTCCAAATACGTCTCCCGCGGTCCGCCCGGCACTGAACTCCGATCCGACCGACATGTAGGCAACGGGAAACCACGAGACGTAGAGCGAAGGGATGCCCGGGATGCCCAACGTCGGCGAACTCGGCAGACCGACTATCGTGGCCCCGTCGCCATCTGAGGAATGATGGGTGAGTCCGAACAGCGTACCAATCTCGAAACCGCGAACCGATTCCGTTTCCTGCGCAGAACCGGGGCCGGCCAGTACCAACAGAACCACGTACCCTATTGCCACAGGACGCAGCATACATTCCTCCGGTGGGAGATTCCGAGTGTTTCGAAGCGTGCCTGTTGAAGTGAGTCTGCCGGTACGGCCTGTAGAACCAGGCATTTTGAGGTGTTGTGATTCTAAGTACCGAACGCGTCGACGAACCTGAAGAAGTCAGCGAAATCGACCCTGCCGTTGCCATCCAGGTCAAAACGCGGGTCCGTGCTGCCAAACGCATCGGCAAACAGGAAGAAGTCAATAAAGTCGGTCCGTCCATCGCCATTGAAATCGGTTGTTGCTGGAGCTCGCACCATGGTCGTTACGGCATGCGCCACCGACCATGGGCCTTCGCCGGAGCCGATGACCGCACGCACCTGAACGTCGTACCGCCGGCCGCCGGTAAGGCCGGTCACTCCGTAGCTCAGTGCTCCTGACCCGGTTGTCCAGATATCATCGACCACCGTCCAGTTTGCGTCAGCCTTGTCGGGAGCGTTGCTAGCGATGTAGCGGAGATCGTAGGCGGTGACGACAGAGCCGCCCGTGCTCGATGGCGCGGCCCACGTTATGGTGAACGAGCCGCGGCCGGCCGTCAACGAATGTATGGTTGGCGCTGTCGTGGCGGTACTTGGGGGCGGCATATCGTAGGCATAGATCTTGTGGTCGAAGTCGTCCGCCACCCACATCGTCGTACCGTCCGACCAGATTCCGGTCGGGCTGTCGTTTCCGGCGTCGTCCAGCGTATCGATGTCTTTGCCGGGATCCCGAACCCCTGGAGTCAAACTGTAGGCGTAGATTCGGGCGTCAGAGCCGTCCGCCACCCACATGGTCGTACCGTCCGACCAGATGCCCGTTGGATCGTCGTTTCCAGCCTCATCCAATGTATTAATGTCCTTTCCGGAATCCCGGGCTCCGGTCGCCATCGTGTAAGCATAGATCTTCTCGTCAGACATGTCAGCCACCCACATCGTCGACCCATCCGACCAGATGCCCTCCGGATTGTCGTTTGCGGCCGCTTCCAGCGTATTGATGTCCTTGTCCGGATCCCGGGCCCGGGTGGCCAGGGTGTACGCGAAAATCTTCTCTCCGAACCACGGATCGTCCGCAACCCACATCGTCGTTCCGTCGGACCAGATCCCCTCCGGCTCACCGTTTCCGGCGTCATCCAGCGTATCGAAGTCCTTGCCGGGATCTCGATCACCCGAAGCCATGGCGTACGCATAGATCTTCTCGTCACCCCCGAACTGGTCGTCCGCCACCCACATCGTCGTGCCGTCGGACCAGATGCCCTCCGGTTCGTCGTTTCCGGCGGCGCCAAGCGTATTGATGTCTTTACCGGGGTCCCGGTCGCAGCACGCGGCCAGGGTCATTTTCTGCGACTCGCCCACGCTTCCGTCCTCGCCGCCGTTACCCGTAAGCGAATAGCCGAATATTGCCGGCATGAACACGAGAATCCAAGCGATGTGCCGTCGTTGCCAGACAATGTGCATCATTGCTGTACACCATTAGGCATGGTCTATTTCCCGACCCCTTCCACCAGCGCTCACGAACCGAACGCATCCACGAACTTGAAGAAGTCCGCGAAGTCCACGGTCCCGTTGCCATCCAGGTCGAATTTGGCGTTCGTGCTGCCGTATGCGTCGGCAAACAGGAAGAAATCGACGAAATCGGTCCGGCCGTCGCCATTGAAATCGGTCGACGTTTGTGTCTGCCCCTGACCGCAGTAGGGCAGACCGACCTGGTCCAGATCGTTGTTCGCAACGTCCTTCAGGCCCGCCGGGATGCAGCCTTTCAACTGATTGCCTGAGAGATACAGATGCGTCAGGTTGGTGAGGCTATCGAGATCCGCGGGTATGGAGCCGGTCAACCGGTTGTTGGCGAGACTCAGCGTGGTCAGGCTTGTCAGGTTGCCAAGTTCCGCCGGTATGGAGCCGGTCAACTGATTGCTGTGCAGATTCAGTTTGGTCAGCCTGGACAGGTTGCCCAGTGCGGAGGGAATCGGACCGCTCAGACGATTGCGGTAGATTTCCAGATGAACCAGGTTTGATAGATCGCCCAACTCGGAAGGAATCGCTCCGCTTAGCTGGTTGGAAAAGAGATACAGCGACCCCAGGAAGGTGAGGTCGCCAATTTCCGCGGGGATTGGACCGCTCAACCGGTTCAACTCGAGATTTAGCTCAATGACCCGGCCGGTGCCGGTTGTACTGACACCCTCCCACTCTCCAATAGGCGTGGCACTGAGCCAGTTCGTCTTGTCCCGCCAGTTCGCGCCGTTGGTGGCATTGTACAGCGCAACCAGGGCGACGCTGTCCGGGTTGGCCGGCGTGGAAGCCGGTGAAGATGCGCCCGTCCACTCCGAGGCGTCCCACAGTTCGATCCCGTTCAGCCCGACCGAAGCCAGCAGGGATCCGTCCGGAGAAAACACCCCGTTGATCCCGAAGCCACTGCCGTCCTCCAGGTGGTCCGGATGCCCGAGCCTGGCGACATTCTCCTTCGTCGCCACGTCCCACAGCAGGACCTCCCCCAGTCCCGCGCCGGTGGCGAGCACCGACCCGTCGGAGGTAAACGACGGCTTTCCGTGCCCCTGAAGGGTTGCGATTGTATCCCTCGCCGCCACGTCCCACAGCACCATGGGGCCGTCGGTGCTCGAAGCGAGCGTGGTCCCGTCGGGGGAGAACGCTACGTCCAGGACCCGGCCGGTGTTGCCCTCGAGTGTTGCGATATGGGTGCGTGTCGCCGTGTTCCACAGCTTGACCGTACCGTCCCGTGAACCGGACGCGAGCGTGCCAACGGGTGAAAATGCTATAGAGAAGACATGGCTTGTGTGCCCCGTAAGGGTGGCGATCAGCGTCCGGCCGGATACGTCCCACAGCTTGATCGTCCTGTCTCCTGAGCCTGAAGCGAGGGTTTCGCCGCTGGGCGAGAACGCAAGCGAATGGACCCCCGTGGGGCCCCCCGTATGCCCCGGCAGCGTGGCGATCAGGGTCTGGTCCGCCACGTTCCACAGCTTGATATTGGCCTCGTCGGTCCGGGTGGAACCGGAAGCGAGCGTGGCGCCGTCGGGCGAGAACGCAAGCGAAGAACCGCCACCGCTGAGTGACGCGGTATGGGTTCGCGTCGTCATATTCCATAGTTGGATCCCTGCCGACGAAATCACAGCGAGGATCGATCCGTCGGGCGAAAACTTCGCGCCATAGATCTCCGGTGAATATTTCCTCGTAAATCTGAATAACGTGGCGAGGTGGTGTTCCGAGCCTTCCGCAAATAGGAAATGCGTATCGTGCAATGGTCCCGTATTCGCATTCCCCTCGGTGTCCACCGCCAGGACCGCCACGTATTGTGCCGGGGAGGTGGAGAGACTTGAAACGCCTTCAGAGGGAATGATGCCGTCGTAGTTGAACGTGGCGACAGCCTGGTTTTGACCGGCGAAAACCCGGCAGGATTTCACTTCCTGCGATCCCGCGGCCGCGTGGGGTGATTTCGTCTTGAGGAAGAACACAACCTGGTGAAGTCCTCTGCTGCCGGAAGCCGTAACTCTGAACTGAACGGAGAAGCTCGTTGCGCCGGCCGGATACCTCAACGGTGAGATCAGCTCTACGCCTGGCGAGTTGAATGCCCCCAGGTCGTATCCACCCTGATATCCCTTGATCGGGATCGCAGAATTGAAATAGGGATGTACCGACAGCAGGCCGGCGCTGCACGCCGCCAGCCGGTTCCATCCCGGGCCATACGACATGATGTTCGCGCCGTCGTTGAAATCGTGCTGCAAGCCGAAGGCATGGCCGAGTTCGTGGGCCGCCGTTTCATCGATGAAGCTGGCGGGCAGCAGCGCGTAACCGCGGTTATCTGCCCACCTGGCGCCAAAGCCCGCCACGTTGCCCCAACCCAGGTTGTTGTACGTGCTGTGGTCAACGACGATGAAGAAGATGTTCTGACTCGTGTCAAACGTCGATCCCAGGTCCCTGAATACGTTTCCAATGCCGACCATGCGGTACGAGGAGAGATAGCTGGCATCGGAGTTTGGCGCGTCGAAACGGTGTACGATCGGATCGCCCTGCGCGTCGGTCTCGTACTCAAAGGTCATGGCGCCTTTGCCGTTCGACTGCATCTCGTTGAGGAAGAAGGTCCTGATCCTCGGAATCCGCGCCTTCATCGAATCGACCACGTCCGGGTTGAACGTCCTGTCGTTCGGCAGGAAATAAACGAGGCGCAACTTGCGTGTCTGGCCGGAGTCCGACACTGCCGCCTGCTTGGCGGCCGGACCGAACGCAAGCTCATGGCCCAATTGCTCATGATCCGGCGCCCGGCAGGAATGCGTCCAATCGAGTTCGGGAGAAGATGCGTACGTGGACGGCGACATCAACAGGACAGCCAGACAGGAGGGCAAGACGGCAGAAACGATGGGGATTTTACCGGGCATTCGTACCTCCAGGTATCACATAGAGCGCCCTACAGTTTACGTGACCACGCACCATTGGACAGGAACCCTGAGCCGCTCCCTGAGCCTGTCGAAGGGTCGGCGAAAGGTGAAAAAAGCGGCGAAACTGTCGCATTTTGCGACAGTTTCGGCAGGATTTTTCCGAACATCAGCTCAAGCCTGTGGGGATGTAAATAGAACTATGCTGTGGAGAACAATGCGCGAAGGTAGTTTACTGGATCGGGTTTGCGGTGAGAAACATGGAATTCGCCAGGGACGTGAAGAAATTCTGGTATATTACGGGTTCCCTGACCGGTTGACCGTAATACGCATTCATGCGCACCAACACTTGCGTCGTGCGTCTCTTACGAACGGTTACTGTTATTCGAATTGGATATTTGTCAATTCTTTTGGCCGTGATCGTTCCAAGCGCTTCATCCGCTTTGTCAATAACAAAGCCGAAGTCCTGAAGTGTGGCTAAAATGGCTCTAAGCGTCATATTCTCGTTTGTCGTATCGAATGCGCGGGTCTGCATGCTCCGGATTTTCAGCTGGCTCTCTAACAATTCAACCCTCGGCGACTGCTTTGTTGATGAGGCGCAGCCGGATAGCGCAACGCATACTGCCATCATCGTCATTAATTCGCTGGAAAGTCTCACGTCGGTATTCCCTTGCTGTGACTTGCAGAATGACTACCAGAACCGGAAATAGCTGGTTTTCCTGGCTCTACAGCATCGGAGGATACAACCGAAATATGACGCCCCCCGTGATTTGTCGTCAAGACCGACTTTGGTACGGTTCAATCTACCTCATGTGCGGTCAGAAACATCGATTTTTCCAGGACGGAAAAGAACTTCTGATAAACTGACGGATTTTCGACTCCTTTAGTGTTGTATTCCATATTCGCGCGCACCAACAACTGTGTTTCATTCCTTCGGCGCACTGTAACTGACACTTGCAACCCATCTGACACTCTCGCGGCGCTAACCATACCAAGCGCTTTGTTTGCGTCACCCACCATAAAGTCGAAATCCTGAAGCGTGGAGATTACCGACCTGAGTACTTTTATCTTATCCGTGGAGTCGAATGCACGGGTCTGAATGTTCCGCAGCCTGACTTGACTTGTATCCATCGTCATCAGTTGCCTGTTGGGCGTTGCACATCCGGACAATCCGAATAGCATCGCGGTGGCAATTGAAGCCGTTAACATCCTGCGACGTGTCATTCTTACCGTTCCTTTCAGAACGCTTCCCCGTATCTGTATTGGGTGGGACAAGTACTGTATCCGGCTTGCATAGCGGAGACTTTCAGTCAACCTCCCGAGCCGTCAGAAAAACCGACTTTTCCAGTACATTGAAGAAATTCTGGTATACGAGCGGGTTTTTTACAGCCTTCTGATTGTATTGCGCGTTCGCACGTACCAACAGTTGGGTCTCGCCCTTTGGCCGAACCGTAACGGTGATCAGAAGGGGATATGTTTTCTTTTCCCACAGCTTGTATTTTATGTCGGTTGTGCTGGCGCTGACGGTACCAATCACTTCATTCGCTTCGTTGACGATATAGCCCAGATCCTGAAGCGCGTATATTACGGTCCTGAGCATTTTGCCTTTATCCGTAGAGTCGAATGCCCGGGTCTGCATGCTTCGCAAATTGACCTGGCTTTCTTCCATCTTCAACAGATGCTCTTTTGATGACGTGCATCCGTAAACCGCGACAAATGCGAGAATGGCAGCCACAATTTGCGTGGGGGATTTCATTTTTGTTGCCCTTCCAGAAACGCCGATTTTGACAAGAGATCGAAGAATCTCTGGTAGAATTCAGGCTCATCCAGGCTTTGGAGCCGATCCAGGTCGTCTTCCGTATTCCAGACAATCCGCTGAAACGTCACCCTCACATCGTGTGTTCTGTCGCCATCTATCAATGCAGGACGGATAACGATCGAGGCCCACAATTTTTGATAGTCGTCGACAGGAAAAAAAAGAGGGCCGTCCGGCTCCATGCCCAGCGCACCGGCTATTCCATAGCCCAACCACATAAATGCTGTACCAAACACTTGCCCCACCCTCTGCTTTAGATCAGGATCCGCGTCTCGTTTTTTCGATCCCACGATAAGTCCGAGGTTCGGTTCACTCTCATCGACAATGAATCCCAGGTCCTGGACCACGCCGGTTGCCGCCGAGAAAAGATCGGCTTCAGAAATCCCTTCGTATTTCCTTGTCTGCGAGGCCCGGTTCTGCAATGATTCCGGCGTCAGCCTCAGGAGATTCGTGGGCAGACCACCACCGCCACCGCCACAGCCCGTCAACACCAGAGCCGCCATGACCAGTGGCAATACTGGATGTATCCTTGCGCGGATCATCCTGGGACCTCCTCTGTTTGGGCGGTTTCGCATCCGACGCTTCGATACAGGGTATGTACACTTCAGAACCGCGACGCGTGATAGGCGAAGTCTCTCACCAACTTATTCTCGTCGAATTTTATGATCACGGTGAGCGTCCTCTGCGACGTCGATTCGGCTCCGGAGTCTCCGGCCAACTTGGCGCCCCTGAAAGCGAAATCGACCAACCCCACAAGAATGAGAGAAGGAATGCCGGCCGTGCTGGACGAATATGCCTTTTCCGTCGATATCTTGTCGTATATCCAGACTTCACGCCGCTCTTCGTCGGTCGAGACGACATTTGGCGATCCGAGAGCCTGCGCGACTTCGGCGCCGCTCATGCCGACTCTGATTTCCTTCTGTACGACTCCCACGGTCATCCGGTCGCCCTCGTCATCCCGCACAGACGATCGGTGATGCTGCGCCACCATGCAGCCCGACAGGGTCAGTACGGCGATTGCTGATACCAGAAATGCTTTCATGTTCGATTCCTCCTGGTTGAATATTCCGGCGGGCGAGCGGTAGATTACTTCCTCCCAATCGGCAGCTGCGCCTGCAGAAATGTGGTCATTGCCTTTGCTGGGTTTGTCGAAATGTCAAAGTGCACACGTTCTACACCAACCTACCCCGACGTGCCGAAAGCATCCACGAACTCGAAGAAGTCCGCAAAGTTCACGATGCCGTTGTCGTCGAGGTCGTATTTGGCGTCCGTGGTGCCGAAGGCGTCCACGAAGTCGAAGAAGTCGGCAAAGTTTACGATGCCGTCGCCGTTGAAATCTGCGGTCTTCTGTACCTGCGGCTGGCTGCAGTCCGGCAAATTGAGCTTGTCCAGGTCATGTCTGGAAATTTCCCTCAATGCAGGGGGAATGCAACCTGTCAGCGAGTTACCTGCGAGATACAGCAGACCCAATCTGGCAAGGCCGCCAAGTGTCGAGGGAATGGATCCGGTCAGCCTGTTGTCGTCCAGGCGCACCTCCTGCAGCAGACTCAGATTTCCCAGTTCCGCGGGGATCGTACCGGTAAACCGGTTGCCGAATATGAGCAGTTGCCACAGTTCGGTCAGGTTGCCCAACTCTGTTGGGATTGCGCCGGTCAACTGGTTCTCGTAGAGGTTCAGTATCTGCAAGCGGCGCAGGGTACCTACCCATGACGGGATATTACCGGTCAACCCATTGATCTGAAGGGCCAACTTTCGCAAGTTGGTCAGGTTTCTCAGCTCCGCCGGGATGGTACCGGTCAACAGGTTGCTCGGAAGAACCAGATGGGTCAGGCCGGTCATCGTACCCAGTTCCGCAGGTATGGTCCCGGTCAACTGGTTGTAGCCAAATTGCAGGGCGTTCAGGCCGGTCAGGCGGCTTAACCCGGCCGGTATCGTCCCGTTCAAACCCTTGTTCCAGAGTCTCAAATTCGTGACGCGTTGGGGCGTACCGCTGATTGTGACACCGTCCCATGTCGCGATCGCAGTATTCTCCGACCAGTTCAGCGTTGCTGTCCCCTTCAGGGGATCCCTCGCCTCCAGCAGGACATTGCAGTCGGAGACCAGCCACGGGTTTGCGGCAGGGTTGGGTACAGCGCTTCCGGTCACGCACGGGCCCTGCGGCGCCGGAGGCGTGGGAGCGGGGGCAACCGCGAGGGCCAGACCGGATGGATTGGACAGACCGTCGGCTCTGGCCACGAGGTCTTCGACATTCGACCCGTCGAGGTTGGCGCGCTGAATCTTTGCAAAGCCGCCGTTGGTCCAATACATCTTGGCGCCCGCCAGATCCAGCACGAGTTCGTAGGGTTTATCCAGACCGCGGGTAATCAGGTCTTCGACATTCGATCCGTCGAGATTGGCGCGCTGAATCTTGTCTGCGTTCAAGTTCGTCCAATACATCTTGCCGTGCACCACGTCCAGCGCGAGGCCGCTGGGACCGTCCACACCACTGGTGATGAGGTCTTCGACATTCGATCCGTCGAGGTTTGCACGCTGAATCTTGTGCCAGAACGAATCCGTCCAGTACATCTTGCCGTTCGTGACGTCCAGTGACAGCCCGCCCGGACTGTTCAAATTGCGGGTGACGAGGTCTTCGACATTGGAGCCATCGAGGTTGGCGCGCTGGATCCTATCCGTGCCCCAGTCCGTCCAGTAAAGCTTACCGCCGGGCACGTCCAGCGCAAGCCAGACCGGTGCCCGACCGCTGGTGACCACGTTTTCAATATTCGATCCGTCGAGGTTGGCGCGTTTGATCTTGTTTCTTTCCCATTCCGTCCAATACATCTTGCCGCCATCCACGTCCAGCACCAGCCCGACCGGCCCATCCAATCCGTCGGTTTCGGTGACCAGGTCTTCGACATTGGTGCCATCGAGATTGGCGCGCTGAATCTTGTCTTTGCTCGCGTCCGTCCAATAAAGCTCCGGATTCGCCTGCGGTTCGTTCACGTCGGTCAGGTTGATCGTCACGTCTATCGTGGCACTGCCGCCCTGGCCGTCGGACACCCGCACCGTCACGTCGTAGCGGTTTTTCACCTCGTAGTCATAGATGACGCCCGTTTTGGTCTGCAACTGGCCGCTGGTTGAGACGAGGACGAAACTCGCGGCATCCGTACCCTCCAGGCTGTAGGAGAGTGTTCCACCGTCGCCATCCGTCGCGCGAATCGGGCCGCCGACGTTCTGTCCCGCTGGCGTATTCTCTGCGAAGCTGCGCGTTGTGCTGGCGCCTTCGCTAAACGTCGGTACCTGATTCGTCCCTCCGCCTACCTCCGCGGTAACCGGCAACTGCGCCGTCAGCGACGCCCCACTGTAATTCGCGATTGCCCCGGCGCCCACCGTGAACGTCAGCGTGCCGTCGGTGTCAATGTCGCCGTTAAAGGTCAGCGTGACGGTCACCTTCGTGTCGCTCACGCGCTGGACACCGAACGCGCCCACGCTCACGCCGGTAATGCCCGATACCGTCACACCACCCCGAACGTCGAAAATGGAACTTGCGTACGTGCCGCCCGTAAGTGTCAATGTGACGACGCTGCCGTTCAGCGTCGCCTCCGTCAACGGAGACACCGTCGTCGCCGTCACCGATTCCATCCCCGCGGTAACCGGCAACTGCGCCGTCAGCGACGCCCCGCTGTAGTTGGCGATGGCCCCCGCCGTCACCGTAAACGTCAACGCGCCGTCCGCGTCGATGTCACCGCTGAACGTAAGCTCAACTGTCACCTTCGTGTCGCTCGCACGCTGCACGCCGAACGTGCCAACGCTCACGCCGGTGATTCCTGAGACAGTCACACCACGCCGCACATCGAAGACGGAACTCGCGTACTTTCCTCCCGTAAGAGTCAATGTCACGACACTGCCGTTCAGCGTCGCCTCCGTCAATGGAGACGGCGTCGACGCCGTCACCGATTCCATCCCCGCGCTCACCGGCAGTGTCGCGATGAGTGCGGGACCGCTGTAGTTCGCGATCGCGTCCGCGCCCACGGTGAACGTCAACGTGCCGTCCGCGTCGATATCGCCATTGAAGTCCAGTTCAACCGTCACCTTCGTGTCGCTCACACGCTGGATACCGAACGTGCCCACGCTCACGCCCGTAATCCCCGAGACGGACACACCGCGCCGGACGTCGAAGATAGAACTCGCGTAGGAACGACCCGAAAGCGTGAGTGTCACAACGCTCCCGTTCAACGTCGCCTCCGTCAAGGACTGCGCCACTGTCGCAACAACGGTTTCCTCCAGGGCAACTACATCTACCTGGTCCGTAAGCGCGGGTCCGCTGTAGTTCGCGAGTGCCCCCGCGCCCACGGTGAACGTCAACGTACCGTCGCTGTCGATGTCGCCGTTGAAGTCCAGTTCAACCGTCACCTTCGTGTCGCTCACACGCTGCACCCCGAAAGTGCCTACGCTCACGCCGGTAATTCCCGACACCGACACCCCGTCGCGGACGTCGAAGGTAGAACTCGCGTATCTCGCCCCGGTAAGCGTCAACGTCACCACGCTCCCGTCCAGCGTCGCCTCCGTCAATGGCGAAACCGTTGTGGCGGTAACCGATTCCATCGCCGCGGCCACTGAAAGTTGTGCCGAGAGCGCGGGCCCGTTATAATTCGCGAGTGCCCCCGCGCCCACGGTGAACGTCAACGTACCGTCGCTGTCGATGTCGCCGTTGAAGTCCAGTTCAACCGTCACCTTCGTGTCGCTCACACGCTGCACCCCGAAAGTGCCTACGCTCACGCCGGTAATTCCCGACACCGACACCCCGTCGCGGACGTCGAAGGTAGAACTCGCGTATCTCGCCCCGGTAAGCGTCAACGTCACCACGCTCCCGTCCAGCGTCGCCTCCGTCAATGGCGAAACCGTTGTGGCGGTAACCGATTCCATCGCCGCGGCCACTGAAAGTTGTGCCGAGAGCGCGGGCCCGTTATAATTCGCGAGTGCCCCCGCGCCCACGGTGAACGTCAGCGTACCGTCGCTGTCGATGTCGCCGTTGAACGTCAGCTCAACCGTTACCACCGTATCACTCTTCCGCTGCACGCCGAACGTGCCCACACTCACACCCGCAATACCCGACACGGACACCGCATCTCGGACGTCGAAGATGGAACTCGTGTATTTTCCTCCGGTGAGCGTCAACGTTACCAGACTCCCGTTCAGCGTCGCTTCGGTTAACGGTGATGCCGTTGTTGCCGTCAACGTCTCCATGGCAGCACTTACCGGCAACTGCGCGGTCAGTGCGGACCCGGTGTAATTCGCGATCGCGTCCGCGCCCACCGAGAACGTCAACGTGCCGTCGCTGTCTATGTCGCCGTTGAACGTCAGCTCAACCGTTACCACCGTATCACTCTTCCGCTGCACGCCGAACGTGCCAACGCTCACCCCGGCAATGCCCGATACGGACACGCCGTCACGAACGTCGAAGATCGAGCTCTCATATGCGCCACCAGTCAGCGTAAGCGTAACCACGCTCCCATTCAGCGACGATTCGGTCAACGGCGACGTCGTCGTCGCCGTCACCGATTCCATCCCCGCGCTCACGGTCAACTCTGCGGTCAACGCGGCGCCGTTGTAGGACTCGATCGCGTCGGCGCCCACGCTAAACGTCAGCGTACCGTCGCTGTCGATGTCGCCGTTGAAATCCAGCTCAACCGTCACCCTGGAATCGCTCACGCGTTGCACGCCGAACGTGCCCACGCTAACGCCCGCAATTCCGGACACCGAAACGCCGTCACGAACGTCGAAGATCGAACTCTCGAAAGCTCGTCCCGAAAGCGTCAACGTCACCACGCTCCCGTCCAGCGTCGCTTCGGTCAACGGCGACACTGTCGATGCCTCCACCGTTTCTTCCACCGACGGGATAGACAAATCTCTCGTTAGCGCGGCGCCGTTGTAGGACGCGATGGCTCCCGCGCCAACCGTGAACGTGAGCGTTCCTTCTTCGTCGAAGTCTCCGTTGAAGTCCAGTTCTATCGTCAATTTGGTATCGCTTGCACGCGTTATCCCGAACGTCCCCACGCTAACGCCTGCAATCCCCGATACCGTTACCGCCCGACGGATGGAGAAGATAGACCGCTCGAAAGTACGCCCGGCAAGCGTCACGGTAACCTCGCTGCCATCCAGCGTCGCCTCGGTCAACGGACTTGACGTCGACACGGTGATCGACTCCTGAACCGCAGGAACGGGAACCTGGGCGTTTCCCGAAACCGGCAGGGCGAATGCCGCCACAACGACTCCCAACGTCATCACGGCGGATCGCCAATTCCAAACTCTCCGTTCCATAAGTCAGCATCCCCTATTCAAAAGTGCCTCGCGTGACACGTCCTCCCTCGATGCTGCATCCGCCGGCAGAAACACAGGTGTATCTGGTTCCGTCCTGCAGCTCGATCAGGCCGCCGTTCTGGAAGCTGAGTACCGCGCGCCCCCCGCTGATTGTAAGGCTCGCATTCCGAATGAGCCTGGGCACGAAGAAGCCGGTGGGGAAGTTCGGAAGCACGTCACCGACGCCCCAGGTTCCGCCGCCGTTACCGCCTGCGGCGCCTACGGCCAGTCCGGATGGGTCGACCAGCCCGTCGGCGCTCGTCAGGAGGTCTTCGACGTTGGACCCGTCCAGATCCGCGCGCTGCACCTTGTCGGCATCCACGTCCGTCCAGTACATCTTGCCGCCCGAAACATCAAGGTCCAGCCCGTTGGGAGTCGTCAGACCGGTGGCAACCAAATCTTCAACACCGGAACCGTCCAGATTGGAGCGGTGGATCTTGCGGTTTCCGCGGTCCGTCCAGTACATCTTGCCGCCTGACAGATCCAGGGCAATGCCGGTTGGGCTACTCAGTCCACTGGTCACGAGGTCTTCCAGATTGGAGCCGTTCAGGTCCGCACGCTGGATCTTGTCCGACCCCGGATTCGTCCAGTACATCTTGCCATTGGCAACGTCCAGAGCGATTTCACCGGGAAATGCCAGGCCGGCAAGTGTGAGGAGGTCTTCAACGTTGGACCCGTCCAGGTCCGCGCGTTGGATCTTGCCGTTCTGACGGTCCGTCCAGTACATCTTGCCGCCGGACACGTCAAGCGCCAGACCGTACGGCACGCTCAGGCCGCTTGTGATGACGTTCTCCACGTTCGAGCCGTCCAGATCCGCACGCTGGATCTTTGCCGTACCCGCGTCCGTCCAGTAGATCTTGCCTCCCGATATATCCACGGCCAATCCGTCCGGGCCGTTCAGGCCCGCGCTGCTGACCAGGTCTTCGACGTTGGATCCGTCCAGATCCGCGCGCTGGATCTTGTCAGTACCCCAATCCGACCAGTACAGTTTCGACGTACCCGTGGCGGGGGGCGTTGTCGCCGCAACAGTAATGCTTACCGCGGCGGAGCAGTTGTTTCCTGTGTCGGATTCACCGGATACCGCATCCACACAGGCGCCGTAGTAGTAGGTGCCGGAATTCGATGGCGCCGTCAGGTCAATCGCCAAAGCCAGATCAATCGATCCGGGATTCCCTCCCGACGCCGCAAGGCCGTTCACCGCGTCCGTTCCAACTTCCGTGTCGGACGTTGAGATGCTCGCGTCGACCGACATATAGTAGCGCAACGTCGTAGCCGCCGACATCTGATCGCCCTGGTTGCGAACTGACGCGCCCAGCCTGAAGGTGTCGCCGGCAGCCGGGCTGCTGTTGCTGACGAAAGGCGAAACGACAACCAGGTCGGCACCGCCTCCACCCCCGCCGCCGGAACCGCCACCCCCGCCGCCAGACGCCGTCGCCAGGGCCAGACCCGACGGGTCCACCAGCCCGTTGGCTCCGGTTACCAGGTCTTCCACGTTGGAGCCGTCCAGGTTGGCGCGTTGAACCTTATTCGTGCCGGTGTCGGCCCAGTACATTTTCCCTCCGGACACGTCGAGAGCCAGGCCATTCGGTCGATCCAGACCGCTGGTGACAAGGTCTTCGACATTGGCCCCACTGAGGTCCGACCGCTGGATCTTGTCCGAACGCCTGTCCGTCCAGTACATCTTGCCCCCGGAAACATCGAGTGCGATCCCGGTCGGACTGTCTACGCCCCTGGTGACGAGGTCTTCGACTCCTGATCCATCCAGGTTGGACCGCTGAATCCTGTTCGCGCCCGGATTGGTCCAGTACATCTTGCCGCCAGACACGTCCAGGGCCAGACCGCCGGGAAACGTCAGACCGCTGGTGATCAGGTCTTCCGCGTTGGCGCCGTTGAGGTCGGCACGTTGGATCTTGTTCGTCTGCCGGTTCGTCCAGTACATCTTGCCGCCAGACACGTCCAGGGCCAGACCGTACGGTATTCCCAGGCCCGTTACCAGGTCTTCCACGTTCCCGCCATTGAGATCAGCACGCTGGATCTTGTTGGCGCCCGCATCCGTCCAGTACATCTTGCCGCCTGCAAGATCCAGCGCCAAGCCGTCCGGCCCGTCCAGTCCGCCGCCGGAGACCAGGTCTTCCACCCCCGAGCCGTCCAGGTTGGCGCGCTGGATCTTGTCGGTTCCCCAGTCCGTCCAGTAGAGTTTGGACGCTCCAGGGGTGGGCGGTGGTGGCGCCGCAGCAACCGTCAGGGCAACGGCAGGCGAACAGTTGTTCCCCGTATTGGACTCGCCGGAAACCGCGTCGACGCACGCGCCGTAGTAGTAGGTTCCCGAACTGGAAGGCGCCGTCAGGTTGATCGACTCCGCGCTAACGCCGCCGGAAGAGAGTCCGCTCACCGCGTCAGTGCCTGCTTGCGTGTCGCTGGTGTTCACTGTCGCGTCGGTCGAACGGTAGTAGCGCAAGGTCGTCGCGGCAGACGATCCGTTACCCTGGTTCCGGACTGTCGCGCCAAGCGTAAAGGTCGCCCCGTGCGATACGCGACTGCTGCTCAGAGAAGGGGACTGAACGACCAGATCCGGGTTGCCGCTACCACCACCCCCACCGCCCGGCGATGGCGGCGGCCCTCCAAAGCTCTGCGCGAAGATCAGAAAATCCGTAAAGTCAACCGAACCATCGGAATTCAGGTCCTGTGCGGCATTGTACCTCCCGTCGCCCTGCCGCGACCCGAACGCGCCCGCAAAAATCAGAAAGTCCGAAAATCCGACGAAATCATCGCCGTCGAAGTCGGGAGAGGGCGCCGAGTTTAACGTAACCTCACTGCTTGTCCTGAGTTCGTCGCTCGAGGTGGGACTTTCCGCGAGGGTAACCGACTCGATGCCTATGGCGAATTCCCGGCCGGTTACGTCCGCAACGGTCGTAAACTCCGCACGCGCCAGAAACCCGGAAGCCGCCAGTGTGACGGGGCTTGACGCCGCCAGGTGGGTGCCGATGGAACGATCCGGAAGCGACAGTGGGAACGCGCTGTTTTCGGCCTCTTCATACGACAGCAGCGAAGCGTCGAAGTCGAATTTCAGGATCATTCCGGACAGGGACGTCCGCACGCCGGTCGCGAATACCTCAACGGCGATGGTTGTGCCCCGACCGGAAACTGTTCCCGACGTGACCCCGTCATCCGTCCGGTTTCCGGCGCCTCCACCGGGAATCAGGTCAAGCGACAGGACGGCATTGGCATTGGCGCCGGCGAAAGCCTGTCCGGAAACGACGACGACCGCGAGGGCGGCAATCAACAACAGAATCCGTTTGGGAAGCATCGGGGAACACTCCTTTGTTTCGACGTCGATTTCATTCCGGCAACTCGACCGGGGTTGAGATTCGAATCTTGGCTCGCGACGTCGCTATTGAATCTCCTGCGCGTACGATGTCGACTGGATTCAGAATCGTGGAATTGTAGTCAGGCTTACTTCAACAACAGCATCCTCCTGGTTGCTGAGAAACTGCCCGCCTGTATCCGATACAGATAGATGCCGCTGGCCACGCGCCGGCCCAGCGCGTCCGTCCCGTCCCACGTCGCAGTAAAAGACCCGGCGTTTCTGCGTTCGTTCACCAGGACGCGCACCTCCTGGCCGATCAGATTGTATATCGCGAGCCGAACCATTGCCGCCTCCGGCAACTGGTAGCCGATCGCGGTGGAGGGGTTGAATGGGTTGGGCATATTCTGCTCCAGATTGAACCGATCCGGCAGCGGCTTCAGATCGCCGATTTCGGCGTGATGCAGCATGTCGACGGCACCATCCAGGCCCACCAGAACGCTTTCCGATACCTGAAAGTCGGACGACAACGGCGTCGCGCTCGTCCTGAACGTGAGCTCGACGAGCTTCCCGCCGCCACTGGCGCCCCGGCCGTCGATCTTCACCGCGCCAATATCCACCTGCCCCGGCGTCCGGTTCGAAGACAAGAACAGGGTCTCCTGACCGGAACCGGATTTCAGCAGGTTGCCGTCGAGTTCCGTGGCACTAACGAACTCATACTTCAAGGGATCGTATTGCAGCGAAAACCCGTATCCCTTCAGATCACTGGTCTGCGCCACCGACACGAGCATTTTCAGAACGCCGCTTTCCGCGTCCGGGTCGTTCACGCGCTCCAACTTGAGCGTAGCGCCGGAGTTCCGACCTCCGGTAATGGTCAGCCCGCGGGTCATGTCACCGGCGAATACCTGGCCGATCAACACAAACGCCGCGCAAACGGATGTAGAAACGAGATTCCACATAACTGCCTCCTCTTTGCCGTCACCCGATCGGTGACGTAGTGGGTACTGCCGACCACGTGGCCTTGAATACCGGTTTTCCGATCCAAAGAACTCGGAATCCAGGAAACAAGCCTCTCGTCCAAAATCACGAACGTCGTTTATTGAAATCGAGCTCAATCCGGCATTTGTCAGAACAGGCACAATCATACTCACTGACTCGCCAACGCCAGCCTGAATCCGGTATTGAGACTCCGACATCATTTGCTCCCACCCTTGCCAGACGGGCGAGGTGTTCTGCCGAACGCCTCCTTCCGTTCCTCAATGGGTCAATCACCAATGATGCCGCCGGCTTCCGGCCACCGTCCCCCGTACTTCTCCCCCACAGCGTGGTGTAGCCCCGGTTTCTTCTTGCTCACCGCCGGCTTCGACGCACCAAATGACACATCGACGCCTCTGCGCCGGAGATCCGGAATATGCACGTTGATCGAGGTCGCATTCAGTGGGTTATTCCTCACATCCAGGAGATCACCGCTGCCCATTCCGGTATTTGCAACGAGTGGCGCGAGGTCCGAAACCTGGTTGCTTTCGAGATCCAGCCACTCCAGACGGGTCAGACCCGACAACGCAGACACATTTGATATGCTGTTGCCGGCAATCCACAACCACTCGATGTTTCGCAAAGTCGATAGTGCAGACACATTCGATATACTGTTGTCGTCAAGATCCAGAAACTCCAGACGGGTCAGACCCGACAGGGCCGATACGTTCGAGATGCTGTTGCCGGCAAGCCACAATATACTCAGTTTGGTCAATTTAGATAGTAAAGACACATCCAAGATGCTATTGTTATCGAGATCCAACACTTCCAGACGAATCAGGCCCGATAGAGCCGATACATTCGAGATGCTGTTGTCCGAAAGACCCAGTCCTGTCAGGTTGATCAGATACGAAAGCGCAGATACACTGGAGATGCCGTTGTCGGAGAGATCCAGGATTTCCAGACGGGCCAAGTCCGACAGCGCCGAAACATCGGATATCCTGTTGCCCGCAATTCCCAACACGCTCAGGTTGGTTAAGTTTAATAAGACAGACACAAGCGCAGACGTACTGGGAAAGCTGTTGTAGCCAAGGCCCAGGGTATCCAGACGGGTCAGACCCGAGAGGGGCATGACGTTCGAAATGCTGTTTTCGGAGAGATCCAGGAATTCCAGGCGGGTCAAGCCCGACAAGGGCACAACGTTCGAAATGCGGTTGTCTGAAAGATCCAGCCGCTTCAGGTTCACAGCAGCTTCCAGCCCGGTCAGATCGCCGATCGACTTCGAGTATGCCTCAAGGCGAGTCAGGGTAGCCATCTCCGCCGGAGTGACCGGCGCACCCCGTGGCTTCCCTAGACTGTCGGTAATAATGGTACGCAGGGTTACGTCCGGAACGGAAACTTCATTTGAGCCATCACCGCCCGGCGTTCCATTGACCGAAAGGGTATTCTCACTGACGTACTTGCCCCTTACTCCGTTGATCGTGATTTCCGCTGCCAATCTGTATTCACCCGGGCTGGAGGGTGAATAGGAACACAGACCGGCGCGCTCCGTACCCGAAACGTCGACCCATGTCTGTCCATCCTTGCGCTGCCACTTGGACGTATGAGTCGTGTAAACGACACCGTTGACATTAGCGTTGTTCCAATGAATACATCTTCCAACCGATATGAAGCCAAACTGGACCCGACCGTCGGATACTCGAAGACCTGCCAGAGGCTTATAATCCGCGGCGGGCGTCGTTGGACCACCCTCACCAGAGGTCGGAACCTGACTGCCGAATGCGCCCGCAAAGATCAGAAAATCCGAGAACGCAACGGACCCATCGCCGTCCAGATCGAACCGCGGATCATACCGCGCATCGCCCCGGCTGGACCCGAAACTGCCCGCGAATGCAAGGAAGTCGGGAAACCCTACCGTCCCGTCGCCGTCGAAGTCTGGCGACGGTGCGGTGTTATGCGAAATCTGTCCTTCCAACAAAAGCTTCGCCGCGACACTGGTTGTGTCCTTCGGAGGAACCACGATCGTCGAGGCTTCGCCACTGGTCACGCTACCCCATGCGTCGCCGGCATCGAGCCCTAGAATCCTCTCGGCGTTAGCAATGGGGCCGGCGAAACCAGGAGCTGCAACAGCATATACCGCTGTGGCAGCTATCATCAAGGGCATTATAAGAGTCATTGGCGACTCACTCCGCATCAATGGCCAATCCGTTTAAAGACACTGGGAGCATAGACGCGGGCGAATGAGGCGCTCGGATCGCGGTCGGTACCTGACCGCAGCCAGCAGCGGTGAAATGACGCCTGGCAGCCTTGAGAGAAAGACAGCAGTGCCCCTCTCGAATACGTTCAACTGCACACAAATCCGCAGCCGGAGGAATGTCGCCGATATGAGAAGGAAGGGACGACCTGGAGCTGCCTAAAGGCTGGCCGGGCAATTCGGCCGCACCGGCGCTTCGACAAGGGAAGGAAAGCGGGTGGGGAAGATCTGTTTTGAGACGCTCTGCGCGATTCTCGTGGGCAGCGTGTCGCGATCGCCGAAACCATACGGGCTCCGGGACAATGGCCGTTGCGACCGGCCACACACCCAGTTGTTCGAGTACCATGTCCACTCCCTCCCTTTCACCTACGACAGCTCGATCCAGAACCCAGGACTTTGCGTCAGTCACGGTTACTGCATGCCCAGGTGTGCCCAGACTGAGAGCAAGTTGGAAAGGAAATGCCGAATCCATCTGCCGACTACGGTTTCGGCCACGTTTCAAGATGAAGTAATAGCGGCAGATGCCGCGTGAGACCTTCCAGTCTGGAAACAAAGTGTTATCGACCTGGTACCCCGGCTCCTTTCTTTCGAATTGTTCCTGTCAATTTCTTGAATCATCCTGGCCATATGGCACACGATATAACGTGCAAATATCTATGATATGTTCGTGATATTTCCCTATAATAAGTGACGTTATTGTGATATTTCGCCCGAGATGACGCAGCAGAGGTAATTCACGAAAACGGATAATACCTGCGAATAAAAAATCCGAGATCCAACTTTGAAGTCAAGACCTAAGGTTTGTCCGGACGTCCTGGACTTGTCCCAGTTTCCAATTTCTACGGTATTTCGTCGGGCTGTTTCCATATTTCTCTTTAAATACCTTGCTGAACGTCGACAATGATCCGAAGCCGCACAGATAAGCGATTTCGGAAATCGAAGCCGTAGTGTTTTTTAGTGCTACTTCGGCTTTCGCCAGGCGAACGTTCCGCAGACTCCTCGTGAATGATTCTCCAAGGTGCATTCTGAACAAGGCGTATCCATAGGACTTGGAGAACCTGAAATAACGCACGACATCTTCGAATTTCAGGTTGGGATTGCTGTGGTTGTCTTCGAGAAACGACTCCAACCGGCTCTTCCACAGGTCCTGCAGAGGCATATACTTCCTGATGTTTGCCAGGAACACATCTCTGTCAATCGGCTTGTCAAATACGCTCATGGTGAAAGGCCTGTGCACCTTCTCTCCCGGTTCAAGGGTTCCCAGGCTTGTGACCAGCAGCACTGACGTCTGAATTTCTTCTGCTTTCACGCCCTCCAGAAGCGTGATCCCCTCCTGATCCTCTACACATACCTCGACCACGGCCAGGTCGATCTTTTCTCTTCTCAGTATTTCAAGGCCCTTCGGTCCGTTTTCCGCGGTGACGATTTCATAAGGTTCGTCTTTCAGGAATCCTGCAAGTTCCGACGTTACCTCCGGGTCTCGGTCCACTATCAAGATTTTCCGCTTTTCCATTGCGTTAGATCCCCCTCAACAATCAGAGTTGCCCGTATTCACGGCACACAGACATACGACGCGCAAGCCTGGGGGAATCCCCGGTATACGGCTTACCGGAGCAGGTCATTGCGGTGCACACTAAGAATATCTGCGACGGAAATACGATGTCAAGAACGCAAGTTTGTTCTGGAGTACTAAATTTGTCCCAGTTTCCAATTTCTGCGATATGTGGTCGGGTTTCTCCCGACTTTCGCCTTGAATACCTTGCTGAACGTCGATAAAGACGCAAAGCCGCACAGATAGGCGATTTCCGAAACCGAAGCTGAAGTATTCTTCAGCGCGTCTTCAGCCTTTGCCAGTCGAATTCTCTGGAGTCGGACACTGAATGATTCACCCAGATGTTGCTTGAACATTCGATAACCGTACGTCCGGGAGAATCTGAAATGACGTTCCACGTCCTCGAATTTCAACTCCGGATTGCTGTAGTTGTGTTCCAGAAACGAATCCACACGGCGCTCCCACGTGTCCCGCATGGGCAGGCATTTCCTTATACTCGCCAGGAACGAGTCTCTCTCTATTGGCTTGTCAAATACACTCACGGCATAGGCCCCGTTCGATTTCCCTGACGCATCCATCTTTCCAAACCTCGTCACGAGCAACATCACCGTTCCAATCTCCTCTGCCTGCACCCCCTTCAGGATTGTTGTGCCGGCCATGTCCCGCACACACGCCTCGACGACGGCAAGGTCGATTTTTCGGTTTCTGACAATTTCGAGACCTTTCAGTCCGTTTTCGGCGGTCACGATCTCATAGGGTTCGTCCCTAAGGAAACCCGCTAGTGTCGACGTTTCAACTGACTCACGACCGACGATCAATATTCTCAGCTTGTTCATGGTTTCACTCCACGGTAGAAATACGGGTTGCCAGTAACCACGGCGCACAGACGCACCTGGGGCGCACAGTTCGAAGTATCCGGATAGCGGCGGTCTACAGCCGGCCGTTACATCGCGCGTTCTGATCGCACGCGCCGGAAACGGGAATGAAAACAGGTTGGAAGGAAGGTGCCTCGGGAGAGGATGTGGCCTGATCGCCTGCAGAACTACCTGGAGAAGGAGCGAATCGACGGATCTGCGAGTGACGCGACCGCGAGGAAATGGAAAACACCGGGCCCGGCACACTGGCGGTGCTGAGCGCGAAGGCGGAAAATTTGGGAGAAAATGCCATAGTCAATTGTGCGAACCGTTCAGTAAATTGGAGTAATGTCTGGTGTCCTGCCGACCGCGAACTTTCGTCTCAAAAATTCGCAGACTAGGCATCCAATTTACATAATTAATTGTTTTTACGTCACTTAAAATCGGTTCGCGTTTTTGATCCTGGCGATTTCCTCTCGAATGGGCACAAAATGCGTTGGTTTGTATAACTTCCTGAAGGAATCTGGGGCAAGCGGTAACAATCAACCCCGGACATCTGTGATTTCCGTCAACTATTGCGCTTCACACGCCCTTGCCCGGCCGGAAGTTCCAAAAAAAATCCGTGCTGGATGATAAGTGTTTAAATAATCGAAACTTATAAATTTCAAACGTATGCGCAACTTTCATTAACTCTCTGAATCACCGTTGTCGCGACGGACGCATCCCCGATACAATGCGCAAACAAAAAAATCCGTAAAGGCAGCCAGGATTCGGACGCCGCCTCACGGACAAATTCACACACTTAAAGTGTCTTTCGATTCTCAGGATCCTGCTATCGGATCAATGACCTTACCTTTCGGCCCGCCTCAACGGTATACGATCAACCGCTCTTTCTCCCGCACCCGTTTACGGCCGTCGTCCGCGGTAACGGTGTAGAGGTATACACCGTTAGCCAGCAGGTGGCCGTCGGCGTCCCGCCCGTCCCATCGAACCTGATTATACCCCGCCCGCCCCGGTGCACCTTCCAGAATCCGGATCAGTCTTCCGGAAATTGTAAAGATGCGGATCACCACCTCCGCCGGCCGGGACAGAATGTACGTAAATTCCGTCGCCTCCGCGGCTGGATTGGGAACGTTCAGTACCCTCTCGATCTCTAGTTCAGACGACACCTGAAATGCCATGGACTTTTCAGCCGGGCCATTGCCCAGCCGGTCTGTACCTGAAACCGAAAGCGTGTAGCGACCGTCATCCAACCGTGGAGACCAGGTGAATCCCAAAGACGTCCGGTCTTCTTTCCGATCCGACACCCTGTCCGAGGTCAACACATCGGAGAGTTCATCGTCGAGTCCCTTTAGCACAATTTGCACTGACCGGGCGTCTATGCCGCTCGAATCACGGAACAAGGCCGAGAACTTCGGCGTCGACGGCAAATAGTCTTCCACCCTGACCTCGCCCGCCGCGTCCAGCGCGATCAGGTCCAGTTCGGGCCCCCTCCGATCGTCGCTGGGATGGACTTCGACAGTCTCGTCAGCTGTGGTCTCTCTCACATAGTGGCTCCGACGGCCGGAGAGATCCTCAAGCCGGGCTGTTACGACGTTCGTCCCGGCAAATCTGGCGGTATTCCAAACGAGGGATACCGAAGTTGTTTCACCGACAGGCGTTTCTTCGGGAACCGGCGCGCGTCCAATCAATCGTCCGCTTTCAGGTGCACCGCTGTAAAAGGCCACCACGGCACCCGGAACCAGATTCAAGGGTCCCATGTTCCGGGCCTGAACCGTCAGCCGCACGGGTTCCAGTTCATCAACTTCGAGGGGCGCTGCATTCAGCCCTGACAGAACAAGATCGGACTGTGGCCGGTATCGAATCTGCCATCCGGTCAATCCGGCGGAGGGTTTCAATTCCTCTCCGAACAGCCGTACACGGACACGGATACGGTCTACTTTGAGATCGCCCAGGTTTATCTCACCTTCGGCGGCGAGGCCGGTCCATTCGGCAAGGGGTGCGAATCCACCCTTCGGAGACGCGCCAAGTATATCCATTTCCGCTCGCCCGCCCGGCGCATCCCGAACGTCGAGTGTCAATGCGTGCCAGGCACCGGCCGGACCGATCGGCTCCGACAACAGAGACCCGTACGGCGGCAGCGTTTTCCCCGCGTAACGGTAAATCGTCGGACCATTCAGCTGGCCCATCCATACCTTGTTGTTGATCCAATCGTACTGCCCGGTCAGGATATCGGTCTCGGCCTGGTCACTATCGTATTCCTCAACAAATTCCCCGTTCCGTGCGTCAACCACTCGAACCCTGTGGGTCAGCCCGGTACCGAATTCGACCAGATAGAGATACTTTCCGTCCGCGATCACGCCGTCTGTAACCAGATACGCAAACCCGGTCTCGGTCGGCGCAACCGTGAATTCCCGCTCCAGCCGCCAATCGTTCGACGGATCGAACACCCGCACCGACCATCCCGAGCGCTGAACGCCGTCCACCGCTGCCGCCAGGTTGTATATATAGGTGCCGTCCGAAGTGATCAACGAGTGACCATCAAACACCAACCCGGTTCGGAACTCCATCAATCCGTCCGGCACCTGTACGCGATCCACAACCCCTGTTGACGGCGATATCCGCGCCAGTTCGCGTCCCCGCCGATTGTCAGCATAGATAAACCCGTCGCCGTGAAATGTTGCCGAAACCCCGAGGACGGGGGTTTCCGCAAGGACACCGTAATTCTGTCCGGCCCGCGTGCCCCGGAATCCGGTGCCGATCCGCTCGAATATATCAGTCCCAGGATAGACGGCCGTAGGAGAATAGAACCTGTTCACGTAAAGGTAGGCGCCGTCCGTACACAACACGCCCGTGCCCCTGACGCCCTCGGCGGCGAACGCCTCTTCCCGGGTGGCCGCGTTCAAACGCAATGGCGGGGGATCGACTACCCTGGAAACCGCGCTGTCAGCCAGCCGAACGTCGGTTCCTTCGGCCGACCGAAAAGCCCTGACTGCGTCCTGGCGCCACACAACCTCCCGCTCGGGCGCGGCGGGCTGTGCGGTGAACTCCATGACTGTGGACCAGGCCCCGAATTCGTCGGCCTCTCGCACCCGCATCCGCCAGAAGTATGTTCCCGGAGCCAGTTCAGCCGCCTTCCACAACACGAGCCCCTCGCGCCCCGCGACGGGTCCGGAGCGAATCACGCCCGGCCCGTCGAACGACGGCGAGCCACTCAGCTCGAACTCTCCGTACATTTCCTGAGTGACCGTACGCGTGCGCACGGCCAACCGCACTGCAGAAGCTGGTACGACTTGGCTCTGCCTTGGCATCGTGGGCACGGCCGCCAGACCGCCGGCTACATACAGCTCGACCTCCACATGGTTGTTGGCTTCATCCAGCTCCGGAATCTCATCGTCAGGATCCACCGTCAGCGCCAGCAGGTGTCTTCCGGACCGGCCGGCCAACCGCCACATCACCGCTGTGCTGTCGGCCTGGCCAAAGGGGGGGAACACGCCCGCAAATAGCGTATCGACCACTCCGCGGTCCAGATTGCGGTCCACCAGAACAACCGCGGGCCCCGTACGAGGCGTGATACCGGCGTTTTCTAACCGGATTTCGATCCGGACCGAGTCTTCCACGGTCAACTGAGTCATCCTCTCGACTTTCAGGCTACCGGAATCCAGAGCAAAGTCGGGGTTCGGCAAAATGGCAAGCTCCTGTGCGGGGTCCCCAATCAACTGTATACCAAGGGTAAGCGTTTTAAGCTCGGGGAAACGCGTGTCCAGCGCCGCTTTTGCCACGGCCAGACCGGCGCCGAATTCGCGGACGCCGTCTCTCAAAAACGCGGCAAACAGGCGGTCGTTCAGAAAATCGTTGGTTATGACAGCCGCGAGTGCTGACGCCGAGATATACGCGATCGCACCTCCGTCCGCCTTCCCGGTCATTTCCTCCGCCAGGCACGTGAATCTGGGATCCGAAAAACGACCATTCAGGCAGGACAATGCCACGACGATCGGCAAACGGTCCGCATTGACGATCTGACGCATATAGTTATAGCTTTTTCGTTGCGAACTTCCTCTCAGGAACCGCGCCATTCCCGAGACGCTTCCGTGCCCCAGGAAATTCACCAGCAGCCGCCCCTCGTTGATCTGGCGGATGACTTCGCCCGTGTCCTCATTGGGCTCAGGTCCGATATCCTCATCGTTGTAAACCTTGAAAGATTCCAATCCCAGCGGCTCGGCGTAGTTCGCCGACAACCGGTCGCTGGGGGACGTGAAGATCAAAAACGGATCGTAGTTGGCCATAAACAGCGCCCTGTCCCGCCACCGGTCATGCGGCGCGTGGTCATAGGTTACGATTTTACGGACCAGGGCCGCCGCCCCCCGTCGAGTAGCCACCGGAAGTCGGCCCACGAATACATCCTGGAACAGATCGTCCTCTGAACCCGCGACCGCGCCGAAAAAGTGGTCCGTATATGTCAGCCCCCTTCTTACGGACTGGAAAGGAAGCGAAGGAACAACGGACATAGCCACGTGCCGCTCCACGACGGATTCGTCAAAGTTGCGCCGGTAATCGAAACTATCCGGGCCGAATAGCAGAAGATAGGTTGGCCGCAGCGTCCAGTTTTCGAAGGCGTATCGCATGAATCGACGGATTGCCCGCGGCTCGAACTGCCCAAATGAGAACGCGTCGTAAATATCCATAACGTCCACGACCTGAACCTGCAGTCCTCGTCCTCGCCTGTGATCCGCCAGGCGCTCCGCCGCTTCGCGAAACCGCGGATGGACGATAATTGCGTAGTCTGCACCCTCCTGCCCGAACGCCGGCACCCTTGCCGCCTCTCCGGCGGGCGCCCTTGGGATAGCTTCCGAATCCATCGCGACAAATCGCCCGGATACGGCCGGCAGTTCGAATCTGGCCTGAAATCCCCCATCCCGTGGCGTCACCTGAACGTGCTGGATCCTTCGCGCTCCGGCGAGGTCGTAAACGGATACGTCGGCCGTCCGAAAACCCGATATGGAGAAATCCCGGCCTTCGTCGGTTTCATCAGGTTCGAACTCCAGCTTGCCTTCTACGCACTCGAACCTGCGGGTATAGGCGACTTCCACCCAGTTGAGCAGCACGTGTTCGATGTAGTCGGCCGGAAAATCCGCGGCTCCCGGCGTCGCGAGCGTCACCAGGATCGTATCGCCGAGTTCCGACGCCGGCACCGCCCCTTCGGCGACAAACGCGCGCTTCCCGTCCCACCGGTCGTCGGCCACAACCGTTCCGCCGGAAAGCTGAACGACCGTGCGATGATCGGGTTCGAACAATCGTCTGAAGGTCAATCCGTGCATGCCAACCCTGATGTGGGCCGTCGTTGCCTGGGTACGGTCCAACCCGGGCAATGCCACGGGCACGGTCACGGGATACTCGCTCACGTTTTGAAGACCGGTACCAGGCCTGCCCGGCGAGCCGGTTCGCCCCCAGAACCAGTGGTCTCGATTCTCGTCAGGAGCGCCTCCGAGCGGATCGTAAAGCGAATCGACCTCGGCATGCACCGTATACGTAAACAGAGTGGCCGGTTGGTATTCGCTCCCGGGCGACCCGTCCACCTCCTCAAAACGCAGGCCGGGTCTGCCGTCAAGCGTGAGCCAGTATACCTGTTCGCGTCCCAGTTCATGTTCGAAATTCCGATCCGGCGCACGTCTGTACTCCCCGTAGAATATCGCCTCCCCTCCCTCTCCGAGCACACCGTCTCCGTCGTTCCGCACGTCTACGGGTATCTCCTGACCGTTGAGAAAGACCTTCAGTCGTTCCATGTCTCCCGCCTGCAGGGCAATGCCCGCATCGGCGAACCAGTCCGCGTCCAGCTGATACAGCCCGTCATCCTTTATCCGGATCTTGTAGTATTCGGCCGCCGGATCCAGGTTTTCCGAGATCCGCGGCTTTCGAAGCCCGTCGCCCTGTTCGGCCCGTCCCCTCCAGGGCCGCGCCTGATCCGCATTCAACAATGACGTCTCGTAGAATTCCTCGAACCCACCGCCGACGCCTTCAACAGAAGGCGAAACCCCAATGGAACCCTCGTCACGTACGAACCGTACGCGCACTCGAAGCTTGCGGGCGATGCGAAGCTGCTGCCGTGCCGGGTTGTACTGTATCGGCCTTAAGGATATTCCGGCAACCCGCTGGTCCCGCATGACGCCGATGCGAGAAACCACGGCCTGCTCCTCAGGATAAAGGCCATCGGTGGCGTAAAAATCCACATCCGGCTCGTAAACCTCAACTTCCGTCTCGAACTCCCCCCGACCAGTCGACCGGGACCGCGGCGCCGGCATGAGCAGCACCCCCGAAATCTCTTCGAACTCCACTCCCACAACCGTAACCGCGATTCGCGCTCCGAAAGGCACACCCAGCAGCGTCCCGCGCACGGGTACCGCGGGAAGCCCTGGTTCGGGCAACCACATTCCACCGGGCAATTGAACCTGAGTGTAGGCGACGCCATCAAGATGGACGGTTCGAAGCTGATAATCCGAACCGTCGGCCTCGATCTCGACTGCGTCCGCTCCCGTCCATACCAGTCGCGGCTCGCCTCCGTAGGTCCCGGGCGTTACATGAGGGATCAGGAGCATCAGAGCGAAAAACGCACACACTTGTAAGAAACGCGCTAACATGCTCGTTACCATCGTTCGTTTCGGAGCTGCAATCTGCCGGTCCCGCCCCTGTCAAATATCACTACGCGGTCGTGGGTGCCCGTTTTGAGTACAAACTCGGCCTGTGTTGGGCCGTGAAACCGGGATTCGCCCCACTTCTTTCGTATGACCCCGGGGCCCAACTGCCTGCCGTTCGACCCATACAGCAATCCGGCGTCCGTCTGACCATGCGCCGAGAAATAGCCCCCGTTCCTGATTTCGATCCGCCAGTGCGCCGGACCCAGCCGCGTCACTTCGGTCTCGAATCCGCCGGGATCCGTAAGCCAGCAATGGTTCACGGCAACCACCGGGGTTTCCGATCCGTTGCGGACCGCCAACGCGTTGTGCAACCCGAATGCATACAGCGGTATCTCTCCGAGGCTACCCGACGGACTCAGAGCCGAAGGTACGTTCAGAACGTAGAGTGTTCCTCGGCTTTGCTGCGTAAGCGGCGCCAGGTTATCCAGAACGCTCTCACTCAGGACAGAAGCTTCCCGCCAGAACCACCCCTCACGGGCAAGCACCAGGCCGTAATAGCCGATCAACGTTGCCAGAAGCAGGTTCCTGCAGCGCAGGACGGCCCGCCGGTCCGGCTGCCAGGACGCCCATACGTTCGCAATCGCAATGCAGAAAAAAACGGAAGGCAGGTAGAGATACCACCGGTGAACCCTTCCCAGAACCGGCGCCAGGCTGGCCAGGGTCAGCCCGCCAAGGTACAACGTGTCCCGAAGCGCCTTGCGCGGCCGTCCTGACAACCAGAACACGACGGCGGTCGCCGCCAGCAGGACAGCGCAGAAAAGCGGGAAGTCGGTCATCCCCATTTTCGCACCTGACTTGAGCACGTCAAGGCCAAGCCCGAGCAGCGTCAGGTTTCGGTCAGGAATCCCGGAAAGTATTCCGCCCAGGACGATCCAACGCACAGACAGATAGATTCCCATGGCTACGGCACAGCACACAAGCGCCCTGCGCGCCTTCACGGAACGTACCGTCCTGTCGTGACAGAACAGGATCAACAGCACAACGGGCAGGGACAGCGCCATTTCCTTGGAAAAAAGAGCCAGCAGGGAACACAGGCCCGCACCCGCCAGCCGCCCCGGAGACGGGCGTTCCCGGTCGGCCAGAAACAGAAGCAGCGCGGACAGGTAGAACAGCGCACAGACGGAGTCCGTGCGGCCCACAATCCAGAAAACCGTATCCGCATGGACGGGTAACACAGAGAAAAGAAAGAGCGCCGTCCAGGCGGCCAAGGCCCCGTTCAGCAGCCGCCGCGCCAGCAGATACACAAGAACTCCGCAAAAACTGTGGATCAGTACGTTTACAATGTGATATGGAAGCGGATCGTAATCCGCAAACAGAAAGGTGCCGTAAAGCGTCAGGGTGACAACCGGACGATAATAGCCACCGGCGCCGGCGAGCCCCGTCCAGCTGGTGGTTAGGATTGATTGTATCCCCTCCTCGCACAGACGGAGGTGCCCCCAGTCGTCGTCCAGCAGTGACACGCCCGAAGACAGCCAGACGATCAAAGCCGCGATCAGCCCGAACGACAGACAACCTGCGCAGATCCATCCGATGGAACCGTGGTTCCGCAAGGCGCGACTCCCAAATAAAAAAACCGGCGTACGGCCAGCCCCGTCCATTCCGACAATCGGGTTCGGACGGTCTAACGCCAGTTGACGACTTCTCATATGTCGGATCGCGTCTCGTGAGCCGGAGGGGTGACTCCGGACTCTACCGCAACCCTGGCGCGTGAACGCCGGGGAAGTTGCTAGGATTCGAAATAATTGATAATGCGCCGGAGGGTGTTGTCCAGGCTCATTTTCGGCTCGTAGTCCACGAACGATCTGATTTTGGAAAGATCCGGAACCCGATAGTTGAGGTCTTCGTACGATCCCTTTGCGAATGCCTTGTCGTAAGGCACGAATTCAACAGGGGCATCGCTTTCCGTCAGTGACTTGACTTTATGTGCCAGATTGACAATGCTGGTTTCGTTGGTCTCGACGTTCCCGCCCAGATTGAAAATTTCACCCGGCGTGTCAGGATGTTCGGCCAGCGCAACCAGGCCGTCCAGAGCGTCTTCGATATCGGTAAAGCAGCGCCGCTGTTCCCCGTCGCCGTAAACGGTAATGGGGTGGCCAAGGAGCGCCTGCTTGACCATTCTCGGTACGACCATCCCGTAGTCCCCGGTCTGTCTGGGGCCAATAACGTTGAAGAACCGAACAATGAGCATCGGCAGTTTCTTTTCACGCCAATAGGACAGGCCCAGCATCTCGTCCACTGCCTTTGTCGTGGAGTAGATCCAGCGGTCGACAGTAATGGGACCGAGCAGCCGATCGTCGTTTTCCTGGAAAGAAACCTTGCCGTTCTTTTTGCCGTACACCTCGGACGTCGACGCGAGCATGACGCGCTTCTTGTCTTTATTGGCGAGTTCCAGGACAATTTCGGTTCCGCGGATATTGGTTGTCAGGGAATGCAGCGGATTGTCAATGATGTAATTCACACCCACCGCGGCAGCCAGATGATAGATTGTATCGCACCACTCCACCAGCGGACGTAGCGTCTCCGACTCGAGTATCGTGCCAACCTTTATGTTGAACCGCGCGTTGGACTCCAGATGGTGAATATTGTTGTAGTCTCCGGTGGAAAGATCGTCCAGTACGGCAACCTCGTCGCCACGTCTCAAATGCCGTTCGGCCAAATGTGATCCAATAAACCCCGCCCCGCCGGTAATCAGCACCTTCATGCGTACTTCCCTTCCCAGCAGTCACCCGGAGAACCGCCTCCGGCCCGCTTGTTTTCGGATAACTTATAATAGAGGTGGCTGAAATCTTGCGCCAATCGCGCTAACCCGTATGATTCAACGACCTTACGCCGCTCTTCGTCGGCAATTCCCCGCCGTTCCCGTAACGCTCGCAGAATCCCGCCGGTGAGCGCATCGGGGTCGCCGGGCGCAACCATCAGGCCAATCCGTTCGCTCCGAAGCAGATCGGGCACGCCGCCCACCCTGGAGGCAACCACGTAACATCCGCAGGCCACCGACTCCAGCAACGCAACCGGCAACCCCTCGTGATGTGAAGACAGCACCGAAAGATCAAGGGAACCATATATTCGCGCCATGTCGTTGCGAAAACCCGTAAACCGTACTCTGCCCCTGAGCATTCGCGTACGCGCAACGGACTCAAGATCGGCCCGCAGTTCCCCGTCGCCAATCACCACGAAACGGACATCAGGAACAGCCCCGACAACCTGTTCGGCGGCAGCCAGGAAGATGTCGACGCCCTTGATAGGCACAAGCCGCGCCACAATTCCGACAAGCCTTGTGGAAGCGCCGAAACCCAGTTCTTCGCGGAAACCCGCGTCGCATCGCCGCCGGTTCAGAAACGGCTCCAGATCCACGCCCAGTGGAACGGTGCAAATGCGGGCAGGCGCCGCGATACGATCCGCAAGGAGTTCATCGCGTTGCAGTTCCGAGACGGCGACCAGGACATCGGTGCGGAGGGCGAGCAGCCTCTCGACAAGCACGATCAGTCTGGTCTTCCAGGCCGAAAAATAGCCTTTGAAAACCAGACCGTGAAACGTATGCAGCGTTACCGGTACTCCGGCCAGCCATGCCGCGATTCGACCGACTACGCCTGCCTTCGACTTGTGGGTGTGGACAATCGCCGGGCGAACACGCCTGAACAAGCGATACAGCGCAACGAGCACCCTGAAATCGCGAATTGGAACAATCGCCCGGCTGAACCCCCGAACCTCCAGAGGTTGAATTCCCGAACGACGGATAACGTCTTCCATTTCGGCTTCGCCGGGCGCAACCTGGCCCTTAACCACAATGGAGCGATAACCCCGTGATTCCAACGCCCTGGAAAGAAAGAGCAGATAGGGCGTAGGGCCGCCAACGTTAAGGCGATCGATTATTTGAACCAGTTGAATCGGCGATCGCGCGCGGGTTGGATCCGCTGGCAAGCCGACTCCACAAGTAGAACCACCACGAACGGATTGGATAGACGGGCTCCGACGCCGGAATCAGCGATTCAAATATACACACCCTGTGATAAACCGGCAATGTAAAAGTTATTTTGCAATTATAAGTGAATCGAATATATGCCGCGAATGACCTTGCCCGAGTGGGGGCATGGGCCGTACACGGCTTTCGTTCGGCAGGCTCGCAATCGAAACAGGAGCGCCGATGTCCGCTCATGCCTGCGCCGGGGCTGCCGAATTCAGGATCCGCAACAGTCTCCTGCTGCTCCGATTCAGGGAATAACACGCCTCCATTCTTGCCCGTCCGGCCTTACCCAACCGATGCCGAAGCGCCCTATCCCGAATCAGCCGTTCGAGACATGACACCCATTCGTCGTGCGTGCCGGCACAGAAGCCATTGACGCCGTCTTCCACGATTTCGCGGTTAATGCCCACCGGGCTGCTCACGGCGGGAATGCCCATCGAGAGGTATTGTAGAAGCTTGTACCCGCCCTTTCCCCGTGTCCACGGATCGTCGGGCAGGGGCATCAGACCGATATCGAAGCGGCGCAGGTCCTGAACCTCGGTTTCCAGAGACCACGGTCGCCATTCCGTCGGCACGGCGTCCGTGTGAAAACCGCCCTCGCCGATCAGGGAGAGCCGGAGATGCCTGTGCCGGACGCCCAAATCGGCCAGAGGCCCCCGGATGAGTTCCAGATACGGGGCGGACGTATAGCTGCCAATCCAGCCGAGAGTCACGCCTTCGCATTCCTCGACCGCCCTGCCGGGTGAGTACCGCTCCGTGTCAATCGGACCGGTGATGATCGATACCCTGGGGCAATATCGCGCAGCATACGTGGCCGTGTAGGTGTTTTCGACGAGAGCCCTGGATGCGGCGCGGAGCATCCTTGCCAACCCCCGCGAGTGGTGCCACGTTCGAAGCCGCGCCATCCAATCTTCACCGGGTGCCTCGGTAGTAAAAATCGCGTCGTCGAAATCGAAGATGACCTTACTTGAAAACCGACGCAACAGCCAGGCAATGGGCGCACTGAAAAAAACCCGCTGTACAAACACGACGTGGTACCGGGGTGCCGACCGGAGGGTGCGCAACCCGGCCAGGAGCGAACACCACCACACCCAGGTATAGTGGACCAGACGCCCGAATCCTCTCTTCGAGTATGTCCAGGTGGATATCCGGTCGGGCAAAACAATCGACACGTCGGCTTGTACGCCATTGGCCTTAAGGAAGGGGAGATAATCGAATACACGTGTACGGCTGGCTGCAAACCGGGGCCCGGTGAGCGCGACAAAAAAAACTCTCAAGGCGGGAGGACTCCTTCAATATAAACACAGGATTTCGGGGAATCAATCGAAAACAGTGCGATTGGCAGTCCGCAGTCAGGTTGCAAGCCACGATTCGGGTGAATGCCGATCGAGAAGATCGAACAACCTGCGGTTTTCTTCCCGATAGAGTCCGTGCAAATGTCGAAGGACGGGCTTGCTGGGAAGATAATCGCTCTCCGGCAGGAGGCGCCCAAGAACACTTGTCAACGGAGACAGGAACGGGAAATAATAGCGGGCTGTCAGGTGTAATTTGCAACCGTCGAATCGATTGACCTTCTGCGCCATTCCCGAAAACCGAAAGGCGTCGTCGATATCCAGAAAAGTACAGACCTTCTTCAAGCCCTCGTTCGGCCGTTGCACGATATCCTCTTCAAAGAAGAGAACCAGAATCTGATCCCGTCTGAAGAGTTTCAGATAAGCGGTGAGCAATGTGAAGAACCGCCCCACCTCGAAAACTCCGAAACCGTCGAGCAGGGCGGATTTTTCGCCTGCCAGCAAATCGTCCATTCGATGCAGTGGAGAAATCCGGCCGGTCCTTATCAGATGCTTTACCGCCGAGACCGCCCGATCCACTGGATTCTTGAGGGTAACGATCAGTTTCACGTCGGGCAGATGTCCGTGGATATGCCGGTGCACATCCGGCATGTGGCCTTCGCCCCCCCTTCCGTCGGCCCAGAAGTAGTCCGGCGTTTTTTCACCCACACGTCTTCTGTCTTCCGCCCCTTCGAAATGACTGATATACCAGTCCATCCCCTTTTCGTAATTTCCGGCCTTGTCGAAGAAATGTATCTCCTGATCGGGCATGTACACATCGGGGTGCTGCCGCAGCATGGCGGCCAGCCACGTCGTGCCGCATTTCTGGGCGCCGATAATCAGGAAATCCGGCAGTCGAGCCATGTCCACATCCTTACCAGCCAGCTAAGAAGCTGTCTTAAAACCCCCTGCGGTCTTCGCGCGGCTGCAAATGCCTCGGTCTGCGTTGGCCAAATCCACCCGCCTTACGAGATCGAGGCTGCGCTTGCTCGCCTCTCATAGGCGAATTTGCCCGTCGGCGCTGCGCGCCCCTCGTGCCTCTTAACCGACACATTTTCGCGCGCGCTCGGGACTCGCCGGGAATTTTAAAACAACTTCTTAGAAAGCCCGTCCGGTCTGCGCCTGCAGATCGATTTTTCTAACGCCGGATCAATCCGGCCAGACGAATTGCCTCAGCGGCGGTCTCTTTCGATAAAAAACGAAAGGCGACCGGATAGGCAATCGCGCCCGCAACAGCGCAGGACGCAATCAACGCGGAATCGGGCAGTACGCCAATCACCAGCCACTTGTATCCGGCCACCACCCCTGCCATCAGTGCGCTGCCCAGCGCGGCGGGATACAATGCCTTGAGGTACTCTCCAAATGCAATCCCGGCCAGCCGGTTCACGATGCCCTGCGAGGCCGCGGTCAGGACCAACACCCCGAGGCTTACAGCCGCCGCTGCTCCCGCTATCCCCCCGGAGATGCCCAACCAAAGGGCCGCAAGCATAAAGATGGCGCCGGCGACATTCCAGATCAGCGCCAGCCCGGTACGGCCCACGGCGGAAAAGACCAACCCGGCGGGAGAAGCGATAGCACGAAGCGCTCCGGCCGGACTGAGCAACTGAAGGACAACCGCCGCGGGGGCCATCTTCGGCTCAAACAGGAAGACGACGCCTGGATGCGCCAAAAGGAAAAATCCCGCCATAACAGGGAACACGAGCACGGCGACGTATTTCACCGTGGAGAGATAGGCCCGGCCGAGCCGGGCGACATCGTCCTGGAGAGCGGAGAAAGCCGGAAACGTCACCTTTGCTACGGCCTGAACCACGCGGGTCTGCGGAAATGCGATGAGGCGGTACGCCAGTCCGTAGTAGCCCAGCGCCTCGATCCCAAGGAATCTTCCGATTAGAAAATAGTCCAGGTTCTGCTGGACATAGCCCACCATCCTTGAACCCGTCCACTTGCCTCCGAACCCGAGCAATACACGGGCGTCCGCAGCGCTGAAGGAGCGGACAGGGTTGATGGGGCAGAAAAACCAGGGCCCCAAACCCAGAACGGCGTGGCGGACCACAAAAGCCCAGACCAGACTCCACACCTCGAATCCCGATAGCGACAGCGACGCCATCGTAATTCCGCTCGAAAACGCCGCACAGACATCCAGGATTGCCAACTGTCGGAAACGAAACGTGCGCTCCATACGGGCCCTGGGAACGGTTCCAATCCCCGCAAATACGAGTACCGAGGCCATAGTCGGGAGAACGGCCGATACCTGTGGGCCGTCAAAAAAAAGCCCGCCCCAGAAGCGGGCGGTCAGATAGAGGAGGGCGGCCAGCGAACAGGAGATAAACAGGCCCATCCAGAACGCCGCGGCCAGATGCGCTTCGCGCGCATCCCGCTTCTGAATGAGAGCTCTCCCGAGACCCATTTCCGAGGCCAGTATGCCCAACCCCACAATTGTGGCTGCGGCGACCTCCGTACCGAAAGCCCGGGACGGTTCGCTTAGATGCCGCACCACCAAACCCAGCGCGCCCACCTGAATCAGATAGCCGGCGCCCTGCGCCAGGCCGGTCCACGAGAAACCCCGGACAGTTGTGCGACGCAGGTCGGTCATCCGGCCTCTCCTGCAAAGCAACGCCTCCAACAGTCTGCTATGCGGTCTCCACGCGGCCCAACCGTACGCCGGTCCAAACCGCCGCCGCGATCACACAAACAAGAATTGTAACGACAATCACGGGCGACACCACAGCCGCAACGATTCCGGACAGGGCCAGAAGCCCGCCCGCGAGATGAATTCTCCGAACCGCGCCCCTGACGGAATATCCCATCCTGACCAGCCGCTGCGCGACGTGATCACGGCTCGCCTTCATCACGGGCAAGCCCTTCCTCTTTCTCACGATACACAGGAAAACGGCTTCGAAACAGGGCACCCCCAGCACCATAATCGTACAGATTTCACCCTGCACGCCCGGCATCGCCCTGGAAATCTCCACCGACATTGCGCCAAGCACAAATCCTGCAAAAAGACTGCCGGCGTCGCCCATATAGACTCGTGCGGGATGGGCATTGTAAACCAGAAACCCCAAAAACCCTCCCGCCAGGCTGGCGCCAAGAATCACAACCGGCGCCGCACCGCCGACCAGACCCAGACCCGCCAGGCCAATGGCGGCTATGGCGCCGGCGCCCGCGGACAGACCGTCCATCATATCGAGCACGTTAAACGCGTTGCACATCCAGACCAGCCAGACGCCGGTCAGTACGGCGTCGACGACCGTACTGCCCGTAGTGTCGAATCGAAGTCCGCTCCCGACCGCAATAACCACCGTGAAGATCTGAAAGCCAAGCTTTTGAAAGGGCGAAAGCGGCCATTTGTCGTCGACGAATCCGATGACGCCCATTCCCAGGGCGCCGATCCACAGACCCACCGGAAACGACAGCGGCGCAAAGGGAAGCAGCAGCAGAGTGGCGATGGCGATGGCCACGCCGCCGATCGGAGGAACCGACTCCGCACCGTTTCCGCCGCCGGAATTCAACCACGAGGCGCGCAGAGCGGCGGCACGAAGAAGCGGTGTCAACAACAGAGCGCTTCCGAAACCAAATGCCAGGAAAAGAGCGGATGACAACACGGCGTACTTTCTAACCTTGATTCGTAAGTTTTCGTGGACGTAAATTCGAATATGTGCCAGTTAATAAAGGCGATTAAACTGCTGATTACCAGGATACACCAGGTCGCTGGACGTGAACGGAAAAAACATCCTTCCTGACGACCATTTCGGCCCGTTTCGGAAGGTTTCGTCGCGGTGCCGCGTTGCGGCCATTGCGGAATTGAGGCTAGTTGCGAGCGGGATCAGCGCTGGCGTCCGGGCTGCTGGGTTGAAAGCTCCGAACAGCGTCTATAACCTGCGACACGTCTTTGTCGGTCATGGACGGATAGAGCGGAAGCGTCACCAGTTCACGCCATACCGACTCGGTTACAGGCAGTGCGCAACGATAGGGTTCGTGGATCGGATAGAGATGGTTCGGATAATAATGTACGCTGGAATCGACGTCCCGACCGTGCAGATGGGCTACAAGATTGTCTCTGTCCGCCACGCGCGGCACGTAGGCATGGAATGCGCTGCGCGCGTATGGCGCAATCCAGGGCGTTTGAAGCCACGCCAGATCGGAAAACGCCTTGTTGTATTGCAGGACGATTTCGCGTCGCTGGGCGTTTGCCGACTCGAGCCTCGCCAGCTGGACCAGACCGATTGCAGCATTCAGATCGTTCATATAGAACTTGTGACCCACTTCAGTCACTTCGTACAACCAGCGCTTCTGCCGCGGCCCTGCTGTAAACCGGTCCCAGGTACCCTGCGGGATGCCCATCCAGCTGAGCCGTTTGAGTCGCTCGGCCAACTGCGCATCGCTGGTGGTCAGCATACCGCCATCGCAGGTCGTCAGGTTCTTCTGCGCCTGGAAGCTGAAACACCCGATCGTGCCCAATCCACCAACCATCCGGCCGTTGTACCTGGCGCCGCAGGCGTGGGCGGCATCCTCTACGATTGGAATGTCCCGGGACGCGGCGATCTCCAGAATCGGGTCCACGTCGCACGGATGGCCACTGTGGTGAACAACCATTATCGCGGCCGTTTTGTCCGTAATCCGCCGTGCCACGCAATCCGGATCCAGGTTCAAAGTATCGGGATCGATGTCGCAAAAGACGGGAGTAGCCCCGTTCTGCAGAATCGCATGGTTGGTGGCGACAAAGGTCATGGACGTGGTTATGACCTCGCGACCCTCCACGCCCAGCACCTTGAGCGCCAGCAGCAATGCCGACGAACACGAATTCACGCTGACTGCAAATGACGTCCCGATATACTCGGCAAACCGTTTTTCGAAGGCTGCGGCCTTCGTGCCTGCCCCCACCCAGCCGGACAGCATCACCTCCCGAACCGCCGCTACTTCCTCTTCGTCGAAACAGGCCCGCCAGATGGGAATCATGAAATCTCCTTCGGACCCGCGCATCCCAACCGGGAACCGAAGCCGCTGCGACCATCGATGCCCCGCGTCAGGACCCGTCTGTACGCCTTGAGCCTTGCCCCGGCCTCCTTCCGGAATCCGGGCAATAAAAACAGACCTCCCCAGAGCAGCGATCTCAAAACCATCTCCGGAAACGTCAGTATCGCCAACAGGCGGCCCGCATGATCTCCCAGGTGTTTTTTCATCACATAGAGATGACTCGCCACGCCCTCCACCAGCATCCGTTCCAGCGCCTTCTTCGAACTCTTACCTCCCGCATGGAACGCGTAAGCCTCCGGCAGATAGGTCACGGACCACCCGGCCCTACCAAGCCTGAGGCAGAGGTCTACGTCTTCATAATACATAAAAATAGCGTCGTCCATGCCGCCAACTGCACCGAAAGCGCTGCGACGCATAAGGAAACAGGCACCTGTCACCCAACCGACCGAAGCCGGCCCCCGCGAGACCCGGCAGCCGAATTTAAGAAATGGAAATACAAGATGCAACAGGAATTTGCGGCAGATTTCGCCAATCAGTCGAGGCGCCCTTCCGCAAGAAAGCTGCGCTCGGCCTCTCCGGTCAACGAGTCGGGGTCCGACAACGCCGACACGGTCATTGGCTTCAAGATAGTCCAGCAGGCGTTCAACCGCGTCCGGCGCCACGGTCACATCCGGATTCAGAACGAGAACATATGGAGCGGCTGATATTTCCACCCCCCGGTTGACACCGCGACCGAACCCGAGATTCCCTCCCGTCTCAACCAGCCTCACGCCGTCGCCAAAGGTGTCCAGCGCGTCACAACTTCCATCCGACGATGCATTGTCCACCACAACCACGTCCAGCTGCAGGCGCCCCTCTATTCCCTTGAGGCACGCGACGCATCGGAGGAGGTCGTCACCCGCGTTCCAGTTTACGATCACCGCCGTCACCGCCGGTTTCATCCGCCTCTCCATCCAAACGGGCCAGAATGCCGAGAAAACACGCGTGCCAGAAAATCAGCCGGTTCCCCATCATCGTATTGTCGGTCATAATATACACCAGCAGCGCCGCGTAGATCGCAAGAAACGCGACGCAGAATCCTTTCAGCTGCGAATCGTCGGTGCTACGAAACAGTCCGTAGGCGATTCGCAGACCCCTTACAAATATCCAAAGGAAAGCGATCACGCCCAGAAATCCCATACGCATCATGATCGTGAGATAGGTATTGTCTACGCCTCCGGAGGTAAAGACGTAGGGACGGGAGTACTCGTCGACCCTCAGATAGGAAATCGTGGTTCCGTGTCCTCCACCCAGCACCGGCCTCTGCCAGATCTGCTCCAGGGCCAGAGCATAGGCCAGCAGACGCCCCTGAATCTCCAGGTCGCCCTCAGTTACGGTGCGCCGCAACCGATGAGCCGCCATATCCTCGACGCCCGCGCCGGTGAACTGCTGGAAATAGTAGCCCAGGCCCAGCAGTAAGACGGGAATAAGCATCAATATCAGAAGCCGTCGTCCTCTATGCCTCCCGCGGTCCAGCAGGACCAGACCGCCCACGCAGAAGAGTCCGAACAACAGACTTCCCCACATCGCGCGTCCCATCGTGACCACCAGCGCAAGACCGATGGGAACCAGAAGAAATCCGCCCAACATGCGTCGAACCGGCGACGTTTCGTACAGGAAGGCCGCCGCAAGGACCAGAACACCCATCGGCAGCAGCAGCCCCTCACGCCTGGCCACCCTGTGGAAGGCTCCGGCATACGAGAGATCGACCGTGCGTACGAATTCGATCAGGTACTCTGCACCCACGACGGCCGCTGAGATCACCAACACGGCCAGAAACATCCCGCGCCTGCGCAGATCGAAATACCCTGTTACGACGAAAAACAACACGTAGTAGAGCGGATACCGTACGTCCCGCATCACCTGCCGAACGTCCTGCCCGTAAAACAGACCCAGCCCGATCGATGCCACGACCAGACCAAGAAAAACAAGCATCGGACGGTCCAGCCGGGTGCGACGCCAGCCCAGCCTCCGTTCCTGCAACCAGGCGACAAACGCCACTCCCCACACCACCAGAAACAGCGCCTCGCAGAAGTGCAGGTTTCCGGGCAACATCAGATGGTCTTCGTAAAACTCGGACGATATCACTGAGGCGATAAAGCACAGGTACAATAGCGCCGAGGTTACAGACGTAAAGAGGGCAATACCGGAAACCACGATCAGGCTCACCGTGATTACCGGAACGACCTCGCCGTAACGCCAGACGGGCAGCGATATCAGCGCGAGTTGCGCGAGGCATACGGCCGGGATCAGCCACCGTTCGTGCATCCCCGCGGCCAATCTGCCCGTTTCCGTCGCCATCGGTCCCCTTCCCGCTCAGAAGCCGTTTGAATACAGCCTCTCAGAAAAAATTAAGATCCAGTGTCATGCGCCATTCGTTCGTGCTTCCGTCCCCGCGTTTGCCGCCCCGAATGGATACATTGCTCCCTCGCGTCAGCCTGTAGGTCGAGGAGAGAACGAAATCGGAGAACGGCTCGAAAACCAGGTCCGCGCCAATTTGCGTCCGCTTTTCCACCGTGCCGCTCAGGAATTCCCGAATCGCAGGATCCTCCGGCCGCCGTCCCCGCCGCGCATCTCCTCCCACATTCGTCAGCGTACCGTCAGATTTATCGATATTCTCTCCCGAACGCGTCCTTTCGAAGCCAAAGGCCGCAGAAACCGAGGGAGAAAGCCGGTGCGTCAGCCTGACCCAGACCCGGTCCGAATTCGGTCCTGTCGGATAACCCAGGAGCGCGTCGAAATGCGTAAACGCGTTTATATTGAACCTGTGAGAGTACACAAACGGTTCGATGTGCACGAACTCGGCTCGAAAATCCGTATCCGGCAACCCGAACGCATCCACCCAGAACACGCCCGCCTGTGTCGCGAGCTTGTTTGAGAAGTCGCCAGGGCTGAACTTCCTCAAGTCATCCATAAATAACGCGAGATAGGTCTGTATCCGTTTGACGGGCCGAAGAGAAATATCCAGCCCCACAGCCAGGTTGTCCTTGTCCCCCACCGCCATCTGAGCAGCGGTGAGTACCGAAGCGGGAGATGCATAAAGAAACTCGAAATCCCGGTCTCCGTATATCACCGCCTCCTGGAATCCCAGACGTACGCGCGGAGAAACATCGACTTCCACCCGGTGGGCGGCAATCGCCTTGGAACGAAGAAACGTGCGGCGGTGACCGTTGTCAAAACCCGTTCGGGACCGGTCCACAAGACCCGAATCGGCTTCCAGGAACCCGAGAATGTGGATGAAACGCACCCGCCGGTACGCGGTCCGGAACCGAGCCATCCCGAACGTCGGCGCGAAGGGCGCCAGCAGCAGGTTGCCGCTCCTGCCCGGGCCCCAGTCCAGGCTGCCCTTTGCGGCATCCGCGTCGAACCAGCGCGTCGCCCACACCAACTGATAGGTGGCTTCGCGAAAGTCCACCGCCTTTCCCTTGAATTGAACCCGTTCGATCGGCCGCGCCAGTACGTCCGCCCGGGTCAGGCGGGGCAGGGTACTCCATTCCCTGGCTTCGAAGTGCCGCGCGCGAAAACCCAGACGGTCTCCAAGCGTGCCGCGGACAATCGCGCCGATCTGCGTTTGCGAAACCGTTTCCTTCTCCCTGATCTCGCCTCGAACCAGAATCAGTTGCTGGCGGAAGAGCGCTTCGATCGCGACAGATGCAGACGAATCCCGCCATGAAAAAAGTGCACCCGCCAACCGCTCCAGCGCGCCGGTACCGGCTTCGGGCGCGGCATAGCCCAACCGCGCGGCCTCCGGGCGAAAAGAGGCCAGATGTCTCCGGAGTATCCCCCGCTCTGTGCCGGACATGGCGTCCTGCGCGTCGCGATTGCGCAGGACGTGAATCAGTAGCCCGGCGACTTTCAGACGTGTGTACGGCCTGGTCTGCGACGCGGCCGAGTCCAGCCAGCCATGGGCATCGTACCGGTCGAGTGTCCGATAGACCCCATGGGTAAGCGGGACGTCCGGGGTATTGTCGCCAGCGTGGACAATCCCGCACAGGGAAAGAACAGCCAGCATGAGGAATGCGGATCTCACGACGCCTTTTCCGTAGGAAACGGGACTCCGTGGAAAACTGATTTTCCGGTACCGCCAAGACGGAGGCGTCCATGCCTGAAGACACGCCGTCCGAAGTGCCCGAACTGAAGAATAAACACCAGCTTCCCGATTCTCCAGGCCGGCCGACAGTCCGCCCAATTATACCATAACCCCGCGATTTGTCAAGCGAACGGCCTCCGAAGTTCAGGCGGCTGTACTTTTCCCCGAAATCCCTTGACTTTGCATGGTCAACCTGCTATTATTCGCATCCTGAATCCGGATTCACACCTGATTTCGGTCCAGCAAACGCCCAATTCGCGTCCTGTCCCGGAAACGAGGCGCCGTTCGGCGGTCCGCGTCGGGGCAGAACACCTATGGGCGCCGCGTCCCGATGGTACAGACATTCAAACCTGCTTCTGAATGCGCGGACTGCAAGCTTTGCGAACGAGGGCGGACGGCCGCGCCCGGCAACGGGTCGCCGGATATCGCCCGCGTCGTCCGGGAAGTCGTCGGGAGGATTCGGAACGGAAGAGACGGCCTCATCGAAGTTCCGGTGGGTGTCTCCGCAAGGCACTGTCACCTGAACCGTGAAGCCATGGATTTCCTCTTCGGGGCGGGGTCGGAACTCACGCCTTACAGAGAGCTCTTTCAGCCCGGCGCGTATGCGGCGAAAGAATGCGTCTCCGTGATCGGACCCCGGCTGCGCGCCATCGAGCGCGTGCGGATTCTGGGACCCGCCCGGGACTATAACCAGGTCGAATTGGCCCGTACGGACGCCATCTTTCTAGGTCTCGATCCCCCAGTGCGGGACTCGGGCGACCTGCAGGGCGCCCAGCGGGTCACTTTTGTGGGCCCGAAGGGATCGCTTACTGTACCTGCCGCCATCCGCGCGGTGCGGCACCTCCATCTCCGACCCATCGACGTCGCGGATATGGGACTCGCGGGACGCAGCGCCGTTCGCGCTCACATCGGCGGCGACAAGGGACTCACCTTTGAGAATGTCAGGCTGAAAATCGATCCCGGCTATCTGCCCGAACTCCATCTGGACACCGACGACGCCAACGCGGCCGACCTTGTTTGCGGAGGCAAGGCATTCATCGAATCCTGAGAAGCTGTGCTCTTTCGCTCACCAATGTCGACCAGCGCGCGAATCTTCATCCTGGTGGTGTTGCTGACGCCTCCGGCCGTCGCATGTTATCACCGGGTGCAGATGGACGATCCGTACATTACGTACCGATATGCGCGAAACCTCGCGGACGGACGAGGCTTCATCTATAACGAAGGCGAACGGGTGCTCGGAACCACGGCGCCGCTTTACGCCGCGCTCCTTTCCGTTCCCGGCCGGATCGCCGGAAACTATCCGCTGATCAGCACCCTTTTCAGCGGCGTGGCGCTGGGTGCGCTTGGATGGCTGATTGCGCGCATCCTGGCAGACTTCAATGAAGACAGGGCCGGTTTCGTTGCCGCGTTTCTCGTGGTTCTGAATCCGTATCTTGGCGACGTACTGGGATTTGAACTGATTCTGTTCCAGACGTTGATATTCGGCGCCTACGCGGCCTATTTTTCGGACCGCCCGAATCTCGCGGCTTTGCTGCTTGCGCTTGGCACGCTTACCCGCGGTGACGGCCTCGTACCCGCCGGACTGATCCTGGGCCACTACCTGTGGATTCACAGGGGAGAGGCCTGGCGGCCGCTCCTTGTCTTCGCCGTTGTTGTCGGCGGGTGGTCGATCTACGCGGTGTGGACCTTCGGATCGCCCTTTCCCAATACGCTCGAGGCAAAGCGGGCGATGGGCGCGAGCGGGCTCTGGCGGTCGTTATGGCACGGCGTCCTCTACACGGGCCGGCGCTACCTTGAGTCGTCTCCATTTTTCGTGTGGTTTGCGCTGCCTGCGCTCCTGGGCGTCATCAGGATATGTCGTCTGGACAGGCGCATTCTGCTCATCGCGGGCTGGCCGTTACTCATCTTCCTCGGGTATTGGGCGATGGGCGTGCCGGCGGCCTATAACTATTATGCCGGACTGGTACCGCTCCTGATGATCCTGACCGCTCTGGGTACGGCCTCGCTGGCCGGCAGGGTCGCGCGCGAATGGTCCGGCTGGCGGCGCCATGAAATCAAGATATGCGCGCTGCTGTGTATACCGCTACTGATTGCCGTACTGACCCCGACCGTCAATCTGTTGGGCCGGGAGCCCCAGCCGCGTTACCGCATCTACAGGACGGCCGGTGAGTGGCTCGCAGAAAATACTCCGGCGAATGCTACCGTCGGAATGGTCGAAATTGGTATCGTGGGCTTTTACAGCGACCGCTATATTGTGGACGTCTGCGGTCTGATCACCCCCACGGTCGGCCCACACATGGCGGTCGGCGACGTTTCCTGGCCCGTTCGGACTTACAGGCCGGATTTCATGCTCTTGCACGATCCACTTTGGGCTTCTCTTGAAGGCCCGATCGCGTCCGCGCCGTGGTTCCGGGAATCCTACGAATGTATCAGGACCTTCGACGGCCCGCGTCCCTACAGGCTGGTCGTCTACAGAAAAAGATAGGTGGGCGCTATACCCGCCTGGATTGGGTCAAACACTCTCAACAGGAGGAATCGCGACATGGGTGAAGCCCTTGGCATGATTGAAACCAGAGGTCTGGTGGCGATGATTGAAGCGACCGACGCCATGGTGAAAGCGGCCAACGTAAAGCTTGTAAACTGGGAAAAAATCGGCGCTGGCTACGTGACTGCCGTTGTCCGGGGCGACGTGGCCGCCGTTAAAGCCGCCACCGAGGCTGGCGCCGCCGCCGCCGGCAAGATTGGCGAGCTGGTTTCCGTGCATGTGATTCCGCGGCCCCATGGCAGCCTCGAAGACGTGCTGCCCATTGGAAAATCGTCCTGAAGATTTGAGCATCTACGATGATTCTGGGTAAAGTGGTGGGGACGGTTGTCGCCACCCAGAAAGACAGGGGTCTCGAGGGGTTCAAACTCCAGGTCATTCAGACCCTGGACATTCAGACCCTGAGGCCGGGGAGCCGTTTCCTGGTTGCCGTCGACGCCGTCGGCGCCGGAACCAATGAAGTCGTCCTGTGTACAAGCGGAAGTTCCGCGCGGATGACCGGCTCGACCGAAGACCGTCCGGTCGACGCGGTCGTCGTCGCCATCGTCGATTCTGTCGAGATGGAGGGCGAAACGACCTACCGTAAACACCCCTGAACCCATACGGTTCAGTGCGTGGCATTCTAATACAGTGGTCAGGCTCCTCCGGAGCAGGCATTAAGATAAAAACGTCGTTGCATTGCCAGGCTGACGCGCGGCGTTAGCGTCTCGTCTTTTCGTAGTCTCGTCTATTCGCGTAAATTCGCGTCATTCGTAGTTTTGCTGTTGCCTTTCAGCCTTATTTCTGGTTTTTCGTAGTTTCGTCTATTCGTAGTCTCGTCTTTTCCTGATAACGATGAACTTCAGCGAAGCACAAATCAGATCGGTCGTCGAGGAAGTCGTCCGAACCCTCGCGCCGGAAGGGCAGGCTCCCGCGGTCGTGTCGCCTCCCGTCCGGACGCCCGCCAACGGGGACGATGGCATATTCGAACGTCTGGACAGTGCGATCGAAGCGTCTGCTCGGGCCCAGCGCGAACTGGAGGCCCTGTCGCTGGAGACCAGGCGCGGAATTATCGAGGCCATTCGAAATGCGGCGCTGGACCATGCCAAGGGCCTCGCGCAGATGACCATCGACGAGACCGGAATGGGCAGAATTGCCCACAAGATCCGGAAGTTCGACGTGGTTGCCCGTCTCACCCCCGGCGTCGAGGACCTGGAACCGGTGGCCTGGACCGGAGACCGGGGACTGACCGTCGTGGAACTGGCGCCCTTCGGCGTCGTTGCCGCCGTCACACCCTCCACACATCCGGTTCCCACGACCGTGAACAACGCCATCAGCCTGATCGCCGCGGGAAACAGTGCAGTAATTGCGCCTCATCCTGCCGCGAAAAAGGTCTCCCAGCTGGGCATTCAAATCCTCAACCGGGCTATTGTCGACGCGGGAGGACCTCCAAACCTGTTGACCGCAGTCCATGACCCCAGTATTCAGACCGCCCGGGATCTCTTCGTACATCCGAAGATCGACCTGGTGCTGGTGACTGGGGGAGGCGGCGTGGTCAGGGCCGCGATGCAGGCGCCGAAGAGAGTCATCGCCGCGGGTCCCGGGAATCCCCCCGTGGTGGTCGACGAAACCGCTGACCTCGAAACGGCGGCGGCGGGTATCGTGGAAGGCGGCGCATTCGACAACAATATCCTCTGTATCGGCGAAAAGGAAATCTTCGTCGTCGAATCCGTCGCCGACGAACTCAAACGTTCACTCCTTTCAAGGGGATGCGTGGAACTGGACCGCGGCCAGATCCGCAGCCTGACCGGGTGCGCGTTCACCGCAGATGATGGAGGCGAACATATCGTCAACCGGGAATTCGTGGGACGAAACCCGCACGTCCTCGCCGAGAGCATTGGCCTGAACGTACCGCCCGAAACCGAGTTGCTGGTCGGCGAGGTTGAAGCCCGGCATCCCTTCACGCAGAACGAACAGATGATGCCGTTCATCCCAATTGTCCGTGTTCCCGACGTCAACACCGGGATCGAAAGGGCCGTGGAGGCCGAACACGGCTATCACCACACAGCGGTGATGCACTCAAAGAACGTCGAAAACATGACCAACATGGCGAGGGCCTGCCGTTGCAGCCTCTTTATCAAGAATGGTCCGTCCACCGCCGGCGTGGGGGCCGGCGGCGAAGGATACACCTCATTTTCCATCGCAACGCCCACCGGCGAGGGCTGCACGTCGGCCAGAACCTTCACGCGCCAGCGACGCTGCACGCTGGTCGACTATTTCAGGATCGTCTGAAATCCGGCGAGGACCATTCCCGGTTTCCACTTTCAACGCCCAGGTGCCCATGCAACTCGGCCGCGTCTCAGGAAAAATCATAGCCACAAGGAAAGACCCGTCGCTCACCGGCATCCGGATGCTCGTAATCCAACCTTTGGACCAACGCCGGAACGATTTCGGAGATGCGCTCGTGGCTGCCGACGTGGTCAGCGCGGGACACGGCGAGACCGTCTACTGGGTCAGCGCGAGAGAAGCGCCCAATGCCCTGCCCGGAAAATACGGGCCCGTGGACGCCGCGATCGTCGGCATCGCCGACCGGATCGATATCCGGAACGAATAATACCTGAGCCGTGCGCAGTTCTCCGGCCTTACCCAGATCCCCGGTTCCCATGATTCTTGCACGAGTCATCGGCAGCGTTGTTTCCACGCTGAAACATCCGGCCTACGAAGCCACAAAACTGATGGTGGTACAACCTGTCCAACCGGACGGCGCCGACGCGGATGACACCCTGCTTGCCGTCGACGCGGCCGGTGCAGGCGCGGGCGAAACCGTACTTGTCCTCCGCCAGGGCGTTGCGGCCGCGCAGGTCCTGGGGGTCGACCGGCCGCCCATCCGCTCCGTAATCGTCGGGATTGTGGATCAGGTCGACTGTGAACCGCAGAGGTAGATGAACCGCAGCCGTCGACGACCTGCTCATTAACAGCCCGTTGAAAAAGTCCATCCGGGCTACGGCCGGCCCTTGCGGTCGAAATACTGCGTTGCGCTCCCTCGCCGAATCGCCGGATGGGACTCGGTCGCGCGCCTTGTCTTCGACCACAATGGCAAGTGTTCTGTCCCGGAAATAGATTGCCGAGATTCGACCGCCGAGTCGCCCGGCTGGCAAGGCGCCTGAGCAAGGCGACCTGCTCACGGTCGCCGAGCGAAGGCAACGCCGCCAGACGGGATGAATCGGCGGATGAATGGTGACATATTTCCGGGACGGGACACCATGCCTCGCCTGCAGAGCGACTTTATCAACGGACTTTAGAAGGTCACATCGTGATGACACTCCATCAGGCGAAACTGGATATCCTGGAAGCAGGGCGCAGACTCTACGACAGAGGCTACATCGTCTCGAGCGACGGCAATATCTCCGCCCGCTTCGACGAAGGCCGCCTGATTGTAACGCCCAGCGGGCTGTGCAAAGGGAATCTCTCCGTAGAAGATCTGTGCGTCTGCGATATGGAAGGCAGGAAGATCAGCGGCCTCCGCAGCCCTTCCTCGGAAATTGGCATGCATCTCTTCCTCTACAGGGAAAGGCCCGACATCAAGGCGGTCGTCCACGCGCATCCACCTACGGCTACGGGATTCTCAGTTGCCGGAATGCCGCTTACCGATTGCGTTCTGCCCGAGGTCGTGATCACGCTCGGCTCGATTCCCACGGCGAAGTACGGCACGCCCGGGGGTCCGGAGATCTCCGAACCGATTCGAAAGTTCGTCAAGGACTACGACGCCTTTCTGCTCGAGAATCATGGCGCTACCACCGTGGGTTCCGACGTGATGAACGCCTATTTCAAAATGGAAACACTGGAACATTTCGCGCGAATCCTCTTCGTCGCGCGCCAGTTGGGCGGCGCCAACGTCCTGAACCAGGAACAGGTCGACAAACTCCTCCGGATCCGCGAGCGCCTGGGTATCCGGGGCCCGGATCCCGCGTGCGCCGTCGGCGATGCGCCGTCCGGGCCTGACACGTCAGAATCGGAAATCCCTACCCTTCGCACACGCAGCGCCTCGAACCCTGCAGGCGATCCTCCGCCGCCGGAAGACGACCTCATCACTGAAATCACCCGCCAGGTGACGCACGAGCTCCGCACCAAGATCCAGTGATATTCTGAAACACCTCAAGCAGCCGCCGATGAAGCTGTCTTAAAATTCCCAGCGGTCTTCGCGCGGCTGCAAAAGCGCCGGTCAGCGTTGGTCAAACCCACCCGTCTTACGAGATCGAGGCTGCGCTTGCTCGCCTCTCATAGCCGGATTTTCCCGCCTTGACCGCCACTTTTTCGCTCACGCTCTGGAACTCACCGGTAATTTTAAGACAACTTCTATGAAAATCCTCGTCGCCAACGTTGGCAGTACGTCCTTCAAGTACAAGTTGTTCGATATGACGGACGAGACAGTGCTCGCAGAGGGGCGCCTCGAGCGTATCGGCGACGCGCGATGTCCCGTTCAACATCGCATCGGTCGCTCGGAAACCCGATCCACCTGCGCGCTTCCCGATTATCCTTCCGCGATCCGTAACGTAATGGAAGCTCTCGGCAGCGTGGTTGGCAGCCGGGGGGCCTCCGACCTGGATGCCGTGGGATTCAAGACCGTCCACCTGCGAGGAGAACCCGGGACGTACCTGCTGGACGACGGAATTCTCGAGCGCATGGCCGACTACAACGATCTCGCGCCTGCCCACAACCCGCCGTACATACAAGCTGTCCGGATCTTTCACGCGCTTTACCCCAACCTGCCGCTGGTCGGGCTGTTCGAACCGGCCTTCCACGCCACCATACCCGATTACGCGTACACCTACAGCGTCCCCTTTGCCTGGTACGAGACTCACGGTGTGCGTAAATACGGCTTCCACGGCGCCTCACATCGCTACGTTTCGGAACGGGTGCCAGTGCTCCTCGAACGACCGGTCGAAGGGCTGAACCTGATTTCCTGCCACCTGGGCGGAAGTGCGTCTCTGTGCGCGGTCAAGGACGGAAGGTCTATCGATACCACGATGGGATTCTCCGCCCAGGACGGTATCATCCACGGCAACCGAAACGGCGCTATCGACCCCTTCATCATTCCGTTTATAATGGATCGCGAAGGCCTTTCTACGGACGAAGTCCGACGCATTCTCACCAAGGAAAGCGGCCTGGCCGGCATTTCCGGCCTCAGCGGCGACGTCCGCGACCTCGAGTCGGCCGCCGATGCCGGCAACGGTCGGGCCAGGCTGGCCATTGAGACGTTCTGCTACGGCGTGAAGACTTCCATCGGCGCGATGGCTGCCGCGCTTGGCGGGGTCGACGCGCTGGCCTTTGCGGGAGGCATCGGCGAACGCGGCGTTAACGTTCGGCGGCGCATCTGCCGTGGTCTGGAATTTCTGGGAATTGAGCTGGACCCGGAAAGGAACCGCTCAGGGCCTGCTGAGCGGCTGGTCTCCGCTTCCGAAAGCGCCGTGAAAATCGCAATCGTGACAACCAACGAAGAAGTCATCGTGGCCCGGGAGACCGCGGCCCTCCTGACGCACGGATCCTCGAATCCATGATATCCCTTTCCATCGCGCTGTTTCTCCTGCTCGCGAACCCGCTGCCCGGTTTCGATCGGGAACTCTGGACCGCCTTCCCCAATATGAACTCGGTTACAGCCCTGGCCGAAGGCAGCCAGTACATCTACGTGGGTACAGAGCGGGGCATCCGGCGTTACGACATTTACGGCGAACGCTGGCACAGGCCGCTGACAGTCCTTGACGGCCTGCCGGACAATCGCATTCGCGCCATTGCCTACGACGCCAGTACCGGCGAACTCTGGATGGACACGCCGTCGGGTGCGGCCCGCTGGCTCACGCGCCTGGAAACCGTTTCCTATTTCGGCGACGACCCGCCACCGCGCCGCCCGCCGGCGCCGATTCCGCCTGTCTATATGCCCTTCGGCTTCTTCATTGAGGGCGGATGGATCCGGGGTCCGCGAAGGAGTTATCCCATCACGGCGACGCTGATGGACACCTGGCACACGCTGTGGATCGGCACCGGCGGACTGGGAATCGCCAAGGCGAAAATGACGGACCGGCAAGTCGAATTCCACGCTTTCGGGCCTCTCGACGAGAATATCACTGCCATGGCGAGAGACGGAGACAGCATTTGGTTCGGAGGCAGAGGCGTCTACGGCATAAGGGAACAGGCAATAACGCGGTACCATCTCTCAACCCAACTGTGGGAATACTTCGAGCCGGAGCACATCATGGGTCTCGATGAGGCACGTATTTCCGCCATTCTTCCCGACAGCGCCACGGTCTGGTTCGGCGCCTGGAACGGCCTTATCCGATACGTGCGACACTCCGGTCAGTGGATAACCTATCGATTGCCCGGCCGGCGCGAGGTCACCGCCCTGGCCAGAGCGGGGACACGGGTCTGGATCGGCACCCAGGCCGGACTGGCCGTGTTCGATACACAGGCGGACACGATCCGCTGGGTCGGCGGCAGCGAAAGCTTCACCATTCATGCCATGGCCGCCGGCGCCGGCTACATCTGGGCAGGCACGCATCTGGGTCTGTTTCGCTGTCCCGTCGACGACGTGAACTGGACGCCCGTCCGGAGCCCCGGAGGACTCACGTCCCGTCCCATCAACGGGCTGGCCACCTGCAGGAACCACGTGTGGGCAACGGTTGAGTCGCCGTCCGCGCTCATTCATCTGGCCGCGCCGGACTCGCCATGGCAACGATTCGCTCTCGCCGAGATACACGGCGACCGTCACGTATCGATTGCGGCCGATACCAGCCACGTCTGGCTTGCCACCGACCTTGGCGCGTTCCGCTTCGATATTTCCACGAAACTCTGGAAGCGCTACACGCAGTCCAGCGGCCTGATCGATGACCGTACGCAGGCCGTGCTGCTTCAGGACGACTACGTCTGGTTCGGCACGGAAAAAGGTGCGAGCCGTTACGATTGGTCGCAGGACTTTTTTCGATAATTTATTGTTTTCCATTGATTAAATTCCATCTTCTCTTGGTCGTGACAGAAAAAACACGTGACACTAACCGGCGTTTTCCTTATCTTTAGATTTGGTACATAACGTAACTTCAGCGCTAGTACGTAATCGAATGGTCCTGATGATCTTTCCCCTATTTCATCTGCTGAGTTGAACGACAGCGGCCACTCCGGGTGCCTCTCTGCGCCCGGAGTGGCCGCTGTCGTGTTTTCACGTTATCCCGCTCCGGACCCCGATATGGCCAAAAACGCGTTAGGTCTGATCGAAACTCGCGGATTCACCGGCGTCGTCGAAGCGGCAGACGCGGCCGCGAAGGCAGCCGCGGTCGAACTTGCGGCTGTCGAAAAGATAGATGGAGGCCTCGTTTCCATTCGAATCCTGGGAGACGTTGGGGCCGTACAGGCCGCTGTCCAGGCTGCCGCCGAGGCTGCAGAACGGGTCGGTCAGCTGGTATCCCGACACGTGATTCCGAATCCTCACGACGATCTGGTGGACGTGTTCGAATTGAATGGGCCCCGGACCCCATCTCCGGAAAATCCGGACGTCAGCGGTCTCTCGGTCGTACAGCTCCGACGGCTGGCCAGACAGACACCCGGTCTGCCCATCAAGGGTCGCGAGATCTCACGCGCCAGCCGCCAACAATTGATCCAGGCGCTCCTCAGCGCGGATGCCAACATCGACACCTAATGTCGAAGGAGTCCCGGATGGATAAAGACACGCTTTGGGAACGCATCAAGAGAGGGATCATCGACAGTGCCGCAACAGCGGCCCACAAGGCCGAGCACCTGGGGAAAATCGGACGCGCCAGGCTCGATATCGCGGGAACCCGCCATGCCATACACGAAGCCTTCGCGGAGTTGGGCGGCGCGGTCTACACGCACCTGTCCGAGGGCGGCGAAAGTGACGTTGCCCAGGCAGTCGACGTACAGGATCTGGTGCGGAGAATCAACGAACTTGAGAATCTTCTGCAAGAACGGGAAGCACTTCTGAAGAATCTGAAAGCCGGCCACAACCAGGAAGAGGAGAAGACCGCAGAGGCGGAGACATAGTATCGGCATGACACCCCAACCCGCGCGGGTTTGCCAGGTTGTCTTCTTTGCAGTCCTCTTCCTGTTGCGGTTCCAGACCGCATGGGCCGACAGTCCCGTACGGTCGTTCGCAAACGTCGTCAGGCTGGTAAGGCCGGCCGTTGTCAGCATTTCGGCCAACAGTTCCTACGGCCGTGAGTTCTCCCGGTCGGGGTTGCGCCGGGGTCCGTCAGCGCTGCGTTACGGATCGGGTTTTGTCCTGGACGCGACCGGACATATCCTGACCAGCAACCACGTTATAGAAGGTGCAATCGGAATTCAGGTCGGGTTTTCCGACGGTACGGAATATGCCGCTGAAATCGTCGGACAGGATCCCGACACCGACCTGGCGCTTTTGCGCCTTCATTCAAAAACTCCGATCGATCGTTCGCGCATAGCCCGTCTGGGCAATTCAGATTCGGTACAGGTCGGTGACTGGGTGATGGCCGTAGGCAGTCCTTTCGGCTTTCACCATACCGTCAGCGTCGGTGTGATCAGCGGCAAGGGACGGCATCTGGAGCGAATTCAGGGCGACATTTCGACGCCGCCCTTTCAGGATTTCCTGCAGACGGACGCGTCCATCAATCCCGGCAACAGCGGCGGGCCCCTGGTCAATAGCGCCGGGCGGGTCGTGGGCGTGAATACCGCTTACAATCCCGTGGGATCCGGCATCGGGTTCGCCATTCCGATCGACGTTGCCGGAAGGGTTGCGGCGGAACTCCGAAAACATGGGGAGGTTGTCCGCGGTTACCTCGGTATCCGTCCCCAGGATCTGACTCCCGATCTTGCGGACGCGCTGGATCTGCAGCTGACTTCGGGCATACTGATCGGGGAAGTTCAGGCGGACAGCCCGGCAGGGCGCGGCGGCCTCAAGCGTGGCGACGTCATCAGGACGCTGGACGCCAGCCCTATCACAAATGCCCAGAATTTTCTCAACCGGATTACACGGTACCGTCCGGGGGAATCCATTGCGCTTGTTGTCCTTCGGGACGGGAGACCGCTCAGGGTTTCCTGCACGCTAGGCCGGAGGCAGAAGCAGACTCGGCCCCCGAACGGATTCAGATCCAACAGTTCGGATTGGCCCGGGCTTGAGGTCAAGAATCGCTCAGATTGGGAAAGCGGCCGCCTGCAGGTTTCCAGATTCGGCCCCGGAGTCGTGGTACATTACGTCGCACCCGGAAGTCCGGCGGAAAAAAAACAAATCGAACGCGGCGATGCGATCCTTGAAATCGACGGCGTTGCCATCTCAAACGTCCGGGACTATCACAAGATGGTTGAAGAGATCAAGAGGGCTGTAAGGCCCGGTTTGTTCCTGATCCTGAAGAAGGACGACGGCAACACGCTCTTCGTCGCCCTCCGACCGGGGCGCTGAACGCGCTTCAGCCATCTGCTGAAGGCCGTCCGGCAGTCTGAAAGGGGGCAATCTTATGTAGCGCTCACCAGTCTTACAGGACCGACATCAGCATCAGCAAGGTTCACTACGACAGTCTTAATCCCCTTCGAGAAACTCAGTCGTTTCTCCCGTACTGATTTTCTCGGCTCACAGTCCGGCTCCGAAACCCCGGCCAACTGAACCGACCTTCCCCGGTGCAAAGAAAGGCTGACGAGTGTCTAAGCTAGCTAAAAGGCCGTACGCGCGCGAAGATGAATCCCTGGATCAGTACCTTCAAGAGATCGGAGAAGTCGACCTTCTAACGGCAGACGAAGAGATCGCCCTCGCCAAGCGAATCAAGAAGGGCGACCAGGATGCCCTCGAGAAGCTTACCAAAGCAAACTTGAGATTCGTAGTAAGCGTGGCCAAACAATACCAGAACCAGGGTCTCTCGATGGGAGACCTGATCAACGAAGGAAATCTGGGACTTATAAAGGCGGCCAAGCGCTTCGACGAGACAAAGGGCTTCAAGTTTATTTCCTATGCTGTATGGTGGATCAGGCAGGCCATCCTTCAGGCCCTTGCCGAGCAGTCCAGAATCGTACGGCTGCCCCTGAACAGAGTAGGCGCCCTGCACAAAATCGGCAAGGCATCCAGCGGGCTGGAGCAGGAATTCGGGCGGGAGCCCAGCCCCAGCGAAATTGCCGATGAACTGGAAATGAGCGACTATGAGGTGATGGATACACTCAAGATCTCGAGCCGGCACCTTTCGCTTGACGCCCCGTTCAGCGAAAGCGAAGACAACAGCCTGCTGGACATTCTCGAAGATCAACTGCAACCACCTCCCGATGAATCGCTCATAGACGACTCGCTTCACCGCGAAGTCGAGAAGGCGCTGGCAACCCTCACGCCAAGGGAAGCCGAAGTGATCAGTCTCTACTTCGGCATCAACCGGGAGCACCCGCTTACACTGGAAGAAATCGGCGAACGATTCGGATTGACCCGGGAGCGGGTACGCCAGATCAAGGAAAAGGCCATCCACAGGCTGCGCCATAACTCCCGAAGCCGCCCGCTCAAGGCATATCTTCATTGAAGACGGCATGCGTCCATACAGTCCGTTGGAAGAGTCGCTCTGCAGGCGAGGCATGGTGTCCCGTCCCGGAAATATGTCACCATTCGACCGCCGATTCATCCCGTCTGGCGGCGTTGCCTTCGCTCGGCGACCACGGACAGGTCTCCTTGCTCAGGCGCCTTGCCAGCCGGGCGGCTCGGCGGTCGAATTTCGGCAATCTATTTCCGCGTCGGAACACTTGCCATTGTGGCCGAAGGCAAGGCGCGCGACCGAGTCCCATCCAGCGATTCGGCGAGGGAGCGCAACGCAGTCATTCGGTCACAAGGGCCGGACGCAGCCCGGATGGACTGTTTCAACGGACTGCTAAGCCACAGCCAGCGCCATGCGCTGGCTGTGGCTTTTTTCTCTGCGGCCGACCCGGTCTCGCCTGCCCTGGCTTGACGGAACCACGTGAAACCTGTAGATTGGTGGAACTTACAGCCCTCCACGACCGTTCAACGTCCATATTCACCGAAAGGATTCAGCCCCATGTCGAACAGTAAATCCCTGAAGTCGCTGCTGGCTGTGGTCGCGGTCCTGCTGATTGTCAACCTGGTCCGGCCGCTGTGGTCTCCCGGCACGGCCCATGCACAGAGTGAGGAGGCGGGCTCCAGTGTTGCCATCACCGGCGCGGGTACGAGCGCCTGGATTCTGAAGGACGGCAACGTCTACTACGCCATCTACGAAAAGCAGTACGAATCCATCCGCATCTACGGTCCCGAAGAACTGCCTGAAGAGTGATCGCCACCATGGGTCGTCATTCGGTCTTACCGAAGAGCCGGTATTCTCGCTCCCGAATCTCCGCCGGTCTGCATAGCCTGAGGCATCCATGAGTACGTTCCGGGAACAGAACCGGCTCATCGGCGCCCTGGTTTTTCTGATCACGTGTTTCGTATATATCCGAACCGTTGCGCCAACGGTAACCTTCTGGGACACCGGCGAATTTATCGCGGCCTCGTACATCCTCGGTATTCCACATCCTCCCGGCGCGCCCTTTCATACCCTCCTGGGCCGAATATTCACGCTTTTCGCGGATCCCGATAGCGTTGCATTCAGCGTAAACCTGATTTCTGTTCTATCGGGGGCCGCCACAGCGCTCCTGCTTTTCCTTTGCAGCGTTCGTCTGCTCTCGCGGTGGCTCAGACCCGAACGTATATCCGACCGCATTGCCATCCTGACCGGCGGCGCGGTCGCGGCTCTTTCCGCCGCATTCTCCACGTCCTTCTGGGCAAATGCCACCGAGGCCGAAGTCTATGCGCTGTCCATGCTGTTCACCGTCCTGGCGTTTTACATTGCCCTGCGCTGGGACGGCGCGCCCGAAGACAGGTATCGCGACCGCCTGCTCATTTTCATCGTCTTTCTCTTCTTCCTGGGCGCGGGCGTGCATCTGCAATGCCTGCTCACCGTGCCTGGAATCCTCATCCTGGTCTTCTCCGATCTGCTCAAGGGTCGGTCCACTTCCGTACAGGCATCCGTCGTAATCGGGCTTACGGTATTTCCCTTTTTGTGCATCATCTCTCCAATCGAAGTCACCGTCGCCCTGGTACTGGCCTTACTCGCCTCTCTCCTGTTGTTGCGCCCGGCGTGGCGTCATCCCGCGTTCTGGCTGTGCGCCATCGGTATGATCGCCCTCGGATATTCCACGTACGCCATGCTCTACATCCGTTCGGGCCTGAATCCGTTCATCGATATGAACAATCCGGAGACCTACGAGAATTTCAAGGCCTTCCTCACCCGCCAGCAATACGGCGTCCACTCCATTTTTCCACGTCGCGGTGACTTCTGGGACTTTCAGTTCAACATCCACGTCAAATATTTCCTCCAGCAATTCCCGTTTTACGATCAGGGGCTCATCGGCCGCTTCTTCTCGGAAACACTGCCCGGGTTCACGGAACGATTTTCCGTCGGCGAGATGCTTTCCGGTTCGTTCCGCAGGGCCGTGGCCAATCTGGACGGCAACCGGGAGACCATCGCGTATTCGGTCGTGCCCATTCTCCTGGGAATCGTCGGCGCGGTCAGTCACTTCCGCAGAGACTGGAAGCGATTTGCCAGCGTGTTCGCCATGTTTCTGCTCATGGGGCTCGGGCTCGTCTTGTATCTGAATATGCCGGACCCCGAACCCCGCGAACGGGAGTATATCTTTGTTGGCGCGTACGCGTTCTTTGGCCTGTGGATCGGCGGCGGCGCCGCTGCCCTCATCGTCGCCGTTACGCGAGGTCACGCCGCGGTTCCCGCAGCCGCGCTGGCCGCGGTCGTGTGCCTGATCGTGCCGATCGGCCTGCTGCAGAACAGCTACTTCGAACGCGACCGCAGCGGGGACCTGGTCGCACGAGACTATGCCCGGAACATCCTCAGTTCCTGCGAGCCCGACGCCATCCTCTTCACCAATGGAGACAACGACACCTACCCGTTGTGGTTTCTCCAGTATGTCGAGGGGTTTCGCCGAGACGTCCGGGTGGTCAACCTCAGCCTGCTGAAAACCCCCTGGTACGTCAAACAGCTGCGCGACCTGGATCCCATGCTTCCCATTCCGATGACGGATGCAACCATTGATCAGCAGGTCATTGCCCGCCCATGGCGGACACGATTCGACATCCCGCTCGCTGACAGCACGATTATCGTCAAAGCCGAGGACATCCCCCTCACAGAGTTCCCGATGGGCAACCAGCGCATGGATGTCCTGGAATCCCACACCTTCATGATCTGGTACCTGGTTGACCGGAACAACTGGCAGCGTCCGCTATATTTCGCGGTTACGGTTCCCGAGCGAAACATGGGCGGCCTGCGGTCCCATCTGTCCATGGAAGGCATGGTCTACCGGCTCGTCAGGCAGCGCGCCCCCGGGCAATTCGACGCGGGATTGACCTCCCGGCACCTGCTTGAGAATTACCGTTACACCGGAATTGCGGACGCCACCGTCTACAAGGATCCGGTCGCCCGTCGCCTCATCAGCAATTACCTGGTTATCTTCGAAGGCCTCGTACGTACGTTGCATCTCCAGAACCGTCCGTCAGAGGCCCTGCAAGTCATCAGGGTTGCGGAGAGTACAATCCCTCCCGATTCGGTGGGCCGGGAGGTGTGGTACTCGCTGATGCACGACAGTTACCGGAAGCTTGCCGTGAGCTTTCTCCGTGCCGGAAAAAGAGACAGTGCGAGCCTCTGCCTGGAGGAACTGATTCGGATCAGTCCTCACAAGGAGGAAAGAGAGCAACTTCGTGAGAATCTTCGGTTCCTTGTCCCAGCCCTGAAGAACGGTTCCGAACGTGAAGCGGAGGACGAAGCGAAGGACGAATAGCCGAGAACAATTACACCGCAACGAAGACGGGGCCCCGGGATAATAAAAGCGGGCCCGGGTGATTGAAGATATTGCAATATGGGGAGATTATTAGGGGCCGACAACCAAAAACCCGGTTATAGCCGGGGGCCGC
>JAPPFJ010000021.1:0-73891 GCA_028877215.1 Gemmatimonadota bacterium | reverse complement strand
CCATCACAACGGCCCCCAACGGTCTCGGGTTGCATTACCCAATCAAAAAATCCCCAAAAAAAAAACCCCCCCACCCCCCCGGCCCCCCTTTAAAAAACCGGGGGCCCCCTCTTCTGTGACGATTTCCGATTCGGCGATCTATTTCCGGGACAGAACGCTACACTCGCTTGAATCGACGGGCGCAGCGACGCATTAACAGGTAACCCGCGATAAACCCGCCGATGTGCGCATACCACGCCACGCCGCCGCCCACCCCGCCCGAATCGGCCGATGCATTCACCAGCTGGATGACAAACCAGACGCCAAGCACCAGCAGCGCCGGCACGCGCACGATCTGAATAAAGAACAGCAGAAAAACGAAGACATGCACCCGGGCGCCCGGAAAGCGCGCGAGGTAGGCCCCGAGAATACCCGCAATCGCACCGCTGGCCCCCACCATGGGAATTGTGGAGTCGGGATCCGAGAGAACATGGCCCAGTGCGGCCGCCACGCCGCAAAAGACGTAAAACAGCAGAAACCGAAACCTGCCCAGCGTATCTTCCACGTTGTTCCCGAAAATCCACAGATAGAGCATGTTACCGCCCAGGTGCATCCAGCCGCCGTGCATGAACATGGCCGTCAGGAACGTAAGATAGAGCGGGATCGGCGTTGGCGAGATGGCATCCACGCCATGGGTGACCTCAAACGGAATCAGTCCCATCCGCAGCGTGAATACGTCGAAACCGATCGATCCGAGGGAAAGGGAATATATGAAAACCCCCACATTCAGCAGCAGGATGCTCACCGTGAATACGGGGGCGCGGCGCGTGGGATTGTCATCCTTAATGGGCAGTATCATCTGCCTACCGTACCGTGAACGAGCGCACCGCCCTGCCCCGGTTGCCGCAGGCATCGGATACGACGACCTCCAGCTTGTGGATTCCGGCCGGTAGCGGCTGCCTGGGCCGGGCCTTCACCTGGCCCGCTTCGGGATCGTACTCCGCGATCAACCGTTTTCCATTCAGATGCATGAGAATATCTTCCTCAAGGCGGATGCCCGATTCCCTGTCGCCGATCGTGGCGATAAGCACCGGCCGTCTATCGGAAACCTTCGCACGTGGTTCCGGTCTCCGGATTCTCACGCGGGGAGGGGTCTCGTCCAGCAGGAGCGCATAGGTGGAAAAACTCGCGACCTGGGCAGCCACGGCATGGCGCCCCCGGACCGGACGGTTGCCGACAAAGACCCAGGCTCCGCCCCTGGTCAACCGATAGATTCCCAATTGCTCCGGCCGGCTGAAGTCCGCAGGGTATCGGAGGACAACCTCCACCTTGCGCCGGAATGGCACATCCTCCGGACCGAACCGGTAACGCGTTCCAACCATCGTCAGACGTTTTGCCCCTTTCCCGGGAGCGACGGCGATCCGACCAAAGAAAGGCCGGTAAACGTCATCGGCGTCGAAGCGGGCCTCCGCCTTGCCGTCGGGAGACCGCACGACCCCGCCGCTTTGGCGCACCGGCGTCTGGGCGAGGTGTACCACGCTGCGCCCCGTACTGCCGTGCCGATCGACCGCGGAAATGACTGCCGCAACGTCGCCCTGCACGTCCGGATTGAATCGCAGAACGGTTTCATAGCCGTATAGACTCCGCTGAATTACCTCATCGCCTTTCGCAAGCCAGTTCGCGGTTACCTCGGGAGGGGCCGACAGCAGCCGTTTCGACACGATCTTCAATACGGCGAAGTCGGGATAATTGCGAACGTCGCATTCCAGAAGGCCTGGCTTCGTGTCGCTGTGCGGCGGCGCAGGCGCGCAGACTTGAAAACCCTCAGACCCGAAACGGTCCCGGGCGCGAACCCTGTAGACCGCTTCCGGGGCGTGCAAGAATGCCGCACGGACACGGCCGAGCGCATCCAACTCGACTGGGCTTACGGGACGCCACGAACGTCCGCCATTCGAAGACCGCTCCACAACGATATGCTTTGGATTTTCGTCCCGCACCCGCGCCCGCACCCGCACGGAATCGCCGTTCAATTCGGCACTGGCGTCCAGAACGCGAGGAACCGAATTCACAATCACCTCGAGGTCCGCACGGGAACGGTTCCCGGCCGCGTCTTCAACCACCACCCGGATACGATTTCTACCGGGGTTCAGCGCTGCGCCGCGACCCGGCGACGGTATTCCCGCATGCAGAATTCCGTCTCCAACCTTGTACTTCCCGTACATTGGAAGCTGATTCCCTGCAGACCGGTACAAGTTGTGATAGAGACCTGCGCCACGCTGCTTCAGAACGAAGTTCCGGTCCAGATCGACCTGGTTGACCTGACTGTACGCGAAGACCGTGTACGTGGTCTCGAAGACCTCGCGGTCGTTTACGTATAGCCGCAAGCGGTACGGCGCGAAGCGGTTGCTCAGCACGGATGCATCGGCCCGGTCGTAGGTCTTGACGCTCACGCCGATGCGCCCGGCTATCATGGGTACGCTGCGCGCGACGTAGCGCTTCTGCTCGGGGCGCCAATTCACACCAATCGTCTCCGGATCCGTCTTGTCGGAAACACGGGACTCGGCGTCCATTGGAATCAGAGCCAGGGACTGCAAGGTTGGCGCAACGGTGTCTTTCACCTCGAAGCCGTGAAGCAACCCGTTGAGGGGCCGTTGATTCCTGTCACGAATCTCGAAATGCAGATGCGGCACCCCGCTTCCGGTACTGCCGGAATAGCCGAGAGTCTCACCACGCTTCACGTTGATCTGGTTCGGCTTGAAGAAGAGATTCACGCTGTAAAAACCCCGCCGTTCCTGTTCCGCCTCCACAACGGCCTTTACCTTGGCCGCAAAGCCCGAAAGGTGTGCGTAGACCGCGGTCCGGCCGTCTTTCAGCCTGATGTAGACCACTTTTCCGTAGCCCCAGGGCGAGGTCCTGACCCGCCAGACGTACCCGTTCTCCACGGCCAGCACGGGGTACCCCTCCTTTCCCCACGTCTTGAAGTCGAGCCCGGCATGGAAACGCCGCGGCCGGTATTCGCCGAAGGAAGAGGTGAGCGCGGGCGGGGCAGCCATCGGCCAATGGTAGTCGCGGGATTCAGCGATGCCTGAATTCGCAAGGCAGAGAACCCAAACCAGCAGGATCGCACGCATCGTTGTCAGACTTCCCCTTGCCATAAGGTGGGCGGAAATTTCTTCCCTGACAGCCCGTTGAAAAAGCCCATCCGGGCTACGGCCGGCCCTTGCGGTCGAAATACTGCGTTGCGCTCCCTCGCCGAATCGATGGATGGGACTCGGTCGCGCGCCTTGTCTTCGTCCACAATGGCTCGGCCTCGCCTGCAGAGCGGCTTTATCAACGGACTGCTAGTCATGCGCGACACAGTATAGGTATTTTGCCGTCCGGGGTCAAGCGGGCACAGGCTCTTTTCCGACGGATAAAAAAAACTTGCCTGTGAATCCGCCTTCCTATAGTTTATCGTGTTGTCAGGTAGTTACTCGAGAAATCCGAGGGTGGGCGGCGCCTCGAAATGCTGCCTTCTTTCCTTCCATCGGAGGGTGTTTATCGCATGCTCAAAAACCTGCGCAATGTGGTCCTGATCAAAGCCATGATGTGGATCGTGGCTATTTCCTTCGTGGCGCTGATGGTCTTCGACTGGGGCGCCGGCGGAATGACCTGCGCCGGGCCCGGCGATACCGTCGGTGTCATCAACGGCCAGAAGATCAGCCACCAGCAGTTCGTCGAAGCCCTCCGTGACGCGTCCCGCCAGTCCAAGGCCGGGAACAACCCCGAACCGGAGGAGAGCCAGCTCATCCGCCAGATCTGGGACCAGATGGTGGCACAGATCCTGTACGCCCAGCAGATAGAGAAACACGATATCGCGGTCTCCGATGCCGAGGTGAACTTCATCAACAGGAATCAGCCCGTTGAATGGGTGCAGAACCAGGAAGTCTTTCAGACTGACGGCAGATTCGATCCCGAGAAATACGGCAGGTTTCTCGACGACCCCGGTACCTACTCAAGCCCTGAAAGAAAGCAGTTTGTAATTAGCGCCGAATACGCCGTCAGACAGGCTGTGCTTATCAGAAAGCTGCAGGAAATGGTTGCCGGCGGGGTGAGGGTGACGTCGGCGGAGGTCAGGGAAGCTTACGTGCGGCAGAAAGAGAAAGTCCGTGTCGCCTACGCGGGCCTCGAGGCCTATTCCATCGCCGATTCGCTGGTTTCCGTTTCGAACGATCAGATTCGTGCCTATTATAACGACCATCGTGACGAATTTCATCGGGAAGCGGCCGTCAATGCCTCCTATGTCGCCTTTGAGAAGAAACCTTCCGCGAAGGACGAAGCCGATGCCGAAGCCGAGATCCACGACCTGCTTGCTGAAATCCGCGCCGGTGGAGACTTCGCCGCCCTGGCCGAAAACAACTCGGATGATCCCGGCAGCGCCGAAAGGGGAGGAGATCTCGGATTCTTCGGGCGTGGACGGATGGTAAAGCCCTTCGAGGACGCGGCCTTTACCCTAAACCCGGGTGACGTCTCGGAACCCGTACGGACCCGGTTCGGATGGCACGTTCTCAAGGTCGAGGAACGCAAAGGCGAAGGTGACGAGCTCCAGGTCCGCGCCAGGCACATCCTGCTGAAAATCCGTCCGGGCAGGGACACGCTGGACAGCCTCCGTATCGAGGCGGAGCGCTTCCAGGAGCGGGCGGAAGAATCGGACTTCCTGACGGCGGTGGCCGATCAGAGCCTGCAGGCAAAGGACACGGGTTTCATCACCGCCGGCGGCTTTTTCCCGCTGTTGGGAAACAGGACGTCCGGGCTGGTCAATTCCTTCCTCACCGCTTCGCCGGGGAGGATTTCTCCTGTTTACGAGACCGAACAGGGCATCTATGTCTTCGTACTCGTGGCGAGGCGCGAAGCCGGCCCGCAACCACTGGACGAAGTCAACAATCGCATTTCAACCAAGCTCAAGACTGCCGAAAAAGTCAGGATTGCCTCTGTACGCATTGAACCGCTGCTAAGGGACGTTCGTTCCGGACAAAGCCTTGCCGATGCGGCGCGCAATCGCAATGCCCGTTTCGCCGAGTCCAAACTCTTCGGCCGCGACGACTTCGTTCAGGGCGTCGGCCGCAGGAACGCGTTTACCGGCACGGCATTCCGGCTTGAAGAGGGAACGACCAGCGACGTGGTCACCACGGACCGGGGCGCGTACGTGATGCAGTTGCTTGAAAAAGAGCCGATAGACGAGACCGAATTCGAGGCGGCAGGCCCTGAACTGGTCCAGCGCCTTCGGTCTGAGAAACAGAACGAAGTCCTGGCCGCCTGGTTCAGCGACCTCAAAGAGCAGGCGGAAATCATCGACAATCGGCATCTCTTTTACTCGAACTTTTAAGTAGAGTCCGGGCGAGCCTGCGTGTTCCCGTTCCGTCGCCCGACCGCACAGGATGACTCGCGTGGCCGTCATTACCGTCTCACGCCAGCTCGGCAGCATTGGCGACCTGGTAGCACGCCGGGCGTCGGAAGTACTCAGCTACGACTTCGTGGACAAGAACCTCATCACGGAAGTCGCGAGAGAAGCCAATGTGCCGGAGTCCGAAGTCGAAAAATTTGACGAGCAGGCGCATAGTGCGGTAAAACGATTCATCCACAGTCTGATCGTGCCGTCCCGGTCCGTACCGACGCCCCCGGCGATGCTCTGGGGGCTGGAATTTCCCTATGAAGTATCGGCGACGCTTCTGGCAGGCGACGCGACAGCCAACGAGGAAAGGCACCTTCTGGACCAGCGCGACTACCTCAGATTTCTTCAGGCCACGGTCCATCGCCTTCGGAAACGGGACAGTGTAATCATCGTCGGCCGGGGAGGCCAGGCAATCCTTCGGGACGACCCCGATACGCTCCACGTCCGAACGGTGGCTCCTCTGGAAGACCGCATCCGGGTCGTCGTGGAACGACAGAACCTGCGAACACAAAGAGAGGCCAGGGAACTGATTCAAAAAAGCGACAGACGCCGGGCCGCCTACCTCAGAGACAACTACCAGATCGACTGGGATGATCCAGCCCTGTATCACGTTGTCGTGAATACGGGCCGGACCTGCCTCGAATCCGCCGCACTCATCATCCAGTACTCCGTCGACGCCCTCGGTCGTGCCTGAATGCGGGTAGAGGGCAGACCAAATGCGGTGAGACGGTAGCCGGTAGAGGGTAGAAGACCACACCACAGACCACCACCTGGTGAGACGGAAGCCGGGAGAGGTTAGAGATGTCCTGCCTCGTGAGGATTCTCTTCGTGCCGAAGGCATCGAGGAATTAAATATCCGGCGAGGATATCATCTACCGTCTACCCTCTCACCTCTACCCGCCTTTCTTCTACCGTCTTACGTCTCCCGTCTACCCGTTTTTTTCCCCCTCTCCCGTCTTACGTCTCACCCGGTGGTCGGGCGACGGAGGGAGAGGTCCCGCTAACGTCCCCGAAAAACGACTAATCCTGGTTGGTCCTTGACTTGCCCGGGCCGACCGTACATTCCTACCGCCAGTGTTTTCTAACTCCACTACAGGATAACAGTTGCCGTCGTGTCGACGGCGCGAGGTTTCGAATCATGCCCCCGGACATCAGCCGCTCAAGAATGCGCTCCATTTCCAACAAGGACCTCTTCGCCGCGCTCGACCTGAAGGGGGCGGACATGAAGCCCATCCGAAAAGCGGTGAAGGCTGGAAAGTGGAAGAAGGCGGCAGAGGCCTGGGGCGACTACTTTTCCGCGCGTAAAGAACCCCTGAATATGGTCGCGCCAACCGGCGACAAGCCGGATCCGGATCGCATCAGGGAGGCCGAACGAGTCGTCGCGCACGAGATTCAGGGGTGGCACGACCTGACGTACAAGTTCGGAAAGAAAGTCGACTTCAATGCAAATTGGGGACGCTCGGGCGTTTACGGTACCCACTACTGGGGATGGTCCGATTGCCTTCGGGTTGCGTTCGGACAGACCGGCGATCCCCGCTACGTGGAATGTTTCGACGATCTGTTCAACCAGTGGTACGAGCAGCGCAACAACATAGACAACCCCGCCAGATACGACGTCATTTTCTACGAACTCGGGCTGGGGGGTCGAACACCGCGGTTCATCGATCACTATTTCGCGTACCGGTCCACCGGCATCCTGAGACCCGTCACCCATCGACGCATGTTGAAATCGATTCTGGGCGCGGGGCGCTGGCTCAATCTCCTTGAAAAGGACGATGGCTATCGCAGTGGTAACTGGCAGATGTGCGGCTCATGGGCGCTCGTCTACGCGGGCGGCCTCTTCCCGGAATTCAAGGAGGCGCGACGCTGGGTTGGTATCGGCGTAAAACGACTTCTGGAACACGTCGACAGGGACTTTTACGCGGACGGCTGCCACCACGAACGCGCCTCCGGATACGGCGCGTGGTGTACCCGCATCAGCGAGGATCTCTTTGCCTTCTCAGACAGGATCCCGTACGTCAAGATGGAAACCGACCTGCGCGCACGCATCGAACAGATGTACGACTGGATCCTGTCCACCACCTCTCCGCTGGGTGAGTCCCAGGGATTCAACGACGGAGGCATCGGGCCCCAGGACGCCATATTGCGGCGCGCTGCCGAAATTACCGGAGACGGCCGATATCTCTGGCCCGTGCGCGGCAGGATCGAATCCGTTTCCCGAATCCGGCCGAAGAGACCCGACTATACGTCTTTAGACACACGGCCGTCGGGATTTGCCGTCATGCGTTCGGACTGGAACAAGGATGCCCGATATCTGATCGTCAACTATGGACCATGGGGCGGAGGCCATACCCATAACGACCTGCTCGATTTCGAACTCTACGCCCATGGAGAACCGCTGGCCGTAGAGGCCACCCGCTGGGGGCCCTACGACAATCCGCTCGATCAGTATTTTCGTTCTCCGCAGGCCCACAACCAGCTTGTGGTCAACGATGCGCCAATGGACCGAGAGCATCACCGCGGCGAGGACGTCGTCTGGGCGACCGGAGATACGATGGACTTTTTTTCCGCAAACCACCGGGCTTACGTCGCGCAATACGGCACCCTCGTCGAGCGGCGTGTCACGTTTCTGAAACCCGACTACTTCCTCGTGTCAGACGCCGTATTCGAAGGTCCCCAGCACCATGCCTACACATGGTACCTCCACGCGCCCTCCCGTTGGAAAGGCAGCCGAAGCCGTATGCTCACCACAGGACGGCCGGGGCTGCAGGTCGTCCCCGCAGAGCCCTCGGAGATTCATTACGTCCGTCGGGGGACCTCTTATGAGGCACGGGATGGCACGCCCGGCAGGTACCCCAACCGCTACTGGATCGGCTTGCAGAAATGGGTCCGGGGCGAAGGCGCGAATGCCGTCGTGTACGACGTCGCGCTCGTCCCGTTCAAGTCGGAACCGGAGGACGTCAACGTGTCCAGACATACGGCAAGTTTCGGCGGAAAGACCTGCCGTCCGGAAGTCGCGCGTGGCGTCCGGATCCGAGGCGGCGACCGGAACGATCTGGTGGTCTACGGCAGGGAAGGCGAAGCCGTTGCATGCGACGGCCTGTCCTTCAGCGGAAGGGTCTGTGTTCTCTCATTACGGGACGAGCGACCGGTCCGCGTCGCAGTACTGGACGGCGGCGAGGTTTCCTACAACGGTCTGCCGCTGATTCGCACGAACCGCGCGGGTCTCACCGAAGGCGAATTGTAGACACGATCGGAAGATGGCGTGCAACGCCGGAACGGACGGCGCCGGACGTGCCATTCACGGTAATGCTCATGTTCAAATTGGTACAGCTGATTCATCCCCGTGAGGGACGGCGGATCGCCGCGGTCGACGGCGACCGATGCCGGCTGATCGACGGACACACGTCAGTTCACGGTCTGGCGAGCTTCGTTCTGCAGTCAGGTGTCGCGCTGGCTGCGGAGATTGAATCACAGCTCGGAAGGAACTTCCAGGACTACGACGCGATCTACCACGGCCGGTCGGAATGGACGCTTCTGCCCGCGTACGATCACCCCGGGGAACATTCCCGCTGTCTGGTGGCCGGCACGGGGTTGACCCACAGGGCCAGCGTTGACAACCGGCAGGCCATGCACGAACACGACGGGGGCGGCGAAACGCAGATCACCGACAGCATGCGAATATACCAATGGGGCCTTCAGGGAGGCAGACCGGAGCACGGAAACGTCGGTGTTCCACCCGAATGGTTCTACAAGGGAACCGGATCCATCCTGCGCGCGCACGGCGAACCCCTGGACGTGCCGGTCTTCGCGGGTGACGGCGGCGAAGAACCCGAAGTCGCCGGGGCGTACATTATCGATTCGGAAGGCGACCCCAGGCGCATCGGCCTTGCCATCGGCAACGAATTCTCAGACCACGTCACCGAAAAGAAAAACTACCTGTATCTGGCGCCGTCGAAACTTCGCACCTGCTCCCTCGGCCCGGAACTCCTCCTCGATCCCGATTTTGAGAACGTCGGCGGGGAAGTTTCCATTGAACGGAACGGAAGCGTCGTCTGGTCCAGAACCATCGCGACGGGTGAGGCCAACATGTCGCACAGTCTGCCCAACCTGGAGCATCACCACTTCAAGTACCCCCAGCACCGCCGGCCGGACGATGCGCACGTCTTCTTCTTCGGCGCCGACGCCTTCAGTTTCGGCGCAGGTGTAGAACTGGAAGACGGAGACGTCATGGCCATCTCATGGAACGGCTTCGGAAGACCGTTGAAGAATCCCCTCCGGATCGAACCGGATGAAGAAACCCTGGTCCGAGTCGAACCGCTTTGAAGGTACCTGAATGATAATCGACGTACACGCCCACGTCTTCCGGTATCCCGAGCACTTTACCGAACAGTTCAGGCTCCAGGCCATGCGCGCCCGGGGCGACGTGGAGGTCGACCTCACCACCAGCTATCAGGACTATCGGCAGCACGCGGGGGTGCCGGTACGCACAATCGCGTTCGGCGGAAAGGCCAGACTGAGCGGTATCTGGGTGGACGATCGCCACGTCGCCGAAACCGTAGCCGGGAACCCGGATGCGCTCATCGGCTTCCTGTCGGTCGATCCCACCCAGGAAGGCTGGCAGGATGAATTGAGAGTCGGCCATCAGGATCTCGGCCTGAAGGGAATAAAACTACTCTCCATGTACGCCGGCTTCAGGCCCGACGACCCTTCCGTGGAGCCGCTCTGGCGTTACGCCCGGGATCACGGCCTGCCCGTACTCCTGCATACCGGAACCACGTTCGTGGCCCAGGCGCCGCTGGAATGTACGCTTCCCCGCCACCTGGATCCGGTCGCCATTCGTTTCCCTGACGTAAAGATCATCCTGGCGCATCTGGGGCATCCATACGAAGGCGAATGCGTCGCGGTTATCCGAAAACACCCCAACGTCTGCGCCGACCTCAGCGCCCTGCACTACCGCCCGTTCCAGCTCTACCACAGCCTGATGCTCGTCCAGGAATACGGCGTCTGGGACAAGCTGCTCTTCGGCACGGACTATCCCTTTACCACCGTCGACGCATCGCTTGCCGGCCTCCGCAGCCTGAACAATATGCTCGAAGGCACCGCGCTGCCCCGCCTCGACGCCGACGAAATCGAATCGGTAATCTATCGGGACAGTCTCTCCATCCTGAATCTGGACTAGTCTGATGCGCATCGACGCACACATGCACGTCAACTACCAGGGGATGGATGCCGGGAGCCTCATTTCCGAGATGGATGCCTATGGCATCGACGTCACGTGGCTGCTGACGTGGTACCTTCCCCCCGGACAGGGCGCGCCGGGATACGGCGGCGGATTCAGCCCGCTCAACTACCGGGCGGACGGCACACACGCCGGCGCAACCCTCGATCACATCCTTGCGGCATGCGACAAGTATCCCGGCCGCTTCATCGCCGGGTACTGCCCGTGTCCCTTCGAGGGCTCCGCCGCCGATCTCTTTGAGAGTGCCTGGCGGATGCATGGGGTGAGGATTTGCGGCGAATGGAGCTATCGCCTCCTGCTGGACGACCCTCGAAGCATCCAGCTGTTCCGCCGTGCCGGTCAACTCGGCGCCCCCGTTGTACTCCACATGGACGTGCCCTATCTGCCGGACGATAAGGGAAACCCAACGTATCAGAACAATTGGTGCGGCGGCGACATCCGTAACCTGGAACGCGCGCTGCAGGCCTGTCCGGACACCGTCTTTATCGGGCACGCGCCCGGCTTCTGGCGGTACATCAGCGGCGATGCAGTGACTTCACCTGAATCCTATCCGTCCGGTCCGGTCACCCCCGGCGGGGAACTCCATAGCCTCTTCGACAACTACCCCAATCTTTACGCGGATCTTTCCTCCGGGTCCGGCCTCAACGCCCTCAGCCGCGATCCCGGGCAGGCGCGCGACTTCCTTATCCATCGTGCCGACAGACTGCTCTATGGCCGCGACGGAAAGGGCAACGACCTGCAGGAATTCCTACCAACCCTCGACCTGCCCGCCGAAGTCCTGACGAAGATCCACTACGAGAACGCGATCCGACTCGTGCCGGTGGATTGACGGGAATAAAAAACGGCCACCCTGAAACAGGGCGGCCGGCATGCTGCCATTCGCGTCTGGTGAAATGCCTTTCGGCGGATATTCCTCAACTGAACGTGGCCGGTCGCGCCGCTTTCAGGTCCAGGCCGCTCGTCCCCTCGTGTCCAGATTCAGTCGCAGGCCGCTTTCGGGCAGGGGAACCGCCGCCCGATAGGATTCGGCGATCTCCGCCGCTGTCGCCGGGACCAGAGCGCAGCCCTGCTTTTCACATATCTCCCTCGCCGCCGCCACCACGCCCTGCATCGTCTCCCTGCGGAAGTCCCGCGCATCGCCGTAATCGAAGATATTGTGCGTGAGCGCTTTCAGGTACTTCACCGGTATGTCGCTTCCGTTGTCGATCTGTCGTTTCACATTCTTTTGAATGGTATACCAGTGATTCTTGGCGTCCACCAGTTCAATCCGCAGGTCCTGCGGGTGCGCCCCCCCCCACATCCGCGAATCGACGTCCACAGTGGTCGGTATATCCACGAAATTCACGTCTCCCGCAAGGGATCGATTGTACCGGTGCGGGTAGTGGATATCCAGCGGCGAATCGCCCCATACGCAGGCGCAATGAGGCAGGTTTCGCGTTGGCATCGACACCGTGCCGTGCGTGAACCCCAGCGCCTCCAGCGCGGGAAAGGTATGGTCGTTGGCCGAAAAATAGCCGGGGGTGAATACGGCGGGTGGACGGCCCATCGAATCGGCGAACTGATTCACGCCCTCCTTCAGAATCGCCACCTGTTCCTCGAACCCGTACACACCCAGGAACTCTTCGTACCCCTGTTCCGCCGGATGCACGTGAAGGCCCACCTCGTGGCCTGCGGACTCGAGTTCTCGATACACGCCCGAATGCACCTTCATGTCCGACGGGATCACGACAAACGTCCCCTTCGTGCCGGTTTGCGAGAAGATCTCGCCCAATCCTCGAACCGACCGTTCGCCCAGCGCCGGGTCGCCGATGCTTCGCTGCGTGGCCTCGCAATCCACCTGAATGTTGAAGAAGACTTCCGTCACGTTTTTCCGACTCCGGTATTGATACCGGTTCCCTGTACTCTACCCGACCACCGCCCGTCCCTCGAATGCATCGACATCAGCGTAGTCGCGCACAACGGCGTCACCATCGTTTCGAAACACCGAAATACGCAACGGTACCGACGTTCTGCCTGCCAGCGTATAACGCGCCGCAGCTCCGTCCGTTGATACTTGCTCGAGCCGGACCCCGTCTTTTCCCTGCAGATAGTGGCCGATTTCATCGTGACTGGCGTAGATCTTCTCGTAGCCGTCGGTCAACGCCTGCGTGCGAGCCAGAATGCGGTCCCATTCCTCCATGGTCACGGCGTCGAACTTCTGCTCATGGGTCACGATCTCCGCGTAGAATCCGGCGCGCAGCCCGTGGCGGATCTGCAGGGCCGCATTGCCGGCGGCCTTTTCGACGTCCATTCTTTCGTTCTCCCGTAGATAGGGCGTGCATCCCGTCAGGAAATCCTCCTGATGACGGGCAAGCATGGCCGCGAAGGCGAAGAAGTCGTGGTCGTCGGGCAGATAGTCGTAATAGCATGTCTGCAGCCCGTAAGGCCAGAACCCGTCCTGCATGCACATATCGGCCTTGTGCAGCCCCGTCTGCAGTGCCGGACAGAAGAACCGGTGTCCGCGCTCCTTCAGGAAGGGAAGCGCCCGAACGCCGTACTCACCCCAGTGGAACCGCAACGTGGCGCACGGATGCGCCCCAACCCGCTTCCAGAATGCGTCCGCAAAGGCGAAGTTGGATTGCAGTTCCGCCTGCGAACACTCGCCCTTTCCGAAATTGTAGATCAGCAGCCGATAATAGTCCAGCGCGTGGCTGTTGTAGTGGATTTCCCTGCTCTGCATTCCCGCCCTGATTTTGGGAAACAGGCGTTCCGGTACGTTCGCGATGAACAGGGACGGCATCGGTTTGAACCCGTAGCTGTTCGCGATATCGGCGAATGTGAAATCGTGCCGTCCCTCGCAATCGTCCCACGACATGGTTACGAAGGGCGGAATCATATTGGCGGCGAACGGCTTGCGCGCGGTCCACACGATCGAACGCCAGAACAGATCGTCCATCCCGCGGGCATGGCCGTAGAACGCATTCCGCCACACCCTGGAATTCAACGTGAACTGCACCGCCCGACCGTTTCCCCATTCCGTTGCGAATACCAGGGGATAGTTGCGCGGTTCGAACGCGCTCCAGGGTGCGAGGTGCCGGATATAGATCAGCTGCTCCTTCCCCAGAATTCCGTCCGCGAGCGGAACCACGGAATCGCCCCACTTTTCGGCGGCGATCGCCGTCACCATCCGGTCGAACGTGTGGAATTCTCCACGTGACTGCAATTCCGTGATATAGTGATCCCGCTCCTGCATCCGTATCGTATCAGTGGCGTACGGATGCGGGTTGATACGGTCAAAACCGAACATCTCCAGAAGCGGTGCGCTGTATGCCCGCAGGTCGTAGTCGAAATTGACGAGCCCTGCGCCACTGCGAACCGCGTCCGCAATCAGACACGTTTCGGAACGGGTCAACGACGCACCCAGGCCGTTCTGCGCCAGCAGGATGCCCGCGCACTCGCCCAACGCGTCAGCCGTAGGCCGCTCCTCTGCCAGATCCAGCAACCGATACGGCATACCGAAATGCGCCAGCGCCGCCAGGACCGTCTCGTCCACGATCATCCGCTCCCAGTACGACCCGCCGCTGTCGATCACGACCAGCAACGCGCCGTTACCGGCACTGGTACGTCGTTCCCGCTGCACCCGTCCGCTGCCTGCAGCCATGTCACTCTCCTTCTTCCGGTGCCGACTCCGACGTTTGATGTATTTGGCTCAAGTGCAACGTACACTCGCTGCGCAGAACCGGAACATCCCGCTCAATGATCGCCCAGACGATCGCGTCATCCACGTTTGGATACTGATGCGTCAGTTGATTGCGAAAGTCCACGATTCTTCGCGCCCGTGTTATGCTGCCGAAGATTTCCTTAGACATCCTGTGGAGAGCTGCGAGAGCCTCGCCGATAATGATGAATTCACGCTCTACCGAGGAACGGACGAGCCGGTTGTCCACGTAATTTTGAAGATCGAGGCCCCGGACTGCACTTGTGATCGCATCACAGGCCTCGATCACGTCCGACAGGTAGGCTCGCGCGTCACGCGGCATACAACAGCTCCTTCGTACGCGCAATCTCGCGTGCGATATAGGGGTTCTTCACGGCGCCTGAAATGACCAGATCGACCTGCTCACCCAGGATGGCCCTCAGATCTTCGAGCAGGCCGAAATAGGCATCGACTCGATCGTAGGGTTCCATCGAGCCAAGTTCGACCAGGAGATCCACGTCGCTCCTGCCGGGCTGAAACTCATCGCGAAGAGCCGATCCAAACGCATCCAACCGGATCACGCCGTGGCGTTCGCAGGCTTCCGCGATGGCGTCCAGTTTGTTTTGCAACATCTCTGTCATCGGTGCCTCAATTACATCCGGTCCGCTCCTGCAAAGACGGATGGGACGAACTCATACCCAGAATATCTCAGGACTTGCTGCTGTCCAAGAACCGTGAGGTTTTCAAAGATCTGGAATGGGCATGGAACGAATGTCAGCGTCGCCTTTCCCGGGAGCGAGGGCATCCTGCCCTCGACGGCTGATTCAGGAGGCTCTGGCGCCGGTATTCCAGATGTGGCCTGGGATGGAGGGAAGGCAATTGGCCCTTGATGTGGATATCGATGGTTCACCTGCTATTCGAGGGCAGGATGCCCTCGCTCCGGTACTGCTTTCCAAGATTATTCGGAAAAGGCAGGACGAGCCGCTTGTACTCAACCAATTTAGCAACTTCCCAACAGGAAATCGCACTCACTCCCAGTCCCTCTGTCTCATATTGTTCCAAAAGCGTTGCTTGCTTGCACAGTGCAATGCGCGTCCATCTCTCGAGGACGTTCCCTTGTGCCTTTGTGTCATTGTGTGAGAAAGGGTTGTTCCATCTAAACCTTGATTTCCCAGAGATATCCGCTGCGGTAGGGGCTGTCGTTTTCGCCGGCGTAGATCGTCCCGTCCGGCGTGACGGCCACGTCGTGCACCTGCCAGCAATCGGCGTCTCCGTCCGATACCGGTCCCAGGAGGTCCCATGACTCCGAGTCCGCGTCGAACCGGATCACCTCACACTTCCCGTCCCGCCCGGTCACGCCGTAAGCCGCCCCGTCGGGGCCGGGCTGCAGGGTTGTCAGCCGGCTTCGGCGGTCCGCAACGGGCGTGCCCAGATACGTGCCCATCCCGGTCTCCGTATCGATCCGGTAAATCGACCCGTTCGCGCCGCTGGCGTACATCCGGCCCCCGCCCAGATTGAAAATACCCTCCACCCGCTCATATCCATAGCTGCCGTCCGGCTTTGGCAGACCGGCGTCGAAATACGCGATCCTGTCCGTTTCGGGGTCGAATTTGCACAGCCGGTTGCGGTCCACGCCCGCGAAATTCTGCCACGCCCGTGTGACGCTCCATCCGCACCACACACACCCGTCGTCGTCCAGCTCGACGTTCTCGCCCTGTGCCATTTCCATCCCGCTGCTGATCGGCCCCAGATCGTCCGAGCGGCCGTCCGCGAGGTTGAACCGGAACATCCGCTCCGGCGTAAACGTCATCCCGTAGATCACGCCGCGCTCCTGGTCCAGGCAGATCGACTGGATGTACATATGCGGCATGGGAACTCCCAGTTTCTGAATATCGCCGGTCGCCGGATCGTATTTGACGATGGCCCCGCCGGGCGCCTCCCAGTACCGGTCGATATCGTGCAGGAGCGCGATTGCCCCGTACAGACAGCCGTCCTTCTCCCACCGAACCAGCGACCTGTGAAACTTGGCGTCGAATGGATCGGCCACCTTGCCGTATCCGAGATCCTCGAACACGCCGGTTGCGCGATCGTACGCGCGGAAGATATCGGCGTTGAAGGATGTGATCCCGAGATAGACGCGGTCATCCTCCGCGTTGTGATACACGCTGTCCATGCTGATCCAGCCCTCGCGCCAGGCCGAATCCGCCCTGAAGTCGTCGTATTCCCAGCGGTCCTCGATCTCGTCGTCCCACTGGTTGCCGTAGTCCACGTCCTGCAATTTGAGCGCCCTGATCTGCATCTGACTCTCCTTTCAGTTTTACCGCGGCGGTATCACAGAACTCCGCCTCCCACTGACACCTATACCGCCTCGCTGATCTTGTTCAACGCCCGGAAGAATTCGTCGAAGACCTCCACGATGTCCGCCGCGATCTCGTGCTCCTTACCCACTTCCCACTCGTCCGGCGTCAACCGGGCGAACGCCTTCGTGCCCTCCACCTCCGACGGAGACAGGAGATCGCCCTTCAGTTCATCCAAAATCGTTACGGGATCGTCCACCGTCTCACCCGTCCTGATCTTCCAGAACGTCCGGAACGGCATCCGGAAGAAGCTGTTGCCGATCCTCCCCAGTTCGTTCTGAATCAGCCAGGTGGTATCGAAGTGAGCCGGCGCGTGGCCGTAAAAGTGGAGGCGGCCCTTCATCAGGCGCGAGAACTTGGCATTGTCGAAAATGACCAGCGCGGGGTCCACCGGCACCTCCTGAAGCGCCGCTCTCCACGCGCCGATATCCGCGCCCGCCTCCTCGGGAATCAGCGTCACCGCGTCCCTCAACCGTACCAATATTTCCCCCAGCGCATCTTCCAGCGCGTCCTCCAGCCGTGAAACGTGTGGCTCCTCGTACCATCTGGGTATCTCATACTGGGCGTGCAGGATCTCGCTGATCAGATCCCAGCATCGCAGCCCCGGAAAGTGCCGTTCCGCGATCTCGAACGCGTCCAGCTTGCCGCATATATTTCGCTTCTCAAGGATGCAGACGGCCGAGTGGACCGGAGGATTGAAATAGTGCATGACCCGGCTGTGCAGGGGATACTTGTTTTCATGGACACCCAGATTGATCGCGGGATCGATCGTGCGGTTGTAGCGCCCGTAATACAGGCAGAACTTCTTCAGATGAAAATACTCGTCCTTGTCGTCCCAGGGTCTCCGCGCGAGGGTGTCCAGGGCGGCGCCGAGTCTCTCTTTATCTTCGGTCAGATAATACGTCCACTGGTGGTATTCCGGATAGTAGTTCCGCTCCGACGTCAATTCGGACCAGGTCAGATTCACCCCGGGGAGGTGCTCGAAGTTCCGCGCCCAGCAGGGATACTTCTCGCAAAGCCTCAGGTGAGTCTCCCCCATCACCGTGGACAACTCGCACCAGTCGTCCACCGTCATGCCGTCGTTCACGATAAAGCGGGTGTCGAAATCGCTCATGCCCGGCAGCAGGTCCCGGAACATCCATTTGCCCGCGATCGCCTCGATCTTGTCGCAGTGGTACCGGCACGCTTCGTAGTACGTCCGGATATAGTCCGCAAAATCGTTCTCCGGCCTGGGTGCGAATTTCATCGCTCCTCCTTCTCGGCGTCAGGCAACCATTGCCAGTTCGGCTTCCTGGTTCCGGTCAAGTGAAAATACGACGGCCGAAGACCGGCGCCCCTCCACTTCGAGCGTCACGGGGGACTGCTCACGGCCGTCCAGAAGCACGCGCGAGACATCCCCGCCTCCCTCCGCGATCATCGTAAGGCCCTCGATCGGCTCAGCAGCCGTCAGTTTGGCAACCGTCCGTTCCGGGCAGGAACTCAGCAGTTCAACCCGCAACGCGTCCCGCGCCTGCACAAAGCGGGACCACTCCTGAAGGCTGCCGGTTTCGATGCCCATCGCCGCCAGGGACGCGTACACGATATTGGCCGCCTCGAACGTGCGGCGCGGATCGCCTTTGGGCCGGATCAGATAGCACGGGTGAAAGGTCCCGATATGCGGCACGTGCCAGCGATCCCGGGACTCCACGACCCAGCGGACCGCCGCCTCAGCGTACTCCACCTGTTTCAGTCCCAGCGTGCCGACGCCAGGTTCCGTAATGCTCTGCGAATCGTCGAACGTACACGGCTGGAGAAACAGGTCCAGCAGCCCCTCATCCGGGTCGAAATAGCGCATGGGCATGGCCGACGCCAGCGAGAAAGGTCCAAAGTCGTACCGGTTCATCCTCGGATCGTGGCCGCAGAAGTGAAACGGCATCCGCCAGTCGTTGTCCGTCAGGATCGAGGCGGTCCGGGCCCCAGTCCACTGGCAACCGTGAATCACGATGTCGGTGACCGGCAGACCCACTTCGTCGGTAAATCGACGCGCCTGGGCTTCCATTTCCTCGCGGATGCGTTCGTGTACCCCGTCGTCGAGCTCTTCCAGGAGGCGGTTGTACGTAAGCGGAAAAATATCCACCTCAATTGACATGAAGTGGCCCCGGTCCTGCCACTCTCGGACCAACTTCCCCTCGTACCGGCTCACCGGCGCCCTGAAGAAATTGTGCTTGTGCCCGTACTGCTCCGCCAGGTCCATGCCCAAAGGAGCCCCCTCCTCCCCGCACCCGTCCGACTTGAAAAAAACGGCCACCCGCCGCGCATCGGGCATGTGCCAGACGCGGGGCACGATACCGCCGTCGTGCAGGTCCAGCAGCAACTCTCGAAACAGGTCCTGGTGAATATCGGCTAGCGGGTGCTGCCTGGAGTGCCCTTCTGCGATCCCGATCAACCCGAAGATATGCCTCGGACCTCGCAACGGCAGCATCTGGGCCTGCTGTTCGAGTGCCCAGGTGCCGTGCCTGAGCCGCAGCACCGCCCCGACCACGTCGTAGGCCAATACATACGCCGTGCCCCGCGCTACGCGCTTCCGGACGATGGCCGGACCGCTGCGCTTGCCCAGGTCGTCGATCAGCGCGGCCAGTTCCTCGCCTTCGCACGAGATGCTTAGCCCGGTTTCCCGCGGGCAGTACAACGGCTCGGGCGGTACCGTAAGTCCGGCGGTGGGATGAACGACAACCCGACCGTCAGCAACCCCCTCCGGCTCTTCTGCCGAAGGCGCCGAGGCCGTTTCCTTGTTCGGATCCACTTTCTGCGTCGACACCACAATCCGGCGCTTCACGCCCAGCCTGGCCGCCAGGTCGCCGCCCGGCATCACCGCAAGCAGCCGACCGCCGCCGCGCAGGTAGTCGAAAAGAATCCCGGAGGCCCGCCGTCCGATCGCCCCGCGAAGCGTCAACACCGCGGCCGCGTCTTTCAGGCGAGTCGGGTCCAACTCGTTCTGCGAGAGGACGTTGAAATGAAACAGTCCCTCGGCCTTCAGGATCTCCGCCGCGAAGTCGTGCTCGAGGTTCTCATCCGGCTTGACGATCAGAATCGACTTCATGGATTTCATCAGTAGGGAATTGGTGGCACGGGTTCGTGTTCAGAATCCTGGAATACTGTCGGTAGCGCAGCGAAAAACCGCGTTATCAGCCTAACACGATCTCGCGATGCTCCGCCGCGGAGCGATAGATCGCATCCAGCAGCGCATTGGTCTTCGCCGCTTCGTCAAGCGGGCAGACCGGCTGCCGTCCTTCCCGAACCGCGTCGACGAAATCCTGGACGACGGGGCCGTGGACGTTGTCGTCGGGTGTCAGATCCAGCGTATCCACCTGCCGACCCACCGTTTTGACAACCTCGCCCGAATCGTAGGGATGCCAGTACACCTTGGCCTCGGACCCTACGATCTCGAACTCGTGCCGCCAGGTCTGCGAACTCCAGCTGAATGACGCCGTGACCAATGCTCCGCTATCAAGTTTCATGATGATGCTCGCACAGTCCTCCACGTCCCACTTCTGCACCAGGTTCTCGCACCGTGCGGACACCGAAACCGGCATCCCCAGGAGCCCGATCATCACGTCGAACATGTGCGTGCCCATATCGCTGATCGGGCCGCCTCCGGACCGCTCCCGGAAGACGCGCCAGCGTTTCGGATCGTCATCCGCGGGGCTGAACCAGGAAAAGTAGACGATGCGCACGAGGAGGACCTGGCCGAATTCGCCGTTCCGGATCATCTCCTGCGCCTGGAGATACGCCGGGAAAAGCCGCCGAAAATAGGAACACCCGGCCAACCTGTCGCTGCGTCCGGCCGCCTCGATGGCGATTGCACATTCCTCGCCGGTCACGCCCAGGGGTTTTTCCACGAGCACGTGCTTGTCCGCTTCGAGGGCCTGAACCGCGTGGGGCACGTGGAGCCACACGGGCGTTGCGACGTAGACCGCGTCCGCCGACGTCTTCTCCAGGGCCTCATCCAGATCGGCGTAGACTTCGGACAGGTCGTATTCGGACGCCAGCGCGCGGGCATTCTCCTGTACCATATCACACACCGCCACCAATTCAGAGTTCGCGGCGCCCGCCAGGGCGGAGGCCACCCGTTTCCGGGCGATATCCCCGGCGCCCACCAGAAGCCACCTCACGTTGTCCATCTGCCCTCCCAGGCATTTATTGCGGGCGCCCACAAGGGACGCCCCTGCAATACGAAACATCCACGAATTGAACTCTCCGGGTTCCGCACCGACGATGCATTTGTAGGGGCGTCCCTTGTGGGCGCCCGGATACTGGTACTATCCCAAATCCGAAATCGTCTGCTTGATTGCCCACGCGATATATTCCAGGTCTTCCCCGGTCGTGCCCGGGAACACCGGCGTACTCACGACCTGTTCGCAGACCCTGGCCGCGACCGGACAGCCTTTGCCGTTGTACCCGAGTTCCTGAAGTGCGTCCCAGGTCCACAGCGGCGGGTAGTGCTTTGCGGTCCCCACCTGATATCGATCCTTCAGGTGAGCGACGAACGCGTCCGTGGCGAATCCCACGGCATCGGTATCCAGCCGGATCACGTGCAGATGGCTCCCGTGGTCGGGGCCGTGTCCGGCGGGAAGAATGACCTCGTCGACGCCGGCCAGCAGCGCATTGAGACGGACCATCCGGTCGCGGCGGTCCTGGATCACGCGGTCTATTTTGGCCAACTGCGTAAGCCCGACCGCGTATTGGGGCTTGGTCATCCGGTAGTTGAATCCGACCCGCACCACCCGTGTGCCGTTTCCACCGTAAACGTACCCGAACGTTTTCAACTGCCGGACCTGTTCGGCGAAGTCCTCGTCGTCAGTCGTAACCGCGCCCCCCTCCCCCAGACACGTCATATTCTTGTTGCTCTGAAAACTGTAACACGAGGCCTTTCCCCGTCCGCCGACGGGTTCCCCCCGGAATCTGGTACCGACCGCGTGAGCCGCATCGTAAATCACCGGAACGCCCGTCTCCGCGGAAATCTGGTCGAATGCGTCCACGTCGCAGGCGAGGCCGGCAAAGTGCACGGGAATGATCGCACGGGTGCGCTCCGTGAGCTTTTCCCTTACCGCCCGGGGGTCCAGATTCAGGCTCACCGGATCGATATCGGCAAGCACCACCCGCGCGCCCCTGGCAATCGCGGTACCGGCCGTGCAGACAAAGGTGAGCGGGGTCGTGATCACCTCGTCGCCCGGGCCGACGTCCAGCGCCATCATGCAGCAGTCCAGGCCCGTTCCGCAGGAGTTGACCGCAATGGCCTTTCGGGCGCCCTCGTGCGCGGCGAACGCATTCTGAAAGTCGTTTTCTTCGGGGAGCGGGAAGAACGTGCCTTCCGACTCGGCAATACCGCTAAGCATCCCGCTGACCGCATCGACGTCGTCCTGCTCGTAGACCCCTCCCATGGATCCGAAGGGCACCTCTCGAATTTCCATGAAACCGGGCGCAAGCACCTCCTCATGACGCGGGAGAAATACGCGCCCTTCCTCCTTTCCAAATCGTCAATAACACACGGATTTCCCGCGCTTCATCGGTCTCTTCACTCGTTCTTCAAGTTAATATCCGGTCACCTCCTGTCAAGCGCAAAGACGTGAGACGACCGCTTCGGGAATGGGCGTCTGTCATCCCATCGAAGAAGCCCATCCGGGTTGTCATTCAGGGAATCAATACCACTTGTGGACGACGTGACCCCGATTCGGAAACCAGATTGCGTCCACGACCATCCCCGCTGTCACGGCGAGGATGTATCCCACGAGCATCCCCAGGAAGAACGGCATCGACCGCCGGTAGAACGCCACCCCGCCCGTTTTCAGCATGATCAGCTTCACCAGCCACGCCACCAGGAGCGTGGACCCCATGCGGCGCGCCGCCGGGATGCCGGACAGCGCAAACCCGATCGGGTGTAACGGCCACCTGGCGAACCGGTAGCGCATCAGATTCACAAGGACCATCGCCACGGCGCCGATCAGCAGAAACCAGTAGTCGATCGCCTGCATCCTCGCGGGGTTCAGGATCTCGTTTACGGTCATCCCGTACTGCCATTCGCCTTCGTGGATGATTAGCCAGTTGGGTCGGAAATTGTAGGCGCCCACGTGGTATCCCAGCCAGATCGTGTACAACGTCGAGCTGATCACACCCACGACAAATGCCGCGAACACGCCCCAGAACAGCCGGCGTTTGTCCCTTCCGACGAAATCGCCCAGGCGGTTGATCTGCGCGACCAGCGGCATGATGAAGCTCCTGGGATGGCTGACGTTGAATGACAGCATGCCGAAGGTCGCGCGCGTGGACGCGTTCAGGGCTCCCGCGCCGCCAACCAGCACGCCCGAGAGTTCCCATGCGGACGCGGGCGGCTGGATATAGATGATTCCCGAATCGGCCACGACCTTGGCCACGAAGAGATAGGCGATGAACATCGTCGGAATCAGCAGGGCGATCATCCCGGCCTCCACCCCTATTCGCCCCAGAAACGCCGCGATGTAAACGCAACTGCCCATAAGGCCGATCAGCGCTGCCCGATAGGAGAGTAATTCCCGACCGACGCCGGGCGAAGACCCGCGCGCCTGAAGCGCGCTCCGGACGACTTCGCGCAGGTGGTGCCGGGAGATCCAGATCCACCAGAGAACCAGCGACACCAACGCTCCGGCCGCCTGCCACTTGTAGGTCGTGGTGGTATAGGGCCCGGCGCCGTAGTGCGGCGACGTGGCGACGATTCCTATCCGATTCAACGCGCCCGCTTCGATCATGTACACGAAGTCGAAGAACCAGATGCTGAAGAGCACGTCCAGGCTCGCGAAATAGGAAAAGCAGATGACGGGCGTGCTGAGAAAGATGAAAAACGGAGGATATTCTTTTGGAAGGAGGTCCCAGATAAAACGACCGGTTGCCGTGGGGAAGCTGGGGACCATCGGGTAGAACCAGGCGACCATGTTCCACCAGAAGACGATCGACGTCAGCGCGAATCCGGCCCAGAACACCTTGCCCTTCATGAACTCCGGCAGCCACCTCTCTCCGGATCCGGCCCGCGATGCCATCTCCAGAACCGGCGCCAGCGCCGGGTACACCAGCTTCTCATGGTCGGCCCACTGGCGGTGCAGAAGAACGGAAATACAGATACACGCAAAGCCCAGTACAAAAACAAAAGAGAGCCACCAGATCAGCGGAAGTCCCCAGACGTCCCAGGGAATCGACGCTCGACCCGGCAGCCCTTCATAGAACCAGGACATCGCCCGGCTATCATTCGTCGGGACCAGCCATCCCGGCAGGTGCGGGTGGAGGTACTCGGTCCACCGGTTCTCCGGTGTCGCGAAATAGTGCGGGGACGCCATCATGCCCACCAGGTACCCGCTGACCCCGTAGTTGGGTCCAATGGAACTGATGACCCCCATGCTGAAGACCGTAATCCACTCCGATGGCGACAGCACGAAGGCGGCCCCGAACCGCCGGGCGAGTACAGCGCAGGCCAGAATCGATACGAGGCACAGCAGCAGCACGCCCATCGGAATCTGGGCGACCATCATGTACGACCCTTTCTGGATGTAGCGGGCCGTACAGGCCAGCAGGCTCATGGCAACCGCGATACACAGGCCGATCACAATCGACCGGAGCGTCACACGCGCTTCCCGCTGTTTCTCGCCTCTCACGATATCTTACTCATGGTCTTCCTTTGCGGGAGCCGACCTTGATTCGTCATTTTTCGGGGACGTAAAACCGAATATATGCAAGCTGATAAAGGCGATTAGCTGGACGTGAACGGAAAAAACGTCCTTTTGGACGACCTTTACGCCCCGTTTCAGGTGGTCTTCGTCGCGTCGCCGCGTTGCTATTTTCTACGAATTGGCGCTAACGGATTGATCCATACGACGGCCCTGGTCCCCCAATCCGTGGACATGACATCTTCGTAACCGTCACCGTCCAGATCCGCCAGACGGACGATATTCGGCCAGTTGAGGTCCGCGCCGTCGCCGAGACGCGTCGCCTCCCACATGGTTCCGTCTCCCCTGACGTTCCGGAATACGTAGACCCCGTCTCCCCCGTCGGAAGGCGCCACGATATCCATGTGCCCGTCCCGGTCCACGTCTCCGACGTCGAAGGAATAGGCGTGGCCGAGGCCGCCGGCGATCTTATGAAATTTCCAATCCATCCCGGGTCCCAGGCGCTCCCGCCATGCCAGATACCCGTTTCTGAGACTCGTCTCGACGCAGTCCAGGTCCCCGTCCCCGTCGAGGTCCGCAAATCGCGAATGCACCTGGGAAAGGGGTCTGTCGGAAAAGCGGGCGACCCATCGCCGCACCGAATCGGGCGATGCCACGCGAATCGAATCCCGTTGCCACGCGGTCCCCTTTCCATCGGCATTGATCAGGAGGAACGGCCGGGATGCGTGCTCGGAGGCGCACACAAGGTCCAAATCCCCGTCCAGGTCCACGTCTCCCGCGTCCACGCCGATGATGGGAGGCAGGTTCACGCGAATCGGCATTGCTTCCCAGGGCTCCGATTCGCTGTTGTTCTGACGAAACCACCCGACCTTGTCGCCCGACTCCGAAATGGAGGTGACCACAATGTCGTCGAGGTCGTCTCCGTCGACGTCCGCAACCACGGCCCGGACCGGAAGCTCGAGCGCTTTCGACCTGAGGCTGAGTTTTGTCCAATGCTCTCCATCGGAAGTCTCGTATATCACGGTCTCGCCCGACAGATAGCAGGGGACCACAATGGCCGTGTTCCCTCCGGCAGTGCGACGCACCACAACGGCGTCTTTCGGCGTGACCTGCCGGTCGTCCAGTGGACGAATACGAAACGCCAGTCCTGAATCCGGCGGAGGCGCCAGGTTCTCCAGCCAATAGACCATGCCGTACTCACGGTCCTCGTCCGGGATCTTCGCCCCGCCCGATTGAAAGGCCACGACGAGGTCCAGGTCGCCGTCCCGGTCGAAATCGGCCGCGTGTATGCCGTAGGAATTGGTCCCCGCGAGCGTTCCGCCCTCGCCGTCACGCAGGTCGACGGACTTCCATTTCGCGGCCGCATCGGCGCCCAATCCCCTGACATCGGGGCTGAAGGCCAGAATCTCGGGAGGGACCTGGGCGACGGCGGGAACGGCGACGGCGCAGGCAACGGCCGCGACCATTCCCGGCCAGAACGCCCGGAAATCGAAACGCGCCATCACGGCCTCCCCGGCATCTTCGTCAGGTGGATGCGCCCACCGATCCCGCCCAGGTCCGCCGGCATCTGTCCCGAAGGACGATCCGCGCCGGGCCGGAAGTCCGGGACCCTGACGACCCTGGACCCTTCCTCGATCGAATCCACGGCCAGCACCGCCGGAGCCATCGAGTCCATCACCCGGTACACGTCGTACTCGAGCGCCTCTCCCTTGAGGATGGCGTCTCTGAAATACATGTGCACGTAGTAGTCGGCGTCGCCATGGCCGCTTCCCCGCGCCTCCGGGGGCGCGTCGGTCCGCTGGTACTGCCAGTCGACCTCCATCCAGTCGTTCATCTGCGTGTCCGCCAGCCACAGTTTCGGCTTTTCCTTTCCGGACCGCCGCCACTCCACGCTTCCCTTCGTGCCGATCATCTGCCACCAGTGGTGGTCGCCGTGCGGCCTGGGCTGGTTGAACCCGTTCAGCATCCGGATCAGTGTGTCGTTCTCCGTCTTCATCAGCGCCACCTGAATATCCGCGTTGAGCATCTCCGGCGTCGTATAACTGGGCGGCCTGGTACTCATCGAGGTTACCTCGATCACGCGGTCGTCAAGGATTTTCAGCAGTATGCTCAGATCGTACGAAGCGGAGATGATGTACGGCAGGTATTGCGGACTGGCGGGCTCGGCATCCGGGTGGTCGGCAAGCGCCTCAACCGGGTAATTCTTGCCGGTGTTGTAATCCTGGAACCATTGATGGGTGCCGTAGTAACCCAGGTACTGACCTTCAGCATAGGTAATTTTTCCCAGCATCCCGTCGTCCACCAGCTTCTTCCACCCGTCCACGAACCCCCAGAACCGCGTCTGCTCCGCCAGGCTGTACACCAGCCCCGTCCGCTCCACGTTCGTGACGATACGCCAGCATTCCTCCATCGTATGTGCCGCGGGCACCTCGGCGTTGACGTGCTTGCCCGCCTCAAGCGCCTCGGCGGCCATGGTTCCCTGCTCCAGCTGCCTCACCACCAGACCCACCGCGTCCATCCCCTCGTACGCAAGAAAATCGTAGTAGTTGCTGAACACCTTCACGTCGTCGCGATAGGCAATCTCCGCCAGCGCACGCTCCTGCAGCGGCTCGATCCAGTCGTAGATGGCCGTGATCCGGTAACCCGGGGCGCTCTGAAGCAGCCGTATCCAGTGCAGCCCGCGGTGGCCCAGCCCGGCAACGCCTATTCTGATCTCATCCATAGAATTCCTCCGTCGTTTTGTAGTGACGCGGGGGCATCGCCGCACAGACGCCGGCAGAAGCTGCCGCCGCGAATCGTGTAAATCCCAATATATACTTTATGCTCATTCAGGAAACGAGAAAAGCGAAACTCCCGCACGTTTCATTCATTGAACAGGTGACGAGGCGCCGAACTCCTCTCCGCCATCGTCGCCGACCTCTTTCAGGATCAAGGAGGATTTCGATGTTCAGTCGCATCCGCAGTGTATTTGCGCTGGCGCTCGCTACAGGCCTGGCGTGGACTTGCAGCGGCGATCATGTGGTGACGCCGGGAATAACGAACTCCGGCGAGTCGAACGCTCGACAGTCGAACGGACAGATTGGAGGCCCGCTGAGTAAACCGGCCACGGACAACGACCTGCCGGATACCGTTGTTGCCGTAAACAAGGATCTCGCACGGGCCGTGGTGTTTGCCGTATTGCGGCAAGGTCAGACGCCGCTCCCGGACGCTGACATCGGGTTCTCGCGTTCCATATCGGGACGGTCGGCCAACTTCGAGTGGTCTGGCACAACCGACGAGCGCGGTGAGGTCCGTATGGAAATTCGCGCGGACGACGTGAGTGGTTACTACCTGGCGCGGGCCCGGCGGGACGGGCGTCTGCTGGGTACCTGGTCGAGTATTCCCGTTAACGGTGGATATGAACTGAAGGTCGACCTCCCCGTCGGCGAAAAGGCAAGCGTGACCGCTTCCACGCAGGTTGACGACGACGGGCTTGAGGAACCGAAACGGCGCGGCACCACGGTCATCGTCGACGTCGGCACGGATGCGACGGACAAATGGGGCAAGGACGTTTTTGAGCTGAAGGAGGCCGCGATAACGGGCGACACACTTGCCGTTGAGGTGTCATACAGCGGAGGATGCAGGGATCACCAGTTCACGCTAGTCACATCGGGCGCCTTCATGGAGTCGGACCCGGTGCAGCTCAACGTCGCACTCGCTCACAATGCCAATGACGACCCATGTGAGGCGTGGATCACTGAAGGATATCTATTCGATCTGGCGCCGATCAAAGCGCTGTACCGGAAGGCGTACCGGCAGGATTCAGGCGTCATTGTTCTACAACTCAAAGACGCGCCAGCCGGCGCCCTCGTCTACGAATTCGCTCGATAGGCGCACCGGCAGGCCGGCGCCCGACGATGGCGTGCCGTTCCGACAACCGCGTCAAACCGGATTGCGCTCGCAGCCCAGCGCCTGCGCTATCGCCCGGATGTGCGAGGGGCCCGCGCCACAGCACGCGCCGATGAAGTTGATACCCTCTGCCCTGGCCTTCAACGCGTATTGGGCCATCTCGTTGCCCGAGACGATCATCGACTCGCGAATGACCGAATTATTGGGGCCGGCATTCCGATAGCCCTGCGGCTGGTAGGCGATGGGGATATCCACCGCTTCCCGCATCGCCAGGACCCCCGGCCACATGGTCATCGAATCGCCGGAGCAGACCAGGCCGACGATATCCGCGCCCTCGTCCGCCAGGACCTTCGCGCACTCCGCCGGCGTGGCGCCGTCGTGCGTCCGGCTGCTCGAGCCCATCAACACCATTGCGGGCACGTCGGCTTTCTTGCAGCGCGACAGGCACAGCCGGGCTTCGTCCAGCCGCGCGAAAGTCTCCGGAATGAGAAGCCCGGCGCCGGCGTCCACCATCCAGGAAATGTGCTCGTCCCACTCCGCGCACGCCCGCTCGCGCGCCCGGGCATTGTCCGGTTGGTAGATGTACGGCCCCGTCCAGGACCCCGCTGCCGTCTGGTTCAGGCAGCCGGCGACCAGTGCTTCGCCGCCGGAAGCCTCGATGGCCAGCCGGATTGCCGTACGGGAGATTTCCTCCAGACGCGCGGCCTCCCCGCTTGGGCCGTCGCCCTGATCGAAGCGGCGTTCGAGTTGCGACCGGCTGGTCCACCAGGTCTGCGCCTGCAGCACGTGGGATCCGGCCCGAAAGAAATCCTGATGGATCTGGCGCAGCGCATCAGGATCTTCAAGGATCATGGCCGGGGTATCGTACCCGCGCCACCTCGCCTCGATGATCATCCCGCCGTCGCTCAGAACGACGCCTTCCTCCAGCATCTTTAATATGTCCATCCCCATCCTGGCCCTCCTGTTCGACAGTCCTGCCCGAATTGTAAAATGAAACCCGGAGACACCTGGCGGCAACCCCCTCGTTGCACATTATCGCGGACGGAGCTCAATGTGTTTCCGCTCGCAGTCCAGCGCCTGCGCCATCGAGCGGAGGAGCCGGATCACCACGCCGTCCGATCCGCCTACGAAGCGGATATCGTGGGCGACCGCCTTCAACGCGTACTGCCCCATTTCGATCCCGTAGACGTGCATGGCTTCCCGCATGGTCTTCCAGTGGCCCCGGCTTGTGCGGTACCCATTCGGCAGAAAGGCCATCGGCGCGTCCACCGCGTCCCGCATTTCCAGCACCACGGGCCACAGGTCCTCCGGTTCACGCATGCCGCCCGCGCCCACGACGTCCGCGCCGTCGCCTGCCAGAACGCGTGCGCACTCGGCCGGCGCGACGCCGTCGTCGGTCACTTCATCCTCGCGAAGCGCCGGATTGTTCAATCTTCCCTCGGGCAATGCGACGTCCACCGACACCACAACCGGCAGGGCGGTGTTCTTGCAGCAAGCCAGCGCCAGGCGCGCCTCGTCGAGCCGGGCGAATGACTCGCAGACGAGCAGATCCACGCCCGCGTCTGCCAAAATACCGGCCTGTTCCTCCCACTCCGCACGGGCGCGGTCCGCCGAACCCACGTCATCAGCCTGAAAGGCCCCCGTTGGCGCCAGCGTCCCGGCCACGAGCGCCTCCCCTCCTGCCGCGCCCTTCGCCAGCGCAACGGCCGTCCGGTTCATCTCGTCGACCCGGTCGGCCGCACTTCCGTTCTCCCCTGCGCCGAGCCCGGTTCGGGTACACCGACCCGTCAGGGCTCTGATAACGCCTGCCCCGGCCCTGAAGAAATCCTGGTGGACCAGACGCGCGGCATCCGGGAAGTGCTCGAGCGCCGACTGCGCCGAATATCCCCGGAGGCGCAACTCCTCCACGTTTCCACCGTCGGCCAGCACGAATCCTTTCTCAAGCTCCTTAAGAATGGACTCCGGCATAAAACGACTCCTTTCCTGATATCATCTCGCGACAGTCTACACAGATTGCTAATTTCAAGTCCCTAATTGCGGTGAGAGGGGAGAGGGGAGACGGGAGAAGAAATGCGGGTAGAGGTAAGACGGTAGAGGGTAGAGATTTCCTGCCTTGTGAGGCTTCTCTTCCTGCCGGAGGCAAGGAGGGATAAATTAGCCGGCGAGGTTATCTTCTACCGTCTTACGTCTCCCGTCTACCCGGTTTTCTCCCCCTCTCCCGTCTTACGTCTTCCCGGTTAATGCCAGCTGTGAACCCTGTGACCCGAATTCGGAAACCAGATGGCGTCCACGACCGTGCCCGCGATCACCGCAATGATATATGCCGTCAGAATCCCGATAAAAAAGGGCAGCGATCGCCGGTAGAACGCCGTGCCGCCGATCCTGAGCATAAGGAACTTGATCAGCCACGCGACCAGAAGCGTAAGGCTTTCCAGCCTGGCGAATATCGTACCCGAGAGCGCGAACCCCACCGGATGCAGGCGCCACCTGGGCAGCCGGTACCGCATGACGTTCAGGGCAGTCATGATAACCACTCCCGCGAGAAACAGCCAGTATTCCACCGCCAGGATCGGCCGGGGGTTGCGCAATGCGTCCACCGCCAGGCCGTAGTTCCATTCACCTTCGTGAAGAATCAGCCAGTTCGGCTGAAAATTGTATCCGCCCATGGTGTAGGCCAGCCAGACCGTATGGAGCGTCGAAACCACCGTACCGACCATGAACGCCCCGAAGATTCCCCAGAAAAAGCGCCGCTTGCCTTCGGGAATAAAGTCGCCCAGACGGTTCACCTGCGCGATCATAGGCAACGCGAAACTCCTGGGGTGGTTGACCGTGAACGGCAGCAGGCTGGACGCGGCGTTCGTCGACGGATTCAGCCTGTGCGCACCGCCCAGCGCAAACAGCGCGTAGTCCCAGGCTACGGCGGGGGGATCCACGTACACCAGCCCCGAGTCGGCGACCACCTTCGCCACGCCCACGTACGCGATGAACATGGCCGGCGTCAGAACCAGGATCATTCCCGGTTCGATGCCGATCCGCGATAGCCACGCCACAATGTAGACGATGCAGACGACCAGCCCGAGAACGGCCGTGCGATAGGATATCCACTCCCTGCTGTCATCCAGGGCGGAACCGCCGGGTCGGAACGCCTTCCGGAAGACCTGGCGCAGGTGCCCGCGGGAGATCCAGAGCCACCAGACAACCAGCGCCGCGAAGGCGCCCGCCGTCTGGAACTTGTAGCTCGTGAGATTGTAAGGGCCGGAACCGTAGTGCGGAGACGTCGCCACCACACCAAGTCGATTCAGAAGGCCGGCTTCAATCATATAGAGAACGTCGAAGAACCAGATGCTGAAGAGTACTTCAAGATTGGCGAAATAGGAAAAACAGATGACGAAGACGCTCAGGTAGATGCAGAACGGAGGATACTGTTTGGGCAGGAGATCCCAGACATAGTTCATGCGGGTGTTCATCACCTTCGGAAAGGCGGGATAGAACCAGTGCACCATATTCAGCCAGAACACCCCCGACGTGAGTCCGAACCCCGCCCAGAACGCCTTTCCCTTCATGAATTCCGGAAGGACGCGCGCCCCGGTCCCGCTCCGGTTCGCCATCTCCAGCACGGGCGTCAGCGCGGGATAGACCAGCTTTTCGTGGTCCGCCCACTGGCGATGCAGAATCACCGACACGCAGACGCATGCGAACCCCAGAACGGCGATAAAGACGAACCACCACAGCAGCGGCCCCCACCAGTCGTGCCAGGGAATGGACATCCCGTTCGGGAGCCCTTCGAAGAACATGGTGATGGACCGTTGTTCGTCCGTCGAGATCAACCAGCCGGGAAGGTGCGGGTGCAGAAACTCCGACCACCGGTTCTCGGGCGTGGCGAAGTAGTACGGAGCCACCATCTGGCTCACCAGATACCCGCTGATCCCGTAGGTGGGGCCCATGGCGCTGATCAGGCCCATACCGAAAATCGTGATCCATTCCGGGGGCGCCAGCACGAATCGGCGGCCGAACCACCGGGCAAGCGCCGCGCAGATCAGGATGGACACCAGAAAGAGGAGAAGGTCGCCCATCGGGATCAGGCTGATAGCCATGTACGACCCGTGCTGCACGTAACGCATCGTATTGGCGAGCAGATTGACGGCTACGGACAGCCCGAGCCCGAATATGACAGCGCGCGTCGTTACGCCCTGTCGCACGGGATGCTCGTGCCGCGCTTCAGCCGTGCCGGCGATGGCCATGGGTCTACTCTCCGCGCAACCCCACGCCGCCCGGGTCCGCCGGAAGCTCGCCTGCCGCCCGGTCCCGGTTCGGGCGAAAATCGGGAACCCGCATCAACCGGCTCCCGTCCTCGATCGAGTCAATTGCCCGAACTGCCGCGGCAACCGTATCCATGGCCTTGTACACGTCGAATTCCAGCGGCTTCCCCTCGAGGACAGCGTCGCGAAAGTGCATGTGCACGTAGGAATCCGCGTCGCCGTGGCCGCTGCCGCGCGCCTCAGGCGGCGCGTCGGTACGTTCGAAGCCCCAATCCACCTCCGTCCAGTCGTTCATCTGCGCGTCCGCGAACCAGACCTTCGGCATCTCACGGCGCGACCGACGCCACTCCAGGCTGCCCTTAGTGCCGATCATCTGCCACCAGTGGTGGTCTCCGTGCGGGCGGGGCTGCGTGTGGCCGTCCAGCATGCGAATCAGCGTATCCTTTTCGGTCTTCATCAGCGCCACCTGTACATCCGGCTTTCGAATCTGAGGATGCGCATAGCTGGGCCGTTTCGTACTCATCGCCGTGACTTCCGTAACCCGGTCGTCCAGAATCTTCAGCAGAATGCTCAGATCGTAGGACGAAGCGATGATCGGCGGGGTATCGTGGGGAAACGTGGGTCTCGCCTCGGGGTGGTCCGGCAACTCCTCAATCGCAAACTGTCTCCCTGTACTGTAGTCCTGAAAAAACTGGTGCGTACCGTAATACCCCACGTACTGACCCTCGGCATAGGTGATCCTGCCCAGGCGCCCATCGTCCGCGAGACGCTTCCATCCGTCCACGAACCCCCAGAACCGCGTCTGCTCCGCAAGGCCGTAGACCAGCCCGGTCCGTTCCACGTTCGTTACGATGCGCCAGCATTCCTCCATCCTGTACGCCCCCGGCACCTCGCTGTTCACGTGCTTGCCCGCTTCCAGGGCCTCCGCCGCCATCCGCCCGACCTCACGCTGCCTCACCACAAGGCCCACCGCGTCCATTCCGCCGTATGAAAGGAAATCCCCGTAGTCGGCGAATACCGACACGTCGTCGCGATACGAGATTTCGGCGAGGGCCCGTTCCTGAAGCGGTTCGATCCAGTCGTAGACGGCCGTAATGCGAAAGCCCGGGATACGCTGCAGCAGCCGGATCCAATGCAGGCCGCGGCTACCGAGTCCCGCGATCCCAATGCGAATTTCGTCCATGTCCTTCCTTCCGTGTCCAACACGAGACACCTGAACATGATTCGTAAGTTTTCGTGGACGTTAGATCGAATATATGCAAATTGATTAAGGCGATTGAACTGCGGATTAACAGGATACACCAGGTTGCTGGAAGTATTTGGGACCTCTCCTCCCATCCCCTCGGAAGCGGGTAGACGGGAGAGATTTCCTGCCTTGTGAAGTTTCTTCTCCTGCCGGAGGCAAGAAGGAATGGAGTATCGGGCAAGGGTTTCTTCTACCGTCTTCCCTCTACCCTCTACCCGCATTCAGGCTTTTGTGGCCAATTTGAATGTAGTCTGTTTTCGAATCGGAATTGAGGCTAATCCAGCTGAAATCGAATGTAGATGAACATCCGCACCTCAACGGCCTCCTGGTTCTGGTATCCTGGAAGATATCGGAAGCGCGACAGGGCGTCCAGCGATGCACGGTGAAACAACTCGTGCCCCTTGAGGACAACGCTGTCTTTGACCCGGCCGTCCCTACCCACGGTAAATTCCATCAGGACGACGCCCTCCAGGCCGGCCTGCCGCGCTTCGTCCGGGTACGCAGGTTCCACCTGTTCGAGGAGCCGCGGCTTCCGTTCCACAAGGCGGGCAGGGAGGACGACTTCGCCATCCACCTCCTCGTCCCTGCCGGGGGCCGAAAAGAGCGTATCCGACGGTACTGAGAGACGTATGGACACCGCGTCGAATTCGAGTTCGGCGGCCGCTTCAATGGTAATGTCTTCGGGCAGCAGGTCGCGGCTATCCGTTTCGAGAGGCACGGCCGGCCGTACCGGAATCGGCAGCCTGATGCCCTGTCGGGTCTCCGGCACCTCGGTTACCTGAATGAGAATCGGATGTCTTGCGGAAGTTTGGGTGCGGAGCCTGAAGGACGGGAAAGTGAACGCAACGGCCGTGTGCAGGGCGAGCGAGATCCCGATGCACAGGGGGAAGACCTTCCGGTACTGCGCCTTCAAGTCCGCTTCGGGACGCCTGGTCCGGATTATCTTTCCGGTAATCCAGGGTCTGGGAGGCAGCCGTTGTGGCATCGTACACTCCACGCTGCCTGCAAGGCCGGCGTGCATGGGATCAACACGCGTTCATGGCGCGCGGCGACCATCCGTCAACGATAGGAGACAATTCCGAAAAACCGGCTCAAACTGCATCGGGCGCGCGTCCCAATGCCCGCGCCATCGCCCTGATCACGTTCGGGCCCGCCCCGCAGCATGCGCCGATGAGATTGATCCCCTCCGCCTTCGCCTTTACCGCGAAGCCGGCCATCACGTCCAGGGATACACGCGTATCCTTTCCGCCCGGTCCGAATCCGTTAGGCTGCCAGGCAACGGGCACATCCACCGCCTGCCGCATTTCCGTGACGAGATTCAACATCCCCTCTGGCGTCCCGTTACATACCAGACCCACCACGTCGGCCCCCTCCCCGGCCAGTACGCGGGCGCACTCGGCCGCCGTGGCGCCGTCCTGCGTCATCCGGCTCATCCCCATGAACACCATGGTCGGAACGCTCGTTTTCTTGCAGCACTCGAGGCAGACAAGCACCTCGTCGAGGCGATGGAACGTCTCCGGAATGAGGAAATCCGCACCGGCGTCCACCAGAACGGCGATCTGTTCGTCCCACTCCGCCTTCGCCCGGTCCCTGGAAGAGGGGTCTTGCGGATCGAATATCGGATCGCCCTCCCAGGACCCGGTCCGCGTGGAGACCAGGCATCCGCCCACCGGCGCCGTCCCGGAAGACGCCTCTTTCGCAAGCTGCACGCCCATCCGGTTCACCTCGTCCAGCCGGCCGCCCCAGCCGAAATGACGATCCAGCTGGGATCGCGACGTAAACCAGGTCACCGCTTCGAGCACCTGGGAACCGGCGTTCAGGAAATCCCGGTGGATCTGCCGGATGGCGTCGGGGTGTTCCACGATCGCCGCCGGCGTGTCGTACCCGCGCCACCTGGCTTCCAGAATCATGCCGCCGTCGCACAAGACGACGTCCTCGCCGAGCATTTTCATCACATCTTCCGCCATCTCGCCGTCTTCCTACGTTGTGTCCTGTCATTCGGTTACTTCGGACATTTTTTCCAATTACTGCGTTGCTTCCCTGACCCAGAAGCGGCCTTCCTTGGTTGCCCGCTGCCCGCTGTTCATGTCCTTTACGGTCATCCTGACCCTGCGGCGCCCGGCGGCGGTCTCTCCGATGTCCAGCGCCACGTAGTCCGATACCGACGCCTCGGTCCCAGTCTGTTCGTAGCGTACGGTCACCGCCGATTCCGACCGCCCCAGGATCCTTGTCGAGAGACGTGAGAGGCTGGTGCCGCTTTCGTCGGTGCTGTAAACCTCGTAGACCACCTCGTAACGCGTCGCACCGAAGTCGTCCTGTGTGAGATTGTAGATTTCGAAGAAGACATACACGTGCTGCCCCGCGTCGAAGACATGCGAAGGCAGCGGCGTGATATTCCATTTACCGCGGACGAACTTCGGATCGGACCCCGGCATCGCGGCCGTCACCTGCCGCGCCACCAACAGATCGCTCAGCTTCAGACCCTCTCCGGAGTAATCTTCCACGGCGAGCTTCTGCGAATACGCCTGCAGCCGTTTCGTGTTGTGCCGCTGCACCTGAAGGGCCAGTTCGTAGTCCCCCGGCAGCACGTCCAGGAGATCCACCCGATCCAGAAGGGCCCTGTCGCGCCGTCGCCCCGAGACCGGCACCTCCAGGTCCTGCTGCAGCGCCAGCACCTTCGTGTACCGGACGTCCATCAGCGCGACCCGCCGGTTGACCATCACGTCGTCGTCCGCATCCCCCGGAAGCGCGACGTGCTCAATGGGGATGCCCACGTTGACCTGGATCTCCGTTCCGCCGTTTTTTCCCCGGAAAGTGACCACGTCGTAGCTGAAGTCGAGCGCCTCGAATCCCGATACGCTGAAGTACTCCGGCTCCTCGCGCGACACGGACGCAACCCGGGTTGAAGGCGCCAGTTCCGTTAGCCGCTGCATGAGCCGCACGTAGGCCATCTGCCCCACGTGCGGGTCTTCATCGAGGTTCTTGAGATCCTGGCTGCTTACGCCGGGGACTGGCGCATAGTCGTAGACGCCGGAGTTCTGTTCATCCGTGAAGGTGACTTCCAGCCCCTTTCCCACGCCAGCGTATACCCACACCTCCCAGGGCACCGACGCCCAGTTGTGCCCGGTCGTTACCGGCTTCCATCCGCTCAGCCCGATCGCGAATTCGGGATCCAGGTCGATTCCGGCCTCTATGGGAGAGTCTTCGAGATCTATCAGTTGCTGCGGTGACCCGGCGGGATTGCCCGCGGCGCCCGGTTCGGCCTGATCGGGTGCAAACACGGCCAGATCGAGCTCCTCGATTACAGCGGCCTGCAGGTCGCGCCGAATGTCCTCGCTGGGCTCCAGAAAGGAACCCAGATCGGTTCGGATGGGAAAGACAGGCCCCACGAAGCTGATGCCCAGCCCCTTCGCGCCGTACAGCTGGTAGGCGATATTGTCCTGTACGCGTTCGACCGCCGGAGGCACCTTCGGATTTGGCTGGAGCGAGGAGGAGCGGTAGTCCGGCGCGCCGTAGCGGATGTAAACCTCGCCGCGTCGGTCCCAGGGCCACTTCAACGTTCCATATTTCGTTCGGGCGTACCACACACGCCGGTGGTGCTCGGCGCGACGCATGGCGCCGCGTGAGGCTTTGAACGGGTCGTGACGGAGCCAGAACCGCTGCAGGAACGCCGCACGCTTCTCCGGAGGTGTGGCGCGCCAGGCTTCGATTTCATGAGGAAGCCCAACCAGGGAGATGTCCCGGTAAAGCGCCTGCTCTTCGGGGTCCAGGCCTTCGATGTAGATCTTGAACGCACGAAGCGCTCCCTCGTAGTTGCCCCGCGCCATCAGCGCCTGCGCCAGCAGCGGCAGCGCGAGGTCGTCGGTCATCAGCGTGGTAAGGGTCTCGACTTCCTCGAATTTCTCTTCTTCCAGCAACTCACTGGCAAATGCCAGCGCCGCCGCCTGGTCCGCCGGCTTCAGTTCCAGGTATTTTTCGAAGTAGAGCATCGCGCCATGGAGGTTGCCCTCCTCGCGGTGCAATTCAGCCAACAGCAGGTGGGCGGGCGCGATCCGTGAGTCGAACTCGAGCGCCCGGTCCGCGGCCTGCCTTACACCGGGGCGCCCGGTCTCCCGGTAGACGCGGGCAAGCAGATAATGCGCTTCGGCATGGGTTGAATCGGCGTCAATTGCAGCTTCCAGATGGGGCAATGCCCCCGCCGCGTCTCCGTCCAGTTCAATTGCGAGCCTGCCCAGACCCGAATGCGCCGCAGCCAGTTGCGGGTCGAATCCGACCGCCCGCTGGAGTGCGGATCGCGCACTGTCCGTGGCGCCGGCCTCTAGACGCTGGCGCCCGACCTGGGCGAGAGCCCGCGCCAGGTATGTGTGCGTCCAGGTATACGTGGAATCGGCCCTCAACGCCGCTTCCAGATGCGGCAGCGCGCCCGCCGCGTCCCCTTCGAGTTCGAGAGCCACCCTTCCCAGCCCGCAGTGCGCGGTGGCCAGCGCGGGATCGAATCCCACAGCGCGTTCAAATGCCGACCGCGCGTCGCGAGCCCTTCCCACCCGCAGATACAGCATGCCCACCCGGTTCAGGACGAGTCCGGCATGGTCGGGATGATCGTCGACCGATCGCGCCAAAATTTTTGCCGCCGCAACGACCGCCGGAACGTCGCCGGCTTTCAAGCCGCGTGCGTACACGGCATCCAGCTCCGACAGCGTCTTTCCGGCAGCCGGCGCGTGATCCGGCCAGAAACCGGCGGCGACGATCAGCACGCCAACCGGCAGTGCGCGCATACGCGACCACCGAGGACGTTCCATCTGCCGTCATCTCCCGCATAAACAGATAGGCGGCCCTCTCGCTTTCAGAAGCCGCCTATCGGGTTCACTTCAGTTGCGCTTCGCCGCGATCAGAAGGATCCGGTCACCGAGAACCGCAGGGTCCCGCCGTTGTCGGGAAATTTGTCGAACTTCACGTAGGCGAAATCCGCCTGCACGTGATGAATGCCGCGCTGAATCCGGACGCCCGCCCCGGCGGTAACGTCCTGCACGTCATAGCCCAGCTTGTAACCGGCCCGAAGCGCGACGATGTTCCGCAGCCAGAGTTCGGCGCCCACGTGCATCCGGCGTTCGACGCTCACGCTGTACAGCGCTTCGATCGCGCCGGTCAGAGAGACGTCCTCTCCGCGCTCCCCATAGACCTCGGCCGCAGTTGCCATGCTGAAGAAAACGGGCATCTTTCCTTTAATGGCTTCGTTGGTGAGGAGTACGAGGTCCTTTCCGAAGTTTCGCAGCGACATGCCGATGCGCAGGCTCCGGAATCCGGTATGGTAGAAGGTGCCGACCGCCAGGTCGAAGACGCGGTAGTCGTAACCCCTGTCCAGTTTCTCCTCGACGACCCGCGCCTGGAATCCCACGGAGAAGCGCTCCGTAAACTGCCTGGCGTAGACGCCGCCCACGGCCCAGCTTCCGGTGTCAAGGATTCTGCCCGTCCCCTCCGGATTGAAAATCGTGGTCTCCTCGATATCCCCGGTGTTGAACGCCACCAGACTCAGGGCGAGAGCGCCGTAGTCGGTATTGACGCCGATCGCCGCGGAGTTCAACTGGGACTCCAGGAGCCACCTGGTGTTCGTGAATGCAAACTGCAGCCGGTTGCGCGTCATGGCCGTGAGCCCGGCGGGATTCCAGAACACGGAATTGATGTCGTCCGCCACGGCCACGTACGCGTCTCCCATCCCGGCCGCGCGCGCGCTCTGGGATATCTCCAGGAAGGCCGCGTAGGTCTCGCCCACGGGCGTCTGGTTGGAGATATCGGCCAACGCCGGGGCGCCCAGCAAGAGGACGCCGACAAGCGCCGCAGAGCCGATCCGATAAATGCGCCTCATGGCGACCTCCTTAGCGAATGATGACCAGCTTGGCGCCCTTCACCTGTCCCTGGGATTCCGACACCAGGGACTCGACGGTGACGAAGTAGACGCCGAAGGTCAACTGCGTGATGTGCGTTCTGTTGAACTGGAAGAAGGCAGCCTCACCCTCTGTCTGAGAGTCGTGGTCGACCTCGCCCACCAGGTCGCCGGCTACCGAGAAGATCCTGATCTTGGCCTTCCTGGGAACGTTCAGGATGCGGATCTTGGTTGAGCCCTCGTAGGTGTGCGGCGACTCGGGGATGTACGGATTCGGCACAATGAGGATATCCTTTTCCAGCCGGTCCGCGCTGGCCGTGGGCACCTGCACGGGGCTGTCGGGCGCCGCTCCCGTGGGGGGCAGATAGTACGTGGAAACGTCTCCGATTCCGGATTCGTAGGCCCGGACCCCGCCCTCCACCGTGGCGCCCGTTACCCGGCTGGCGAACCCGGTATTGGCGCTGCCCTGGTAGGAGCGCACGGCATAATAGTACTGGAATCCCGCGAGCGACTCCGTGTCTTCGTACGCGTATTCCGCGGAGCCGTTCGCCGGTACGTCCTGGATCATTTTCCAGAGGCCCGGCTGGGTCTCGGACTGGTAGACGCGGTAGCCCGCCACATCGGATTGCCCGGTATCCGGATTGATCGACTTCTCCGGGTCGCCCTTCCAGGTAATCAGGTTGCGGGCGTTCTCGGAAGAGGACACCGTCGCGTCCACGTCGGGAGGCTGGTTGGGCAGGTCGTAACCCAGCGCATAGGCCTCCTTGGCTTTATTCAGGTGGTTGATCAGATTGGTGAACGCGGCGCCGTTCTCTTCCTTCTTGAGTTCGCTGGTGTCTCCCGACTTCTGGTAAGCCCGGAAGTTCTCCGTAACCGGTGCGGCCGCCACGTAGGCAAACACGAACTTCACCTTCTGGCCGGGCGCCAGGTCATAGGGACCGTATGTCTCCAACGGGGTGTAGCCCGCGGCGATGCCGTGCCGCCCCTCCCACTCCCAGGTGGGGATGGGCATATACGGCATTGGGCCTGACGGGACCTCCGGAATCGGGAGCAGCGGCACCCCCAGGTTGGGATTTCCCGAACCCCTGCTCGGGCGTTCCAGAAGCGGCTCGTTGAAATAGGACGGTTCCGGTGTGCTGATCAGCATCTGGTAGAGCGTCTCGTGGTTCATCTCATTCGGGTTCGGTTCGTCCGTGAGTAACCCGACGGCGGCCGCCGCGCTGGACGGATACCGGTACAGAAAATGGAAGAAGTTGTACGAGAACGGCTGCTCAGGAACCTTCGGCGCCTCGTAGCTCTCCGGATCGCCCACGAATCCGTCCGTGGGATCCACGTCGATCGGGGCCTTGCCGATCCATGCCGGGGACGTAATGTCCCCGACGCCGATAAGACTTGGGAACGTGCACTGCGCGCACCTGTGTTCGGAGCGGTACGGATCGCCGATATCGTCCGCCAGCGGCCCTGTCAGGCAGAAGTTGTCCCAGTCGTACTGGTACGTCAGCCGGAGGCCGCGCGCGGATGCCGGACCGTCGTAATTGGGCGCCTCCGTATACTTGATCTTGTCGTCCTGGGAATTGTCCAGGGGTCCGAAATTGCTGCTGCACCCGTCTCCCGTGCCGTAGTCGGAATAGTACGCCCTGTAACTGACCCGGGAGACGCCGGCGGATGACGGCAGGAACCGGTGATGGAAGGAAAAATAGACGTTCGTGAGATTGTGCCCGCCGCCGGCGAGGTCGGCCGCGCGATCGCCGTCGGTATCCCCGGTGTTCTCGAACACCCACTCGGTGATCACGAAATCGTCGTAATCCGGGTGGTTCCATGCAAAGGCCGCCTTCTCACCCGTAATGCCCAGCCCCGTGGTCCACTTGCTCAGAACGATGTCTTCAGGAAAATTGTCGGTGGAAGCGTCGTTGTACTGGCCGATGCGGTAATTCAGGATTTCCCTGGGTTCCAGCGCATCCAGCTCCACCCCGGTGCCGGGCCACCAGTTGGCCATCGATCGCCCCGAATTGGGGCTGACCACGTCGCTGCCCAGCCCCGCGTACTTGCCCCTGAAGTCCACGCTGGGATCCACCGCCATCGCCACGACGTCTTCGCTTTCTTCCATCGCCGATATGAGGGGGTTGGCCCAGCTCACCGCGGCCTCGCCGTTCACTTTGGTGGCGATCCACCAGCCGTGGCCGCGGCCGTTGTGCGACGTCAGATCCACGTGCATGCTCCCGGCGCTGCGCTGTTCCCCGTAGTAGGCGGAAAAGTCGTTCGTTCCGCCGCCCCCCCAGCTGATCAGCGCGAACCCCGGATAGGCCAGATCCAGATAGAGGCCGGCATAGTTCCCTTCCACCGGCCGAGCCCCTTCGGCGCCCGTGCTGAGAAAGCTGTGCCAGAGGGTGCCGCGCGCGAGGTGCCGGGGCGTCAGCGACTCACCCGCCAGGTTGGAGATGGTCGCCCGCTGGCCCTCGGCGGGACGCCAGAACGCGCCTGCGATCAGGAGTGCGCCCATAATGATGTATATGCGTCTCATTGATTTTCTCCCCGCCTGTTTGCGCCGGGGCAGCCGCGCCGCCCCGGCATCAGATACATACCTAGAAACCGATCCGCACGCCCGCATTCACGTACCTCGGCGTTCCGCCGCGCCTGAAATTCGAGTCGCCGTACTTCAGGTAATTGGTGTCGTTCGGCGTGGGCTTCTTCAGGCCCCAGCGCACATAGTTGGAGCCGGAGGAGCCGTCGTAGAAGGTATTGAACAGGTTGAACACCTCCGCGTACAACGTGGGGGTGGTTTCCCCGATCCTGAACGACTTCTGGAAGTTAAGGTCGGTCCGGACGAAAATCGGACGGTTGCGGACGGTCTGCACGCTCGTCCCGGGCAGGGTGATCTGGAACTGCCGCCCGTTGTCCAGCCTCCAGACCACGTTGGCCTGGATGCCGCCCAGGATCTTGGCGCCCCCGATTTCTTCGCCCGGCCCCCAGTCCATCGGCGTGGACCAGAGGAACTGGAAGGAGGCATTCGTGGTGGGCGGCTGTCCGCGGAACGCGTCCACCTGGCGCCACACGTCCTCGAACCACAGGTTCTGCATGTCCTGCTTCTCGGATTCGCTCAGGCCGGGATATTCGCTCCAGGGACGTATCGCATCGAGCCGGTTCGTGCCCCACCCCCCGACGAAAGTCGTCCCGTCCGCCTGTTTCTTGCGGATCACCTCGTTCGCCCTGTGGCCGATCGTCCGGATTTCTTCGTCGGTCAGCCGCACGATTTCGTCGTTTGCATCCACCATAAAGTACTTTGAACTGGCGATGTAATTGGAGTCAGGATACGTGTTGATGACAAGCTGGGAGCCGCCCGACCAGTTGAAGAGCGCCCAACTCACGTCCAGACCCACCCGGAATGAGAAATTGTTGGAAAATGCCTTCGTGAACCCCAGCTCGATTCCCTTGGTTTCCAGGCGGGCATTCGGCCCACGGTGGCCGACGTAGGTAAGGGTCTGTACCGGGTCCCGGAAATAATGGACGCCACCGGAGCCGACGCGTTCGGTCCGGCGGTAGTAGGTGGAAAGCTCCATCACGAAGTCGCTGACGAAGTTCCACTCACCGGTTACCTCAAACTCGGCCGTGTTTGGCAGCCCTCCCGGATTCTGGTACCCGCCGTCGAGGCGCCACTGCCCGCCCCCGATCCAGTTCAGATCGAACCAGACGTCGTCCAGTTCGGGGTGGTTCTGGGCGTCGGACGTGGTCCATGGTTCCAGCCACAGCAGTGAGAATTGTGGTGGCTTGTAGTACACACCGTAGGAGTACCGCACGGTGGACCGTTCCGTGATCGGATGTGACAGACCGATCCTCGGCGACAGGCTCGTCATCGGCCGGGTCTTCGCCAGCGGCACCCGCCCCGTGCGCCAGGCCTTGTAGGTCCTCCAGCCCGGCAAAGTCTTCATGAAGCCGGACAAGGTCCGTTCGGGCCCGCCCCAGAAGCTGTCGAAGCGCAGGCCGGCGTGCAGCACGAGGCCCTGGAACTCCAGCTTTTCGTCCACGTACGCAGCCAGCCGGTTCACCGTATACCGCTTGCCGGGCTCGCTGTTGCCGGCCATGATCTTGAGCGTGGCGTTGGTCGCGCTGGACCGGTTGTAGTCCCAGTTGAGATTGTTCATGTTCTGAAACACGAAACCGGCCTTGAAGAGATTTCGCCGGGTGAGCTGACCGGTGAAGTCGTACCGCAGGCTGTACCTGTTGTTGTCTTCCACGACGATGCGCCTTCGTTCCCGGTCTATATTGAACTGACCCAGCTTGTCCCTTCGCCATGAGGTTGTCGTGGCGTCCACGTCTTCGCCCGGGTCCGTCTTCGTGCCGAAATACCCCACCTGGAATTCGTGGAACATCCGGGGGTTGATGCTCTGGGTGCCCGTTACGTAGAAGATTCGGTTGACCCGGTTCTGCTGGTACCCGGTCGTGCCGTTGATGAGGAAGAGATTGCCGCCCACCGAACGGTTGGCGTCGCCGAAGAACGTGGGCTCGTTGGACTGGTTGAAGCCCACCTTGACCTTGAGGTTCGGCGACGGGGTGAAGCTGATTTTTCCGAAGATGCTGTGCTGTCGCAGCCCCGTCAGCGTGGGTGAAGGCAGGTTGATTTTGGCGCGGCTGGTTTTACCGCTCACCACGAACGTGGCGTTCTCGCCCAGAGGACCGCTGACCCATCCCTCCACGAAATGTCCGACCGAACTCTCGTAGTCCTGCTTGACGTGGATCTGCTGTCCGGTTTCCGGATCCTGCTCGTTCACCCATTCGGGGTTGTTCCACTGCAGCCTGTCGCGCCAGTACCCATTCGCCCCTCCGCGCTGCCCCGGCGTGGCGTCGTACACATTGGCGCCGCGGTGCCGCTTGCCGGGCAATTCCACCCGGAAGTCGAGGCCGCCGCGGTAGATCCGCGTACCCTCCCGGCTGATGATGTTCACCACCCCCGCGGGCGACGAGGCCTGCGAGGCGTCCGCCCCGCCCCTGACCAGCCCCATCTCACCGACGGCTGTAACCGGCAGATTCGTGTATTGCCGGACGCCCGTCTGCTGCGAGGTGTCCAGGTTCATCAACTCGATGCCGTCGAAGGTCCAGGTCTGTGCCGCGCGCATCGAATAATAGCTCATATGCCGGATGCGCACGCCGTTGCCGGGACTGTCGTTCACGTTCGTACCCACCGCGTACTGCAGGTGCTCCCTGACGCCTCTGATGATGGGTACCTGTTCGATCTCCTGCGAGGATATCTTCGCCTCGCTGGACGTCCGGTCCACCTCCACCAGGGGCCGCTCGGCCCTCACCACGATTTCCGCGGCCTCCAGCGCCGATTCCCGAAGTGTAAAGTCGGACACCGTGGTCAGGCCCGCGGCCACCTTGACCCGCTCCCGAATCACCGCCTCGTAACCGACAATCGATGCCTTCAGGGTGTATAGCCCGGGCTCGACACCGATGATGACGTAATACCCTTCGCTGTCGGACGTCGCTCCGAAGCGCGTCCCTTCCACCACGACGTTGGCTCCGGGCAGGGTCTCGCCGTCCGCGTCGGTCACCTGTCCGGTAATCTTGCCGTAGAAGGTCTGGGACTGCGCAGGCTCCGCCAGCAGGCATAGCGCCGCAATGATGCCCAAAACCAAAAATCCACGCCTCATACGCCAACTCCTTAGCTGATAGATCCGTGTGCGATCCAACCGTCGAATTCTCGTCTCTTTACGATCCTCTCCATAGGCGGTCCTTCCCGTTGACAAACCGGTTGAAGTGGATTCAAGCAGTCTCCGGGGACGCATTCACCCGCCGGCGCCGAAGTCCCCGGCGAAACTGATAAAGTCCTGGAAGTTTATGGTTTCGTCTCCGTTCAGGTCGAAAACCGGATTGAATTCCGCGTCGCCCCGGCTCCTTCCGAATGCCCCGGCGAAACTTTCGAAGTCCGCAAAGTCGACCTTGCCGTCCGCATTGAAGTCCGATCGGTGACGCGAATTCACGGGAACGCTGCTGAACACGCCGGGATTACTCAACGACAGGATCCGGCCCGGCGCCGGGTCGCCGACCCGCCATGCGCCCGCCGGATCGCCGAGTTCCATTCCGTTCGTAAATCCGTCCCGGTCCGAGTCAAGCTGCGCCAGGCTCGGCCCCCACACGACGTTTCCGGTATACCCGGCCTGGGAAAGAAACCCGCTCTTTATCGTCACTCCGAAGGCGTTCAGAGGACCGCCGCCGGCCGTGTACGTGTGGCAGCTTGCGCAGACCGCGTCGCCTTCGTTGCTTGCCTCATGCGTCAACTCGGAAAGCGGGATGTCCAGCCTTGTCGTTGTCCTGCCGCGATCCAGGTGGCATGTGCGGCACCGGGCCGCGTTGGCATTGGGGACCTGGTACACCCTCTTGGGCCGCGCCTCCGTTTCCGGTCGGGCCACGAAGACGAGCACAAGTACAACCGCTGCGGTCCGGGCGCCCATTTAACGCATGAAGTACTTGACGCCGACCATCAGGTTGAAACTGAAGATCGGAAACGTCTTCTTCAGCTCCCAGTCTTCGTAGGGCCTCAATTCGCCCATTGATACGTTCCAGCGGAGCCTGAAATCCACGAGGAACTGATCCGACGTGCGCCGGTAAAAGCCCAGCCCGGTGTTAATCGACAGCGCCACGTCCTCGTCGACCGTAGTTTCCACCATGCCCTGCGCATCCGTCCTGATCTGTTCGCCCACCTGCCCCGGCCAGATCAGACCCGATACTTCGTGGGTATACCTTAAAAACCCGATGCCGGCAGCAATGTACGGAACGCTCTGTCCGACTTCATCGGGCTTGAAACTGCGCAGACCGTTGACCACGATGCCGCCGATCCACATATTCGCCTCGGCGCCGGGACTCTTTATCCTGGACCCGTTCGCGGCCCCGAGTCCGTTATGCCAGGTGAACTGCCGGTCGGACAGGCCGGCGTCCGTCAGCGGCGAGTACGTCACTTCCACTTCCGTCATCGTTCTGTCGGACACCTGGTACGTCAACTGCCCGACAAACGCCGGCGAAATATTGTACCAACCCTTGAGCGGACCGGCAGGCCGCAACGCGGATGCGTGGACGCCGAGCGCGTATCGCATGTCCTGCGCATACGGGGCGGACGTGATGCCGAGTCCGAACAGAATAAACGCGCCCAGGACCGGGACGAGCGCCAATCTGAGAATGCCCGTTGCCTTCATAACTTCGGACCTCCTTTCCGAACTCCGGCCATAAGTTGACCTTTATACTTGCCTGTAAAGATGGATTCCGTCATTCGGCAAGGCGCCTCAGGATTCCGTCGCCGGCCATCCCTGAAGCATCTCACCAATACTGAATATAAGCCGGGTTTAACATAAAACAAAGAGAAAATCGACTGATTCTTAATAGGTCGGATTATATAAATTTGACGAAGATCTGCCTCGAAGAAGCGAGCTCTGCTGCTCTGATGGTTTTTGTCTGTGCCTGTTCGATGTCCTGACGTATCTTCTCCGGCGACGGATCCGTGTCTCGCCACCACCGTGCGACAACTTTTACCTTGCTCTTTTTCGAAAGGCGGGGAGACGGTAGAGGTGAGAGAATCGGGTAGACGCAAGACGTAAGACGGTAGAAGAAGCCCTTGCCAATATGTCCCTCCGACTCGCCTGCGGCATGAGAAGAAACCTTACACGGCATGCGATCTCTACCCTCTCCCGGCTTACGTCTTCCCGCTTTATGCTGACAGCTGATCGCTGTATTTGCTGCTTCCGGTCGGCAGATTCAGAGACCGGATTCTTGATACGCAGGAAAGGACGAATCTGATGAAATGGGCCGCAAGGCGCTGCTTGAAAGCGTCTTTAGTCCTCGCGATAGCATGTGCCGACGTGCTGTGCTTCGTCCATACAGCTGCGGCAACGGAAATGCCGCCCGCTGCGCGCGACGCGCTGGAGGCCGGGCTGGAACTCGCCGGGGCGGGCAGGTTGGAAGACGCTTCACGGGAAATGGCGCGGGCCGCTGAACTGGCGCCCCAATCGGCTCAGGTCTGGCACAATTTCGGCATCCTTCGCGCGCAGATGGGCCGGCTGGAAGAGGCCGCGCAGATGCTGGAACGCGCGGCCCGTCTGGAGCCGGATTACCGGCACACCCACGTGGTTCTCGGCGCCGTCTACCAGCGTATGGGACGGCTTCAGGATGCGGGACGCGCATACCGTCGCGCGGCGGACCTCGCTCCGGACCTGCCGGACGCGCACCGGGCCCTGGGGCTTCTCGCGGTTGCGCGAAACGACCTCGCCGCAGCGGCGGCCGCATTCAGGCGCGCTGTGACACTGGCGCCCCGCAGCGCGGAACTTCATTACCGGCTGGGCGCGGTTGAACTGAAGCTCGGCAACGGCACGGATGGCGAAGCGGCCCTGAAGCGGGCAGTCGTCCTGAAACCCGGCCTGCTGCCGGCCTGGCTGGAACTGGCGGCTTACTATAAGCACGAGCGCTACCTTGACCCGGCGTTGGATGCATACCGCCGCGCCGCCGCGCTGGACCCCGCCTCCGGGGCCGCGTGGCTCGGGGTGGGAGACGTCGAAGCCGCGAAAGACAACGCTTCCGGTGCCGCCGACGCCTTCCGGAAGGCGGAAAGAGCGGACCCGTCGAACCCCGACGCTCCCTTCCTGCTCGGCCGTTCGCTGATGGTTCTGGGTCGGACCGCTGAGGCCGTTCCGGCCTTCCGACGGGCAATCCGGCTGGCGCCCGACTTCGCGGACGCGCGGTCGGCCCTTGCGGAGGCATACGCCGCTCTCGCGGAGGACCGGAAAGCGGTCGAGGCTTACCGTGAGGCCGTCCGATTCGCGCCGTCACACGCAGGCGCCTGGTTCGGGATGGGTGACGTTCTGCTGAGGATGGGCAGCCTGACCGAAGCGGAGGCGGCATTCCGGCGGGCGATCGCGCTGGACCCGGATCACGCAAGGTCCCGCTACGGCCTTGGGCGCGCCTTTATGCTTCAGGGACGGCACGAGGAAGGGAGACGTGAACTGGCGGAATTCGAGCGGCTGTCCGGGGAAGCGCACACGCTGGACGTTCTGGAACGGGCGGCGCTGCGCCAGCCCGATAACCCCGAACTGCACGATCGACTCGGTCGGATCTACGCTTCCATGGGGCGGACCAGGGACGCGGCCGCGGCGTTCGGCCGGGCCGCCGCGCTCTACGAACGGGCGGGACGACTGGATGCGGCACGGAAGGCGCTGAAGCGCGTCCTGGCGCTGGACCCGTCGGACGAAGCCGCCCGCGCTGACCTGTCCCGCCTCGAAGACAACTGATTGACGCGTCCGGCGCACGTTTCCGGAATTCGCGTCCGGCATTTTACGTGCGAGGTGTCAGTCGTCCGTAGAACACCTCGTTGCTGTTCTGCTCGGAAGGCCCCGTCCAGTAGCAATCCATAAAGGGCGCATGGGTTCCGCCGGCACGCGCTGTATTGGTAAAAAAGTGCCATAGCCGGGACGGCATTTCCAACTGAACCGGTTCGCTGATCCGGTCCCAACGTCCGTCTTCGCCTTCGGCGTACCAGACCCCCTCCGCGTTGCCTCTGCCCCCCCGCGTCAAGAAGTAGTGAAACCGGCCGTCCGGCGCCTGGTAGATCCGCCCTCCGTTGAAGTTGCCCATACAGAAGTGTTCGAACGGCCCGCCGGGTTCCCCGACCGCGTGGTAGAGGCGGCTGTTCCCGGGGTCCTGCCCCCGCCCCGCCCAGACGGTGGTGGCCGGCTGCCGGTTTTCGTAGTACGTGAAGTGTACCCGCCCCCGCATATCCATCATCAGGTCCTGATGATCGGTCGTGCCCCTGGCGCGCCCGTCGAAGGTATCGGACACGTCGCTGATAACCGTCATCCGCCAGTCTTCCGGGGATTCGAACACGTCCGGGCAGTAGTAATAATAGGCCTTCAGGACAGGGTAGATGCCGCGGGACGTCTCGACCATGCTGATCTCGCCGGTTTCCCGATCCCTCAGCTTTATCGTCTGGTTGGGAAACTGCTCGCCCGCCAGGAAATAGTCGTCGCTGGAGATCGAATGCGCCTCGGAGCCGTTGAGGATCACGAAGTTGTACCCGCGGTTCTGCTCGTGTGTCACGCTCCCCGACGCCGCCGGACGATAGCCTGTTTCCGGGTCCAGAACGTACCAGGCCATGGTTGGAAGCCCGCCGCCGACAAAGATCCGGCCGGCGGCGTCGATCGACGCGCCAAAGCGGCTGTCGGCGGTGGCGTATTCCTGAATCGTAAACGTGTCGACCTGGCCGGGCGGGTCGAAGATGGCGTGGTAGCTGGCGTTCTCGCCCGCGATCACGTGCAGCCGACCGGCGCCGTCAACAAGCAGGTTGCCGTTCTGCGGCACAGGAGGCAGGGGGTCGCTTGCCTCCCACCGCCCGTCGTCGACGCGCCGGAACACCACAAGCGTCATGTCGTCCCGCCAGCTCAGCGCATAGACGTCCTCGCCCGCACGGACGACGTTGGATTGGTTGTACCCCCAGCAGCTCGCGCCGCTGCCTCCGGTCTGCAGGTGGCCCGCCGTATCCGTAATCATCTCCACTTCGAAACGCGGCGACGCGGGCTGCGCATACGTCACGTGGACCCGTTCCGGTTTCATTCGTTACCTCCTTCCGTGAGAAAGCACGCGGCCTGATGTCCCGGCCCAACCTGCGTCAGCTGCGGCGTCTCCCGGCTGCACCGGTCCATACGATAAGGGCACCTCGGATGAAAAGCACAGCCCGCCGGGGGATCGATCGGGCTCGGTACCTCCCCCTCCAGGATGATCCGCTCCGACCGGACATCCGGGTCGAGGCGAGGCGCCGACGACAGAAGAATCCGCGTATAGGGATGGAGCGCCCCGCCATACAGCGCTTCCGTCGGCCCGATCTCCACGAGCTTCCCGAGGTACATGACGCCCACGACGTCCGAAAGATGCTCGACGACTTTCAGATCGTGAGAAATGAACAGGTACGCCAGACCGAAGCGTTCCTGCAGGGATTCCAGAAGGTTCAGAATCTGCGCCTGGATGGAAAGATCCAGCGAGGAGACGGGCTCGTCGCAGATCACGAACCGGGGTTGCAATGCCAGCGCGCGGGCGATGGCGACGCGCTGCTGCTGCCCGCCGGAAAACTCGTGTGGAAACGCGTCCGCGAACCGCCGCCCCACGCCTACGAGGTCCAGCAGCCGTCCGACCGCTTCGTCCCGTTCCCGCTTTGTGCCCACCCTGTGGATCTTCAGGGCGTCCCCAACGATGTCGCCCACGCACATCATCGGGTTCAGAGACGCCAGCGGGTCCTGAAACACAATCTGCATTTCCCTCCGAAGCGCGCGCAGTTCCCGGCCGGAGAGCGCTTGCACGTCGCGCCCCTCGAAATACACCCGTCCCGCGGTGGGCTCGTGCAGTCGCAGGACCGCGCGGGCGAGGGTCGACTTGCCGCTGCCGCTTTCTCCGACCAGTCCGAAGGTCTGGTTACCGTGGATCTGAAACGTCACCCCGTCCACGGCCCTCACCACGTCCCGGCCCTGGTGGAAATGCATCTTCAGGTCCACAACCCGCAACAACGGTTCAGACATGGCGTCGTCCGTTAACCTCGATTCAAAATGAGACAACTGTCAAATTGACCGCAAAGAGCCTGAAAGTGGGGAGACGGTAGAGGTGAGACGGTAGAAGAAATCCTTGCCCGGAATGTCTTTCCTCATTGCCTTCGGCACGAAAAGTATCCTCACGAGGCAGGTAATCTCTCCCGTCTCCCGGCTCCCCTCTCACCAGGTGGTGGGCCGGGGTGTGGAGACCGGGAATAGGGTTTGAAACCCGAATCAACGCGACGTATATTGGACCTGCAACCTCGTGCGTCCTGATCTGTTTCGAGCAACCCCGGTACGACGCCGAAAAGTAGGTCTGTGTTCCCCCGGATGCAAGCACAATCAGGGTGCGAGCCCCCGGGAACGACGTGACTGCGTTCACACAACGAACCGACACTGAAAGGATCGTCTCATGGCCGTAGATATCACGCTGGCGAACGAAATCCGGGTGCCGCGCCGTGGAGAATGGCTGTGCAGGGGACTCCCGTTCCCGGAGGGATCTCTGACGGATTCCGCAAGGCTCACCCTGAAGGACGAGACCGGCCGGGACCTGCCTCTCGCTTCGGAAGTGTTGGCACGATGGCCCGACGGGTCCCAGAAGTGGGTGCTGCTTCAGTTTCCGGTACACTTTGACCGCAATGGACGGAAGCACTATGGGCTGACGTGGACGGACGACTCGCCGGAACCCGATACGGGACCCGGGATAACGGTTTCGGAAACAGAGGCGGGAATCGAGGTCGACAACGGCGTTTTGCGATTTGTGCTTCCCGCTTCCGGAAAGGAGTTTCTGGTTGACTGCAACAGGAGAGACCGGGCGTGTATCCGGACGGTCAGCGCGCAGATCGAAGACGAAGCCGGCGTCGCATTCTCGAGCTGTCTGGATGGGGAACCCCGCATTGAGAGATCCACCGGAAAGATGCTGGTGGTGAGCAGGAAGGGCACGCACCGTGACGAGGCCGGTCGAAAGCTGTTTTCACTCGTTTTCCGGGTGACGGTATTCGCGGGCGCCGAGGACCTGGAGGTGGAGTACCAGTTCATCCACGATGAGCCCTACCGGGACGTTCCGGAACGGCGGAAACTGGCCCAGGGGATCGGTACCCCGAGCGTGGACCTGGAAAGTCCGCGTCTGCGGCAGCTGCGGGCGGTGCGGCTTGTCGTGGAACACGCCGTCGGCGGCGCCGACGAATTCGCAACCTGTCCCATCGCCACGGTCGGGAACCAGGGCCTGATCACGTCGGCCCGTCCGATTCGGGGCCTGTTGACCGAGGCCCCGCGTACGGCCATGTACGACGCCATGATCGACGCCGACGTGGACGACGGCGAGACCCAGGTCGGCCGGTCGCACGGGTGGGTTTCCGCGGGAGACGGCGAAGGCGGGGTCGCGGCCTCGGTCCGGAAGTTCGTCCAGCAGTGGCCCAAGGGGTTTTCCGCGGACGCCGGCAGAATCGTCCTGGATCTCTGGCCCGAGGCGGCGGGGCCGCTCGCGATCTTCCAGGGACAGGCCAAGTCGCATCAGGTCAAGCTGCGGGCGTACACCGGTGGCGCGGCCGAGGCCCGGCTGGCGGACTGGCACTTCGCGTATCAGTTTCCCGTGGTCTTCTCTTCTCCGGACTGGTTTATCGACTCCGGCGCGGTCGGGCCCGTGTTCCGCTATCAGCCGGGGAAATACAAGGGCATCGAACAGAAGTTCCGCCTGGAATTCGAGCAATTCCTGGGATACGACCGGCGCCTGGGCATGATGGACTACGGGGACTACGAGCAGCTGATGAGCGCTTCGTGGGGACGCCTGGATTTCATGGCCAATTGTGAACACGACTTCGGCCAGACCGTGTACCTGCAGCTTGTACGCACCGGCAATTACCTCTATCTCGACGCCTTCGAATCCGCGATCCGGCACGTGATGGACCTGGACATCATCCACTTCGACGATCACTTCGACGAGCAGGGCGGATGGACCTCACATGGCGCCTATCACGTCGGGGCGGACGGGAAGCCGAACTGCCACCTCTCGCACATGTGGGCGGAGGGATTTCTATCGTATTACTACTATTGCGGGTATACGCCGGCGCTGGAATCCGCGCGCGGCGTGGCGGATCTGATCTGCAGGAAGGTGGCGGGGGGCGGCGGGCGGCGCGGCGCGAGGGACCGGGGGTGGCCGTTGATCGCGCTGTGCAGCGTGTACCGGGCAACGGAGGAAGAGCGGTACGCGGAGGCTGCGGAGACGATTGCGGCTTCTTTTACAGAAGGACCGGACCCGCTGGAACCCAACGGCGGCTGCAGCGGCGGCTGGGGCCCCATCCCCTACCAGCAGGCGGTGATGGGCAGCATCGCCGCCACCGGGCTGGCTTACCACTACCAGACCTTCGGAAATCCCCTCAGCAGGGAATCGTTCCTGAGGTTGTGCGACTTTCTGGCAAGCGAGGACGTTCGCACGCCTGAAGGGCTCTATCTGTCCATGCCCGGAAACGAGACGCCGATGAGCTACATCGGTTTTTCCGCCCTCCGGGAGAGTATCGGCTACGCGTGGGAAATCACCGGTGACGAGAAGTACGTGCACGCCGGCCTGCGGGACATCGAAATGAACATGATTTCGACCTTCCCGTCCGTAGGGCATCTCGAGAAGACGAGATTCGGGTGCGAGGTCGTCCGCGCGACGGGCGACTCCATCAGTGTCATCTGGCGCGATCTGCTTCGATTCTTCGACTACGCGGATCGGGCGGGCCTGCTGAAGGACTTTTAGCTGTGGGAGATCTGATCTCACCCTTCGTGGTGCCAGCAGTAGACGGCGTGGTCGTCCGATAGCCGGGTCATTCCGGGGTGCTCCTCACGGCACACGTCCGTGGCGCGCGGGCAACGCGGATGGAAGCGGCAACCGGACGGCGGCCGGGTCATGTCAGGCGGCTGCCCGGGGATGGTATCCAGGCGCCCGCGGACCATCTTCGCGTTTTCCAGCAGCCCGATGGAGTACGGGTGCCTGGGGGAATTCAGGAATTCACGGGTGGGCGCGATCTCGGCAACCCTGCCCGCGTACATCACGACGATTCTGTCGCTGAACTCCACGGCCAGGCCGAAATCGTGCGTAATCAGCACGGTGGACATGCCGTACGACGCCTTCATCCTGTTCAACAGATCCATGATCTGCGCCTGCGTGGTGACGTCCAGCGCCGTTGTGGGTTCGTCGGCAATCATCAGCTTCGGCTCGCAGCTCAACGCCATCGCGATCATCACGCGCTGCTTCATCCCTCCCGACAGTTCGAACGGGTAGTTACGGTAACGCGACGCCGGCGCGGGAATGCCCACCTCTTCCAACAGCGACACCGCGCGCTCGAAGGATCGCTTCCGGTCGGCGCGACCGTGCCACAACAGGGGTTCCGCGATCTGCGGGCCGCTGCGCATCGTCGGGTTCAGGGAAGTCTGGGGGTTCTGAAAGATGAACCCGACGTCGCTGCCGCGGATTTCCTGAAGCGCCCTTTCATCCAGTTCGAGCAGATTACGTCCCCCGAAGACCACCTCGCCGGCTTCGATCTTTCCGCTTCCGCCAATCAGTCTCACAACGGACAGCATGCTCACGCTCTTACCGCTGCCGCTTTCGCCGACGATCCCCACGCTCTCCCTTTTCCCAACCTCGTACGAAATCCCGTCCACCGCTCTCACCACGCCGTCGCGGCGGTAGAAGTACGTCTTCAGATTACGGATCTCAAGTAGAGCGGACACGAACCTGCCTCGCACAGAGGGAAGGACTTACTCTTTGGGATTGAACGCGTCGTTCAGCCCGTCGCCCAGATACGTAAATGACAGCAGCGCGAGCGCGAACGTGGCGGCCGGCCACGTGAGCTGATAGGGAAAGGCCCTGAAGTTCAGGCTCCCCACCTGGATCAGAACGCCCCAGCTCGGCCGGGGAGGCATCACCCCCAGACCGAGCAGGCTCAGCGCCGACTCCGTCATCATCAGGCCGGGGACCATGAAGGCGATCGCGACGATAAGCGGACCGAATGAGTTCGGGAGCACGTAACGCCGGATCGCGTATCGGTGCGTTGCTCCGAGCGCACGCGCCGACTCCACGTATTCGAGGTTCTTGATGGACAGGACCTGGGCGCGCATCAGCCGGGCGAACCCCACCCAGCTGGTGGCCGCGATGGCAATGAAAATAGTCACGATGCCCCGGCCCAAAACGGACACCAGGATAATGCTGAATAGGAACCCGGGGAACGCGTACATCACATCGGTAAACCGCATCAATACGTTGTCCACGACACCGCCCGCGTAGCCCGCGACCGCGCCGATGAGCCCGCCGATCGCCACCGAAATCACCGTGGCCCCGAATGCGACCGCAAGGGCCGTCTGAAGGCTGAAGATCAGGCGGCTGAAAATGTCCCGCCCCACCTCGTCCGTCCCGGCGATGTGCCGCCAGGACGGCGGCTGGTACGCGTTGTCCAGGTCGATCTGGTTATACCCGTACGGCGCGATGGTGTCCGCCAGGGCTGCTGCCAGAACCATCGCGATCACGAACCCCAGGCTCAGCACTGCCAGACGGTTCGAGGCGAATCGCCGCCAGACGGCGCCCCAGTACGAAATCCGCGGCGGAGGCGACGACTCATCTGCGTCCGACATCAGACGGTCGGGTGAATTCAGCGCTGCCACGGGTCATCTCCTTCTAAGGTGAATCGTTAACGAAGACCGGTGGTTGTGTTGTACTACCGGTTGTATTTCGATAAATTCGCGTTATCGCCGAGCCCATCTTGTCCTACATCAGTATATGTTCCACCAGTAACCGGAGCGAGGGCATCCCTGCCCTCGCTCCGGATATTCGCAAGTCATGTCCAGATGGAGGGCCTGATGACCATCCAACCAGGGATGTCGCGACCGATATGGTTTCGGTTGCAATGGACACGCCGGACCCTCGACGAGAATATTGATGGGTCACACGAAGTTCGAGGGCAGGATGCCCTCGCTCCGGAATTTGGTGGATCACTCCGCGAAAGAGGGCAGATTGCCTTCGGTCCCACGACGCTCGTGCCAGGTGTGATCGCCACTCCTGGGTTTTAATCCTGTTAATCCTGATTGGTGTTGATCTTGCTCTTTGGTTCTAATCCTTTCAATCCTGCATCGGTTTTGGTCCTGCTCCTGGCTTCTTATCCTGTTTAATCCAGGTCGGTTCTGATCTTGCTCCTTGTTTTAAATCCTGCTCAATCCTGTTAATCCCGTTAATCCTGATCGGTTTTGGCTCTTATCCTGTCTATCCTGTCTATCCATGTAAGTTTGTTTTTTAACAAGATAGGTCAAAGGGTCATCCCCTGTTCTGTCTATAACTCGCCCGGATGCGCGGATCGATCAGCGCGTACCCGATATCCACCAGCAGGTTCATCAGCATGATCAGGAATCCGAAGAACAGGGTGGACGTGATGATCATGGGATAGTCGCGGGTTCCGGCGGCGGCCACGAACAGCTTGCCTAGGCCGGGGATATTGAAGATTTCCTCGATAAACGCCGTACTCACCATGAGATTGGCGAACTGCGGTCCGGTGATGGTCAGCAGGGGGATCAGCGAATTCCGCAATGCGTGGCGGAAGACCGCCTTGTTTCGGTTTCCACCTTTCGAGAAGACCGTTCGCACGTAGTCCTCGCCCAGTTCCTTGATCAGGCTCACCCGGACGTACCTGGCGATGCCCGCAACGGGCTGAAAGACCATCGCCATGACCGGAAGCACCGCATACTCCCAGGTCCCCCAACCGGACGTGGGGAACATCTGAAGCGACACGGCGAAGAAGACGATAACGAGCAGGGCGATGACGTAGGACGGGATACAGATGCCCAGCATGGAAACGAACATGGTCGCGCGGTCGATCCACGTGTTCCGGTACAGCGCCGCCCCGATGCCCATGGGTATGCCGATCAGGAGGGCAAGGAGCATTGGCGAAAACGCGAGGACGAACGTCCGCGGAAAGGCATTCGTCATCATCTCCTGGATGGTCGTGTCCGGGTAGCGGAACGAGGGTCCGAAGTCCAGAACGGCCGCGTGCCGCAGATAGATCAGGATCTGCTCCCAGACGGGCGTATTCTCGCCGTAGCGTTCCTCCCAGAGCATGAGCGTCTGGCTCTTCTCCTCGAACTGGCTCAGCCGGCTGCCCGTTATCTGCTGGTTCATCAGCCGTTCGATATTGAAGAAGTCGCCCGGCGCGGCGTGCATCAGGTAGAACGTGATGATTAGAATCGCGATCAGGCTCACGAAGATCTGACCGACCCGGCGAAAGAAGAACATCACCATAACGTTTCTCCGTATCGGGACCGCTCCCGATTACAGTTGCTGACCCCCGTCATCGATATCGATCCATTTCAGATACATGGGGTTGGCCCACCAGTAGGCGCAGAATTTCAGCCCCTTCACGTATGGCTTGACGAGCGCCGTGGCATTGGCGACGTGGAGCGGGAAATCCCAGCTGAACGCCTGAACCAGACGATGCACTTCTCGGTTGATCTCAGCCTGGCGGGACGGGCTCCGCGCGTGATGCGCTTCCTGACGCATTTCCTCCAGCCGCCAGCGGAGATCGCTGGTGTTCGACCACTGGAAATAGTATTGGCGGGCCTGGAGAAGCGTGACATTGAGCGCCTTCCAGCACCATTCCAGGTCCGCATCCGGCCCGCCCGCCGTCCGCATGATCTCGTCCGCGGTTTGCCGCCAGCCGCTCATCGCCTCCTCCGCCTGCCGTCGCAGGTGGGGACCGTGCCTGCCGTTCGCAAAGAGCGACGTCACCGAGTCCGCGTACGCCCCGATTCGCAGGCGGACCGGCTCGAAATTGGAGAGATTCTCCCCGCCTTCAAGCTTGATCATGCCCGACCGGATCTGCAGGATTCGCCGCTGCCCCTCCCACCAGACGCCGTAGACCCCGGGATCGTCCGTCCACTGGACGTTCTCGATCCACTGGGTGCCGTAGATGGGATTCGGCCACGGCGCTCCCGAGGCCGCAAAGCAGAACCCCGCATAGTCCGATGGATTCAGGGAAACCCGTTTGTCGGCGTACACGCCCAGTTCCTGATTGTCGATCCTGAACCGGATGCCCAGGTTTTCTTCCAGCATGGCGGCGATCACCACGAACTGCGACACCATCTCGGGCGCCAGGTACGACGGGATCAGAATCACGGACTCGGGAATGCCCTTTCCGCCCGGATATCCCGCTTCGGACAGCAGGCGCCGGGCTTCTTCGAGGTCGAATCTCATCCCGAACCCGGGATCCCAATCCGGCATCGCGGGCGTGGAGAGCATATGCATGGGCGTCTCCCGCCCGAGAAAGATCGACTCCACGATCCGCCGCTTGTCGAATCCGAGGGCAATCGCCCGCCGAACGCGGGCGTCCCAGTAGACCGGGTGCTTCGAGAACAGGAATTTTACGAAGGAGAGTCCGCTCGTGGGCGTCAGGACCAGTTCATCGTTCAGATCGGGATGGTGTCTGGCGTAGTAGATATCGGCGATCGCCGGCAGGAGTGCGAAGTCGATCTCTCCGCTCTGATACCCTTCCAGCGGTCTGCCAGCGAACCGGCTGTGTATCCGCTCCAGATTGCCGCGTGCCAGATTGTACTTCGGATTCTGCTCCAAAATAATATGGGAATTGAGTTCCCACTCCACGATCCGGTACGGTCCGTTCCCCTGGTAGTTGGGCAGCTTGTGCCACGCGTCTCCGTACGCTTCAAGTGATCCCCGGTGGATCGGAAACATGCTTCCCGTGACCATCGCGTTCATGAAAGCGGGATACGGCCTCGCCAGGCGGAATCGCAGCGTGAAATCGTCCGGCACGTCCACGCCCACCTCGTCCTCCCGTGCCGCGCCGTTTCTGAAATCCATCGCCTTGACCACGTACTGGAGCGGCGTATCCCAGAGCCACTTGCTTTCGCGACCGGGTTCCATCTGATAGATGAAGGCGGCCCTGTAGTCCCGCGCGGTTACCGTCGTGCCGTCGTACCAGCGGTTGTCCCGCCTGAGAAAGAACGTATACGTCAGCCTGTCTTCGGAGATTTCCCATCGCTCGGCCTGCGCCGGAAGGAGCCCGCCTTCCGGCCCGAGTTGAACCAAACCCTCTTTCGTGCCCAGCGTGATCTGCGCGTACATCCCCCCCGTATACAGATAGCTGTTCAACGTGCTCACCGGGGGGCCGATGTAACGGATCTCCCTGGGTCGGCCGGCATGCGCCGGTATACAGAAGAGCGCCGCCGCAAGAACCGCGAACATGACGCCCGTTCGCCAATCCGTGCTCCGGAGAGTCATGGACCCGCTTCCCCTTCCCTCACGACGAGCTCCCGATCTGCCGAAATGCTCCCCAACCGGTCCACCGCACCGCCGGGCCATCGGACCGTGACCGAATCGGCCGCTGCGTGCTTGCCGAGTCCGAAATGCAGACGGAAGTCGTTCTGCGACAGATAACTCGATCCGCTGCGGACCTCGCGGGTCTGCGGGCGGCCGCCGGTCCAGACCGTCACGCGGGCGCCAATGCCGCTGCGGTTGGACACGCGTACTTCGGCGCCTGGATGCTTCCGATCCCCGCGAGCTGCTCCCACCAGCTTTATCCTCAGCCAGCGGTTCCGGTTGCCCACCTCGTTTCTCAGGAGCCGCGCGGCGCCGTTCACCGCCAGTATGAATACGTCCACGTCGCCGTCGTTGTCGTAGTCCCCGAACGCGGCGCCCCGGCCGGGAACCGGCACGGACAGATCGTCCTTCACTTCGGCCGTGACGTCGATAAAGCGGCCGTCGCCGCTGTTTCGCATCAGGATGGCGGGCTGGTGGTAGACGCTCCCCACCCTGTCGGCGTTGTCCAGCACGTGGCCGTGCACCATCAGAAGATCGGTCCAGCCATCGCTGTCGTAGTCCAGAAATCCCGTTCCCCATCCCACATGGGGAAACGTGGGGGTCCTGATCCCCGAAATCGACGAAATATCCGTAAACAGCGCCCCGCCCTCGTTGCGGAAGAGCCCGGCGCCCTCCAGCCTGAAATTGGTGACTGCCAGATCCAGGCGGCCGTCCCGGTTGAAATCGCCTAAGTCCGCGCCCATGCTGGACTGAAGCTCGCCGGACCCGCTGTAGGCCACGCCCGACAGAAGTCCCTTCTCCACGAAACGCCCGTCGCCCTGGTTCAGATAGAGGAAATTGGGCGTCATATCGTTGGCCACGAAAACGTCCACGAATCCATTCCCGTCGACGTCGGCGCACGCCATCCCCATTCCCTTGCCGCCGGGATCGTAGACGCCCGCCGGTTCCGTCGCGTCCGTAAACGTACCGTCGCCGTTGTTGCGGTACAGGCGGTCCGCCGCCCCCTTGAAGTTGTCGGGATGCGGATAGAACCTGCCTTCCTCCGACAGGCGCGCGGACCGGGAAACGTAGGGCCTCAGCCGTGTCTCCGTGGAGGCGGTCGAGTATTCGACGTAGTTGGCCACGTAGAGGTCCAGGAATCCATCCGCGTCGTAGTCCAGGAAGGCGCACCCCACGCTCCACGCGGCATCGCCGGCCACGCCGGCCTCGGCCGCGGCGTTTCTGAACGTCCCGTCTCCGTTGTTCCGGAACAGGCTGTTCGGACCGTAACATGTCACGTAGAGGTCGTCGTGCCCGTCGTTGTCGAAGTCTCCGGCGCAGACGCCCATGCCGTAGGCCGTTTGGCCGACTCCCGTGAACCCCGTCACGTCCGAGAAGCGCCCCCCGCCGGCGTTCCGGTACAACCGGTTCTGCGGGGGAGGTCCGGCATAGCCGGGCAGCGTCCCGCCGTTGACGGCGAAGACGTCCAGCCGGCCGTCGCTGTTGTAGTCCAGGAATGCGACACCGGCCCCCATCGTCTCCACGAAGTACTTCTCCCCCGTCCCGCCATGGACGTGCCGGAAGTCGATGCCGGATGACGCCGTCACGTCGACGAAACGGGGCGACTCGGCGGACACCGCCCCGCCACCAAAAATCAGAAGGAAGAAGGAAAAAGGAAGAACAGCTGACAACCTTCCCATATAACACCCTCGAAGCCGGACTCTCGCTGACGGTTTAACGGAACGAGACCTACCCCCTAACCCCCTTCCTGAAGGAAGGGGGAACGGTGAGGGGTGGATGTACCGGTCTTGCGAACGTTCCGGGATTGCGATTTCCTTTCAATGAGCATCTCTATAGAAAACCGGCGAAACGACGTCCGGCCTTTCTCCCTCTTTCCTTTAGGAGAGAGGGCTGGGGAGAGAGGTCGCCGAAATACGGTGAGACGTTAGAGGTGAGATGGGAGAAGAAGCCCCTGCCGATTTGTTCCTCCGACTTGCCTGCGGCATGAGAAGAAACCCTTTGCGGCATACGATCTCTCCCCTCTCACGGCTTACCTCTTCCCGTTTTTAAGGAAACTGCGGAACCGTTACCCGTTCGCCTCGCGCGGCGGCAAGCTCGCCGCAGATCGCGGGAGCGCACGAACGCGCGGCCTGGACCGCGTCGATGAGCGGGCGGCGGTCGCGGACGATGGCGTCGAAGAAGTCCAGCATCATATCGAATTCCGCCCCCTGGTGTCCGGGTCCGGTTCCCGTTATCAGGGGCAGTTCCATCCATCCATCGCCCGATTCCACGGTATTCAGAAACCGGTGGGGAAGGTGGACGTATCCGGAGCCGACCTCGTTGCGCCGCTCGCCTTCGTAGCATCCCAGCGTTCCGTAGAGGGCGAGATAGTTCAGGTGAGGGCGGCGGAATCCGTAGCTCTGCAGCGCTTTGACGATCACGCCGCTCTCGCTCTTCATCAACGCCACCGCGCTGTCGAAGCCGTCGCCGGCGATTCCGCCGAAACCCTCCTCCGGGCTGCCTTCGACGAAGCTCGTGCCGCGCATCCCGAACGCTTCCACTTCGACGATCTGCTCGTCTCCCAGCAGCCAGCGTGACGTGTCGAACGTGGTATGCACAGCCGCGTTCAACGGCGGCTCGATGCCCCCCTCACACCCCCGGTCGGCCGGCATCCCCACCTCGCGCTCACGTTCCACCCAGTACCGCTTCCTCCTCCGGTAGTCGCAGTTGTACTCCGCCTCCACGTACTGCACCTTGCCGAACTCCCCCTCCACGCACAGCTTCTTCAGGGCTTCGTACCGGTTATACCACCGCAACTGGTTGCCCATCTGCACCTTAAGGCCGCTCTCCTCGCTCAGATCCACGATGGCCCTGCATTCCTCCAGGGTGACGGCAAGGGGCATTTCCACAAAGACGTGCTTGCCCGCCTGCAACGCCTGGATTGCATGTTCCCCGTGCCGGTCGGTGCCCGTCTCCACCACGACCACGCGGACCTCGTCGTCCCTCAGCATGTCGTCGTACCGCCGGTACGACCTGGGGACGTCCAGCTCGTCGGCGACGTATTCCGCCAGGTCCGGGACCTCGTCGCATACCGCCACGGTCCGACTCCGGTCCAGGAGGTCGCACAATCTCGCCATGAACCGGCCTCGTCCCAGGCCGACCACCGCCACGTTCAAGACACGGACGCCCCTGTCCGGACCGGCAACCCGCATGGCCGGCCGTTCCTGGCGCGCCATCCATTCCAGGTATCGTTCCATCTTTTCCTGTCTCGCCTTTTCCGAATACCAGTCTCGAGACAGATACTTTTCAAGAACGTCGCGTCTGTTCGGGTCCATCGTGGACTCCTGTGGCGGCCCGTACTTCCCGGCTCACCGGCTGTGGTTCTGTAAGGGCGACCGGCCGGTCGCCTGAATGCGGTGAGACGTTAGAGGGAAGACGGTAGATGAGATCCTTGCCAGATGAGATATCCCTCCTTGCCTCCTGCAGGAGAAGAAACCTGACAAGGCAGGTAGTCTTTCCTGGCTAACGTCTTATGTCTACGCGGCGTTATGGAACACGCCGAAAACATGATTTCGTATAGAAATGCAAACAAATCGTATGTTATTTGAATGCCGGATTTTTCTCATAAATCCTTTGTTTTCTATCTTTTACGTCCTTTTTCTTATCCGCGTAAGAAAAAGGACCAAAAAGAAGCGCGCCCTTCGGCAGGGGGCCGGTTTTTCCGTGAATCACTCCGGAGGCATAAACGAGAACTGGGTGGCCTGCCAACCCTTCAGCCGTGCCAGTGCGAATGCGCTGGACGGATTCGCACGGAAAAACCCCCCATACCCCCGGTCGCCAGTTGTGAAATGCATCAATTGGGCGAGACCTGGCCTTTCTCCCTCTTTCCTTTAGGAGAGAGGGCCGGGGAGAGAGGTCCCTAAAAGGCGGGGAGACGGTAGAGGTGAGACGGGAGAAGATATCCTCGCCCCGTATATTATTCCTCTTTGCCTTTGGCACGAATAGAATCCCGACAAGGCAGGCAATCTCTACCCTCTTCCCTCTTACGTCTACCCGCTTTTAGGCTTCTTCCTTCTTCCTTTTTCGTTCTTCCTTTTGCTCACCTGCTGTTGAGCAGCGTATGTACCGCCCGTTTGAACACGTGGATCGCGCGTTTGGCGGCGCCGTGCGGACCCGCCGTGGCGACGTTGATCTCATAGAATACGCTGGGGATGCCAAGCCTCCGGGCCATCTGATAGCACATCGTATTCTCACGATGCACGTTCGCCCTGCCGTGGGTGGACATGCCGTCGGTCTCCAGGCGCATCGTGTCGCAAAGGGCCTGGTACAGCCGTGCGCGATCGGCATTTTCAAAGACGGGATCGACCACCTCGTACCATCCGTCGTAAGGGTATTCTCCGTTTTCCCGCCAGCCGACGAACGCATGGATATTCATCCACATCGCAGGCCGGTCCTTCACGAGCTTCTCCCATAGCAAGCGGCTCTCGTGGGCTTCGGGCGCCTCCGCTTCCGGGTCGTCGCCGAAGGACCGGTACATGTCGAACCCCTCGGCGTTGAAGGCGTTCCTGCCTGCAGCGTTCCCATCGGGATTGACCGCCGGCAGGACCTCCACCTGTATCCGCTCCCGGAGCGCGACGGCGTCGGGAACGAGAGACGTGATGAAATCCGCAATGCCCAGCATCCCCCACGTGCCCGAGAATTCGACCGCGTGCTGTCCGGCCACACACAGAATCCGGGGCTTGCCGGGCGCGCCGGTCCGGATTCCGGTGATGTCCCGCCCCTGCACCGATTCGCCGATGGTGAATGCCTCGCAGCGGTCCCCGCGTTCATCCGCCAGCCTTCGGAGCGCGTCTTGCATATCGCTGTAGCGCGCGGGCCATGCGTTCGTTACCCGAATCGTCTCGTCTGCCTTCAGATTCAGGCGAACCAACAGCGGTTCCTCCGTATTCCGTACCCGTTCGCGGTCGAGCGGCCTGAATCGACCGTCGCCCCGGGATGCGACCCACACCGTGGTCGGCAGGCTGACCACGAATCCCTCCGGGCCGAATCGCGAGTCCGGCCACACTTCAACGGTCACAGCCGATGCGGGGCCGTCATTCCGGACGTCGAAGCAGAAGTAGTAACTGTACGTGGGCTTGTCCCCGACAACTTCGAGCCGGAACCGGTCGATTGCGATCTGCCGGATATGCTTCGCGTTTCCGCATTCGAAATCAGCCGCGATTGAAATCATCCCAACTTTCCCCCGTAGGCACGTGGACAACGCGCGCTCGCGTGATAGATTGTATCAGAAAAATCCGGTTCCCTCGGGCGGCCTGGCGTACGCCACCGCGATCCGGCTGGGAACTCCTGTGCGTTTCATCGAATTCACGCCCCTGCATGACAGCGACTGGACCCCCTCCCGCATCGGCCAGTCGAAACGCTCGCCGCACCGCTGCCAGGCCCCGTCGTCGAAACGGATCTCGTAGTGGTCGAAGAACGGTATACAGTGCGAAAGCGTTACGGCCAGCCTTGCCCCCTCCTCATCCCAGGACGGATGCGTGGAGATGCGCACCAGATTCACCGTCCAATATACATCGGGGAGACTGGAGGTCAATCGAACGGGACCAAGTGGTTTGAAGTTGCTCACGAACGTGGGCAGGCACCTCCTGTCCACCCATTCCAGGGTGAGGCGGTCCGTCAGAACCCGGACCCGGGCGTAGTAGTCCATCACCCTGTTTCGCAGGAACCTCGCGAACAAATGGCGGTTGACTTCCTCGTCATAGTCTTTCCGGCAGGTGGGGTCACGGAGCGCGAGACGGACGTGCCTGGCGTCGGGAATGACGAATTCCGGCTGGTCCTGCACCATTTCAACCTCATCCGCAACGCCGTCCAGCCAGGCCTCCCGGATCTCCAGCGCGTTCAACGGCGTGCCGTCCCGCTCGTAGTGGACGTTGATATCGGGATCCATCATCACCCACTTCCGGTATTCGTTGGACCAGACCTCCGCAACCGCGTGTCCGACGTTCCACATCGCGTAGTCCCGGGGCGCCTCGCAATCTTCGATGGAGACCGCCACCCGCCGCGCCGGCCAGCCGAGCGCGGTTGCCGCATCCACGAAAACCCGGGCGTAGGAACCGCAGAAGAAGCGTTCCCCCCTGCTCACGGCCTCCAGAATCCCCAGGCCGTCGTCGACTTCCGGGCGGTTGTACCAGAGCCCGTGGTCCCACTGTCCGCGGACCCAGCGCTTCAGGGCCAGAAACCCCTCGAATTCCGTCCGGCAGCCCGCCACGACGCTTTCAAGCCCGTACTTCTCCCTGAGGCGCGCGATTCTCGGCGCATGCGGGTCCCCATAATCGTGGCACGTATGATCCCCGCTGAAGTCCGGTACGTCATAGGAGACAACTCGGAATTCACCAGGACACATCCGGCTCATGAGGTCCTCCCGAGATTTACCCGGTTCGCACCGGTTTTCCGAGCGCCTCGGCCATCGCACGGATGTGGGATGGACCCGCGCCGCAGCAACACCCCACGAAGTCGATCCCTTCCGCCCTCGCCTTCAGCGCAAACGCCCCCATATCGTCGGGCGTGACGCCATTGCGGTGACGGTGGACGGCGTAGCCGACGTCTTCGGTATCCGTCATTTGCCTGAATCCCTTCGGCTGGCAGGCGATCGGCACGTCCACCGCTTCCCGCATCTCGAGCGCCGTCGGCAGCATCTGGTCCGGGTCCCCGATGCAGACGGTCCCCACGATATCCGCCCCGTCGCCCACGAGAGCGCGGGCGCATTCCGCCGCGCTGGCCCCGTCCTGTGTCTGTGTGTCGCTTCCGATGCCCACAAGCGCCATCGTCGGCAGGCCGGTCTTCTTGCAGCTTTCCACGCAAAGGCGCATCTCGTCCAGACGGAAGAACGTCTCCGGGATCAGGAAGTCCGCACCGGCGTCGACGAGAATCGCGATCTGCTCTTCCCATTCGGCCTGCGCGCGGGCGTGCGACGAAGGATCCTCCGGATTGTAAACCCGGTCTCCCAGCCGGGAGCCGGTCATCGTGGAGACGAGACAGCCGCCGACCGGCGCCTCCCAATCAGACGCCTCTTTCGCCGCGCGAATCCCGGTCCTGTTGATTTCGTCCACGCGGCCTCCCCAACCGTATTTCTCCTCCAGTTGAGCGCCCGAGGTAAACCACGTCAACGCCTGGAGCACCTCCGAACCCGAATTGTAAAAGTCCCGATGGATCTGCTGAAGCGCTTCCGGGTGGGAGCCGATGATGCCGGGTACATCGTAACCTCTCCAGTTCGCCTCCAGGTACATCCCGCCGTCACCGAGGACGATCCCTTCCTTGAGCATTTCCATAAGATTCCCCGCCATATCTCAATTCTCCTCTCTACAGAAGTTGAATTCCCCCGCCCCCACACGTCCCCATTCCCTTGATGTGGGTAGAGGTGAGAGGGTAGACGGGAGAAGATATCCTTGCCTGATATGTTGTTACTTCCTGCCTCCGGCACGTGAAGAATCCTCACAAGGCAGGTGATCTCTACCCTCTTACGTCTTACGTCTACCCGCCTTTACAGTAGTTGATACGGACACGGCGTCCATCCGGCTCATGAGGTCCTCCCCAGATTTACCCGGTCCGCACCGGCTTCCCCAGCGCCTCGGCCATCGCACGGACGTGGGATGGCCCCGCGCCGCAGCAGCACCCCACGAAGTTGATCCCTTCCGCCCTCGCGTTCAGCGCGAACGCCGCCATCTCGTCGGGCGTGACGCCGTTGCGGTGACGGCGGACGGCATAGCTGACGCCTTCGGTATCCGCCACTTGCCTGAATCCCTTGGGCTGGCAGGCGATCGGCACGTCCACCGCTTCCCGCATCTCGAGCGCCGTCGGCAGCATCTGGTCCGGGTCCCCGATGCAGACGGTCCCCACGATATCCGCGCCGTCGTCCACGAGAGTGCGGGCGCATTCCGCCGCATTGGCGCCGTCCCGTGTCTGCTTTTTGCTTCCGATGCCCATAAGCGCCATCGTCGGCAGGCCGGTCTTCTTGCAGCTTTCCACGCACAGCCGCATCTCGTCCAGACGGGAAAACGTCTCCGGAATCAGAAAGTCGGCGCCGGCGTCGACGAGAATCGCGATCTGCTCTTCCCATTCGGCCTGCGCGCGGGCGCCCGACGAAGGATCCTCCGGATTGTAAGCCCTGTCTCCCAACCGGGAGCCCTTCATCGTGGTGACGAGACAGCCGCCGACCGGCGCCTCCCAGCCGGACGCCTCCTTGGCCGCGCGAATCCCGGTCCTGTTGATTTCGTCCACACGGCCTCCCCAACCGTATTTCTCCTCCAGTTGTGCCCCCGAGGTAAACCACGTCAGCGCCTGGAGCACTTCCGAACCCGAATTGTAGAAGTCCCGGTGGATCTGCTGGAGCGCATCCGGGTGGGAGCCGATGATGCCGGGCACGTCGTAACCTCTCCAGTTCGCCTCCAGGAACATCCCTCCGTCACCCAGAACGATCCCTTCGTTCAACATGTCCATTAGATTCCCGGGCATATATCAACTCTCCTATCGACAGTGATTAAACCGCCCCGCCCCCACACGTCCACCCCCCTCGATGTGGGGAGAGGGTAGAGGTGAGAAAATCGGGTAGACGGAAGACGTAAGACGGTAGATGAAATCCTTGCCAGATGAGAAATTCCTCCTTGCCTTTGGCACGTGAAGAATCGTCACGAGGCAGGTAATCTCTCCCGGCTAACGTCTCCCCTCTCACCTGGTGGTGGGGCGGGGTGTGGTTCTCTACCCTCTCACGTCTCCCCTCTTCCCGCCTTTACAGTAGTTGAATTCCCCTGATGTGGGTAGAGGTGAGAAAATCGGGTAGACGGAAGACGTAAGACGGTAGATGAAATCCTTGCCAGATGAGAAATTCCTCCTTGCCTTTGGCACGTGAAGAATCGTCACGAGGCAGGTAATCTCTCCCGTCTCCCGTCTCCCCTCTTACCGCCTTTACAGGAGTTGATACGGACCCGGCTGATCCGGCATCGACGTCGGTTTTCCGATCGCCTCCGCCATCGCCCGGATATGATACGGCAGGGCCCCGCAGCATGCGCCGATGAGTCCGACACCCATATCCCAGGCATCCCTCGCGTAGTCGGCCATCTCACGCCTGGGCTGGTGGCGGAGCTCGAAATGCACGCTGGATCCCGAGGCAATCTCCCGGGTATACTCCGCGCCGTTTTCCAGCACGTAAGCCAGGGGTTGGGCGCAGACGGGTACGGACACGGCGTCCATCATCTTCCGCATGATATCCCGGTACAGGTACCACGGCCGCCCGCAATTCACGCCCACGACGTCGGCGCCCGCGTCCACGAGCCGCTTCGCGACCTCATCCGGCAGAAGCCGGTCGGCGGTATACTCCCCCGACTTATAGGTGAACGCCACCACGGCTGGCACGCCGGCGGCTTTAATGGGGGGCAAGCCCAACAATGCCTCTTCCACCGAGTAGAAGGTCTCCACGATGAACAGGTCCACGCCCGCCGCCGTCTGCTGTCCCACCCGCCGTTCGAAGAACGCCTGCGCCTCGCGCCTTTCCCGCGCGGAAAGGGGCGACCGCCTCCGGTACGATCCGATTCCGGAGGGGCTGAGCGTACCCGCCACGAACCGGTCCGGTCCGGCGGCCTCCCGTGCAAGCTCGACCGCGGTACGGTGCACCTCTTCATCCCGTTCCATCCTGCCCACGCCCCAGGCCATGGCCTGCAGCACCTCGGCGCCCGCGAGCGCAAACTCCCTGTGCAATTGGAGCAGGCCCTCGGGGTGGTCCAATACGGCCCAGGGTACGCCTTTGGCGAAACTCCCCAGGCACCGCCGTTCAAGCTCCAGAAAGTAGCCGCCGTCGCAAAGTAACGGTCCGTCCTTAAGACGGTCCAGAAAATCTGATGGCATTGAATTACCTCCCGCCGGTTTTTGGCCTAAATCAAAACTGTCCAAAAACGGATTTGATTCACTACGATAATCGCGAAATAAATGGCTGGAAAAATCGTCCACAATTATTGGCGAAACGAGTCGGTCGTGCCTTCGAGAAGACTGTCATGTTGGGGTGGACTCCAGGCAGCTGATGTGTCCGCGCACAAGTTCATCTTCATACGGCATGCAATACATGTACAATCGAGAATACGGGAGATTCTTCGCTGCGCTGTGATTGACATATTTTGCGATAACGATTGGCGAAACGCTGGGCTCACACCTTTGCAGAACATGTCATCCTGAGGAGGCCAGCGCGCTCAGAATGACATGTTCGACGATTGTCATGCACGTGGCTTCCCGTTGTCATCCAGAGGAGGCCTTCAGGCCGACGAAGGATCTACTGCAGCATCGGATCATCCCATTGCGATTTTCACGTGTCGATACCTGAGAGGCGGCACGTCCGCCTGCAGCGTGGGACGGACGGGGCGAGAGATTCATCGACTCCGCTCAGAATGCCATGCGATACAACAAACACCCACCGATGGCAACCTGGTTTCCGTCTTCCGGGCAAAACCCGTACAAGATCGCGAATTGTAGCCATTGTTCGACCCCTATCTCTGAGAATCCCACGGTTCCTGGACAGCAGTGGATTTTCATAACGTACAGGGTCAGACGGCGGACTTGCTAAACTGGAAAATTGCCAGCCTTCCTTTTTTCCGAGGGCCTGAAATCCGGCACTTCCAGACACGCGTTCCCCTGCTCCACGGACTGCACGGCCACAATGGCCGGCGCCGTCAGATCCGCCGACCGGTATACGTTCAGCGGCGGGTCCGAATCGTCCAGGATGGCGTCCAGAAACGAGGAAAGCGCGAAGTAGTCCATATTTCCGTGCCCGCTGCCCCGGGCCTCCTCGGGAAGGTCTTCCGGAGAATATCTCCATACCGCCTCCCGCATCGATTCCTCTCCGGAGCTCTCGAGCCAGATCTTCGGCGTGTCCACGCCGCCGCCGCCGCCGTATATCTCCGCGGAGCGGGCGGTCTCCACCTTTCCCCTGGTCCCTTCCAGGTGCCACCAGTGATGGTCCCTGGGCGTCGCGTACGTAAACCCGGCCGCCATCCGGATGATCGTATCTTTTTCCGTCTGCATCAGCGCCACCTGGATATCCGACGCCGGGATGCCTTCGTAATAATAACTTTCCTGACGCGTTCCCATGCAGGTCACCCTCGTCACCCGGTCCTGAAGCACCGTCAGGATGGGGCCAAGGTCGGTGGCCAGGTACAGAATCGGGTGCGGAAACCAGTTCCACATTCTGCTCTTCGCGGCCCTCGGATGATCCCCGGCATCGTCCAGGTGGATACGTTCGCCCGTCCCGGAATCGACCCAGAACCGGTCCGGCGTCATCCAGTGAAGATACTGCCCCTGGGCGAAGATGACGTGGCCGAGTTCGCCCTCCTCGACCAGCTTGCGCCAGGCTTTTACAAACGGGTGATACATCACCTGCTCGGCCATCTGAAACTTCAGCCCGCTGCGCTCCACGGCCACCACAACCCGCCATAAGTCATCCATATCGTACGTCAGCGACACTTCGCAGGACGCGTGTTTCCCAGCCTCCATCGCCCGGCAGATCAGGTCCGGCTGGTCGTGCGGCGCCGTCACGATCGCCACCGCGTCGATGTCCGCCTTCGCCAGCATCTCGCCATAGTCGGTAAAGCACGCGATATCCGGATCGCCGGCTTCGCGGTACGCCTGCCCGACAAGCGCCTCCACCCTGTCGCACAGGGCCGTCACGCGGCACGTCCTGATTCGCAGCAGGTTCTTCATCCACGACAGCCTGCCCCGAGGCCCCAGCCCCACGATCCCGATCTTTACCTGTTTTTGTATGGGCATGAGATGTGTCTTTCAGAGGTAACAATACTAAAGGTGTGGCGTGCGGCGTTGCTATTGTAGGTGCGACCGGCTGGTCGCCCAAATGCGGTAAGACGTGAGAGGGAAGACGGGAGAAGAAATCTTTGCCCGATGTTGAATTCCTCCTTGCCTCCGGCACGAGCCGAAGCCTGACAAGGCAGGTTATCTCTCCCGTCTAACGGCTTACGTCTTACCGCTTCTAAGACCTTTCCCCTAACCCCCTTCCTGGGAGGAAGGGGGAACGGTGATGGGGCAATGGACTGGGCATGCAAATGTGCCGGGTAGCGATATCCTATCAATCAAAGTATCTATAGAGGCCCGGCACACGATGTCCAGCCTTGCACCCTCTCTCCCACGGGAGAGAGGGCCGGGGAGAGAGGTCACCAAAGACGGTGAGACGTGAGAGGGTAGACGGGAGAAGAAATCCTTACCCGATATTATATTCCTCGTTGCCTCCGGCACGAGACGAATCCTGACAAGGCAGGTTATCTCTCACTTCTCCCGGCTTACGTCTTCCCGCCTTTTTCTGACTGCTGAGAGCTGCGCCTGGTGGTTTTGTCGTTGCCTTTGTAGGGGCGACCGGCCGGTCGCCCCTACACGAGACAACCGGTGACGCCTGGTTCTGGCGTTCAAAGCAGATGTCAGCAGCGCCAAGTGATCCCGAAACAGAAACGGCAGCCGAATATCAGGCTGCCAAATCTTTGACGAAATATGGGGTCTCCGGCGCTGGAGGAGTTCGATAGGATTTCTTGCTTGGATGCTCATTCTGTAACCGAATTCGTCTACCTGACCCGCACACGAGCGCCCATGCTCTTCAGTTACAGTCTACTTCGACGGCCAGTGCCTGACGGACGTACTTGAGGATATCACCGGCAAAACGCAGTCCCTGCTCGCTCTGAAGCGCGCCGTAGTGTTCATAGGCCGCCCCATCAGCATGCGACCTGGGACTACGCGTCGGTATATAGTAGTTGTCGAGTACCCGACCTCTATCGACGAGATCTTCCGGCGGCGTCTCCGGGAGTTCGGTCAGGAGGCGGGTTATAACGTTGCCTGTCAGCCTCTTTCCGCCGGCAACATGGAGCGCCTTTACGGCCTTCTCGGCCGCCTGGTGCGAAGCGAAGCAGGCCCAGGCGTGACGGCCGTCACACTTTGAGGCTGCAGCGTGCTCCAAATCGTGCTCCGCCTGGTCGAGCCAATCTCTCCATCGCTGCGTCATCCTGTTACCCCAACTCTGTCTATTTCCGGACTTCGATACCACCAATTCAAGCCTTCACTTCGCCACGAAAGGCGGCAATGCCATTGAACCATTATGGGAAAAGTCAAAATATCCCTAATTCTAAACTTAAGCAAGGGGAAACGAGCATCGACTGCCGTTTGTGGAAGCGGGGTTTTGGGCCGACTCTATCGGCTCTCCGGCCTTGCATGGCGTTTTTCGACACATAAGGGATTGACGGCAGGTAGACCAACGTTTAACTTTAATCTCGATTCGACGCTTTTCGGCGGTGTTCACTCGGATATGGGTCAGAAAGGATCCGACAAATGAACAGAGATGAAACCCTCAAACTGCTTCGAGCACACAAGGCGATCCTTGCAAAACGCTTTGGTGTCGTGGACCTCGCCCTGTTCGGGTCAATCGTCCGCAACCAAGCCTCGGGCGACAGCGACGTAGACATCCTCGTGAGGTTCGACTCGCCGGCGACTTCAAGACGGTATTTTGGCGTTCAGTTCTACATCGAAGACCTGCTGGAGCGTCCCGTTGATCTGGTCACGGACAAAGCGTTGCGGACGGAATTGCGTCCATATATCGAGGCGGAGACGATCAGAGTATGACATGTACAAGGAAGGAAGAAGGAGGAGTAGCGTGATTGGCGGTGCGGCACGTCTGAACACAAGAAGAGAAGGATCATGAAGTCGTTCGAAAGGATCTCCATCGATCCAGCGGTTATGGGCGGCAAGGCGTGCATTCGCGGTCTGCGCGTCACGGTTGGTACCGTCGTAGGACTGCTTGCGTCCGGGCGCACACATGATGAAATCCTCAACGCATATCCCTTCCTTGAACAACAAGACATCGACCAATGCTTGGCCTACGCTGCGTCGAGGCTGACGGAGCGCGAGGTCCCTCTCCGCCCTTCATAGTACCGGTTGCTGCGGCCTGACGTGAATCCGTTACACAGTTCGGATCTACGGTATTGACACCAATCAGTGAATGTTTTAGACCGCGTCGTCGTTGCATTTGTAGGGGCATCCCTTGTGGGTGCCCTCGTCGTGGCGCGCATATCGACGGTTGATTTCGCCACTTGAGAAGTGTCCGACGGTGGACTCTTCTTCGAATTTGTATCTCTTGCCGTTATTTCTTCCTTTTTCCTTTGCTCACGCCTGTGCATGAGCGGTCATTACTCGCCGCGACGGAACAAGATACGGGACAAGATACAGGACAAGATAAGTCATTGAAAATTATTGGGAAAGGTTACGACACCCCACAAGACACCCCACAAGATACCCCACAAGATACAGACCAGGTCACCGACCAAGTCGAACAACTGGTAGCTGTGCTCATTATTGGAGTTGCCCCGGTTCAGTGGACGGTTTAGGGCTTTCGTATCAAGCCCATGATT
>JAPPFJ010000030.1 GCA_028877215.1 Gemmatimonadota bacterium | reverse complement strand
CCACTTTTTCGCTCGCGCTCGGGAACTCACCGGTAATTTTAAAACAGCTTCTAAGCGGACCGCCCATCACAGCAACCGTCCCTTGCGCACCCGGCCGGCTTCGGGGTACCTGGCTGCCAGCCTTTCCACCTCACCAACGAATCCCTCCGCCTGCGCCTCTGCCTGTCCCACGAAACGCTCGCTCTCACCCAGAATCTCCTCGATCTCCTCCGCCGAGAGCGGGACCCGGCTGTCTTCTCCGAGCCGTTGTACCAGGTCGTTTTTCTCAAGGCCCTCTTCGCGCATCTCCAGCGCCACGGCCACCGCGTGATCCTTCAGCGCGTCGTGGACCTGCTCGCGACCGGCGCCGCGCTGTACGGAAGCCATCAACAGCGTGGTTGTGGCCAGGAACGGCATATACCTGGTCAGTTCATTCCGTATGACCGCCTCATAGACGCCCATTTCGTCCAGCACGTGCAGCGCGGTCTCCAGCATCCCGTCGAATGCGAATATGGCGTCGGGCAGCGCCACGCGGCGCACGACCGAGCAGGACACGTCGCCTTCGAACCACTGGTCGCCGACGAGCCCGCCGACCATATGAACGTAACCGCCGAGGAGCACCTGAAAGCCGTTGATCCGCTCGGTGCTTCGCGTATTCATCTTATGGGGCATGGCGGAAGAGCCCACCTGACCCTTCGCGAAGCCCTCGGTTGCGATTTCGGCGCCCGCCATCAATCGCAGCGTGCGCGAGAGATTGGCGATGCCTCCGCCCATCTGGTACAGACAGCTGATCACTTCGAAATCCAGTCCCCGCGGATAAACCTGCCCCACCGCGTTCAATTCGCGGCCAAACCCCAGGTACACCCGCACCTCCTCCTGCAGGGCTTCCAGTTTCTGATGATCACCGTGTACAAGTGTCAACTGGTCCAGCGACGTGCCCACCGCGCCTTTGAGGCCCCGCAGCGGATAGTTCTCTATGAGGTGCTCGAATCGCCTGAACGCGTGCAGCATTTCCTCACCGAACATCGCGAACCGCTTGCCCACCGTTGTCGGCTGAGCCGCGGCATGGTGTGTGCGGCCGACAATGGGCATCGCCTTCCATTCCCGCACCCGCCGGGCAACCCGCATCAGCACCGCCACGTATTTGGTCGCCAGGGGCCGCAATGATCGCAAGACCTGAAACTGCTCCACGTTGTCCGTGAGGTCCCGGCTTGTCATGCCCTTGTGAATGTGTTCGTACCCGGCCAGTTCGCAGAATTCTTCGATGCGCGCTTTAACGTCGTGGCGGGACTCGGCTTCCCGGCGTTGTATCGAGGCCAGGTCAACGCGGTCCAGAACCTCCTCATAGGCGCGAATGGCCTCTTCCGGCACATCCAGCCCCAGTTTTCGCTGTGCTCTCATCACCGCGATCCAGAACCGCCTCTCCAGCACGATTCGCCCCTCTTCCGACCAGATTTCCCTGATTTCGGAACCGGCGTACCGACCGGCCAGAACATTCGGTATATTCTCCGACATGGATTAACCTGCTTTCGGTTCCCGGTAAGTCCCGGCGTGAACCGGATGCGACGGCCCCGGATCCAGCAACTCATCAGCGTATGCGAACAGCGCCGGCGTTCCGCCGGTATGCACAAACACCACTGTCTGTCCGGGTTTCCACTGACCTTCCCGTATATGCTGTAACATCGCCCCGAAGGCCTTTCCGGTGTATACAGGATCCAGAATCAGCGCCTCCGTGCGCGCGGCCAGCACAACCGCTTCCCGGCTTGCGTCCGTCAATGTTCCGTATGCATCCCCCGCGTAGGCGCCGTAGCTCTCGAAGTCTTCTCCAATGAACGACAGGTCCAGCGCCAGCATCTCCGCCACCTTGTTCGCCACCCGGGCCAGATTCGCGGCATCCTCCTCGTCATCCTGGGGACTGGGACTGATCCCGACGACGCGCAGCGGAAGCCCCAGCGCGCGGGCGCCTACGACCAGCCCGACGTGCGTATGCACCCCCGAGCAGACGTAGAGCCCATCCGGGCGTATGCCGCGGGCCTGCAGCTGTTCCCACAATTCCAGAAACCCGTCGACGTACGAGATGCTTCGCAGATAGTATCCGTCCGTACTCGTATTGTAGACCCGTTGACCCTCCGCCTTCAGACGCTCGACGACCTGCGTTTTCTCGTCCGGACGGTCTACCAGGTGGACCTCGGCGCCAAAGAGGTGATCCAGCAGCAGATTTCCGTTCACCGGATGGGAGTGCGCGTCCTTCCGTCCGACCATGACGGCCTTCAGCCCGAACCGGGCCGCCATCGCCGCGGTGAGCCGGGACTGGTTGGACTGGGACGCGGCCCCGTGCAACAGAACGTCATAGCCCTCCCGGATCGCCGGCGCCACAGAATACTCGAACTCGCGGACCTTGTTGCCGCCGAAGGCCATGCCGGTCAGGTCCTCCCGTTTGACCAGAATGCGGGGTCCTCCCAGCTTTTCCGAAAGCCGGGGACAATCCAGGAGCGGTGTGGGCAGGTCAGCCAGTGAAAGACGCGCAAAACGCTCCAGGCGCTTCTTCAACGCTTCGGCTGAAATGACCGGCTTCGCGGCCGCCATGCGAGTACCTTTCCTTCATTCGGTCCATACCATGGGTTCACGCGGTGTTGCCGTGCGCCAGGAAATATAGTTTTCCGGAATATCGGACGCAATTACTATCCCTGTGCGGCTATTTAAAACCCCGCCAACGAAACGTCAGCGGGGCCGAAATCCGTTACCGGGGACGGCGGATTCCATAGGCGTACGTCAAAGGATTTCCAGCACGCTTTCCGGCGGTCGACCCACCCTTGCCCGGTCGCCGTGGATAACGATCGGCCGCTCGATCAGGATGGGATGTGTCGCCATCGCCCTGATCAGCGCCTTCGGATCGTCCGTCTTTTCGCGAAGGCCAAGCGCCCGGAATTCATCCTCTTTCGTTCGGACCAGGTCCGACGGCTGGATTCCCAACATATCCAGAATGCCGGAAAGCGTCTCCTCGTCGGGGGGCGTTTTCAGGTACTCGACGACTCTCGGCTCGATTCCTCGCTCCCTCAGAAGATTCAACGTCTGCCTGCTCTTGCTGCATCTCGGGTTGTGGTAAATCACGACTTCGCTCACAACAACCTCCTTCGTTTCACTGCCGTTTTAGAAGCTATCTTAAAATTCCCAGCGGTCTTCGCGCGGCTGCAAAAGCGCCGGTCGGCGTTGGT
>JAPPFJ010000032.1 GCA_028877215.1 Gemmatimonadota bacterium | reverse complement strand
GCGCTCCCTCGCCGAATCGCAGGATGGGACTCGGTCGCGCGCCTTGTCTTCGCCCACAATGGCTCGGCCTCGCCTGCAGAGCGACTTTATCAACGGACTGCTATTTGATTATCGCGGTTTTTACGAAGCGGACTTCCGATCGCTCTTCCGAGATGGCTTCCACGCGGCAAACGTAGAAGCCGCTGGCATACTCGACCGTGTTCCAACGGAGTTCGTTGTCCGTGCGGGGCGTCGGATTTTCCATAGTCATCCGTTCGACGATTTCACCCAGCGCGTTGAACACGGCCACCTGGATACGGGCGCTCTTGCCAAGGAAAAACCGGATCGTGGCAGACGTGCCGCGTATGGGGTTGGGATAGCAGTAGACCTGGTCCGGGGGGAGAAGCAGCGACGTGGTCTCCGGCGGCGGGTCGCTGGGCAGCGTGAGCAGTCGACTCGCGTTTCCGGGCCCACCTCCGGCCTGGCTCCAGACGAGATGATTGCCCGTAAAATGGGCGTCGAAGGTCTCGAGGTGCCAGAGATGCGCCGCGCCTTCCGCTGTGAAGACAACCAGTTCCAGGGTGCCGTCGCCATCCAGATCGTCGGCCAGGGGCGAGGCGTGCACCGGGCTTGAAACGGGTAGGGGAAAGGACGGCAGGATCGAGCCGTCGGCGCCGAGGCCATACACCAAGCCGCCCCCGGTGGCCACGAATATGTCCGGGTCGCCGTCCAGGTTGACGTCGGCAAGTACGGGCGGCGCGGATATCAGGCCGGTCTCGTCCTTGAGAGGAAACGCAAGCGGCGTATCGGTCTGATGCACGCCGTTGAAGCGCACGACCCAGAGGCGACCCTCGCCGCCGAATAGCACCTCGATGTAGCCGTCTTCGTCCAGGTCGCCCAGCACGGGCGCCGACCCTGCGCCCCCGGGCACCGGCATGCTTTGCGCCGTCATGTGCCCCCTGGAGAAGATGGATACCACACCGTCCGCACCCAGCGTGACGATCTCGTCCCCGCCATCACGGTCGAGGTCGCCCAGTACGGGGGATCCCATAACGGGCCCGGAAAGATCGGCCACCTGTCGAACACGTCCATCGGCTTCGGCAATGAAGAGCCGACCCTGTCCCGCCAGTGCAACAAGCTCGTCTTCCGGATCGTCGTCCACGTTTCCCGCCGCCAGTCCGGCGACGGGTTCCGATCCCGTCTGCGCAACGCCGGTATTTTCTCCCGCAAGGTTGCCCCAGGTAACGTCGCCGTTGGACCATCCCCAAATGTCCACCAACGCGCCGCCAATGCTGGCGACGAGAGGCGGGCAGGTGATGTCCCGCGCCGGTCCGGCTGGCGAAGTGGTGGTATTGCTGCGGCTCCAGAGGGTCGGCGTGTGGCCCCGGGCGAAGATGAAATCGTCCTGGCCGTCTCCGTCGACGTCCCCGACGGCGGGGGTGAATGACGTGAAGAACGGAAACGTCGCGTCCGATTCGAGCGTGGCGGCATTTCCGGATAAAGACAGCGGCAGGGCATTTCCGCCAGGTGACGTCTCGACGGGACCGCCGCTGCGCAGTATCTCTTTGACGCCGTCGCCGTTCAGGTCTATTGCACGTGGGGCCTGCGGCCCGACGTTTGCCAACCCGGTTGCGGGCCAGGCGTCCTGCTGGTAGTCAAAGGTGACAACCACCTCCATGGTATCGGCGGGCGGGCTGAGGATCTGAATCGTAATGCCGGTGGGATAGTTCAGGTTACTGTTGGTCGAGGGCACGGTATCCGGCCCGAAACGTGCGGCGTTTCCGGCGTAGAACGGATCCCGGTCACCGCCTTCTATGGCATCAAGGCTGATGATGCCGGCCTGCACGATCCGGTCCGCGGCGTTGTTCCCGATGTCCTCCAGGCCGTCCGCCTCCTCTAGCGAGATGCCGCGCCTGTATTGCCCAGGGCTAATGAGGTACTGTGGATTGCTGTTGACGGCCGTGTCGTCGCCGCTGGCCTGGATGACGGCGTCGTCGACATGCCAGATCAGAATGCCCGAACCGGGAATGAAGGCGTCGTAGTCGTCCACGGAGAGCCAGACGCGTTGTCCGGCTGAAAACGCTATGTTCGGTTTCCGCCCGTATACAGCAAGCCGTGAGATGCGGTTTTCCAGAAGGAAGTACTCGGTGGCGCTCAGGGGGACTTTGACAGCCCGCGGAAGATCGGAATCCGTAACATGTGGCGCAACCAGCCGCATCGTATCGTTCCGCGTGACCACCGCCGGCTCCAGCCATCCGAGGCGGATGCGGGACCACGCGAGGAGGCGGCTTGGGACGAATCCGATGAGCAGGCTGTCCGCAGGTTCTCCAGTGAGCGGTTGAAGGTCCAGGCGGGTGGCGGAAGCTACGGCGCCCGGACCACCGGTATCCAGCGGGCTCCAGTCTCCCACCGCGGGGAGTTCATCTTCGAAATTGGACAGCCCGGGCAGGCCGAGCTGGTGCGCGAAGAAACGAACCAGCGTGCCGTTCAGGCCGCCCCTCCCGTCCGTACTGACGGCTTCGGGAAGTAACATGCCGTTGCGCACAACCGCCGCCCCGTCGTCCACCGCGATTGGCCCGCCCGCGAAGCGATCGAGATCATTGCCGGACACGAATGCGGAAGGTATGTCGTTGATGGCCTGCCCGCCTGCCTCAGCGCCGAGCCCTGCGTGAAAGACCACGAAGGCCCTGAAGGCGGAAAAATCCAGGTTTGCTCCTTCCGCGGAGTCGGCGGCCGCTATGCCGTCGTGAAAGAGTTGCGTGATTCGCTGGGCGATTTCGGTCCGGGTGCGCCCGTTGCCGTATTCCTTGAGGGGCCTGTCGATGACGTAGCTTTCATCCGCTTCTTCCGGGAACACGGTGTAATCGATTTCAAGTTGACCGTCGGATATATCCAGATAGTAGTTGCGCAGTGCCTGGAGGTGCGCTTCAAAGAAGGACTTGTCGTGCGGGGGGGCGTCGAAGGGGAAGATATAGTCGTCGCGGACCGAGTCGAAAGTACGGAGGTCGAAAGCGCCGTTTCCGCTGGTGGTCCCGTCGTCGGGATCTTCCACGGAAAATGAGACCCGGACAGCCAGGATGCGCCAGGTTTCCCCGGCGCCCTGAACGGCAGGCGGAGAAAGGACGGGACAAAAAATGCAAATGGCGAAAAGGAACGTCAGCGTCGTTCTCTTCTGCGCCAATTGCAGACTGCGTCTGGGTTCAACCCGCCGCAACCACACGATGGTTTTCGACCCTCTGAGAAATCAAACGAAAAATCGCAGTTTGAAACGCCGATCCGTTGAACTAGAAGGAGAATCCGCCCGTGAAGCGAAAGACGTTTCGGAGGGCGGAGTTGCTCCTGGCGAAGTACGAAAGATCGAACGACGCCCAGTTGTATTTGAGGCCCAGGCCGAAGGTCGGACTTTTCCGGTCGCCGTCCTGATCGTGAAAATATCCCGTTCGCAGGGCGAAGGCGGATTCTTCGGAAAGGTTGTATTTCCACTCGATGCCGGTATGGTAATCCATATCCTCGAGTTCTTCCCTGCCGCCGCGGTCGTTCCAACCCGTGACAAACGAAAAGAAGCCCCTGTCGGCAAGGGGTTTATAGATGTCGGCGGCGAAGAGCAGCGTTGAATTCCCGCGCTGGAGCGCTGTATAGGCAATCCCGATGGTGAAATTCTGAGGCAGCGGGTCGGCCTGGTCCGCATCGATGAACGTGATGTTCGGCCCGACATTTCGCAATGCCCACGCAAGCGTGAACCGATCGGAGGTTTTCCACATAAAGCCCAGGTCGCCTGCGAATGACGTACCTGCGCCTTTGCCCTTTTCGATGCCCGCGCCCTGACTGGCCAGCTTTTCGTGAATGAACTTCATGGTTGCGCCGACAGACACGTTTTTTACGACAAAGGTTCCATAAGACACCGCCACCGCCAGTCCAAAGCTGGTGAATTTGCCCAGATCCTGCCCCTGCGAGTCCGTGCGGTGCTGGGACCCGAGCGAAGTGTAGATCAGGCTGAAGCCCAGGTTACCCACGCCTTCAACCGGTTGCGTGTAGGCGCCGAACGACGTGAAGATGTCGCTTGCCAATGACGGAACGGGCTTGTACATCGTCGTGCTCATGTGTCTGTCGGTGTCGTCGGCCAGGGCCGCCGGATTGTAATAGGTGGCATTGGCGCCGTCGGCAATGGCAATATAGGCTTCGCCCATTCCAGCCGAACGCGCGCTGGGCTGAAACAGTAGAAAGGGCGCCGCGGCCTGGCTCTCCGGCGTCGCCCACGTCGGGCCCGGAAACGCGAACGCAACGGCCAGCATGAAGCCCATCAGGCATACGCACATCTGGTTGTTTTTCATGAGGTTCGGCTCCTTGAGTTGTGACGGTGTTACAGCGTCCCGTCCCGGAAATTTCTCACCATTCATCCGCCGAATCATCCCGTCTGGCGTCGTTGCCTTCACTCGCCGACCTGGCCAGGTCGCCTCGCTCAGGCGCCTTGCCAGCCGGGCGCCTCGACGGCCGAATTTCGGCGATCTATTTCCAGAACAGAACGCTATTCGCGCGATTAAGCACGACAGGAAATGGCAGTGCGACAGGGCACAAAAAACCGGGTGCGGAGAGGGCTGGAAGGTCTGAGCCACTCTATTGCCCGACGACCCGGGTAATCTCTCGAACGGCACGGGCACTCACTCCACTCGCTACAGGTTTTGACAACAAGTCCACAACGCGACGAACGCCCCGGGAGGCGAAGGCAGTGACGATCAGCCTTGTCGGCAGTTTCTTTTGTGGAACGGAATTGTGGATCTACGGGAAAAACCGTCAGCGAATGTTCGGAATAGGCGCTCCTGCCGGAAAAAGCTTGTTAGACAACCTGTTGTTGTATATTTTTCTCAGACCGGGGACTGCGGAGAACGAGATCCACGAATCATTCGATTGCATTTCAAAGGGGCTCGGGGGTGAGCATCGACAGGGAACTTCTCGATATTCTGGCCTGTCCCGAAGACAAAACACAGGTCAGTCCGGCAGGTCGGGAACTGATCAAAAAGGTCAACAATCTTATTGAAAAGGGCGAGTTGTGCAACCGGGGGGGAATCCGCGTTGAGAAACCCGTTGACGGAGGCCTTGTTCGTGAGGACGGGGCTTACCTTTACCCGATTGAAGACGACATTCCCATTATGTTGATCGAGGAAGCGATACCACTCTCGAAGATCCGGTGAAGACTCGAGCGCTTCCTGGATTTCGATCCTGACGTCAACGCTCTTGTGCAACGATGGGTTCCGGTTGCGCAGGCCGTTACGTACGGTACCCGGATATCGGGTCGGTTCGGATCTCGTTAAGCGAAAAAATTACGTCAATCGCCATTGAAATGTCAAGTTTTTTCGTCGATTTCAAGATATAGACGCATCTGGCGCACAGTGGTTCCCTACTTTTCATTTCTCAATCAGTGTCCTGTCCCGAAAATCCCTCGCCATTCGACCGACGATTCATCCCGTCTCGCTACGTTACCCGTGCTCGCCGACCTTACGCAGGTCGGCGGCGCTGGTTCCTGAGCGATGTCCTGGGTCTGTCGAAGGCGCCGCCCGGAGCCTGTCGAAGGGATGCAAGGCGGGTGACTCGCCGGTCGAATTCAGGCGGCTTGTTGCCTGGACGGAACACGATCTTCTCGCTCGATGCGTCTGGCGGTCGTCCCGCGGGGTTCCTCTTGCGACTCGCGTCGAGTCATCTGCGTCCGGCCTGCGTGTTGTTGACTTTGAGCTTCGGGTCTGGCGCCTGCGATCGGGTTCCGGAATCGTCTGCATTCTCCGAACTGTCCGCGTCGCCTCCCGGACAGGTGACCTGGAGAGAGTGGTCAGAGCGGGATTCCGCGCGTGTTCTCAAGCGACCACTGTTTGTTTTTCTCTATTCCCGCCGGTCCTACTGGTGCCGGGAAATGGCAAGTCGTGGTTTCGAAGACCCTGAGTTGGCGCGGGCGATCGGACGGGGAACGTGGCCGGTACGGGTGGACGTGGACCGGCGCCCCGACCTGGCGGAGCGATTCGGACTGGGCGGCTGGCCGTCAACGGCGTTCTTGACTCCCGAAGGCGAGTGGATGACCGGTTCCACCTATCTGGATCCGGAAGACCTCCGGGAATTGTTGCGACGGGTGTGGGTCTATTCCAATAACCCGAAGCGTTGGGCCGATTTCGAACGTGAGCGACGGAACCTCGCGCTGTGGACGGCGAGAGAAGCACAGCCTTCCTCTCGTGCGGTGGTGTCGTCCGGCCTGTTGCAGTCGTTTACGGACAGCACGGTGGCCGCGCTGAAACGGGATGAGGTACCGGGTCCGGAGTCGTTTCTTGCACTCCTCGACGGCGATGATTCCGCGGCGCGGGCTCTGGCGCTCGATAGGCTGAATGAGATTGTCGCAAGCCCGCTGCGCGATTCCGACGGTACGTTCTTCCAGCGGCGGCTCACGCCGGACGGAGTCGTGCTCGACCGGGAGAAGACACTGGCCATGAACGCGGGCTGGCTGGCAGTCCTGGCTCGGACGGACACGGCGGCTGCGATCGATCTGGGCGATGCGCTGATTGGTGGATTTCATGCACCTCGGAAGGGTTTGTTTGTCGCAGGCTTCGCGGGGTTTTCCGAAGAATCGAGCGGTGCGGTCCTGCTGGATGCGGGTCGCACGCCGCCGAGAGACCCGTCTGTATACACCTCGTGGAACGCCCTGGCAGTTACCGGGCTTGCAGCGCTCTATCAGGCTTCTTCCAGAACGGACTACCTGGACCTGGCGCGTGACGCCATGGCGTCTATTCGCACGCGGCTTACGCATCCTGCAGGTGGTATGCTGCATGTCCTCGACCAGCCGGCATCGCCGGTTTTTCTGCTTGCCGACCAGGCCCTGGTTGCTCGGGCCGCGCTGGATCTCTACAGCGCGGGTGGTGATACGGCCGAATTCCGTTTCGCATTGAAGCTCACCGATGTTATGCTGGAGCGGCTTCTCGATGACACCGGCGCGCTGCGCGACCGCTGGCCGGAGCCTGACGCGGCCGTCTTCCACGCCGTGGACCGCCTGGTCCCGTCGGGTAACGGGGTGGCTGTTCAGGTGCTTACGAGGTTGTACGGGCTGACCGCGAACCGGCGTTATGCGGAAACGGCCGGTGAGATACTCGCGGTGTTGGCGAATTCGCATCTGGCGCGTGCCGCCTACGCAGGCGCGCTGAGCAGAGGGATGGCAATGTACCTGCGCGTGGTGCCGACGCCGTCCGTTCCGCAAGACCGTGACAACTATTGACCTCAATGCGAAAAAAACAGCAACGCGGCAACGCCATAAAACCCTCCGAAACGGGGCAATATCGACGTATAGAATGACGTTTTTTCCCTTTACGTCCAGTGACCTGGTGTATCCTGGTAATCCGCCGTTTAATCGCCTTTATTTACAAGCACATATTTGAATTAACGTCCCCGAAGACTTACGAATCAAGGTTAACCTGTCCGGGTGGAGCCGATGAGTGATGGGTCAAAAGGGAAGGTGTTGATCGTGGGAGCTTCCGGGTTTCTGGGCAGGGCGCTGTGTGACGTGCCGTTTCAGGGGTTAGTCCGGATTCCAGCGGCGCGCGACACCCGGACGCCGTTTCTGGGGTCGGACCGTGTCCGGATGGACGTCACGGATGCGGAGTCAGTTGTCCGTGAGGTTTCACAGGTACGTCCCGACTGGGTAATCAATGCGGCCGCGGAAGCGGGCGTGGACCGATGTGAGCGTAATCCCGACCTGGCGTACCGCGTCAACGTATGCGGAACACGGAACCTGATTCGGGCGTGTGAAGACGCAGGCGTCGGCCTGGTGACCGTTTCGACGAACTATGTTTTCGACGGTCTGGCCGGTCCGTACTCGGAGACCGATCCCGTCAATCCGGTTAACGTATACGGACGGACCAAGTTGGAATCAGAGGAGGTCGTTCTGGCCTCGGCCTGCCAGGGAGTGGTAGTCAGAACGGCGGTGCTCTACGGGTATCGTGCGGGTTGCCGGCCCAATTTCGTAACGTGGGCACTCGAATCCCTTCTTCGCGGCGAAACCGTCCGGATCGTTACCGACGAGTGGTCCAATCCCACCTGCGTGGATGAACTTGCAGTATTTCTCCTTGGTTTGTGCCACCGGAAATTCCGGGGCGTGATCCATTTTGCGGGTCCGGAGATCATGACCAGGTATGAGATGGTTGAGCGGATCTGCCGTTGTTTCGATCTCGACACCGATCTCGTTGTGCCGGTGACTTCCCGGGAGTTGGGACAGATTGCGCCCAGACCCCCCGGTGCGGGCCTGAAGCTGGATCTCGCACGCGAACTGTTCGATCCGGCACTGCGATCTTTTTCCGAAAACCTGAAGCGAACTGGAACGGAAATGGGTGTTGCAGCCGGATGATCGAACCTCCTTCACCGGCTGCGGCTGTTTCCAATCTCCGCCTGAGCCGCCTGCTGCCTGCGGGGCCCTTTCTCAAGAGGTGATCGGCATGGATGAAAACCCTCTGCGCGTGTCTCTGATTACGCCCACTTACAACGAGCGCCCGAACATTTCACTGCTGGCGGAGGAGATCTTCGCGGCGGTCGGAGCGTTTCCGGAGATGGATGTTGAGTTGATCTTCGTAGACGACAACTCTCCGGACGGTACCGGCGAGGAAGCGGAGAAGCTCGCGGACCGGTATCCCGTTCAGGTGGTACACCGCCCAGGAAAACTCGGACTGGGCAGCGCCGTTATGGCGGGATTCCAGAAGTCGGACCGTGACTGCCTGGGAGTGATCGACGCTGATCTGAGCCACGATCCTTCGGTATTGCCCCGCTTGATCCTCGGGCTTCGTGAAAACGATCTTGCGCTGGGCAGCCGGTATAATCCGGACAGCCGTGTGGAGAGGTGGCCCTGGTATCGAAAGCTGATCTCCCAGGCAGGCGTACTGGCAGCCAGGCAATTGACGGGCGTACAGGATCCGCTCAGCGGGTATTTCTTCCTGCATCGCCGGGTGCTGCAGGGTGTGACGCTGACTTCTCCGGGGTATAAGATACTGCTGGAGATACTTGTTAAGGGAACCTGGTCGACGTACATCGAGGTGCCGTACGTGTTCCGCAACCGGCAGTACAGTACCAGCAAGCTGAATCTCAAGGAGTATTATCTGTTTTCCAAGCAGCTTCTCGTGTTTTCCCTGACCCGGTCGAAAGGCAGGGCCGAGAGATCCGGGTGCTGATGTCGCCCCGGCAGATGCGGTTTCTCCTTGACATCTCAGGATGGCGTCGTTAAGTTGAAACGCTTTTTTTTCTGCCGAATGCCAAGGTATTTTCGAGACAGGACACTCGACTCTCGAAAGTTCTGTATGTCGGTCGTATTTCGAGTTGCTTCCATATTGATCCTCGTCTGGGGGCCGGGTCGCCCGGGGACGGCCGTCGCGGACGAGGCGCCTCGCGTGAATACGGCGATGCAGGCGCATACACTGGATCAGCTGGCCGACCTGGTGCGGCGCCAGTACTATGACTCGACCGATCCGGTTGAATTGTATCACGGTGCGATCGAAGGCTATCTTTCCCGGCTGGATCCCCATTCAACCTATATCTCACCGGAAGAGCTCCAGGACACACAGGACAGGATGCAGGGCTCGTTCGAGGGAATCGGGATTTATTTCGAAATCATCGCGGGCCAGTTGACGGTACTGTCTCCAATTGTCGGATCTCCGGCTTATAAGGCCGGACTCCAGGCCGGCGACCGCATCGTGAAGATCGACGGGGTATCGGTGGTCGGCATTCGGAAGACCGACGAGGTGAAACGGCGGCTAAAGGGTCCCAAGGGCAGCAGCGTCATCGTTCTGGTTCATCGATCGGGAGTGGCCGACCCCCTCACGTTTGAGATTATTCGCGACAAGATCGAAGTGCCCAGCGTGCCGTATGCGTTCAAACTGAATGCGGACGTGGGTTACGTGAAGATCGACCGGTTCTCGAGTCGTACCTCCCGTGAGTTGCGGGTTGCTCTCGAAGGACTGGTCGAGGAAGGCGCAAGAAAACTCATCCTCGATCTGCGCGGCAACAGTGGCGGCTACCTTGAGCAGGCTGTTGCGGTGGCGGACCAGTTCCTGGAAAAGGACCGCCTCCTTGTGTTTACAGAGGGCCGCAGAAGGGGTTCCCGCGAAGATCATTTCGCGGACCGCGATCCGATCGTTCCTCTCGATATGCCTCTGACGGTGCTTGTCGACAACTACAGCGCCAGCGCTTCAGAAATCGTGGCGGGCGCCGTTCAGGACTATGATCGCGGGCTCATCGTCGGCAGGACCACATTTGGAAAAGGGCTGGTTCAAAAGCAGTATTCGCTGAAGAACGGCGGCGCAGTCCTGCTTACAGTGGCGCGCTATTTCACGCCCAGCGAGCGTCCGATCCAGCGTCCGTATTCGAGCGACAGGCGCGCCTATCTGCAGGAGGCGCACGACGGATACGATCCCAATGCCGATCCGGACAGCGTTCTCTCTCAACCGGTTTATTTCACACAGATTCTGAACCGTAAGGTTTACGGCAGCGGCGGGATCACGCCCGACGTGGAATTGGAACCGGTGCGTCAGGGCGATTTCGAACAGCGGCTGACCCGGCGGCACTTTTTCGAATTCGCCAGTAGACACGGGTCGGAGTTCACCGGTACGTACCCGGATTTCGATGCCTATCTTCTGCAATATTCGCCTGGCCCGCGCGAAATGACGGAATTCAAGGAATTCCTGAAGGCATGGGAATCCGATCTGACCTTTTCGGATGCGGATTTCGAATCGGGCATCGCTTTGATCAAGCGGCAGATGAAACGGTATTTCGCGAAATTCCGTTGGGGAGACCGGGAGGCGGGCAAGGTCGCCGTGAGTCAGGACCCGGAAGTCGTTCAGACGCTGGCGTTGTTCGACCGGGCGAGAAAGCTGCTTGCGGATCGGACGTATTATTCCACGCGCCGGGGGCGCACCCACGTCCCCGCGATGCGCGGCGCAGAAGTCAGATAAGGCGGACGTACCTGCACTTGTCCGGATGAAACAGCCTGGTGATTCCGGCAGCGAACAGATCCTTGCAGACGTCCCATCGTTGGCCACAGATAGCGGTTGGAGGAATTCATGGCGGAGAGTTATTCGTCACCTGCCCGCCGGGAAATCGGCACACAGGTCAAGCTGCCAGTCAGAAAGGCCGTCGAAATCAGTTTCAACAGTGTGAAAATCCGGTTCGGGCGGTCGTTGATCACCGTTAGCAGCATCATTCTGGCAATCGCGTTTCTGATGTCCATCTGGACAACCAGTTCCATAGTCAACAGTCTTCGAAACGCCAACGATCCGAAGATGAACCTCATTCTCCAGCAGAAGGGTATCGACATCAGTCAGGAGAGCGAAGCCAATCGACAGGAGGAGGCCAAGAACACCTGGCTGGTTGTGCTATCACTTCTGGTTTGCCTGGTGGGCATTACAAACGCGATGCTGATGTCCGTCACCGAGCGCTTCCGGGAGATCGGCACCATGAAATGCATGGGAGCGCTGGATGGATTCATAGTCAAACTGTTCATTCTCGAATCCGCCTTTATGGGCATGGCGGGTACCGTGCTGGGCGCCGCAGTGGGTTTTCTGTTGTCCATTCTGACGTCCTGGATTGGCTATGGCACAGGCGTCATGGGTCACGTACCGTGGCCCACCATCCTGGAACGCGGGCTGATGGCGATCGTGCTTGGTTCCTTCCTTTCCCTGATGGGCGGAATTCTTCCAGCCTATCGAGCCGCAAAGATGGAGCCGGTCGACGCGATGCGACTGGAAGTATAGCCGGGGCTCAAGGTCAGATTCGGGTCGAAGACCGCGGTTCCGAAATACATAAAGAGGTCGACGATGGCTGTGGTACGAACGCAGGATGTGAAAAAAGTCTACGAGATGGGCGACGTGCGGGTGTCCGCGCTTAAAGGAGTGGATATCGAAATTGAACAGGGCGAGTACATTTCCATCATGGGACCCTCGGGCTCCGGAAAAACCACGCTTTTCAATATGGTCGGCGGTCTGGACAAACCCAGCGACGGCAAGGTGTACATCGACGACGTCGACGTCGCGCAGCTCGACGCCTATGAACTGGCGTGGTTGCGATGCCGGAAAATCGGGTATATTTTCCAGACGTTCAATCTGATTCCGGTGATGACGGCGCTGGAGAACGTGACGCTTCCCATGGTATTTGCGGGGCTGACCAGCGACGAGGCCAGGGACAAGGGTGTGGAACTCCTGAACAAGGTGGGGTTGGGCGACCGGGTTTCGCACAAGCCCTTCGAGCTATCGGGCGGACAGCAGCAGCGCGTGGCGGTTGCCCGGGCGTTCGCCAACGATCCGGCCCTGATTCTGGCCGACGAACCCACTGGAAACCTGGATCTGCGCACCGGAACGGAGATTATCGAGTTGCTGCGTCAGATGAACAAGGATTCGGGCGTCACCGTGGTTTCGGCCACGCACGACCACAAGATGCTGAGCGTTTCCGACAGGGTGGTGTGGGTGCGGGACGGGCGCGTCGACCGCGTTGTGAACCGGGATGAATTGAAGATCGAAGTGGGCACCATCGACGGAAGGACGGCGTAGTCCTGGTCGCGTAAGTACACGTTCGGGCGATTCGGATCCCGAGTGGATCAGAGGCGACCGGCCGTTCGTCCCTATTTGCAAGGATGGTTTCAAGAATAGGCCCGGGAATATGGCTCCGGGCCTTTTTTTATGAGGAAGGAAGCAGAAAAGGGTAGAGGGGAGACGTAAGACGGCAGAAGAAATCCTTGCCCGGTATGTCATTCCTCATCGCCTCCGGCAGGAGAATAGACCTCACAAGGCAGCCAGTCTCTCCCCTCTTCCGTCTTACCGAATCTGGAGGATCTTCGATATGTCTAGTTGGTTACCCATACTCGTGACTCTGGCCGTTACCGGCACGGCATTCGCACAGAGGGACTTTTCCGGTGTCGAGATTAAATCCACCAGACTTGGGGACAGCATTTATATGCTTGAGGGGAGGGGCGGAAACATCGGCGTGTCGGTGGGCGCGGACGGTGTCCTGATTGTCGACGATCAGTTCGCACCGCTGGCTGAAAAGATCCGCGCCGCCATCGGCGAGTTGGGGGGCGGAGATCCGACCTTCGTCCTGAATACGCACTACCATGGCGATCATACCGGCGGGAACGCGCATTTCGGAAAAACAGGCGTTATCGTCGCGCACCGGAACGTCCGAAAGCGTCTTGAGGCCAGGCGCGTCGACGACAGGCCTTTGCCCGAAGCCGCCCTGCCGGAAATCACGTTCGACAGAGGACTGTCGATTCACTTCAATGGCGAGGAACTGCGCGTCGTCCACTTTCCGAACGCCCACACGGATGGCGACGGCGTCGTATTCTTCACCGGATCCAACGTCGTCCACACCGGAGACCTCCTATTCAACGGCAGATTTCCATACGTCGACCTGCGCGGCGGCGGCAACGTCCAGGGTTACATCGAGGCCGTACGGTCTCTCTTGAAACAGATCCCTCCGGATGCGCGTATAATCCCCGGTCACGGGCCGCTCGCCGGGCCGGAAGACATGAAGACTGCGCTCGAGATGCTGGAAACGTGCGCCAGCCTTGTCAAAGAGTCCATCGCGGCCGGAAAGACCCTGGAAGAAATCCAGGCCGCCGGAGTCCCGGAGAAATGGCAGTCGTGGGGCCAGGGCTGGATGAGTACCGACCGTTGGCTCTCAATCGTCTATAACAGCTACAAACGACCATGATTCGTATGTCTTCGTGGACGTGAAATCGAACATATGAAATTGACAAAGGCGATTTAACTGCGGATTACCAGGATACACCAGGTGGCTGAACGTGAACCGAAGGGATTTCTCCTGGGACGACGTATACGCACCGTTCCGGAAGGATCTGTCGCGGCGCCGCGTTAAAATCTCTGTTTGAAATGGGGATTACCCTTTGAAAGGGAGTCCGGCGTTATATTTCGGCCGGCGGGAAACCCTGCCGTTAGACGTCCAATTGATCTGAGGAGGCACATCCATGATTATGACCACCACACCCGGTATCGAAGGCAAGACCATCCGTGATTACAGGGGCATCGTCACCGGCGAGGCCATTCTGGGCGCGAACATCTTCAAGGATTTCTTCGCCGGCATTCGCGACATCGTGGGGGGGCGGTCCGCGGCGTATGAGAAGGAACTGAAGCAGGCACGCGAGATCGCATTTTCGGAAATGGAAGAAGCCGCCAGGCAGGAGGGCGCCAACGCCGTTGTGGGCATCGACCTGGATTACGAAGTCGTTGGGGATGGCAGCATGCTCATGGTATCGGTCAGCGGAACGGCCGTGTTGACGGACTGACCGCCGCCGCCGATGAGGAAGCCGGTGTGAGGGTGGGGCGGACATTCCTGTCTGCCCACGTAAGTCAGGCCAAAACTTCGGGGTTCTTTGTCCGGAAAAACGCCGGATCCTGCGGCAACCGCGCAATCTATCGGACAGGCGCCTCAGGTGTACAGGGCGATCGGCCAGCTGCGCTTGAATTATCATCGCGTCTTGCATCGGTTGCAGAAATCAGCTATGGTTTAAGGAACTCGACGGAAAAACCTATTCACCTGGAGAACGGCTAATGGGCGCGACTTACGTTGATGTAACCATCCGCAACCCCGCGGATCCGGAACGTTATTGGACCGGGAAATTTCTCGTCGATACAGGCGCATTCGACTCGCTTGTACCCAGGGTTCGGCTCGATGCGATCGGACTCACGCCAAGGGGCCGCCGCGAATATGTACTTGCGGATGGAAAGCCCATTGCCATGGACATAACAATTGCGGAACTGGAGTTTGAAGGAGAAGTCGTCGGCGGGACAATCGTGTACGGGGACGAAGGCGCCGAACCGTTGCTCGGCGTGACCGCACTGGAGTCCGGCGGATTCGAGGTCGACCCTCGCAATGAACAGCTCAAGCGGCTGCCGGCCGTTTTGTTGAAATGATGCAGTGTCTCCGTGCGCTGCAACATGGCTGATGAATGGTAGTCGACGCAAAGTGGGCAACCACAAGGGTTGCCCCTACCAAATCATCCCGATGCGCAGTTTCCGAAGGGACGACCGGCCGGTCGCCCCTTCGACTTTATTCTACGCTGTCGCAATACCTGCGACAATCTGCACTTACGTTAACGCGGAGGATTCCGAATGGAACGAACAATGACCCGCGCCGAACGCCTCAAGGCGATCGAGACCTGGCTCTATCAATCGTCAGGCGGCAGGAAGGCGACGGAAATTGCTTCGCGATTCGGCGTACACCGAAGTACGGTGTACCGGGACATCCAGTCGCTGGGCGAATCGGGGTCGCCGATATGGGAGGATGGCGGGCGGTTCGGTGTGCTGAAGGAACGTTATCTCACCACCGTACGGGTCAAGCTGCACGAAGCCCTGGCGCTCTACCTGGCCGCGCGCCTGCTCTCCGCGCATAGTGACGAACACAATCCGCACGTCGTGTCTGCGCTTGAAAAGCTCGCGAGCGCAATGCCGGAGTCCATCGGCGAACACATCAATCGAACGGCTGCGGTTGCCGACAGGCGCAGGCCGGATCGAGATCACATCCGCGTTCTGGAAAAGCTAACCCGCGCCTGGTCCGAACGCAGGCAGGTACGGATGGTCTACCACAACCCGCAGACCGGCGAAACCACAGAACGTACGGTCGATCCCTACTTCATCGAACCCTCGCCCGTGGGATACGCCAGCTACGTCATCGGATACGACCATTTGCGCCAGGCCGTTCGAGAGTTCAAGGTGGAGCGCATTCAACGGGCGACGCTGCTGGAGGCAGGATTCAAGACGAGGGATGGATTTGATCCGTACGAATTCCTCGAGCACTCGTGGGGCATCATGGGCGGCGACGAAGTCGTGGACGTTGTGCTTCGGTTTTCAGGGAAGGTCGGGTACCGCGTGCGTGAATCGGACTGGCCGGGCGTTGTGGACGTGACGGACGAGTCGGACGGCGGGTGCAGGCTGCGGCTCAGGGTGAAACACACGCTCGAGATGAAACCCTGGATTCGAAGCTGGGGGCCGGAGTGCGCGGTCCTCGCGCCGGAGGAGCTGAGAAAGGAGATCGCCGCGGAGATGATCGAAGCGGGGAGGGTGTATGAATCAGGATCTATCTGAGGTTCAGCCAACTTCGCAGACAAGCAATCAAGGTCGTCAGGCTTTTCTATTGGACGAGCACAAAATCATTGATCAAGGTGTCGGACATAAACATCGTCCTCATCATTGTTCCATATCCGCTCCAGGGACTCCCCGCTGGCTTCCTGCCAGAACATATCGTCATCGGGCAAGATCGTTACCAATACCCTCTTTCCTTCAGGCAACGGGATGGGTTCCAGTGTTTCGATTCTGCCGCCCTTTACAATCCCAACGGTCGTGTTGAGCATCGAAAACTCCCTATCAATTACGCGCAGACGCGACATCTTTGAGCGCCAGTAGAAGGGCCGATTCTTCCTGGTCTCTGGCGTATTCCTCCAGCACCACTTCGAGATAGGCACGCGCGCGTACCGGATCACTGAGGAATTCAGAATGGTGTTTTTCAAACGGGACGGAGGGCTTCATCGTGGGGCTCCTTGTAGTCATTGGGGCAGTATATCGTAAACCCCATCGGAGGTTAATTTTACGTTATAGTGGGCAGATGGGCAACCGATTTCCTCCGCTGGCAGGCCGATCGCCAGATGAACGCCGCTGATAACTGTAAGCCGATCAATGCACGTTGACCGTAAGGGCGACGGGCCGGTCGCCCTACGTCAGGGACGGCAGCGCGTAGCGGCGGCGAAATCTGCGGACGTAACCTATCGCGGCTTCGCTATCTTCCACTGCAACCAAGTCGGTCGAAATGAACGCGCGAGCCCATTAGACGGCCGAATCACTCCCGCCTTGATGGGGAGTCGCAGAAGCCGAGCCGTCACCTGAGGACTCGCCCTGCTTGTGCTGCTTGCACTGAGCTTGCCGAAGTGGCCTGTCGAAGCAACCTTGTCGAAGGGTCGAAGGCGCAGCCCTGAGCTTGTCGAAGGGGCCCGGCGACGGCTGATGCGGTGGGGGGATTCCAACACCACACCATGCGCAAGCAGCCTGACCAAACACGTACGCATTTTGCGTAGAACTCGGAGTGTAAGATTCAAACGTCCTCTCGTACCGTCGATTGACTTCCCGTTGATTGTCTGAACCCATTTCGATAGAAGGCTGTGAATTCCATCTCTCGTCGCACAGCCGCAACCTCTGTGACGCAAAATGCTACATTTTTCACCATAAGATCAACAAATAGGATGAAGAATTCATCATGAGTTCAACAATAAATCCGTATATTGCACTCTCACGAACAACGGCACTGAATGGCAGGACCCCAATCAAGTCTACGAATCAATCAGGTTAAGCATGCCCGCATTAACGACATCATTCATGTCGGTGTGGAGGAATTTATGAAGAGAGCCGAGATTATCGCCCGCCGCCGCGAGTTTGTAATTCCCAGATACAAGCGCAAATACAAGACGCTCGCAGACGTTGGGTTCGACGGCGAGTGGGTGACGCCCTACCAGATGGTATCGAACTCCGAGACGGGTCCGGTGCTGGTCGCGCACTACTGGTTGGACGCCCAATCGGTTCATGAGCATCGCGACGTTCTGATGGAAGAGGGCTGGCTCCCGGGTATGCCCTTCAACAATGTGCTGTCACAGGCTCTTGATCGCGTAAATCTCACCCGTCCGGAAATCTATGTCACACAAGCGTTCCACTTGTTGCCGTACAAGCAGTGGCCGCCGTTCCCTACACCACACGTCGACGAATCCTTCGACCGAATCACGCGGCACGAGTGCGCGGGTCGAACGGTCATTGCACTCGGCACGGTCGCGCAACGCGCCTGTCGCCGCGCCGGCGTCGAGGCCATCGAATGTATCAGCCCAAGCGCGCCTGGGATGACCTACGAAGCCAAGGCGAGAGAGCTGGCCACGGCGCTCAAAGCGGCCTTAGCGCGGATCGGATCAGACTCGGGGTGACACGAACCAATCAGATTGAACCGTGGATTCGGAGATCGACGCCGGAGCGCGAGGCGCTGGCACAGGAGGAACTGAGGCGAAAGATCGCGGGCGGTGTGATCGTGGCTGGAGAGATGAATGGGGGAATTCCCACGGAGGCGTGCAATGGACGATGCCGTCGCCACTTGTTTATCGCTGTCTCATTTTGCGACAGCCGGGACCGACGAGCCAACATTGAGCTCACGGGCAGAATAACTCGCCGTTATTTCTCCCGGGACGTATTGGTGCTTCAATACAAAGAGGCTGGCCTGAAACCCGAGAGTTCGACGATACAACGTTTGACGATCTGCAGCCGAGATGCCCTGGGCGGCTGTTTTCTGACTACGATCACCAATACGTCGGGGCCGGTGCGGTGGCAACGCATAGCCAATCGAGACGACATGTACAAACCGGTGGAGCAGCCAAAGGGTTGTAACGGCGGCGTCGACTGTTCTGCTGCGATGACGAGATCCTTGTAGGTAGCCGGCAAACTGCACACCGGACGGCATTCAAAGGCTCAAGCCGCGCACCGATATCCTTCACGTTTTTTGTTTTTCGGTAGTCTTCGATGCCTGTCAACACCTCTTTGCTATCGGCTGTTTGCTGATCGCTTCAGTTCACTTCGGTCGGGGGAGCGGATTGAAACCAAAACAGGGGCCAGTAGCCGGTGCCTTGTGAGAATCGTCCATCAGAACAAGGATTGAAACCTTGCGGCAGAACCCGGGTACCACTGCGCGGGATTCAAACCTATACATTCGGGTCCAGCCTGTGATGGTCGGACCGGGTATTGATCCAATCTCACGATGAAATGAGGCGACTATGGATATGGCTGAAATCTCCAGTCTACTCGCGCTGACGCTCGGGGTCGGCTGGGCAAGCGGGATCAATCTGTATGCGACCGTGTTTACTTTGGGGCTCGCCGGTTTAACAGGATACGTGGAATTACCCGATCAGCTCGATGCGATCCAGAATCCCTGGGTACTTGGGACCGCAGGTCTGATGTACCTCGTGGAGTTCATCGCAGACAAGATTCCCGCATTCGACACGGTTTGGGATGCCATCCATACGTTCATTCGCGTTCCGGCGGGTGCTCTGATGGCCCTCGGGGCAACGGGAGATCACGGCTTGGCCGTGGATATGACTGGTGGCCTGGCCGGGGGTATCCTGGCCCTGAATAGCCACGCAACCAAGATGGGTTCGCGCGCGGCCATCAATACGAGCCCTGAGCCGTTTTCCAACTGGGCTGCATCAATCACAGAAGACATATCCGTTGTAGGCGGCTTGTGGCTGGCACTGAACCACCCCTGGACGTTTCTCGGTTTGCTGGTGTTGTTCGTCGTGCTCTCCGTTTTTTTGTTGCGGATAATCTGGTCAACTCTTAAAGCGGCGATTCGGAAACTACGATCCCGATGTGGTTCTGATCTCGCCCATAGTAGGGGAGAATGAGCTTGCCGTTCCAATACGCGATTTGTCCCCGCCGAGAATTCTCGACTTTACGCTGAGCATCAACTAGCCCGCCGATGGGGGCGCTCGCTGGGTATCTTTCATCAGAACAAGGATTGAAACCAATATGAGCAAACGACCCAAGAAATTTCGTCCTATCGAAGGTCCCAACAGACAGTCAGGCGGTATCTCTTGAATGTGGCGTTCGGACGGTACGCCCTGTACCGCCGAAGAATACCGTCGTGCCGGACTGCCCGTCCCAACAGCTAAGCAGTTGCTCCAGTGGGCCGAAGACGACCAGCGGCAGCAGGCCGAACGCAACAGCCGCTAATGCCGCTGGTAATCTTCAATCAGAACAAGGATTGACTCCTGTTCCGATCTCCCCTCACTTCGGTGGGGGGAGCGGATTGAAACTCCTGCAGTTCATCTGCGTCGAGTGCGACATCTATCCGGAGGAGGCGAGCCACAACTGGCTTATCGGGAACATCGGTGAGCGCGTCGCCAAGTTCAAGAAAATGGACGAGGCCGCCCTGAAGGTCTACCTGTGGGACGCCTGCCGGCGTCGCGTCCTGGACCGCAACAGCCTGCGGAAGGACGTGCGGGCGCTGGCCGAGGAGTTGGGCTTGGACTGGAAGCGAATCGACGCCAGCGCGAAGGAGGCGCTGCGGAAACCCGATCTGATCAAAGACCTCAATGGGGACCAGGAGGCGCCCAAGGGTTAGGAGGAACTCAATCTCCACTGGGATTAAGACTTGGTATCAGGAGGAGAAAGCAGGAGTAGCATCTATTGCATCGCTGCAGCGGTATTCGTCGTGTGTTGCCAGGACGCATCGGCGCAACGGCTGCCAGGAGACATCAACGGCGACGGCCAGGTCGATTTCGCAGATTTCGTGATCCTGGCGAACAACTTCGGAGAAGCGGGCGGCGTGTCCTTCGATCCCTCCACGTGCGGCGATTCCGTGACCGTCACAATGCGCGACACGATTACGATCGAGGGTCCCGTCGTCACCGTGCGGGACACGATCTTTCGTGACCACGAGAAGCCGCGGTCCGTGATTACGGTGAAGGACGCCAACCCGTGGGGCATGCATCCGGTGTTCGTGCAGACGATCATCGACGTCGCACGGAACATCATGGATGAGGCCTTCACGTTTCCGCTGGATGCCGACATTGATGTCTACAACCGCCCAGTGTCGCAGAGAGGAGAAGGGCCGATCGTGCTGTTCTCTCGCGCCGGTAACGGCAATCACCAGATCTATCTCGACACGTGGGGCAGGTCGGACTGGCAGATGATCTTCCAGTTTGCTCACGAGTACGGCCACGTGCTCTCGAAGTATTATCAGACGCGCCATGGCACGGAAGAATGGTTCGAGGAGACGCTGGCGCAGATGGCGTCGCTGTACGTCCTGCGCGAGATTCCGCGCCGCGTCGACGACGGCCGCCTGCAGGTTCCCATTACGATTACGGCGCCGGATGGGATCACGCTACGTCTCCTGGACCAGGCCACCGCATTTCGCAGTTGGACCCGGGATCAGATCCCCGGCTTCAAACAGACGCTGCCGCAGTTCATCAGCTGGTGGCAGGTGCGGCAGAACCGGCTGTATGAGAACGCTTACCTCCGCGAGTTGAACGACCACGTCGCCCGGAACTTGCTCGACATTTTCGAAAAGGATCCGGAGGCGTGGAACACGGTCCGGTACATCCAGCACAACGGCCCGGTATCGTGGGACCCGAACCAGAATTTCGGGACCTACCTGCAAGGGTGGGTCTACCGCACGCCGGCCAGGTGGCAGAAGTACGCGCACGAGGTCACGCGGCGCTTCGGGTATTTCTTCCCCGAGCGTGTCGTGAGTGACCTGGCGCCGGCAATCCACGCGGACAATTTCAAGCGGTAAGGTGCAGAAATCTTTGACGCCGAAAGGCGTTGCGAGCCCACGCCATCCCGCTCTGCCTTCACACGGTCGCAACCCGTGCTGAGGCGTAGATTGAAACACGGTGGCGATGCGATCGAGATTCCGGACGATAGGATCTCCCCTCACTTCGGTGGGGGGAGCGGATTGAAACCAAAACAGTGGTAAGTGGCCAGTGCCCTGTGAGTATCTTCCGTCACAACAAAGATTTAAACCAGCATGAGCAAGAGACCGATCAAGCTTCGAACCCTCAAAGGCCCGAACAGACAGTCTGGCGGCATCTCTCGCATGTGGCGTGAAGACGGTACGCCCTGCACACCGGAAGAATACCGCCGCGCGGGACTGCCCGTGCCTACGGCCAAGCAGCTGCTCCAGTGGGCCGAAGACGACCAACGGCGGCAGGCCGAACGCGATAGCCGCTAATGCCGCTGGGAATCTTCCATCAGAACAAGGATTGAAACAGATATGTGGATTCGACAAGACACCGCTGGTATGCAGGTCTGGCATCCCGACGGCACACCCTACTCGCCGGCTGACTACGAAAAGGCGGGTATGCCGGTACCCACGCCTGAGCGGCTCGCCCACTGGGCAGAGATTGAGCAACTCATTGATGAGATGAAAGCACGCCACGACACCGAGTAAGCTCCCCGGGAATCTTCCACAAGAGCAAAGATTGAAGCCAGGACATGGACGTGCATTATGACGCTAGGCGGGCGGTGTTCGAGACGCTTGAGGCCAAATACAAGCAGAAGAGGTGACTATGGAATTCGACAAACACTGGCGTGTCCTGCCGCCCCCCAACAATGTGCCCTATGGCGCGCCGTCACGCGGTGAGGAACAGGCTTACCTCAGCCGTCTGCATGCTATGGTACGGCACAACGGCCACCGGCCACGTACGGACTGGCCCGTAGATCGTATCTTGAATTCACTGCCTCAGAGTCTCCGAGCTGCGGTGTTGAAGAAAAACGGCACGGGTAACTACGAACTTGACGCGGCAAGGGCCGACCGGATACGGCTGGCACGACCCCCAAGTGAGTATTACCGCACACACAAGCCTATCGCCAAGACAATTCTGTCACGACTGGAAGGGACACGCCATGGCTAAGACAATCATAGGCCGGTTCATACCCGTTTTCAAGACGGGCAAGCACAGGGACTCCGAGGTCCGCGAACGGAACTGGACCATGAAGGATCTGAAGCTCATGGTGTCCACGTTCAAGCCCGACGGCAACGACCCGCTGGGAATCTTCCATCAGAACAAGGATTGAAACCGATATGAGGAATCGACAAGACACCGCTGGTATGCAAGTCTGGCATCCCGACGGCACACCCTACTCGCCGGCTGACTACGAAAAGGCGGGTATGCCGGTGCCCGCGCCCGAGCAGCTCGCCCACTGGGCAGAGATTGAGCAACTCATTAATGAGACGAAAGCACGCCACGACACCGAGTAAGCTCGCTGGGAATCTTTCATCAGAACGGGGATTGAAACCAATATGACCAAGCGAGTCGTCGACAAACAGACAGGTGGCCCAGGCCGGTGCTGGCATGCGGACGGGACACCTTACCGTGACCAGGACTACCGCAACGCCGGCCTGCCTGTGCCTACGCTCTCCCAGCTCACTCTGTGGGCAAAGGCCGATGCTGAACGTGCGCGTCGACGTCGTCAGTCCGGCGGTTCCCGCTAGGAATCCATCAGAACAAGGACTCACGCAATGCCTGCGACGTTGACCTGGCTCGACCTGACGGCAAGCGACCGGGACAAAATGCGGCGGGTGCTGGACCTGTTCAATGAGCAGGGCACGCTCGATGAGATGGGGATCGGGAACCTACGGGACGCGATTTCTGACGCACTTTTTCCCGGCACGTCTTATATCCAGACGCGGCTGCGTTACGTGCTGTTCATTCCCTGGATCTACCGGAGGCTGGAGACCCGGCGCGTCAGGAGTTTAGGCGTGGAACGTTCCGCGCGACAGGCGGAGATCGAATTGATCGCTCCGCTGGAGCGTAGCGACGACAATGAAGGGATCATTGGCGTACGTGCTCGCCATACGCTTGTACGGTTGCCGAGTTCCATATACTGGAGTGCACTCACTCGATGGGACATCTTCAGGCCTCAACAGAGCCAGAGTTGGTATCACACGAACTTCGATACCCTGTTGGACGGTCGCAGCGACGTGGGGCGGGCGGACGATCCGGGCGTGATCTGGAGCCGAGATGCACACTGGAATCCGCGTATGCCGGAGCCGCCGACCGACTTTCCCTGGGAGGCATCCTTCGCGTTGACGCCTGACGAGGCGGACTTCCTTCTCGGCCGCCTGCAGGAAACGTGTACCGGCACGCTTCTGGCGTGGCTGGCCAGCAATGGAACCGATTCACCCGCGGAAGATTCCTGGAAGGATCCGGAAGCTCTTCGTGCACCTCAGAGTATCCGTGATACCATCGAACTGGCACGTCGATTTTCGCTCCACGTAGAGGGCATGCCTCTCCTTTACAACCTGGTCGTCGCGGAACGCCGGCGTGTCGAACTATCGTCGGACGAAGAGGAGCGGATCGATGAGTTCAGAGCAGGACTCGCAGAGTGGGCGGGCCGTGAGGCGGAAGAAGCTCAACCATTCGATCCGGATCCACTCTGGGAATTGGTAGCTCGACGGGGTGTGCGTGTTCCACATCACCAAAGACTTTTCATTGAGGACTGGTCTCGACGGATTGCCGAATTGGTCCCCGACATGATAGCCGACGACCCACAGTTGCGAGCGACGATAACCCAACGAGAGTCGCACCTGAAGGGAGCACGCGCACGACTCACAAGCCGGAGTCGCCTGATGGAATGGACACCGGGGGTGGGCGTGGGCAGAATGGACTTTCGCTGGGTTCGCGTCCGGCAGTTTCTAACGGACCTTCACAGGGGCTTGGCCGCCTGATGTTATCGCCCGACACGCGAACCACCGCCTTTGAATTGCTTCGCCCACCCAGCGGGTTCCAACTCGACCTCGCGGTGCTTTCCACGTACACGCTTGATCTTGAAACACTGCTGGTGCTCCCCTTGTCGGTACTCGCCCATTCCGAAGGTGGACTGGATGAGTTATTGGCCGATCCGCTCTTTCTGCAACAGGCAATTCGGGATGCGGGCGACCGCATTCATGCTTTCGTGGACGAATCCGGAATCGCGATTCCACGCAACGCGCGATCGCTGTACTCGATGCTTGAGTCGAGCGTCCACGCCGTGCGTGCCCCGAATGGCGGCGCATTCCACTCAAAAGTGTGGGTGGCTCGTTTCGTTGCCTCGGATGAGGATGCTGAAGACCTATTGCGCGTTGCGATCCTGTCGCGAAATCTGACCTTTGACCGTTCCTGGGACGTCGCACTGACGAGCGAGGCGTCCATCCGGGGCCGTCGACGTGTCGCCGCGAGCAGGCCGCTGCACGACTATCTGCTGACATTGCCGCAACTCTCAACCAGCCCTCTTCACGAGAACGTGGTAACACGCCTCGAGGCATTGGGCGAACAGGTTTCGCGAACCGCTTTTCCTGCCCCTGACGGCTTCGACGATCCGGTCGCGTTCCATTTACTCGGATTGCAAAAGCGTCGCCGTCCATGGCGACCGCCGTCTAACGGGTATCGAACACTCGCAGTATCGCCGTTCATCAGCCGGACCGGACTGGAGATGGTCAGACAGTTGAGCAGTAACGACAGGATGCTGGTGAGCCGTCAGGAGGAACTCGACAGACTCGCTGAAGATGCGCTGGCTCAATGGAACGATGTATTCGTCCTGTCAGACGCCGCGCATGGAGAACCCGAGGAAGGCCTCTATGGTGAAAACCAACCCGCAGCTGATGTAATTGATCGGCCGTCGGGGCTGCACGCCAAGATGATCGCTATTGAGCACGGCTGGGACGTTACCTGGTACGTGGGCTCCGCGAACCTGACCTCGTCTGCATTCAGCGGCAGCAACGTCGAAATGGTGGCATCTGTCACGGGCAAGAAGGGACGCAAGGGGGGCCACAGCGGTCATGGTATCGATCGGTTCCTTGACGCCGGATTTCGGAAACTGTGCGTGACGTATGAGAGAGTCGAACCGGAGAAAGAAGATCCAGCCATCACCGATGCGCGAAATCGTCTGGAGGCGGCACGGGACGCCCTGTTGAGGACTGACCTGTGCGTGAATTGCGTTTCCGCAGGTGACGCCTGGACCTTGACGATTGACGGAGACGGTATTCCGTGCGCCGACGATGTCGAGGTCGTATCTTGGCCTGTCTCCGTCGCCGAAGATCAAGCCTTGCTGCTGGAGAAGGCCGTCAGTTGGAGGTTGCCCATTGCGCGTCTTACGGCATTCATCGCCTTTCGGCTGAGCGTCGACATCGGTGGCGTGGAGGACGTCAGAATGACCCTTCGTCTACCCGCTCAAGGAATCCCGGAGGATCGCATGCATCACGTGCTCCGGGGCCTGTTGGACAGTCCGGAGAAGTTCCTTCGATTCCTTCGGGCATTGCTCGGCGGGCTCGATTCCGTTCTTGGCTGGGCGCAAGAACGCAGGCAGGGAGACGCGGCTTTCGCCTGGGGAATCGGGGAGGGTGGCGAGACATTGCTTGATGATCTCGTACGTACCGCGTCCAGAGACCCTGAACGTCTGAAGCCGGTCCGCCGGCTGATCGACGACCTTCGGAAGACGGAAGAGGGGCGCCTTATCGTGCCGGACCAACTATTCGGTATTTGGACGGCAGTCGAGGAGGCAGTCGCACCGGAGCCACGATCATGAAGCGTCCATCGGTAGATGCGAGTCTTAAACCGCTCAAGTCATTCCAACGCCGCACCGTGGAGCACGCCTTCCACCGCCTGTTCACAGCGAAGGACAGTACCGGACGCTTTCTTGTGGCCGACGAGGTAGGCCTCGGGAAGACGTTGGTCGCCCGGGGTATCATTGCCCTTACCATCGATCACCTCTGGACCGACGTCGAACGGATCGACATTGTCTACATTTGCAGTAACGCCAGCATCGCGCGATCCAATCTCCCAAAGCTCAGAATCGGAGGCGCCGAAGAACGGTCGTTCGCGTTGGCGACCCGTCTCACGATGTTGGCCACGGAACTGGCGCGTAAGGAAGGCGAACCCGGTCTGATCGACAGCAAGCTGAACTTCGTCAGCTTCACGCCGGGCACGTCCTTTAACATGGGGCAATCCGCAGGGCAGCGCCAGGAGCGGGAGGTGCTGTTTCAACTGCTCGATCCCCTGACAGAGCGGCGTACGGCGCTAATGAACTTCCTGCAGGGATGGATTACGGACAGAGATGGCTGGCGTTGGTACCTCAAGAACCGCCCCCGCCCTATCGAAGACACGATACGTCGAAGGTTTGAGAATGCATTTTGCAAGCGCCACGGTCTGGAGGACAGATTTCAAGACATCCTTGGTGCGTTCCGCCGCTACCGGGTAAATTGGCCTGACGATGTGCGGTACCAGCGAGACCGGCTCATATCCGAGTTGCGCCGCCTGCTGGCCGGAGTGTGTGTCCGTGCCCTCGAGCCGGATCTCGTGATCATGGACGAGTTCCAGCGCTTCAAGTCACTGCTCAACACAAGTAACGTAGAGCGAGACCCTGCGGCGCATCTGGCTCATGAGTTGTTCCAGGCGAGCGCGCATGAAGGTAAGCGTGTGCGGACACTCCTGCTCTCCGCGACGCCGTACAAGCTCTACACCGCAGACGCGGAGATCGAGCAGGAGGACCACTACGAAGACTTTCTGGCAACAACCAGATTCCTCCTCGGCGATGAAGAAGGACGCGTTGAAGAGCTTAAACACCAATTGTCGCGTTTCGGGTCCGCGTTGAAGAGCACGGCGGCCGGAGAACGGGATAAGGCCGAGAGAATCGAACTTGCGAAGCGCGAGGTCGAGGGCTCACTTAAGTACGTGATGGCACGAACCGAGCGCGTCGCGGCCAGTGAAGCGCAGGACGCGATGGTGACGGAGGACCCAAGTAACCCGACCGTGACCTCAACCGATGTGCGCCAGTACCTGGCCGCAGATGCCCTGTTTAGGGCCGTCGGTGATCGCGATCCGATGCCGTTCTGGAAGTCGGCGCCGTATCTGGCTCACTTCATGCGCGGGTACAGGTTCAACGAACTACTCGAAGAGGCGATCAGCACACCGAGAAAGATCGTCGAGGTCTTCCAGCAGCACGAGTCTGCGTTCTTGAAGGCTGCGACGATTCGCTCCTGGGAGAGCATTGAACCTGGAAACGCCAAGCTGCGTGAACTGGTCGGGGAGCTGATCGACGAGGGGATATGGCGCCTTCTTTGGATGCCGCCGACGCTTCCGTACTGGCCGCTTGAAGGACCGTTCAAGGGCAAGGAAAAAGCAACGAAGCGCCTGTTGTTTTCGGCCTGGAACGTGGTGCCCGACGTTGTCAGCGCCATACTAAGCTACGAAGCGGAACGATTGATGACACATGGCCGGAATGGGTCTTATGAGAAACTTGCCGAGCAGCAGAGACCACTTCTAAGGCTCGCAAAGTCGATATTGGGCGGCATGTCCCGCCATCGTCTCCTGCTGTTGCTCATACCGTGCCTTCCGCTGGCGGACCGGGCGCATCCGTTGGACTTTCGGTCCGGCCAGGATCGCCGGGCGCGGGTGCGAGACCGGGTCGACGAGCTTCTTGCCGATCCGAAGCTACCTGACCCGCAAGATGGAGATATTGATGACAGGTGGGAATGGATGGCGCCGCTGTTGATGGATCCGGATCTGCGCAGTTTTCTTGGCGCGTGGGCGGATGGCGATCTTCCTGGATTGTCAGATGACACGGGTCGTCCAGAACCGGAAGGCTTCGGTGCTTACATCGACGATCTGCTCAAGGTCGATCCGCGAAAACTCGGCCGGCGTCCGCCAAATCTTGCGAGATTGCTCACCGAGGTCGCCCTTGGTTCGCCGGCGATTCTCGCGGCACGCAGCCTGAGAAACGGGACGGGTATTGGCGATGATTCACGTCGCCGGTTCGCGGCCATGATCGCAGTCGCGTTCTGGCGTCTCTTCAATCAGCCTGCCGTGACGGCGCTGCTGCGCCAGCTTGCCGACAGAGAAGCCGAAGAGCGCGATGGTTCGGCCTACTGGCGACTCGTACTTCGCTACTGTCGCCAGGGGAATCTTCAGGCAGTAATTGACGAGCAGTGGCACCTGCTGTGGGACCAGGAGTCGTGGTCCGGCGACGCCAGCGGCGACGAAACCGCCGAAAGGTGTACCCGCAAACTCATCCAGGTTGTGCGTCCATTGCGTGCACGTGTCCATGCAAGGTTCTTCGAGGCTAAGGATGCAGGTGGTTATGGAAAAACGTCTGAACCCGATTTAGTTCGCATTCGCCTTCGCACGGCATTCGCGTTACGCTTCGGCCACATCCGTACGGACGAAGGTGATCGCATCAGCCAGGACGACGTGAGGGACGCCTTCAATAGCCCGTTTCGGCCCTTTGTGCTTACCAGTACGTCAATTGGACAGGAGGGGCTCGATTTCCATCCATGGTGCCATCGTCTGGTCCACTGGAACCTGCCCGGCAATCCGGTCGATCTGGAGCAACGCGAAGGCCGGATTCACCGGTATAAGGGTCATGCTGTCCGAAGAAACGTCGCTGCCCGCTACGCGCAGGATGCGTTGACGTCATGGAGGGCCGGCGACGACATTTGGAGACGAATGTTCGAGTTGGCCGACCAGGCAGCGCGGGCTTCTGGGGAAAGTGATCTGGTACCTTTCTGGATCGCCCCCGGCGAATACCGGGTGCAGCGCCATGTACCTCAACTTCCTTACACGACAGAGATTGAAGCGTTCAACCGCCTGAAGCGCCAATTGGCCGCCTACCGTGTAGTCTTTGGACAACCCCGCCAGGAGGAACTCGTTACGCTGCTCGACCGATCTGACGTCGACGTCTCAAAATTCAAAGAATGGGCGATCGATCTCTCGCCACCAGAGATCTGAAACGATCACAAGCAGCTGTGAAGTTTCGGATCTTGGAAATTGTGTGGGATTCCATACACGCCATTTGAGACATTAAACGCCCGTCGCGAAGACAAACTCGCTGTTCGATATCTCCTCACTTCGGAGAGAGGAGCGAATTGAAACGTGAAACACACACGCACACGCGCAATCATCGGGTCGTTCGTCTTTTTCTGGGTCGCTCCGGCTGTCGTTGCCGGCGTCGTCCCGTTCGCTCTGGTCGGCTGGACGATGCAGCCGCCGCTGCTAGGGCTGCCCGGCGAGCGGGTATTGGGGGCGGCGGCGGTCGTGGCGGGTCTGGCCTGCCTGCTGGACTGCTTCGCCCGTTTCGCCCTCGAGGGGCGTGGCACGCCGGCGCCGGTGGCACAGACCGAAGTGCTGGTCGCTTCCGGCCTCTATCGGTTCGTGCGAAACCCGATGTATATCTCGATGTTGATCATCATTTCAGGCCAGACGCTGCTCTTCGGCCAGGCCGGGCTGTTGGTGTACGCCGGGGTGGTGTTTGCCGCGTTCCACCTGAACGTGCTGCTCTATGAGGAGCCGCAACTCCGTCGTAGATTCGGAGGATCTTACGTGACCTACTGCCTGCACGTGGGTCGCTGGTGGCCACGCCGGACGCCGTGGCGCGGGTCAGGTACGCCAGACTGCTGACGACGCCGGCAAATCAAGTGTATCTCTGAATAATGGGAGCGGGCAGCATGTCGGATCGACCGCTCCGAAATCAGATGGCCGTCGTCGACGGTCCGGATCCTGTTTAGGGGGACGTTCTCAGATTTGCGTCCAGGATCGTTGCGGCCCCCGTCGTCAGGCTCACGCCTCGTTGTAAATCCGAGCCCGCTTCAGGTCCACGCTTCGCTGGACAACGCTACTCATTTTCAAGGAGGAACAAGATGCTCAGGAACATTCTCGCCGCCGTCGTCGGCTACATTGCCATGGCCGCCGTGCTTTTCGCACTCTTCTCGCTTCTGTGGCTGACGCTGGGGCCCTCGCGCGCCTTCCAGCCGGGTTCGTGGGAGGTATCCGGCAGCTGGGCACTCGGCTCGGTCGTGCTCGGGCTCGTAGGCGCGTACATAGGCGGAGTAGTCTGTGCCAGGGTGGCGCACGATGCCAGGGCAGCCACGATTTTGATGGCAGTGGTGCTCGTACTCGGGGTGGTGACGGCCCTGATGCCGGCAGAGATGGCGGCCGGACCTCGCCCCGACGACGTGTCAATGATGGAGGCGACCGCAGGCGCCCGGCAGCCGGCATGGTTCAGCTGGCTCAACCCGCTGATCGGGGTCGCGGGCGTCTGGTTCGGATCGCGGAAGTTGCGCGTGTAACCGCCCATTCCCGGGACGGATAAAGGAATGTACCGCGTATCGATACACTGTACGGCAGGGCGCACAAATGCGTCTCACGCCGGCTATGGCCCGGCTGGTGAGTGAGTCGTTCAGGGGGGTTCATTCTGAAAGAGGCGGCCTGAGGTGGATGACCGCATGCAATCGGCTTTCTCACCGGGGTCGGAAACGGCGAACCGTTCGAACCGGTGGCGATTCAGTTCGGCAGGCAACTCGATCAAGGCGCCCGCATCACGCGAGGCAATGGCCCAATCAAGGAGCAGGTTGTATTGCCACTGTTCCTGGAGGCCCCCAAACCACTGCATTCCCAGGGGCGAGATGACACAGACGACGTTGGCCAGATCGCACGGGCCAAGGCATCCGGAGAACGTCAGTTGCACCGACTTGCTGAGTTTTTCAACCTTCCACCGATACTTGATCCAGTCGCGTGGCACCGGCGGGAAGCCGTTTTCCGTCCGTCCGCAGCAACAGCCTTCGCAGAACACGACCTGCCCAAGAACGCAGCCCCGGGCCGGAGCCAATGTTCCGTCCCTGGCGAGCGTTTCTCGGATGCGTTGCGTCTGAGCATTCATTACGCGTTGCTCACTCGCCAGGCCGTCACGCCACCACGTGCGTCGAGCGCGGCGAGGGCGCGACCGTCCGGCCGCCAGTATAATTCGGCCACTGTGCCATCCACGGACGCGGTCCCGATCGGATCGCCTTTTCCATCACTCTGCATCGACCACACAACCACGGCGCCATCGCGGCCCCCCGATGCCAACCGCATCGCGCGGCGAGCGAAAGCAAGTGTCGTGACGGGTTGAATATGAAATTCCAGGACGCCGGGCCGCGTGTTTTCGGGACCACTTCCCGCGAAGCTCCAGACGGTCACCGCCTCCGCTCCGCCGGTGGCCAGGAGGGTGCCGGTGTCATCGAAAGCCAGGGCCGACGGCTTGGCGGGATATCCTGACATCATAGAGTCCTCCTCCGTGGCACGACGCCAGAAGTGTACCGAATTGTCCTGGCTGCCGCAGACCACGATGCCGCCGTCCGGGCTCAGTACCATTGACACAAGGGATCCCTGCCACTCCAGCTTCTGGCGAATCTCGCCGGTGGACGCGTCGAAGAACGTCACGCGACCGTAACAGGCCGTCGCCAGCTCGCCTGCGCTCGACCAGGCGATCGCGCTGACGGTGCTGGGATGATCGTCAGATCGCCAAATCTCCGCTCCGTCCAAACCATACACGTGAACCTGCCGGGAGCAGGAGGCCGCCAGCCATCGGCCGTCCGGCGACCACGCCACGTATTCTGCCCAACCGCCGCCAACGTCGATGGTCCGGCTTACCCGACCCTCAGCGGCGCTCCAGATCAAGACCCGGCTGTCCTGGCCGGCCGTAGCGAACGCGGTTTCGCCTGGGTGGATCGCCATTGCGAGTAAACCGCCTTCATGAACACCGCGCCGCTCCCAGGCGGTCGCCCCGGACCTGCCGTCGAATGCGTAGACGCCGCCCGCGGCGTCGCCGGCCATCAGCGCCTCGCCGCGCAGGCTCCAGCCCCCGGCGATGGCGTAGTCGTCAACCTCCGCAGACCAGCCCCGGCGAAGCGCCCCCCTCGGGCTGCCGACATTCAAACCAGACATGCTTCGAATTCTCTCCGCATGCTCTGCTCATCGAGGTTGCGGCCGATGAATACAAGCTGATTGCGGCGGGGTGCGTCCCCCCATTCGCGATCCGGCTGGCCGTCAAAGAGCATGTGAACCCCCTGGAAGACGAAGCGATGTGACTCACCTGCCACGCTGATGAAACCCTTCATTCGAAAGATGTCCACACCGCGCTCACTGAGCAGTTTGCCCAGCCAGGCGTTGAGACTTTCAGGATCGACGTCGCCATTCCTCTCGATCGCGATCGAGCCCACCTCGTCGTCGTGCTCGTGCTGTGCGACCCAG
>JAPPFJ010000031.1 GCA_028877215.1 Gemmatimonadota bacterium | reverse complement strand
GCCACTTTTTCGCTCGCGCTCGGGAACTCACCGGTAATTTTAAAACAGCTTCTAAAAACAGGGCGCATACCAAGGCGCCCTGTTTGCAGCCAAAAACGCTGGGATTCCGGCTTTCCTCAACCGGCAGACTCCCTAACTAAGATTGATGGTTCCGCCAGGCGGCGGCGTACCCGGCAGTCCGCCCGCGCCCGGCACCACAATCCGGGAGGACTCCTGTCGCCGCCTTTCCTTGGCATCCTCCATCATATCTTCAACGGCCTTTGCGATGGCTTCCGGGAACTTCCGAAGCGCCTCTTCCAGGTCTGCGGCTTCGATGTCGCACTGCACGGGGAGCGGGCCGACCTGGGACATCAGATGGGTCTGTCCGATAAACTTCTGGCGGCGGGTCCCGTCGGGCGATCCATCCTGGTTTACCGGCACCAGGCGGCGAATGGACGCCACCTTCAGGTCCGTGTAGTTTTCTTCCCGGTACAGGTTGTTCCGATCGACCTGTATATCGCTCAACTGCTGCTCGTTCCGGTTCACGAACGATCTCCTTTCAACGTCTTACAGGTTCTGTGCCTTTTGTGGCTAATGTCCCAAGGGCTTGCGTTACTGGAATCGCGGCGGCCAGAACGCCTCCGGCGCCGCATGGAACGTCATCTGCTCCTTTCGGGTCGGATGCGACAGCGTGAGGGACCGCGCATGGAGCGCAAGGCTCTTTTCCGGAAATCCGACTTTCGCTCCATACCGCAGATCGCCAAGAACGGGGTGTCCGCGGTGCGCGAACTGCACCCGGATCTGATGATGCCGCCCCGTTTTCGGCCTGACCTCCACCCACGATATCCCCCGCTCGAACCGCAGGCGCCGGAACCCGAGCACCGCCTCCCGGCCTCTGTCGGAGACCGTACTGGAAGGTCCCACCCGCAACAGCGAATCCGCCATCCGGCCTTCCCGCGGCGTTTTCCCCTCCACCAGCGCCCAGTAGACCTTTCCGATCTTGTGGGCGCGAAACTGTTCCGAGAGCCGGGCCGCCGCCTTGGACGTCCGGGCAAAAACCATCACGCCGGACGTCGGCCGGTCCAGCCGGTGCACCAGACCCAGAAAGGCGTCGCCCGGCTTGTTGAACGCCGCTTTGACGTACGCTTTGCCGTATTCCAGAAGCGATCGGTCGCCCGTGCGGTCTCCCTGTACCAGCATGCCGGCAGGTTTCCGGACCACAAGCAGGTGGTTGTCCATATAGATGACGTCAAGAGCATTCATCGCACCCGGTTCAGCCCGTTGAGCGCCGCCACCCTGTAGGCTTCTGCCATCGTCGGATAGTTAAACGTCGTGTTGATGAAATACATAAGAGTGTTGCCGCCACCCTTCTGCGCCATGATTGCCTGGCCGATGTGGACAATTTCGGATGCCTCGGATCCGAAACAGTGAACACCCAGGATCTCCAGCGTCTCCCTGTGAAACAGGATTTTCAGCATCCCCGTGGTCCGGCCGGTAATCTGCGCCCTCGCCAGGTGTCTGAACGACGCGTGGCCGACTTCGTAGGGAATCCTCTTCGCAGTCAACTCCTGCTCCGTCATTCCCACCGAACTGATTTCAGGCAGCGTGTAGATCCCCGTGGGGATGTCCTTGACAAGGTGGGCCTCGGACTCACCGAATACCAGATGCTCGGCCGCAAAACGCCCCTGGTCGTACGCCGCGCTGGCCAGATTGGGATACCCCACCACGTCGCCCACGGCGTAAATGTGGCTCTGCGCCGTCTGGTAACTCTCGTTTACGGCGACGACCCCCCTGTAGTCTCGCTGGATCCCGATCTCTTCGAGTCCCATTCCGTCCGAATTCCCGGTCCGCCCCTGCGCCCAGAACAGACAGTCGCTGACGATCTCCTTCTTGGACTTGAGGTGCAGGCGTACGCCCTGATCGTCCGCCTCCACGCTTTCGTATTCCTCGTTGTGCCTGATCAGCACCCCCTGTTCACGGAGGTGATAGCTCAGCGCGTCCACGATCTCGTCGTCCAGGAACGCCAGCAGACGGTCCAGACTGTTGATCAGATTCACCTTGATCTGCAAGCCCCTGAAAATGGACGCATACTCGCATCCCACGATCCCCGCCCCGTAAATCGTCACGGACCTTGGATGTTCCCGGAATTCCAGTATCGAATCGCTATCCACAATTCGGGGGTGTGAGAAATCCACGTCCGGCGGATGATACGGCCTTGCGCCGGTGGCGATGACGAAACGGTCCGCGCGATATTGTCTCACGCCTCCGTTCTGCAGACGGACCTGGATGCCATGGCTGTCCTCGAACGCGGCGCGGCCGTGAATGACGTCCACGAAATTTCGGGCGTAGAATCCCTCGCGCAGGTCAACCTGCTGACGGATCACGCCCCCCGCCGCCCGAAGAAGATCCGGAAAACTGGAGTCGCCATAACGGCCGGTATCGACGAGTTTCTGGATGGCGTGCCGCAGCGCCTTGCTGGGAATCGTGGTCTGATGGGTGCAGCTTCCGCCCACCGAGGCCCTGTCATCCACCACGGCGACTCGCTTTCCCTCTTTGGTCGCCTTCATCGCCGCACCCTCTCCACCCGGACCGCTCCCGATTACGATCACGTCGTACTGGTTTTCCATAGGCGCGACTCTGTTTGTGGTTAAAAAAAGGCGCCGATTGCTTGAATCGACGCCCTCCGGATGGACCGATTGAGGATCAAAAAGGGGAAAAAACGGACCGAGTCTGCGGGTCAGACCTGCCCCAGCTTTACGACGTCCGCCGCCTGGTAGCCCTTGGGCCCCTGCACGACTTCAAACGAAACCACTTCGCCTTCCGTCAACGACTTGAATCCCTCGCCCTGAATAGCCGAAAAATGCACAAAGACATCTTCGCCTTCATCCCTTTCGATAAAGCCGTAACCTTTGGCGTCGTTGAACCACTTCACGCGACCTTCTGGCACAGTGCTTCACCACCTTTCAACGTTAGAAACCGACGTAAACCAAAAACGGCAAGGACCGGAACTTCTGATCCTTGCCAGACAAACTTCAGGACTGCAAAGGAGACAGAAACTTCATCCTTCTTCAGATGCATAATAATTCATTTTTGTTCAATTGTCAACCTTTTTTGAATCATTTTTCCATACGAGTTTTCGATTCCGGGAAGGGAAAGCCCGTATGTTACGTCCGGTTACGCGCCGCGCTTCGAAGAATCCATTCATATTATTTATTTTCAACAAGATATGACTCATCGCTTCGAGATTTCTGTATCGGAATCCAGACCGGACACGGCCGGCTGTCCTGTATTTGCGGATATCGTCCTTTCCCCTTGACAGGCGCGAACTCGTTTTCCATCTTGGTTTTTTTTGGACCGGCGAGCCGGTCGTTTGTGTTTTGGTTTGTGCACGGTCGCTTTTTTCCTGAAGGAGGTCCCATGCCGGGCTGGAACAGCAGCGAAGAGCGAGAGTGCAGGCGACGCCTCGAAGAAAGGAAGGAGATTTACTGCCGGAGCGCCGGAGAGGTCGAACACCCCTGCCTGACTGTAACGGACGACAACTTCAATATCGCCCGCGCCAACATCCGCCGCCACGATTGGGCAAAAAAGCATTACGGAGACCTTCTCGAACTGGGCGAATACTATACGGCTCGCTCCGATGCCTGGATCGCCAGGATGGTCCCAGATCAGAGTCCCGCACAGATCTACGGGACATTCTGTCCGGTCTGCGCCGCGGACAACACCTACAACATGCGATGGATCGACCGCGATCCCGACAAACTGGTCTGTTTTCACTGCGGCGCCGTCATGACCGACGAGGCACATCCCGAAGAGGGGCGCCTCGACCTGCCGCGCTCAGGCCAGACCCTCACCTATTACATCCGCCCTGAAGAAAAGAACGATCCGGAATTCACGACCGGTCGCAATGCCTTCACCTGGGCCGGGCGCCGGGTCCATTCCTCTTACAGCGGCGCCATCCGGCAGCAGAAGGCCCACCGCATGCCCGCGGTCGCGCGCAATCTGGCCATCCTGTATCGCATGGAAGGCGAGGATCGATATGCCCGTGCCGCGGCGGCCATCCTGAAACGCTTTGCCGCCGTGTACCCCACCTATCTCTTCCGCGACTACTGGAACACCTACATGGACTGCGATCCTCTCTACGCCTGCGAACTCATGGCCCAGGACAGGGGCATCGACCGTTACGAAGTCAACCCGTGTCCGGACCAGAACGCCCGCTCCCCGATGAAGAGCGGAAGACTCATACAGACGTTCTGGGGCTGCGGACGCCTGTCAGGCGGCGGCGTTCAGGCCGAAGCGCATTACATCTGCACGCTGGCCGAAGCCCTGGATCTGCTCTGGGACGAAAGGGACGCCAATGGATGTCTCTATCTGGCTGAAAAGGAACGCGACCGCGTCGCCAAAGACCTGCTCGTGGAGGGTCTCTTCACGTTCACGCACTGGGAGGGCATCAACAACAAAGTGGCGGGCTGCCGCGAGGGAGAGGTCGCCCTCGGCCGTTTTCTTGGTGTGCCGGAATACGTGCACCGGGGAGTCGAGGGTTTTGAACCGTACCTGAAGGGGTTCTTCAAATTCGACGGCAGCACCGCGGAGGGCGCCAGCTATTACCTCTACGCGGTCTCCAACGTGCGAAATCTGCCCGAACTCGCCCACGGATATTCCGATCCGCCGTCGTATCGTGGCGCAGGCCGCTACGACAACCTCGACCTCTACGAGGCCGGCGGCCCCTACCACACCGTCCTCCGCGCACGGACCCTGATGACGCTTCCGGACGGCCGACTGCCCCACACCGCCGATGCGCGCGAAGGACCGTCCGACTGGCCCTATCCCGCCTGGATTCACAACGTGGGTCTCGTACGTATGGGACAGGATTTCGCCCCGTTCGTGCGACTGGACACCGGGGACGCGTTCGCCCTCTTCAACCGGCCCGCGGAACTCGAATTCGCGCCGCCGCCGCCCGTGCGGGACCGGTTCTTCCCGGGATGGCTGCTTGCGATCTTCAATACGGGCTACAACGGCATGTTCCGGACCGATCTCACGGGTTCGGCCACGTTCCTGATGAACTTCTACCAGCCGGAGGGCCACGACCACCCGGACGCCCTCAACATCGTCATGAACGTGGAGGGGGTGGAGGTCCTTTCCGACCTGGGATATATCGGCGACCATCCGCTCAACGCAAGCATCCGGAGCACGCTAAAACACAACCTGGTGGTTCTGGACGAAGCAAACCAGCTCCCCCGGGACCGGAGACCTCCGGGAAACCTGCGCCTGCTTGCCGCGTCGCCCGCCACGAAGATAATCGAAGCGGACTGCAGGGCGTACGAACAGGCCGAAACGTACAGACGCTCTTGCGCGATGATCCACAGGAGTTCGGGACCCGCATATCTGGTTGACGTCTTCCGCGTCGAGGGCGGCAAGGTCCACGACTACGCCATCCATGGTGAGGGTCGCATCAGTTCTCCTCCCGCTCACGACCGGCCGATTCCAATGAAGGAACGTCCGGGCGTGCTCGGGGAAGATATCGAGGGGCTCCGCTCGGGAGAACCCTCGGACCAGTGGAACGCATCGTGGACCGATGAAGGGATGACCATGCGGGTACGTATGGTATCGCCAGTGGACGAGATTATCGTGGGTGAAGGACCAGGGCAGCGGAGTCATTCTGAGATCGGCGCGCGCAACGACTATCTCTTCGCCCGCAAAGCCGAATCCGGAAACGGAAACACATTTGTCGCAGTCATCGACCATTTCCGGGAAGACCCCGATATCCGGGACGTTCAACCGCTTTGTCTTCCCGACGACGCGGGCGGACCGGTGGCGCTTCGCATCCGCCGCCGGACGGCCGATGACACGGTTGTCCTGACGCCGGATCAGAACGAACGCGCGTTCGGTGACATCTCGTTCGCCGGTCGAGCCGCCGTGTACACGCGATCCCGGGATGCCCGGCAGTCGCTCTTTCTGACGGAAGCGGCCCGCTTCGCCTCGCCCGACCTGACCGTCGCCCTCGAAGTCGCCTCGATCGGCGGTGATATCGCAGATCATCACCGCGACGGATTCCGGACCCGCGAAACCCTCCCGTTTCCGGACGCCCTGGCGGATCATTTCGTCCGGGTGCAGGACCCCGATCAGGGCTGCTGGACGGCTTACCGCATCCGGTCCGCTGCCGCCAACCGGATCGACGTGGACGAATTCCCGTTCAACGTCGGCACGACCTGGCAGATTCCCTCGCTCTTCTCTATCGAACAGGTCTCCTGGGACACCTTCGAGGTCCGAGCCACAACCCCGGCCCGGCTTTCGATCCGGACACCGCACCGCCGCGCCTTCATCGAACACGAAGCCGGCCCGCGGACCGAACTCGAAACGGACAGATCAGCCGGCATGCTGACGCTCACTATAGACCCCGCCGGGACCATACCTCACGGGACGCTGTTGCGACTGGAATAGGTTTAGCGGATCACGGGCCAACGGCCTTCGAACTGGCGGGCCGCCGGTATCTCCATCGGTCCGTCCGGAAGAATCGGCGGTACACCGACACACCTGCCGTGCCACGATTTACCAATTCGCGGTACCTATTCACCCGGCCGCGTCGTCGGTGCAGGGGCGTTTCTTGCGGGCGCCCGCACTGTGCGGAAGCGTCTTTAAAGTGGGGCGGACATTTCTGTCTGCCCTGTCTCGATTTGAGCCCCGGGGCTAGCGAGAGACATCGAAGGGAACCCGCAATACTTGCATTTCGACGAGCTCAATGACCACGTTTTGATATGTGCTTTTCGGCGTCTCTCACCCGCCGTCCCCGGCGGCTCCATACAACATCGGACTTGCAATCCCAACGTGTATGTTGTAGACTCTTGACAACGGTCGCCCGGCCTGGACGACCGGTACACATTTTCTGCGGATTCCTTCCACGGGATACTTCCCATGTCCACGTCTGCCGCGGGTCACCCCACGTATCAATCCATAGGGATACGTCCTCTGATCAATTGTATGGGGACATACACCATCATCTCCGGCTCCCTGATGCTGCCGGAAGTTCGCCAGGCAATAAATGAAGCCTCGAAAGCGTACGTGCATCTGGACGAGCTGATGGATAAAGTGGGCGCCCGGATCGCGGATCTCATGCAATGCGAATCGGGCATGGTCACGAGCGGCTGCGCCGCGGCGCTGTGTCAGGTCACGGCCGCCTGCGTGGCCGGGCTGGATCCGGAAAAGATGAAACGTCTGCCAGATACGTCCGGAATGAAGAACCGGGTCATCACGCAGCCCTCCCACAGGCACGTCTATGACCACGCCATCCGGATGGTGGGCGTACAGATCGTCGAGGTCGAGACCCCTGGCGAACTGGAGGCCGCCGTTGACGAATCCACGGCCATGATCGCCATCTTCGGCGATGCGGCCGACCGGGGGACCATCACCGTGCCCGAGATTGTCGATATCGCCCGAAAATACGAGGTGCCCACCTTTGTCGACGCCGCCGCCGAACGGCCGGACGTGCCGAATCCCTATCTTTCGGAAGGGGTGGACGTGGTTGCCTACAGCGGCGGCAAGTGCCTTCGGGGCCCGCAGGCGTCCGGCCTGGTTCTGGGCAGAAGAGACATCCTGCACGCAGCGTTCATGAACGGCGCACCCCATCATTCGCTCGCGCGTCCCATGAAAGCCGGGAAGGAGGAAGTGATGGGACTGCTCGCCGCGGTGGAACAATGGGTCAGACGGGACCACGACGCCGAATGGAAGGAATGGGAGCGCCGGCTCGAAACCATCGCGGACGCGATCTCGGATATCCCGACCCTGACAACGGACGTCCTTCAGCCCGGCCGGTCCAACGTCGCCCCCGTGCTGTCCATCGACTGGGACGCGGATACCGTCCGCATTGCGCCGGAAGAAGCCAGGCGGCAACTCTCAGATGACGATCCGAGAATCGAGCTCTTCCACACCGGGACGGGCGTGGAGGTCATGCCGTACATGATGGAAGACGGTGAAGCGGAAATCGTCGCCCGGCGCCTGAGACAGGTTCTGGAAGGGGCGCTGCCGGCGTAGAATCCCAAACATATCAGTATAGACTCGGAACGGCGTGTCTTGCCGAGTCGGAGCCCCTGATGCGCGTCGAAATCGCCCGTCATGCCCTGGACCGCGTCCCCCTCTCGATCATCTTCGATGACTCCACGCTGCTGGTCAACCTGAATTACTTCTTCATGCGGGACAGAAACCCCATCGACGGTCAGCGCCGCCGGTGGGAGGACGTGCCCGTGGTCCACCCCGAGTCCTTCACGCGGGAATTCGCCGAATACTGCCTCGACGAGGGTGTCAAGGGCAAGTTCAGCGTCGTACCGTGTCCGGCGGCGCTGGGACGGATCGACCACGGACTTCCGCTCTTCAGCGGGGCCCAGCAGGAGAGCTGGCTGGACATGTGCAGGGAGCTCATCGTTCCCAATTACGACATCACCCCGGAGATGATGACCCATACGTTCGTGGTGGACCTGGAGACGTTGAAGCCGGTGGACCCCAACCTCTGGGAGCAGTGGGGATGGGACCGGCTGCCCACCGACCGGGAGGAACTGGTAACGGACTACATCGCGCTTGCATGTGAGATTCTCCGGAACGTGGGTCTGACGCCCGCCGGCGTCACATCCCCGGGGGGATTCGGCAATCCGCTCGACTTCTACGCGCGGTGCGCAGAGGCCGCCTGCCGCCGCGTCACGGGCAATCCTACTCCTTACCTGTTCAAACGCGTGTCCGACGGCGCCGTGGAAACGCCCGTCTGGTATCCGGACCGGGACAAAGGTACCGCTATGGGCGAGATCATCGCCGGCACGGGCGATTGGACGGGGTCCTGGACGGGATACGGGGAGGTCAACGCCGACAAGTACATCACGGCCGACCTTCAGGGCGGGCGTCTGCCGGCGCTCATCGACGCGGGAGATCCCGCCGTCCTCATCAGCCACTGGCAGGGCTTCTACGGACTTCACGACGCCGACCGCCGGGGATTCAACGCCTTCAAGACCGTTGTCCGACGGCTGAAGGAACGCGATCCTGCCGGAGAACGCACCCGGTGGCGCAAATGCAGCGAGATTACAACCTACGCCATCATGCGGGAGATGGCGGAACTCGACGTTGAAGACAACACGGTTACGCTCGACCTGCCCGTGCGTACGCCGGAGTTGACGTTGCGCTTCACCGGCAGGGACGTCAATTCCGTTTCGGTAGAAGGCAAGCCCGTTGCCCGCGTGCACAACAGATCCGCCTTCGGAAGTGGGACCATCTACGAGGAGAACGGCGCAACGTACGTCGCATTCGATCCGCAACGGCGCACGACCATCGTAGACATCCAGTAAACCGGAAACCAGCCCTATGAAACTCTGCGACGCATTGGCCTGCGACCGTATCGCACTCAGCCTGACCAGTTCCGATCGGGACGGAGCCATCCGCGAGCTGATCGAAATGATCGGCCGGTCGGTCCACCTGCCCGATCCCAACGCGCTGCTCGGTCTCATCCTGGAACAGGAGGCCATCAAGACCAGCGGCGTGGACCAGCACGTGGCGATACCCCACGCCCGGTCGGACGACGTCGAAGGCGTGGTCGCGGCGTTGGGCGTATCCGGGGAAGGCATCGATTTTCAGAGCCTGGACGGGCAACCCGTACACCTGATTTTCCTGATTCTTTCCTCCGAAATATCGATGCCGGCCTACATGAGCGTTCTGAGCCGCACCGCCCGCATTTTCGACCGCGAGGAGATCCGTCGGCAGGTTCTTGCAGCCGCGTCTCCCGATGAAATTATGGAGATCATCCGCGCACAGGAGCCGTTTTAAGACAACTTCTAACCTTGATTCGTAAGTTTTCGTGGACGTTAATTCGAATATGTGCTAGTAAATAAAGGCGATTAGAAGGCGGATTACCAGGATACTTTAGGTCACTGGACATGTTCGGGACCTCTCCCCCGGCCCCTCGGATGCGGGTAGACGTGAGACGGTAGACGGGAGAGATTTCCTGCCTTTTGGAGTTTCTTCTCCTGCCGGAGGCAAGAAGGATATGGAGTAGCGGGCAAGGGTTTCTTCTACCGTCTTCCCTCTACCCTCTACCCGCATTCAGGCTCCTTGTGGCCAATCTGGCTGTTGTCTTTTTTCAAATTGGGGCTAAGGCCCACCCCTGGCGGAATAACTTCGACATGCATCTGCTCTTTATCACACTCTACCGCGAGGACCTGCTCGACGAGGTCCTCTCCGGTCTCGTGGAGATGGAAATCACGGGCGCAACCGTGCTGGACGGGACCCCCATGGAACGGATCCTGACCGAGGACGTGCCCATCTTTGCCGGATTGCTGCCGGCAGGATCCGGCCGTTCCAGCGCTATCGTCGCCCCTATGAAGGACCCGTCTCTGCTCGACCCGCTCATCCGGCTTTTCAGGGAGACCGGGGTCGATTTCACGCGGCCCGGCGTCGGGAGACTCTTTCTGGTGCCCGTCGATTTCTGCCTTGGGCCGGAGGGCGGGGAACCTCCATGAAACTGGTCTTCGCCGCCATCCTGATCGTCGTGATCGCCTTCGTCGGCTCCCGCCTCAGTTTCGTCCATATCCGCCTGCCACTCGGTGTCAGAAATCTCTTTCTCACCGGTATCGAATACCTCCTGGTCGGCTTTCTTCTCGGCGGCGCCGTGCTCGATCTGCTTGACGCGGCGACGCTCGACGGTCTCTATCCGTTTGTGGGCATGGGCCTCTCGTGGATCGGCATGCTCTTCGGCGTTCAGTGGGAGTTTCGACGGCTGAGTCATATTCCGGGACGGGTCTTCGGCGTTGCGCTCGTCCAGAGCCTGATCACCCTTGTGGTCGTGGCCGTTCCCTTCCTGCTGCTCTTTCAAAACCTCTATGCACGCGAAACGGAGCTGCTGGTGATCGGCGCTGTCACGCTGGCGGCCTCGGCATCCGGCACGGCTTCCAGCGGCCTCACGCTGTTTGCCCGAAACACGCCGGCACCGGCGCGGCCCCTGATGCGGCTTCTTACGAACGTATCGAACATCGACGACCTGGTCGGCCTGACCGCGTTCGGTCTCATTTCGTGCCTGGCGGTATTGCACGCCGGCGGGTCCACCTACACGTGGATCGGTGTCTCGGCGGGGCTCGGCCTGACCGTCGGTCTGCTGGTCGTTGCCATCACCGCCAACCGTCTCAAGGACGACGAGATGCTGCTGATCGTCATGGGCGCCATAACCTTTTCAGGGGGCCTTTCGCTATACCTCAGTCTGTCTCCGCTTCTGGTCAACCTCATCGCGGGTGTCATTGTCGCGAACCTGGCAAGAGGACGAGCGAGGGCGGGCATTCGAACGGTGCTCCTGAGAGGCGAACACTCCATCTACATCATCTTTCTCATCCTGGTCGGCGCCGGATGGCGTATCGAATCGGTCTGGCTTCTGGCTCTGGTGCCCGTCTATGTCCTCGTCCGGACCCTCGGCAAGACCCTTGGCGGCTTCGTTTCGGTCCGCCTGTTTCTGCCCGGATCCCGAGCGTTGAGCGGCCTCGGTCTCGGTCTGCTTTCTCACGGGGGAATGGCCGTGGCCATCGTGGTCAACCTGCACCAGATTCACCGCTCCGAGGTGACAGACGCGGTGATTTCCGTGGTGCTGCTGGGCATCATCGCCAGCGAACTCATCGCTCCTTCCTCGACGCGACGCCTGCTGGGAAAAACGCCATGAGGCTGATTCTCGTCTTCATCGCCCTGAGTCTGCTCATGGCCTGGGCCGGCTCGACCCCTCCCGGCGACGCTCCCGGCGCCTACACCACGCTGGTTGTCGGTCTGCTCCTGCTTTCCGGTTACGCGGCGGGCCACGTCCTCTCCCGGCTGCGCCTCCCGCGGATCACCGGATACCTCTGCGTCGGCATGCTCACGGGACCCTACCTGATGGGCTTCCTGACCAGAGAAGCCGTGGGCCAACTCGGGTTTCTGAACGAGTTGGCGGTGACCTTCATCGCACTGGCGGCGGGCGGCGAGTTGAGGATGGCCGAACTGAGGGAGCGGATGAGCGTCATCCTGCACTCTATCCTCTCCCAGACCACCATCGTCTTCCTCATCGTCACCACATTCGTGTTCCTTGCAGCACCGCTGCTGCCGTTCACCGCATCCTTTTCGAATCTCCAGCTGCTGACGGTGGGCACGCTCTTCGGCGTACTCGCGGTGGCGCGGTCGCCTTCCAGCGCCATCGCCATTGTAAACGAGACACGTGCGACGGGCCCGTTCACCGAAACCGCGCTCGGCGTTACCGTGGCGCTGGACGTCTTCGTGATCGTGCTGTTCGGCGCCGCGATTTCGTTCTGCGAGGTGGTGATGTCTCCCGCCGCCGCACTGGACCTGGGATTCATTGCCGGCCTGAGCGTGGAAGTCCTGCTGGGCATCGGTGCGGGTCTGGGCGTTGGGCTGGCGCTGGGCTTCTATATTGACCGTGTACGGGCGAACCTTCCGCTGCTGTTGCTGGGTACGGCCCTTCTGGTGACCAGCATCTCGCACGGGTTCGCCGCGTATCTCAAAGAGGCGTACGGCCTCAGTATCCACCTCGAACCCCTGCTGATCTGCGTTACCGCCGGATTCGCGGTGCAGAACGTCTCCCGTCAGGGTTCCCGCTTCATAGAAGCGATTGAATCGGTCGGTCTTCCAGTGTACGTTTTGTTCTTTACGCTGGCGGGAGCGGGCCTGAACCTGGACGCCCTGATGCAGACGTGGACCGTCGCGATTCTGCTCGTTGGCGTGAGAGCCGGCGCCATCTACCTGAGCGCGTACGCCGGAGGGCGCCTTGGCGGCGATCCTCCCCGCTTCAACCGCATCGCGGGCCTGGCCTATCTCACGCAGGCCGGCGTCAGCCTGGGACTGGCGCTGGAGGTCACACGCCGCTTTCCGGGCTGGGGCGACGCCTTCGTGACGGTAATCGTCGCGGTGATAGCGGTGAATCAGATGATCGGTCCCATCGCCATGAAACAGGCGCTGGTACGCGCCGGAGAAACCAGGGAAGTCCAATATTGAAGGCGCACGGCACGCGAACGCAGATACCTTCAGACAAATGCCAACGCAAACAATATTGCTTCCTCGGAGGGACTCTTCTTGGGAGAAAGGCCGGATGAATATCGTAATGGGTAAAAAGTAGCTAAATGCGTGACAGATCTATTCGCATGTTAGAAACATTAATATAATAATTACGCTTCTGAACTTGCCGAAGGCCGATATTGGTTTATATTTAAAAAAACGAGGGGATTTTCGACGATTCGTCCCGATTTTTCGGCGCAGACGACTTTCATCCGGAAGTGGCTTCGCAGGAGCATACAGGGAAAACTACTGAATGCCGGTCGCGGGAAATCAGCACCAGAAGGATATCGGGCACTACAGGAGATTGTTCGGCCTGGATATCCATCTGACGCCTGTCTTCGTCTTTTCCAGTCTTACCATCGTCGCTTTCGTTGCGGGCGCCCTTATCTTCAGGGAGGCCGCGACGGAAGTCTTCAAAAACACCCGCATCTGGCTGACGACGAATCTCGACTGGTTCTTCATGGTCTCGGCCAACCTCGTTGTGCTCTTTTGCCTGGCCATCGCCGTATCGCCGCTCGGCCGGGTCCGCCTGGGAGGCGCGGACGCAAAACCGGAATACACGAACGCGACCTGGCTTGCCATGCTCTTCGCGGCCGGCGTCGGCATCGGTCTGCTGTTTTTCGGCGTCGCGGAACCGGTCTACTATTTCAAGAGCCCGCCGCTGGGTATCGCCCCGGGATCGGAAGCGGCCGCCATTGCCGGTATCGCGGCCACGACGTTTCACTGGGGACTGCACGGCTGGGCGATCTACGGCGTCGTGGGTCTGGCGCTGGGGTACTTCGCGTACAACCGCGGACTGCCGCTGACGATCCGATCCGCGTTCCATACCCTGTTTGGCGACCGCGTCTGGGGCTGGCCGGGCCACGTCATCGACACCTTCGCCATATTCGCGGGGCTGTTCGGGGTGGCGACTTCCCTGGGGCTGGGGGTCCAGCAGGTGACGTCCGGCTTCAACTACCTGTTCGACGTCCCGGTCAGCGGCACGACGATGGTGGCCCTGATCGTCGTGATCACCGCCGTCGCCCTGATTTCGGTACTGACGGGTATCGACGTCGGCATCAAGCGTCTGAGTCAATTTAACGTGATCCTCGCGCTCCTGTTCCTGCTTGCTGTGATCGTGCTTGGTCCCACCGCCTACGCGCTTCGGAGTATCGTGGCGGGGTTCGGCGACTATCTGGCAAAGGTCGTGCCGTTGAGCAACTGGATCGGACGCGAGGATACCGGATTCGTACGCGACTGGACCACTTTCTACTGGGCATGGTGGTTCGCCTGGGCGCCGTTCGTGGGTACGTTCATCGCCCGGATTTCAAAGGGGCGCACGGTCCGCGAGTTCGTCGTCTTCGTACTCCTGATGCCCACAGTCCTTTGCCTGCTGTGGTTTGGGGCGTTCGGCGGCACCGCCTTCCATCAGCACATCGTCGAGGGCTATACGGGGGTTACCGGAAACGTCGAAGCGTGGAAGCTCGAATTCGCACTGTTCAAAATGCTTGACAAATTGCCTGCACCCGCGCTGCTTTCGTGTATAGCGATGTTGCTTACGATCGTGTTCTTCGTAACGTCGTCGGACTCTGCATCGCTGATTATCGATACGATTGCGGCAGGTGGCAGGATCGATGCCCCGGTGGCGCAGCGTGTCTTCTGGTGCACGATCGAGGGTCTGGTGGCGATCGCCCTGTTGCTTGGCGGCGGACTGGAGGCGCTTCAGGCCGCTTCGCTCGCCACCGGCTTCCCGTTCGCCGTCGTCCTCCTGGGAATGGCGTTCTGCGTCTGGAAGGGGCTGCGCGCAGAAGTACGGGAATCGGCATGAGGAGGAACACACGAGCGACAGGCGCGGAACCCTTGCACAAGGCCGGACGGGGGAACCGGCCTTCCGGAAAGCCTGTCCATTCAAGGCGAGGAGGTATCATGAACTTCAATGGCAAGTATCTTTCGTTTCTGGTATGCGGCGCCATTCTTCTTTCTGCGCACGCGGTTGGGGCGCAGTCAACCGGCGCCGTGACCGGGACCGTCGTCGACGCGGAAAGCGGAGACCCGCTGGAAGGCGTTAACGTGACCATCGCCGCGCTGAACCTGGTCGAGGTGTCGGACGCGGCAGGACGCTTTACCATCCACGACGTACCGGTCGGCACACACCAACTGAGCGTGCAACTGATCGGCTATACGGGCGAGCCGCGCACGATCACGGTCACCGCCGGCGCGACCCTTACCGTTGCGTTGAGTATGGACCTGTCGCTGCTTTACATGGACGAACTCGTGGTGACCGGCACGGCCTTCAAGGAATCCCCCATCAACCAGACATACGCGGTTGTGGCGGTTGGCCGCGAGGAGATGGCGGAACAGGGCTCTCCGCAGGCTGTCGACTTTTTCAAGAATCTCGGCGCGAGCCACGGCGTGATCGGGGAGCGCAGCAGCTGGTACAATTCAGGCCAGGCCGCCACGCTCACCGAAAGCATCGCAAACGTCAACCTGCGGGGCCTGGGGGCGTCGCGCACCCTCGTGCTGATCAACAGCCGTCGCCAGACTTACGTCCCGGCGCGACTGATCGGGGGCCGCTTTGTTGATGTCAACGTGATTCCCTCTATTGCCATCGAGCGGGTCGAAGTACTCAAGGAAGGTGCTTCCGCCATATACGGGTCGGATGCGGTGGGCGGCGTGGCCAACTTCCTTACGCGCCGGAACTTCGAGGGCTTCGAGGTTTCCGCCGCGCACGAGTACTTCCCGGGCGCGGGCGATACCAACGCCGGCGCGATATGGGGCGGGAAACTCGGAGAAGCCCGCGCGGTCGTCTCCGCCGAATGGAGGGGACGCCAGGCGTTGCCGTCCTGGGAAAGAGATTACCTGCTGCAGCCATGGCACGGTGGCGGGCAGCGCCTGGGGTGGTCGAGCCTGGGCAATCCCGGCACCTTCGCCATCGGGGCGCCGGCCCCATGGACCGCCGCCATTCACGCCCCAAGGTGCGAGGAATTCGGGGGTTTCCGGGAGTCCTGGACATGCCGGTTCCGATATCAGCAATATGAGAATCTGATCGAAGATATGAGTCATATGCGCGCTTTTGCCGAGATCAACGGGAAGCTGGATAACGGTGCGGAGTATCACGTCGAAGGTCTGTGGGCGCAGGCCACGATTGCCGATTGGTACACGACGCCCTCGTATCCGCCGTTTCCCCTCACGGACACCAGTATCATGGAGGTCGCGCCGGACCATCCGGGCCGGGGGGCATTCTGCGAGGACTACGGCGCGGACCCATCCGATCCATATTACGAGGCATGTCAGGGAGGCGAGAACTGGTACTTCAACGGACGTCCGTTCGGAAACTCGGGTCCGGGGCGAACGCTGGACCGTGACTCTCGCACGTTGCGGCTGGCGGCTTCCATAAATGGAGACTTCGAGGGATTCGGCGGGCGGGACTCGCATTTCGACCTGGGCCTTTCCTACTCCCGCACCGAAGGCAACTACAACCTGCCGGGTGTATACATCGAGCGGCTTTTCCTCGGCTTCCGGGGCTTCGGGGGACCGCGTTGCGGCGTTGACGTGGTGGCGGATCAGACGTCTCTTGCCGGAATGCGCCTGGGCGCGCTCGGCGGCAAGGTGGCGGGTCAGGGCGACTGCCAGTACTACAATCCCTTCGGCAATGCCATCGAGTTCACGGACCAATACGGTTCGGCGTATGCAACCCGGGCGAATCCCGGTTACCGCGCCGCGCTTGCCAACAGTGAGGAACTTCGACTCTGGCTCAACCAGGAAGTGGACATGCAGAGCACGGCCGACATGCTGGTGGCCGACGCGACGATGACGGGGACCTGGATCGAGGACGTCTTCAGTTACGCGGCGGGCTACCAGTTCCGGCTCTTCAATGCCAGCGGGGACCCCAACGACGAGGGCGACGTGACCATCAACCCGTGTCCGGTTGTCGGCGACAGGAACTGCTCTGCTGAGGACAGGTTCGGCCCCTATGCGTTCACCAACGTGCATCGGCCGTATGATGAATCTCAGACGGTGCATCGCTTCTTTGCCGAGACTCCGCTGAGCCTGGGAGAGCGGTTTGGCGTGCAGCTTGCCGCCAACTACGAGTTCCACGACGTGGCGAGCAGTTTCGATCCCAAGTTCGGGTGGCGCTATCAACTGGTGGAATCAGCGGACCAAACCCTGTTCCTGCGCGGTTCTGTTCAGACGACGTTCCGCACGCCAGCGCTGGACGATGTGAATGAGAGCCCGCTCTCGACCCTCGAGTGGATCAACGAGACGGACGCGTATCAAACGGTGGACAGAATCGGGAGCAAGGACCTCAAACCCGAACGTGCATTTACTTTTAACGCGGGCCTTGCCCTGGTCACCGAGACGGGATTTGAGGCGACACTGGACTACTGGAGTTACGATTTCAGCGACGTGATCGGTTCCATGCCCCACGGCGCCATTACCGCCTTATACGCCGACGAAGCAAATAAGAACGCCCTGAAACAATTTATCGTGTGTCCGGACGGAATCGGTACCGGAACTTGCGCGGCCTCGGAACTCGAGCGGGTGCAGGTGGATATCGTCAATTGGCCGGGGCTCAAGACCTCGGGAATCGATCTGCATCTGGGTACGCGGGTCCCGCAGGGAGCAGGACTGTTCACAGCAGGCCTCGAAGGCACCTATACGCTGGCGTACGAGACAAAGGCGCTGATGCTGGGCAACCTGGTGCTGCTGGAGGATGCGGACGCCGCCGGATACCTGAACTTCGGCAATCCCATCGCGACGTCCCTTCCAAAGTTCAAGGGGCGGATTTCGGGGAGCTATTACTGGCAGGATTACAGTCTTGCGACCTATCTGAACTACATCTCGTCTTACGAGGACCGCGGGTCGATGGGCTCCGATAATTCGAAGATTAAGAGTATTTTCGGTACCATCGAATCGTATGTAACATGGGACATGACGTTCCTGTGGAACATGCCAAACGGGTTGAACATCGCGCTATCCGGCATGAATCTGCTCGACGCAATGCCTCCTCTCGTGAATATCGAGCAGGCCTACGACGGCTTCACGCACGATCCCAAGGGCCGTCGGCTGAAGCTGGCTGTAACCTACCATCTCGGAAGTTGACGGTCCGTGATTCATAACAGTCTCACAAAGGGCATCCGTTGGTCTGGCGGATGCCTTTTGCCTGTCAGGTTCACAGTTAACCCCAAATTGAAAAAACCAGCAACGCGGCGACGCGACGAATACCCCTGAAACGGGGCGTAAGGGTCTTCCAAAAGGACGTATTTTCCGTTCACGTCCAGTGACCTGATGTATCTTGGTAATCCGCAGTTTAATCGCCTTTTTCAATTTGCATCAAACCTGTCCAAAAACGGGTTTGAGTCACTACGAAAGTCGCGAAAACACGCGAAATATATGGCTGGCAAAATCGTCCACAGCCATTGGCGAAACGAGTCGGTCCTACCTTTGCGAAGACTGTCATCCTGAGGAGGCCTCGAGCCAGTTTAAGTGTCCGCGCACAAGGTCGTCTACAAAGGCCATGTACGACACGTACAATCGAGAATACGGGAGATTCTTCGACTCCGCTCAGAATGACACGTTGGCCGATAGTCAAGCATATTGCTTCCCACTGTCATCCAGAGGAGGCCCCTAGGCCGACGAAGGATCTACTGCTGCATCGGATCATCCCGGTGCGATTTTCACGTATCGATACCTGAGAGGCAGCACGTCCGCCTGCAGCGCGGGACCCATGCGGCGAGAGATGCTTCGACTCCGCTCAGAATGACATGCATTGCAACTGACGTGAACCCATGGCAACCTGGTTTTCGTTATCCGGGTCTATCCCGTCCATAGTCGCCAATCGAATCCACTTTTCAAACCTCATCTCCAAGAATCCCACGGTTCTTGGACAGCAGTGATTACCACGCAATTACAAAGACCAGCCACCTTCGGACTTTCTCCCAATTCCTCGCGTTCTTCTCAGTACAGTACGCGTTAAAGAAGGTGCAGGCCGCGCCCAGCGCGAAAGTCCGATTCCGGAGTGCCTTTCAATACGTCTCAGGGATATCCAAGGCGACACCCACTTTCCGTGCGAACTACAAAAGGACGCTCCGCTCAGCTGTTCTCCACGGCTGAACGGCTTGGAATAATGCGGCGCAACTCCTTGTAGCTGAACCGGACACGATCAAAGTTGCGGACACGTCGCATTGCAACGGATGGTTGCCGACGTCGTGAGCAATGGATCGTTGGCGTTTCGATTTTGTATATGGATTTCTTTTTCTATCAGATAAATACGATGTAGATTCCACGCGCGCGTATATTAATACTTTTGGTTACCTGATAAAGATATTGACAAGCGAAGTTCTTTTTTGTATGCTTAAGTCTAATGATCGGAGGTTACATGGACACAAATGACAGGAAGAGATTTGGGCTTAATCACCGCGTTCAACGAGACCGGCAGAATGCGGAATTCGTGATTGAAGTGGCGAGAAGTAAACTCGGGCGTCTTCGTACGCCTCAAACGGACAGTCGCTTCGGTGTGACGAAATCCCACAAGAGCAGAATGGAACATCTGGATCGAGACCGGAAATCCCTTAAAGCCATTGCAGACGAGGCTTTTCACGTAATGGTGGAAGTGTACACCAAATCAGCTGACATTTCGGGTAGGCCGCTTGAAAGGGAACAGCTTTGGTACGCAAATACGAACTCGAAAGCTAACGAGGTCCTTAGTAGTGATGGTCAGTCGGTGAACGTTCTTGCGTGGACTCATCCCGGCCTTCAAAGTGCATTGGCGCTCGGAATAGGCGAAGTCAAGGATATAAGTGCAAACGGCTATCGACTACTAAGCGTGAAACCACGCGCGAAGGCGCGTTTCGACAGTTTGTTTCCAGATCTATCGGGAGTCTATCAGCCTGGCGGGGCCGTTAGACCACGCACAACAGCAAGGCCTAAAACGGGGCTCAAGGCTGTCAAGCTGGACATGACGCCAGACCAGGTTTCGGCGTTTATTTCCCGCATGTCTGGATTGATGCTTGTAACTGGAGCTCCAGGATCGGGCAAGACGACAGTCGCCTTTCAGCGAATCCGGTTTTTGTATGATCAACAGGATGAGCGTCAGGAACACAGCCGGCTCGTCACATATTCGCCAGACCTGACGCGAGTGTTTCTGGCCAACGATAACTTGGTGGAGCATGCGAAGAATCTGCTGATAGATCAGCTCAACATTCCCGAATTTGTGGTTGAGCCGGTAAACGAGTTCATTGAACGGTATCTGGATCACGCGTGGGTGTTCAAGCACAGTGCTCGTCCGCGGCAAAGAAGACTGTCACGCCTGGAGAGCGCTGCGCGAGCCGCTGTGCTCGGCCTCTCCGATCATTACGACCTTGGGCGGTTGTGGGAAGTCTATGAGCGACAGATTGCCAGCCGATTGGAATCTGTTACTGACGCCCCTTGGATGACTGTGAACCAAGATAAACATAGTGCTTTGAGAACTCTGGCGGGTGACCTTTCTTCCCATGGCAATCGTACCCGGATAGGCTCAGATCCATTGCGATCAGAATTGTCGATGAAGGCAGTGTTTTCGGCTGTTGTCGACAGCTATACCAAGGCTCGAGCATCGATGTCAGCGGAATCCGGCGCACGTTTTGACACCTTTTTTCTGCAATGGCTCTACGCGGTTTATGATCCACTCTCCGCACTGATGTCCTATTTCGGGGATATGAAATCCGAGGCGGCAGTCAGGATGAGACGCGGGACGGGGGACCGCGTCGACGAGGCGGATGTGCTGGGTAGTGCGGTCAAGGACTGGTCTGATCGTCTCTACGGCCCCGAGGACCGACCTTGGCTCGCTTGGCTCCTTCGTTTTGCTCTTCCCGAGACAAGTGAGTTTGGGCTAAAGTTCCGCGAGGTGCCTTCAGCGATCGGTCTGGCGCTGCATGGTGATCAACGGTGGACGCATGTTGTGATAGACGAGGCGCAAGACCTTTGTGTCGCGGAGGCCTCGTTGATTGGATCGCTTGTGGATCCGGATGGTGCATTGACGGTCTCTTCGGATTTTAGGCAGATTGTCAGCCCAGTTCATGGAATGACTTCGCCGAAAGCGCTCCATGTGGGCCACTCGCTACGCGGACCCGGAACCGATCAGATTTATCTGTTTGCCCGAAATATACGACAAAGCCGGCAGATCGGTCGCTTTCTGCAGGGGTTCTATGAGGTCGCCTTTAAAGAGCGCCCATCGTTTGATGTTAACGAGACGCTGGAAGACAAAAAGCCTCAACTGATTATTACTCCACCGCACGACCAAGCGTTGCGTATCAGCCAACTCGTGGCCGTGCTTAGACGCTCCGATGTCGTTCAAAGTGTCGCGCTTATTCAGATTAACGAAGACGAACAGGCGCTGTCGCGACTTCGATCGGAGTTAGCGAACCTTAATGTCCCACTGGCTCGAGAGTGGGAACCCTCGGGTGATGGTCTAATTACGACGTCAGTTGAACGAATTAAGGGTCTTGAATTCGATGCCTGTATCGTTCTGGGACTCGAAGGGGTCAAAAGTGCTTCGCTGAACTTCACGCGAGAACGAGCCTATGTGGGTCTTTCGCGGCCTACCCGACGCTTAGGCCTTATCGCTGAGGAATATCCCTCGGTGCTTCGGGGTGTGTCGCGAGATCTATTCGATGTAACGCAATCCTGAACCTTGATGGGAGTAGGTACATTGAAGGCCACCGATAAAGTCCTGTTTCCCGCATTCGAGGATTATGCAAAAGGCACAGGATTACTTGCCAACGCAAGGGGAATTCTGGCCGCCCGGCTGCCTCGGATTCTGGGTCAAGGCAAAACTCGTGCGGACGGTCTCGACATACCCCCTGCACGGATCGAGCGACAGCAGGAGCTAGCCGCGCTGGCATTGCCCAAAGAGTCCGTTCTTGGACCCGCGGCTGCCCGCGAGATCGAACAAGCTAAGCTCGCCGTGAAGCAGCATGCTGAACGCATGCGTCATCCTGAAAACCGTAGAAGGTTTGCACTTCAGGCGCTTAGCCATCTGAAGGGCGTGCGGACCGGCTACAGAGACAATCAGTTTTTTGCCGGTCGTTTGGTGCTTGTCTCTGACAAGGGTGGCCAGAACTGGGCTTGGTCGATGACACCTCACTATCCAGTTATCGATAAGATCCCTGCCGATATAGACTATGTTGTAGGTGGATTTAAGACCGCCGATGAGGCAGTTGAAAAATGGACTCTACCGGTTGATGACTTCCTTGAACGATTAGCGTTCGCGTGGACCATGGCGAGACACCGCACAGGGAATGACAACGTATTGATCGCTGACGTTGCACGGCTGTTCAAGATCGCTGTACAGAGTCAACGGTTCTGGGGAAGACCATCGCGTCGGAATTTCGAGGACGTTCCAGAGGCAGTTTTTATTGCAAATCTGATCAATTGGCGGCGGCAGATATCATCTTTGGGTCAATCTAACTCTTTTGAACTGATTCCGGCTACGCTCAATCAGGCTCATGGCACAAAGTCGCGTTCGTTTTTCGTACCGGCAAATGCGGAAGGAACAGTTGTAAGACCAATGATCTACATACGTAGGAAAGTCGTCAGATAGGGAGGAACGACATGGAAGTATCGATCAACAGCGATGACGCTCGGAATTTGCTGCGTCGATTGATGAACTCCCCGATCGCCCCGGGTAAATATTCATATTTCATCAATGTGGGTACGGATCATATTCTTGATGCCCTTGATCAAAATTACTTCCGTGGACAGCTTGCAGAGGGATTGGGATGCTTCAAATATCTGGAAGGGGATTACGGGAGCGGCAAGACTCAGTTCATCAATAGTCTTGCCCAACGGGCTAGCGAGCAGGACGTTATCACCGCGATTGTGTCTGTGGGGATAGAGTGTCCGTTCAATTCCCCGTCCGCGATTTTTCGCGCGACTATGAGATCGTTTCAGCCACCCTTTGAAGCGCAATTGGATGGCAGTGACGACAAGGGTCTTGATGTTCTAATTGACAGTTGGATTCGACGACGAATAAACCAACTCGGTGCCGAACCGGGCAACAATGTGCCGGATTTGGTACAAAGACAAATCGAGGAGCAGATCGGTGGCCTTTGGCGAGGTGCTCCAGACCCGCAGATGGCCTCCGCACTTACCGCACTAAGTCAGCGCCTCTTGAAGTTGGCGTGCGGTGCAATCACTTCCGGGAGCGATTACGAATTGATTGCGTGGGTCAAGGGCGACAACGCGCGGTCAACCACCCTCAGGAACATGGGGCTTTTTGAACCAGTGCGCGATGATAACGCTTTCCGACGACTAAAGACGGTTATCGCCTTTCTGAGAACACGCATGGCCTACCAAGGGTTCCTTATTGCCTTTGATGAAGGGAGTCGAATAACCTCCTTCCGACGTGGTTCAGTTAAGCAGAGGCAAGCCATCGAGAATTTACTGACAATGATCAATCAAAACGCCGAGGGCGAGTTCGGTGGGATAATGTTTCTATACGCTGCTACACAGGATTTTCGATCGGAGGTGATTAGCAAATATAGAGCGCTTCAGGATCGGATAGGCAGCACGGCGTTTTCGAAGGGCAGTCCTTTGGTGCCACTTATCAATTTGGAAGAAACAAATTCAAGAGAAGTCATCTACCGCATAGGTGAGAGATTGTTGGCTGTCTTCAGTCAGGCTCACAACAAAAAATGGAATCAGGAGATTCAAAAATCGAATATGAAAGAAATCGTCTCTACACAAGAGAAAAACTGGTTCGAGACGCCGAAACCACGATTTTTCGTGTATCAATATTGTCGGTTTCTTGGCCAACAGCTGCAGAGAGAATGCTCAATAAGCACGGAACAGGCGACGGATTTCGTCAGTGACAATGAACCTCCTCTTGATGGAGAGCACGGGTGATCGAGGTCGGTTTGGAAGTTGACCATCTAGTTTTCGGCATTGGGAAAGTTGTCTCTGTTCTAGGCGATGTCGCCACAGTCGAGTTTTTTGGTGAGGAACTCGATGTTGAAGTCAGAGATTTACGTCCCCGATTAAATCATCCTGACCCTGGGTCGCAGCCACAACAATCGCAGCCAGTGTCAGATCAAGCGTTTCGTAAGGTGTTTGAAGCAGTGAATCTTGGTGTCGTGCCAACTGATCCAGAACGGTTGGTCAACCTGACGATCGGCGGAGAGGAATTGGCGGAAGAAATCAGTCATTTGTTGGATCGAGCACCAGAAAGCGGGCTCTGTCGAGTCTACATGGGTTATTATGGATCAGGAAAGTCTCATCATCTTCGCGTTGTTAAGTCGGTTGCGCTCCGGGATGGATGGGTTACCGCCTCAGTTGAACTTGATCCAAAGGCAGCGGATCCTGCCAAACCCTCAACAGTTTACCAGGCGCTTACGAGCGGTCTTGAATTCCCCACACGCACGGACGGCAGCCGAAGCCTCGACTTTTTCGATCTTGTCAAGGAAATACGGGACAATTGGACGACGATCAGGGGTCTTTCGTATGTGAGACGCTCGCCTTGGTTCAGTCAGGGGTTGAAAGCACTACTGTATCTCTCACATCGTCGGGACGATTCGGATTATGTGTCTGCAGTCAACTGGCTTGCAGGGCAGATGAAGCAGATCCGGACTATCAGATCGCTGAGTTGGCAAGCCGGGTACAGAGAAAAGATCCCAACCCTTCCGCAGGTAAAGGATACTGGCATTGTCTATGCATACAACTTAGTCGTTCTACATGATATCGTCAAGTCGCTGGGCTACAAGGGCCTTGTTATAATAATCGACGAAGCGGAGCATGTGCGCACGTATTCGTTCAACCGATATGCCCGCGCGAACAACTTCTTTGATGTTCTTGCACGATGTGCACATCGACCTCGCTATAATCTTGACAATCCCGACGACGACTATGAACATTTCGATCTACCACGTTTCTGGAGAGAGGGACCTCATTTCGCATTATTCGTCGGATTGACCGAAGGGGAGGACACGCGTTACCTTCGGCGCAAGGTCGGGGAGATAAGCGTCTTTATTCACGATAAGAGCGATGTGGTGCTACTCTCGTCGGCAAATGATGCCGATTATGAGAAATGGGTATTGGATTTTCTCAAAGAGTGTGGAGAACGTCTCGGCCCTAAGGTGCAGATCCTTGTCGATCCTGACGTTCGGACGCGGATCGCCGGTATATTGCGTACGAGATTCGGAGAAGCACCGGTCGATGAGCGAATATTGCGAAATTGGACCAAGCTGGCAGGCTTCTGCCCAGCGGTTCTGCTCAGCCATACACGAGAGGTGGGAATAGATGAACTGGCAAAATCGGTTGACGAGGCAGCGCGTCAAGTTGCTGGCGAGGTACTACCCTGGGATGAATGAGGATCGGGCGCAATTGTGCAGTATGATGCAGGGTACGTTTCCGATTTTCTTCGAGCGACGCAAACAAAACGACGGTCAGAAAGCGGTAATGCCCGAGATTGGCAAGGGACATGACGTTCTGTTTGCGTCTCCGTCAGCGACGGGCAAAACGGAAGCTGCGACTGCCGCCATTTGCGACGACATCTGTCGTTTCGGAGGCAAGCGCTCTCAACTGTCTACAGTGGCTGTCGCTGGTTCTGTGATAAAGTGTGTTGTCGCCGACGTTCAGGGTGGATCGACGTGGAATTAGAACTTGGTCATCTGCGTGCGGGAGGTGCGTATTTTTGGCCATCGAGTGGTCTTGGGTCACTTCCCGGCTGACGACGTACGTTTAAGGGTGATTGTCTTTCGCAAGAGTGAGTTGCCGAGGTCGGATTGCGATTTCCAATTCGCTCTGAATATCATGAATAAGTCATTGAAAGGACCGCAATTATCGCCTGAATTTCATAATATGCCCTGATATAGTCTCGGATGGAGACTAACAGGCGCCTCCGGCCGACCGTTTCGGACGGATGACTGCCGATCGAAAAAGACCACCCGCATATGGGTGGTCTTTTTGTTATGATTGCGCGTTGAGCGGGTTGATCCAATCGAACGACCGGGGCGTGGACTCGAAATGTTTATTGACATCGTCAAACGATATACCTAAAATTCGCTGGCATCAAAGGAAATCACGAAAAAATCATATTATTCTTGCGTTTCGAGATAATTGTTCACATATGTCAATCTGGCCACCGCTCTCGTTGTCCCGATGCACGCCGGTACTTTGATGGCGCAAACCGACCGTGCGCATTGCCATAGATTTGATTGAAATGCCGCACGCCTGGTTTCCCGGCCTTCTCAAATATGAACGAACCCGACCGGAAAAATCCACTTGATCGCCTGAGGACGCCCGAACACCTGGACCGCGCGCTTTACGTGACAACGCCGATGACATGGCTGTGGCTCTGCGTCCTCGTCGCGTTGACCGGCGCTGTGGTGGCATGGAGTATCTGGGGCGAGATTTCCATCTACGTGGAAGCGGAAGGCATTTTTCTGAGTCGCAAAGGTGTGGTGTTCGACGCGGCGTCGTCTGGCGGCGGCAGACTGGCGCGAATCACGGCCACCGTCGGACAGCAGGTTCGTGAAGGCGACGTGGTGGCTGAAATCTTCGACGTGGAGACGAGTGAACGGCTGGAGGGCGCCGTGGCGCTCGTGGCCGAGCACAAGCTGGAACTCCGGGATCGCATCGCCGAGACCAATGAGGAGAACAGGCTTGCGGCGGAGAACATCGCCAGGCAGCGGGACCGCCTGGACGAGATGGAACGCATAAACCGCGAACTGAAAGAAAAGGCCGACATGCGCCTTCGTGACGACCGGAAGCTGTTCGAAAAGCGTATGATCGATCGGACGGCCGTCGAGCGAAGCGAACAGGCGCTGAGCGCATTGCAGCAGAATCTGTTCGAATTACTGCGCCGGAGGGACGCGCTCGAAGTGGACGACGTTCGGCGGCGGAGCGGCATCAATTCCCGGCTCTCTCACGCCAAGGGCGAACTCCTGAAAGCCGAGTTGGACGTCAGCGAACTCAGGGCGCTCATCGAGACCTGGCGAATTCGCGCCCCGGTCTCCGGGAGGATCATCGAGATCAAGGCGCAGATTGGCGCTACGCTCAACCCCGGAGAGTCCGTACTGAGCATTGAGACCGGTGGAGAAGGTCTGGACGTGCTGGCTTATATCTCTGCGATGGATGGCAAGAGCGTCAAGGCGGGTATGTCCGTCCTCGTTTCTCCGGCCACCGTCCGACGCGAGGAGTACGGCTCCATGATTGGTACTGTAGAACACGTTTCCGAGTTTCCGGCGAGTCTGAACGGCATGGTCGCCGTGCTCCGGAACCAGGAGCTTGCCGCGATCTTCTCAGCAGCGGGCCCGCCATATCCGGCACGAATCGCGCTCACGCCGGACGCGACGACGCGGAGCGGCTTCGCCTGGACATCGCCGCACGCCACTCGCCTTGAAATCACACCCGGAACGTTTGCAACCGTCGAAATCCGGGAGTCCACCAAACCGCCAGCCGCGCTCGTCCTGCCATGGATCAAAGAAAAACTGAGTCATTGAATCCCCACCCTGAGCTGCATCCAAACCTCCGGTCCGATCGGGGCGGACGTTTCAGGACGCCGACGATTCTGCAGATGGAGACCACGGAGTGCGCCGCCGCCTGTCTGGGCATCATGCTCGCCTATCACGGACGATGGGTACCCCTCGAAGCGCTGCGGATACGTTGCGGCGTCTCAAGGGACGGCGCCAATGCCGCCAATATGTTGAAAGCCGCACGGGAATACGGTCTCATTGCCCGGGGTTTCCGCAGTCGGCATGAGCAATTGTTCGACATTCCGTTTCCCATGGTGGTCTTCTGGGAGTTCAACCATTTCGTCGTACTCGAAGGGATCAAAGGCGACAGAGTCTATATCAACGATCCCGGTGAAGGCCCTCGAAGGATAACGAGACAGGAGTTCGTCGAGGGCTTCGCGGGCGTCTGCTTCGGCTTCGCGCCTTCGTCGGGGTTCAGTCCCGGCGGGCCGCAGCCCGATCTGATTCGCGGATTGCGCGACCGCTTTGGCGACGCGGGAAGCCCGTTTGCGTTCGCGGCGCTGGCGACCCTGGCTCTCGTTGTGCCTGGCGTGGCCGTCCCGACCTTGATCAAGGTATTCATAGACGACGTACTCATCGGGCAGAACAGCGCCTGGGTGTCTCCGATGCTGATCGGACTGGCCTTCGCGGCTGTTGTCCAGGGCGCGCTGACCTGGCTGCAGCGTATCCTCCTGGCAAGGATGGAGACCAAGCTGTCCGTTATCTCGACGGTGCGCTTCTTCTGGCACGTCGCGACGTTGCCGATGTTGTTCTTCAGCCAGCGCTATGCCGGTGACATCGCCAGCCGCGTGGCGTCGAATGACACGGTCGCTCGGTTGCTTTCCGGCGAACTGGCCGTCAATGCGATAAACGTATTCACGATGGTGTTTTATGCGCTGGTCATGATATCGTACGATGTTCCGCTGACGTTGATCGCATTGGGGATGGTTGCCATAAATCTGATCGTGCTGCATCTCGCGGCACGCGCCCGCGACAACGCCAACCGGAGGCTTCTGAAGGAGAAGGGAAGGGTTGCCGGCGCCTCCATAAACGGCATCAGGATCATCGAGACATTCAAGGCCAACGGTACCGAGGACGATTTCTTCGCCCGATGGTCCGGTATCCACGCCAATGCGCTTCGCGCCCAGCAGAGCCTCGATTACGTGTCGACAGTTGCGAACGTGGCGCCCGTTCTGCTCTCTGCGCTTACCTCCATCATCGTCCTGGGATACGGCGGTATTCGTATCCTCGACGGGGCGCTTTCCATCGGCGGGCTGATCGCCTTTCAGAGCCTCACGCTGAGTTTCTCACGACCTGTTGAAGGTCTGGTTCGGTTCGGCGCCAGTCTACAGATGATCAGGGCTGATATCGGCCGGCTCGACGACGTTCTGAACTACGCCCCCGACGAGCGAACGCTCAGGAGCATCAACACGGTAGCGCCTGTATCGGACGCGTCCGTGCCCCGGGGTTTTATCGATCTCGAAGGCGTGACGTTCGGTTACAATGCCACGGAGCCGCCCCTCATCGAGGATTTCAGTCTTTCCATCGGGCCGGGCCGCCGCGTGGCGCTGGTAGGCGCTTCGGGAAGCGGAAAGTCGACGATCGCCAGGATCGTGTGCGGTCTGCTGACGCCCTGGTCCGGATCAGTGCGCATCGACGGGCAGGCATTCGAGGACGTCCCGCCCGCCCGTTTCGCCGAAATCGTATCCTACGTGGATCAGGAAGTTGTCCTGTTCGAGGCCAGCGTGCGGGAAAACGTCACGCTGTGGGACCCCGACGTCGAAGAACGCGACGTGGTACAGGCGCTCAGGGATGCCGCAATCCATGACGTCGTCTCCGCAAGGCCGATGAAATACGATTGCCCCGTCAGCGAGGGAGGGCGCAATTTCAGCGGCGGTCAGCGGCAGCGCCTGGAGATCGCGCGTGCGCTTGTGAGGAATCCCGCCGTACTGGTGCTCGACGAGGCCACCGCGGCGCTGGACCCGATTGCCGAGGTCGAGATCGACGACCACCTTCGACGCCGCGGATGCTCCTGCCTCATCATCGCCCACCGGTTGAGTACAATCAGAGACGCGGACCAGATAGTCGTTCTCGACCGGGGCCGTATCGTCCAGCGCGGCACGCACGACCGCCTGATCACGGAAGACGGCCTTTACAGAACCCTGGTCATGTCGGATTGACGCGATGCCTGAAAGACCGCTCATCGAACGCATACGCGGCGTCCGGATCGAAACCGGAGCCCACCGGCCGTTCCCGATGGACGACACGGCCGTCGTCTACTTCGTTGAACGGGGATACCTGGACGTCTTCGCCGTCGAACTGGAAGACAACGAAGCCGCGGGACGCCGAAACTTCATCTCCCGCGTACCGGCCGGAGAAATGGCCTTTGGCGCTGACACGGTCAGGCAATCGCTTCAGTCTCATCGCACGTTCGGATTCCTCGCCGTACCATCACTCGACGCGGTCATCGTCCGGGGTGAGCGGGACGGCGTCGCTTCGGACGACTTCGATCTTGCCGCGACCAGCTGGATCGACGAATGGATTTCCCGGATCTCGGAATTCATTGTGAAGGACCGGCCGCCTCCCCGGGACGCGCAACTGCTGGAGGCGGAACCGGACGTTTCTTATGCAGCCGGCAGCATGCTCAGCGCACAACATCTGGACGTCATCTGGCTCAGCGCAAATGCGCCGATGAACCTTGCAGGGCGCGATGCACTGGCCGTGCCGGCGGGCAGTCCGCTCGTGCCGGTCACCGATCGAACATGGATGCGGATCGACGCCGACGCGGCGGTGTCCGCGGTCTATACCCCTGCCGCCCTTCTCACGGACCGGTTCTGGGAAGCGTTTGATGGCTTCAGCACCCGAATCCTGGAATTCGCGATTCTGGCCGAGTCCGAAACGGCCGGGAACGTCCAGGACCGACGCCGCAATGCGCACGAAGTCAGGAGAACTGCGGTTACGCGGGCGCTCGGCGGATTCCAGAGAATTCTGGCGGGGCCGGGAGACAACGCGACCGCCACTTTTAAGGACGGGACGCCGCTTCATGCGGCGGCAGCCATGGTGGCTTCTTCCTGCGGGGCCTCGCTGGAGATTCCGGCGAAGTCCGGGCAGGCACAGACGTCCGTGGAGGCCGTAGAGGGGATTGCCCGCAGGTCGGGGATCCGGACGCGATGGATTTCGCTGGATCCCGGATGGTGGCGGCAGGACGGCCCTTCCCTGGTGGGCTTCAAAGGGGGCGAAGGCGGCACGGACCGGCCGCTCGCGTTGATTTCCGACAACCGAGGCACGTACCGTGCGGTTGATCCGGTCACGAGTACATCTTTCGTGGTTGACGAAAGCAACGTGGCGGGTATCGCTCCGGGCGGCCTGGCCTTCTACGCGCCGCTGCCCGACCGCATCGAGACGGGCAGGTCGGTACTTCGATTCTCGTTGCATCGCCGTGGGGGGGACCTTCGTACGGTGTTGTTGGTGGGCATCCTGGGCGGATTGGCGTCACTCCTGACGCCGATACTTACCGGCGAATTGCTCGTCCGCATCATTCCCCGAGCAGAAATCTCGCTGTGGTCCGTCGCACTGATGGCGCTGTTATTGGCTGCTTTCGGCAACGCGGTCTTCGAGATTGTGCGCGGAATCGCCCTGCTGAGGATCGAGGGTCGCGTCGACGAGCGCCTCCAGTCCGCCATCTGGAGCAGGCTGATTGCGCTTCGCGCACCGTTCTTTCGCGACTACACGGTGGGGGACCTTGAAAACCGCGCGAACGGAATCAGCGAGATCAGACGCATCATCTCCTTCGCGGCCGTGGGTGCGGCCATGGGCGGCATCTTCTCCGTATTCAATCTCGCATTGCTCTTCTACTACAGCTGGTCGCTCGCTTTGTACGTCTGTGGATTGCTGTTGGTCCTGGTGGGCGCGACATGGTTTCTGGCAAGGGGACAGCTTCGTCATTATCGGGACGTATTTCGCATTCAGGGAGCGATCAACGGATTCGTGTTTCAACTGATAACCGGCCTCCCCAAGCTTCGGGTCGCCAATTCAGAGACCTTCGCGCTGGCGCGCTGGGCCCGGCGCTTCGCCCGGCAGAAACAGGCCGCCTTCTCCGCGCTGAAGTGGACCGCAGGGCAATACGTCGTTGTCGGTATGTTTCATCCCCTGGCGCTTATCGTCATCTTCGAGTCGGTGCAGCACGCCATCCTGGACGGGAGAGGATCGACATTCGACCTGGCAGGTTTTCTGTCCTTCAATGCCGCGTTCGGCCAGCTCACCGCCGCAGTGTTTGCCCTCACCTCCGCCGCGGCAACCGCAATCGCCGTGATCCCGCTTCTCGAGCGCGTACGGCCGATTTTCAATGCCACGCCCGAAACCGCGGACGGACGCATCGAGCTTTCGGACATAAAGGGCGAGCTGGAATTCTCGAGCGTGAACTTTCGATACAGTCCGGATGCGTCAAAGGCGATCGACAGCGTATCGTTTCGAATCCGGCAGGGCGACTACGTCGCGTTCGTGGGACCCTCCGGCTGCGGAAAATCAACCCTCTACCGCCTGTTGCTCGGCTTCGAGCGGCCGGAGTCAGGGACGGTGTTTCTGGACGGGCACGACCTGTCCAGCCTGGACCTGACAGTCCTCCGCAGGCATATGGGCGTCGTCCTTCAGAACGGACAGATTGTCGCGGGAAATATATTCGAGAATATCGCCGGGATGTCGCCGTTGAGCGATGAAGAGGCGTGGGCCGCCGCCAGAGCGGCGGCGCTTGAGGAAGATATACGGGCGATGCCGATGGGTATGCATACCATCATACCGGAAGGCGGCGTGGGTCTTTCGGCAGGACAAAAGCAGCGTCTGCTGATCGCGCGCGCATTCGCCCGCAAGCCGCGCATTATACTTTTCGATGAAGCCACCAGCGCCCTGGACAACCGGGCACAGGCAGTGGTACAATCGTCCCTGAAGGGGCTGGGGGTGACCCGCGTCGTCATTGCCCATCGGCTGAGCACGATCCGCGACGTTGACAGAATCTTCGTGCTGGACGCCGGGCGTATCGTGGAAAGCGGCAGCTACCGGCACCTTGTCGAGCGCAACGGGGTCTTTGCCGCGCTCGCGCGGCGTCAAACGGTTCAGTCAACGAGCGCGTAAAAACCGTAAGGGGAGACACCCCGACACCATCCAGGCAGTCCGTACGCCGGGGTTGACATGCAAGGGAAATTGGTTATATTTGCTTTGTGGTAATTATCACATAAAGATCATGATTTTTTGCCATAATTGGCCAAATAAATCACGTATAAAGCGATATTAATAAATAACGTCACGAAACATTCACCTTTTCCCACCACTCAAGAACAGGGGGGCCACGATGAAGACCATGAAGGAAATGCAGGAACACGTCGTTTTCAAAGCGTCTTTTGACGCGGAGTTTCGCGCCAGTCTGCTGAAGAATCCCAGGGGTTCAATAGAAAAAGAGCTCGGCGTGAAGATTCCGGAAGATTTCTCGGTTGAAATTCACGAGGACAACCTGACGACCGCGCACCTGGTCCTTCCGGTGACAACCGGACCGGAGGCGATGAGCGAGGACGAGTTGGCGGCGGTCGTGGGCGGTGCGGGCGCGGAGAACTGTGAATGGGGTCACGACCACCACGACGAATACCACGTGCCGTTGGGGGGTCCCTGATCGTTCGAAGAATCCTGCCGAGACATCAGGAGGCGGGGTCAGGAATCCCGCACGGCTATACGACGTTTTTCCCCGGTGCCGCCCGAAGGCGGCGCCGGTTTTTTCGTACGTGCGATGCGAACCCTGCCGGCATCCTATCCGGTCCGGACGGGTGCGGGCAGCGTCCTCCTGTTCGCGATGACATTATGGTTCAATTGTAGCGGTCTGACGAAGGAGCTGACGATGTCGGAGCGCCTCAGGGTGATTTCCCCGGAATCGCGCCGTTTCATACCGCCGGAACTCGTCGCCGGTCGAGGTTGGGACCGCCTGGTACGCCGGGTTGGCGAACTTCCCGGCTGGCCGGTCCTGAACAGGGTGTTCTTCGAATTCGGTCTTGGGGACCCCGCGCCTGCGGCCGACTTCTCTGTCCGCGTCTATCCGGGGCATCCGGGATTGCCTGGCCACTACGTCCATCGGGGGAAGACGGCTCAGCAAAATTCCGCGGCTGCCGCGCTGGGCAGATTTCTTTCAGAGGCTGCGGATACCCGTACGGTGTCCGAATCCGCTCTAAGCGCCAGGTTCAACGATATCATGCTCGAATACGATATCGCCGGAATCGAGTCGGAAGCATCGCCGGATCCCGGTTTGTTTCTCGGATTGCGGCCCGCCGCGTCGCCGGACGATTCAGAGGTCGGTTCTCCAGGTAACGTGGTTGCAGAGTTGACGAACGCGGTAGGATGGAATGATGACGCCGGCGAGCGCCGGGTTCTGGAACGGGTTGTCGGCGCGCTTCCGCCGGGCGGGCGGCTGGATCACGTGGGAGCGATGCCCGGCCGCCCCTTCAGGGCCGTGCGCGTAATTGTCAACGGAATCGCGCCGGAGGAAATGCCGGTTTTCCTGGAGCGCGCCGGCTGGCCGGGTTCGGTACGAAACGTGATGGACGCCCTTGCTGATTGGCGTGACGTATTTCCATACTTCCGACCCTGTTTCGACGCTTCCGCTCGCGGCTTGCGTCCGCGTCTCGGTCTTGAGATGTTTCCGCGAAGTGAAAGAAAGGGCCGCTGGCCGGTGGGGGATTGGCTCAGTACGGGCATCAGGACATGGCTGCCGGTTCTGGAACGCCTGGAGGAGCGGGAACTGTGTCTGCCGGCAAAGGGTAGCGGCTTGCGTGTCTTCCCGGGAATGGAACAGCTTTTCGATAAGGACGGTGTGTATATCCTTCACAAGGGACTCAACCACGTAAAACTGGCGATCGAAGATGGCGGCGTCCAGGCCAAAGCATATGCCGGCGTCAGATTGCTGCGGTTCGGTCCGGACGGCCGGGGAAAGTCCTGAATCAGGGGATGCGCATTCCAGCCTTGCCGGTTGACGGCCACCTGAATTCCTTGAGGCGCTTGATGGTGCGCCTCGCGTTTTATACGGTCTCGTCGGGCTGCTTCGAAAGAAGGGAAGGCGCTTCATTCGCGACATGAATCGGCGGCCGAATCGTGAGGGATTTTCGAGACAGGACACTGAGCCAAAGAAACGGTTGCAGACTCCGTCATTGAAGAGCATATTGTCTTTGCAAGACCTGCGTCCGGTTGCGATCTTTGGTGCGGATTTTTCCGAACCCACGCATTTCCGGCTCAGGCGGCCCGGTTGTGCCTTGCGCGTGTTCCACCTCTCCGGAAATTCACCGGATTCTCAAATGAACAAACGTGAAGACTATCTCTCGTGGGACGAATATTTCATGGGTGTCGCGCTGCTTTCCGCCCTCAGGAGCAAGGACCCCAACACCCGCGTCGGCGCATGCATCATCAACGAGAAAAAGAAAATCGTAGGCATCGGCTATAACGGCCTGCCGATCGGCTGCTCGGACGACGAGTATCCGTGGGCAAGAGAGGGGGACTTTCTCGACACCAAGTACCCGTACATCTGCCACGCCGAACTCAACGCGATCCTGAACAAGATCGACACCAACCTCTACAACTGCACGATCTACGTTACGCACTTTCCGTGCAACGAATGCGCGAAAGTGATCATTCAATCCGGCATTCGGGAAGTCATCTACCTGGCGGACAAATACGCGGAAACCGAACCCGTCATGGCCTCCAAACGCATGTTCGACAGTGCGGGAGTCGACTACCGCCGGCTCACCGGGTACCGGGATCACCTGCACATCGAATTCAAAGACCTTTCCTGATATTGGATCAGAGAGGAAGCCGAAATGCCGGCCACGGATCCCTGGCTGCCGGTTGGACCGGACCTGAAAACCGTCAACGCGGCGTACGAAAATCCGCTCCAGGCCCTTTCAGCGGCCGAGATACCGGCCATCCTCCTGCCTCGGTCCTACGACCCGGCCCACTGTGCCGGTCTGATTCGCCGTTTCATAGACCGCGGCCTGATGCGGGATCCCGCGGACACGGAATCCGACGATGCCCGAACCCGAATCGACATCGGCACCAGCCTGGGGAACCTGGGTAACGACCGGGAGGGATTTCTCGATCACGCCGTAAAGACTCACGACCTGTTCGGGGATCTCTTCAACGGATTCGACAATCCGGTCGACGTCATCTATGACAGCCTCACCGCCCTCGCGACGGGCAAACGGGTGTTGACGGCGCGCGAACCAGACGGCCGCCTTTACGGACCGGCCATTTTCCGCATCCACTACACCCACCACACCTACCGGCCGCACATCGACCACGTCACGCTGCGCGAAAAACGCTTCAATTACGAGGTCTCCCGGTTCGAACACCAGTTCGCCGGCATCCTCTGCTTTCAAAACGCGGCTCAGGCCGGGCCGGCGACCCAGGCGATCCTGCATCGCTGCCTGTGGACGGAAGACGTCGAGGCCCACATTGCCGAAAACGCCTTTCACGAATACGCCCGGCTGAACGACGTCGGACAGTGCCGCGTCGAACTTGAACCGGGCGATCTCTACTTCTTCAACACCCGCTGCATCCACGAGGTCCCCGCGGTCGAGGGAACAGACCCCAGAATCGTCCTGGCCGTCTTCATCGGCTGGTCCGACGACGACAGCGAGGTCTACGTCTGGGCATAGCGTAATCCCGCCACAAGTCGGAATCTGTCGCCCACAGTGTCATTTTCACGATGGGAATTCGCGGGTTGCGTCCCGGAATCCGCCGCCATGGCTGAAACCCTGTATCGGGGAATACTCCTACCTGAGCGTCCTGCCCTCTGCGACGTCAGGTCCGTTCTGCCCGACTACCGCGCCATGCTGCTTGCGGTGATGGCCGCCATCGCGGATCGGTACGAATGCGAGCCCGACTACCCCTTCATCGATACCAAGCTGGACCTCAGCTCCGGAGAGGACTTCCCGCCGGACGATCCCGTAAGGGGTGCGAACGCGGTCTACGGCTGGATTCAGGGTCGCGGCCTCGAATCCCTGGCCGGGCACTGCCAATGGATGCGCCGTCACAATCTGGCGCCGGAACTTCGGCGGCGCCTGGAGAGGATCACGTCGGACGTACTCGCGGCTCTGCTGGATATTCGCGCCAGAAACGCCGGCCACCTGTCCTTTTTCATGTCACCCGATGGAAATCCGTTCGCGCTGGACGAGAATGGCGGTATCCGGACGCTGAAGCTCACGGAGGAATCGCACTACGGATACAGCGACCTCTTCAGCGCCAAGGGCATGGTTGCCGCGGCGAGATACCTCGAGTTGCGGGATGCCGAAGCGGAAGCCATGGAATACTGCAGCCGGGTGGACGATGCAATTCAAGACGGCGGGTTCACCACCGACCAGATTTCACTGGATCCCGGGAATCCAACCGGACCTCGACCGGGACGCCATCCCCACGGCGCGTACATGATTCAGATCGGCGCCGCGGCGCTGCTGGCCGAACACCGGATTCCCGACAGCGTGGAGATGGGGCTGCGCCTCATCCGTCATGAAATGCAGACCTACGTCAATCTAGGCGGGCGGGTGCCGCGTCTCCGGGAGTACGACTTCTGGGAAGCGGTGGATGACGACGGCCGGCCCTTCGAGGAGGACGGCAGGATCCTTTCCGATCCGGGCCACGTCCTCGAATTTATCGGCCTGACGCTGAAATTCACCTCGGCCGCCAGAGAAAACGCGCTGGCGGATGCCGAACAGCTGACGGAAATCGCAGGCGTCGAAGCCCAGATGCCTGCGCTGCTCGCGCATACTTTTGCGGGAGGTTTCCAACCCGGCCCCGGCGGCATCTGCAAGATGTTCGACCTGGTTTCCCGCGCACCCGCCAATACCGACATGCCGTGGTGGAACCTTCCTGAAACGCTGCGCGCCGCCGCGTACTGCTTTTCGATTGCCCCATCCACGGTGCAGCGGCAGGACGCCCTGAGCATATTCAGCGCGTGCCACAACGCCTTCACAAGGCACTTCGTTCGTCCGGACCTCCATCTGATGGCCTATCAGACACGAAACGAAGCCGGACAGGTCGTGCCGGTCATTCCCGCTACCGCGGATGCGGACCCGGGATACCACACGGGTCTGAGCATCATCGACGTACTCGAAATCTTCGAGAATGCGTAGCCAGACGCACGATACAGGCAGCCATGCGACTCGAAATAAAAAACCTCTCACTTCGGTACGGCACAAAAAAACCGCTGTTTCAACGCGTGGATCTCACCGTTGACAGCGGGGATTTCGTGCTCATCCACGGGCCGTCGGGAAGCGGTAAATCCAGCTTCCTCAGGCTGCCCAACCGGCTGCAGGAACCCTCATCGGGCGACATTCTGCTTGACGGCAGCCCCGTGTCTCGCCACAACGTCACGGACCTGCGGCGAATGGTCGGTTACGTCCAGCAGACGCCCGCAATGGCCGGGGGCAACGTGCGTACCAACCTGACCCTTTCATTCACGTTCAAAGCCGGACGAGAAAGGCAACAGCCGGACGAAGACCGGCTCCGAGGCCTCCTGGACGATTTCCTGCTTCAGGAGGTTGACCTCGACGACGACGCGGAAACCCTTTCCGTAGGGCAGAAACAGCGGATCGCCCTGATCCGTGCGCTTCTTTCCGAACCCGGCCTCCTCCTCTGCGACGAACCCACTTCCGCCCTCGATCCCGAGTCCAAATCCGTGGTCGAAACATGGCTGGAACGACTCGCGCTGGAACAGAACATCGGCATCGTCCAGGTGACGCACCTGGACTTCACACCGGTTCGCGTCAGGGCCCGGCGTTACCGGCTCGACGACGGTCTTCAGGAGGTCTCCGCGTGAACCTGATCGAGATCACCCCCGTACAACTGCTTCTGTGTCTCGTTTTCATCCTGATCGCGGGCACCGGCTCGGTTGTCTTCCGCCTCAAGCTGGAAAAGGACCTCGCGTGGGGCACGGTGCGCACCTTCGCGCAGCTCTTTCTCGTCGGCTACGTTCTCAAGTACATCTTCCAGATCAACAACCCGTACCTGATTCTCATCCTCTTCGTCTGGATGGTCTTCTGGGCCGCCCACGCCATCCGCGGCCGGGTAAAGGAAAAGGAGGTGGCCTATTTTGTGCCCACGTTCATTTCCATGGTCGCCAGCTATACCACCGTGTCCATCCTGGTTACGGCGGCGATCGTTCAGGTCAAGCCCTGGTACACGCCTCAGTACTTCATCCCCCTCGGCGGCATGATTATCGGCAACTCCATGAACGCGGTCACGATCGCCCTGGAACGCCTTTTTTCCGACCTGCGCAAACAGCGGGACCAGATCGAACTCGCCCTTTGCCTCGGCGCCACCTACCAGGAAGCTACCGCAACGATTCTTCGAGACGTGGTCAAGGCCGGTATGATCCCTTCTATCAACTCCCTGATGACCGTCGGCCTCGTTTCCCTGCCCGGGATGATGACGGGTCAGATCCTGGCCGGTTCGGACCCGATGACTGCCATCAAGTATCAGATCATCGTGATGCTGATGATCGTCGCCGCCACCGCTATCGGCTCGATTATCGTCGTACACGTCGTCCGCCGCCGCTGCTTCACCAGGGCGCATCAGCTGGTCGTCTAATCCGGCTAGACAGTCTCGCCCGACCCGCCGTCGAAGTTGATCGCGGCGCCGGTCATGAAGGCGCCCCTGTCGGACACCAGGAACGCGACCAGGTCGGCCACCTCTCCGGGTTCTCCCATCCTCCCCAGCGGCACGTCCTTTCCGTATTCTTCGCACCAGGCGTCGAAGTCCATGTCGCTGCCGGACGCCTGCCACGCCCGCACGCCCTGCGCGGATTTGATATTCGTCAGGCACACGGTATTCACCCGGATCCTGTGCCGGGCCAGGTCCTTGGACATCGCCTTGCTCAATGCGATCCCCGCCGCGCGGCTCACCGACGTGGGCACGGAACCCGGCCCCGGCGCCTTGCCTCCAGGGTGGGTGATATTCACGATGCTGCCACCGCCGCGCGCCTTCATGTGCGGAACCGCCAGCCGGGAACTGCGGACCGCGGCCCAGAACTTCAGTTCGAAGTCCCCCTGCCAGACGGATTCGGTCGCATCCTCGAAGTGATGGGCTTCCGAACGACCCGCGTTGTTGACCAGAATATCGATACCGCCGAAGTTCGACACCGCGTCATTTACGAACCGTTCCACGTCCGCGGCAAGCGTGACGTCCGCAGCCACCGCGAGCACTTCGGCGCCGGATTCCGATCTGATGGCCTCCGCCGCTGCCGCCAGAACGTCCTGACGCCGCGCGCACATCGCAACCCGGCACCCCTCCCCGGCCAATTTCAGGGCGATGCCTCTTCCGATGCCCTCGCTGGCCCCTGTCACCAGCGCCACCTTGCTCGACAGATTCAACTCCAGCATCTCGGTCCCTCCTTGAGTCGACACTCTGTGTCGTCAACGGTGCCTTCGATTGTCAAAGTCCTGCCGCGCGCCGCGTGCCGTTCAACCTGCGGCCCAGCGCACGCCCTGGCAGAGCATGGCCTGTACCGGAGGCCTCGCGAACGTCCCCGGGCCGTGGCCGAGCGCCGTGTAGAAGACGCGACCCGAACCGTACGCTTTCGCCCACGCAACGGGAAAGGTCCCGCCATGCCATTGCGCGAACGCGAGGATTTGCAACTGAGGTTCGTACGCCGAAATGTAAATCTCGTCGTCCACCTCGAAATCCTCGATACCCTCCATCACGGGATGGGCCGCGTCATCCACCCGTACGGTAAACGTCAACCCGGGCGGATGCCAATTGGCATGCCCGCCCAGCAGGTCCGCCGCCCGCCCGCCGATCCACCATCCCGTTCCGTGAATCCCCACGAGTCCCTTGCCGCCGGCGACAAACCCGAAGAGGCCGTCCTCCTGCGCGGGCGTCAGGTCCGATTCGCGGGCAATCGAACCGTCCTCCCGCTTGACGGTGCGCGTGAATCCCGTACCGAACACGCAGACGTCGTATTGATCCATCCCGCACGCCAGCAGGTCCTTGTCCGTACTCAGTTCCGCCGACAGTTCGGGCTGGGCGTCCAGAAACCCATGGATCATTCCGGCGCTCTGATCGAAGCCGTGATTCTCACCCGACAAAATCAATACCCTCATCGCAATACCTCCTCTGGGAAATCTTTGCCCTTTGAAATCCGCGGCGGCGATCCGGACCGTCGACAGCGCTCGACGATCGTATCCCCCTGAGAGGGCCGCCCGCCATCGCGAACGGCCATCCGGACTCGCCGGCGACAGGAGTCAGCGGAACCGGATGAATTTCTTATCTAATTGATTTTATTCATCTTCTATCCAGTACGCTCACGTCGGACAAAACATGCATTGCGAGAATTCCGATGTCAATGATTTTTCGCGGCGTCGGCATCGGAGGAACGCGCCTCTTGATTCGGGCTGTCATATCCCCTAAATTCAACGAGGCGGCGATTCCGCTCCCGGGTGCGGTAATCCGGAACGCGATATACAGTTTCAGAATTCGAGCGCTGCTGATGGGCGGTCACGCCTGTAATCTTCGCTGAGTTTCGGTTGCGCGACGAGGAAGATCGTAAACGCAAGTTCGACGTCTTTTCCGGGTGTCCCTGAGAGAAGAATTGGCTGCCCGCCGCCGCCGGCGAGGATGAATTCGACTGTGTGTTTGTTCCCCATGGAGCGGTGTCATGGCTGCCAGGCCGCTTAGCGAAGCCATCCTGAATTACACGGTATCCTGGACAAGGGTGGACTGGCCGGTTGACTGGGGGACGGTCTTCGGCCGTTCGGGCCCGCTGGTCGTGGAAGTCGGCTTCGGCACCGGCGAGTTTCTGGTGGACCGGGCCCGTGCGCATCCGGAGATGGATTTCGTAGGGATCGAACGATCGTGGGTGTCGGTTCAGCGGTTGTTCAGGCGGTTGGATCGCGGCGGACCGGAGAACGTGCGGGTGGTCCATGGAGCGGCGGATTTCGTGCTGGAACGCCTCTTTTCGGCGGAAAGCCTCGCGCAGGTATATATTAACTTCCCGGATCCCTGGCCCAAGGAGCGGCATCACGGCAGGCGCCTGATCCAGCCGGCATTTGCCCAGGTACTCGCGGAACGGCTGGCGCCCGGCGGCACGGTAACCGTGGCGACGGACCACGGTGGATACGCGTCGTGGATTTCGGAAATTCTGGGATCGCAACCGCTTCTGCGATCCGGCTTCCGGACGCCGTCGGTGTGCAGGATACGCGGCAGGAAGCCCACCAAGTATGAACGAAAGGCCCTGGATGCAGGGGCGTCCGTCCGTTATTTCGTCTGGCGGCGAAACGCAGGCGGCGCCATGGCAAGAACCGTTGAAAAGGTCGGACCGATGCCGAATATGCTGCTTAAGGGCAAGTACGATCGTGACCGGTTGCCGGCGGACTTTGAAGCCTGTTCGTGGCAGACGGAACATCGCGGGGTCACGGTGGTGGTCAAACTGGCGGCCCTCTACACAGACCGGAACGGGGACAGTCTGGTGGAGGCGCTGGTCAAGGAGGGCGCGTTTTCACAGCACTTCGGCGTCCTGGTGCTGGCGCGTCCGGGAAACCGGGTGTTGATCAAGCTGTCGCCGATCGGGCAGCCGCGGCCCACCTGGGGGGTGAAGCAGGCGGTGGGCAGGGTGGGAGAAATGGTGTTGACGCGGTGTCCCGGGCTGAGCGTGGCGGAAAGCGCGGTCGGCCGCTAGTGTTCTGTCCCGGAAATAAGTTGCCTGAATGGTGAGATCTTTTTGGGACAGGACACTCAGGCAAAGATGATCTGCGCGCTCCCGTCGAGCGGCTTTGCGGAACCGATGATACGCGCCCAACGCTCTCCGGCGTCGTGCAGGGCAGTCAGGAGGTTTCGTCCCTGGTCGGGAGAAACCGAGACCAGTAAACCGCCGCTGGTCTGGGGATCGACGAATATCTCGTCGTGCCGTTCAGGCAGGGCCGCGTCAAACCGGGTCGCGTCACGGATGAGTTCCCGGTTGGCGGCGTTGGCGCCGGTGCCAACGCCTTTCTCGTACATTTCCAGGGCTTCCGGCATCACCGGGACGTCTGCCGCCGAGATCTCCAGGGTGAGCCCGGAACCCCTCGCGATTTCGAGGGCGTGGCCGGCCAGGCCGAAGCCGGTGACGTCTGTCGCCGCGTGAATGTCAAACCCCGCCATCACGTCAGCCGATGTTTTGTTGAGAGCCGACGTCGTGTCGAGGCAATCCTTGAGCGCCGCGTCCGAAACCCATCCCTTTAGGTTGGCGTTAAACAGCACGCCGCTGCCTATGGGCTTGGTCAGGATGAGCAGGTCGTCCGGACGGGCCCCGGCGTTGTGCCAGTATTCTTCAGGGTGCACGACACCGGTCACGGACAGGCCGAACTTGGGTTCCTCGTCGTCGGTCGTGTGCCCGCCCGCCAGTACAGCGCCCGCTTCCGTGATCTTGCTCAGGGCGCCCTCTACGATGCCCTCAAGGACCTCCGGCCCGAGGCGCCGGGATGGAAATCCGATCAGGTTCAGGCACGCGATGGGCCGTCCGCCCATGGCGTAGACGTCGCTGAGGGCGTTGGCCGCGCCGATCTGTCCGAAAACGAACGGGTCGTCGACCGGAGGCGTGATGAAGTCCGCCGTGAGCACCAGGGCGGTCTCGCCGTCCATCCGGTAGACACCGGCGTCGTCGCTGGACTGAAATCCCACCATAAGATTCGGGTCGGCGTTTTGAGGCAGGCCGTCCAGGAGTTTCTTCAGTCCGACCGGACTGATTTTGGCCGCTCACCCGCAGGTCCGCGCCAGGCTTGTGAGCGTATGTTTCTTTCTGATGAACGACATGGAAGGGACGCCCCCGGAGGATGTTTCGTATTACGATCCGTGCTGAAATAGATACGCGAAAACAACCGTGATCGCAACCTCAATCCATCTGCGTGTTCCGGAGTCCTGTGCCCGTGGCACCTCGTGTTTTTCCCCGATACGGTCCTGATGAACGGTGAAATCGAAATAGCAAACGCGCTCTCGTTTGAAGGCGTCTCGAAGGCTTATGATGCAGGCGTCGGATTGCGATATGCGCTTCGCGGCGTTTCGTTTGTGGTGGAGCCGGGCCGGAAGGTGGCGGTTGTGGGACGGAGCGGGAGCGGGAAGTCCACCATATTGCACCTGGCGGCCGGTATTGACGTTCCCACCGAAGGTGTCGTGAGGGTGGGCCAACGGGACCTGAGTGCGCTGTCGGAAGACGCGCGAACGAAGCTGCGCCGGGACGGGATCGGGCTCATTTTTCAGTTCTTCTATCTGATGCCGCACCTGCCGGTGGCGGATAACGTCGCGCTTCCGGCGATGATCGCCGGGGAGAAGACGGGGTTGTACCGCCCGCGGGTCCGGGAACTGCTGGAGCGCGTGGAACTGGCCGACCGTGCCGGAGACCCGGTGCAGAAGCTGTCGGGGGGCGAGCAGCAGCGGGTGGCCATCTGCCGGGCGCTGTTGCGCCGTCCCGGATTGCTGCTGGCGGATGAACCCACGGGCAACCTGGACGACGAGAACGGGCGGCGGGTGATGAATATGATGATGGACCTGGTTGAAGACGAGGGCGCGACGCTGGTTTACGTGACACACAGCCGGGAATTCGCCGCGCTGGCCGACGAGGTCTGGGAACTGCACAGCGGAGAGCTGAGCCTGCCGTCCCCGCCGCACGCCCCCGCGTAACCGTCCGGGGCGCCGAACGCACCGTATGTCGACTGTTTTTGGCAGATCAGGGCCGTTCCGTTGATCCGATACTTTGCTAAATCGCTGGGCGCCCATCTTCGCGCGGGGGGCAGCCTTTATTTCCTGACCGTTTTCGGAGTGGCGCTGGGCGTTGCTTCGGTGCTCTCCATTCAGATTGTGAATTTCAATGCGCTGGCCGCGTTCGAGGGGACCGTACGGGCGGTAAGCGGGGATGCGGACTTGAGCGTCCTGGGAAGAACGCCGGCGTTTCCGGAATATTTGTACCCCGAAGTGCTGTCGGTTGAGGGTGTGGCGGCGGCGTGGCCGTTGTACCGCACGGACGTGGCGCTGGCGGGCCGGAAGAGGTTTTACCTCGAGGTTCTGGGGGTCGACTTTTTTACGCCGATGCGGATCCCATGGCGGGGCGACCCCGGCGATCTTCCGGCCGCGCTCGCGGGAGACGGCTGGAGCGCGGTAACGCCGGACCTGGCAAAGCGGTTCGGCTGGGCCATGGGCGATACGTTCGAAGTGCACAGCGGGGTGCGGAGGGTGCGGCTGCGCGTGGGGGCGCTGGTGGACTTCCAGGCGCTGAGCCCGGTCGCCAGCCGGAAGCTGGTGGTGATGGATATCGCGCAGGCGCAGGCGCTGACAGGGAGGCGGGGCGAGCTGCATCAGATCGACGTGCGGGTCGCCCGGGGCGCCGACGCTTCCAGCGTCCGAAGGCGATTGCAGGAAAGGCTTGGACCCGGGGTGCGCGTGTCGACGCCCGGCCAGCGGTCGGAGCAGGCTGAGGGACTGCTTTCCGCGTTCAGGCTGAATCTCTCGGCGATGAGCCTGATCAGCCTGTTCGTTGGATTGTTTCTGGTGTACAGCAGCACGCAGGCGGGGCTGATACGGCGGCGGACGGAGTTCGGACTTCTGCGCTCCCTTGGCGCCACACGGGCTCAGGTCCTTGCGCTGATACTGGGGGAGGTGGCGCTTCTGGGGGCGGTGGGGGTGCTGCTCGGGCTGCCATTGGGATATTGGGCCGCCGAGGCGAACATGGAGCTTGTGAGCGCGACGCTCACCAATCTCTACCTGCTGGAGGAAATCTCATCCCTGACGCTGCCAGGGTGGCTGTACGGGCTGGGAGTGGCGATTGGGATGGGCGGCGCACTGGCGGGCGCACTGGCGCCCGCGCTGGACATGAGTCGACGGGATACACGTGCCCTGCTTTCAGCGGTCCCGCTTCAGGAGCGGACGGGGTCGCTGGTATTGCGCCTTTTTTCGGCGGGCATGTGTATTTTCGCGTCGGCTGGCGTCTGGTACCTCGGATGGGGGCGGGAATGGAAACACGCGGGGTTCGTGCTATGTGTGGCACTCCTCATCGGACTGCCGCTGTGCGCGCCGTTTGCGATCAGCCAGGTTTGCGGCCTGGTGCGCGTAAGGGGATTCGGGCCGGGGTACAGCCTGAGGGCGCTTGGCGTCCGGATCCGGACGACGTCGTTCGCGGTGGCGTCTCTGGCCATCGCCGTCAGCATGCTGGTGGGCATCACGCTGATGATCGGAAGTTTCCGGCGGACGATGGAGGTGTGGGTCAACGCTTCGGTCCGCGCGGACGTTTATATTTCGCCCGCTTCCTGGCGTGGGCGCGGAAACGAGGGTACACTGAGCGATGAACTCGTTGCTTCTATGGCGGGTCATCCGGGCGTAGCGATGGTGGACCGCCTCCGCGGCTTCCCCGCATGGTCCGGCGACCGTCAGATTGGACTGGCCGGGGTTGACATGGCGCTTCCAGGGGGCGAGGTACGTTTTCCGCTGCTCGACGGGAACGTGGATGAGGCGTTCCGACGGGCGCGGGAGGAGTCCGCAGTTCTTGTCGGAGAAACGCTTGCCCGCGGGATCGATGTGTGGGCCGGTGACGAAATCCCGGTTTCCGGGCCGGACGGGGAGGTCCGGTTTGCCGTGGCAGGTGTGTATTACGACTACCATACGGGCGGCGGCGCGGTCGTCATGGACCTGAAAACACTGGAGACCACCTTCGGTCCCGGTCCGGTCAACGGCGCGGCGCTATTCCTCAAGTCGGGTTGGGACGGGGACAGGGTCATAGAGAGTCTGAAAGTTCGGTATTCGGATGCGCCGCTGCAAATTCGCAGCAATCGCCGGCTGAGAGACGAGGTGTTCCGGATTTTCGACCAGACGTTTCTGGTCACCCGGATTCTGCAGGGTATGAGCCTGCTGATTGCCGTTTGCGGGATTATGCTGATGCTTCTGGTACTCGTGCGCGAGCAGGTTACCGAGTTGGCGTTATATCGCGCGGTCGGCGCGAAGCGCAGCCAGGTCTTTCTGGTGTTTCTGGGCCAGGGCATGGGTTTCGGACTGCTGGGCCTGGCGCTCGGACTTCTGGGGGGCGTGCTGCTCGCGGGAGTCCTTGTTTTCGAGATCAACCGGGCGTATTTCGGATGGACCATACAGGTCTACTGGCCCTGGGGACCCGTTCTCCAGCAGGTGGCAGCCATACTCGGAGCGGCCTTTCTGGCCAGTCTCTACCCTGCGGCGCGCGCCAGCCGTACCATGGCAACCGAACTGGGCCGGGACGATCTGCTGGCGTGAAGCAGGGCGGTGTGCCGCGAATTCTGTTTGCCAATGGCAGCATATGGCTGGATATTTCCGAGACCGCGATGCATTCGCCCCTTGTCCCGCGTCCGACGTGAACGGAGCGCGGGACAACATTGCAACCCGATTCTGAATACCGCCACATTACAGGGAGGACCCGATGAATCTTTTCCTGGTTCTGCAGACCGTTCTGATTGCCCTGCTCGTGCTCGCGCTGGGGGCATTCGTGTGCTTCCTGTTCTTACCGGGGGCCGCATATTCCATGACCGAGGCTCTGGGTATGAACCAGAGAGCCGATACGCTTAAGTTCCTGGGAATAGGCGCTGCCGGTGTCCTGGTTGCGCTGAACGCCCTGATGTCCTACAAACGCGCCAGAGAGATGGAGGAGGTCGCCAGAACGCAGGCCAACGCGGCTGTAGAGCAGGCCCGGGCCACGGCGGAGCAGGCGCGCACGAGCCGCGACGCCGAAATGGGACAGAGGCATCAACGCCTCCATTACGGTGTCGAACACATGGGGCACGAGTCGGTGGCCGTTCGCCTGGGTGGCGCTTACGAACTCTTCCACCTTGCGCAGGATACGGAAGCGTTACGACAGCCTGTGCTGGACATTCTCTGCTCGCATATCCGCCGCACTACGGAACAGGATACGTATCGGAGAAGGTACAGGTCGAAACCGTCGGAGGAGGTCCAAAGCCTGCTGAACCTGCTGTTCGCATCCCCTCGCGGGATCTGTAAAGGGCTTCAGATCGACCTGCAGGGAAGCTGGTTGAACGGAGCGACACTTTGTGCCGCGTATTTGTGCGGCGCCAATCTTGCGGAGGCGAGGCTGCAGGGGGCGGACCTGGTCGGGGCGCAACTCCAGGGCGCGGACCTGTCGTGGGCGCACCTTCAGGTGGCCGGTCTCTCATGGGCCAAGCTGCAGGGGGCGGACCTGGTCGGAGCGCGACTCGACGCCGCGAGCCTCTCCAGGGCGAGCCTCCAGGGCGCCGATCTTGGCCGTTCGATGCTGCGCGGCACAACGCTTGGACGCACGCATCTTCAGGGCGCTTTCATTGTGGATGCGAATCTTCAGGGTGCGGATCTCACCGAGGCGCAGTTTCAGGGCGTGAGGAGTCACGTGGATTACCCGGACTCATTCTCGGAGCGCGTGACGCAGTCCGTCGGCGAAGAGACCGACCCGAGCGGGGCGATTTTCAGCGGCGGCTTGACGTTGGAGGAGATGGAATCCATTCTGGATGGGATGTACCACGAAACGGCAAGCGCACTACGTGAAAAGTTAACGCCACACGTCGGCAAGACGGCTTCCTATGAGCTTCCGGAACACAGCGGGGCGGTCATCGGAACCTACACCGAAGAAGACGCCGAAAAATGGATCGCCGAATTCCAGGAAGCGACGGGAGAGGCGGGGCAGGAGGAAGCCTGATGGAGGCAACAGACTAGACCTCTTCCCCCGGATCGAGGGCATCCTGGCCTCGTTGTACCTTCATAGCATTTGCAGGGGCGACCGGCCGGTCGCCCGCTGGTGGCGCGTGTGCCGTTCGAAGCCGGGTGTGTGAAGTGAGCCTGCATAGATTCGTCGCTGGCTGATGAGGACAATCGGCACCTTTGTGACATGAAATTTCCACCCCGGGGGTTCTCTATGGGTATTCTGAGAGGGCGAATTGTTGACGGTGCGACCGGCGAGCCGATCGACGCCAAGGTCCACGTGCTGACCTCCGACGGCCGTTTCGCGCATCCTCCCGAGGCCCTGCTGAAGCGGGGCCCGGGAACGCCGTTCTTCTTCTGCGACGGGGAATTCGAGGTCCGAGGGGGCCGCGGGCGCACCGACGTCCTGGTGGAACGAGGGACCGAATACGAGCCCCTTCGCACGGTCGTCGACATGCCCGAACACGGCGCGAGAGACGTCGAGATCAGCCTCAACCGATGGTATTTCCCGCAGGAGAACAACTGGTACCCGGGCAACACCCACATCCACTACGATGAAAAGGAATCGCGGCCGGACGACCGGCTGGCCATCGACTGCAGCGTCGAAGGCTACAACGTGACCGTCGTCAGCGTCCTGGACAGAAGGCAACTTCCCTACGCCAGCAACAAGTATCCCATCGGCGTGATGAACGACTTCACCACCGCGCATCACGTCCTGGACATCGGCGAAGAGAACCGCCACTACGGCGAGAACTCCCCCTGGGGTTTCGGGTACGGACACGTGATGTTTCTCAACATCCGTAATATCGTCCAGCCCGTCAGCCGCGGCCACATCCTCACCGCCCAGTTCGACCCCGACTATCCGCCGCTCTGCTTCTGCTGCGACGAAGCGCGAGACCAGGGCGGCATTGTCATCTGGTGCCACAACGGCCGGGGCATGGAGGCGCCGGTCGCGGCGGTATTGGGTAAGCTGGATGCCTTCAACCTGTTCGATCCCTTCTGGATGGACCCCGAATACGACCTCTGGTACAAGCTCCTCAACTGCGGCATACGCCTGCCCGCATCCACCGGCACGGACTGGTTCGTCTGCTCCAACAACCGGGTGTACGTCAACACCAGCGACGCGTTTTCCTACGAAAACTGGATCGCCGGCATGAAGGCGGGCAACACCTTCATCACCAACGGCCCCGCCGTCGATCTGACCGTCAACGATCAGCCGATGGGATCCACGGTCCGGCTGCCCTCAGGGGGCGCGCTCGATATCGAAACCAGCTTCGGTTCCTTCTATCCGGTCCATCGCGTGGAAGTTGTGATGAATGGCCGCGTCATCCACGCGGAGCACGATGCGAATGGTAAACGCGCGGGCGCCGTCCGCCATCGCGTGGACGTCGACAGGGACGGGTGGATCGCCGCGCGGCTCTGGGGCGACGGGCGGGACAGCTTCGACCAGTCCATCTACGCGCACAGCAGCCCGGTCTATTTCTCGTGCGGCCGTCCCCCCACCGAACGAGAGGAGTCCGCACAAATTTTCCTGAACGGAATCGACGACTCGCTGAAATGGATCGATACCTGGGGCCGTTACAACAACGACCGGCAGCGCGAAGACGTCCGGGAGCTCTTCCGCCAGGGGCGCGAGGGCTTCGCGGGGCTGGTATCGGGAGGGTCCAAATGAAAAAAGGCCAGGAATCTTTAAAAACCGGGCTATCCATGATTTTAACGCGGGTACCGTCGTCGTCCGGACGAATCTGGGAGAACCCGCGGTTCAACCGACAACCGAACCGATTGAAGATACGACACCTGAAATGAAGCCTGAACCGAAGCCCCGCGTAAGGAGACGGTTCATCTCAGTATTTCGTTAGATGAATCGAAAAATCGTGAAATCGAACCCGAAAACGGAGCGCGCCTCGCTGTTTTCCTACATAATGGGGGTTGCGCTTGCTTTTTGCCTGCTTGCGATCGCCCCCGCGGTCCACGCCGGGGAGTGGAAGGCCGCCCGTCCGGACTATGTGTGGTCCTTCCCGCAGGACCACTGGGCGCGTGACGGGTACAAAACGGAGTGGTGGTATTTTACCGGGCATCTGACGTCGGAGGACGGGCGCCGCTTCGGGTACCAGTTCACCTTCTTCAGGGTTGGAATGTTGCCGCGGCGCCCCTCGCTGGCCTCGGAATGGGCGGCCGGCAATGTGATCATGGGCCACGCGGCCATCGGCGACCTCGAGTCGCAACGCCATCACTTCAGCGAGGTGATCTACCGGATCACGCCCCTGCTCGGCGGGTTTGGCGAGTACCCGGATACGCTGATCGCGTGGAGCCGGGCCCCTGCGGGTACTGACGCGCTTTGGGCGCTGAGGTGGAACGGATCCGGTTTCGATTTCGCGATGACCGACAGCCGGCAGCGTATGGGATTCTCGCTTTCGACCCGGCCCGAAAGGGAGATGATCTTCCAGGGGCCGAACGGATTCAGCAGAAAAGGCAACGCCGAGGCCGCGGCCAGCCAGTACTACAGCTTTACCCGGCTTGCCACAACGGGCGAGATCAGGCTGGGCGGCGAGCGGCTTTCGGTATCGGGCCGGAGCTGGATGGACAAGGAGTTCGGGTCGAACCAGCTCGAAGCCCACCAGGTGGGGTGGGACTGGTTCAGCCTTCAGCTCGACGACAACCGCGAGGTGATGCTGTACGTGCTGCGGGATACCACGGGCGCCGCGGATTATGCGCGCGGTACAATCGTCTCGGCGTCCGGGCAGGCCAGGTTTCTGGCGCCGGGGGCGTTTTCCATTCGAGCGACGGAGACCTGGGAGAGTCCGGAAACGGATGCGGTCTACCCCTCGCGCTGGGAGGTCTTGCTGCCCGCCGAGGACCTGCGGCTGTCCATCCGGCCTGTGATGGCGGACCAGGAAAACCATAGCGCATTGATCAAGTCGATGTTCTACTGGGAGGGCGCGGTGGAAATCACCGGCCGTGACGGGAAGCGGATTGGGCAGGGATACGTGGAACTCGTGGGGTACGGGACGGGCAGCCGGCCGCGGTTATAGCGATCCGGAAATCGAAGACGGGAAAAGCCAGGGGATTCCGCCGAGCGCATCGGGAAGGGATCCCCGTTTTTCATGCCTTATCGGATTGACGTCTTCTCCTCCGGAAGTTCGCCCACGTTCCGTGTACGAGGTCGAAATACGCCGGCGCGACCGGCCGGAGATGGAAACCTGTCGGCGAGAGATGACGATGCTCCGATGTACAGGACGCGTTACCTTTCAGGTGTAGGGGCGACCCTAGTGGTCGCCCTGTTTTATTGTGCGTTGTGAAATGGCACTTCAGGGTGCATCCTGAAGAGTGTAAATCCGAAGGATCGGTTGAATTCCTTCGCAATACTGAACAGCATGATTCGACGATGGAATGCAAAGATAAATGATGAAAAGACGACGAAACCGATATTTCGCATTGTTGATCTGCTACCTCAAGCCACAGTGGCCGCGGGTTCTGGCGATGGCGCTGTTGTTGTTCGGCGGTATCGGTCTGCAGCTGGTCAACCCGTTGATTATGCGTTTTTTCATCGATACGGCAACAGAAGGAGGATCGCTGCGGCAACTTACCCGTGCGGGCCTGCTGTTCATCGGCGTGGGGCTGGTTCACCAGGCCGTGTCTGCCTTCGCGAGCTACGTCTGCAGCGACGTAAGCTGGCGCGCGACAAACCGTCTTCGGTCCAATCTGACGGGTCATATCCTGAGCCTGGATATGTCGTTTCACCACAGCCGTACGCCTGGTGAACTGATTGAACGCGTTGATGGCGACGTGGGTCGGCTCGCCGCCTTCTTCTCGGATTTCGTGATTGAACTGGTTGGCGGCCTCATGCTGTCACTTGGCGTATTGACCGTCCTCATGTTCGAAGACTGGCGGCTTGGTGCAATTCTCGCAGCCTTTGTGGCGGTCTATCTGACGGTCCACATTCGCGCACAAATGATCTCAGTGCCTTTCTGGCACGCCGAGCGGCAGGCCAGTGCGGAACTGTCCGGTTTTCTCGAGGAACGTCTTTCCGGCCTCAGAGACATCCGGGCCAACGGCGCAACCACATACACGATGCGACGTTTCCATGAGGCTGTAAGGCGGGCATTCGCAACCGCGTTCAAAGCCGATGTCATCACTGACGTCGGGTGGTCAATCTCGAACATCGTCTTTGCAGCTGGTTTTGCGTCGGCAATGGCATATGGCGCATACCTGTACCGGGCGGACGTCATAACGATCGGGACCGTCTATCTCCTGATCCACTATTTCCAGATGCTGCACACACCGCTGAACAGGATTCAAAGACAGGTAGAAGCGTTTCAGAGCATACGGGTCGGAATCCAGCGCGTTGAAGAACTCACGTCGATCAGACCTGAGATTCCTGATGGCCCTGGAACGATTCTTCCGACGGGACCGCTTACAGTCGAGTGTCGGAACCTCTGCTTTTCCTACCAGCCAGAAAAACCGGTACTGCAAGATCTCACGTTTCGACTGGAACCTGGCAAAGTGCTTGGTCTGCTGGGACGCACAGGGAGCGGAAAGACCACGCTTTCCCGTCTGCTGTTCCGGCTCTGCGATGCCTGCGGCGGTTCGATCCGCCTGAGTGGTACGGACATTCGCGAACCGCGGTTGTCCGACCTACGCGCACACGTTGGATTGGTCACGCAGGACGTACAGCTGTTTCAGGCGTCGGTCCGGGATAACCTGACGCTTTTTGATGGATCCATTGGGGATAATCGCGTTATAGACGCGCTCCACGTTGTGGGACTTGGCGCCTGGTACGCATCGCTTCCCCTGGGTCTCGATTCGCAGATGCTGCCGGGCGGGGGCGGACTTTCCGCAGGCGAGGCGCAGCTGGTGGCGTTTGCGAGGGTTTTTCTGAGGAACCCCGGTTTACTGATTCTGGACGAAGCCTCGTCGCGTCTGGATGCGGCTACCGAACGACGCATGCAACACGCGATGGACGCCCTCCTCCGTGATCGGACCGCGATTGTTATCGCACATCGTCTTTCGACGGTATATCGTGCCGACGAAATCATGATTCTCGAAGAAGGACGGTTGAGAGAACATGGGTCTTATGCGAATCTGGTGAAGAATCCCGATTCCATCTTCTCCGGTCTGTTGCGTACGGGGTTGGAAGGGGTTCTGCGATGAACTGCAATGTCGAAAGTAACGAAGGAAGATTACGCTATTTCCGGAGGCTGATTAGGTTCAGCCCCTGGCTGTTTTTTCTCGGTGTCCTCCTTTCCCTGGGGTATTACGGTTTCCCACTTATCGTTGGGCTGATCCTCCGTGCATTCTTCGACGCGTTAGCAGGGGAAGGTGATGTCCGCTTCGGCATCTCGGTCCTGGTTATTTTCTTTCTTGCGACTCGATTGACCGTACAGATTTTCGAGCAGGGATACGCCGCGAACTACGCGTATTTCGAAGGCAAACTCAAAACACTCATTCGCGGGAATCTGTTCAATCGTCTCCTGCAGGCCTCGGATGGCCGTGCTGTACATGGTCCGGGAGAAATCGTCAATCGTCTGGACGACGATATCGACGGAGCGATTGCGCCGGTAATGATTTTCCTGGCCCTGATCGGACACGCTGCGGCTGCAGTCTTTGCATTTGCCGTACTGTTGAGTGTCAATCCCTATATCACGTTTCTGGCATTCATGCCGATGATCGCCATCGTACTCCTTGCGAACGGAATGGGCAGGCGCATTCAGTCCTTTCGACACGAGAGCCGGAGGACGACGGGCCGTGTCAGCGGTTTTCTTGGCGACCTCTTCGGGGCGGTACTGGCGGTCAAGGCTTCAAACAGCGAGGCGGACACAGTCCTGCACGTAGAACGGCTCAACGAAGCAAGGCGCAGAGCGGTTATCCGGGAACGCCTGTTCAACCGGCTGCTGGCATCGTTGAATTCGACGACAATCAATCTGGCGACCGGCGTAATCCTGATATTTGCCGCTGAACTGATGCGATCGGGGGACTTTACCGTTGGTGACTTCGCGCTGTTTGTCAGTTATATCGCGCTGGGTGAGATCACGGTATTAGCATTTGCAGACCGCCTGGGAGCCTTGCTGGCCGCGCTCAAGCAGGCTGAAGTCTCTATAAAGCGACTTCTTGAACTCTTGCCCGGGATTTCACAGGAATCGCTTGTCCGTCCCGGTCCGGTTTACCTGCGGGGTGACTTCCCGGCCGTGCCATTCATCGAAAAAGAGAGCACCGACCGTTTGCAAACACTGGAGGTCGGAGGCTTGAGCTTCATTCATTCGGAAACGGGTCGGGGAATTGACGGGATAGACCTGCGACTGAAAGCCGGGACCGTAACGGTGATCACAGGACGAATCGGGTCCGGAAAGACGACGCTTCTGGAGTCTCTGTTGGGTCTCCTTCCCAGGGATACCGGAGACATATACTGGAATGGCGAACAGGTTTCGGATCCGGCATCGTTCCTCGTCCCGCCGCGTTGCGCCCATACGCCGCAGGTCCCGAGGCTCTTCAGCGACACGCTTCAGGACAATATCCTCATGGGCCTGCCACCAGAGCGCGTCGACCTGCTTGCGGCGATACGGAAAGCGGCAATGGAAGACGATCTGGAGACGCTTGCCGACGGACTGGAAACAAGGATCGGTCCCAGGGGCGCGAAACTTTCCGGCGGCCAGGTACTGAGAACGGCGGCAGCGCGGGCGCTGGTCCGTGAACCTGAACTGGTTGTATTCGACGATCTTTCCAGCGCCCTCGACGTGGAGACGGAGCAGACGTTATGGCGACGTGTATTTGAACATCCGGAAATGACTCCTCCCGGACGTGTCGTCAGCACGTATCTCGTTGTATCCCATCGCCGAGCCGCATTGAGGCGCGCGGACAATATTATCGTCCTCAAGGATGGACGGGTTGACGCCGAGGGAACATTGGACGTGCTGCTCAATAGCTGCAACGAGATGCGAGGGCTGTGGCACGGAGAACTGAGCACGACAGAAAACGGATGAAGACTTCTCATCTACATTGATCGGTTTCCCGACGAATCGTTTGGGTGGCCCTCGTGGCCTCCTGTTTTTTTTTCGTTTTGAATGGCCTTCCACGGTGCATCCTGAAGAGTGTAAATGGGGACAGGAACCCAGGTACCGGACTAACGAGATGTGCTGAAGTCGGCGGACGCCAGTACCTGGTGCGTCGTGTTCAATCGGGCAACAATGATATATTCCAATTAGGAATATATCCTATTTTAATAATTCGTTTTTGTATTGTATTGAAATCAGCGATTTTTCTGTCCGGGGACCTCTCCTCCCGGTCTCTTCTCCCGGAGTGAAGAGGCAGCCATTAGCCTTGATTCCACGCTTTGTGCGACAATAACCTGGAAATATCCGCAAGATCACAGGGGAATTGGTTAAAAGAGTTCGCGGTTCGTCAGCACACTGGACGCGGGCGGAACGACCGTGTATTTCAATAGGATAAATAGATGTTTTAACGAGGTTTAGAAACATCCGGACCGTGTTTTGTCATCGAATCGCCGTCAATGTGTCGAATGAAAGGCGGAAATGATTATATCTGTTCGCAGGCTGAATCCATTTGTAGGTACCTGGATCCTCGTTGCGACATTGCTGATGCCGGTGTCATTGGGCGCCGAAGATCAGCACCGGACCCGGGTCGCTCAAGCCGTCAGGGTGAAAACCGCACCGGTTATAGATGGCGAGCTTTCCGATGCCGTATGGGAAAAAGCGCAAGTCGCGACCGGCTTCTTCCGTATAAAGGAGGGAAGTATTCACCCGTCGCGTCTGAAGACGGAAGTCAGGATATTGTACGACGAAGAGGCGCTCTATATCGGCATATACTGTGAAGAACCGGATATGGCGAATCTGCGGGAGACAATGACCCGACGTGATTCCCGTATCTGGCATAATGAATGCGTAGAAGTGATGCTGGACACCTATCGAGACCGTCGCAACTGTTACGTTTTCGCGACAAACACGCTTGGCACGCAGATGGACGAACGGATAGGCAATGAGAGTGTGTTTGATATGAGCTGGGATGCCGTATGGGAATCAAAAGTAAAAAAATATCGCTATGGTTGGACCGCAGAATTTTCGATCCCGTTTCGAGTGCTCCGGTTTGATCCGCACAATGCGACGTGGGGAATCAACTTCTGGAGGACGCATCCGATAAGCGGTCAATCCTATTCCTGGGCGCCTTCCGCATTTTTCGGTCGTGTGTCCGAGTTCGGCGATCTGACCGGATTGAATCTTGGAAAGATCGGCATCGAACCGAAAATCGGCGTTCTTCCCTACGCCACTTATCGTGCGATAGATGACGGTCAGGATGATTTCAACGGTGGCCTGGACTTTATTGTACCGATCTCGACGCACCTTACCTCGAATGTGACGTTCAACCCCGACTTTTCTCAGTTGGAAAGTGACCCGACCCGAATCAATATCGTTAGTGACAGAGAGCTGTCGCTGCCGGAACGAAGGCCATTTTTCCGGGAGGGCGCCGAACTGTTCAAGTTGCCCCTGAACCTGTATTATACCCGCCGCGTTCAGGAAATCGATATCGGGACGAAAGTAGCCGGCAGATTGCGCGCAGCGAATTTCGCCGTGATCAACACTTACGGAAAGATGATAGACCGATACGAGGGGGATCGCAAAAAGCAGGCGAATCTCCTGGCCGGTCGTGTCAACTACGACATTGGCGAACGCACGGTCGTCGGGTTCATGGGAGTCCGGAAACACCAGGAAGACAGAGATGTGTTGCTTCTGTCTTTCAATGGTCGATTTGGATTTGGTCGAGACTTGACTGCAACGTCCCAATTTGCCGTGAATTCCGTTGGTGGTCAAACACATAGCGCGTACCACCAGGCGCTGACGTGGGTCCATGAAGGTTGGATGGCCCAAATCGGGGTTGAAGAAATCCAGGACGGCTTTCGTCCCAACGAGATCGGACTTGAAGATGACGCATTCCATCGCAAACGTGTGCGGGCGCGATACAGTTACGGGTTGCCGGAGACCACTCTCGTGCGGTCATTGACGGCTGAAATGTACCACATGTACCAAACCAATGCACAGCAGCTGTTGAGGGAACGGCGTCACGAGATCAGGTTCAATGTCGAAATCGGCAGGATCGACTTCGCGACGTTCGGTGGATTCGGCGCCCTTCGCGAAGTCAGTGAACTCTTCGACACCAGGTTCCTTGGCTCAGAGATGAATTATACGGCACAGCGGTGGCAACTGAGCACATTCGGTCGAATCGGGCTTCGTCGAGGGGAAATCAGCCGATATTCGAGTTTCTCCGCGGGTCTCAACCTATTGGAAAAAACGACTGTGGACGTCGATCTCGGCTATCTTTCATGGGATGCGATTCGCAATACGATTGTATTCCGGCTGCGCGGAAACTACCAACTGACTCGAAGGGTCGGCTGGCGCATCTACATTGAACGCATTGAGGAACGGTTACGGGATGAAAATTCTCTTAATTTCAATGTCATCTTCGATTACGAATTCACTCCTGAAAGCCACTTTTACTTCGTATTCGTGGATGGCAGGCCGGGTAATCGAGCCGTGTTCGCGAAAGTCGCGTATCTTTTTGAATCCGGTGTTCCGGATTTCGGCAAGGCGATTGAATGACCTCGACGTGAACCGGTCGATTCGTGACCGGGGAAAAGTACACGTTAGACGGGTTTTACTGAGACTGACTGTTGAATCTACTGAATCGGCAGTCCGGCTTTGCACAACCATCCCGACGATTTATGTCTTTTGCATGGGCGACCCTTGTGGTCGCCCTGTTCTTTTCGCATAAGTACAAAAAGGCGTTGATCGGTATGTTCATGGGGGCTATCTTGTCGGCGTCGTCAGCGGCGTTTTGAGCCGCAGGAATGTCAGTTGCCGCCCGGACCATTTCCCTTAAATGAGGTGCGTATGGACAGCGAGAGTGGACGCCGGATCTACGAAGATCTGGGCGTGAACCCCGTGATCAACGGTATGGGTAGCCAGACCGTGCTGGGCGGTTCGCGTCTCTCTCCCGGTGTGCTCCGAGCGATGCAGGATGCGAACCGGTATTTCGTGGATATGAAGGAGTTGCTGAAGGGGTCGGGCGAAGTGATTGCCGGGATGCTGGGGGCGGAGGCGGCGCTGGTCACGCCCGGATGCGCGTCCGTGCTGGCGCTGGGATCGGCCGCATGCATGACGGGAAACGACCGCGGCAGGATGGAAAGGCTGCCGGATACAGCGGGGATGCGCGACGAGTTTCTGATTCAGTCCGGGCAGCGGTACAAATACGAACGCTGCGTGACGATTTACGGCGGAAAGCTGGTGGAGGTTGGTGACGGGGACGGTACGACGGAGAGCCAGTTGCGGGCCGCGATGACCGATCGCACGGCAGGATTGCTCTACGTCGCCCCGGGCGGGGGGCCGGGCGTTGTCCCGCTGGAAGACGCCATAGACATCGCGAGGGACCGCGGCGTCGCGGTAATCGTGGATGCGGCCTCGCAGGTATTCCCGCTGGATGTCATGTGCCGGTACCCCCGGATGGACGCGGACGTGGTGGGATACGGCGCGAAATATTTCGGCGCGTGCAACTCCACCGGGATCATGTGCGGAAGGAAAGACCTGGTGGACGCGGCTTTCGTGCAGGGTTTCATCGGATTCGAGACCGAGGAGCGGCGAACCGTGGGCCGTCCCCTGAAGGTGGACCGCCAGGAAGTTATCGCCGTGACTGCTGCCTTGAAAGAATGGTTTGAAATGGACCACGACGCGCGCTTCGCCGACCACCGACGCAAGGCCGACGAACTGTTCAGCTCATTGAATGGCGTTTCGCACATCCAGGTGGAACACGTGACCGAAAAACGCGGGCTCGGCAGCGGGCTGCTGATCCGGTTCGACGAGAAGGCCCTTGGAAAATCATTGTCACAGGTCCTGGCTGAACTGAAGGAGGGCCGGCCGAGCATCGTGCTGGGGGATTCCGCGGATACGCTCCACGTGTCGGTGCCGACCTTGACGGACGAGGACCTGAAGGTCGTCGGCGAGCGGCTGCGTGAGGTCCTGGGCGCATCGTGAGAGGATACAGGCTTGCCTGCGCGGGATTTGGTTGAAAACGTAGCGATGGATTCCTGTCCCCGGCTCACCGTAATTATCCCTGCTTTCAATGAGGAGGCATATCTCGCCGCGACTCTGGACTCGATCCGTGCCGCGGCGGAGCAGCTGACCGCGGGGTCGAACGCGTACGTCGAGACGATCGTCGTGGACAACAGCAGCGTGGATGGAACCGCCGACATTGCACGTGCCAGCGGGGTGACGGTTGTTTTCGAGCCGGTGCAGGGCATCGCCAGCGCGCGCAACACGGGTGCGCGTCACGCCGCCGGGGATGTGCTGGTCTTTATCGACGCGGACGTCAGCGTTCCTCACGATCTTCTGCAAACGATACAGCTGGCGATGGGCGATCCAAAGTGCATCGGAGGCGGCGTGGACGTAGACTATCGACCCCGACGCCTCGCGATTCGGCTCTATCTTGGCGCCTGGCGGGTCTTTGGTCGCGCCACCGGGATGGTTCAAGGGGCTGCGCAATTCTGTCGCAGGTGCATCTTCGAGCAGACGGGCGGCTATGACGAGAGCGTGTGGATGGGCGAGGACGTCGACTTCTACTGGAAGCTGAAAGGGCTGGCAAAATCAACGGGCCGGACAGTCAGATTTATTCGAGAACCACGGGTACGGCCTTCCTGCCGGCGCTTCGACAGGTGGCCGGTCTGGAAGATCATTGTCTGGACGAACCCGTTAGTTATCGCGTTGTTCCGGCGATGGAAACGGGCCTGGGCCGGGTGGTACTCCGATCCCGTTCGGTAGCGCGTCGTTTCGCTTTGCCTTGGCGGGAAGCCGGCGGCGCAGCGGCGACGGTGCCGGATTATCGGCGTTTGACCTGGGTAAGAAGGTAAGACCGCGGGAATGAAATTGAATTCAGCCGGGGAGCAGTTCAATCGCCAGGCGGCCCAATATGCCGTGAGCGAGGCGCATTCATCAGGTGAAAGTCTGCGCATCCTCACCGCCTGGGCGTCCTTCGAACGCTACCCCCTGGGTCTGGATATTGCCACGGGTCCCGGCTTCACGGCATTCGCGGTTGCCGGGTTCTGTGACACGATCGTGGCATCTGACATCGCGCAGGGGATGCTGGATCAGGCCCGCAGAATCGCCGATGAGCGAGGCATTGCAAACCTACGCTTCGAGATTGTCGATGCATGCGATATTTCATATTCTGACGCATCGATCGACCTGGTCACCTGCAGGACGGCGCCTCACCATTTTCAGGATATCGGCAGGTTTCTTTCAGAAGTCCACCGCGTGTTGAGACCGGGGGGCGTCTTTCTTCTGTGCGACACGACGACGTCGGAAGATCCGGAGGTCGCGGCGTGGCATCATCGCGTGGAAGTGGAACGGGATCCAACGCATGTGTCGGCGCCTACGCCTAAGGAGTGGTGCAGGGACCTGAGCGGCACCGGGTTCGAATTGACCCATACGGCGGACACGCGGGTGGACATGACGCTTCGGGAGTGGGTTGATCGGTCAGGGACGCCGGCGGAGGCTGTGGAGGGATTGTATCGGGACTTCGCCGCCGCGCCGAGGGAGGTCAGAAGCGGGTTCGGGTTACGACACCTGGGCGAAGACGATTTCGAGTTCTATTGGCCGGTTTTCTGTTGTCGGGCCCTGAAGAAGTAACGTCCGCGAAAACGCGCAACCCGCGGGCAATCAAACCAGCAATGTCGTTTTATCCCGGAGAGATGGATTATGCCGTCGTCAACCGCCCGGACATGCAAGCTGATTCGCACGCAGGACGTCTTCACCGGCAAGCAGGCCTTTACCTACCGTAAGGGGGTCACGGCCGAAAATACCGGCTCCCGGGGACTCAGCATGCACCTGCTGACGATCCCACCGGGCGAACGCTCCAGACCCCACCTGCACGAAGGCCACGAGAGCGCCGTCTATGTCATCAGCGGCAGGTCCGGATTGTGGTACGGTGAGAACCTGGAGGAGCACGTGCGCGTTGACAGCGGAGATTTCGTCTACATCCCGCCCGGCGTCCCCCACCTTCCCTATAACGCCAGCGAGACCGAACCCTGCGTCGCCGTCATCGCCCGCACCGACCCCAATGAACAGGAGAGTGTCCGGCTTCTGCCGGAGCTGGATGGGATTCACGACAGGTGAAGCGCGCGGCCTCACCCTGCGGCACCGTACCTGCTTTCATCCCGTTGGTGCGGCATGACTTACGGCAACTGACGCCGGACATATCCCACGCCATCGGCGAATTTCGTCAGCAGCCGGCAATTGTGGGAGGTCAGTTCGTCTTCAATTGACGGATTGGCGAAATCCCTGGAATTCCTGGTAATGAAACAGCAGCGCTGCCGGGATTCTGCATTCAGATGGTCAAGGACCGAAGCATACACGATCGAATCTTGCGGCGAAAGGTTGAGTTTTTCTTGAAGGCTTATTGCGGCGCCCATGACGTTTAATCCTACCGGTATGACTTCAACGGTCTGCAAAATTTCTTCCAGCGTTTCGTCCAGCCTGCGCTTTTCCTCTTCTCCGCTACGGATAAATACGCTGGTGAGTTCGTGGAAACGTTCGGATGCCGCTTCGTATGGACTTGAACGCGAGAGTTCTCGAATGGCCGTTGTGAGGTCCTCGTGGATCTGTCGTCTTCGCTTCGTGCGGCGTACCCACGTTTCATAAGGCTCACCAATGCTGAAGGCCGGCAAAACCAGGCTAATCTTGCCAACTTCAGCGAGACGCAAAAGTGCCGAGCACTCGTCATGCTCGGCCTGGAGAAAAGCGAGTTCAAGAACGAAATTTGACTCCAGATACACAATCATGTTGTTTCTTCGAGTTCAATCGAACCGTTTGCGATCGCTTCGGACAACCCGGAGCCAAAGAGCCACTGGGAATTTCCGTCTACCGAGCCATTACGCGAGTCGATATCAAGTAGATCTCCCAGCCAGGAAATCGTAATCAATTCGAGACCGTACCGGCTTAGAACATCAAGGGATAGGTCTGATTTGAGATATGGCGCGAAAATTTCATTAGCATCAATCTTGTAGTCAGGTTTTGCCAGATTATCTGCCGTAGATGCCGCCGTCCAAAGATAAAGGTAGTCGGGGAGGACAAGGAGGAAGTAAGGAACCGGCGGCAAGAATGCATGGGCCAGCAGATTTCGCCGCATAAGTGTGGCCCACTCCGCAGAAGAGCCAGGCGCTTTCTTGATTTCAACAACGAGTTGGAGGCTTCCATCTGCACCGGACACCGCTATATCGACATTTTTCATTAGTCTGGACCTTGACGCAATGACTGGCGCAAACTCCTCGCAGCATAAACCAATGACCTCTTGAATCAGTGACGTCAGTTCGTCTGTCTATCGCTTACGTCTTGATAATACCCACGCTCTCCAACCGTGTCAAGGGATTGCCGTGAGAAAAACAGCCACATGCTGCCTCCCGAGCCATCCCCGCATTCTCGACGATTCGGACTACAACTCAACCGCGCTCGATCATCCTTCGGTCGGCAGACTCCCGTACTTGCAGTTCACTACGTTGCTTGAATAGCTGACGAGATGAAGCACCAGGAGAGGGAATTATAGGGGACGCGAGAGGAGGCGATCTGGGTATCTCGTTATCCGGTAACGTCCTGGACGTCATCCGCTGCCTCGGGAGGCGCCTCGCGAAATGTCCAGAGAGAATTGACGGAGTAGTTCAGCACGCCGGCCGGGGCGATCGCGCATCCCTGCAGGATCACTAGCGGCACATCGTGGAAGAGTACGGAAAGCAGGACGAACGTGCCGTAACTCAACATTAGCGACACAAGCGATACAAGATGGTACTTCAACCCCCGAACCCGCCTCTTTCCCGTCAGTTCGCGACTGCCGAACGTCCAGTAGTTGTTGAGCAGAAAATTGGAGATGATCGACAATTCAATCGCAATCGGCGACGCCAGCAGCGCATGTACGCCGAGCGTCAGCATCAGCTGAAACGATCCGAGATTCACAACCACGCCGCCCAGGCCCGTGAGCGCGAATTTGCCGAATGTCGGAGACAGCAATTTTCCGAATAGACGCATGGAGTTTGGTGGGTGGGGGGTGGTGAACGGATACGGCCTGGGACGCGCCGGCGAGCGCTCGCGTCCGAACAGATTCATTAGGCGTGTGCAGCGGACCTGTCACCAAGTTTAACGACATCTCCCCACCTCGGCAACAGTAACGGTAAGGCTCAAGTGGCAGGTTGTCCTGGCGGCGTATTACATTGACTTCCAGGGAATCTGACGACTGCCCGCCCAATGCAGGCTGAAATCACCCCTCCGCGGGTCCATGGTGCGTCTAACACCGGTGGCATTGTCACCGGTGTTTTTTTGTGTGGTGACGACTCTTTTTCGGTCAGGTCTTGAGCGGCGCGAAATGCAACAAGGTTTCATCCGAGTGCCGCAAAATGGAACACATTGTTCACGATCTGGACGTCGACCGCCGGCCTGCTGAAAGGCCGGCGTTTTTTCTTTCTTGCATACCAGACAGTTAGGTCCAGGGGCATCGCGACTGGCACAAACATTGCGAGTCCAATCCGTCGACGGAGGCACCAAACACAAGCGTGCAGGGTCACGCGACGTCTCCGTTGAATTACAGTCGAATCAGCGCCAAAGGGGGTGTGTCGAGACCGCAAAACGGCACGCATAACCCTTTGTAAATCAAGACATTTCGGCGGCTCAGCGGCACACGGTTTGTCAGGAAACGGCATTGATCGGTTGTCGCCGGGATGTTTACGAAAGGAGGTGATAGACATGAAAAGACGCATTGCATCACGCCCTGCAGACACGTCCAGAATTCCGGCACGGTTACCAATCCGGACGGAGGACCTGACTGACGGGCAGACCGCGAAGATCTCCGGTGGTGCCATACGCTGGCGGCGCATCCTGAGGGACCTGTTCGGCATAGACCTGGGCACGAATCTGCCGGAAACAAGCGCAGCTGGTCCATTGCTGTAATGTTTGAGTAGCATTCCGACCAGGTATGTTGGTTGGGAAATCAAACAGGATATCATACGGACATAGTAGAAAGGAAGTGACGAAATGACGGACCAGATCCTTGCAACATCAGCACAGGCATCTGTGGCCTGCACTCAACTCCCTGGACGGGAAACCGGGCTTGCGAGCCGTGAAATGACAAACACACCGGGAGGTTTCTCGTTACCCACTGGACCCAGCTTTATGGTGCTGTTTATTTCCAAGAAGATTGCAGAGGCCATAGTCGATTACTTTGACGACGAGGATTGACTTTGGGGCCTGAACTGACGCAAAGCAAATCCTCTTTGCGATCACCGCTGCAAATGCGTGGTCCTTGAAGATCTGCAAGCGAAGTCCACAGGGCAAACTCACGAATTTCTGAAGGGTTGAAGAAAGGAGGTGACAAAATGACCGATCGAACTCTATCAATGCCAATGCACGGTTCCGTGACCTGTGTGCAACTCCCTAGACGTGGAATCGCAGTAGCCAGTTATGAGATGGCGAAAACATCGGGAGGGTTCAGACCCATCGGGATGGGCGTTAATTTGACGGCAATGGCGTGCGCAATTGCAGAAGCCATTTTCGAATACTTCGACGAAACGGACTGATGGTCACGCCGCCCAGGACGTAACCTGTTCTGTCTCTCGATCTCGACTGCCGATGCGGGCGACTTCGCAGATATGTTCGCGAAGCTCTTACGAAACCGTGGCGTAAAGCACGATTCTCGAACCCAATTGCCTTCATAAACAGGCACCGTCTCCGCAACACGAGATTCAGGCCATTGGGTTGAAAAACAATAAATGGGAATAACTCTCCAGGAGGACATCATGACACAAGCATTGGCTTATCCGGCGGCAACCGAGACAGACGTCGTACTCATCCCCTGTCATGCCTTGCCTGCAAGACGGGAAGATCTGAGCGAGCATACCATGGCACAGGTATCGGGAGGAAATCCCCTCCTGTACGCGATTGTAGGCGGATTGGTTGTCGTAGCAGCGACAAAGCCCCAGGATATCGTTGAATCTGTCTGCTGGTACGGCGATAGGATTATGGACGGCGTAAATTACGTCTCGGATGCCTACGATCAATGGACCAGTGGCATGGCCGACGGCCTGTCGAATCTGTCAGCCTGATTCGTTGATAGTAATGAGCTGTTGAGAGTCACAAGGTTGAATGGTCTGGTTTCCACTGAAAGCACTTTCGGTGGAAACCGGACTTACGGACTGCCAGGCGGGCTTTCGAGGGGCTTATCCTTGGATTGTCGAAGCTGGAAGGATGAGGACACCTCAGATCGAATGCCTGGCGGCCCGGTTTCGTGTAGATTGCAATGATGGAGAATCCGATGTCGGCGAAAAACGAAATGTGCTCCGCAGATCTAGAAGCGGCCAAGGAGACGGGCCGGGGGGTCATCGAAATCCGTGTGAGCAAGGTCAATGCGATCATTCTTGGAATGATCTTGTTTTTTGGGGCGTTGAATTTTTGCCTCTTGGGTGCACATTTGTCGCAATTGAAGATTCAGTTCCGTCTGGAAGACGTAGATAGGTGGATGTTTATAGGAAGTGTTGTCTTGCTGATTGCAGTTCACGAAGCATTGCACGCCGTTGCCGCGTTGCAATGGGGCAAGGTTCCGTTCAATTCGATACGATTCGGGGCTAATTGGAAATTTGCGGCTTTCTATTGTCACTGCGATAGGCCACTGACAATTCGCGTACACCGAATCGTCCTAATCTTTCCATTGATCGTTACGACACTGGCTGCCGGTTTGTTGTTCTGGTTGGATCCCGCCATCTGGTCTCTGTTGCTTTTCAGCGGGACAGTCTCTGTGTGTTCTGGAGATATCATGATTTTCTTGAAGCTACGCCGATATGGAAAGAATGACTTGGTTCAAGATCACCCGTCGGAACCAGGTTGCTATATCTGGCCCGAAGGGCAAAGCCTCGACAGATTGAGACAGCCTGACGCCTTTGAAAGGAGCTAGGACGAGGCATGTTTGAACGCGTGGACGGCGATCAGTTAAGCCCGGATAAGAAATCTTGCGAGAGCTCAATGGCGTATCCAAACCTGAAGCAGGCCATCTGGTTGCTTGCACTGTTGATCCTGACGGAGTCGGGATTCGGAATGCTCATCTACGTAGCAGGGATCATCAGTCGCCAACCCCTTGAACATAACAACTACCTGCTGGGTATTACCAAATTGGCGGTTTATCTGCTTGTTTTATTGTATATTTGCCGTCGTACGGATCGACATTGGGCAGGTCTCTTGTATCCAGGTAATGCAAGTTTTGATTGGCGGCTGTGGGCCTGCGTTACGCTATCGATTTGCGGAACGGCGCTGGTTCTCTTTGAATTGAACAAAGCTGTAATATCCGTAATTCCAATGCCTGAATCGTTCCAGGAACTCATCGAATCGACGCTTGGGCGCGAGACTTCGTACCCGTCAGCCCTTTTTTATGCCGCCATTGTCGCACCGTATGTCGAAGAGCTTCTCTTTAGAGGCGTAATCTTGTGTGGTCTGTTGTCGAACCATTCCAGGAATTGCGTGATTATTTGGTCATCGATTCTGTTTGGGTTGAGCCATCTGAACCCCTGGCAATTCTCGCCGGCCCTTTTGTATGGGTTTGTGTTCGCTTGGTGGACCATTAGTACCGGATCTCTTTGGCCGGCGGTTGTCGGACATGCATTGAACAACTTGCTATCCACGACGTTTATGCGCATTGACGTTCCGTATTTCGCGGTCTCGGAGAACCTGAATGACGTGGTCTTCAATCCGTGGTGGTGGACAGGCGCAGGCATGGTATTGGCCGCGCTTGGATTCTGGTGGTTTTACCGTATTTCGAACGAGACTCGATCAGCCGGCCCCGACGCGATTGAGGCAGGAGATACGCCATGAGGCGGCGACTGGCCGATGTTCGCCGGTCTCTGAGTTAATGCCGCGAACAAACTCAGGATAGAGCCCCGTGACCCGAATTTACGGGCTACGGAAACAACACTGGAGGTCCCGGATGAAGGATGTCCTCTCGGGGGGAACGTGGAGAGGTTGGGTTCTGGCGGCCATAATGTACGGGTTATTCTCCGTTTCGCCGGCTTTGCTGATTCTCAAATACGTCATTCATATCGATCTTGCCATCCTGATGGCGGTCCTGTTTGTTCAGACAGTCTCGTTTATAGTCTTCCGAAAAAAGTTCTATGAAACTGCAGCGGTAATGGTGAGCGCGGTCTGCGGATTACTTGAGTCGGGTCCCGGCGCAACTGAACCAGGCCAGGAATCTAACGTCACCGAAGTCATTCTCGAAAAAAACGAGATGTACAGTTTATACTTTTTGATGTTCTGGATTTCGGGAATGTCTGCCATCGGGGTAGATGCCTTGCTTCCGTGGGCAATAGAACTGCGATTTCCTCTCGCCGATATATGGAAATTGATTGGAGGACTAATCGCCTTGTATGTGATTCACGAAGCGCTTCACGGTCTTGCCGCGATGGCGTGGGGAAAAATTCCATTCAGTTCGCTGCACTTTGGAATCAACGTGCGATTAATGGCCTTTTACTGCCACGCTGACAAACCGATGACACTGAGCGCATATCGGGCATTCGCGCTCTTGCCCTTAATCGCAACAACACCTGCCGCGGTATTAATTCTGTCGTTTGATCCGGCGATCTGGTCGGTCTTGCTCTTGTGTGCCACCTTTGCCGGAGGCGCGGGAGATGTCATGGTTTTCTTCAAGGCCCGCCGATATGACAATGACGCGTGGATTCAAGATCATTTGTCAGAAGTGGGTTTCACCATGTTTCCCGCAGGGGAGACACCCGCGAGCTAAGCGACCGTAAACGGAACCGCTACAAGGGGATCCGGCAGGCGCATTAAGAGAACATGGATAACTTCCACGGCGTTCGGTATAGGTAGCTCCACACAACATCCGGCCGGCATCCAAATTCGATATGGATTTACCGGAGATCACCAGTAAGGATTCCCGGGACGTACTCACGATCCGGGCGAGCGCGTTTGCGATGTTCCTGCTTTCGCTTGGGATGTTTTTTGTTGCGGTTAATGCAGTCCTTGTGGCGCACTGGGGCTTGTCCGGATGGAATATTGACCTCCAGCCGGACAGTTTTAATCGGTGGGTGTTTCTGGGAAGTCTTGTCACGCTGGTGGTTGTTCACGAAGCGCTGCATGCCTTCGCCGCACTGCATTGGGGCAAGGTGCCCTATAACTCGATTCGTTTTGGAGTCAAATTGAAATGGCTCATCGCCTACTGTCATTGCTCGAGCCCGATGAAGATGGGTGCCTTTCGAATCTATACGCTTCTGCCTCTTGCGGTAACTACGGTGGTAACGGGTCTCGTGCTATGGTGGGCCCCGACTGTCTGGACACTCCTGCTTTTCAGTTTGGCGTTCTCTGCAAGTACGGGGGACGTTTTGATCTATTTCAAGATCCGGGAATTCCCTGACGACCTGTGGGTTCAGGAACACCCATCCGGGATTGGATGCTATGTCTGGCCTGCAGGGCAATCCCCGCCAGAATGAGATAACATACCATTCCGAAGAGAATCCGGGACGGAACAAGCCGGATCCGCGCTGAACAACCTCATCGCCGTGACCATATTGCATTTTTACACGCGTCATCTGGACATTTCAGGAGACATTAACGAAGTTGCATTCAATCCCTGGTGGTGGAGTGTATCAGGGATGGCGCTCACAGCACTTGGACTGTGGTGGTTTGCCCGGTCTCCACAGAACCCGGAACGTATCTCCGAGGACCAGGAACCGCAAGTGGAACCCCGGTTGGATGCAGAATAGGGTCTGACCGGTTGCCCGTAGCTCCAATCTCCTCACATCGGTAAGGGGGCCTCAGGCCTTGCGATCGATCGGCAATGTACATAAACATATTATTTATAGTATATTTATATATTAAATATAGTATATGCTGGCAAGAATCCACGGAATTCAGGCACGGTAATGATGATTGGAATCTGAGCGCCGTGTGTAGAATCACCCTTCCGAGCCGGGAAATACCGGGTCTCAGGTCGACAGGATCCCAGGCAACCGACGAATTGCGAACTTTATGACGTCGAACGACATCCGGACACGCCAATAATCCTTCCTTTCACGGGAAAGCAACAATGGACGTCTTCACCCGTTTTTCTCAGTTGTCGAATCAGCCGGAATCCGTTCGGTTTCGTTTCGGGGAGGTCGTAATCGAACAAGGGGCGCCTGGCGATGGGTTCTACATGATAAAATCGGGCCGGCTGCGAGTAATCAAACGGAATCGGGACGGCCAACCTGAAACCGTGGGCTTTCTATATAGCGGCGACCATTTCGGCGAGGGGGCGCTGTTGACGGGGCAGGGACGTCGTGCGGCGGTGCGGGCCGCGGAGGATTCCGTGGTGCTGAAGGTGTCGCGGGATGAATTCCTCAACGCATTGAAAGGGGAGGGGGAGCTGGAGGCGCATCTGCAGGATCAGGTTGCAAATATCGCGTACCGGGACTTCACGAGGTATTTGAAGGGGTCCGCCTCCCCGGAAGGGATGAGGGTATTATTCAGTCGCCTGAAGCGAGAGGAGATACCCGAAGGAGCGACGTTCTCAGGACCCGGTCATTCGGGCGGGAGGTTTTGCGTGGTGGGTAGCGGCGGGTTGAACGTGATACTTGAGGACGGCAGCACCCATACTCTGGACGCCGGGGTTTTTTTCGAAGAGACGGATTCTACGGGTGGCGGCGCACGGGCGATTCGCAGCCGGGTCAACTGTGTTATCTTCTATTTGGAAAAAAGTGACCTGGAAAGCTTGAATCATTCAATTCCTGCACTGACACCCTTGCGTGAAATAGCCCGGCAAATGTACCGGGAACCTGGATCGGACAGGTCGTTGTCCAGCGAGGTTCAATCGGGTGGAATTCACGTCCACGCGGAAACGGCGGTAGTGAACAGCGCCGCTGCGCCGAATGGCGACCCTTACGACGCTCCGAATACCGGGACATCCGATGGGCAACCCAGAACATCGACGTCGTTTCGTTTTCCGTTCCTGAAGCAAAACGATCAGTCCGACTGCGGGGCCGCGTGTCTGGGGATGACCTGCAAGTATTACAAGATGCCCATCGGGCTGAACAGGCTGCGGGACATGTGCAACGTGTCGAGGGACGGCACGTCGATGGCGGCGCTGGCCGAAGCGGCGGAGACGCTGGGGTTTGTCACGCGAGGCGTTCGCACGGGTTATGAAGCGCTGATACGGACGGAACTGCCGGCGATTCTGCACTGGGAAGGCAACCATTTCGTTGTTTTGTATGAGATCAACAAGAAGGAGGTAAAAATCGCGGATCCGGGCGTGGGCATTCGCAGGTTGACACGTCCGGAGTTCGAAAAAAGCTGGACCAACATGGCGCTTCTGTTGGAATACACGGACCGGGTGGCGGAGAACCAACCCTCCAGGTCTTCCTTCAAACGGTTCTTCCCGTTGATCAAACCCTATACAGCCATTCTCGTGGAGGTTCTGCTGGCGTCCCTGGTACTCAGCCTGTTCGGCCTCGCCTCGCCCGTCTTCACGCAGACAATTGTGGACCAGGTGCTGGTGCATCACGACGAGGATCTGCTGAACCTGATGTTGGCGGGCATGGTCGTCGTGGCGCTGTTCCAGATGGGCACTTCGACGCTGCGCGCGTATTTGATCGGGTATATGAGCGCGCGGCTGAGCCTGACCATGCTGTCCCGCTTCTATCGGCATCTGCTGGGCCTCTCCATGCGGTTCTTCGCGCTGCGCCGCACCGGTGATTTGACCACGCGCTTCAAGGAAAACGCGACGATTCAGCGCCTCTTTACGGACACGACCATTTCGGCGATACTGGACTTTATCATGCTGTTCGTCTATCTCGGGCTGATGTTTTTCTACAATTGGGAGTTGACGCTCGTGATGTTGATTTTCGTACCGCTTTCGGTGGGGCTGACGCTGATCTATACCCCGATTCTGAAGTCCTTCAGCCAGCGCGCCTTTCTGGCCCGTGCGGAACAGTCGTCCGTGCTGATCGATTCGCTGCACGGCATTGACGTCGTGAAAGCGGAAGCGGTCGAGCACGTTACGAGATGGCAGTGGGAGGGCAAGTTCACAAAGGAAATACAGATCGGATTCCGGCGTTTGAAAATGGAAATGTTGTTCGGCGCGGGCGGAAGTATGATCAATCTGCTGAGTTCCACGGTGATTCTCTGGTATGGCGCAACCCTGGTTATCGACGGGGAGTTGTCCGTCGGTCAGTTGATGGCGTTCAACGCCCTCATCGGCAACGTGATGGGACCCATTATGGGGCTTATCGGCGTATGGCCGGAGGTCCAGGAAGCCCGGGTCGCCCTGGACAGGCTGAATGACGTCTACGACTCGAAGATGGAAGATGCGCGCCAGCGCGGACAAGGCCTGAGACCGAAACAGGTAGAAGGCCGTCTGGTATTCGAAGGTGTGTTCTTCAGGTACGGCGTGGGATCCGACGAACCGTACGTCTTGAACAACATCGACCTGGAATTGAAATCGGGGCAAAGGGTCGCCATCGTCGGACGCAGCGGTGCGGGCAAGACAACATTCGTCAAGCTGGTGCCCCGCTTGTTCGATCCCACGGAAGGGCGTGTGCTGCTGGACGGGATGGACGTGCGCGATTTCGACCCTCATTGGCTGCGCCGCCAGGTGGGGATGGTCATGCAGGACTCCTTTCTCTTCAGCGGTACCATTGCGGAGAACATCGCGGTGGGTGAACAGGACGCAGATATGGACAGGCTCCTTGAAGTGGCAAGGCTGGCCTGCGTCCACGACTTTGTAAACGAAATGCCTTTGGGATACGAGACGAAGGTAGGTGAACAGGGGATCGGATTGTCGGGCGGACAACGGCAACGAATCGCGATTGCGAGGGCGCTTTATCGCGATCCGAAAGTACTGATCTTCGACGAAGCGACAAATGCGCTGGATACGGAGTCGGAGGGCGCAATTCAGGCCAATCTTGCGCTCTTCCTGGAAAACCGGACCGCCTTCGTGATTGCCCATCGACTGAGCACCGTGAGGAACGCGGATAACATTCTCGTAATGGAAAAAGGCCATATTGTCGACATGGGTACGCACGACGAGTTGATGGCAGGCAGGGGTCTCTATTATCACATGTGCAGCCAACAGTTACAGATGGCTTGAAACTGCGGCTGGCGAGGAGCAGGGCCGGTGGCGGGACCGCAACAATTGGAGTCGGTGGGGGAATCGTCTTCGTTGTACCTGCCTCCTCGGAAGGAGGCCTCGGACGAGATGGAGGCGTTCGTGTGGTCTCTCAGACCGTTCTGGGGGAGGGCGCTGCTATACATCGTCCTGCTGTTTGTCGGAATCGCGCTGGTCTGGGCGTGGTGGGGCAAGGTGGACGTCGTGGCGTCCGCGCCATTCCGCCTGGTCCCCCTGGGGAAGGTGAAGACGCTGCAGGCCGGCAGAGGGGGCGAAATCCAGTACATCGGCGTCAGAGAAGGAGATCGGGTCGACGAAGGCCAATTGCTCTTCAAGCTCAAATCGTGGGAAACGTGGGGAGACCTTCGAGAACTGGAACAGGCGGAAATGGCAAATCAGCAGGCCGCGTACGACCTTGAACAGGTATTGCCCCAAAGGACGGAATTGAACCGGGAGACGATCGCGTCACTTGAAAAAAGACTGGCTGTGCTGCAGCGGTTTATGCATGCGCATCAAAACGCCCTGGATGATTACCATGCAGACGTTGGCGATGCTGCAGGATCCGGAAATGACAGTTTCGACGAGGAACTGCAGGCGCAGATCGGTTTTAGGCAGGCGGAAATCGATCATTTGAAACAAAACTACCTTCAGCAAAAGATGCTTTTTCAGCGAGAGTTGATTAGCAGAGTCGATGTCAATCAGGCGCGCATACGGTACCTGAGCGCACTCGCGGCGCTTCCGGGACGCATGTCGGAAATCTACAGGAATGAGACGGCCGTCCAGGATCTCAAACGCCAGATTCTCGAAGCGCGCGTCGCGCAACGCCGGGAAGTCTCACAAATGAAGCACGCCTTCAAGGCGGCGCAACTTAGACTGCAGCAGGCGCGCAAACGCGTCGATCGCCAGTTGGAAGCCGAATCGGATCTGATTCTGGCGCCTGAGTCCGGTATCGTAACGCGGGTGGAGGTGAATGCGCTCGGGCAGGTCGTCAGCAAGGGACAGCCGCTGGTGTCGCTCGCCCCGTCGTCCGCTCCAATGATCGCCGAACTTACGGTATTGAACAGGGACGTGGGCCTGTTGAAAGCGGGGCAGACGGTCAAGCTGAAATACGACGCCTTCGCGTTTCAGGACTTCGGAATCAAACGCGGGTGGCTCAAACAGATCTCGCCGGATGCCGTTATCGACGAGACGGTCGGACCTGTTTTCAGGGGTATCGTTGAATTGGAAGAAACCACCATGGTTGTGAAGGGACAGGAGAAGCCGCTTCTGTTCGGTATGAAGGGCACGGCGGAAGTCATGACGGACCGGCAGTCGGTCCTGTTGATGCTTCTGAGTCCTCTGCGAAGGCTTTACGAGTCAGCAACGTACGACGCCGTCAGTTCGGCGGCAGCTCAGCCGGAGGACTCGTGATGGGTCGTCCTTCCGAAGACGGGAACCCGAATGCGGACCTGGAAATCACGCTCGTCCAGGTCAATGGCATCCACGTGTCAATGAATCAGATTGTGCGTCTGTTGGGGGTTGCCGACAAGCTCGATTTTTTCACTTCGTTCGCGCGCAGAGAACTGGTTCGACAGCTTGCTATTCGTGAAGGCGTTCGGACGACGCCCGAAGACATCCAGAACGACGTGGACAACTGGCGTTATCGTCATCGACTGGAACGGGTGGAAGACACGGAGGCCTGGCTCGTATCGCGAGGCATCACCCTTGGCGACGTCGCGGAAGACGCCCAGGCGAGACGGATGGAGCGCGCGTTGTCCGACAAGATCGTGGAGGGACGTATCGAACCTTACTTCGCGCAGCACACTTTGGATTTCGACGAGGCGGAGGTCTGCTGGATTTTCCACCGGGATAGGGGCGTAATTGACGAAGTCGGGCTTCAGGCGAGAGAAGACGGCGAGGACTTTTGCGCAATGGCCCGCGAATTTTCACTGGATGAGCGCACGCGTCCGGCCGGCGGGTACATGGGCAGGCTGCGGCGTGAGCAGTTGCCCAAAGGCATTGCCGCCCACCTGTTTGCCGCCGCTCCAGGTGAGTTATTCGGACCGGAGAAAGCGCCGGGCGGTTTCGCGTTGTATATGCTGCAGCGGAACTTTCCGGCAGTCCTTGACGAACGCGTTTCAAACGAAATTCGCAACATATTATTCAGCCAGTGGCTGCAGAGAGAGTTTCAACGAGCGGAAATTCATTACCCGATCTGGGAATCCGCGAAAGAAAACCGGGAGTAGACGCGAGGCGTGGTGCGGTGACGGGTCCCTTCGCCAATGAAGACAATTCAGTCATCGGGGCGCGAATGTAATTCTCCTGATGTGGCTTCGTTTCATCCGGACGATGATACAGTATTTCGGCGTCGGCTACGTACGCATCCTCGCCGCTTTCAGGCGGTCCCGTTTCTGTAGAAAAGCAAATTAGTCCTTGTCATTCACAAGAGCGGAAACTATATTCCGGTTGTCACCACTCGGGCAGTACCCGTATGTCGGGTAGCCTACCGAATAAAACAGCCGACACAAAGGGACAAGGGTAGCTCCCCTGTCCTCGGCGAATACGTAGGACCTTCCCGCATCCTCAAAGCTGCGTGAGTGGTGACACTGCCCGGCACCCTTTAACCGGGGTGCCGTTAAGAAGTTCATCACTGATCAAACGGGGGATGGAGGGGAATTTTTTTGCCCTTACCTGCTGGTCCTCTCCAACATCCATCGCGTGTCAATGTTTTCCGATGCAGTGCCAAGCCGCTGTCTTTGTCGTAAGACGCCTACAATATTGGGTCGGCGCCAGGCGTTGCAGAATTCGCCATACGATGCAAAATGCATCACATTTTAACGCGCGCGTTCCAGCTACGCAAAAAAGCCCGCAGGCACGGGTTTCATCTCTCGTCCGCGCCGGCGTACCGGCACCTTCCTTGAAGCGTCGAGACGCATATCGCTACACGTCCGCTTCTCTACAAAGCGCCTCACCAATTTTATTAAATACTGTATATACATCAAGTTATTCGCTTGTTCAAATCTGGCTCGCATTTTGCATATCGACCTGGATTGTTCGACATCCAAACAGGACACCGAATGCGACTGCGGCAAGAGGATTGCCGGAGTTGCGGGCTTGATGAAATCCGCCGCTCGCGCGGGAATGCGGGGTCGTTGGATGCGCTGTCGTCCGATCGCGTCAATGAGTGGAGGGCTTACATGCCGTATCCGAATCTGAAGCAATCCGTGTGGCTGGTGGTGCTGTTCTTTCTGATCACCCTGGTGGTGGGAATTCCGTTTAGCATTCTTGGCGCCGTCTTCGACCAGTCCTTGCTCCAGAGTCCCTATGTAATCCAGTTCTTGATACTGGCCGGTTTCATATTGACGATAATGTACGCATACCATCGAACGGACCGGACGTGGTCCGACATCCTGCTACTTAAACCGGTTTCCTGGAAACTGTTCCTGCCACTTGGGGTGTGTATTGCCGGATTGGCAATCGTTTGCTCGGACCTGGGTAACCTGTTTCGACACCTGATACCGGTGCCCGAAAGCGCGCAAAAGCTGTTCGGGGGTTCGGCACGCAAAGAAACGCCGTATCCGTTCACGTTTTATGCCATGGTGGTGCAGGCGCCGCTTGCGAAGGAAATCCTCTTCAGAGGCGTTATACTGGGGGGCCTCTTGGCACACCGAGCACGGAGCGGGGCCATTGTCTGGTCGGCCGTGTTGTTCGCGGTAACGCACATGGACCCATGGCGATATCCTCCCGCTTTGATATTGGGGCTGGTATTCGCGTTGTGGGTCGTGCAAACCGGTTCCTTGCTGCCCGCGATACTGGGACATGCGCTGAACAACTTCCTGATCGTGACGGCCACGCATTTGGATATTTTCGGACGCGGGGATGAACTAAGTGTCGGGACGCTGCTTCCGTGGTGGCTGCACGGATGTGGCATCATTCTTGCCCTGTTCGGACTGTGGTGGTTCAGCAAGGTATCAAAGGACAGAGGCGGACAGGTCGAAACGCGCGCAGGCATGGAGCATGCCTGAAGGCACGCTTTCCGCCATAACCGGCTGCTCAGTAGACAATGCGTGTGGTCTGTATCGGCGAGGAATTTGGAGACTCAACTCCAATCGTCACACTTCGGATTCACGGACGATTGAATGTGTAATCATCAGATCGCCCAAAAGGGAGGGGTTACATGGCGTATCCGAATTTGAAGCAGTCCGTCTGGCTGATGGTCTTGTTTGTGGTCGCAACCGGCATATTGGGATTGGTGCTTCATTTCCTCGGCGCCGAGTCGGACAATGAAACACGAATCTTCGAATACCTGGGATGGATTCTAAACCTCCCCGTTTTCGCTCTACTCGTGTTATATGCGCAGCGTCGATCCGGTCGGCCCTGGTCGGACGTCCTGCTTTTAAGGACAGTGCCGTGGAAAATGTACCTCCCACTTACTGTCTCGATCCTGGGATTCGGCATTGTCATATCCGACGTCTCAACCTTCGTCCAATATCTGATTCCAATTCCCAAAGTATACCTCGACATATTCCTTGATCTAATGGGGAGCAAAACACCTCTTGGTCTCGCGTTTTATGTTCTCGCGATTCACGCGCCGCTTACCGAGGAAGTTCTCTGCAGAGGCGTTATTCTTGGCGGGTTGTTAGCCCACGGTACCCGCCGGCGCGCTATTTTGTGGTCTGCAGTGCTGTTCGCCGCGATGCATATGAATCCGTGGCAGTTTCCCGGATCCTTGATACTGGGTCTTGTATTCGCGTGGTGGGTCGTACAGACAGGTTCTTTGCTGCCTGCGTTATTCGGTCACGCGCTGAACAATTTTCTGTCGTTGATTTCGGTGCGTATGGAGCTATTCCGTCCCATTGAGGATTGGGGTGTTGTGGAGTTTCTTCCGTCGTGGCTGTTTGCGAGCGGTATCGTACTGGCCGTCATCGGGCTGCGATGGTTTCATCAGATGGCAAAGCGTGAAGGGACGCCGCTCGAACCCCAGGCCGGTCCCCAGCAAGCCGCGACGCCGGCTGCCCGGGAGCCAGCCTGATGGCGAAAATAGGACGAGAGTTCCCGCCAGAGCCATCGTATACGATTCTGCACCGTAGAAGAGATGACGGCTGAGGAGATATGTTGTCCGCTACCCATCAATCCTCTCGCGTTGCTGTCGGCATCTATCCGCTTTCCCGCAACGCAATTTCGATGTCAACGAATGTGTTGCAGGATGCAGCGGCAAATGGGTATTATGGAGGGAATTACGATATTGATTCACTGACGTTGGGGAAATACAAGACTTGGAGCCCGGAAGGTCGGATCCGATCCGACGATACGCTCGCCCCATGCGAAATCAGTTCCTCCATATCGTTTCATCCTGCCTGCGCGCGCCGGCAAACGAGTGAATCTGAGATGATTCCTCGCAAGAGACTCGATATCGGCTGGCGCGACCTCCTTTTCGGCATGAGCCAGTGCCTCTCGGGCGACAGGCGAGCGAAAAGCCATGCTGCCTGCCGGGAAACCACGGGCGACCCCGACGAAGCCCTCTTTTTTCTTTCGCTTCGCAGCGGCTTCGATGCCTGTCTCCAGGCAGCCAGGTTTCCCCGTGGTTCGCAAATCCTGGTGTCCGCCATCACCATTCCCGATATACTCGAAATCATCCGTAGCCACGGACTCGTGCCCGTTCCGGTCGATCTGGATCCACTCACGCTCGAGCCCGATCCGGACAGCCTCCGCAGCGGGCTGACGCCGGGAACCGTCGCGCTGCTGGCGACTCATTTGTTCGGTGCCCGCAACCCAATGGACTCCCTGGTTCGCTTCGCCAGAATGCACGGCCTGGTGCTGTTCGAAGACTGCGCCCAGGCGTATTGGGGTGACGGATTCACAGGTCATCCGGACAGCGACGTGCGCATGTTCAGTTTCGGGCCGATCAAATACAATACCGCGTTGGGCGGCGGCCTTCTCTATGTGGGCGATCCCGTCCTTCGCGAAAGAATCAGACGGCTGCATAGCAGTTATCCGGTGCAGGGCAAGGGGTGGTTCTTCCTGCGTCTGGCAAAATACGGCGTCGTTCTCCTGCTCAACAGGCCGGGGCCGTATTCCCTTCTCTGCGCCGCGTGCCGCCTGTTGGGCAGATCGCACGATGCCGTGGGATACCGCGCTACACGCGGGTTCAGGGGAATGGAACTGCTCAGGAAGATCCGCCGTCAACCCTGCAGCGCCCTCTTGCGTCTGTTGTCCAGGCGCTTGCATTCAAATGCCCTCAAGCCCAGGGGCTGCCGGCGGGAAGCCATGGCATTCCATCGCAGCGTATCGGACCTCTGCTACCCGGGCCGGCGCGCGGAGCACTCTTACTGGCTCTTCGCCGTCAGGGTCGGCAACGCCTCAGACCTGTGCCGGCGGCTCTGGGATGCCGACCTTGACGCACATCTGTGGCCACCTTCGCTATGCGTGGTCGAACCGGACCGGAATCTGCCGGACCAGGCGCCAACATCTGCAATGGCGCTTCGGTCGCAGCTCCTGTTTCTTCCCGTATACCCCCAGGTAGGGCGGGTCCGCCTCGGACACGTGAGCCGCATCGTACGTCGATGGGCGCGACCGTATGAATGAGGTGCCTGGCTGCGCGGCTGATCAACCTCGCAGAAGGACGACTTGAAGCGAGCGATGCACACCATTGTATCGAAGACATTGATTGCCGCGGAGATTGGATCGGACCGCCACACGGCCGGCGCACGGATTCCGGGTCATGCCCTGGAAGCGGCGGGATACAATGTCGTGCCGCTTTCCGCCTTTTCTCCGCCCGCTGATTTTGTCAACGCGGCTGTGGAAACCAATGCCGACGGTATCCTTGTTTACTCTCTGCACGGACACGGAGAACCTGAGTGCCGTGGCTTTCGCGAGATCTGCGTTGAAGCGGGTATCGGAGAGATCTTGGCCTATTTCATCGGTATTCCGGACGACTGCACAGATGACTGGCGCGCCGTGGAAGAGCGATTTCTGACGATGGGATTCGACAGGGCCTTTCCTTCAGGTACAGGTGCGAACGATATCGCCTCCGCGCTCGAGTGCGACTTCCTGGCGCGCGCCGGCGGCATTCCCCGGGGCCATCCATGAGCGGGCCCGTTGCACTGCTTATCGATTTCGGAAGTACCTTTACGAAGCTGAGTGCCGTCGACCTCACCCGGGGTCGACTTCTCGCGGCCAGCCAGGCGCCTTCCACGGTTGAGACCGACGTCGGGCTGGGATATGCCGAAGCACTGGACGTTCTGCACCGTCGTCTGGGCGAACAGACGCGTTTTCGCTACAGATTGGCCTGCAGCAGCGTTGCCGGCGGACTACGCCTGGTTGCCATCGGCCTGGTTCGCGAATTGACCGCCGAGGCGGCCCGCCGGACGGCACTGGGCGCGGGGGCCAAACTGGTCGAAACGTTTGCACGTGAACTGACCCGCGCGGACACCGATAGGATTGCGCGCCTCGAGCCGGATATCATCCTGCTTACAGGCGGTACAGACGGCGGCAACAGCGAGGCCATTTTCGCAAATGCGTGGACACTGTCGGAACTTCCGATCCGCTGTCCGGTCGTAGTCGCGGGTAACCGTTCCGCTTCCGGGCCGATAGGCGACGTACTCACGGACGCCGGAATACCAGTTGTGGTCACCGAAAACGTAATGCCGTCATACGGCGTGCTGAACGTCGAACCGGCCCGGGATGAGATCCGGCGCATCTTCATCGATCGCATCGTCCAGGCAAAGGGGATCGATCGCGCCAGCGGGATGTTCGATCTGGTTCTGATGCCCACGCCTGCCGCCGTCCTGGACGGTGCGCGGCTGTTGGCGGACGGCGACGGCCGGCGTCCCGGGGTAGGAACGCTTGTGGCGGTCGACGTGGGCGGCACAACGATCGACGTCCACTCCATTTGCACGGGCGAATCTACCCTGGGCAGCGTTTCGGCCGACCCCTTGCCCGAACCCCGCGCAAAGTGCACGGTCGAGGGGGACCTGGGAATGCGGCGCAATGCGAAATCGGTGCTGGACGTCGCGGGTCTGGAGGCGGTCGCCTCCGACGCCGGGCTGACTGCCGCCCGGGTTGAATCAATCGTCCGCGACGTTGACAAAGATACGGAATGGATGCATGGCGACATCGAAAGCAGGAAAGTGGACCGCGCACTTGCCCGCGCCGCGGTACGCGTCGCCGTTGCCCGGCATACGGGGACGGTCGAAGCCGTCCGTACGGCCAGCGGACCGGTCGTCGTACAGCGCGGGAAGGATTTGTCCGACGTCAACGCCGTCGTGGGTACGGGAGGCGCACTGACCGTGTCGGAACAGCCGGTAGAAATCCTTGAGATGGCCCTCGCGGATTCCGCTGATCCATTCTCGCTGAATCCTGGAAAACCGAGATTGATGCTGGATCGAGAACACGTTCTATACGCCTGCGGGCTCCTTGCGGCGGTCGATCCGGAGGCCGCACTCACACTCGCGCTCACACAGATCCGGCCCATTACCCGCGTCTCCGCTTCCCCCGGGACCGTCGTCCCTGCCGAAAACCCGCCCGCCCACATCGTATAAGTATCCGCCGTTGCCGATCTCTTTCCTGCAGCCTCCAGGAAATCCGGACTTGAATCCGGAAACTGGCGCCCGTACCTCAGACCCGGACAATCCCAAAACGTCGTCGAAAACCGGTTTTTCTCCCCTTTTCCGTATATTATATTCGGTCGGATCGAACAATGCCATCTCCCGGTCCAACCGCTCCCGAATCTCTCACGGAAAATCTACGGAGGCAATCCCATGTCTGGTTCCAGTACCGAAGCAATGGGAAACGGTTTTTACCATCACGGTGTCGCCACGCCCGTCAGCAACCATCGCGGCACGGCCGTTACCGTGGACGCCGAGGGTCGCAACGTTGTCCTGATCTGGCTTTACGACAATCGGGGCGGATATGCGTTACTGATGATCGACGCGGAAACCGGTAAGGCCGACGAATTCCCCATGCCCTATCCGCCGGGCGGCGACGGTCCGTTCGCCGCCATCCTGTCCAGCCGCAACAGGTATTACACGCACTTCAACAGCCACTTTGTCGAATTTGACCCCGAGAAGCGCGCGTTCACCTTCTTCCACAAGACCGTGCCGCAGATGGCCATGAGCATGACCGAGGACGACGACGGCCGCATCTGGTCGGGAACGTATCCAAACAGTGCGGTGGCATCATATAACCCCCGTACCGGCGAATTCCGCGACTACGGAAACCTCTACGACCAGAACTGGCGTCAATACCCACGGGCGATCGCCGCTGACGAAACCGGGTGGATTTTCTTCGGCATCGGCAGCACGGCCAGTCAGATAATTTCACTTGATCCGGAAACGGGAAGGGCGGAACCGCTTCTTGCAGAACGCGAACGAACCCAGGCCCACGCACCCGTGTACCGTGACCTGAACGGGAGGGTCTACGGGCATACCAGCGGTGGTTCCGAGGATGGATGGATGGAACTTTACCGCGGTACCCGTACGGATATCGGCAGGATTGAGAACAGACGTGAAAAACCGATCATTGCCGGCAGCCAGGGTCTGTTCCACACCGATTTTCCGGACGGCAAACGAATGGTCGCTTGCAGCCTGGTCGAGCGTTTTCTTGCCGTTGAAGACCCCGGTACCGGCGAGACCCGCGAAGTCTCGTTCGACTACACCAGCGAAGGCGCCCACATCATGGGCGTGGCCACGGCTCCGGACAACACCATCTGCGGAGGCACCGCATTCCCGATGCGCTTTTTCAGCTTCAATCCGGAGACCGACAGCTGGATCAACCGTCCGGCGCTGGGGCAGTGGAATACCGTCGCCAGAGAAGGCGACATGTTCTTCATCGGCGCATATACACACGGTCTGCTGGAGGAATGGGACCCGGCCGAACCATGGGTACACACCGAGCGGGACAAGGCCGGCTGCAACCCGGAATTGCTATACGAGTGCCACGAGGTCATCAACCGCCCTCACATGCTGCTTGCGCATCCGAACGGAAGAACCCTGGTGCTGGCCGGTACTCCGGGATACGGGCTAACGGGCGGCGGCTTGCTGTTCTGGGACAGGCAGACCCGTGAGCACGCGCTGCTCGAACATACCGACATCCTGCCCGACCAATCCACCATGAGCCTGGTTCCCCTGGCAGGCGACAAGCTTTTGGGGGGCACCACGACCAGCGCCGGTACGGGTGGAGAACAGAAGGCTGACGAGGCAGAACTCTATATTATGGACATGGAAACAAAGCAGCTCGATTGGCACGCGGCGGTCTTCCCCGGCGTACACGGATATACCGATATGTGCTCGGGGCCGAACGGCACGGTGTACGGCATTGTCGACCGCAGGCGCTTTTTCGTCTTCGATCCCGTAGACAGAAAGGTGATTCACCAGCGCGAGCTCGAGTCCGAATTCGGGCCCACGACGTCGCAGCAGGGCCCGAGGGTTTTTGTAACCGCGCCTGACGGCGCTATTTTCATCCTCTTCACGAGGGGTGTCGCCATGGTGGAACCCAATTCACAGGAAATTCGGATGCTGGCTGAATCGCCCGTGCCAGTGGGACCGGGAGGTGACATCCTGGACGGCCGAATCTACTTCGGCAGCGGGTCGCACCTTTACAGCTATCAGGTATCGGAATAGGGCGGATTCGGTCCGGCCTCCAGGAATCCCGGCATCACTTCGTTTGCCGTAATCTGGTCCAGTGTCTGCCGTTTCCTGATCAGATGCAGCGTGCCGTCCGGGGCCTTCAGCACCTCGGCGGCCTCCGGGAATGAATTATAGTTCTTGGACGCCATGCCGGAACAGTACGCGCCTGACCCGCCCACCGCCAGCAGGTCGCCCTCTCTCGCCTCGCCAAGTAACCGGGGCCGCAGTCCATCCGGATCTCCCGGCGCCGGTGTCAGCACGTCCCCGCTCTCACAGCAGTGGCCGGCAATCAGATATTCCTTCAGTTGACGCGTCTCCGGCTGTGCGGGCACGGTCACGATGGGGTGCTGCGCACCGTAAAGGCTGATGCGCAACAGCTCGGTCATTCCCGCGTCCACTTTAAGGAAGTCGTACCCGTTCTTGCCGGTATCGGCACAATCGATAACCGAACAGATCAGAGCCCCCGCATTGGCCACCAGAAAGGTGCCCGGCTCGACCTCCAGCCGAAGTCCCCGACCCTGCTCGTTCCGAAAAGCCCGGAACGCTTCAATAACGTGCATTCCGATCCGCTTCAGGTCGGTAGACGCCTCCTCGGCCATCCGCCCTACCTTGAACCCGCCTCCCAGGCTTAGCACCTCCACTTCCGGCAGTTGGGCAGCGATTCGAAGTGAAATCATCGCGCAGTGTTCCCAGACCTCGGGATCGCTACCCGAACCGATGTGGGTATGCATATTCGAAATCGTCAGGTTGCAGGTTCTGGCAATGGCGAGCACCTCGTCGAGATATTCATGCCAGATCCCGAAACTGGCGGATGGGCCACCCACGTTGGTCCTCTTGCTGTGCCCCGAACCAAGACCGGGGTTGATTCGTACGGTTACCGAGCGGCCTGGAAACAGTTCTCCGTAGTGCCTCAGCTGCTGCAACGAACAGGCATTGAATATCACACCCTGTTTCACCAGGCTTTCCAGATTTCGAGGCGTACGCTGAGCCGTGAGCTGAATTTGATCCGGAGATACGCCGGCCCCTATGGCGCGCTCCACTTCGTATCCGCTGCTGGCATCGATGTGAAGCCCGGCCCGGTTCAGGATTCTCACGACCGCCGCCGTCGGTAAGGCCTTCATCGCGTATCGGGCGGTCAATCCGTACGCGTTCGGAAAGTCCAGGACCTCTCTGGCGCGGGCCTCCAACGTCTCCTGGTCATAAACGAAAACAGGCGTGCCGAACCGGCGCCGGATCTCCCGGACAATCTCCTCGGTCAGGAACGCAAGCTGTTCCATCGTCCCTCCATGGGGTTGAAGTTTTCAGAATTCGGCTTGACTCACTATCCGAAAACCGGAATATTCCTTACGCAATCTGCAGCCGGCACGCTGTCTATTTTCTGTACAAGAGAAAAGCCGTGCGCCAGAAACACAGCAGCGCGCGGCCCGAATTTTCGTAGCCTGCCGTCCGGCTTCAACGTTGGTGCGGAAGGGGGGACTCGAACCCCCACGGGCAATGCCCACCAGATCCTAAATCTGACGTGTCTGCCAATTCCACCACTTCCGCAATAATCGAAATGAGTTGAAAGTTCACGAGCCATTGACCTGCAAATCGGTTGCGGCTCGCGCGGCGTTGCAGGCACAACGCCTAAAATAACGGGAAATATGCGGAAAAGTCAACTTCAAATGTCTTTTGCAAAACGCGGAAGCGCGCCGGTGAGGCGCGGCTCGAATCGAATTTACGGGTTAATGCCGGCAACTGCGATCTGGAAGGCGTGCCGCCGCGTCTCCGGCCCGCCTGTTTTCCTGTTGCTGCTTCCGGTAAATGCGGCTTTTGCGCAAATGGAGCCCGGTCCGCATACCGTACGCCGTGAGACGTCGGCGCCGGACTCCCTGATCTATGAATATGCGGCCGACCGGGTCGAGGACGACATCGCGGCGGGCCGCGTCGTCTTCACGGGAAACGTCATCCTGAAATACAAGGACGTGGAACTGCGCGCGGGACGTATTGTCCTCCACCGGGAGGCAAAGCGCCTGGAGGCCGAGGCGCTGCCGGATTCCACGGGGAGCAAGACCATTGGAATGCCCGAGTTTGTCCGGGGCAGCGAGCGATTTACCGGCTCGTCAATGGTCTACAACCTGGAAACCGGTCGCGGCCGCGTGAGTGGCGGCCGGGCGCGTCACGGGAGGCGTTATTACAGGGGCGAGCAGATCCTCCTGGATCGGCAGCGGGAACTTCACGCCCGTGCGATATCCATGTCCTCGTGTGACAGGGACCATACCCATTACGACTTTCTGTGCCGCGACCTGAAGGTGGTTCAGGATGACAAAGCCATCGCCCGCTCCGTTACGTTTCGCTTAGGTCCAGTTCCGGTGTTGTGGCTTCCGTTCTACGTGTTTCCGCTGACGCAGGGCAGGCGCTCCGGCATACTGACACCCCGGATCGGCAGCAACAGCCGTGACGGTGTCAACGTCAGCAATATCGGGTATTATTGGGCACCCAACGACTACTGGGACGCCACGTTGAAGACGGCACTTCGGGAACGCAACGGTTTTCTCGTTGACGCGGGTATCGACTACGCGGTGCGAAGACGACTGAGCGGATATATGAATCTGTCCTTCGAACGCGGGCGGAAGCCTTCGGGTGACTCCCGCCGCGACTGGCGTTTGAACTTCCACCATCAGCACCGGCTGAACCCGACTCTCAACGTGAGGGCGCGGGGGGACTTCACGAACAGCTCCAACTTCGACCTTCACAATTCCAGCAACCTTTACAGGTACCTGAACCGGCAACTCCGATCGTCTTTTTCCATGGACAAGCGCTGGACGGAGGCCAGGCGAAGCATGGATATCAATCTCAATTACTACCGGGATCTGGATCAAAACCAGAACCGGTTTCAGGGTTTCCCACGCCTCTCGTTCCGACAGGGCAGGCGGCGCATTTTCGGTCAGCCCGAATCAACCCGGGACGCCCTCTGGTACCACGCCTTCTATTACGACGTTTCCGGCGGTCTGACGAACGCCTTCACGCGCAACGAGGATCGGGCCGACAACACGCACAATCTGTCGCTGAACTCACGGCTGGGGGTCAACAGCCAGCACAAACCCTTCGGCTGGCTGGATCTCACCCACCGACTCAGCGTCAGTCAGACCTCCTCGCGCCCCAACGCGGATACACGGACGCGCAGGGAGTCCTACAACGCCAGCCTCGCCGCCGGCACGTCGCTCTATGGTATCTTCAAGCCTCAAATCGGACGGCTGAGAGGTATCCGCCACCGGTTTCAGCCCCAGATCAACTTCAGATACTACCATACCGCACGGGTCGATGGCGCGACCCTGGGCTTCCACGGACGTCGTGACTGGAACGACCCCAGGCGCACCCTCAACATGCGGCTCAACAATACCGTTGAAATCAAGACCGAGGTGGACGGCAAAGTTCGGCGATCCACTTTCGCAACGGCCAGTCTCTCAAGCGGATACGACTTCGACGCCAACCCGCAGCGGCGATGGCGCGACCTGCGCACCTCTGCATCGATAAAACCCGTACGCCGGATCGACGTTCGTCTCAATATGACGCACACGTTCTATGACGCATCGGGACGTCTATTCCTGTATCGCCCGCGACTCCGCAGCCTCAGCGTCAACACCAGCCTTCGCTTCAGCGGGCGAATCGATCGGGGCTCGGATCCAATGCGATACGACAGATCCATGCTTCCCTTGTCGGGAACAGGGTTTAACTTCGAAGACGACATCTACCGTGACTTCGGAGATTCAACGCAGCCGTGGCATTTCAACGTGGGACATTATTTCAGCTATCGGGAGTCTTTCGCCGCGGGTTTCGGATCATCGAAGCGCTCGTGGGTGAAGGCGGATCTGGCGTTGAATCCAACGCGCGCCTGGCGCTTCAATTATTCCGTCAACTTCGATCTGATAGACACCCGGCTTGTTTCCCAGACGTTTTACGTTTACAGGGAACTTCACTGCTGGCGGGCCACGTTCAGCTGGTATCCCACCGGATTCAACAAGGGCTTTCATTTCAAGCTCTACATCAAAGAATTTCCGCAGATAAAAGTCGAACACCGCCGGGGAGGTTACGGGTTGTAGGCACTGACGCGAAGAGACGGTTTCCGGACTCTCAACGCCGGCGTCCGGCCCCCGGTTCCGCAGCCCGTTGTTTCGCTTGCCTCGCCCTCGCGAATCGGCTAAATTACAAATCGGTATGTTGTATTGCGCCTCATACCGGATTTCTCCACCACAACACGCCCTTTGGTGGCGTTCATTGGAAGTTGTTTTAAAATTACCGGCGAGTTCCCGAGCGCGAGCGAAAAAGTGGCGGTCAAGGCGGGAAAATCCGCCCATATTTGTCTATACGGGTGGATTTGACCAACGCCGACCGGCGCTTTTGCAGCCGTGCGAAGACCGCTGGGAATTTTAAGACAGCTTCTTAGTATTCCAGGAACCAGGGTGCGCGCGCTTGTACAACGGGTCAGCCGTTCCGCGGTGTTCATCAACGGGGAACTCACCGCCGAAATCGGCCGTGGGATGCTGATTCTTCTGGGCGTCGGACGGCAGGACAACCCTGAAAAGATCCGGTACGTGGCCGGCAAATGCATCCAACTGCGAATATTCGAAGACGAGCAGGGCAAGATGAATCGTTCCCTCGCTGAAATCGGGGGGCAGGTTCTGGTCGTCTCTCAATTCACGCTCTATGGCGATACCCGAAAGGGCCGCCGTCCAGGCTATTCGGGTGCGGCACCGCCAGAAATGGCCGAGGCGTACTATAACGAATTCGTGGATGTGCTGCGAAGCCAGCGTGTGTCCGTGCGGACGGGGCAGTTCGGCGCCAATATGCAGGTAGAAATTCACAACGACGGCCCCGTTACCCTGATGGTTGAGTCCTAGACCGGGACTACGCCGCCGCGCCGCCGTATCAGGCAGCACCTTTCCCACCATGAAAAAACTCATCCTGGCCTCGGCATCACCGAGGCGGTCCGACCTGTTGCGTCTGCTCGGCCTGTCCTTCGACGTTGTGCCGAGCCATGTTTCGGAGGCTCTGGACAGATCGACTCCACCCGCAGATTACGTGCGCGAGATTTCCGGCCGAAAGGCGCGGTCGGTTGCCGCGAGGTTCAACGGCGAAATCGTAATTGGCGCGGATACCGTGGTCGTGCTGGACGGCGACATTCTGGAGAAGCCGGCAGGTGAAGACGAGGCAATTCGAATGCTGAGCAGACTCTCGGGAAAAACGCACCGCGTGTATACCGGCCTGACGTTGATCGACTCCGGGTGCGGACGCTCTCTTCGGGACGTGGCCGTGACGGACGTCGCCATGAGAACGCTCACGCCGGAAGAAATCCGGCTTTATGTGCAGTCGGGCGAGCCCATGGACAAGGCGGGCGCTTATGCGGTTCAGGGCAGGGCGGCCGCGTTCGTCCAGTCCATTTCAGGATGTTTCTACAACGTCGTGGGGCTGCCGATTACGCTCTTCTGCTCACTCCTCGAACGCATGGTGGGGGAGTCGACGTTGATCTATGCCGCCGGGTATTGCAGGGACTGATTCGGGAGCCTTCAATGCGGGAATTCGCATCAGAGTTGCGGGCACATCGTGAATCCAGCGGAATGTCTTTCGAGGAATTGTTCGAACGGACGCGGATCAACCCCGATTATCTCCGTGCGATCGAATCCGGCAACTACGACGTCCTTCCGGAAATCTACGTTCGCCTGTTCGTCAAGAAATACGCGCAGGAAGTTGGCCTGGATGTCGAGGAGACGCTGGCCAAGTACGAAAAAAACAGGCCATTCAAGGAGACCACTCAGGTCGTTGCAAGCAGGGTGCGCGAACGATCGCTGCCGATGGGCCGCATTCTGGGGATTTTGTGCGTCCTGGCGCTTATTGCCGTTATCGCCGGGGTGTTCCTGCGGCGCGAGTCGACGTCTGTTGCGCCCGTATCGACTGAGGCGCCGGTGTCAGAAAGCGCAGATCGATCGGCAGCTTCCGGTCCGGAGCCTACCACAACGCCGGACTCCGAGGTTCCTCCCGTCGCCCCCGAGAGCCCCTACGAGGAAGCGGCTGCCGGCTCTCTGCGTACTGCGTCCCTCGAACGCGAGTCGACGCCTGTAGCGCCCGTATCGACTGAGGCGCCGGTGTCAGAATACGTCGCTCCGTCGGCAGCTTCCGGTCCGGAGCCTACCACAACGCCGGACCCCGAGGTTCCTCCCGCCGCACCCGAAGGCCCCTTTGAGGAAGCGGCCGCCGACTCCCCGCGCACTGAGACCCTTAAACCGGACAACGCAGCAAACCCGGCGCCGGGCGAGCGGGTGGTGTCGTCCTATTCGCTTCCGCAGCAGTACTCGGGCATCTGGGAAGACAAGATCGTCCTGCGCATTGACGCGTTGATGGACACCCGCGTTCTGGTATTCAGCGACGGTGATTCCACCTTTCATAACCGCCTGCTTTCCGGCACACAGCGGCAGTGGACCGCCCTCGATCGGTTCCGCGTGGAAATCGAAGATCCCGCCGCAGTCTCGATGTCCCTGCAGGACAAGCCAGTTTCCCTCCCTACCAAACACGGCCGGAAACACCGCCTGTTCATCTCCCGATCCAATGTCTGGGTTGAAGAGATTGAATCCGCATCGCCGCCACCCGTGCGTTGATCCGCAATGGATTTCAACTACGCACAAATTGTTCCCCTTGCCACGCCAATCGACCGGGAAATGACCTATCTGGTTCCCGACGACCTGAAGCGCCGGATTCACATTGGGAGCAGGGCGCTCGTTCCGCTGGGTCCCAGGTGGACGACCGGCATCGTCGTCGGTTTTCAGGACCGGACCGACCTGGAAAACGTCAAGTCGATCGGCATTCTGCTTGACTCCTACGCCGTCCTCTCACCGGACGCCCTCGATCTTTGCCGATGGATGGCGGGCTACTATGTCTGTACGCTGTCCGAAGTGCTGACGGCCGCGCTTCCCGCCGGTATCCACACACATAGCGGACAGCGCATTGCCGTTAACACCATCAACGGCGCTGGTCCCAATCCGATTACCCCCTTTCAACAGCAGGTTCTGGACCACCTGAAGACGCGCGGCCCGGCCAGCCTCAGCCAACTGCAGCGGCGACTGCGCAAGAACGGTGTCCGCAGTGCCGTATACGCGTTGGTTCGAAGGGGTTTGCTGACAACCTGTCAGACCATCGAAGACCCCCGTGTCAAGCCCCTGCAGGAGCGCATGGTTCAACTGGTACCCGATGCGCGGTGGTTCGAAGTGGAATACCCTGCACTGGAACGCCGGGCGCCCCGGCAGGCGGAATGTCTCAGGCGCCTTCGCGCCGCCGCCGGCGTCATGCCTGCAGCGGCACTGAACCGCTCGGGGATTGGATACGGCATCCTCAGCGCGCTGGCGGGGCGACGACTGGTTCGTATCTACCACCGGGAGGTGCGCAGGGATCCATACGCGGAAGTGGAACCCACCCAGCCCGAGCGACTCACGCTCACCGTCCATCAACGGAAAGCCCTGGAGAGAATCGGGGATTCGCTCAACCCACCAAGGTTCAATTCCTTTCTCCTGCACGGGGTAACAGGGAGCGGCAAGACGCTGGTCTACATCCGGGCCGTCGACCGCGTTCTGAGATACGGTCTTGGCGCGCTGATTCTGGTACCGGAGATTTCGCTCACGCCGCAAACAGTACGCCGCTTCAGGTCCCACTTCGGCAACCGGGTCGCCGTCATTCACAGCGCACTATCTGAAAGCGAGCGCTATGATGCATGGCGGGACGTCCGAGAGGGCCGGCGGACCATTGTCATCGGCGCTCGTTCCGCAGTATTCGCGCCCGTATCCAACCTGGGCCTGATCGTTGTGGACGAGGAACACGACAGCGCATACAAACAGTCGGATCCGGCACCCCGGTACAACGCGCGGGATGTCGCGGTGATGCGCGCCAAAATGGAGAATATCCCGGTCGTTCTGGGCTCGGCGACGCCAGCGCTCGAGTCCTTTCACAACGTCGACACGGAAAAATCGCATCTGCTCTCACTGCCGGAACGGATCGACTCCCGCCCACTGCCCGAAGTCACCCTGGTGGATATGAGGAAAGAGAGCGGGCTGTTCTCGGGGATTTTGCGGGAAAAACTGAAGGACCGTCTTGAAAAAGGGGAGCGCGTCATCCTGCTGCAAAATCGCAGAGGCTACGCGCCGTTCGTGCAGTGTACGGATTGCGGTGAGAGTGTACAATGCCCGAATTGCCGGGTCACGCTTACATACCACGCCCAGGGCCGGCGGATGGTGTGCCACTACTGCGCATTCCAAACACCGGCGCCGTCCGTATGCCTAGCCTGTGAGGGAACCAATCTCAGGCTGCTCGGTGTGGGCACGCAACGCGTGGAAGAAGCCCTCAAAGAACAATTCTCCGGGATGCGCCTGCTACGCATGGACGTCGACACCACCCGCAGAAAAGGAGCGCACGACCGGATCCTCGAATCCTTCAGGAACGGGCATGCGGACGTTCTTCTGGGCACGCAGATGGTGGCCAAAGGTCTGGATTTTCCAGGGGTAACCCTTGTGGGCGTCATTTCGGCCGACACCGGCATTCATCTCCCGGACTTCAGAGCAGGAGAACGCACGTTCCAGTTGCTTACGCAGGTGAGCGGCCGTGCCGGACGCGGACATGCTCCCGGCGAGGTCGTCATTCAGACCCACATGCCGCAAGGCGAAGCCGTACGGTGCGCCCGGCAGCACGACTTTCACAGATTTGCCGAACTTGAACTCGAAGACCGCCGCAGCGTGCTGTATCCGCCGTTCGGCCGGATGGCCCTGCTTCTATTTAAAGGAAAACATGAGCATGATGTCGCCCGTACCGCGGGTCTGTGCGCCGAGACCCTGCGCGCAATGGCGCTGCCGCACGTTGACGTCATGGGTCCCGCGGAGGCGCCGCTTGCCCGTATCCGCAGGAGCTTCAGGTGGCAGGTCGTGCTCAAGACGCCTTCTTCCAGACATCTGAACGTCCTCGCCCGCCGTGCTGTGCGGGAATACGGACGAAACCGCCGTGCCGCCGTAACGCTGGACGTGGACATCGATCCGGTCTCCATGCTGTAGACCTCCCATCCAATCGAAACCGGACCACTGTGACGGGGCCCCGACAGCGCGCATGCGCGAAATGCCGGGAAGAGTCGGAGTTACGGCTGTCCTGTCCGAGGCTGGCGAAGAAGGATGGCCGCAAATTATCCATGCGCTTCCGACACGTCAAATCGCTCACAAAACATACTGCCGTATACGGAATGGGCGACCTGCTCGGAAAGGCGACGGGCATCCTTCTGGTGCCGGTATACGCGCGCATGCTTACGCCATCCGAGAATGGCGACATGGCCCTCGCGTATGCGTTTGTCAGTTTCAGTGTTCTCCTGTACGCCCTGGGTCTGAACCATGCGCTCGTCCGCCACCTCTCTGTCGAGCGCGGCGCCGAAGGCACACGCCTCAAGTTCAGCACGGCATACTGGACACTAATGGCAATCGGCGTCCTGCTTTCTTTTCTGGTATGGAATTCTGCGGCGCGCCTTGCCATCGTTTTTCTCAATTCCGCATCCTACGCCGACATCTTCCAGGTCGTCGCTGTCATTCTCCTGCTGGACACCCTGTCCGAGCCCTTTTTCACGCTGTGCAGAGTGCGGCAACGATCGGGAACCCACGCGTCTGTACGGTTCGTTCAGCACACACTGCAGCTTGGCCTGACCGTTTACCTGATCGTCTGGGAAGGTAACGGGGTACGCGCCATATTCTGGAGCAATCTGGTCAGTTCAGCCTTTGCATTTCTCGCGCTTTGCCCGACCGGGTTCCGGGTCCTCCGGCCCGTCTATTCGACGTCGATCCTGCGCGAGCTTCTGCGCTTTGGTCTGCCCTTCGTTCCCTCGGCTGCGGCACTGCTTCTGATAAACCTGTCCGACCGGTTGCTGCTGAAGTTCTTCCTGGGAAAGGACCCCGTCGGGGTCCTTCAGATCCTCTTCCGGTTCTGCCTCCCCATGCAGATGCTTACGCGTGTTTTTCGCTCCGCGTGGGCGCCGGGCGTCCTCGCCATTCCGGACAGAGCCGAGGCCCGTACCGTTGTCGCCCGGATGACAACCTACTTCGCGGCGGGGGCAACCCTGCTGCTTCTTGTGCTGTCCACCTTCGCACGCGATCTCATTCTGCTGGGTTGCGGAAGCAATGCCGCTGAATACCTGCCGGCTCAGGGTGTCATTCCCATTGTAACCCTTGCATTCCTGTTATCCGGCCTGTACATTATATTGACAGCCGGCGTATACGCGGAGGGCCGTTCACGCATGCTTCCGCTTGTCGTGGGCGTGGGCGCGGCCGTCAATGTGGGATTCAACCTCCTGCTCATACCGCGTATGGGCGTGCATGGCGCCGCCTGGAGTACGCTGGCCGCATACGGCGTCATGGTTGTTTTTCTGTATCTCCACACACGGCGATTCTACCCGGTCGCCTACGAGTACGCCAGGCTCGCGAAGGTCGCCATCGCCGGCGGTATCGTATTTATCGGCGTATCCGGATTTGCGCCCGATGCCAGTCCGTCCGGCATCATCACCCGGTGTATTCTGTTGCTGGCTTATCCATTTATCCTGTGGGGATGGAACTTCCTTGAAACCGGAGAGTGGCAGGAGATCCGGCAACTCTTCCGGCTGCCGAGGCGGGCGGGTGTAGAAGCCGATGAATCATCGGCGGACAGGACCGAAGTTCCCTGATTTCAACTCTGCGACGATGGAACACAGAACGTACATGAAGCTGCCGTACAGGGCCCGACAGGCCGCGGGGAAAGTTCGCCGCTTCTTCCTGGCTCACTTTCGGAAGTCCTATGTTGCCGAGCAGGCAACGCTGCTTGCGGGTGAATGCAACCGGTGCGGAAACTGCTGCGAGATCCTTTTCAAGTGTCCCTTCCTGGTCAAACAGGACGATGGATTCTCCGTCTGCAGCATCTACGAGAACCGGCCGCTCCAGTGCAACGCGTTTCCGATCGACGAGAGATGCCTTGCAGATGTGAAGTTCGAATGCACGTTCAGCTTCGAAAAGAGCCCCGCGCCTGAACCGGACCGGTCGAAACCCCTGCTTCAGATCGGATCCCATTGACCGGAATCCCGGAACTTCCGTAGTCGCGTCCCGTCTCATAGATATATCACCATTCATCCGGTCTCGCCGCGTTGCTTGCGTTGCGCTTGTCGAAACGGCTTGTCGAAGTGCCCGCGTACGGTCCGGGCTTCACTGATTCGGGAGGCTGTGCTCAGGAGAGATGGACACGGAAGCAAAGCACAAAGACAGCGCCGGACGATACGCCCGAAAGGGCGTGAGCTGCGCTCTGTTCTGCCTTCTGACGGTTGGCGCCGCCCATTGCCCGGCACAACTTCTGGATCCGCCCGCGTCATTCACGATGGCGAGGCTTAAATTCGGTGGCGGCGGAGACTGGTACAACGGGCCCACCGAGGTTCCCAACCTTCTGGCCTTTATCCGAAGTCGAACGACGATCCACACAGCCGAACGGGAGGCCAGGGTCGAAATCATGGATGAGGACCTTTTCGCCTATCCCGTTTTGTACCTCACCGGTCACGGAAATATCCGATTTACGGAAGATGAGGTCGTACGCCTTCGTGCGTACCTGGAACACGGAGGATTTCTCTTTGCCAACGACGACTATGGACTCGATAAGGCCTTTCGCCGTGAATTAGCCAGAACCTTCCCCGATAAAGAGCTTGTTGAATTGCCGCCTTCATTCGGCATCTTTCAACACCCCTTCCCGTTTCCGGACGGCCTGCCCAAAATCCACGAACACGACGGCAGACGACCGCAGGCGTTTGGCATTTTTCACGAGGGGCGGCTTGTGGTGTTCTACAATTACGAGTGCGACCTGGGGGACGGCTGGAACGATGCCGCTGTACACAATGATCCGCCCGAGAAGCGGGATGCCGCCCTGAAGATGGGGACGAACGTCGTCGTCTGGGCGCTCACGCACTGACCGTGCGGCGGTTGCGGTGTAAACGCGCCTCCGAACTTGCGTTTCCCTCAACTATGACCGGAACATCCGCAAATGACGCGTACCTGAGCCTGCTGGGCAGGCTGAACGCGCTTCGGAAAAGGCAGGTTGCCGCCCGCAGCCTGTACGGCGCCGGCCTCGCTCTCTGCACGGCATTGTCCTGCTTTGTCGTTCTGCTGCTCCTGGAAACCGTCCTTTATCTTTCGCCGACGGTCAAGGTGGCTTTCGAGGCATCCTCCGCGCTTGTTGTGGCCGGGCTTGGGGTATTGTACTGTCTTCGCCCTCTATACCTTCCGCCCTCCCCGGAAGCCGTCGCGTTGCAGGTCGAACACGCATTCGGTGGCCTTCAGCAGCGCCTGATCAGCGCATTGCAGCTCAGGGGCACCGACAAAGACGCCGACTATTCGTCTCCGATGGTCGATGCCGCGGTGATTCAGGCGGATGAGGCGCTGGCGAAGCTGAACCTGGAACCCCTGGTCGCCCGGACCCAGCCCCTGCGGATGGCTGCCATCTGCGGTGCGCTGGGCCTGTTCATTCTCGTGGCTTTCGCCATTCTACCCGGACCGCTTACCGCGGCCGCAGGCCGGCTTGCCCGGCCGGCGACGGCATTCGTCCGTCCGCCCGCGACGTTTATTTCCCTGCATCCCGGAAGCGCCGAAATCATCGCGGGAGAACCCCTTGCGATAACGGCGACCGTGACTGGGGTCGTACCTCTGCAGGCTCACCTCCTGTTGCGGGAAGACGACGCGTGGGCGCTCCTTGAACTCTCGGTCCGCAACGGGAGGATCGCGCACGTGATACCCGCCGTGACGCGGTCGTTCCAGTACCGTCTTCGCGCGAACGATGCGGCAACCCCGGTTTACAAGGTCACCGCGAAGCCCCGGCCAATGGTAATGAAGATTCGTCACGACAATCGTTATCCGGGTTATACGGGGCTGGACGAAGTCCGAGACGTCGATGGCGGTGACATTGTAGCGATCGCCGGAACGGAGACCGCACTTCGTGTCCAATCCAGCCTACCGTTGAGCGGGGCGGAAATCGTCTTCGACGACAGTATCGCTTCAACCGCGCAGATCGAAGGACGTTTCGCTCTATACAATCTGACCGTCAGACAGAATCAACGATATACAATCGCTTTGCTTGATACGCACGATATCGCCAACGCGAATCCGGTAGAATACCGCGTGGTTGCCCTTCAGGACCATCCGCCTGAAATACGCCTGCTCCGACCGGGTAAAGACACCGAACTGGGGGAAGATATGCGGGTTCCCCTGTTCGTGGAAGCCCGGGACGACTTCGGCGTTTCAAGAATCGAAATCCGATACCGCGTGAACGATTTCGAGACCGAGGAGATCCGGCCCATTCCCATGGACAACCCGGCCGCGGGAGAACTTACCCGGACCCATGTGTGGGATCTCTCCGGCCTGGACCTGCTGCCGGGCGACAGGGTCGTCTTCAGGCTGCGCGCGTATGACGGCAATACGGTATCCGGTCCAGGCATAACGGAAACACCGGCCTTCACCATCCGCTTTCCGTCTCTGCTGGAAATCCACCGGCAGACGCAACAGGCTCACGAAGAGGGTCTGGAACGGATGACTGCCATCCGGGAAGAGGGTGAGGCGGTGCGGGAACGTCTTGAGGAGATCGCGCAACGGCTGTTGAAGGAACGACAGATGCAATGGCAGCACGGCAAGGAGCTTGAAACCGCGATCGATGACCAGGCCGCCGCCTCGGAAAAGCTTGAAAGCGTGAGCAAGAAACTCGAAGAAACGCTCGGCAGGCTCAAGCAGAGCGGACTTTTGGGGGACGAAACCCTTCAAAAACTGAATCAGATTCAGGGACTGCTCTCCGAAATCGAAACGCCACGCTTGAAGCAGGCAATGGAGGAACTTCGCGGCGCAATGCAGCGCGTCGATTCCAAAGCCGTGGAGGAGGCCCTGAAGGCGTTTCGCGGCGAACAGGAAGGATTTCAAGAGTCTCTGGAGCGGACAATTGCCCTGCTGAGGCAACTGCGAACGGAACAGGCCATGGATGCGTTGGCACAGACCCTGGAAGCGCTGTCCCGTGAGCAGCGTCGCGTGGTTGACAACCTCGGTGATCAGCGGGTCCCATCGTCCGTGGCGCAGCAGCAGGACGCAATCGCAAAGCGGACCGGCTCGTTTGAGGACGAGCTTGCGGAGACTGCCGAAAAAATCCGGGAATTCCCGGAAGCGGCGAACGAGCTCGAAGGTCTGGCGGAACGGTTTGAAGCGCAGCGCATCCCCGAACGCATGCGGGGCGTCAGTCGCAACCTGCGCGGCGGTGCAGAGAGGTTGGCTCGAACCGGCGGCGCCCGGATAGCCGGAGACCTCGAAGGGTTCGCGAAGGAACTCCACGAGGCCAGGCAGGCATTCGTCAACCGCCGGAAAGAAGCGCTGCTGCGCCATCTCAACAAGATGACGCACAACCTGCTGGGACTCTCGGTCGCGCAGGAACAGACCGCGCGCAAGGCCGGAGAAATTTCCCGGGAAAGCGATCCGGCGCCCCTGGCGATCGCACAGGCCCGTATTCTGGCGGGCGCGACGCGCCTGGCGAACCACTTGATGGAAGCCGCCCACCGGTCCTATTTTGTGACGCCTGAAACCGGCGCCGCGCTGGGTCGGGCGCTCATCAAGGTCCGTGAGACCGCAGGCCATTTCCAGGCCGGGGCCGGTTCCCGGGCGGCAGCTTCCGGCAAGGACGCGATGGGCGCGCTGAACGAAACCGCAATGGCGCTCCGCAGGGTGGCCAGGGACATCGCTGCTGCCGGTTCCTCGGTGGGTCTGGAAGAAATGCTTCAGCGCATGCAGGAGCTGGCAGACCAACAATCCGGGCTGAACGCACAGAGTGAATCCACGCTCAACCCGGGGCGCGAGCCGTCGGGAGATCAGGGTTTGCAGATGAGCCTCGCCCAGATGGCGGCCCGACAGAGGGCCATCCAGGAGGCGTTACGGGAAATTCGCCGGCAGATGGGCAGCCGGCGACATGCGCTGCTCGGCGATCTGGATCACATCGCGTCCGAGATGGAGGCCGTAATCCAAGAGATGAAGAGCCGCCGCGCAGGAAGACCGACGCTTGAACGGCAGCGCAGAATTCTCGCGCGCCTGCTCGATGCGCAGCGATCGATTCGCGAACGCGGCCGAAGCAACGATCGGCGTGCACGGCGAGGTTCCGACCTCGCCTACCAGGGTCCTGGCTCGTTGCCGCCAAATCTGGGCGAAGCGGACAACCCGCTTCGAAGGCGACTCCGGGATGCGCTCGATGCGGGTTTCGCTGCTGAATACCAGCGACTCATCCGAAGCTATTTCGAGTCTTTAATGGAGGACGCGCTGAAACGCGAAGATTCCCGATGAAGATTTGGACTCCGTCAAATGCCGTCCCTGTACTTGCGGCGCTTCTGCTGTCGGCTCCGGTGGATCTGCCGGCCGCCACTGCCCGGGAATCCCTCAGACAGGCCAACGCAAAGGAAGCCTCCGGCGACCTGAGAGAAGCGTTGCGTCTCTATAGGAAACTCCTGAGAAGGTATCCTTACCGCACGGACATCCTCCTTCGCATAGAATCGATTCTCTCCCGTACCGGGCGCCGCGGCGAAGCCGTTCGCCTCCTGGAAGCCCACCTTAAAAAGAAGCCGAAGGACACGACGGTCCGCCTCCGTCTGGCGGACGTACAGTCGGAAACGGGCAATCTGAAGGCGGCAATTGTACACTGGAACCGTATCGTCGCAGATGCTGCTGATGCGGGAACGATTGAGCGTGTCGCGCGCAACTTCCTGAAATTCAACCTTCCGTCGCGGGCGCTCTCTGTTTGCAGGCGGGGACGCGACATCCTGAAAAACCCGCACCTGTTCGCCGGAGAAATGGCTGAAATTGCCGAACGGCTCGCGCGATATCCTGACGCCGTCGCCGAGTACCTCGTCTTCGTTCGCCAACAGCCCCAATCAGTGGGGCAGGTCGAAACCCGCTTCAGGCACTACGCACGGGAGGGCGACCAGCAGGACCGGATTCTCGCCACGCTCGGCCAGGAGGTCCGAACGCATCCCGGCGACGAGATTGCCCTGCGCCTGTTCACAGAGTACGCCATGGCGGCAGGTCTTGAGGGACCGGCGCTACGGGTCTGTGCGACGATTCCACGCATCGGTCCGCTTCAGGTGACGCACCTGTTACGCCTCGCCCGTCACGCCTTCGAGGCCGGCCGGTTCGACACGGCGGCCGATGCCTATCGCATGGTCCTGGCCGGCTCCAGCGCCATCGCCCGGCAACCGGAAGCGCTCCTGGGCCTGGGGAGGGCGAGCCAAGGACTGTCGCAGGTCGACACGGCCGCGTCCCTTTACCGGAGCCTGGTCGACAGATTTCCCCGAACGCTCTACGCCCATGAGGCCGGTTTTCGGCTGGGTCGACTCCTGCGCCGGGTCTATCGCGATACCGCGGCCGCGCTGGACGCGTTCCGCTCGGTCGCCGGGGCGAAGAGGCGTACTTCCTGGCGTTACCGCGCCCTGTTCGAGATCGCGGACATCTTGATCGTCTCGGACCGGCTTGCAGAAGCCCGGTCGGTTTACGCCAGCGTTGTCCGTGAACAACGGGGCAGGGAAGACGCCTCGCAGGCTCGTTTCGGTATCGCCGAATGTCATTTCCTGTCCGGCGACGTCGACGCCGCCCGCGCTCTCATCGACAGCCTGCTGTCGGGCTCGTCAGATCGATTCGCGTTCAACGACGCGCTGCGGCTCTCGGTCCTGCTCGAGTACGCGGACGAAGAAGACGACGGGGTGCTTCGGTCTTTTGCGGCGGCGTCCAGGCTCGTTCGCCGGCAGCAAACGGACGCGGCCCTGGCCGCGTTCCGGACGTTTACGAAAACCCATCCGAAATCGAGGCTTATGGATCGCGCGCTGGCCGGTCAGATCACCCTTCTGGACACGCTCGGCAGGTACAACGAAGCCATTCAAACGTCCCGGCAACTGCTTGAAAGCGTCCCATGGAGCCCGCTGTGCCCGGGTGCAATGATGACCGCGGGCAGGATTTACGACCGGAAACTCGGACAATACGTGGACGCGTTGAAAACGTACGAATCCGTTCTTTCAGCATATCCGCACAGCTTTGAGGCCGCGGAGGCCCGGGAAAAGGTTCGAACGCTTCGACAGAAAATCAAAATCCTCGAAACTGTCCCCAGGGAGCCCGGATAAGTGACCGTCCACGACCGCAAATTCCCCAGGATATCCGTCGCGGGTCTGCGCGGGGCGCTGAGTCTCGATCGCGCTCCGCGCGCGACACCCGGCCATCTTCTCAGGGCCATGGTGGTGAGTCTGTGCCTGTTCGGTGCCTCTTCGAATGCGGCCGCCGACAAACTGCTCATCCCCATGGATCCCGGACAGGCGAATCATCTCAAGGCCTACGGGCTCGCTTTCTGGGCGCTGCAGCAAAGCATAGACGTAGAGTGGCTGCTCAACTACCGCGGCGGCGCCTTTATGATGGATTACCTGGAATCGGCGGCCGGCGAGGCGCGTCTGCGCGACGTCGATTTCGAGCGCATCGCCGGAGCCGATGCCGTTCGAATCTATTCGGAAATCGAACAGGGAAACATGAATACCGTTCGGCTGGAGAAGGCGCCGAAAATCGCCGTCTATTCTCCGCCCAGCAAACAACCCTGGGACGACGCGGTCACACTGGCCCTGTCCTACGCCGAAATCCCGTACGACATTCTGTGGGACGAGGAGGTCCTGGCAGGGAAGCTCTCCGAGTACGACTGGCTGCATCTGCACCACGAGGATTTCACCGGACAGTACGGGAAATTCTACCGCAGCCACGGCCATGAACTCTGGTATCGACGTCAGCAGACCGAGTTTGAAAGCCTCGCCAGGCGCCTCGGTTTCAGAAAGGTCTCCGTGGAAAAAGGCGCCGTTGCCCGGGCAATTCTGGAATACATCTCCGAAGGCGGGTTCGTATTTGCCATGTGTTCCGCCACGGACACCTTCGACATTGCCCTGGCCGCGGCAGGCGTGGACATTGTGGATACCGTGTACGACGGGGACCCGCCCCAACCCGACGCGCAGGCCAGGTTGGATTTTTCAAGGACGATCGCCTTCGAGAACTTTTCTCTGGTCACGGATCCCATGGAATATGAACACGCCGACATCGACGTCTCGCCCGCCACAGGGGCACTGTTCCGCGGCCCCGACGCAGATGCATTCACGCTGTTTGAGTTCTCGGCCAAATTCGATCCGGTGCCCGCCATGCTCACCCAGAACCACGTGCCCGTCATCCGGGGATTTCTGGGTCAGACCACGGCGTTTCGCAAGAGTCGAATCAAAAAGTCCGTCACCATCATGGGCGAAGTCAGCGGTACGGAGCAGGTCAAATACATCCACGGAAACGTCGGCCGGGGCACGTTTACCTTTTATGCCGGACACGACCCGGAAGACTATCGCCACTTCGTGGGAGACCCGCCCACGCAACTCGCGCTGCGCAGAAACTCGCCCGGATATCGTCTCATCCTGAACAACATCCTGTTCCCGGCAGCCAAAAAACAGAAACGCAAGACCTGACCGCAATCCCCCCGGCCGACGTCCGGCATCACGGAGAATCGACGGAAACGGTTACGACCACCCTGCGAAGGATAGCCCGACCATGCCCGAACAAACCCCAGGCGACCTCGAAGCCGTCGAGAGACTGAAAACCGCCCACACCCGTATCAGGGACGAAATCGGCAAGATTATCGTGGGTCAGAACAAGATCGTGGACCAGTTGCTCATCGCACTCCTGTGCGGCGGACACTGCCTGCTCGTCGGGGTCCCCGGACTCGCGAAAACGCTTCTCATCAGCACGCTCGCCAGAGCGCTCAACCTCAGCTTCAGCCGCATCCAGTTCACGCCGGACCTGATGCCGTCGGATATCACCGGCACGGAGGTGCTCGAAGAAGACCAGCGTACGGGCCAGAAGTCCTTCCGCTTCGTAAAGGGTCCGCTCTTTGCGAACATCATTCTGGCGGACGAGGTCAACCGTACGCCGCCCAAAACCCAGGCTGCCCTGCTGCAGGCCATGCAGGAGCACGAAGTAACCGCCGGCGGCGATACGTTTCGCCTGGAAGAACCCTTTTTTGTGCTTGCAACACAGAACCCGATCGAACAGGAAGGCACGTATCCGCTGCCTGAAGCACAGCTCGACCGGTTCATTTTCAACCTGTGGATCGACTATCCCACTGAAGAAGAGGAGAAACAGATCGTTCGCACCACAACCAGCGCCTATGCGGCGGAAGTAGAGCCGGTATTCGACGCGCAGGAAATCGTCGAACTGCAGCAGCTAATCCGAAAGGTTCCGGTGGCCGACTATGTGATCGACTATGCCGTGGGCCTCACCCGCAGGACCCGGCCCGGAGCCGACGGAGCGCCGGATTTCGTGTCACGCATGGTCAACTGGGGCGCGGGCCCCCGCGCTTCTCAATTCCTCGTTCTGGGCGCCAAGGCCCGTGCTATCCTCGAGGGACGGTACGCCGCCGCGGTTGAAGACGTCAAGTTTGTCGGCGTTCCGGTGCTTCGCCATCGAATCGTAACCAGCTTCAACGCCGAGGCGGAGGGGGTCACGCCGCTTGAACTCGTGCAACGTCTTCTGGAAGACACCGCCTGATCTCTTAACCTCAATCCGAAAAAAACAGCAACGCGGCGACGCGATAAAACCCTCCGAAACAGAGCGTTATCGACGTATAGAAGGACGTTTCTTCCTTCACGTCCAGTGACCTGGTGTATCCTGGTAATCCGCCGTCTAATCGCCTTTATTTACAAGCACATATTCGAATTTACGTACCCGAAGACTTACGAATCAAGGTTAATTCCCAGTGCCGATGCCCGATTTCCGCACCTATCTCCAGCCCGAAGTCGTCGCCCGCCTGTCCGGCCTCGACCTGGTAGCCCGCCTTGTGGTCGAGGGTTTCATTACGGGGCTGCACCAGAGTCCGTACCACGGATTCTCGGTCGAGTTTTCCGAATATCGTCAGTACATACCCGGTGATCCGCCGCGCAACGTCGACTGGAAGGTCTACGGCAAGACCGACAGGCTCTACGTAAAGCAATACGAAGAAGAAACCAATCTCAAGGCCTACATCCTGCTGGACGCCAGCGCGTCGATGGCCTTTGGCTCGAATTCCGTCACCAAGTTCCAGTACGCTACGTATTCCGCTGCCGCCCTGTCGTACCTGATGCTGCGCCAGCGCGACGCCGTCGGCCTGGTATCCTTCGATCGGGGCATCCGATCCTACCTGCCGCCCAGATCCGCGGGTACCCATCTTCACGCCCTGCTCGAAACGCTGCAGAACACCAACCCCAAGGGTGAAGACACCGACCTGGCAGCAACCTTCCACAGCCTTGCCGAACGCATCGTGCGGCGGGGCCTCATCGTGGTTCTGTCCGATCTGATGGACGATCCCCGTTCGCTGATTTCCGGCCTGAAACACTTCCGCCACCGTAAGCACGAAGTCATCGTCTTCCACATCCTGGACCCGAGGGAACGTGACCTCGATTTCGGTCGCGAGACCCGATTCGTGGATCTCGAAACCGGCTCCGCCGTCACCACCGAACCCTGGCACATCGCCTCCGATTACAGTGACCGGATGGACGCCCTTGCCGGGCGATTCGCCCGAGAATGCCGCGAAAGTCTCATCGACTACGTCATGCTGGACACCGCGATGCCTTTCGATACGGTGCTGTTCAACTATCTGGCCAGGCGCAAACGCCTGATGTGATGAAATACATCCACCTGTCTGCATAGTCTATCACTCTAGAGGATCCCATGGAACGCGTGCGGGTTGGCATCGTCGGCGCGGGCAAGATGGGGCGAACGCATATCGACGCCCTCAAGGACGTGACTCTGGGAGAAGCCGTTGCGGTGAACGACCCCGCCGATCTGCCCGAAGTCGGCCCCGGCCTCGCCGGCGAGTACGGTCTGGATTATGAGAAAAGTCTGGAATCTCTTGTCTCGAGAGACGATATCCACGCGGTTATCGTAACGACGCCCCACGCCCTTCACGCCGATCACGCCATTGCAGCCCTGGAAGCGGGCAAACATGTCCTCGTGGAAAAACCACTGGAAGTCACGCTGGAAAAGTGCGACGCCATCATCAGGACCGCGGAACGCGCGGGCTGCAAACTCATGGTCGCGCAGAGCCACCGGTACTGGGAGGGCGGCGCCATATCCAAGCGGCTGCTGGATGACGGCGCGATCGGCCGGCTGCTCATGTGCAGGGATACGCTCGCCACGCCCGGCTACCGCAAGCCCGATCCACGCCGGGCATGGTTCACGGACCTGGATCTCTACGGGCCGGGCGGTCTCATCGGTTGGGGCGTACACAACATCGACAGGCTGCGCTGGTGGTTCGAAAGCGAGGCGGAATATGTCTTCGCGCGGTCCTATTCCCTGCGCACCGAGGTTCCCGGAGACGTCACGTCCAACATGCTGATGATTGGCTTTCGGAATGGCGGCAGCGCCCACCTCATCTACTCGGAGGCGCTTCCGCCACCCGGCTGGAAGGGTTTTAGTTGCGCCGCCGAACTCGTCGGAGAAAAGGGCTTGATGGAGGTCGATCCGTACAACAAAGTCAAGGTTGTCCGCGATGGCGCGTCGCAGTGGGAGACGGTGTACGACCACGCGGCGGTTGAGGATCCCCGGCAGAAGGCGTTTGCCGACGAGGTGAGGGACTTCATCGCCTGCATCGTAAATGATACACGGCCCCCGGTCAGCGGGGAAGACGGCCGGGCGGCGGTCGAGATCGCCCTCGCGGCTTATCGGTCGTCCCGGACAGGAGAGGCGATCAGGCTGCCGCTCAGATATTGACAACGATTTCAAGCTGTATCGATACCTGCTCGCAGGGTGCCTGCACGACACATCGGAAATGGAGCGATTGGGTGGGGAATCGGATATTTGGAATTGAAATGACCCCGCTGGACTACGGCCGTTCATTCCTCATCGGGAAAGGTTCGGCCAATGAAGTTCGGTTCTGGATCGAGTCCAGAACCCGGGTCCTGGACAACAGGGCTGGGATCTGTGAGGATTTCTATCAGACCGCATCCTGCAAGAGCGAAAATACCTTTTGCGAGACTGATCTTTTTAAGCGAGACAATTACGATTACCTCCCGATTTTCAGCGCGACGTATGGTCTCATCTTCCGGCGGCCGGCCCGCCTTAGCGACCGGTACCGGGAAACGCGTCCGTACTCGGAGATGTTCGGCGGGTATCACCTTCACGTCTTGGAGGGCGCGAGTGTTCGCGAATTGCCTTCGAACGCGTCCATCCGGGAGGAAACCTACCGCTTCGCGCCACTGGTCTCGCAGACCGAAATCCGCAATGACGATAACGGACTCAGCGCCCTGATCGAATGTCCGGTGAAGACGATGAACACCCGTCGCGGGGACGACCGCTACCAGGTCGATACCGGTCCGATTGCCTTTCCGGATCTCTCGAAACGGCCCGAACGGCTTGTCGACTGCCTGTCGCTCGCCTTCGTGGCGTTCAATACACCGCACTTTGCCGACTTTGTGATCGAAGCGCCCACCGCCGTCGATCCCGCCAATCCCGATCTGAAAGTCCACCACTACTCGAAGATCGTCAGCCTCCCCGCGCGCAACCGGGTGTTCGCGGTTGAGTAGGGCGCCCCGGCAGACGTCCACATTCTGGAAGATCTCCGCTATGGAGGAAGAATGAGCATACGCAGGTCGATCTTCGGCCCGTCAAAGGACGAAATCTGGAGGCAGATTGCGTCAGATATTGAGGGTGAATTTGTCGACGGGGGATTCTGGGGAGAGAATGCCGTTACGTACAACCACGGTGAGTGGCGGATCGTCCTCGATACCCGTACGGAGTCAACCTATTCGGGAACGATGATGATGACAGTGCAGTACACCCGGATGCGGGCGCCGTTCGTCAACAAGGACGGGCTCTACTTCGATATTTCACTCGAAGGATTCTTGAGTTCGATCGGTAGACTCTTCGGTATGCGGGACATCGTTATCGGCGATCGGTTTTTTGACGACCGGTTCCTGATCAAGGGCAACAGTCCGGAGAAAATCAAGCTGCTGCTGGCCGATGAGAGGATACGTGAGTTGATCCGGAAACAGCCTAAGGTTCACCTCCGGATTAAAGACGACGAAGGCATCTTTGGCGCCGATTTTCCCGATGGCGTCGATGAGCTGTATTTTGAATGTGCAGGTGTGATCAAGGAAGCCGAGGCATCGAAGGATCTCTTCGAGTTGTTCTGCAGGATTCTGGAACGCCTGGTCCAGATTGATTCGGCGTACGAGGACGATCCCAAAGTCAGATTGAAGTAGCCAATACGTCCGGATCTCGAAGTGCGGCAACCCGTCGCTGAACTTCACATCTCTTCGCAGTAAAACTAAGAAGGAGACATCATGCGCCCCGATATTCTGACCAAACGCCGCCGGTCGTCCGTGCCGGCCAGGGAAACCCCGTTGAGCAGGCGATACAAACGCATCCTGGAGAACTGGGTGCCGGTTGGCCTCAGCTATTTCGAAGACTGGCCGGAGCGGCCCAACTGCGGACACTTTTTCGGCGGGGCTCACTGGTACGGCAGCGACACGGTCGGACCGGCTTTTGTCTTTGCCGTGCTAGCCAACTCCCCGGAATACGATGCGAAACGCACCGGATGCTCCAAAAAGGAGCTTCGGGAGATCGCGCTGAAGGGGATCCGTTACCTCTGCTATACACACGACACGGGCCCGGAGGACTGTATCCGCCCCGAGAAGAGCCTCGGCAACCCAAGGACCTGGGGCACCAAGTGGGGCGAACGCGGCCGTGGCTTCTTCCCCGAAAGCCAGTGCGGAACGAATCTTTCCGACGTTGGCCTGACCGCCCTCCTGCTGGGAGAAATGGTGGACGACGAGACGTGGACCATGATCGCCCGCATGCACGAGGACTACGCCGGGCGGTTTGGGGTCATGGCGCCGAAGAGCGGTGTCTACACCAACACGCAGATGGAGGAGAACGGCTGGACGTCGTGCGGTCTGGCGTCGGTCGAGTGTTTCCTGAGCAACTCGCCGCACGTCGATTCCTGGGCCGAAACAGCCCGTCGCTGGATGTTTTCCACAACCACAACCCAGCAGGACACGAAAAACCACGCGCCGTTTTCAGACGGTCGGACCGTACGGGAACTCACCGGCCAGACGTTCACCGCGCTGCCGGACTATATGGCCGAAAACCACGGCATGGTGCATCCCAGCTACACCGGCAGTTCTGTCATGTTCACCGGCCGCCTGGGCATCATCTACGGGACGTTCGGCACAAAGATACCGGACCATGCCCTGTTCAACCGGAGGGAGATTTACGACGAGCTCAAACGAACGACGGACCGGACGGGCTCGATGCATCCCGTGCAGGGCATGGACTGGCCCTATCTCCCGCCGGACCCGGGCACGCTCACCCATGCCACGGCCGCGTATTACCTGGACGACCCGGAGGCGGCCTATTTCGAGCGCCAGGGGCTCGAGACCCTGGAACAGCGCGCCGAAAGCGCCGGCGGGCGAATGCACGACCGTCAGATCGCGGAGATCGTGCATGGGCCCCAGGACCCGTTGATCATCCGAGAACACAACGTCGACAATCCCGCCCACACCTATTTCTTCCATCGGATCTTCGGTGACGGTCCGGACGCGGCGTCCTCATCGCGCGTCGAACGCAACCTGAGGGGTGTCAAGGTCTATCCCCATTCCGGATTCGCCTTCCAGAGACATCGCGCCGGTCAGACCTCGCTCTCGTGGCGAAACGACATCATGGCGCTGCCGTTGAACAGGGACGGACTCTATACCGTCGCGCCGGCGTCGGGTTCGTTTCTGGCCAGCATCGTTGTCGAGGACAGGCCCGACAGCCACGACCTGGTCTCGGTTCGCGTGGACGAACATCAGGACGGCTTTGCCGCAGCGATGATCCTGGACCGAGCACAGCGCTCGGTTCGACAGGAAGTGCTCTTCGCCGGTCTGCCCTCGGGAGTCTCCCTGTCGTGCGAACGGCTCACGGCCAGTGAGGCGATCACCGTTCAAAGTGTCGACCAGGGCTTCCTGCGCATCGTCAATGAAGATTTCAACGCACTGAAAGGAAACTGCAACGGGTTCCGGACCGTCCACACGCCGGACGGTTCCGATCGCTTCAGGAGTTACGTCACCACGGATCCGGACAGCGACGTCGTCAAGACCTACGATCATCCGGAATGGATCAACATCGACGGCCGCCTGGGCTTCGTCTACGCGGGTTCCGGGAAGACCGTCTATCACAATCGGCACTTTTATGAGGTCTGGCGCGCGGTGGCAGACGACCTCACCCTCAGCCGGGTGGACGAACCGTTCGAGGTAGCTGATGGAGGGACCGTTTCCGAACTCACGGCGCTCATCGCCCCGGATTACAGCCATCGAAAAACGTCCGGTATCGGCTTTGTATTCATGGAATCGGGACGGACCGCCATTGGCCTCCTCGCGGACAATCACCTTGCCTTGGCGAATTTTGGCGCCAAAGCCCAAATGTTTACTTTCAGGGCGCAACGCTCGAGTCTCAACGGGATCCCGATTTTCGGGGGCGTTACTCGACTCGACGAAGATAGTATCGCTTTTGAGCGAAATCTCGGGGCGGGTGAAGCCCGCCTGCAGGAAGCGATCCTGAACGTGGTCACGGACGGCGCGCTGGAAATCAACGCGGCGGATTCCGGGGCAGTCTGGGCGAGGAACACGGGCGTCGCATCGGCACTCGTGACGTACAATGGTACGGAAACGCGGATCCCGACAGGGGAAATCGCCGTTCTGGAATAGAGCGGCGAGGCAATAACGTCAAATTACACTGCGATAGAAAAAGAGGGCCGAGGCTAATGCTTTGGCCCTCTTTAGTATGCGTGGTCCTGGAACTCGACCCGATCCGCTCCCTGAGGCGTTGTCCTGAGCCCGCCAAAGGGTGGTCGAAGGGGTCGGGGAGAAGCGTACAAGAATGTCAAATTACCATCTCACCCTGAAACCTGTTTCCGCCAGCGCCTGTCGACCGGTGTGCAGGTCCTCCACCACAACGCGAAACGCCCTCGGCCCAGGCGAAGCGCCGTCCATGTCCACGCGAAGATCGCGCGGCTCCCAGTCCCGTGCGCCACGGTACGTGTATGAAACGGCCGTCGTCCAGTTGGCCGGGGAGCCGTCACCTCCACCCTCCGGCAGCGACTGCATCTGATAGCTGACGCGGTAGTGCGTGGCGCCAAATTCGTCACGCGAAAGATTGTAGATTTCAAAATAGAGCCAGGCCTGCCCTGCCGTGCGGCACACCTGCAGCGGATTCGGGAGTACTGCGAATTGCTCCCGGCCGTACGGCACGTCCTCCCGCTTTCGAATGCGGCGCGCCATCAACAGGTCGCTGATTTCAAGCGTGTCCTGCCCAAATGACCTTACTCGCAACCGTTCTCGAAACGTGCCTACCCGCTTCGTCTTCCGGTCTTCGACTTCACCCGCCAGAAAATACATCCCCGGGTCAAGGACCATGCGTTCCCCGGCCAGCAGGAAGGCCTCTTCAGTGGATTCATAGACGACCCGCGGCAACCGATTTACGCTTTGGACGTTGTGTCGGACGGTGTCCCACCGGGAATCGAAGAGAAAGAGCGCCTGTCTGACGTCGACTGCGGCGGTTCCGCGGTCGACGGATCGCGCACGCCGCACATTTTCCTCCGGCAGCGCGTAATACACCTCGATGCGCGTATTGCCGTTGTCGTGCCGGAACTGTGCCGTCTGGTACTGGGCGTCATACTGCAGGGGATGTTCATAGAGGTCGGGTACCGCCTCCACCAGTTGTTTGAGTTCCAGGCGTTTGTTTCCCCGGGTGGCCCATCCGAACCGCCAGGAGTCCCAGGTTAGTGTATTACCGAATACGACCGTAAACGGACCATAGTCCCATATTTCCTTTCTTCCCCTGGCCGGGTCTTTCATGAATCGGACGCGCGGGTCTCCGTATCGGATGTAAATCTGACCTCTGTCGGTCTGCCAGCCTTCCCGCCCGAGTGTGGGATCGGAGAACCGAAGGTTCGCGTACGCCACGCGCCGGCACTGTTCCAGCAGGCGTTCGTTGACCGATGTCAGGTAGATCGGGTCCTTTCCAAGCCAGAACTTGCGAATTTCCTCGTCGCTGGGCGGGGGGGCACCCCTTTTTGTTTCCGCATGGTCCCTGATCAGGAAAATCGACTGCATGAACCTGCGGGCCGTTTCGGTCATCCGGTTCAGGCCGTCCAAATAGGCACGATAGGCCCTCTCCAGGTCGCCCTTCATCTGATAGCCCAGGCCCGCGAAGAAGTGGGCGTTCCAGTTCTCGGGACGTCGCTGTCGATAGGCCTCGAAGAGCTCGATCAGGGGTCCGGGCATATCGGCCGCGTAGTAAGACAGCCCCAGGTACTGGTGAGAAGGCCAGTGGACGGGGTCCACGCTGATGGCTCGTGAAAGATACCCGATTCCAGTGTCGATACCGAGGTCCGGATATTCGACGAACGTCAGTGTCTTTCCGCCCCGGATCGAATACATACCGATTGCCGCTTCAGTGTCGTCATCGGGCATTTCCGTAAAATAGGTATACTCCCAGGCCCAGACCGCGAAACGCCCTGCCCAGAAAAGGCCCGCTACGTGGTCCGGATCCAGTTCCAGAACCTGGAGCGCCTTTCTGTAGGAGTCTGGACGCTGCAACGTCCGCCATAACAACTCAGCATGGGTCGCCCGATAGTCAGGGTTCTCGCGCTCACGCATCACGGCGCGCAGCAGCCAGTGGCCGGCAGTCTGGCGGGAAACCGGCGTGCCCTGCGCCATGTAAAATCGCGCCAGGGCGTGCATTGTCCTGCCGGACCAGTCGTGTCTGAGCGCACGCTTCATCAGGGCTTCGCGCCGATCGCGGTCAACCAGCGTGTCCGCCGCCGCGGCCAGGAACGAGTCCACCTTCGCAGGATCGGGCCGTCCGGCATCGACGCTTGCGGTGCCCAGCGCGACCAGGCAAATGGCTATCGACAGTCGAAACATTAGAGAATCTCCATGTCCCTCGCTGGCAGCACTTCCAGGTTGGTCGCTTTTTGCGATGAAGAGACGCTGATCGTGACCAACATCAGGACGACGTAATGTGTCGCTTTGCCCGTTGTACAACCGTTCTCTTTCGTAAGACACATTGCAAAGGGTTCGGGTTCAATCTGTTTGATTGCGATCCGGTACTCTCTCACGAGAAAGTAGAGCTGTAAGGACATCAACGTTAAAACGAAGAAGGGTCCTGAACGGACCCTTCTTTGGGAATGGAGCGTTATATAACTACCTATCACGTCCAGGGATCTGGTGTATCCTGGTAATCCGCAGTTTTATCGCCTTTATCAACTTGCAGATATACGAATTAACGTCGACGAAAAACGACGAATCCTGGTCAAAACTGAATCTGCCTTCCTGCAAGATTGCTCAACATCAACTGGAATTCATCCATGCGTTTGTTGCCTCTGAAAATGAGCAGGTTCACGCCTTCGATCCCCTCCGTCGTCGGGAAGTCGATCTGGTTGACAAAGGCGAGAAACGCCTCGTGGAAGGTGGTCAGACCCTGCTCGTACCGGTCGTGAATCCTCCGCAGTTCGTGGTCGTACGGCCGGATGTCCCGAACCTGTAACTGCAGTGTCTCCAGGCGGGAGATCAGATTCGACATGAACTGCCGCGTCCAGTATCGCGAAACCACGCCACCCGACCATCCCTGGGCGATGGAACCGAATTCGGCATTCATCACGTTCACCGTCTGGTAGGTTCGAAAGGCGTCTACGAGATATGCGTTAAAATCCGCGGCATTAACCGACACCATCGCACCCGTGGGGTCAGGCGCCGGTTCGACCACCCCTACGGGATCCGAAGAACCACAGCCGCCCATACAGAAGACCAGGAGCATGCCCAGACAACGCCTCATATCTGCTATCCTCACACCCACCAGATGCAACGCCGCAGTAGTCAAATCTGCGAAATGACGGACGGACTGCGACCACCCATCAGCGGCTTCTCGTACACCGCGCGCCGTAAGATGACTTCGAAACCCAGCCGGCGGTACAGGCGAACCGCGGATTCCAGCGTTTCACTCGTATTCAGGATGGCCTCGCCGTACCCAAGCGCTTTCAATTTGCGCAGCGCGCGTACGTTCAACACCCAACCCAGACCCTTGCTCCGGTGTTCCGGTACAACCGCTACCCAGTGAATCAGCCCGACGTCCCTGCCCTGATGCGTCGCCGTCCAGGCGGTGGTTGTGCCGACGGGTTCGTCGCCGCAGATCGCAAACAGGACGCGCTTCGGATCAAAATACGGCGAGTCCAGATATTCCCTTTCGAAGTCAGCCGACGTCCAGGCCCTTCCGCCTGTGTTCTCGCTCATGAACGCCGCATTCTTGATGCGGACGAATGCCGCGTCGTCGCCGGTCTCGTAGGTCCTGATCCGGTACCCCGCCGGCGCCTTCGCATCGGGAAGGTCGTCGAGTTCCCGCCACATTTTCAGGCTCGCGCCGAACACGGGTTTCCATCCGGTTTGTTGCAGGAGCCCGGTTGCGGCCGCGTTGTCGCTGTCGACAGCCGAGCCGGTCCGCAGTGCCTGAAAGCATTTTTCGCGGGCAACCCCTTCCGCTTCCATCAGCAGGCGTCGACCCAACCCCGCACGCCGGCGGTCGGGATGTACCCCAGCGAAACTCAGCGTCGCAACCCGTTCTCCGCCCGTAAACTTCATTGCACAGACACCAACGGGGGTCGGTCCGTCGAACGCCAGCAGGATCTCGTCGTTACTTAAATTCTCGAGGAACTCCCTGGTGGGCGGCGTTACGTCTCCTGCTCCGTCTGCACATCGCGCCATCAGGTCCGCGAGATCCTGAGTTGAAACGGACCCGTCCCGCGCTCGAAGCGATGCAATCACGAAAGTTTACCTTCAACATGATCCAGAAAAGTGGGATTTCCCGACGTCACGCCCCCGTCGGCCACGACTACCGAACCGGTGACGAACGACGCCTCGTCCGAGGCAAGAAAGAGCGCTACATTCGCGATTTCTTCAGGTCTGCCCACGCGCTTGAGCGGATAAACCTCGGCGATACGTTCGAATATCTGCGGGTCCTTCTCAAGGACGTGCTGCCACCCCTCCGTGATGACGGTGCCGGGGCAGATTGCATTCACGCGCACGCCCCCGGGTCCGTGATCCACCGCTGTGGTTCTGGTGAGCGAGATGACACCTGCCTTCGCTGCGCTGTATGCACTCTCCCCAAACGACATGATCGCGTTGACGGACGATATGTTCACAATGGCTCCCCCGCCACGATCGATCATCCGGGGAAGCGCCGCGCGGCTGCAGAGGTAGGCGCTCTTCAGGCATCCCTCTATATTTCGGTCCCATAAATCCGGATCGATATCCAGGATGTGGGTCCCATGGCAAAAATAGGCGTTGTTAACCAGAATATCAAGGCCGCCATATGTTTCCACGGCTTTATCACACGCGCGATCTACGTCCGTCGGATCAGTCGCACTGCCCACGACGAGCGCGGCTTCGCCATCCGCCCGTGCGATCTCCTCAACCACGGCCTCCGCGCGGTCCCGATCGAGTTCCAATACAACCACCTTCGCGCCTTCCTTCGCAAACCGCATCGCCACGGCCTTGCCGATGCCCGCGCCGCCGCCCGTAATCCAGGCGACTTTACCCTCTAACCGCATTGAATTCTCCTCTGGAGTGTTTGGGTCGACATTGCGATTTAGCCATCGGCTACATTGCTAAATAGTAACAGCTAACCGCCATGAACGAATATACGGGAGCCACCCGTTCATGTCAACGAACACTATCTGAAACCGGACGCTCCGATAGACGCATACTGCGGAAGGAAGCGCATGGGGATCTCAGTTCCTGAAGAATGAAGCCTGTGTCGTACGTGCGTACGTTTGATCGCGTCTTCAGTTCCATGGGCACATTTTGCCGAACCGGAATGGACAAATCCGTGTCCTTACTTGTTGGCGGGTTGATCTGCAGAAATCCCGCCAGTATACGAAGGAAAATTGTATCTTGTGCATCCAGACACAGGGAAGGAAGATCAGGATGACGCCCTCTTCCTGGAAGGTTAAGGAATGCCAATGAAACCAAATCTGTTTATTGTATTGGCCGTGCTGCTTCCAGTATTTCGATTTTTCTGCGAAAATGTTACAGCGAGTCCCGCGGACTCACTGGAAGCGCTGCGCGGCGCACGAGACTGGGTCGGTCTGGGGCACGCCTACCTTGAGCGCGGTAATTTCGAAGATGCCAGGAAGGCATTTCGGCAAGGCGCGAGAGGAGATTCCGCGGCTGCGGCGTACAATGGGATGGGACTGGCATACGGACGCGACCCGAAGGCGGTCAAGCGGAAGGCATTCGAATATTTCCGCCGCGCGCTGGGGGTTGATGAGGGTTACCTCGAAGCGCGAATGAATATCGCACGGTTGCACATCCAGCTTGGCGACCTGAATGCAGAGCATGCCTTGAAGGACGTGATCGAGGCGCATCCGACCTATGCGCCGGCGTATCTGATGCTGGCGGACTGGTTCAGGGACAGCCTCTTCCCTGAAAAGAGAATTGCCCTCTACAATCGCTATCTCGAGATCATGCCCGGAGATATACGGGGGTATCAAGGTCTCGCCATGACGTACATCGAACTACACAATTATCCGGAAGCGTTGAAGGCGCTTGAACCCGCAGTCACGGATACTTCATCGGATTCACGGCTTCTGCCGCTGGCCGCTCAGGCATGGGCGGCGCTGGGCGTTCCGGAGCGGGCTGTTGCGCTATTCCAGGAGTATTTCCACGCCTTACCCGACAGCGAAAGGGCGTTATATGAGGATTTGTCGCTGGTGACCTTCCCGCAGGAACTCGAGAACTACGAGGCCAGATCCGGCAGGGAACGTGAAGAATGGCTGCGGTCCTTCTGGAAGAAGAGAGATATGGCGCTGGTCTCGGCGGGGAAGGCGCGGGAGGCGGAGCACTACCGGAGGGTGTGGCATGCCCGGACGTTTTTCGGCGAGAAAGTGTTCCCGTGGGACCGGCGCGGCGAGGTGTACATCCGGTATGGAGAGCCCGAGTATCGTGCGCGTTCGGACAGGGTCAACGCGTATCCGCCGAGCCTGGCGGTTCAACGGGTACGCGACGTGCACGGGCAGCGGATCTATGGCGTTTACGACACCAAATCGGATCTGGAGAGGCCCAAGGGATGGACTCTAAAGGACGGGTCCGCCATGACGGAGGAGTGGGTATACACGAAGGTTGCCGGCGGCCTCCAACTGCTGATTACCGATGAGATGCGTAATGGCCACTGGGACTTCCCGAGTGGCGTACCCGGCAACGACATCAGTCTGACCTCAAGGATAATGTCGCTGCATCCGGCTGTGGTTTACAGGAAGGCGACACAAACACTGCCAGATTTCTACGACGTTCCTCCCGGGATGGAGCCCCTCGAGTTCTACTATGACACGGCCAGTTTCCGCGGCCCCGACGGTGGCGCCGCTGCGGTGGAGGTCTATTTCGGCATTCCTCTGGACCTGGTGGAGAGCGAAGAGACGGCGGGAAGCGAACACTCGAACGTCAGGATGGTGGCGGCGCTGACGGATGCGAGGGGCGAAGTTTACCGTCGGCGGCAGACAGGCCTGGTGTTTCCGGCGCCTCGGGGCGAGCAAGCCGAACGCGGCACGTTTGCACCGGAACTGATCCGGATTGAGGTTGCGCCTGGACACTACCGGCTTGCCGTACAGCTTGCGGACCGGATCTCTGGAAAGTGGGGGGTGTACCTGCAGGACTTGAACGTCCCTGATTTTGTGGATTCGCTGGCAATCAGCGATCTGCAAATGTGCTGGGACATCCGGGAATCGACACGGGAAGGAAAATTCAGAAAGAAAAACCTCTGGGCGGTACCGATGCCAAGCCGGAGCTACCGGCAGGACACGAATATACATATTTATTACGAACTGTATAATCTGCAGACAGACGCGTTCGGAAGAACCAGATACCGGGTTTCCTACTCCATTCAGCGGGATGCCCGCCTGGGGAAGGGGGTCTTCGGCGCGTTATCGTCGCTGGTACGGAGGATTATTTCAGCCGGAAATGAGGAGGTGGTTGTGAGCTACGACCGGACAGGGGCCGACGCGACCGAGGCAGTCTACTTCGAACTGGACGCCGGCAATCTCAAACTCGGCTTCAGTCGCGTCAGGGTATCCGTGACCGACCTGAACAGTTTGCAATCCGCGACTCGCACGGCCATCTTTCACATTGAATAACAGGATAAGGGCCGAAAGTCCCTTTGAGTTGACTTTGCTATCGGCAGTATCATGCGCGTCGAATCCTGGGCGCGATTTCCGAAGAGCAGGTCTTGCGTCTTCCCGCGCGAACGTCGAGGACCTCCGCCAGCGCTGTTTCCGCTTCGCCAACCAGGCACTCGGTGTCGACTCCCCGGTGGCCGGGTTTGTACGGCTTCAGTTTTCGGATGCCCCGGGTCAACAGGTGTTCCGCGCCCGCATAATTCTCGCACGTCAGGTGATAGAAGCCGACAGCCACTTGAATCATGCCCTGAAAAAAGGGTCTTTCGGATCCACGCACATCCATCCAGACGTCCTCCCACGTGTCGTGAGACGCATAGAAGTCGCCGGCATTGAATTCGCGAATGCCCCGTTCGAATCTCTCAGTTATGTCAGATTCTTGTGCCAAAGTATCCAGCCTCGATTCGCAGCCGCAATCTGCCGGTTTGCGGTACCGGGTCGAGCACCTTCACACTGGCTTTCTCATCGGCTCCGCCGACAGAATAAAAAAAGCGGGCTCCGAATCATATAGAGCCCGCCTACGACGAGTTTCAAAGCTAATCTCTCGATTCCAGTCCCTTGTAGATTCCTCTCCTCCTGACGTATCCGTCCGTATTCTTCCTGAAATGCGCGATCTCCTCCTCCGTCAGTTCCCGCTTTACCCTGGCCGGCACACCCGCGGCCAGCATCCGGGACGGGATCTCCATACCCTCGAGGACCAGCGCGTTCGCCGCTACGAGCGATTCCTCGCCGACCCGTGCGTGGTTCAACACGGTTGCGCCCATCCCGATGGTCGCCCCACGCTCTACCGTACACCCATGCAGAATCGCGTTGTGACCGACTGTAACGTACTCGCCCACGGTACAGGGACATCCCGGATCGGTATGCAGGACCGCGCCGTCCTGGATATTGGACCCCTTGCCGATCCGGATCGGCTCCTCGTCACCGCGCAACACCGCATTGAACCAGATACTCACCTCTGACGCGACAACCACCTTTCCGACAAGCATCGCTCCGTCGGCCAGGAATGCGGAATCGTCAATTGCCGGTGTTGCGTCCTGATACGGCAGAACTCTCAATTCGTCCTCCCCGCAGCGAGGCCGTGTGCAACCATATCGCAGCCACGCCCATTCGGACGCTCCGGATTTACCGAAGGGCTTCGCGGCGCCTGATTGGACGTGGGACTACCTGCCTGAGCGTTCGCGTTTCTTTTTATCGCCATCACCGTCCGGGTTACGATCACGACCGTCATCTACAGGGCCCAGCACGAATTCACGTTTGCCAGGGCCGCCACTGGATCGGAACAGGCCCGTGAAAAACCCGATCGCGCCCGATATCGCGCCGAACAGGATCGCTGTGTCTTTGACCGGTGAGTTCGACTGCCAGCCGGCAAACGCGCCCACTAAGGCGCCCGATACGGCGCCCCCGACACCCATCCGGACCGCGGTGCCGAGCTTCGTCGAACGCCTCCCGCGAAGGAACAGGACCCGGTCGATATCATCCACCGGGACCCGCCTGGCGTCGAGACCGGATTGTACCAGTATGGTCCCGTCGTCGTATTCCGGCAATAACTGTCCTTCGATCCGCTCACCGTCCTTCAACACGACTCCGCCGCGAAGCCGGCGCGTTATTCCGGCCCGCGGACGGCGCTCTTCGAAGGAGATTTTCCGATCGGTATACCTGGGGTATTCGGCATCTTCCGGCAACTTGGATTCAAATCCTATCTTGTATTCACCCTTTCGGACCTCGTCGAAGTGTTCGACGTATTCCCGTAGTCGTCTGAGTGCGTCCTCGTCTCCGACCGGTACGGTCCTGTTCGCGATTTTCGGGCCGGACCGGTACCGGATCCTTACCATCACGCGTTCTCCGCTTTTCAGAAACGAGGCCGTCTGTATGCCGGGCACAGCCATATCGAGCAGCCGCAGGGGTACCCTCTCGTTATAGACGCTGCGCCCCTGGAACAGGGAGTAACGGTTGCTCTCTTCCAGATCGATTTCCGGCCCTACGAGCGGGCTCAGCACCACCAGGTTGCCCTCGATCTGCCTCACATCCACGATGGCCCAGCCGGCATCCTCCAGGGCTTCGATTGTCCGGGTGGTTTTGGGACGATCTTCGCCATCCCTTTCTGCCATTTCCGCATCTTCAGCGCCCGATTCCGCCGCCCACGTCTGACCCGCGCCAACAAGGCTGGTCCACAGCACGCAGCTGGCGCATAACAAAGCGATTGACTTTCGAAACATAACCATCTCCCTGGATGTGAGAAGCTGTGTTAAAATTACCGGTGAGTTCCCGAGCGCGAGCGATATAACGAAAAAAACGGGTCGTCGATCCGCGCGCCCGCGGTCGGCCCGTGCGTTGCGCTGCCACGTAAACGCCCCAACGGACGCAAAGTTCCGTCTCCGGGATCGCTACGCCGGTTCGTCCTTCAGATCCTCGATCTCAGCGGTAATTCCATCCATAATGTACGGACGAAATTTCCTGAACACCGTCCGTCGTCTCAACCATCCATCGTCCTGCGCCGCCGTTCCCGCAACCCGTACGAATTGCATCAGGTCGATCCCGTCGGAAACGCACTCGCCGTAGAGCCACACATCCAGCAGTCGCCGGACTTTCTGCAGAGATTCTCGGGATACCGGCATCGCTTTATCGAGCGGAAAGAAGATCTCGCCGTCCGCAAGCACCGAGGCGTCGCGCAGGAATTCTCGAGGAGGTCGGACGAGCCGATCCGGATCGCCCACGGCCATTCCGGTGACAAAGTCGATGTCGCCATCCTCAACCACGTCCATGAACAGCGTGCGCATGCGGTTCCGCAAACCACCAAAGTCCTCCATCAGGCGACTCGACCGGGGGTTCACTCCCACGTATAGCGTACCCAGCCCGTTGTACCGCAGGCACTCCGAAACGAAATCAGCCTCGTTGTCGAACAACCCAATGCCGATGACATGGTCTCCATCCATCGCCTTCAGATGTGTCAGGCCAAGTTCCGGACCGTGTTGCAGAAGGTCGTAGTGCCGCCGCACGTCACGTTCACTGAAGGACTTCACCCTTCCGCTCTCCGCGTTCTCCGGCTCAGTAACTGCCTGCCGCTGCGGATCTGCGCCGCAACGGCCGCGTAGCCCGTCCCTCCTTCAAGTTCCCGACGGTTGACACTGGCCTCTGTGCGAAGCGACTCCGCCACGTCCGCATCGAACAGATCGCATTCTGAATGCAGGGTCCGCACGTCGAGCTCGTCGAGGCGCCGTCCCTGCGACAGGGCCGTCCGGACCAGCCTGCCCACGATCCGGTGGGTTTCTCGAAAGGGCAGCCCCTTTCTCACGAGATAATCCGCGAGATCCGTCGCCACGACGGTACCGTCGAGCGCTTCGCGCATTCGATCGGTCCGGACCGTCATTGTCTGCCACGCACCCGCAAAAACCCCCAGCACCTGATGAACCGTATCGACCGTATCGAAGAAGGCCTCTTTGTCCTCCTGAAGATCCTTCGAATAGGTCAGAGGCAATCCCTTCATCACGGTTAACAGCGCCATAAGATTGCCGTACACCCGCCCCGTCTTGCCGCGCACCAGTTCCAGCGAATCCGGGTTCTTCTTCTGCGGCATCATGCTCGAACCGGTGCTATACGCTTCGTCGAGTTCGATAAACTGAAACTCGGACGACGCCCACAAGATCAGGTCTTCGCAGAACCTGCTGAGGTGGCCCATGAGTATTGCCGCTGCGGACATATACTCGAGGAGATAGTCGCGGTCGCTGACCGCGTCGATACTATTCGGGGTTATCCGCGAGAAACCCAGTTCCGACGCAAGGAATTTGCGGTCGATCGGAAAGGCGCTGCCGGCGAAGGCGCCCGAACCGAGCGGCATGGCATCCGCCCGGTCGGCGCACGCGGCGAATCGCCCCCCGTCCCGATCCAGCATCCAGAACAATGCCATTGTATAGTGCGACAGACGGACGGGCTGCGCCTGCTGCAGATGGGTATATCCCGGCATCAGTACGTCGATGTGCCGATCGGCGAAATCCACCAGAACGGTCTGCAACCGATTGATGCCTTCACCGGTAACCCGAGTCGCCTCCCGCAGATACAGCCGCTCATCCAGCGTAACCTGATCGTTCCTGCTGCGTCCCGTATGGAGCTTGCCGCCAACTTCTCCCACGATCTCGGTCAGCCGCGCCTCCACCGCCATGTGAATGTCTTCCAGATGTGCGTGCAAGGCGAGGCGGCCGTCGGCAATTTCCGCTTCGACCTGGTCCAGGCCCTTCAGGACGCGGTCCAGTTCCTGTGCCGTGATAACGCCGATCTTCGCCAGAGCCTTGGCCTGTGCTCTGCTTCCGGCGACGTCCGCCCTGTATAGCCGCCGGTCGAACCCGATGGACGCGTTGAATTGTTCCATTGCACTCTCCGACGCCTTGTCGAAGCGGCCGGACCATGGCTTTTTTGCAGATTCGCCCATTGAATTACCCCAGACAGCCGACGTATCCCATGAAGAGGAAACTCGATCCCGATATCTCAGTTTTTCGTCAGCCCTTCATTTACCTGACGCGACGCATTCAACGCCTTCGCGCCGACACTCAGGACATTCAGAAACCCCTCCGAATCCCGATGGTCGTAATCACCGATCGCTTCCATCGAGGACAGCTCGGATGAATACAGCGAATGCGCCACGGCACCGGAGGACTGGTACGTAACCGAGCCTTTGTATACCGAAACGGTCAGCGAGCCCTCGGCCAGCTTCCGAACCGGCGAGAGGGCGCCACGAATCATCTGCGATGACAGGTCGAAATAATACCCCTGGTAGATCTGCTCGGCAAGCACCGAGGAGAGCGAATCGTAGAATCGCCGTGACCGCCTGTCGAGCACCTGCTGCAGCAGGTACTGGTAGCATGCGCCCAGCAATGCGAGCCCCGGGCTTTCGTACACGCCCCGGGATTTGATGCCCACGAAACGATTCTCGACCGTGTGGATACCGATGCCCACGCCGTGGCGCCCGGCAACGTCGTTTGCCGTTGCGATCGCCGATACGGCATCCACGGGCTCCCCGTTCACAAGTACGGGACGCCCTGCTTCAAGCGTGACGGAGAATGTCTCCGGGCGATCCGGCGCGTCCTTCGGGAAAACGCCCATGCCCGGTTCGATGAAATCCGCCGCCACGTCGAGATATTCCAGCTTTCCAGCCTCGTGCGTCAACCCCAGCAGATTCGCGTCCGTCGAATACGGCTTTTCCTGCGTAGCCGTAATGGGCAGGTTCCGGGCCTGGCAATAGGCGATCATCTCCCTGCGTCCGCCGAAATGCTCCAGGAACGCGTCGTCGCGCCATGGCGCATAGACCTTGACGGCGGGCGACAGCATATTGGCGACGAGCTGGAAACGCACCTGGTCGTTCCCGCGGCCCGTGGCACCGTGCGCGAGTACGTCGATATCGCGAACCTGCATCTCCTCCAGTATCCCCTGCGCGGTCACGTGCCGGGCCAGACCGGTCGTGTTCCAGTACCCGCCCTCGTAGACGGCGTTGGCGAGGAGCATGGTGATTGCCTCCTCGGCCAGATCCGACTTCAGATCCAGGATGACCGAATCCACGGCCCCGCAGGCCAGCATCCGCCGGCCGATATCCTCGATATCGTCCTCGTCCGGCTGCCCGATATCCGCGGTGATGCTCACCACCTCCACCCCCTGGTCTGCCAGCCAGCGCGTCACCGTACAGCTGTCAAGCCCGCCGGAGGCCGCCAGCGCAATCCGCTTGCCGCGAATGTCCGCCAATTTCATTACAGTCGCTCCTTTCCTGTCGTCCGCCTGCTATCCCTTCAGAATTTCGTCGAACACGTCCATGACCTGGTCGATATTCGCCTGTTCGATCACCAGGGGCGGCAGAAAGCGAACCACGTCGGGTCCGGCGACACACACAAGGATTCCCCGCTCACGGAACGCGCCCATCACGTCGGCGGCTGGCGCGTCGGCCAACACGGCGCCCGCGATCAACCCCCTGCCGCGGACCTCGGTGATCTTATCTGGGTACTCTTCCATCAGCGCGTTCAGCCGGCCATTCAGATGGTCGCCCTTCGCCCTTACGGCCGCGATGAATCCCGGATCAGAGAGCTGACCCAAGACCTCGATGCCCACGGCGCAACTGACCGGATGCGCTCCGAACGTCGCCGCATGGTCGCTGGGTTCCACGGCATCGGCAACGTCCTGGCTCATCAGCGTCGCGCCAATCGGCAGGCCCCCGGCAAGGGGCTTGGCCAGCGTCATGATGTCAGGCGTTATGCCGTAGTGTTCATAACAGAACAGGGCCCCGGTCCGGCAGAGCCCGGACTGAATCTCGTCGAACACCAGCAGTATCTTCATCTCATCGCACAGCTGCCGCAGCCCTTCGAGGAACGACGGGTCTGCCGAATGAATACCGCCTTCGGCCTGCAGGGGCTCCAGGATCACCGCTACGGTCTCCGCCTCCACCAACCGCTCCACCGATTCGAGGTTGTTGAATTCCGCGAACGAGACTCCGGGAAGCAAGGGTCCGAAGCCTTTGTGGTACTTCGGCTGACCTGTCGTGGCAACCGACCCCATCGTGCGTCCGTGAAACGAGTTGTTCATCGCAATGAACTTGTACTTTGCGCGATCCTCGAAATTCATGTACCCCCATTTTCGCGCAAACTTAAGCGCGGCTTCCCAGGACTCGGTCCCGCTATTGCAGAAAAAAACTCGATCCGCGAATGACCGCTCGCACAGCATTCTCGCCAACTGGGGCGCGGGAATCGTATGGTAGAGGTTCGAGACGTGGATCAGTTTACGCGCCTGTGCCGAGATTGCGTCGCCAATGGTCGGGTTGTTGTATCCCAGTGCATTCACGGACAACCCGCTCACGAAATCCAGATACCGTTTTCCTTCGGTGTCGAAGAGATGCACGCCGTCTCCGCGCTCCAGTACGAAGTCGGGCCGCGCGTAGGTCTGAAGAATGTAGTTCTGCTCAAGATCGATTATTTCTTTTGTGTCCATCATCCACTCCCCTGGTTTTTGGGTACCAAATAATACAGCCTGATCCGCATCTCGCTTCATTGGACAATCTCAGTGCCGATCCCCTCACGCGTAAAGACTTCCAGCAACAGGGCGTGGGGAACGCGTCCGTCTATAATGTGCGTCTTATTTACGCCACCTCTCACCGAACGCACGCAAGCCTGGAGCTTTGGAATCATCCCTCCCTTCGCCGTACCGTCCCGGATCAGCCTGTCCACGTCATTGACGTGCAATGTTGAGATCCTGGATTCCGGATCGGCGCTGTCACTCAAAATGCCGTTTACGTCCGTCAGGAAAACCAGCTTCTCCGCCTGAAGCGTTCGCGCGATTTCTCCGGCGGCCGTATCCGCGTTCACGTTGTAACTCCTGCCGTCGGGACCGAGGCCGATTGGGGCGATCACTGGAATCGTTTCCTTTGCGCACACCCTTCGAACGGGTTCCGGATCCACCCGGTGTACGTTGCCCACAAACCCGATGTCCACCGGCACACGTGTACCGTTGGACGCCACCTGCGCAAAATGCCTGCGCACATGCATGACGCCGGCTTCCTTTGCGGACATGCCGTGTGCGCATCCGTTCAGCGCCCGGATGCCCTCCACAATCCTTCTGTTTACGACACCGAACAGTGTGTCTTCCACCACCTGCATCGAATCCGCGTCGGTCACGCGCAATCCGTTGATCCATTTCGACTCCAGTCCGGCTTCCTGCAGGCGTCTGCTGATTTCCCTGCCGCCGCCATGCACGACCACGGGTCGCATGCCCACGGTTTCCATGAACACCAGATCCGCCAGAATCGTGTCCGACCCGCCGTCGTCAGGCTGCGTGCTTCCCCCGTATTTCACAACGACGATCTTGTCCCGAAACGAGCGAATGTAGGGAAACGCCTCCACCAGCGTGGCGGCTTTCTGAATGAATTGCTCCATCGCAAATTCCCGTGTTACAAGGCGGCTGTGTTCCGTCGATTTTGACCGACGGTTCAGCCCGTGCTGTAAACTTCGTCAATTCCGTAGAGTCTGGGCAGTCCGAACATCAGGTTCATATTCTCGACCGCCTGGCTGGCCGCGCCCTTGCCCAGGTTGTCTTCCATTGCACAGATATAGGCAAACCCGTCGTCCACACCCACCTTGATTGCCAGCTTGTGCGTGCCGACGACGTCGCGCGTACCCCACTGTTTGTCCTCCGAATCCTCCACGGGAACGACAAGGTCCTCGCTTGTATAAGCATACGCGATCGCCTCGACCAGCTGTCTGCCGGCCTCGTGCGCGTGTAATGCCTTCAGACTGTCGGCCAGCTCAATTCGTATGTTGGCATTGATGCCCGCGAATACGGAGCGCAGAACAATAGGCGTGAAGTTCACCCGAAAACCGGAATAGAACTCCATCTCCGGTACGTGTTTGTGCCGCCGGCCGAAACTGTAGGTGACCTCGTCGGGCTCCTGTTCAATCTCTCTGCGGGCGCCCGAATTTCCCGAAGTGGCCACGACCGTCGCTTCGCCCTGCACCATTTCCTTCAACGGTTTCAACGCCAGAATAACGCTGGTTGGATAGCAGCCCGGATTACCAACAAGCCGCGCGCAGGCAATCCGGTCGGCAAACAGCGCGGGCATGCCGTAAACCGCCTCTTCAAGAAGCTCCGGAGCACGGTGGTCCAGCCCGTAGCCGGATTCGAACAGGCGCCTCGGCAACCGGAAAGCGCCGCTCATATCGATAACTCTTGCTCCCGTGTCCAGTGCCTGCGGCGCGAACTGCATCGACTCGGTGTCTTTCGTGGCCAGGAATACAAGATCACACTCGTCCAGGACGCCTTGCCGTCGTCTGGAATTCTGCCGGAAGCCGATCGCCGCGCGGTCGTGATGCGCCAGTACCCGTTCCAGTTCCTGGCCGACCATCCCGGTATCGCCGTAGATGCCGACGCTCAAAGCCACGTGAATCCTCCCGCAGGTCTTGATTTACACGCCCGCGTCGGGGGTTCACAAGCGCTCAGCTGAGGACGCGCCCGGTACTTCACTCCCGGTCCTTTCGACGACGTCGCAACCCGAATTGCCTCGTCGCCCGGTATGCGATTGACTGTTTCGTCCCCGTCATTGAGAAATCTCAAGAATCCGCTCCTTCAGCAATTCTCGTTCTTCCACGGATTGGCACAGGATGAAAATCGTGTTTTCTCCCGCGATCGTCCCCACGACCTCGGTCCATCCCGCCCGGTCGATGGCTTCGCACACACCCTGCGCGTGTCCTGTTATCGTCTTCAAGACGAGCGTATGCCCCGCCCCTCCCGTTTCGACGACAAAATCCCGTAACTCCCTCGCGAGCAGATCCGAGCCACTGCCATAAGGCCGCGCGTCTTCAGTCGGCGGTCGATAGCGGAAGCCCCCTTCGCCGTCCGGCGATTTGACGATACCCAACTGTTTCAGGTCCTTCGAGAGCGTGGACTGTGTGGTGGAAATTCCAGCGGCGCTGAGTGCTTCGCTTAACGCCCTCTGGGTCCCGATTGCATGGGAAGCAATGACGGTGAGAATCCGCCGCTGCCGTTCCTCTTTTTCACCCATTAAATTTTATTCCATATTAAGGATAATTATTCGAAAAATATAAAAAAAAGTTTAAAAGTCAAGAATAATTATTCAATATTGCTGATTTTCTGTCGGGTGCTTTGGATCTCAAACCTTCACGACCTTTCCCGGATTCATGATGTTGAGCGGATCCAGTGCTTTCTTGATGGCCTGCATGACCCTTACCCCTTCGCCATGTTCCTGCTCAAGTGCTGCCAGTTTACCCAAACCGATCCCGTGTTCACCTGTACACGTTCCGCCCATTTCCAGGGCGAATTCGACGATCCGTTCGCCGAATTTACGCGCTTCGGCAAGCTCTTCGGGGCGATTCGGATCGATCAGGAAAACGACGTGGAAATTTCCGTCGCCGACGTGCCCGAACAGGGGCGCAATCAGGGTCGACGTCTTCAGCTCTTCTTTGGTCTTCAGGATACAATCCGCCAGTCTTGAAACCGGGACGCACACGTCCGTCACGAACCCCACCGAACCCGGCCGCATGGTCTGTGACGCGTAATAGGCGTCGTACCGCGCCTGCCAGAGCCTGTCGCGTTCTTTCTGTCCGGTTGCCTTGCGAAAGTCCTCGCCGCCGTGCCTGTCCGTGACCGGCCCGGCCGCCGCCACGCGTTCGGCAACCGACGATTCGGAACCGTGGAACTCGAAAAACAGGGTTGGCGCCACTTTGTAGTCGAAGCCGGAATACGCGTTGATCGCGCCCATCTGAACTTCGTCGAGAAGCTCGATCCGCGTCATTTCTATTCCCGTCGACATCAATTCAATAACCGCGTTTACCGCCGAAGAAATGTCAGGGAACGCGCAGACCGCCGCGGATACAGCCTCAGGGACCCTCGCCAGCTTCAGCGTCACCTCGGTAATGACACCCAGTGTGCCCTCGCATCCGACGAACAAATGCGCCAGGTCGTAACCGGCGGACGATTTCCTCGCCCGTCCCCCTGCGTGAACGATGCTGCCGTCAGCCAGTATGACCGTCAGCCCCAGGACGTTTTCCCTCATCGTTCCGTATCCCACCGCCGCACTGCCCGACGCCCGTGTCGCCGTCATTCCTCCCAGGGAGGCGTCCGCTCCGGGATCCACCGGAAAGTACAGTCCCGTCCCCGCTTCCGCCAGATGCCGGTTAAGCTGCTTTCTCGTTACGCCGGCCTCCACCGTTGCGTCCAGGTCGGCCATGCCGACCCTCAAGATACGGTTCATACGGCTTAAATCGATGCACACGCCACCCTGTACAGCGACGATTCCACCTTCCACGGCCGTTCCCGTACCAAACGGCACGACCGGTGTCCGGTATCGGGCACAGAGTTTCACAATCTTCGACACTTCGTCATTGCAGGCGGGAAAGACCACAGCATCCGGCAACCTGGGCTTATGATACGAAGCGTCGCCCGCGTGGGCTTCCCGGATGCCCTCGTCCGTCCTCATCCGATCGCCCAGCAACGACCGGAGTTCGCCGAAAACCGGCGCCCTGTTCGGATCCGAAGATCCCTTCGCCGTCCGCGCTTTATCTGTCATTCTCTTCAACCCTTAAACGGGTTTACTGCGTGGTCTCTCAGAGGTGTCGTGCCAGCCATTCCGTCATTTCCCAGAACACATGCATGACCGACTCACGGGCGGTGTATCCGTGGCTCTCGTGGGGCAGCATCACCAGTCGGGTTGTCGCGCCGTGACCCTTCAGCGCGTTATATAGCCGCTCGCTCTGCATGGGAAATGTCCCGGAATTGTTGTCGGCCTGGCCATGAATCAACAACAGCGGCGCCTTGATCTTGTCGGCATGCATGAATGCCGACATGGCATGATAGACCTCCGGCGCCTGCCAGAGCGTACGCTCTTCAGACTGAAAACCAAACGGCGTCAGCGTACGGTTGTATGCACCGCTCCGGGCGATTCCCGCCTTGAACAGATCGCTGTGCGCCAGGAGATTCGCTGCCATAAATCCGCCGTAGGAATGTCCGCCGATCGCAATGCGGTCGCGGTCCGCAACACCCCGGCGCACGACTTCTTTCACGGCCGCTTCTGCGCTGGATGCCAACTGGGTCACGTACGAATCGTTGGCTTCCACGCCGTCTTGTTCAACAATCGGCATGGAAGGTCCGTCCAGGACCGCGTATCCCTGCGTCAACCAGGGCAGCGGGGACGTCCAGGTCACACGAGTGAATCGATACCGGGAGCCCGTCATCTGCGCGGCCGCACCGGCGCTTTTGTACTCACGCGGATACGCCCACATCAGCAAGGGCAGCGGACCGTCGTCATCTGAATACCCTGGCGGCAGATACAGGGTGCCGTTCAGGCCGGTCCCGTCCGCCCGCCGGTAACGGATGATTTCCTTCCGCACTTTCGACAGCTGCGGCGCCGGGTGCGGAAATGCAGTCAGTTGCCGGATGTTCCCTGTCTCCAGCGTCCGTAAAAACAGGTTTGGCGGACGCTGTGCCGTTTCCTGAAGCGTCAACAGCAGACCATCGGCCTCATCGATCAACCTGACGGGCTGTTCATAATACGGGGGTTCGCACTGCCAGATCCGTTCCACCGATTTCGTTTTCAGATCGAACCTGTCCAGGAACGGGAAATCCCCCTCCGGAGACGCCCCGCCGCCCGCGAGGAGAAGGTGTCGGCCGTCGTCAACCGTCAGCAACACCCTCCGCCCTGCGGGGTTCGACGTCGTCACCGGCGTACCCGGATCACCGTACCGGTCTTCCCAAGACCGGTCGAAGAGCAGCTCCCGGTCGCGGGAATCCGCGTCCGGGGAAAACCGCCAGGTCCTCGTCCGGCGGGTCTTCCACCAGCGCTCGGTCACCAGCGCCATCGCGCCGTCTCCCCACGTAACCCCGGCGTAACGGAGCTCGAGAGATTGCAACAACGCCGGTGCGCGATCGAAGGGCTCGGAAAGCGTGTACACGCGATCCCGGATGTCCGTCTCTGCTGCCGGGTCGCCGCAATCCTGCGCCTCCACCCAGCACACCGTCGCCTCCGCGTCGTTACGCCACCGGAACGAGCGCGGTCCATCACGTACGGCGTCGAAAGCGATCGGTACGTTCTCCGCCAGGGGTGCATCGACCAGTTCGCGAATCAGCCGGCCGTCCAGATGCCATACTTCAATCCGGACAGGAAATCGATAGTGCGGCACCAGGTACGAAAATGGTCGGTGGAGGGTTTCCACCAGCAGGTGGCAGCCTCCCGGCGCCGGCTCGGCACGGCGGATGACACCGGGCGCGCCCACGTACCGCTCGCTTCCATCCGGTGCAATTACAACCAGCCGGGAGGTTGCATAGTATTCGAAGAGCGTTTCGTCATGCGCCCCTGTCAGCAGGTCCTGCCAGGTTCGTGACGGCGCCAGTTGGCCCGTGTTTTCACGGATCTCGGGACCCTGCGGAACCCGAGGCGCTTCCGGGACTTCGCCCCGTTCCTCCGGAACAGCCCGGACGATCAGCGAAGGGACGCGCCCCGGACCGGATGGTATCCAGGTGAATGGCGCGCCGAAGATGCCATTTAAACGGATCTCCGACGCCTGCTGCGCAACACCTGAGTCCACGTCGGCCCACCAGAGCTTGATTCCCGGTCCGTCGCGAACCGTAAAGGCGACACGGCTCCCGTCCGGCGCCCATCGCGGCCACCCGATGCGGCCTCCCTTCGGCAGACCCCTCAACTGGCGTTCCCTGCCATCCGAAATCCGTTTCAGCGTCAGCCCCGTGTAATACCCGGACCGGCTGAGACCGTTGGCGTCGGGGTCGATGCGCATTCCCGCCAGACGCAATTCCGGTCGGGCCAGTTCCAAAATGGGCGGCAGGCTCGGCTTCGCAAGAACGAGCATCCACCGCCCATTGGGATCGACGCTGATGTCCGGTGTGGTTTGCGCGTCCAACAGCGCCGAGATTTCTACCGGTGGCATCCGGTATTCGGGTGCTTCAGAGGCCTGATTCATCTTGCCTTCGTGTCAGGTTGACAAGCAGTGGCTTCGGTGGGATTGCCCGGGCTACGTCTCAACGGGTTCCAATCCGTCCGAGCGTCGCTGTTCGTTCACATCGTCAATCCGCCAGGGTACAACGGAACCGTCTGCTCGGTACCGATCATAATAGCCGCCCTCGTAACGGGCGATCGGCATCAAAACCCTCTTCGATCGGATCCGTGCCAGCGCCCGCGGGTCCATCGCCCCGCCATCCGCCAGATCCACCACCTCGATCTCATCCAGCCTGTTGCTGCCCAGTCCGCGCTGGACTGCGAATCTGAGATAGGGTGTCGTCTCGGGGTCCAGGCCCATCAGGTACGTCGCAACGGCATCGACGTGGACCTCGTTCTCGCCGATCAGGGTCCACCCCAGCGGATAATTTTCGCCCTCATTGAACGCGGTACCGTCCCGTCCGACAAGCCCGTCGACCATGCAAAGCCGGGGAATATTCAGGGAACGAAGGGCGGCCACCAAGTCGCACAATTTGTGGTAGAACCGGTCTTCAAACAGACTCAACCCGCTGTCCGTCAGCCGCCAGATCCCGTTCTCGTGCGGCCGGTCAACGTCCTGTATATGACACAGGTGGCGTTCCGGCCGCGCCAGGATACCCATCAGATTCTTGATTGCCAGGGTCGTACATCCCAGGTTGTGGCACTTCGCCAGCGGCACATTGAAGAAGAACGCGCAATCGGTCACGTCCCGATAAATGGGATAGGCATCGAAAACCACCCCGCCGGGCACCGGCACATTCCGGCTGGGGCGGTCATTCAACTCGGTTAACGTCAACTCTCGGCTGTCCGCCATCCTCGTGTACCCGGCGCCCTTCCACGTATTCCCGTTTTCCGGTTGTTCTCCGGATTGTCCGTCCGCGACCACCAGCCTGCCGGCATCGACGCCTTTCTCCACGAGCGCGTCGGCCATGCCCGCAAGAAAGCCCGGGTGGGTCACGATTCGTTTCTCCGCTGGAAACAGGACGGTTGCATTCGGCTTGAGCAGCACCGTTCCCTCTTCCGGCAGCGCGAGGTCCACGTGGCGCAAGGCCGCGTGGGCAAGGTCCCTGTATGCCTCGAATGGCGCCTCGTTTCCCTCAATCTGGGCTCGAAACAGGTAGACTCTGTCGCTGTCTATTCGCATTCTGGCCTCTTCAATCGTGGATGAATTGACTCGTCTGCCCTCTACGGAGAGACAGTGGATCGTTCATTGGCTTTGACTCACCTGCCTTCGATGGCGCCAATTGAATATTGGTAGACTCCCTTATTGCAGGTCCTTATCGGGCAACTTGAACTCTATTGATTTCAATAATAATTCGGCATATATTCACGGGATTACATACGCGAATTCTGACCGGCTGTCTCAGGTCATGGACATCCGACTCAACACTGAACCGTTGCCATTGTGGCGGATTTTCGCTAATCTTTGGATTGCTGGGTCGATATCTGCAAGAATGCCAACTATCAGAGACATTACCGGTCCCTATCGATTCTTCTTCTTCAGCTTCGACTGCAATGAACCGAAACATGTACACGTTCAGCGGGAAAAACGGATCTGCAAATTCTGGCTCGAACCGATCAGTCTTTGCAAGAATCAGGGTTTTTCGCCTCATGAACTCAACCGAATTCGTAGAGCAATCCGCGCGAATGTAATTCTGATCCTGGAGAACTGGGATGAACATTGCGGGTAGTTCAGAACCGAGAATTCAGCTTGTCCGGGTTACTGACGACTCCATCACAGCTGACTTTGTAGACGGTCGCACAATCAGTGTTCCTCTTGTCTGGTCGTGGCGGCTGTCGGAGGCCACACCGGAGGAACGCGCCAACTACGAAATTATCGGCGATGGGATAGGAGTCCGTTGGCCCGACATCGATGAAGACATAAGCGCTCAGGGCATGCTCGCAGGCGTTCCGGCTCGCCCTCCCAAACACAGGGTCTGAATCAATACCTGCGTTTCTATTGATGGCAAACCCGCACGGACCACACGCAGGTATGAACCACATGCTGTTGTCGTCCCGCCGCGGATTTCGGATAATGTCCGCCCTTCACCCCATCGCGTTCAGAACGATCTCCCGGCTTCGCCCGAGGGCATCGAGCGGATCGGGCAATTCCGGATGTAACTCGAGACTCAGATTCCCGCGGTAACCGATATCGGCAAGGGCGGAAACCGTATCAGCCAGCGCTGCTTCGGTCAGAATACCGTCCGTCAGGCCAAGATGCAGGTCGCGCGAACCGTCATTGTCGTCCAGATGCACGTATCCCAGCAGCGGGCCCGCGTCCGAAATCACCTCTGTTGCGTCTTCGCCGGACATCTGCGCGTGGCCGATATCCAGAAGCAGAAACAGGTTGGGATGCCCAATTTCCCTTAGGTACGCAATCGTCCCGGAGGCCGTAGGCAGCGCGGTATCGGGGAAATGTTCCACGCATACGCTCACGCCCAGTTCGTCTCCCCGTTCGGCCAGCCTTTCCAATGCCGCCGCGTATCTGTCCAGAGACGACGGGTCTTCATCCGGAACGACGTATGCTGCGGACGCGCCCAGGGATGCGCCGAAATCCAGCGTCCGATCGAGATAGGAAGCGGCTCCCAACCGGGCGTCGCGATCGGGACTGCTCAGCCGGGCGCCTTCCGGCATACCGAACGATGCCGCGATACAGGAAACCGAAAGCCCGTGCTCCCGGATTCTCCGCCGTGCTCCGTCAGACGAAAAAGCGAACGGCCTTACGTCGATCCACTCGAACCCCAACGCGGCCGCACGCGCCGCGACCCGGTTTTCGGATCCCTCGATAGCCCATACACAGCACGCAAGGTTCATACGGGCGTCTCCCGCATCTGAATAGCGTCCTCCACCATATCGTAAACGCTGTACCGGGCTTCATAGCCCAGCAATCGTTCCGCCATGCCGCTGGTAATGAACCAGGGCCGTCTCGCGGTCGGAATGCAGGCCTTTACATGGGGCAATTCCAGCCGAGCAGCCAGAAAGTCAACGAACGCCTCCGCGCAGTGCGGTTCGCGTCCTCCCATATTGAATGCCTTTCCCACCGCCACCTCCGCCCCCAGTACGCGAAGACATCCCGCGGCGATATCACGGGCGTCCGCCCATTGGCGCACTTCGGGGTTGCCGTCGCAGTCAGCGTAAACGACAAGCTGCTCGCCACCGGTATCAAGCGATTTCAGTGCCGCCCGCGTCTTCGATTGCGCTCCATTCGCCGCCGCCGTCGCTCCGGTGTGGGCGATCGCAGCGCGCAGAAACAGCCAGCGCGCGAATACGCTGTTCGGATCGACCAATTCCATGGCATCCGCGGTTGCGCCGAATCGCAGGACCGTTACGGGAATCCCAAAGCCGCGGCTGAAGCTCCAACAGAGTTCCTCCGCGCCAATCTTGCTGGCGCCGTAGACCGAACCCGACATCAGGGGATAATCTTCGTCCACCGGAAGGTAACGGGCGTCCTCATCCGGCTTTTCGAAATAGACGGCATCGCTGCTGGCGTAGACAAAGTGAGCCGGTTTGCGTGTCTGGTCGCGGACTGCTTTCAGCAGGCGAAACGTGCCCTGGACGTTGACCCGGACGAATTCCTCCTCGCGGCAGCCTCGTGACGTCAACGCGCCGGCGAGGTGAAAAACGGCGTCCACGCCGTCCACGGCGGGTCCGAGCGAGGCGGGTTCCTCGAGCCGTCCGAAGACGACTTCCACGTTCGCCGCCAGCTTCGCCGCCTTGTTGTCATTGGGCATCACCAGCGCCCTGACGGCATGCCCGGCATCGGTCAGCGCGCGCACCAGATGCTGCCCGATTCGTCCGGTCGCCCCCGTCGCAAGAACCCGCAAGATGAATCCTCCCTGGAAGTCACGTCCGGGACGCCAGGCCGCCTATCAGCGTGTCCACGTGCATGACGAATTCCAGCGTCAGTTCGATGCGCGATCCCTGTGTCTCGTATCCGGTCCAGTGCCAGCAACCTTCAGGCTCTTGCGTCTGAACGTACCAGTCGCCCATGCGGCAGGACCATTCCAGGTACGCACGTTCGCCCGTCAGCTGATACAGGAGCGAACTTCCCCAGCTGCTCTTGCAGACCTGGGCATACTTGAACTGCGCATCCGTCGCCGCCATGGAGAATGCCTGATAGTGCCGCGCAAGCGCCAGGTATTCGGGGCGCGGGTCCGCCAGGTAAAGCCGGCACAAAAACCCGGCCGCAATGCCGCCAACCGTCCAGCGCTGCGGCCGGTCCGCGTGGTTCTCCACCACGTGCCAGAAGCCATCGTCATCCGAAAAACCGGTAATCACACCGCTTTTTCTGGAGGACCAGGCATAGTAGAACCGCTCGGGCAAATTCGGCTGCGCCGAGTAGATCCGGTGCAGGAACCGGTAAACCGATCGCGTGATATCCAGTCGACCTGTGGCCAGACACGCCAATCCGGGTCCGCATGCGTATGGAACATCCATGCGGTCGCTCATGCCGCCTTGGGCCGTGCGGTCGTTATGAAAGCCACCTGACGTCCGATCCTGACACGCCAGCAGGTCCGGCATCAGACCATGGCTCAAATCATACTGCCTCGCGAGATGCGCGCCGACGATCAGCGTTGCATTCCGATACGCGTACGCATCGTCAAACACCCGGAAGGGCCCCTCGATCCTGCCCTGTTCGGTCAACATCTCCCGCCGGATCCAGCTGCAGACTGCCGCTGCCGGCCCGGTTTCGCCGACAATGGCGAACGTCCACGGCGCCCGGTAGAAGTGAAAGCCCTCCGTGGGGTCTCCCAGGGACCCGTCCGCATTCAGATGGCTCAATAGCCATGCCACGCCGTTTCCGCGAACCGCTTTGAGCGCGGCGATGGTCTTTTGTTTATTCGACATTGGATAACCCGTTCACCCGCCTTCGACGCCCTGGAGTTGTACAATGTCCGGAACCTCCAGCCAATCGCCGGCGCCGACCATGGCGACCGAATATCTGGGGCCGGCGTCGCCGTCGGCCACCGGGAAGTTTTCCATCGTCAATGGCCCTCTACCCTCGCGGTCGATCCGCCACCCGCCGTCCACCTTCTCGGCGAGCCGTCCCTGCGGTTCCTTCAGGCTGTTCAGCAGGGTCATACCCACGTGCGCGTGCGGATTGGACGCGCTCGTGAGAAGGCGGTTGGCACGCACATTCAACACCGGCCCGCCGGCCACGTTCACGTCTTCATCCCCGATAGAGAATCGCCGTCGGTCAATCACTTTCGACAACGTTACGCTGTCGGAGAATCCATCCGAGACCACCGGAATGGCCTGTCCCTCCCGGAGGGTGTCCTCGATCACGGCGTTGGCGAGTTCGATGGTCCCGCGTCCGTAATCCACGGACGCGATCCGGCAGCGGCGCATTCCCTCTCCCTCCAGCCGCAAACCGTCCGTCTCCAGCATCCTGCCGTTGAACAGCATCGCCCGGACGGGCCGACCTGCTTCGTTCAACGCCAGAATCGCCAGCTGTCCCGCTATTCTGATGCCGTTCTGCAACGTATACGTCCTGTCCGCGTCCAGGGCGTGGAACAGATAGTGCGTGCTCCCGTCTTCCAGGTCCACCCGGACGGCGGCCGCCCGAGAACCGTCCGGCGTCAGCTCAATCCGTGTCGCGCGACGGATCCACGTCCTCTCTCTATAGGGTTCGAAAACCGTGGCGAACAGGCTGGAAAAATTGGCGCCGGTCCGCCTGCGCACAAGGAATTTTACGCTTTCGGGCAGGTACTTGTATTTCTGTACCGGACCATCGCACGCGAACAGCTCCTCGTCTCTTCCCATCAGATGGGCCCGAAGCCCGATGCCCCGCCACGGGCGTTCCGGCTGGCCTGCAATGGGCTCCGTAAGGCGCCACTCAGCGGTTGCCTCCCCGGCCAAGTTTCCTTTCTGCACATTGTACAAGAACTGGTAACCGCTGCCGCTGTAACCCGTGTACGGCACGCTGGACAATCGTTTGTCCTTCAGCTCGGGGTCGTCGTAGAACTGCTCGTATGGCACGTCCTCTCCCGCCAGCGTCCCGGTTTCCTGTACCGGACCCAGCCCCGGCCGGCAGTCGAACGCCGCCTGATTGCCATGCAGCATGTAGTCGTGCTGCCGTCCCCCGTCCACGTAGAATACGTCGAACAGGTAGTGCTGTCCGCGTGCGGCTTCAACCAGCACATTCGTCCGTCTGTAGACGTCGACCCTACCGGCATAAGCCCCCTCGCAGGAAGCATCAACGGCCTGAGCGAAACCCTCCATAACCAGTCCGTGAAGCCGTCCCGGCCCGCGACTCTGCCTCACTTCATCGACCACAACCGTGTTGTGCGCCACCGTATTGGTGAAAAAACCCGCGAGCCGGTGATTGAAGGCGTCCGTCTGTTCCGGGTATCCGATGTCGGTCAACAGCGCGTTGTCGTGTGAGAAAAGCAGGATGTTCAACTGGTCGAAATGCCGGTGGGCCTGGTGGTCGCCGTAAAAGAACGAGACGGCCGACCGGTTCGTTTCGTCGCCGTACTGCAGATTGGCCATCCCATACGCGGGAAAATGGCAGGACCGCAGACCGATATCGGGTGCTTCCCCTTCCGGCAGAACCGAAAGCTGCGTCTCAACGGGCGTGCTGAACAGGTCCTGACGGACGTCCGGTTGCGTCCTCAGAACCCAGGCGAGGCGGGCGTCGTCTACATACGGCCTCGCGAGTTGACATACGGCTGGCTGCCAGGCGCTCCGTTGCGCGAACATGTCGCCCGAATCTCCGGTGGAAGGGGTGAATTTTCCCGCGATGCAGACGTCGAACGCCCAGGAGACCAGTTTCCCGTACCGTGGGTGTTTAAACAGATTCGCACCAGAATCCACCATCAACGCCGCCAGTTCCGTCAGGTCGTGTACCCAGATCTTGTTGTATTCGAGCGACTCATGCGGCATTCCGTCGCGGTAGACCAGGTTTTCGAGCGCATCCCGCAATCCCATATCGGTGGCCATCACGGGATCCGGATTCGCCAGAACGTATTGAACCATCTCCTCGCTGCGAGGACGTCCTTCGGAAGCCGTTAGCACCTGGGCCAGCGTCAGCAGCGCCTTCTGGTGCATTCCGTAGTTGCCCCTGATGCGCCCACCGGCCGCGTGCATAATGCACCTGGCTGCCTCGCGCAGCAGCCGATCCCGAATCGTGGCGTGGATTTCCGGGCCCGTCCTGTCCGCGAGACACTGGATTTCGGTATCGGCATTCAGATAGGGGCGTACCGCGTCGTAAGCGATCGCGCAGGTATGCGGGGGACGCGTCTCCCAGATTCTGTTGAACAGCTTACCCGTATATTCGGGATTGTGTTCCTTCGATTCCCTGGACTGGCGTTCGTATTTGTAGTCGGGGTAATACTCGGCCAGTTGCCACAGCAGAAGCGCGCATTTGTGGGCGTACCGTCTCCTGTCGTCTTCATCGTCGGCAAGCACGGAAGCCTGCCCCAGGACTTCGATCGCTTCCATCAGGAACCGCATCATGCTCCAATGCGCGTAATAGGCCACGAACCAGTAGTTCGCCGGTACCGGGTCTCCCGGACGATGCCACCCCCAACCGTCATCGGCGTACGGACCGGTCAGCAGGGACCTGTCTTGCATACCCGTGGCGAGGAATGCCTCGAAGTCGTTCGATGGATACGTCTCACCGCCCACGGGACATGTCACTTTATACGGACGGTCAAAGTCGATTATCCACCTGTATAGCCCCTGTTGGTGGACCTTGACCCCGTGTACCGGACACCCGTCGTTGTGTACCTGGTATCCCCGCGGTACCTGAGGGGGTGAAACGAGGGTGCGCAGCTTCGCATCTCCGTAGCGGGCCCAATGCTCCGCTTTTTTCAGTATCTCGGCTCTGTGCTCCCGGGCCCAGCCGTAGTGCTCCAGATTGTGCCGGACCACGTGCATACGGGCATCGGTATAGTACGTGCGCCTGTCGGAGGCATTGGCCGTACGGGCAGCACCGGCTATCATCAGCACGAATATGCCGGTGGCCAGCACGCCCGCCGGCAAGACGACGAAAAGGAAATCCATCATCGTAATTCCCGGTACAGTTTATCTTCAGCCTCGGTCTAAGCTGTTGTTCCTGCTCATGCGCGTGATATATAGGCCGGGGCGGTTCGGGTTGTCAAGCGATTAATCTTATGCTGGGGGCATTTTACAACGGGGGGTACGTCGAGCGCGCCTGATCGCGACTTGACAGTGAATGATGCAGATATTATGATGCAATGTGTGCATTGTTGTGCCCGCCGCAAACCGGGGCCCGGACATGGACGGACCGCAGGGGAGTCTGCGGTTTCAGTCTGGAGGTAGTTATTAATGAGCGGATCGAACCCTGATGAACAGATACTGGCGGGTTTCGGCAAGGTCGACATTACGCCTCAGGCGCACGAGTCGTTTGAAATCTACGATCCCATCTTCTTTCGGGCGCTGCACGTGCGGCAGGGCGACCGGCAGGTGACGTTTCTGGCGGCCGACCTGTTCCTGTTCGACGACTATTGCTTCGACATGATGGCCGCGGACCTGGCGGATACGGACGTGGATCCCGCCTGGGTGCTCCCGGGCGCCAGCCATATGGGCACCGGACCCACGCTGTTTCAGTTCTACGTGAATCAGCCGACGGAGGCATTGAAGGAATTCGGGAACGAGGCGCGTTACGCGCGTGCGGCCGTGGAGGCCGTGCGCATGGCCCGGGCCGACGTTTCGCCTGCTCGCGTGGCGGTGGGCACGGGTTCTGCCGAAAGTGGGCTTCAGTACAACCGCCGGGCCCACGATGAACAGGGCAATTTGCGGATGGTCTCCCTGACGGAGTTTCTCAGGCCGCCGGACGAACTTGTCTATGACGCGGTGGATCTCCAGGTGGGCGTCGTGCGATTCGACCGGGACGGCAGGCGGCCGATCGCGCTGACGAATTTCGGATGTCATGCGCTGGCCCTGTGGGATCTCCGTGGAAACGTGTCGGCGGATTACCCGGGCGTGGTCGTGCGGGAGCTTGCCGAAAGGGGGATCGACGGGCTGTTCATCCCGGGTGCGCTGGGCAACGTGCATCCCGTACGCGAAACGGAAGACCCCTGCGGCCGAATCGGCAGGTCGCTGGCACGAACGGCGTTGGAGATATACGACGGGCTTTCGCCGCAGGCGGACGTGGAACTGGGACGCTTCATGCACACGATTCAGATTGATCGGCAACCCGTGGCCGAAGTCGAGGCCGCCCGGAAGGAATGGGAGGCGAATCCCCCCGCCGCAGAGGGACTCGCGCGATACGAATACTGGCTGGCGGAAACGTACCGAGATCAGCCGAGTTGCGCGTTTGATTTTTATGTGGTGGTACTCGGCGACAGCGCTTTGATCCACTTTCCCGGTGAACCGTTCGTGGAGACGTCGTTCGCCATTCGTGAGGCCGCCGCGTTCGAGAGGGTTCTGCTCCTGTGCAACCCTTGTCCCGAGGTCGGGTATCTGCCAACTGAGCGCGCACGCGTCGAGGGAGACGGTGAGGTGTTGTTCGCGCCGCTTGAGATGGAATCCGAGACACAGATCCGGGAAGGAGCTATCGCGCTGTTGGAGGAGGCGTGGCGAGAATCACGCCACCCATCCAGCCCGTCCACCGGGTAAGACGTGAGAGGGAAGACGTGAGAGATTGCATGCCCTGTAACGTTTCAGCTCAGGCCGAAGGCAAGCAGGAGGAACCTATCGGGCAAGGATCTCTTCTTCCGTCTAACGTCTCCCGTCTTACCGACTCCAATCAACCATGCGATTCTTCTGAATGAAGAGAGGCATATTGACAGATGTCTGACGGACTCTTGCAGCGACTGGAAAAAGGCTTCGTATTGGGTGACGGCGGATACCTGATGGCGTTGCGGATGCGGGGGTTCGTGAGAACCGGCGCCATGACGCCGCAGGTGGTGGCGACCCACCCCGAAGAGGTGCAAAAGCTGACGCAGGAATTCAAGGACGCCGGCGCCGAGGTGCTGCAGACACTCACGTTCTTCGGGACGTCGAACATGCTGAAGCCGGCGGGACTCGAGGACCGTGCGAAGGAGATCAATACCACGGCCTGCCGGATCGCTATGGATGTCGCGGGCGACGATGCCCTGGTTGCGGGCAACCTGAACAGCCCGACGATCACCTGCATGGACTACGATCCCTCCGACGCCGAAAAGCGCGACCGCACGCGCGCCTGGCTGGACGAGCAACTTCCGTGGTTATGCGACGGAGGCGTTGATTTCCTGATACTGGAGACGTTTTCGTGGCTGGATGAAGCGCTCCTGGCCCTCGACGTCGCCAGAGGAACGGGCCTCCCGCTTGTGGTTACGGTGAGCATGGAGGGAACGGGAAACGCGGAGACGTTCGACGGGTTTTCGCCGGCGGAGTGCGCCAGGCAACTGGCAGATGCGGGCGCCGACGTGGTCGGATTGAACTGCATCTGCCCGCCCGCGGCAATGCTCGATTTCGCAACCCGTATGCGGCGGGCAGTAGAAATCCCTGTGTGTTGCCAGCCTTCCGCCTGGCATTCGTGGTGGGACCGGACTGCGGCCACGGAGGCGCAGTTCGCCCGGTTCGCAATGGATGCCATGGACGCCGATATCCGTTACCTGGGGTCCTGCTGCGGCGCCGGCCCGGAACACGTGCGCGCGATGGCGGAAGCGATGGGGAAACAGGGATCCCGCGTACATGACGGGACATCCTGTTAGACGACGGGGTGCTTATGTTTTATCTCCGGACGGAAGGCGATGCGATGGCGCGCGGTATCGCCCACGGACGCGCCGCATCGGATCGGATCGCAGGGTTGATCGATCGCTACAGGGAGGACTTTGCCGATGGTCATGGCGGTTGGCGCCCGGGGCTGGGTCCGGAAGCGCGGAAGCGAAAGGCGGACTTCTGGGCGACGCAGATCGACGGGTTGTTTCCCGACATGATTCGGGAAATCGAGGGGATTGCCATCGGCGCCGGCCTGCCGTTCGACGACGTGTTCGAGCTCAATCTCGTCTTCGACCTGGACGAGTCCACTACGCCGGCGTGTACCGTTTTCGGATTTGCGGACGAGGATGGACGTGCATGGCTGGGGAAGTCCGACGATCTCGGGAAGAGGGAGCTGGGGGCCAATGCGATTCATCAGGCGGCGCCGTCCGGTAAACTGCGTTCCGTCCAGATTCACTTTGTCGGAACAATCTGGACGTCGGCGGCGGTCAACGAGGCCGGGTTCGGGTTCGGCATGACGGGACTGACCGGATGTAAACGCCGTCAGGGCGGCGTTCCGGTGCTGTTTCTCCTGCCACTGTTGGCGGAACAGTGCCGCACCGTCGAAGATGCCGCGGCGCTGTGCGCCCGATTCGAGGTCCCGATGCACGGAATGAGCGTGTTGATGGGCGATGCGACCGGGGACGTGGCGATTCTGGAAAAACACGTGGCGGGACAAACCATCAGGCGCCCCTGCGTTTCCGGGGCCGCAGTGTGGGAGACCAACCATTGTCTTGGGAAGGAACTGGTCGGAAAGGACGATCCGGCGTCGCCGTACATGGACAACAGCCACGCGCGGATCTCGTTACTGCGAAACGTGGAGAAAGACGTTGAGAGGAGTTTCGAGGGTCTGACGCAGATGTACCGGAAGCACGATGATCCCGCAGGCATCTGTCAGCACGGGCAAGCCGGCCTGCATACGGACAGCGGGATCATCCTGTGTCCGGCCGAACGGACGATGTGGGCGACTGAGGGGTATCCATGTTCCCATCCCTTTATCCGGCATGAAGTTGACGCTGGCTGATACTTTTTTTAGATTCTCGCAAGGGAGGTGGAAGCATGAAGATGGAACAGATGGTGGGCACAAGGCTTCCGTCGGATTTGGTCCGCGCGTTGGAGTTGATCGAAAACGTCGAACAGGCCGATCGTTCAACCACGGTCCGCCGGCTGCTGTCGAAAGCAATTCATCAATGGAAGATGGAGCATTACGCCAGTCTTTACGGCCAAAGAAAAACTACCCTTGCGCGTGCAGCCAGCGAGGCGGGCGTGTCCTTATGGGAAATGATGGACTACGCCCGCGCCTCCAGGGTGCCGTTCCAGTACGACCTCGACGATCTCCACCAGGACTTGAAAATCATACATCGAAACAAGAGTCAACAGTAGAACTTCCTATACGTCGGTTATGCGTTCTCCCGGAAGACCTGGAAGTCGCTCCGAATGAAATAATCCCCCGGGAATTTGACCACGGGGGCTTGTGTCACATATCGACGCCGTTCAGGTATCTTGGTAGCGGCGGAGGGACTTGAACCCCCGACCCATGGATTATGATTCCACTGCTCTGCCAACTGAGCTACGCCGCCACCTTAATTGCCGAAACGAAAAAATACAAGGATACGGAGTTGATGTCAAGCCGGAATACGCCAATGGTTAACCTCAATTCCGCAAACGCCGCGACGCGGCACCGCGACGAAACCCTTCGAAACAGGCCGTAATGGTCGTCATGAAGGACATTATTTCAGTTCACGTACAGTGTCCTGGTGTATCCTGGTAATCAGCCGTCTAATCGCCCTTTTTACCGACACATATTCGAATTAACGTCCTCGAAAAATGAGGAATCAAGGTTAACCCCCGCCGACCGTTTCGAAGCCATTGACAATTATCCTGTAATGCGGTACACTGATATTTGGAAGTTGTTTTAAAATTACCGGTGAGTTCCCGAGCGCGAGCGAAAAAGTGGC
>JAPPFJ010000006.1 GCA_028877215.1 Gemmatimonadota bacterium | reverse complement strand
TTTGACCAACGCCGACCGGCGCTTTTGCAGCCGTGCGAAGACCGCTGGGAATTTTGGGACAGCTTCTTGGGGCGTTTAAGCCAACTTGCGTCTGCGATAGGCGCCATCGCGTCCCCTCACGACGGATTCCGCAGCAATGCCTGCAGTTGGGTATCTGTTGTAACCGGTGCGGAACAGACCGAACTTCTGCACACGTACGCGGTGGGCCTTCCATTAATTGCCTTCTTGTCCGAAAGTAATGGAATGCGCCGCGCCAGATCTTCCCTCTTGTCCGGATCCGCGAGAACGATCACCCGGCTGGATGGCAGGCGTCCGTGAGCGGTCTTCAGGAGATCTTTCGTCGCTGAATCCTCCGGGTCGCCCACCAAAACGATCTCAACCGGACGCCTGGTGAAGGTGTCCAGACTGCAGAGCATCTGGCCGAAACCGGATGGCATCTCTCGGAGCATCGGTTCGAACAGCTTCAGGGTCTGCTCCGCCTTCTGCCACAGGTCCGGCCGGTCAAGAATCGTACCCAGACGCATCAGCGACGTAACGGCCATCGAATTTCCGGATGGTATTGCATTGTCGTACGGATTCTTTGAGCGTACGATCAGTTTTTCATTCGCCCGACCTGTGAAATAGAAACCGCCCTGCTCCGGATCCCAGAATTCCTGGAGCATTGTCTCCGTGAGTGCCTCCGCCGCATTCAGCCAGCGCGGATCGAAGGAGGCTTCGTAGAGGTCGAGCAGTCCGTTGCTGAAGAAGGCGTAATCGTCCTGGTAACCGGGGAACCGGGCCCTCCCGGTGTTGTAAGTGTGCAGCAGATGGCCGGATTCCGTCTGCATATTCCGGAGTATGAAATCGGCCGCGTTCTGCGCCGCTGCCAGATACTCCGATCGACCGAGAACCTGATACGCGCGAGCAAGAGCCGAGATCATGAGACCGTTCCAGCTCACCTGGATTTTATCGTCCCGCTCCGGCTTGATCCTGTTCTCGCGGACATCGGCCAATATCCTCCGCCCGCGCTGCGTCACATCGTCCAGGCGCTCCGGGTCCACATCCAGGAAACCGGCCAATTCTGACACTTCAACCGGTATATTCAAGATGCTCTTTCCGTGTTCAAAATTACCCTCCGGACGCACATCGTAGTACCGGCAAAACAACCGTCCTTCTTCCTGCCCCAGTAATGCGCACACCTCCTCCTGGTCCCAGACGAAAAACTTGCCCTCTTCCCCTTCGCTGTCCGCGTCCTGAGTGGAATAGAATCCGCCCTGCGGGTCCGTCATCTCGCGAATGACGTATGACAGTGTTTCCTGCACAACCTGTCGAAACAGTGGCTCTCCGGTGTGTTGAAAGGCTTCCAGATAGAGCACGGTCAACAGGGCATTGTCATAAAGCATCTTCTCGAAGTGGGGGACCAGCCAGCGATGGTCAACGGAGTACCGGTGAAATCCGCCGCCCAGATGATCGTATATCCCTCCCCGCGCCATCTTCCGCAGGGTGAGAAGTACCATATCCAATGCATTGCGATTCCCGGTTTTCTCGAATTCCCGCAGAAAGACCGACAGATTCATGGTGCCGGGAAACTTCGGCTGCGATCCGAATCCTCCATTCTCCCAGTCAAAATTGCGGGCGATCTGCGAATGTCCTTCAGAAAACAAAGCTCCCGTCAACGCCCCATCCAGGTTTCGCAGGTCGGTCAGCCGTTTCAATCCGGCCATCAGGCGTTCGGCAGCCTCTCCTACTTTGCCCCTGTTGTCGCGGTAATGCGTTGCCACTGACCGGAGTACGTCGGGAAATCCAGGGCGGCCGTATCTGCTGTCGGGAGGGAAATAGGTGCCGCCGTAAAACGGTGTTCCGTCGGGTGTGAGAAACACGCTCATCGGCCATCCGCCGGCGCCGGTCATCATCTGTACCGCATTCATGTAAATCTCGTCCACATCCGGCCGTTCTTCGCGGTCTACCTTGACGTTCACGAAGAATTGGTTCATCACGGCTGCGATGGCTTCATTTTCGAACGACTCCCTCTCCATCACGTGACACCAGTGACAGGCCGAATATCCGATACTCAGGAAAATGGGACGGTCTGCCTTTTTCGCAAGTTCAAAGGCCTCGTCGCCCCACGGATACCAGTCCACCGGGTTATGTGCGTGTTGCAGCAGATAGGGACTGGTCTCGTGTATCAACCGGTTTGCAAATCGCGGTTTTTTCATTGAGGTTTTCGAAAACCTGGTCTATGTTGTACTCATTGGAAACACAATAATGTCATTGCCGGTCGTCCCGGCTTCATCTTCATCAGCAAGCTTGAATTCCACGCGCCCCACCGGTCGGACCAGGTAAATATCTCGCCTGTCGGGCGTGTACGCACAAATCGTCCACCCGGCAAGACCGCTTCGAGTATAAAGTTGCCCAGCGTACATGCCTCGTTCCGGGGGACCTGGATCTCGAGCCGGTTTTCCATACGCAGCTGTTCAAGGCACTTCGCTGGCAAATCCATCCGGATCGGCGCATAGTCGTTCGCGGGAGGGAGGCTGCCAACCAGCACGCCATTGAGGAATACCTGTTTGTCCTGGCGCAGGGCATGCCATCCGCAGAACCGCAGGGTAGCACGCCGGATATGATTCAGGTCGTCGTAAATCAACCGGGCATCCGGCGGATGGTCCATCTTTTCGAATGCCGAGAGATCTCCCGGGCGTTGCCAGACGAGTCGTGTTTCCACACCTCGATTCAAGTGATGCCATGACGCTTCGACCGACGTCCGACCGACGTGAACAATAAACCATCCTGGTGCCGTATTTTCGAGGTAGCCTGGCCAACAGGTCAGCACATCCTGGGGATGCGGTATCAGGTCCTGTACCCGGTCCAGCGGCGTTGGCATCTCACTGGAGAGTCCGATGGACGCGCACATGCACTGCAGAACCGGGCGTCCATCCGTGCGGTGAAGTAACACGTTCTGATTGTGGGTATGCCCACAAAAAAAAGCGTCTACCGGATGCTCCTGCAGTATTTCCGGCAGATCGAGATGGAGGTCGATGTTGGTGAAAAAGGCCCTTGCCAGCGGCCAGACAGGATGATGTCCGAACAGAAAAGTCCGATCAACCCCCGCGGCCTCCCGGTCATTCAATGCGAGTTCCAGCCATTCCCGTTGTGGGCCCTTCCGTTTCCAGGCGGGGGTGTCGAGGAAAATGAGCCGGCAGCCGGCGACGTCCAGAAAGAAAAACCGCTCCCTGGGTTTCCTGCCCAGCCAGCGGCCCAGATACGGAAGCACAACGCTGTCGAATGCCTCAACCCTGTCCCTGTTTCCGCACGCAAACAGAAGCGGAATCCCGTATCCCTCGAAGAATTCCAGCCCTTCCTTGATCTCATCGACCGCGAGTTCGACGTCATGATGGCCCTCCACCAGATCTCCGGTGATGACCAGGAATTCAGGAGAAACTTCCTGTAGAGAGGCCATCATCGGCATCAGGACATATCGAACGCTCTCAAGATACTGGTCAATCTGCAAGGGACGAAACGAACCGCCGGTGTCGCCCGTCGGGCGGCCGAATTTTGAATGCAGAAAATGCGTGTCACCCACCACCGCAAAAGTGAACGGTTTCTCGAGTCTTTGTCCGACCTCCTGGAGACTCATCACAAGACCTCAAACACCGCCGCCCGGCGGACCGCCGCCTCGCCGGCCGCCGCCGCGTCCACGTTGAAACCCACGCCGCATTCTCTCCAGATAGCCATCCAGGACTTCATCCTGTTTGTCGTCCAGCACCGCCTTGACCTTCTCGAACATTGAACTGCGAAGGCGGCCGAGCTTCTCCATGATTTGCTGCCGGTCGGCGCCGTTCCGCATTTCTTTCAGCAGTTCGGCCCGGCTTCCATGAATTTCCATTAGAGCTTTTCTGATCTTAATCAGTTGGTCGTCTTTCAACGCTATCTTTCCGTCGAAAGCCAGAAAGCTCAACGTCTGCTCCAGGGGCAACATCATTCGCATCCGGGCCGCGCCCCCGCGCCGTCCCCGTTCGCGTCCGCCCCTGCGGTCGGGCTGTGCCGCTGCATCCATGGTAAGCGCCAATACGACAAAGGCAGTCAGCGCAAGTCCCGTAATTCTTTCACCCCGCTTCATTGAAACCTCCCTGTGGTTGAAATCCGATCCAGGCGGATGAAATACGGCCCGGATCAGGCGTCTTGGGTGTTCCTTAGACAGCCGGGATCCGGGCGGCGTTCCATCATACAACACAGGCTTCCAGGCTGGCAGCCCGTTGAAAGAGCCCATCCGGGCTGCGGCCGGCCCTTGCGGTCGAAATACTGCGTTGCGCGGCCACGCCTGCAGAGCGACTCTATCAACGGACTGCTAGAACACGACCTGGGAGACGGCCTTTGAAATCAGCACAACGGAAACCGAAGTCATACCGATGAGCCCCATGCCACAGTAATATCCTGCCAGCAGAATGGGTGCGTACGCCCGCCACTTGGATTCGCCGAAACGCCTGGCGAAATAGTAACGTCCAAGCAGTGCGCCGGCAAACTGCAGGATCACGAAATGCGGCCACGTGGCAAGCGAGCCCACGAAGCCGAAAAAGAACAGCGTAGGCGCCTTCAACGCGGCCAGAATGAGATACATGAGGCCGCCAACGGCGAATCCGGCGCCGATGATTTCCGGCTTGATGATACCCTTGAGGAGTTCGACGCCGACGGTCCCTTGCCCTTCGAGGTCCGGCATTGTCGACTTTAGCCACATCGTGGTCATCGTGGCGTCGTATGGCCAGAATGTCTGCACATAGTAATAGCTGGATGAGGGAATGGGTCCCAGTCGCCAGATGAATTCCCAGAAGATGAAGCTGAAGATGAAAATGACCACCATGGTCACCGCGGTCAATTTCACGTAACTGACAAATTTCGTTTTCGTGAGTTCCATCTGTTTGTAGGTAGGCACGGCCAGACCGTGGTCATGCAGCGGAAGTGGGGCGAACCAGACCGCGACGCCCTTGTATCCGGAAAGTAGTATTCCCGCTTCCCGCAGATAGGGGATACTCGCCCCGTACGGGCTTCCCGTCAGGCCGATCATGCGCGCGCCGATATAAGAAGAGATCGGCGTGTAGATGAGTCCGAAGAACACGACCCAGCCCCAGTGGAACTCGGGAACCAGCATCTGGCACATTACGATAAAGCCCAATGTGGCGGCGCCCCAGAACAGAATAGGGTAAATCATCTTCATATCCGACCGGCCCTTCGGAAGGTCCTCGAGGTCGATACCGGACGTATGATGCCCTGTTTGCTGCTTCTGACGGCGTTGTTCCATAAGCACCCGAAACACCTGGTAGAATCCAGTGAACGCGATGACGAATGAAGTGCCGATCCCAAAGCTGAGCCAGAAGTCGAACTGGTTGGAGATCGAAGTCGGTATCGCCGTCATGCCCGCGGACCAGCGGTCCAGGATTTCCCATCTGTACAGAAACGGATTGACAACCAGGTTTCCAAGGACGGCGCCGGCGAACGACCCGATAACCACCCAGAACGGCAAAACAAACCCGACGATCAGGTGGCCCAGGTCGGTTGCTATTCCAAACAGCGCCGCGGGCAGGATGGTTTTGATCTGTTCCGTGAAATCGATCCAGGGAATGGGAAGGATCTGGACTGTATCGGTCAGGAATATGCTGGACAGCGTCGGGACGACAACGTACAGAAGGCCCCAGACCAGTCCGATGCACGCTCCGGTACTGAATACCCGCCATCTCCAGCCTTCCTGCTTGGCCGACGTTTCGGCGAGCGCGGTGGCCCCGCGGGCCTGAACGGGAGCCAGCGGAAACGGCAACCGTTCGATGTCGCTCGTAATGCGAAACATCACGTACCCAAGCGACAGTCTCGCGGTATTGCTTAACAGTGTCAATGCAACGAGGATGCCGATCGGCTTCAACCACGCGGCGTGCAGGAACGTACGTTCCGCGTAAATCTCCGGATGTTCGCTGATCCGGGGAACCACCCAGTCCGGTATGAAATCCGCAAGCCCTCTGGCTGCCGGGGACTGGATCAGGTATTGATCCCAGATCAATCCGCCGAACGGCCCTCCGTACACCAGTGCAGCGCTGCCCAGCCGGACGCCCACGCCCAGCAATCCGCCGGCAACCCAGTAGATGACCAGGACCTCCTGCGTCTTCAGCCGCACGAAGGACCTTTTGGCGATTTCCAGGAAGAGGATGATGGTCACCCACTCGGACGCGCCCGCCATGTTCTGTCCGGTAACCAGGCCAAGATAGATTGCACCGGGCAGCATCACCAGGCCCACGAACAGCGTCGCCCAAAGGGTCTTCATATTGAAGCCATCTTCGAACGGCGCATCGACCGGCATGATGTTTTCGTACTGTTCCTGCTCTTCTCTAGGGTCCTTGGGTTCGATTGCCAAAACCACCCCTCCTCGTTGGGAGCAGAGTGTCGAGGGTCAACCCGCCGGTTGCCCGCGATCCGGAGCGTATACTTCCTATACTGCCGCTTCTTCTACCGTGTCTGACAGAATGCGGTTGCCCTCGTCCGCGTACTGGTGCTTCAGTTCGGGTGGAATGGTGCGCCAGACCAGGAAGCGCTTCCGGAGGACGTTCAGGAAACCCCTGTTGATTCGTTTCCACGAGGCCACGTCGCCGCTGAGCCGGTTGATGACGACCTCAATCTTGTAAATATTGTGTTCTCTCGTTGGAATGGCCAGCAGCGCCACCTCCTGGCTGATGCCCAGGTCGTATGGCGCAAGCCAGCACGTGAGGTTGATCTCATACTGTGGCTCACCCTGCATGTCCTGCGAAGTGAAACGGACGTAATCGGCCACAAAGTCGCCTACGGAACCTTCGCCGTAGGACTCGAATACGCGTGTCAGATACGTGTACATACCCAATACTTCCGCGCCGCCAACGGTAAACGGAAAATCGAATACCCATCTGTCGCCCTCGGGCTCCGGAAACTCCCACTTTCGGGTCACGTCAGGCACGGCCATATCCGCGGCCTTTTTGGCAGGGTACAGTGTCGAAAGGAATACCGTAGCCATGACAATCAATGTGGACGAAATGGCTGACAACGAAGAATAGTTCAATTCGAGGCTGAGCAGTTGTCCCTGTGCCTGCGCCTGGGTAAACAGCACGAGAACAAGCACCTGTCCAATCAGGTATCCGAACACGGCGCCCACCGTGGCAAATACGGTCGCTTCCGCCAGAAACAGCGCCGCAATGTGATTGGGCGCCAGCCCAACCGCCGAGTAAATCCCGATCTCGTTGAACCGTTCGTACACCGCGCCCATCATCGTATTCAGCACGATCAATGCGGCAATCAGAATCGGAATGAAGAGCGTGCCCAATCCCGATAGAGACGTTGAACCGATGGAGCTGTACACCGTGACCTTGTTTTCGTGGCCCACAAACATAGTCAAAGAAACCCGTGTCATGAATTCCTCGACATCAGGCAGGAAGTTCGACCTGGGATTGCCCTGGGCGTCCACGAAGTTCGCTAAAGCAACGGAGTTCAGAGTGCCTCCGATATTGCGGACGTAATCATAAGGCAATATCATCACATTGGTCGACTCCAGATGTGTAAACGTCTCGATCGGAGCCGCAGCGACGACCCGCGGGTCCTGGTCCTGAGCGTCCGCCAGGTCGTCCTTCTCCTTTACCGTATCCACCGGCGTCAGCTTTTCGTCGTCCATGTCCTTGTATTTGTTGAATCCCTCGGAATCCATGATTCCAATCACGGTGAAGACGCCGCCCAGCATCTCGATCTTCGCACTCCCGGCGTCTTCCGGGAAGATTCCCACCAGTTCCGCGAGATCGTTCGGGAGAATACACACGTTCGTCTCTCCGGGGACAAACCATCGTCCGCTGATCAGGTATCGGTCGACGCCGGTGATTTCAGGTTCTTCCGCGGTAAGTCCCAGCAAGCCGTTTACGAAGCTGTCCTTACCGGTGGTGATACCCACGTCGAAATCGACATAGGTATCTCTCGAGCCCAGGTAGGAAGTCTGATCCGTGATCCGCGAGAAATTGACGTATGCACGTTCCCCGCGAACCTGAGAAAGATACCACGCACGGGGAACGATGGTCGCACGGCCCTTGAAGGCGCTGGTCAGGTACTGGAGCACGGATTCCTGCAATCCTCTCCAGGATCGATCCCGAACCAGGCCGCCCGGGTACGGCGGCTGGTTGTCCCTGGGCAATCGATAGAATTTGATGGACGTCTGCACCGATGTAAACGACAGGGCGGTAAATGTAAGCAACGTCAGCGTGATCGCCGTCAGTCCGGTGCGGAGAGGTCGTTTTCGCAGATTCGAGATACCCAGAATGATGGAAGCGGCAGTCGCGCTCAACCGACCCACGTCCGCCTCGTACGTGCCCGCGGAGGCCTGTTTCATTTTCCTGACTTCCTCGCCGAACTTGGAAACGACAATGAACATTGCAATGCCGCCAAGGGCCATGATCACAAATGCCAGGAAGATTATATAGGGCGTGCTGCTCAGCTTGAATGCCGGATGTACGTATCGGAGGATAATGAAGAACAGCACAAAGATCCCCGCAAAGCCGACGAGACGGCGGGTGATATCCGGGAATCCGAAAAGCAGCCGCTCGCAGAAGAAGGAGAACGGAAGCAGGAGAATGAAATAGAAGATAATTCCGCGAACCGTGTCGTTTGCGGTTGACATGACTTCGGGGTATCCCCGCGCTTCCAGCCCCCAGGCTTCTCTGGACGCGGCGATAAATCCTTCGTAGTCGTGGCTGGCCAGATTCTCGCGCGCCCTCTGCAGCGCGTCGGCCGCATGCGTGTGCAGCTTCTCCAGCCGTGCGTTGGTAATTCCGTACTGGGCAAGCTGCTTCATCCGGATATCGTCGACCACCCACATATCCTTGGCGGCCTTATACGACGGATACAGAATAACGCCCGGCGGATAACCTGCACCCCGGGATCGCTCCAGCAATTCATCGTCAACATCCCACTTGTCCACGGGTTGTTCGAGCAACTCCTCAGGTGCGTTGGTCAGCAGGTATTTCACGCCAAACAGGCCCGTGCTCATCAGAATCTTGATGGGATCGGGACGGTCGGTAGTGGGGTTCATGGGCGTAAACGCGACCGCTGCCCGTGTGACATCTCCCTCTTTGATACTTTGGTTTTCAATGTAATAGTAGCCGTATTCCATCGGCTGGGAATCGCCCGCATTCAACACGGTCATGAAATCGAGCGCGGATAGATAACTGGAATCGATGATCTCAAACACGCTGAGAGACCGGCACTTGAAGAGGACCGCCAGCATCTCGTTCTCCCACCATCCGTAGCCCTGCCTTGTCGGGAATTTTTCCTCCCCTTCCGTGCCCAGATCCGGTGCCGAGATGATTCTGCCGCGATCGTCGATTTCGTATGCCAGTATCTGATTTGTAAACCGGTTACGCATGATGTCGAATCGGAACCGCCCTGTAGCCTCGACTTCCTCCTTGGTTCCGAACGTGGGCCCCGCGGAGCGATCACTGACGTATCTGGGGCCTTCCGTGGTCTTGTCCACAATCAATGTCCGGACCCCGCCGCAGCTGGCAACCGGACCGGGCTGCTGGTATGTGACGATCGCCCCCGGTACGGGTACGCGTGGGATCGCAAAATCGGCATCCCGTTCGAACCAGAGAATTCGCCCCTTCATGCTGTGCCCGAGGTCCTGAAGCTTGAGTTTGGACACCCGGAAGAACTCGGGATCTTCCAACGCCTTCAGCAGCATGCCGGTTGCCGTACGTGTCTGGCGGGCCAGGTTGGAGAAGTTGACGTATTCCAACTGGTCGGCTGGCGTATCAACCCTTTCGCGGGTTGTGGAAGGGCTGGCCAGCGTGATTCCTTCCTTCCCGACGAATTTGACCGCTTCGCTGTCGAATCCCAGCCGGATGGGCATGTAGTTCTTCCAGGTTCGCTTCGGCGGCGCGACAGCGTCGACGTGGCGAACCTCGCCGGGATAGACTTTGGCCAGGTATTTGTTGAACTTCTTGGCGTAGGGTGCAAGCAGGTTGTTTTCGTAGTTGTTGGTTGACCAGTTCGGGTTGATGAACGTACCGTGCGAGAAGCTGGCGATCTGGTCCGTTTCGCTCGACAGGTCGAACCCGACGTATAGACGGAAGTCGATCTTCTGTACGTCCGGAATGGTCTCCCGGAAGTGGTCGCTTTCCCTCGAATGCCTGAACAGAAAATCATTGATGCCGGCCAACCCCTGGAAATGTGCGCCAGTCACAAGGAATTTTACCGTATACCTCGGCAGTTGCGCCAGCCGCGAGGAAGCGTCAAGCCAGGAATTATCTTTCAACGCAGCCGCGACTTCGAGAAGGGAAGCCAGCCCTGTGGCATTCTCCGCGCCAGGGGCCAGTGCCGGAACGACGGAAATGGCGTCGTAAAACGAACTCAGGACAACCATCTCGTCCTTCCACTTCCGTTCTTCACGCTCAGTGACGTAATCTTCGGAGCCGGGCAGGGTGGCATAGATGTTCCACGTGGGGACCTTTTCCCAATCCATTCTAGACGTGACGTTCACGAGCATGGTACCGGACTCCGCCAGTGAAGCAAGACGGATCGCGTCGTCTCTCTCCACCCAGAACCTCGGCACGTCCACCGGCACCTGGAGGATTTTCTCCAGTGCCTGTCCTCTGCTCACGCCTCCGTTATCGTAGAAAATGACGGCCTGCGCTCCCAACATGCGGGGATTGAGGTAGTTCTGACCGCAATCGAATTGCATCAATGCGATGCTGTTTTTCACAGGTTTCGAATTCAACGCCTTGAACGATCCGTCTCCCGCGTCGATCAGTGTGCCGGTAACGCCCTGTTCCGGCAGGGAAGGCGTCTGTACATGATTGGGCCAGAGTCCGTAAAGCCGGATCTTAACACCGGAGTCCATGACCTCCAGCTTCGCGCCCTTGTCGATCGGCACCGTTACGTGGTGTTCCTCGACCGTAATGTCCTCCAGGCCCAGCGCCTCGAAACGGCTTTTGACGTATTCGAAGGCCTTCTTGTGCCCCGGATACCCTGGCACGCGAGAACCCATTCCTGTGAGCGCGGATACGGTTTCCTGAAGACTCTCCTCGGAGATCCGATCGGCGAAATCCTGGATGCTTTCGTCTCTTCGGGAGGGTTTTTCCTCGCGCAACTGCGGAACACTTGGCTTGATATTGAACACACGAACAAAAAAGTCGGTTACCTGTCCCGGGTTGAACACGGTAACCGACGAAAGCATAAAGATCGCGATCAGCCAAAGAATCACGCCGCCTAGTTTGCGCAGCATTTTCAACTCCTGAATCTTGAGTAACGCGGACTACGTTTCGGGCGTCACGAGCCTATCGACGTATCATCGCAAAGTATCATCGCAAAATGCCCGTCAGCGGTCCTGGCGAGGATTGAATTGCGTTCAGGCAGACCGGCGCGGTCTGGGAATGAAACACGTTGCGGATGGTCGCCGAAACCATCCGCCGGTGACCGGTGATTTTGTCCGAAAAGCCAGCCATCAAGGGCAAATCGCAAAATTTGGATATAATAAATATGAAGGCCGTTGTCAAGGCATTTTCCGTTGCTCTAATCATCTGATTTTTCTGGTTTTCGCGGCGCGCGCCAATCGTGTTCGAAGTACGGAAATAAGAAAAATCCTTGCGCCGGAACACGCATTTTTTATATTGGTGATCCGTTGATACGGCAAGTTGTACGGGTTCATCGATCTTACTCTCTACCCGAAAGGAGATGTGCCTTATGGTCCGGTACGCTCCCCGCTTGATCACAATTCCGGTTGCCGCGCTCTGTCTTTCTTCCTGCGGAGGTCCCGAAAGGAAAATCGAGGAAAAGCTCGCGGCGAACGTACTCTTTTTCGCAAACTTTGACGACAGGTCGCGTTTCGAGGCATTTACGAAGAAAAAGGGCACGGTCGCTGCAATGGAAACGAGCAGCCCGCCCAGACATGAGTTTACCGGCGGCAAAGAGGACGGTTTCGTTTCATTCGCGAACGGCGCAACCTATCTCAGCTATCAGGCTAAAGGCAACTTTCCCTACAATGCCGGCAACTCCTGGTCGGGCGGGGTTTCTTTCTGGCTGAGCGTCGATCCGAACAACGACTTCCAGGAGAAGTTTCCCGAGCCGTTTTCCATCGGAAAGAAGTGGGACGACGCGGTCATTTTCGTAGACTTCGACAAGAGCCGGAAGGATCGTCCTCCGAGCGCACTCCGCTTCGGCTGTTATCCCGACAAGACGCAAAAGGTCGGGGAAGAACTGGTAAGGCAGTGGACGATCAGGTACGACAGGCTCAACTGGAAGTCCGACCAATGGCACCACGTTGTGGTCACCTGGTCCAATATCAACAGTGGAAACTCCGATGCCGAATACGCACTCTTCGTCGACGGCGAGGAAATCGGTCGGAAGAAGAATATCCGACGCGACATTACCTGGAACATGGATGAATTGGCCATCCGGCTGAACAATTACGCCTATTCCGGCAAAATTGACGAAATCGCCATATTCAATACGATGCTGGACCCTGCCGACGTCATCTATCTCTACAAGCCCAAACGACCATTGAAGGTTCTTCTTAAGAAAGACAGATAAGCGCACGTCGGCAGACCGGTTTCGCCAGACAGTCCGTTGAATTCGTTGTTCTGCATCCAGGATGGACCCTTTCAACGGGCTGCCAATGACGGAATGCGGTTCCTTGAACCGCGTTGTACAGTCAAGCAGTGCAGGATTCCTCGACCGGTGCCGTCAGTTCACACCACTTCGACATCCGGAATGCGGGCATTCGCTTGTTTATCTGAATGTCAACCCCGCCTCGGCTGACGCGATTCGACATCATGCGTTAATTGCTTTTCTGTTGAATGGCATTTTGGCTCGAAAGCCATCGCAGGAAAAGAGGGCCTGCAGAGACGATGCTGTCACCCCCTTTTCGTGACCGCCGGGTCCATGTGGCAATCGCCGGCGTTGTAATCGTGTCGCGGGTCGGTCCTGTCGTCGATATCCGGATGCGAACGGGTGTCCGGTCTAACGGTCCGCTGGATAAGGTCGCTCTGCTGTCGCGGGAGCGCAATGCAGTTATTTGACCGCAAGGGCCGGCCGTTGCACGAATGGGCTTCTTCGGCGGGCTGTTTTGCGACATCCCTCGTTTGACTCCAGGCTCCCGGAGCGCATGTGTCAACCAGTCTGATCTTCCTTATTCTCATTGGCATCGGAAGGTTCGGAAGCCCGGTCCAGGGCGCCAAGGTCGGAGGGAATGAAGCTGAACTGGCTCACTTCCGGCGCCTGACCAATGTGCGGCCCGAGGACATCCAGGCGAATATGCACTACCAGGACCTGATGATCAAGGCCGACCGTCGCCGGGAGGTGCTTTCCGAATACCTGAGACGCCTGCAGTCCAGACCCGGGTCGGCTGTGGGCCTTTACCTGTACGGGCGCCTGCTGACCCGGCCCGATGAACGGCTTGAATACCTGAAACGGTCGATAAGGGCCGATCCCCGAATCTTCCATGCACGTGTCGATCTGGGCAGAACATTCTATCACAATGGGAATTATGACTCGGCCCTCGCGCAATACAAAGCCGCGCTGGAACTCAAACCCGGGTCGGCTTTCGTGCGAAATCTGATGGGCCTGGCCTATTACCACAAAGGATACGCCGATCAGGCAGTTGCGGAGTACAGACGTGCGGTCAAACTCAATGACAAATTTACGGACGCGTACCTCAATCTGGGCCTTACGTATATATATACGGGAAGGGCGGACAAAGCCGTTGACATCTATGAACGGGCGCTTCGGTTTCACTCCGACGCCACGGAACGCCGCTATATCTACAGAAATCTTGGAATGGCCTACGCACAGGAAGGGAAACTCGGGAAGGCACGGGCCGCCTATCTAAAGGCATTGGAGATCGACCCGCAATACGGCGAGGCGTACGTAAGCCTGGGCAACCTGGCGTTTAATCGGGGGGATTATGAAACCGCCGCCGACACCTATCGAAAAGCGACGGCTGCCGGGGCGGACGATGCCTCAGTCTATCTGAAATTGGGGGTGTCGTACTTCAATATTCGCGATTACGAAAATTCCATTACGCATCTTCAGCACGCGGTCGAGGCCGATTCGCTTCAGACAGACGCCTACTTCTACCTGGGGCTGGCCTGCTTTCGAGACGGTCGCCACGAAGAGGCCCGGGAAGCGCTCGAAGCCTACGTGGGCAAGGAAAAACGCATTTCGAAGAATTCCGTCGTGTTCGACGCCAAGCAACTTCTGGACGATCTGAATCGTCTTCGTATAAGGTCATCCATTCCGGGTGCCAAGAAGAAGGAATAGAAATCCATTGGCGAACAGCCCGCTGATCAGACCGACCCGGAGTGTTTCGCCAAGGGTCTCAAGCTCACCGAAAAACGCGACGATCAGCATCGATAGAACCAGAGGCGTCACCGGCGTCCAACGTTTGGGAACCCCGATCCATCGTAGAAGCAATGTTCCCAGTACCGAAAGCGCTGCCACACCCAGCTGGTTTTCGAAACCCATGGATTCCTCCTGTTACTCTTGCTGTGACGTCAGTCGATGCGTTTTACCGGTGCCTGCCCAATACGATATCGTGATCCTGATGTTGGCGGAAAGGGTGGCTTCAACGTCACAGCCCCGATTGGGGAGGCGATTCAGTTCCGGACCCGGGCTGCCACGCGACGCCGACTTGCCGGTGATTCCTGAGCGCCCCCAATATACCGTCTACCCCGGAGGCTCGCAACCGCAAACAGTCCGTTGAGAAAGTTGCTCTGCGGGCGAGGCCGAAGACAAGGCGCGCGACCGGGTCCCATCCTGCGATTCGGCGAGGGCGCGCAACACAGGATGTCGACCGCAATGGCCGGCCGTAGCCCGGGTGGGCTTTTTCAACGGGCTGCGATGGGGGCACTGACGCGGTCCGGCGGGACGGGATTCATCGTCGGTACGCTGCGTTCCATCCCTCTTGTCACACCTCCAATTGTCGGCATTCCATCCGTCGTCCGGACCGAGTCTTCCCGGCGCGCAGTGGCGAAATTTGTGGAGAAATCGCTTGACATTGTTGAACTTAGGATGTATCTTCTTCCTGTATAAGTGTATTTACTGTGGGTTGTTTCGGAAATGGTTATTTCTGTTTGACTTGTTGGCAACGTTCGAGGTCTTATCAACCAAGGAGGGGAGATGCGATCTGTTCTGAGAATCGGCCTTGCTTTTTGTTTTGCCGCGGCCTTTGTGGCTTGCGAACAACCTCCCGAAGAAGAAATCAAAGCCGCGGAAGGCGCCCTCAGCAAAGCCAAGGCCGCCGAGGCCGATGTCTACGCCGAGGAGATTTTCCGTTCAGCCACGAATACATTGCAGGATGCCAAGGACAAAACAGAAAAGGGCGAATATAAAGAGGCCAGAGCCGCCGCAATCGAAGCGGAGGAACGCGCAAACCAGTCCGTAACACAGGCGGAAACCAACAAGGCGAAAACACGCGACGACGCTCAGGCGATCATCGATTCGACCTCTCCGGGTCTGGCGGAAGCCCGTGAAGCGCTCAATGCGGCGCCCCGCGGAAAAGGGGCGGACGAAGATCTGGACCAGCTCGATGCAGACCTTGGCGAAGCCGAGGCGTCCTTGAATAGCGCACAGGGAAGCCTGGAAAACGGCATGTTCATGGATGCCCTTGCCCAGGCTCAGGCCGCGGAAGGCAAGTTGGGCGGGGTAAAGGATGCAGTTGGTACTGCAATGCAGAAGATCGAAGACTGGAAAGAGGAAAACAAAGCCTGGTATCTACGATAGTCCAACTCTGCTTTCAATCAAGCTGTTAATCCGGAAAACCGAGAAGCCTTCAATCTTCTCGGTTTTCCAGTTTTAGGTACGCTTTGCATGCTTCGGTTTTCTTTCTCTATTTCTCTGTCTTTGTTGGTCACCGTCGCTTGCCAGACGGATCCGAAGGACGCCCCGAGTCCGCGTACCGGTCCGGGAGGCACTCCCGTTTCATCGTCAGCAGTTAAGCGTCTTGAGGTGGAAATCGAGAGGCTGGAAGCCGCCCTCAACGGGTTGTTGGACGAGAAACCGAATATTGTAATCGACACGGTACACAATCGCCTGCAGGTCTGGCACCGAAACCGTCTATTGGAGGAAGCGGTCTGTGCAACCGGAAGCGGAAAAATTCTGCTGAGCGACAATTGGAAATCATGGCGGTTCAACACGCCGAAAGGGCGATTCGAAATCCGGCGAAAAGTGGCGAATCCAATATGGAAAAAGCCGGAGTGGGCTTTCGTGGAGGCAGGTCTGGAGGCTCCCGTACTGCCGTGGGATTTCAGACGCCTGGATCCGGTCACGCTGGGCAAGTTCGCACTGGATCTGGGCGACGGCTACGAGATTCACGGCAATCTCTACCCGAATCTGATCGGGCGAAATATCACCCACGGATGCATTCGCCTGAACGACGCCGACCTCGAGTCCACGTTCGCCAGGGCACACACAGGAAGCCGTGTCTACATCTATTGACTCTCCCTGTCGCCATCCTGGTCGCCTTGTCCATACCGTCTGTTCCGGCCAGCGCCGGGAGCGCTCCGGACTCGCTCGAACAGACGCTCCTTAACAGAAAACAGGCACTGGACCTCGAACTTCGATTCGTAAGCAAGAATCCCGACGCCTACTACCTTGTCATCGACCTTCCAACCCGCAAGGTCTATCTGAAGGCCGGCGCGCACATCCTGAGGGTATGCGCAATTCAGAATTTTCGACTTGCGGAAGCGTCAAACCCGTCGTCGTCGCAACTCCAAATGACCGCCCGGCTCGACCCCCACAGTGTCGAACCCGGAAATTCCGGGCTCCGGCTTCGCGGCCGACGGCTACCGATTGATTTCAGTGGCCGGCTGATAGAAGGTCCCCGGGGTCGTTCCAGGCTGTATTTTTCACCTTCCCTGCTTATCCAGCCGTACGAATTTCCTCTGCCTGACAGGACCTTCGGCATCGCCCTTGTTTCGTCCGACATCAAGGCTCTGGACTCCGCTCTTCGGCCGGGAAGCACCGCGATTCTTGTTCCAACCTTGGATTTCATACCGTAACAGTCCGATGATAAAGTCGCTTTGCAGGCGAGGCCGAGCCATTGCGGCCGAAGACAAGGCGCGCAACCGAGTCCCATCCTGCGATTCGGCGAGGGCGTACAACGCAGTATTTCGACCGCAAGGGCCTGCCGTAGCCCGGATGGGCTTTTTCAACTGGCTGGTAAGAGTCCGTCCCGTGAAGCAGATTCTCCTGGCGATTCTGACGCTCGCCCTTTCGCGACCCGTGCCGGTTACAGCGCAGGATGAAACCCGTTATTCAGAAGACCCGCTGCTGCTCGGCGCTGGCGCAAGACCTCTGGGGATGGGCAGTGCTTTTGTGGCCGTAAGTGACGATGCAACAGCCATTTATTGGAACCCCGCAGGCCTTGAACGGCTCCGGCGGCGAGAATTGCAGATTCAACATGCCGAGCAGTTCGGCGGGACGGTCAACCATGACGTCTTTACCCTGTGCGGGCCCTCTCCTCTCGGCGGTTTTGGCGTCGGCCTTACCCGCCTGGGCGTGGACGGCGTCAAGATCACCACTCTTGAAAATCCAACATTCGCGCCGGGTCCGGACAATCGTCCCGTCGTCTCCCGTGTCGCGGGTACAACCGAGTACCACCTCCATCTTGCCTTCGGCCGTGGCCTGAGGTCGAATCTGTCCGCGGGCGCCGGAGTGAAGCTCGTATCCCGCAACCTCGACGCCGGAAAAGGATCGGGATTCGGTGTCGATTTCGGCATGCTCTATATCCCCCGTCCGGGCCTCACCGCCGGACTGATGGTTCGTAATCTCATTCCCCTGAAGATCACTTTCGACTCCGGATCGTCGGACCGGGTCCCGCCGGTCCTTGTGGTCGGGCTCGCGCTCGCGCGGCCGGTTGAGGCGGCTGACGGAGAGATCACCTGCAGCGGGAGTTTCAGCGTCGGAGAGGAAAAATCCGCCGCGGACAATTTTCAGGGTGCGAGAGTCGGCATTGAGTACCTGTACCGGAACAAGCTGGCCTTGCGTCTGGGTGCAAGGGGAAATCACTTTACCGCAGGTGCGGGCGTCAGGCTGGGGAGACGCGTTGCTTTCGACCTCGCCTTTCTGGAACATGGCGAATTGGACAACACCTACCGCATCTCGGGTTCCTTGTATTTCTGAGAACCCTTTTATGCAAAACGCGGACGATTTCAAATCCGGATATATCGCCATCGCCGGCAAGGCCAACGTGGGCAAGTCCACGCTGTTTAACCTGCTCGTCGGCGAACGCCTGTCCATTGTGACCGCAAAACCCCAGACCACGCGGCACCGGGTATCGGGCATCCTTACCTCCCGGACCTCTCAGATGATTTTTCTGGATACCCCGGGGTTGTTTCAACCCCGTTGCCGTCTGCACGAGCGAATGTGCGATCAGATAAGGCGTTCCGTGAGTGACGCGGATGTGTTTCTCGGTGTGATTGACGCCTCGGCCTTCGATGCCACGTTCGACCGGGAAATGCGTGAAGTCCTCCGCAGGGTCAGGAGCCCGCGCATCGTCGCGGTCAATAAATCCGATCTGGTTTCCGCGGCACGGGGTACGCAGTGCGCAGATACCGTGAGGAAAGAGGCCCACGTACAGGATGTTCTACCGGTCTCAGCCCAGTCCGGTTACAATGTCGATCTGCTTCTGTCCAGTCTTGAGCAGGCGCTGCCTTCAGGACCTCTGTTCTTCCCGGAAGACATGCTCACCGAGCACCCGGAGCGGTTTTTTGTCACCGAGCTCATCAGGGAGGAGATTTTCCTGCAACTGCGTCAGGAACTGCCCTATGCAACGACGGTCAAAGTGGAGGCATATCGGGAAGGCAGTCACAGAACCTATATCCGCGCCAGTATTGTCGTCGAACGGAAGTCCCAGAAGGGCATCGTCATCGGTGGAAACGGAAAAACCCTCAAATCCATCGGCAAGAATGCGCGAGGCAAGATCGAGGCCTTCCTGCACGCCCCGGTCTACCTGGACCTGCGGGTGAAGGTTGTTCAGAATTGGCGGAAAAAGGAACAAGCCCTGCGCGGATTCGGCTACTGAACGTGGATACCAACGGTGCCACAAACCATAAAGACATTGCTCAAGTTTTCCATCGGGGCGGCGCTCGCCGCAGGGTTTCTGTGGTTGGCTTTTCAGGGCGTCGCGCCGGCCAAACTGTGGTCTGCAGTCAGGCAAGCCAGCGCTTCCTGGCTTGCCCTGAGTGTCGTTCTGCTTGTCCTCTCGATTTTCCCCCGCGCCTGGCGTTGGCGGATCCTCTTGAAACCCGTCAGCCGTCAGATATCCTTCCTTAAAGCCAGCCATGCCATACTCGTGGGCTACGCGGCAACAAACGTCATTTCCCGTGCCGGCGAGATCGCGCGCGGGGTTGCGCTTCAACGGGACCGGCGCCTGCCGCTGAGCGGTATTTTCGCCACCATTCTCGTAGAACGGGCGATCGACATGCTGGCGCTTCTCATCTTTCTGGGCGGGGTCCTGTATTTTTCCAGAGAGAGAATCGTCACGGCGTTCCCATGGATGGAAGGGGTCGCTCTGTTCGCACTTGCGGCCACGGTGAGCATTCTTGTAATCTTCGCACTTCTGTCCATCTACGGCGATCGCGCGTTGAATATCGTGCGTCTGCCGGTACGATGGGTCTCCCGATCGGCCGCGGACCGGCTGACCGGAATTCTCCGTTCCGTGTTTCAGGGACTGGGCGGCGTTCACGCAACCTCGGGTTATATTGGTATCCTCGTATCAAGCATTCTTCTCAACCTGGTGTATATACTCACCACTTACGTGACCTTTTTCGCCTTCGGTTTTCCGTCACGTTTCGCCCTCGGCTTTTTCGACGCCGTCGTGGTGTTGATCATCTCCACTATCGGCGTTATCATACCCACCCCGGGGGGAACGGGGACTTACCACTATTTCTGCAGCCAGACCCTCAACGCGGTGTGCGACGTACCGCTGGCGGACGCCCTTGCCTTCGCGACGGTGATGCATGGTCTTGCCTTCATCACATATCTGGTTGCGGGCGGTCCGGGGCTGATACGCCTTCTGCTCGCCCGCAGGCGTGGCGCCGCGCAAAACGCGGATTCAAATGAGAAGTAACAAAAAAGCGGGCGCGAACCAATATGTCCACACCCTGCGACCGTCGGCAATCTGGTCTCTATCAGTCGAAAAACCACCGGTATCCGAAGCGAGGGCACCCCTGTCCTCGTATAGCAGGTGACCCATCGATATCCACATCGGTGGCCAATTGCTTCCCGCTCATCCGAATACAGTTTGTTGGGATCGACGCCATATCTGCGTTGACCTCCCTCGAACCGGGTCCATCCCGCCCTGCATCAGTCCATGATCAACCCATATCCGGAGCGAGGGCATCCCTGCCCTCGAATAGCAGGTGACCCATCGATATCCACATCAAGGGCCAATTGCTTCCTTTGCTTCCGAAACCACATCCGCAGTGACGGCGCAGAGACGCCTCCCATTCGCCGTCGAGGGCAGGATGCCCTCGCTCCCGGGAAAGGCGATTGGTACACTGGAAAAGGCACTTTGCTCTTGGAAAGCATTGGCCCAAAGAAGGCGACCTGGATTGGCGCTAGGAAGCGACTTTCAAGAAAACCGGGTACTTACGCGTAAAGATTCGCCCTTTCCAAATTATCCTGGTCAGCAATGATTCAGGTTAATTCTGAAGAATTCCTGTAAAACCAGCATTCAGTTTTTGCTTTGCCTCCAAATACCGACGATTTTTCAACGAATTGACAAAAAGCCCTTGGTTTTTCGCCTGATCGGTTCCATTATTCTGTTTATTAGTGCATATAAAAGCCATTAACCGCTTACTCTATTCCTTCCAAAGGTTCAGAACTTTTGTGCATTGAACCGATGGCCGTCTCGTTCGCAACTAAAAGGCCCGCATTCGAGTTATGCCAATTCTAACCGGACGCAGCCGATGATTGTCCGTCAGCCGGATTAAAGGAGAAATCCGATGAGTACGGTTCGTGGTTACGTTGATTTGAGCTCAACATTTCGAATGCGCATCTTTCTGTTCGCCGGCGCGCTGATAGTGGGTGCCATTGCAGGATGCGGAGGGGATCGCGTCCTGGAAGGGGCATCGGATGACGAGCGCATTCCCGAAAGGCAACTGCGATATGCTGGGAAAGTGGCGCTTGAATTGCGAGAAACAGTCGAGCTTGGGTTTGATAAGGACATGCCTGGGATCGGGTTTGTTCATTGGATGGGTATTTCACCTGAGGGTACCTTGGTGGTTATCGACCGGGTAAGCCATCAGGCGCACGAAATCAATTACCAGGACGGAAAGTACATTCGCTCATTCGGACGTACAGGTAACGGTCCCGGGGAACATTCGACGGCTGACGATATGTCGATGGATCCTGAGGGAAGGGTCTATCTCCTTGATAAGCGTCGAGGACAGATCCTCCGATATGATCGCACGGGCCGATATTTGGATCGGACCGAATCTATCCACGTATCGAAGGTTCACGCCGGTCGCAATGATGGGATATATTTTTTACGCGTAAACTCAAGCCTTATCATCGAATTGCAGCGCCGAGACCCGGCGACGTGGAGCGTTTTAAACAGTACACCGCTTTCCAATCCCAAACAGAGTTTCGTGTCGTTTCGGATGAGTCGAGTGGCGAGGTTGTGCTATAATGCTTCATTACAAGTGTTTTATTATCTCGGCCCGAATGACTACATGGTCAAAGTGATTGATGCGGTAACAGGTGAGATTACGGCGAAATTTGGCAGGCGCCCAAAAGGCTTCGTTGGGTTGCCCGATCGCTACCACGATATCGAGCGTGGAACTTTCGACGAATTGAGACAGTTGGAAATTACCAAAGTAGGATCTATGACATTAGTTGAAGATCGATATCTATTCGTCTCATTCTACCACCGGAGATCTCCAACGTGGGAATGGGTCGTCTATATGATAAATCCGTCTGGGACGATCGATGTGTTTGATTTGGAAGACGTTTCGAGTGGACTCCTTCAGCCATACAGCCACCACCACGACGGTGTTCGGATGGGAGCCGTCACCGCCGCGCGAGAATCCATATATATTTGGAGGCCACCTCGTACGGAAGTTGCGGACAAATCCAACGGTACGATGGAAATACACGTGGTTAAGTCGGACCTATATTAAAATATGTGATTGCGATTTACCTATTTCAGATGGTCGAAGGGACACTCAGGGATTTCGCGAAGTTTTCATTTTATTCAAGACCTTCGTGGGCACGTCTGGCAACCCCCTGAAGATCCGGATTTGGACAGCTTTGATCGCGATGCCATATCGCAAGTGCCTGCAACTGCGGTCACGCCTCAGCCGGGCATTACCCAATTTCATTGCGGTGCTGCGCTGGAACCTCTTCACCGATCGTGACTTGTGGGAATCGGACGACAATCCGATTGATACACCACCGCAACTATCCTTCCTTAAAGCCAGCCATGCCATACTCGTGGGCTATCCGGCCACCAACGTCATTTCTCGTGCCGGCGAGATCGTGCGCGGGGTTGCGCTTCAAAAGGACCGGCGCCTGCCGTTGAGCGGTGTTCTCGCCACTATCCTCGTAGAACGTGCGATCGACATGCTGGCCCTACTCATCTTCCTGAGTGGGGTTCTCTATTTTACGAGACACAGAATCGCCGCAGCCAGACCCTAAACGCGGTGTGCGACGTACCGCTGCCGGACCCCCTTGCCTTCGCGACGGTGATGCACGGTCTTGCCTTCATCACGTACCTGGTTGCGGGTGGACCGGGGCTGATACGTCTTCTGCTCGCCCGCAGGCTCGGCGCCGTGGAGTCCGCTGGATCAACCTGACCAATTCATGAAACCGAACGGAACAGTGTTCTTGGAAGTAGAAAGCGTTCTGGAGAAAGGAAAAATAGTAGACTGACGTGTTGGTGACGGCTTGATGAGTATTCTTTGGTGCTCCCGTTGCCTTCTTCTCCAACGACGGCGGCCTTGGTGCTATCGGCGTTTCTTTGTGCGAATTTGTGTCGATAGGCAGATATCGTAGCAGAAAACGTACTGATGCATTCTTGCATAGGCCCTATTCCTTCGTCTATCTTAACCGACAAACAATCAGCAATAGCTACCGCGCTGTGCCAGGGACATCCTTGCTGATGGAGAATTATGTGCCCATGATTATCCGGCAGCCGGGTTAGGGGAGAACACTGAATGAGTATTGGTCGTACGTACGCTAATTCGAGCTCGAAATTGCCTATGCGAATCACTCTGATCGCTGGCGCGCTCATCGTTGGTAGTTTTACAGGGTGCAAGGAGAATACGAAGGCGGTTCAGCGGGTCGAGGTGGATGAAGAGAGCATTTCCGAAAGGCAACTGCGATATGCGGGGAAAGTGGCGCTTGAATTACAAGAAACCGTCGAGCTTGGGTTTGATCAGGACATGCCTGGGATTGGGTATGTTGAGTGGATGGGTATTTCACCTGAGGGCACACTGATGGTTGCCGACCGTGTAAGCCATCAGGCGCACGAAATCAACTATCGCGACCAAATGTACATTCGCTCATTCGGGCGCACAGGTAAAGGTCCCGGGGAGCATTCGTCGGCTGACAATATGTCAATAGATCCTGAGGGCAGGGTCTATCTCCTTGATGGGCGCGGAGGGCAAATCCTCCGGTATGATCGCAAGGGCCGATATTTGGATCGGACCCAATCTATCGGCGTATCGAAGATTCATGCCGGTCGCAATGATGGAGTACATTTTCTACGCGTAAACCCAACAAGCCTTATCATTGAATTACAGCGCCGGGATCCGGCGACTTGGGCAGTCTTAAGTAGTACACCGCTTTCCAATCGAAAACAAGGTTTTGTGTCGATTCGGATGAGGAAATTCGCGATGTTGTGCTATAATGCTTCATTACAGGTGTTTTATTATCTGGGTCCGAATGACCACATGGTCAAAGAGATTGATGCGGTAACAGGTGAGGTTACGGCGAAATTTGGTCGGCGACCGAAAGGATTTGTTGCATTGCCCAATCGCTACCACGACATCGGGCGTGGAACTTTCGACGATTTGAAACAATTGAAAATTACCATAGTAGGATCTATGACATTGGTTGAGGATCGATATCTATTCGTCTCATACGAACACCCTGAAGATCTAATGAGGGAATGGATCGTCTATATGATAAATCCGTCTGGGACGTTCGAGGTGTTCGATCTGGATGACGTTACGAGTGGACTCCTCCAGCCGTTCAGCGAACAAGAAGGCGTTCGGATGGGCGCCATCGCCGCCGCGCAAGAATCTATATATATCTGGAGACCACCTCGTCTGGAAGTTGCGGACATATCCAACGGTACGATAGAAAAATACGCGGTTGTGTTGGACCGACGTTCGGATCTGTGACTGCAATTTACCTATTCCAAAAGGTCGCCGGTACGTTCAGGGATTTCACGAAGTTTTCATTTCATTCTTTCCGGAAGGAGAAGACAGATGCAACCACTTTCGAAGAGGGTACCGCAAAAACGAAATAAAGAAATCTACGCATATGAAGGTGATGGGACCTGGGTAGCAAGTGGTTATAGAACGGAGTGTCGGAATGGTTGGACTTATAAGTACAAGGTTTTTAATTGTGTGCTCGGCCTTGGCCAAGAATGCGATCCTGAATTTGACTCTACCACGGAAGAGTACGTAACACGCTGGTGTGGTTGCTAAGAGGGATTTGAGTCGCCAGATGTAGGCGAATATTGATCCTCAATAGGTAACAACCCAATCGAACCCCCTGAATCCATGAGCTGTTCGGCGAGTTTGAGCATGTCCAACTGAGTTGGGCATGCTCAAACTGATTATAGTGTATATTGTCCGATTCAATAGCAGTGGTCGAATATTCAAGTTTGTAAGTACCCGTTGCGATGCTCCGACAGGCCGTAACTTGAGCTATAACAGATGTGCACGGGGTGATTGCTGAAATGACGACAGGGGTCACTAAGCTGCTGGTTTTGACCAATATCGTTCTGCTAATCGGTGTGATTTTGGCCGTTGGATGGGCCGCGAAGGTCGATTTCTCCAATGTGCCCGAGTATCGAGATTATATCGTCAATACCTTCAAAGACGGCCAATTCGTCGGGCATTCCTTTCCTGTTTTGCCCATCCATACCGTGCGAGGCGATACGATACGCACGGACTTTTCGGTGACAAAGGCTGGTGTAGTATTCGTGTTCGACGAATTCTCCTGCAAGCCGTGTCTGGAATTGGTACTGAATGGGCTCCAACACATCTACGACAACGTAGAAGGTCCCGTTCAACTGCCGATTTTGGTAGTTTCCAATAGCGACCTTACAATTCTATCGGAATACCGACGGGCGTTCGGCTTGAGATACCGTCTTGGTTTTCCGATTCAAGTTGGTGATGTTTCCCATGATCGTATATTTGAACGTACACCCATGATCTACTTAATAGATTCTAATAACAGGATTCTTCATTGCCACCATCCTTTGTATCGAAGGGAACAATTCACCGAGTTGTTCTTCAGTGAATTGGTGTTTAACTATCTACGAACTCTGAAATTAGATACAACTCGATTCAAAGATTCGCCGCTGAAGAACCTCCACGGAATGCCGCTATTGGAGATAATCCGCGGCCGACATCCGGTGAAGGATGGTTTTTAGGCGTTTACGACTGATCAACCACTGAGATTCCCTAGACCACGGCCCTTAGATTCCATAAGCACCCTGAGGTTTAAACTACCTATTACCGGGAGCCATAAATAGTCGACAGCTATTGTGCCTTCTACGGTTGAGAGGAACTTGCCCAAAAGAGGACGCTGAGCCTGCCTGCATTGAGCTTTGTCGAAATGTCGAAGCGCCCGCGTTTCGGGACCCTTTTTCCTTCGCCGACCCTTCGACAACCCTTCGGCAGGCTCAGGACAACGGCTCAGGTTGGCCGGTCAAGGCTGTGAAAAAAAGGTAGTCTTTAGGGTGTTCTCCGTAATATCCGGGCAGACTACCTCGTGCATCTTGAGAATTGTCGTAAGTTCCGTCTGTAATCCGAAAAGCAGACAGAAAAACAATATAAAATCAACTCCACCATTAAACGAAATGCCGCATGATTCGAGCGGTAGCCGAAGCCGGTGTGAGTCAGGTGCAGGCCTGCCGCGTGTTTGATGTTTCGCGTCAGGAGATCCACGTGCGGCGGGAATTTGCCTCATCTTCCTGCCAGTCTGCAAACTGGACCTTAATTACGAAGAAATGCTCAACCAGGATGTGAAATACAGCGGCATTCTCACAAAGCGCCCTCCCCACACGGCGACAATTGATGGACAACGTCCGGTCTCACTTCCTCACGAGACAACGACCAAAGGCTGTCGAAAGACAATACGTTCAAACCCCATCCGTTCGAGGCACAGCATTCTGATCCTGTCAACCATTTCACGCTCCCCTTGATAATCTTTGACATTTCCACTCGTTTAATGTTCTCCACTATGGTAAAGATGGTGGCATTGGCCATAGTCCTAATGCCGCCTGCTTTCGTTGATCAGTGACTTGTGCTGGTTAGCTTTCAGATGTTAGGCGTCAAACAGGCCGTTATCCTTCGGATACACCGCAACGTCAATTCTTAGAAGACCTATTAGAATGTGTGGGCTTGATGTTGGAACAACAACCTTCATCCAACAAACACGTTTTACTCCAATTTGCTAGATTTCTGATTCCGTATTGGTTTTCTGGCTTCGTCGTGTTGATCTGTTTGGTGTTTTCAACAGTCAGTTCGCTGGCGCCACCCTATGTGACCAAGCTCATCATTGATGAGATTCTCCCGACGAAACGACATTCTGTGCTAGGGTTTGCAATCGGGATCCTTCTAGCAATTATTCTGCTCAACTTAGTTCTGACTTTGGTTTCCGAATATCTCTATGCATGGGCTGGTAATCGAATAATACGGGACATTCGAATTGAGTTGTATCGACATATCATCGACTTGCCGCTGACATTCCATAACAGACAAAGTGCCGGCGATCTGATTTTTCGTCTGAATAACGACGTACGGGTGGTCCAATCGGTGTTGACATCCAGCGTATTGGGTTTACTGCATCACACCCTGACTCTGATCGGCCTCGTTATCATGCTGTGTTGGCTGAACACGGAACTATTCCTGCTTTCCGTCGTTGTATTCCCTTTTTTAGCGGGAAACCTGGTTTATTTTCAGCCCAGGATAAAAAGGACTGTAGAGTCTGTTCAGCAACAGGGGTCCGATATTTCCAGCCATGTCATTGAGCGCTTTAACCATGTTCCATTAATACAGCTTACCAACCGGAGTGAATACGAGACGGCGTATTTCCGCACCGTGTTAGATAGGTTGATCGGATCAATCATGCAAAACGTCACTTATTCAGTCTCAATGGCGACGGTGTCCTCCTTCCTCGTCGCGGTTGTTCCTTTACTCATTTTGGGTTGGGGTGGCTATCACGTGATGCAAGGCGTCATGACGCTTGGTGCCTTGATCGCCTTCATGCAGTATGCCTCGCGTTTGTTCCGGCCTGTCCACGGTCTGCACAACCTCTACATCGGTTTGGTCCGCGGCCTGGTCTCGATGCGCCGCGTATTGGAGTTTATGCAGGTTCGCACCCACGTCGAGGCGCATGGGGGGCGTAGGCCGTTTGTCTACGATCGGAACATTGAGTTTAAGGAGGTCCACTTCAGCTTTGAGGGGCGGGCAGTTTTGCAGGGGGTGAACTTGAACCTGATCAAGGGAAATACGTACGCGCTTGTTGGCGTCAGTGGCGGCGGCAAGACGACCCTCGCGAACCTGTTGTGTGGGTTTTACAGCCCTGACCGAGGCTGTATCCGCGTTGATGGTGTGCCTCTCAAGGAAATCGCACTTAGGGAACTCAGGCAGCATGTCGGCCTTGTAAGCCAGCGCGTTCACCTTTTTCACGATTCGATCTGGGAGAATATCCGGTACGGTGCTTACAGTCAAGAAACGCAAGAAATTGAACGTGTGATCCGAAACGTACGACTCGATGGCTTGGATTTGCATGCAGAAATCGGCGATCAGGGCGCGCAACTTTCGGGCGGTCAGCAGCAGCGGATTGCCATGGCGCGTGCCCTGTTGCGGCCAGTGGAATTGCTCATTTTAGATGAAGCGACCGCTGCGCTCGATCCGGCGAGTGAGGAGGCGATTATTCAGTACGTACGGCGCTCGCTACACGGAAAGACACTTCTCATGATCAGTCATCGGCTTAGTGTCGTGCGGGACGTTGATGAGGTAATTTTTCTGGACAAGGGTCGGGTTGTGGATCAGGGGCCGCCCAATACGCTGCTTACGAGCAAAGGTTATTTCGCGCAGTTTTTTCAGCGCCAGCAAGAACCAGACTCAAGCGGTTAGATGGAGAGAGCTTAATGAGGCATCTCCTTATTCCGGCCCCGAAAATAGTGAATAGCCATGTTCCGCGGCATCCGGTTTTCCCAGGGCTTGTGTTCATGACTCGTGATAAGTGTACACGATGCATTTTCCGTTTACTGATATGACCGGGCGTGGCGTCCGGGTTGCGGTGGTCGATAGCGGCATTGTGCAGGACCACCCCAGGATCGGTCCGGTGGCGGGCGGAGTGGCGCTAACATCAGGACCGGATGGAACGATGGTGTATGGCGACGACTATGGCGACTGTGTGGGCCATGGCACCGCCTGCGCAGGGATCATTCGCCGCAAAGCCCCGGATGCGGCACTCTATAGCATCCGAGTTTTCGACGAATCTCTCTCCACCGAGGGTCGCTTGTTGATCGCGGGTGTCGAATGGGCGATTGCGCAGGGCATGGATCTCGTCCACCTCAGCTTGGGAACGACAGATGTGGCGTTTCGTGACGCGTTCGTCACGGTTTGTCGCAGAGCAACAGAAAGAGGTATTATCCTGGTGTCTGCCGAGCACAACGAAGGGCGGGATAGCTATCCTGCTTTATTACCCGAAGTGATTGGCGTGGGGGCAGGCAATGTGCGGGGCATGTACGACTACCATTATCGTCCAGGTGCGGACATTGAGTGTATCGCTCGGGGCGATCCACAGCGCGTATGCTGGAAGGAGCCACCCGAGATCATGATGGGGGGCACCAGTTTTGCCGCGCCCCACGTCACTGGTCTGATCGCGTTGATCCTTCAGGCCCATTCCGGCGCTTCGCTTAACGAGGTTCGAGCGATCCTGAAGAATCACGCCCGACCGGAACCGGAAGCGGGGCAACGTTCTCAGCCCATTCCTTCTTCCCGGACCAAGTCGAAAACCGATGCCGCGCTAACGTTCAGGAAGGCGATAGACGGGTTCTCGTGGATCCGAAAGGCGGCCCTTTATCCTTTTAATAAAGAGATGCACGCCATCGTACGTGCACGAGATAACGTCGGTTTCAAGATCGTAGGCGTGGCCGATCCTGTCGGCAAGGGCATGGTGGGCAAAGATGCTGGAGAGATCATTGGACTTCCTTGGTCGGGTCTTCGGGTCGCGTCTCGTCTCTCCGCTGCCCTGGAGGATGCAGATACGTTAATCTTGGGATACGTGGACGAATTGAGCCGTATCCGGAAGAGAGATTTGCTGAGGGAATGCGTAAAGACGGCGCTGGATCACAATGTCCATGTGTTCAGCCTGCTGGCGCTTGGGCGTGAACGATATGGCGACCTGCACGAAGTGGCCGAGACACGAGGATTGCGGCTTTACTATCCGGAATTGACCGCAGTAGATATGCAGAAGACGCTCGATGAGGCAACCTCGTTCCCGCAAGTGGATATACCGGTGTTGGCCGTTGTGGGTACAAGTTCCCAGCAGGGGAAATTTACACTGCAACTTGCGTTACGGCACCGGTTTCACGAGTTGGGTTACAGGGTGGGGCAGGTGGGTACGGAACACCACGCGGAACTTTTCGGGATGGACTGCGCCTTCCCGATGGGTTACGCGTCATCCATCAGGATACCCATCGACTGGTATGTTCCGTTTCTGGACGCGAAGATGCGGGAGATTTCCCATTTGAAGAAGCCGCACCTGCTCCTGGTAGGTACGCAGTCTGGTACGGTCCCCTATGACGTAAATGAACCCCAAAATCAGACCCTCCCCACCATTGCCTTCTTGATGGGTGCAAAGCCAGACGCTTGCATATTGGTTGTAAACAGTGTGGACGCAGACGACTATATCCGGGATACGATAGACGGCATCCGCGCGCTGTGCCAAGCGCCTACGCTCCTTCTCGCCATCCCGGACCGGAAGAAGCATATTCAAGAGGTGTATGGTAGGACGGCGATCAAGCCTCGACGGATGGATGAGGACGAAATCCACCGCAAGTTGCTGCATCTGGAACGGACGTTTGGGCTTCCAGCTGTCTGCATTACGGACCGGGCGGGTATCCATCGCGCTGTAGACGTGGTTGTCGAATACTTCGCTAAGAAAGACAAAAACCGGTGAACGAAACCGCCCAAATCGCACAACGCGTCAAAAAGGTTATCGTCAAGTCGCTTGAGCTCGACATCGAGCCGCACGAGATTGCGGATGACGAGTCCCTTTTTGAAGGTATTGGGGCAGACTCGATCGCCGCTTTGGAGATCGTATTCGCCCTTGAGGAAGAATTCGGTATTGAGGTGGATGACGAAGATTTACGTGTGGAACTCTTCGATTCCGTCTCGGCGATAAGCCGGTTCATAGCGGAGGTCCTCGTGGACAAGCAGTCCTGAGTGCCCTTTGCGGAAGCCCGGAACAGCGGTTGAGTGCCGTGGGCGATAATCCGTGTGCGATGACGAAGAAATGGGTTGTGGTCCTAGATCTCAGCAATAATGGAAAAGAGAAGCTGTTGGACGAAACACTTGAAAAGCTACGTCGCCGCCTTGTCGAGATTACGCCTCTCGAAGAAGAAGCGTTGGAACGTCTGGAGAAAATTACCACCTGTGGTCCGCTTTTCTGTCGATGGAACCTTTATTCGCGTTATTCATGATTTCCATAATTCCAATCCCAAGACAAATCTCCCGGTCTTTTGTTACCGGGAGCAGTAAATAGCCGACTTCCACTATGCCTGATACGGTGGAGAGGAACTTGCCCAAACGGGGACGCTGAGCCTGCCTGCATTGAGCTTGTCGAAATGTCGAAGCGCCCGCGTTTCGGCACCCCTTTTTCTTCGCCGACCCTTCGACAAGCTCAGGGAGCGGCTCAAATTGGCCGGTAAATGCTGTGGAAGAAAGGTAAACTATCGGATACTCCCCGCAATAAGGCTTTATATGCTGACGTGGTCGAGTCCCTGTCCTGTGAATTCACGCGAGGTTGTACTCTTCGTCACGTACTCGGATCAGCTTGATGAAACGTGGATACTATATCGCCCTTGGCCTTGTGCTGGGTGCTCTGGCGTTTGGGTTTTGGGATACCATTGGCCGACCTGAGACTTCCTACCGAGAACCGCTCGAAGCATTGCCCGATCTCATCCCGCCGGAGACGCCGGTCGTCGTGGAGACGATCATGAAGCGGGATCTGGTGCGACAGATCACCTCTGAGGGCATATTTAGAGCGCTGATCGAGAACCATGTCATCGCTCAGGTTTACGGAACGGTCGTCCGTTTGAATGTCGAAGAAGGTAGTTATGTGCGGGAGGGTGACGTACTCGTTGAGGTCGATGGTGAATCCTACCGTATCGCATACCTGAAGGCGAAGGATCAGATGACCCGGTCGTTGCAGGAATATTCCGCCCGAGCCCTTGTAGACAATCACATTGCCGGAGTCGGACGCCTGAAGAAGGAAATAGCGTCGGCGGTCGATAGCGCCAACGTAAACGACCTGGATGCATTGGAACTTGCGTCGGAGAATTCACGTAAAGAGTGGATTGCCAGCAGTACGGGTTTGACGCAAGCCAGGCTGGCAATGGCGGAGGCCAAACTGAATCTCGACAATACGTCCATAACGGCGCCTTTTGATGCTTACGTGACAGCAGTCGAAATCGGCCCAAACAGTACGGTCGTGAAGGGCCAGGAATTGATGCTGCTTGTCGCTGTGGATTATCTCACGCTCGAGGCGAAAATTCTCGAGAGCGAAATACACCTCGTACAGGCCGGCGCCGCCGTTTCGATTCAGGCCCAGGCCTTTCCAGGCGAGCGGTTTGTTGGAAAAATCGAAGCAATCAGTCCGGTAGTTGAAGCTGAAAGCGGGACATGTGGAATCCGTATCCGAGTCGACAACCCACAGCACCGGATCAAACCGGGCATGTTCGCGCGGGTCAACGTTGAAACACGCGTATATAGGAAACGTCTACTCGTTCCGAGGGGTGCGTTGCTGATTCGTGACGAACGCAAGTTGGTATTCGTGCACGAAGACGGGCTGGCGAAGTGGCGATACGTCAATACAGGCTTGGAAAACAACGAGTATATCGAAATTGAGGAGGGCTTGAATGAAGGCGAAGAACTGATCGTTTCAGGACATTTCAATCTTGCCCACGACGCCAATGTTGTTGTGGTCCAGCGCTGAGGTAACGCGCTAATGCGTATTGTACGCTTTGTTGTCGATCGGCCGGTAGCCACCACCGTTGGCTTTCTGTCTGTAATTCTGCTTGGCGTCTATTCGCTCTTCCGGCTAAGCGTGGATTTCCTTCCCGATATCGACGTGCCCAGGCTTGTGGTGCGAACTGAGTGTCCGACAATGAACGCCCGTGACGTTGAGGAAAACGTCACCCGCCCTCTCGAAGCCGCTCTGAGCGCCGTGAGCAGTGTGCGCCGGATCACGTCGGTTTCCCGGGAGGGTCTTTCTTTTGTGGACGTCGCGTTTCGCTGGGGTACAGACATGGTTTTGGCGTTCATTCAGGTCCGCAGCAGCCTGGACCAGGGAAGGCTGCCGCAGGCCGCCGGCCGTCCAACTATTTTGCGGTTTGATCCCTCGGCAGCCCCAATCATGACGCTTGTCGCTACCGGGTCCCGGATTGAGCGACCTCGGTCGCGCCGGGACTACGCCGAGGCCCTGATGGAATTGAAGGAGGTCTCGGAGTCGGTCATCAAACGCCGACTTGAACAGATCGATGGAGTAGCCTTTGTTCAGGTGGTGGGCGGTCACGAACGCGAGATTCGAGTCTACCTCGACATGGAAAAATGCAGGCGGCATAGAATAAGCTTTGACGACGTGGAAACCAGCCTGAGACATTTCAATGTTGTCAGTTTTGGCGGTACCATCCGTGAAGGGTTTTCCCGGTTTCCTCTTCGCATTCAAGCGGAGTTCACCCGTGTCGACGACGTGGGTAAGATACCCGTCCGACGGGAGCCCGAACCGCTTCGGTTGGAGGAGGTCGCCCGCATCGAGGAGGGCTACGCGGACCGCACGGGGTATACCCGCTTGAACGGCCACGAGGTGATCACACTGCATCTGTTCAAGGAGGCGGGCTCCAATACGGTACAGACGTCGGAAAGGGTCTACGGCGATATATACCGGTTTTCTCTGGACTATCCCGATTTTGAGGTGCGGCCCGTTTTCGACCAGGCAGATTTCATCCGGGAATCCATAGACAATGTGTTGCAGGCTTTGTTCCTCGGCGGGTTTTTCGCCTTTATCTCTCTCGTGCTTTTCCTCAGGGACTTTCGAAATCCAGTTATTGTAGGCGTGTCCATCCCTGTCTCCATCATCGCGACGTTCATCTGCATGTACTTTCTCGATATCCATTTCAATGTCATTTCTCTTGGCGGGCTGGCTCTCGGGATTGGGATACTGGTCGACAATTCCATCGTCGTCCTGGAGAACATTTTTCGACACCGGGAGCTTCACGCCGACTCTCGAGAGGCGGCTATCAGCGGCGCCAGTGAAGTCGGTCTGGCGATTACCGCCTCTACGTTAACAACCATGTCGGTCTTCCTGCCGTTGGTGTACATCGGGGGAATGGCCGGAGTGCTGTTTTACGAACAGGCCGTAACCATCTCCCTGGCGTTGGCGGCCTCCCTCATCGTGTCGATCACGCTATTGCCAATGCTTGCTTCCAAGGAGTGGATGTCGGAAAGCTCCGATAGGGTCCGCCCTCGCCTTCTCAATCGATTGGGAAACATGGGCCTGTTCCCCCTGAAGTTTGCAATTGAGCTCTTCCAACGACTGATTGGCGTAAGTTTCGAAATTTACGAAAGGGCCCTCTCAGTGGCGCTGCGCCATCGGTGGAAGGTGCTCTGCGTTGCGACTCTACCGCTTCCGCTAAGCATTTGGATGGCACTTGGGATGGACCGGGAACTCATGCCCGACGTGGACAGGAAACGCCTGATCGTCCGAGCAGAGTTGCCGCAGGATGCGAGTTTGGCGACCACGTCGGCGCAGGTTTCACGACTGGAGCAGCGGGTGTTGAAGGAGCGTGGCGTCGAGTCGGTCCTCGCATCGGTGGGAATCACCCGAGAGGCTTTGGACGGACGGCACCATCCAGGATTGAATAAAGCGCTCCTAGATATCCAGCTGAAGAAGAGCGCGACGGGCGTGGAGATGGCGCGCCGGCTCGAACGCATATTCAACGATTTCAACGGGATGAATCTCACACTCTCAAAACCGGAATCGGTCTTCGAACAGTTATTCCAGACTCAGCATGCCCGGTTCGATGTCAAGATTGCGGGTCCGCACCTGGATACACTGGCCACGCTGAATCGGCAAATTTGCGATCTTATGCGACAGACACCGGGTTTCGTCAACGTGGGATCCGATCTGTCGCTGGGCAGGAGGGCATATAATGTGCGTCTGAACCGCGAAGCCGCTATCAGTTACGGCGTCCGCCCCGAGGAACTTTCGCGATTTATCGAGCGGCATTTGGAGGGGAGCAGGCCTACCCGATTCGTCGATTTTGCCGAGCAAATCGACATTCATGTGTTCGCCGAAGGCAGGGACGACCTCGACCCGTGGCGTATCCTGCGCATCCAGTACCCCGTGCGTAAACAGAACCGCGTCATTCACGTACCCCTTGCTGAACTGATTCGTCTCGAACCGGCAAAGGACTACGACGAGATCCATCGCCAGGAACAGACCCGTACCGTCACCATTACGGCAGGACTCCAGGGAATCGAACGAAAGCAGGCACGCAGTCTGGTTGACCGGATGCTGGACAGAATTGCTATACCCGCTGGTTACTGGACTGAGATCGGTTCCCAATATGCAGGAATGTTGAAGCAATACCGGAACATTTTTGCAATTCTAGCGATATCGCTGTTACTTGTGTATTTCATCCTTGCCGCCCAGTTCGAGTCTCTCACGGTACCATTCGTCATAATCACAACCGTGCCGCTTGCATCGACGGGCGTGGTTACGACCCTTTGGCTGACGGGTAATTCACTGAACGTGATGTCTCTGTTAGGTTGCATCGTGCTTGTTGGGGTCGTTGTGAACGACGCAATTGTCAAGGTAGACGCGATCCACAATCGCCTCCGTTCGAGCGGCGATCTCCGACTGGCGATTCTGGATGCCGGACGAAAGCGATTTCGCCCGATCTGCATGACAACACTGACGACGGTTTGCGGATTGCTGCCCATGGCCTTGTCCAGTGGGAGCGGAGCGGAGCTGAGGCGTCCTCTGGCGTGGGCGATCGTTGGCGGTATTTCTCTGGCGACGATGGGAACTCTGGTTGTTGTTCCAATCATCTACACCGTGGTGGTCAGGGAGAAGATTTGAAGATGCGAGGATTGGCGAACCGGATGCTGGATCGTCCCGTTGCTGTCGGCGTAGCCTGTGGGGTTGTTTTCGCCCTTGGATTAGTCTGTTTTCCACTTATCCCAATCGATATAGGCGAAGAAGCCAGTGCGCCACAACTCGTGGTAAACGTATCCTGGCCGGGGGCGTCCGCGCTGACTATCGAGTCTCGGCTCACAGCGCCGCTGGAGTCGCTTGTGCGTGGCGTGCGAGGTGTCACAAGGCTGCGGTCCACTACCGGAGAGGGAAGCGCATACGTCGCCGCTGAATTCACCCGATCGACAGACATCAGCAGGGCGGAACTGGAACTCAATGAAAGGATCTACGCCTTCTTCCGAGAAAGGCCGGAAGGTGTCTCGTGGCCTGTCGTCAGACGATCGGCCCCGAGTCTTCGCAGAGAACTGCGCGGTTTTTTCGTCTGCTACGTCCACGGGCAAGAGGATCCTTCGGTACTGCGGAGACTGGTTCAGGAGCGGGTTCGCCTTCCGCTGTTAGCCATCCCCGGTGTCAAGGCCGTATCAGTACACGGCGGAGGCGAACCGGGTGTATTGATCGAGATGGATAAGTCCGTTGCCCGGGGCCGGGGCATCGATATGAAACGGTTGAGCGTCGCCCTGGCTGCGCGGGGAATGCAAACCCGTTCCCTCGACGCGAATGAGACGCATGGCGCTCTTAGCAGCATACAGATAGTGGGCGGTTTTGAGAACCTGGATGCGATAAGGCGGATTCCTTTGCAGGGTGCCGGAAAAAGTCCTCGCGTCCTCCTGGGCGACGTGGCCAACGTCCGGTACAGGTACCGGGATGCCGATGTCGTGTTCCGTATCAATGGACGCAACGCAGTAGCCGTCCGCGTCGAGAGGGCGTACGCCAGCGATATGATCCGCACCTCCCGTCGGGTCTCCGACGAGATAACCGAACTTTCCGGGTATATGCCGGAGGGGGTCGAGATAACCGTATTGAACAACGCGGGCGCCGAGGTCCACGCAGAACTTAAGTTCCTCCTTCGCCGTTCAGTTGTCTCCATAGCGCTCATCTGCCTGGTGCTGGCTGGGGTATTCAAACGCTTCCATACTGTGGTCTTGATCCTCACTTCTGTCCTGCTGTCCGCGTTGGGGGCATTCAGTCTGTTTTTCCTTTTTGGATTGCGCCTGAACCTGGTGACACTTGCTGGTTTTACGATCGGTTTTGGAGTGTGTGTTGACAACGCCATTGTGGTATACGACTACGTCCTGCGGAGCGTTGAGGAGCGCGTGTCTGACGTCGACCTGAAAGATGCCGTGGTGCAGGGGCTGCATTACGTTATGTACCCCATTGCGGCTTCCAATCTCACGACTCTTGGCGCCTTTGTACCGGTGTTTTTTCTCTCCGAAGACCTGCAGCGTTATTTCCAGCCCCTTGCCGTGTCTCTTGGCTTAACCCTAGTATTCGCCCTCGTGATTGCCCTGGTTGCGATTCCCACTTTCTTCTACCGGAGCAGGCGTCCGATGGAGTCTGCTGATGGGAAGGTGGATCCCATGTTCAGATTCTATCAGGGGGCTCTCAGCTATTGCCTGCGGCACCGATTCTGGGTACTGGCTCTCCTGGCATGGATGGTGGGCTTTCCCATATGGCTCCTTCCGGACGAGGTGGGGCAGAGCCAGGCGTATGCGGAGGAAGAGTACACATCGGCCTCAAAGGTCGAAACGCGGAAGGAATTCATGAACTGGCTCAATGAGAGGGAGACGAAGGCCGCATCGAGTGCAATAAGCCGCGTGACTTATGAAGAAGAAAAATCACCGCCTTCGTCGTGGAGGCTTCTTTCCGATTGGGCCGCACGCCTCTACAACAACGTGTGGGGCAATCCGGCTGTTGTGTCCGTCAAACCGGCGCTCAATCTAACTTTAGGGGGCGCAACCTACTATCTGTTCCGAAACGCGGCCACAAGGGTGCAGGAACCGCCGAACAGACATATAATGAACGAAATAAAGGAGGAATACTCCCTTGTCGTATTTCTCGAGATGCCCTTTAATGCGCACATAAGCAGGCTCGATGGGCTGTTTAAGGGAGTGGAGAAGCAGCTGTTCAGTTTTTCCCCTTTCATCAAAGGAATCATCACGCAGAGCTCCGGCCGGTTTGGATTCATTCAGATCCTGCTGAAGGATGAACATAAGAGTTCGGCGATTCTCTATCCGATCTATGAACACCTTGTCGCGTACGGAGAGAATATCGGCGGAGTCGGATACCGTGTTTGGGGCCAAGACCTGGACCCGCTGGGAAAGTCTCTCGGCGGTACTGCCGGTGTGACCAGACAACTGGAGATACGTGGATACAACTTGCGGCATGTGGGAGATATTGCCGAAGGGATCGCGCGGCGATTGAAGGAGCGTCGATCGCGGAGAATCCGGGATGTTCAGATTGACCGCACTTACGGACCGCCCCGGTATGAAATGCTGGCCGTGATTGACCATTCGAAGACGACCCGCCTGGGCGTGGATCACGCCGAGGTCGTGGACGAAATACAAACCCGCCTGGATGAGGGCTCGTCCGTTCGACGCGTGTCAGTGGCCGGTCAGGAAATTCCGGCTGCCATTTCGGTGTCATCGCAAGGCCAAACGAACCTGCATCGGCTGAGCCAGGTCCGGCTGGACGGACACGCCGCCCGAATAGGCGACGTCAGCCGTCTGGAAAAGCAGCTCACGCGATCGACAATCGAGCGGGACAACCAGCGTTACCTCAAAGAGGTAGGTTTCAGTGTCATTGGAGATTACCAATATTCCTATAAGGTAGTTGAGGACGTGATAGCACAGGAGCGATTACCTTACGGGTATAGCCTGCGCACGGGCTATGCCTGGCGGGATTTCACTGAAGATAAGAGAAAGGAACTGGCCTTAATCGTGCTGCTCTCGGTGCTGCTTGTCTGGATGATAACGTCCGCTCTTTTCGAGTCCTGGACCCGGCCAATTCTGGTATTGTTCGCCCTGCCAATGGCCCTCATTGGGGTCGGAGTCGGCATCTACCTGTCCGGCGCGTCCTTTAACATAGGCGGTTATGCCTCCTTGTTGCTTCTGATGGGTATTTCGGTGAACAATGCCATTCTGCTTGTCCATAACATCTCCTGTACATTGCAGGCGCGACCATCGTCTCCTATGGACGCGGCCGTCCGGGCTGCCTTTCAGCGTTTGCGACCCATCTTCATCACCACGCTGACGACCGTTGCGGGTTTTCTGCCCCTGATGCTGCACGGCGACCGCGCCGATGCCTGGTACACTCTTGCCATTGGTACGTCTGGCGGGCTGGTGGTTTCATCGTTTTTGCTCGTTATCGTGGTTCCAATTTGTATGGTTCCGCGTGCCTCTTTGCGTCGCCCGGCGTCAAGCGGGACCGGGTTATAAATCGCACCCTGGTAACGTCGAAGGAAGTCTCTTCTGGCGCAGAGGTCTAAACAACCCGCCAGAGGTTCCGGTATTTCCGTAGCACGTTGCTCTCAAAGACTCTGTTCAGGAAGGACGTTCTCCAATGCCTCAACACGACGTTTTTGAATTACTGGACCTGTCTCCGTACTTTAACCAGGACGGGATTTCTTCCGACGAGGATCGTACCGACGGTGATTTTGCTGGAACGGGCCGTACCTATCCCGCAGAGGACCTGCCGTCTTCCAATTCAATCATGAAATGCGATGACGTGTTGTTCAGCTTTCCCGATAAGCGAAATGGCGCCAGGAACATCGTTTCTCTCGAAGGGCAGCGTATTCAGGTCCCAGGACTCCCATACGAGAGTCTCCATCTGCTGGGTGTGTCTGGCGGCACCAGTCTGGAGGATACAGTTCGTTTCTTATTCTCAGATGGCGTGAGTGAAGTAGCATTCCTGGGCCTGAGTTCGTGGCGCCGTGGCCACGACTTGAAATACGGTGAACGCGTGGCCATTCAGTGCACGGGATTCCACCTTCCGGCTCGCCACGTCTATACGGACAAACTCGATCTCATCTACGGCATCTGGATGCAGACGGTGCCGGTTCGCTCATGTAAACCCCTCGTCACCATTGAACTCCCATACAATCCCGGGATGCACATTTTCTCCATGACGTTGCGGCGGAGAGCCACAAGTAACTGTGGTGTAGGTGTATAGCTATGTTGGATCCCGAGAGAGATGACTCTATCATACGTGGTCCAACATTACACGAAGACTGGCGGATATTCGTGGATCAATTCACCGTTGAGGACAATACGTCCCAATCCGAGAATTGTGGTAACAAGCCATTAATTCGACCTATTTATGGATAACCTGGACGGCTTAGCCTTAATTCCGCAGAAACCGCAACGCGGCACCGCGACGAAACTTTCCAAAACGGGCTGAAAAGGTCGTAAGGAACGACATTTTTTCCGCTCACGTCCAGTGACCTGGTGTATCCTGGTAATCCGCAGTCTAATCGCCTTTATTAACCCGCACAACTTCGAATTAACGTCCCCGAAAAATGACGAATCAAGGTAAGTGTACGCCGGAACGGTTCGTCGGAACCTGGAGAGACGACGACCCCGAGTAACGGCACGCTGATTTACCCATCGGGCCAGAAAGAAACGCAGACCCACGAGAGACGGATTAGCCGCGCTACAGGATTCAGGATATATACGCCAATTGACATTACTGAAAAGAATGGCAGGACCGAGTCCCAACCCGAGCAGTGAGGAAGCCGGTTTGAAGGTGGGGCGGAAATTCGAGTCTGCCTGCCTCGCCAGGCGCCTCGCGTAGAAGACTCACTGAAAGACACAAGACACGGAGGATAAAGATGACAGCCCGATTCGTAATAGCATTGTTGGGGATCTCAACGTTCTGGGCTTGCGGAAGCGATTCGGTGATGATGCCGGACCTTGAACGGGGTCTCCACGAGGTTGGAAATCTGACTCGACCCCGGAATCTGCATGTCGCGACACTATTGCAGAATGGCAAGGTCCTGATTGCCGGCGGCAACGCGGCACTACCTCCTGCCGGAGAAGGTGTTATAAAGCAGGATCTTATTGTCAGCGCGGAGATTTTCGATCCTGAAACCGGGATCTCAACGCGAACCGGAAACATGAACGCCAGTCGCAGCAAGGACCACGGAATATTGCTTTCCGACGGTCGGGTCCTGATTATATCCAGTTCCCTTAGACTCCCCATTGAGAAGTACGAACCTCATTCCGGCAGATTCGACGCCGTTGCAGACGCACCCTTTTCGGTCGGGACCGAGACTGCCACTGTGTTGCCCAACGGAGAGGTCCTCCTACTCAGCGGGCACCCCGGGGGTGGACGATGGCGTGTTTTCGATCCCGCTACAGGCACACTTTCCGACACATTCGCGATGGACCATCCCGGATATGGCCATACGGCGACTTTGTTGAAGGACGGCCGCGTGCTGATCGTTGGAGGACAACCTTTCGCAGGGGAATGGTTGCCGGGACGGAATTTCATCTTTGATCCCTCGTCCAAAGCCTTTTCCGAGGCAGGCAGCCTGCACGTCGACCGCATACTCCATAAGGCGGTGCTCCTTCAGGACGGCAGGGTAATGATCGTCGGCGGGTACAGGCGAGACGGGCGTCGCGCACTGACGGTCGAGATCTACGACCCCGAGACAAACACCTTCTCGCCCGCCGGAACTTCCGTAATGGATCCCTTAGCCGCCCTGCTGCTGCCGTCCGGCAGGGTGTTTTTCATCCACCGGGACAACGGCAATTTCGCACTGTATAATCCGGACACCCAGGTATTTTCCCCTACGGGACACAACATAGGACCGTGGCGATCCGGGCAGACGGTTACGCTCCTCGATGACGGCCGCGTCCTTATCGCCGGCGGATTGAAGACCACGGATGGCGGTCATTCTCCTGAGTCGATTACGGATCAGATTTTCATCTTCACGCCTTAGCCCACATAACTCTCGAAACCGGCAAAAGGTGTTCGATAATCCATTGACGTGCTGACCTCGCCTTCACGTTTGCATCGAGACGACCAGTGGCCAGGGAGACGTTCGTGCTTTCGACAGCGGGATTCGGGGCAACCTGACGCCACGGTGCTATCGTATTCCCGGCACACACCATACAGACGGCGTGAACTCGCCAAATCCGTCACCGCCCTTGCTCTCTCGTTTCTCGTTTCATCCGGAAGCTCTTTCTGCTTCCGTAAAATCCATTATCCGTCGATTCATGAATTAGTTATTTTTTTTCGACTATCGCCTATCTGAACAAACATGAGGCGATGTTTCGGGGAAATATCGATATGAGAGTAGCATTTCTCGGTACCGGTCAATGGGGGTTGTGCTTTCTCAAGCTTCTGGTCGCAACCACAAGTGTTGTGGGAGTTGTTACACAACCGGGAAATACAGGTTTGGCTGCGGCGGCCAGGACAGGACGAATTGACCTGTGTACTGTGACTCGAACGAAAGGAAGGGAATATGGCTCTTTCCTAAGGAAATTGAGTGTCGATCTTATCGTCTCTGCAGGGTTTCCTCTCATTTTGCCCATTCGTATCCTTCGGCTGCCAGGTCTTGGCGCTATTAATATTCACGGTTCCTATCTGCCAGCCTATCGAGGACCTCAGCCGGTAGAATGGCAGATTATAAACGGTGAACTACATAGTGGAGTAACAATCCATAGGATGGATCGGGGCCATAGACACAGGCGAAATACCCGTTCAGGATTACGTCTACTCAAATTCGGAAATCGATACGCTGCGCACGGTTACGATGAAACTTTGCCGAACCGGCGGACGTTTGCTTGATGAACTGGTCCCGCAGATCGCCAGTGGGTCGGTTCGCGGGAGAAAACAGGATGCATGATCGGCTACTTACTACGGGAGGTTAGGTGAGGAGGACGTCGCTGCAGATTGGCGAAAGAGTATTCAGGCGATTTACAACTTGATCAGAGCGTTACCGCCTCATTTTCCTGCGTTTTCCATGAATGACGGCGTTCGGTGCTGTTTTCTACAAGCTCGATGCATAAACGAGCCTGGCTTCGAAGCACCGGGTACTATAATGAGGGGTATCTGCCCCTCAAACTCCATAATAGTGAAAACCGGCGATGGTTATCTCGAAGTACCGAAATACGCGGTGATGTCAAGTGAAAGCTTGCCAATTCCAATTGAATTGGCAATGGATGTTTTCAGGAAGGGACGGCAATTTCATATAGACAAGACACCGTAACAACTGCTTAATAGACCCCGGAGGAAATTATGAAACGGCTGAAATTAGCGGTTCCATTTAGCGAATGTGAACATTACCCGTGCGACTATGTTGCAATGGACGCGTTACTCAGATTTTACGGCTACGAAACGCCACTTATTATTCATACCGAATGGTTCTTTCTCTATGAACGACGAAATGACGGTATAATTAACGCGACCTCCCGCAGTGTTTCCCCAGGTGAACGGTTGAGACAGTTCGGAATTCGTGCTTCGCAGCTTAGAGAACGAGATGTAGACGTCGCCTGGCGCATGGTAAGAGCGCGAATCGAGACCGGAGACCCGATCGCGGCGCTCATGGACACTTGCCAACTGGAGACTCACTACTATCCTGGCTTAGGTCACCATTCCAACCACTATGTCATTCTGGCAGGATTTGACGATCGGCTGCAGACTGTTCATCTGGTCGATCCGTCGTGGATAGTTCGGTTTCGCGGCGACCTGTCGCTTTCTGATTTCAAGGTCGCCTGGAAGTTAGAGTCTGATCTGGACTACCAATGGTTGGAGTTGCACCCCCCTGACTCTCGTCCGAAGTTGCAAGCACAGCAGCTCTTTAACGCCATCATGAGGAATATAGGTTTAATGCTACATTCGTGCGTATCCGCACCCGAGAGCTTTGTAGGACTGAATGCGTTGCAAGTGCTCTCAGACGATCTGATTCGCTGGAAGGAATTGGAAACAAATAAAGCACGTAAATGCCTGCAACAGTTGCATACTCAACTGCGAGACACCATCATCGAAAGAGATGGCCATGGACGATTTCTTTGCTTGATCGCTGAACATCTGCACGAGCCGAAATTTGCGCGAATTGGGGAAAACTTGCGTAAAATTACACAAAAGTGGCTCGTCTTTAGAAACCTCTGCTTCAAGGCGCAGGTTAAAGCGCTGCGACAGACGCTTACAAGACTTCATGGGCGACTTCTTGAGATTAAATCCCTTGAGGAAGACGCTTTGTTGGATATGGAGAAAGCCTTGCTGTCTCACCGGGTCGAAGTCAGGGCAAAGTGAGCCACGCGAGAAAGCCCAGGAGCCTGTCGGAGTGCGTGCAGTTAAAGGGTTGAATGCAGTGACGACAGGTGGAGAAAAAAAACGGCACGAACCATGTGTCCGCGCCGTGCAGATGCCAACTCCCTTCTTCCTGCGATCAGGACTGCAACCGCCGGGACGTCTCCATCGCCTCCTCCGCCTCTTCGATGAGGCCCTTCTGCTGGTAGAGCCTCGAAAGACTCGTGTGGGCAAGCGGCTCCTCCGGAGCGATCCGAATCGCTTCCCGCGCGTGCAGAATCGCTTCATCGACCTTTCCCTGCCTGTCGAGGACCTGCGCCAGGCCCAGATGCCCCATGTAAAACTCCGGATCTTCTTCCAGCGCCTTATGAAACATCTCGAAGGCCCCGTCCAGGCTGCCTGAGGAAATCAGCTTCAATCCTTCCCTGTAGTGGTCTTTGGCCGTCAATTCACACGTTCTCCCGAAACTCCGAATTCAAGCACCGCCAGACGGTTTCGCGCCGGACTTGCGGAGAGGCGGACCGGCATTATACGCCAGCGCGGTTCTTGAGTCGTCCGGGCTGCTAAAAGTGCCCCGTAATGTCAATTGAGAAATACTGGTGGGGGAGGTAGGTCTGCGCGAAATCCGTGGGCCAGGCCAGATCGTACCGAAACAGGAAGTAGCCCAGGTTCACCCGAACGCCGAATCCGTACCCCGCGGCCATCTGTGGTTTCTCAAACCCGTGTTTGGACCCTCCGTCGCGGAAGTGCTGCGGCACGTTGAGTTCAAATCCGCCGTCGCGGGCGATCCAGCCGTCGCGCCATCTGTCTCGTTCAAAGGCGCCGCCGATGTCCAGGAACAATTCGCCCTGGACGTTCTGGAAGAAGAGGGGCAGCGGCCATCCCATGATAAGCTCCCGGATGAGGGGAAAGCGGAACGCAGCATTGGCCAACACATATGTGTCGCCGGCCAATTCGAACAATTCGACGCCGCGCAGCGGCCAGACAAAGCTGGAAAAGAAGATCCGGTCCTGATCCACGTTGGCAAATGTTGAGAAATTCGGATTCACCGGGTTGTTGACGCCCCCGACGAAATAGACCCTCTTGTTTTGACCGAAGCTGGTGCCGCCGGAGAGACGAAAGGCAAAGGTATATTCGTCCAGTGCGAGCATGTACTCGCGGAGGTCCACGTTGAGTGCCGCAAAACGCATTCCCGCCCAGCTTCCTTCAACGCCGAGGCGCACCCGGCGCCCGTCCACGGCTCCGAAGCCGCCCATCAGCGAGTTGTCGTCCACCAGAGCCAGGTAGGAAACCACCGCTCCCCGGGAATCGACTTCCGTGCCCGAGAGCCCGCGCAGGCTGCTGCCGGTGAACCCGCGGCGAACCCACCGATTGTCGTACCGTTCCCGTTCGAGGCGTTCGCGGGAAATCCTGATGCCCCGCGTGCCCAGTTCCATCCTGCTGAATCGGCTGAAGGGCCGAACCAGGCTCGCTTCCGCGCCGAAATACCGATCGGCGTTCAACTGACCCCGGTCGAAGAAGAACAGACGCGTATGAAAGGCGCTGAGGTAATAGTTGGTCTGGTGTTTGAGGTTCTGGTATCCGAGGAAGAGGTCGCTGTCTTTGAGGGAGAAGCTCAGTCCGGACTGTATGATGAGCCTGTGGTCGCCCATCACGTCGGTCAGGGACAGGTGCAACAGGCTGCTCACGCCGTAGAACGTGTCGAAGCCCGCGTTCGCCCCGAAGAATTCCGGTTTGAGTTTCACGCGGTATTTGTTCACCGTGAACTCCCGGTTCCAGTCGCGCAGCGTCAACTCCCTGTCGCCGTCGGTTTCCAGCGTATCCGTCCCGGCCTCCGCCTCGTCGCCGCCGCTCGCCTCCGCCGCCGCCAGCGCCATCTGGTCCGACATCCACGTCTCCACTTTCCTGTCCGCCGCCGCAACCACCGCCGCCGTGTCTTCCCGTGCCGCCACACCCCCGCTGTCCACCGCCGCAGCCGCCTTCTGCTCCTGCTGCCGCTCCCGCTGCAGCTCCCGCTGCAGCTCCACGAACGGACGGTCCTCGATGCCCGCCAGACGCTTCGCATAACGCGTCAGCGGCAGATCCTCCATCCCCCGCTTCTGCTTGCGCGGGTCCTTCATCACGAAGATGTCATAGCCCCCCCGGTGAAACGTCGTAAACGCCAGCTTCTTGCCGTCCGCGCTCCAGTCGATATACCGCGCTCCCGACAAGAGATTGCTGATCGGATACATCTGAGAGCCGTCCACGTGCGCGATGTAGATGTTGCCCACGCCCGTCCTGTCCGACACGAACGCCAACGTCTGCGAGTCCGGGCCCCACGTGGGATGGCTGTCGTTCACCTCGCTTTCCACCACACGCCGGATCTCACTCCCGTCTGCCTTCAGCACGAACACGTCATACACACCGAACTCGAAGTCCTTAGACCCGTCATACGAAAGGTCCGCCGACGGTCGGTCCGAACTGATCGCGATCCACTTCCCGTCCGGCGACCAGTCCAGGTGCTTCTCGTCATACGGGTCACGCGTCATCCGGCGCAACGACTCGTCGCCCACGTCCACCACGTACACGTCCGACCACCCGTCCTTCAACCCCACGATCGCGATCTGCTTGCCGTCCGGCGACCACGTGGGCTCGAACAACCCGTCCAGATCGAACTTGAAACGCTTCGTCACACGCTTCTTGCGCACGTCCAGCGTATACAGCGTGTTCTTGTTGCGCGACTTCGCCGCAAACGCGATCTGCTTCCCGTCCGGCGACCACGTGATGCCCGGACGCAGCACGAACAACCCCTCGAAGTCCGACGAACGCTCGCCCTCCACCAACCGGCCCAGATCCTGACCGTCGATCGCCGACATCAGATAGATGTCGAACGTCCCCTGGCGCTCCGTCACATACGCGATCTTGTCGCCCTGCGGCGAAAACGACGGCGCGATATTGTAAAAACCACGGCCCGCACCCGCCTCCGTCAGCTGCTTCGCCACCTCCTCCGACGGATGGTGCAGGTTGATCTCGTTCCAATACTGACGCTTCAACCACAACTGCCACTTCTCGTCCAGCTCCTCCACACCCTCGCCCACCGACGCCTTCAGCGCCTTGTCCACGGACCGCGCGGAACGGAACGACGAGATGAACTCCGCCACCTTGTCCTTGCCATACTCCTCCTCGATCATCACGAACACGGACTGCCCGCCCTTATACGCAAACGCGCCGCTCAACGACATCATACCCGGCACGAATCCTGTGATCGTCGCGTGACGCATGAAATTGTCGGCCGCGCGGTCCCAGCCCCCCTGCGACAGATACTCCGCCACACCCTCCGCAATCCACAACGGCGGCAACGACGCCGCCTGCGTCATCATCGCGCCCAGCCACCCGCCGCCCGTCCACATCTCCAGCGTCACCACGTGCGCCAGCTCGTGATGGATCACGTGACGGAAATCCGCATACGACCCCGTATACGGAATCACCACGCGTCCCTGCGCAAACTCCGTAAATCCGCCCGTGAACTCCGACTGCTCCGTCGGCGTGATGTTCGTCACCGAAAACCCGTTGTGAGAGTTGTAGATCACAATCGGATAACGGTCCTTCAGCGTATACTTCAAGTCCTTCTCCAATCGCACCAGCGAGCGCTCCGCCTCCTTCGCCGCAAACTCCGCCGCAGACTGCGACGCCTTGTCGAAATAGATCTTGAAATGCTCCGTCTCCAGATAGTGCCAGTCGTAATCGTCATACGTCACCTTGTTCTTGCCGAAATACTCCTGGCCCATCGCAATACCGCAGGAGAACAAGACGATTCCGGAAAGAAGAACCCACCTGGACATATCCAAGCTCCTTGATTTGTAGACACGCCTCATCGTGTACCGTATCGCTTGGAAATTGAGATGAAAACGTCGGTTTCCACGGCTTGCCGTCGGCTCCTGCTGCCATCACCGATCGGGCTTCCGCCACGGCTCAGCGCGCAAAAAACGGGTTGTGCTTCAGTTCCTCGGCGACGGAGGTGATGGGTCCGTGCCCGGGGAAAACGCGGGTTTTCTCATCCCGGGACAGGGCCTTCTCCGTTACTGCACTGATCTGACCGGCATATGCCGGACCCAGCGCGCCGCCCATGGATCCCGCGAAGAGCGCGTCGCCCGAGAAGAATACCCCGTCAGCGCCGTAACCGATTCCGCCGGCCGTATGCCCGGGGAGACTCACGGCATCGATGGCGATTCGTCCCACGTTCGTCCGCCACCCGTCGTCCACCAGATCGGTCACGAGTTCCTTCAGGCTTCCCAGAAGTCCGAAGTCCCGTTCGCAACAACACACCCGGGCGCCGGTTGTTGCCGCGATTTCAGCCAGTGCTCCCACGTGGTCGCCATGCCCGTGTGTAAGCAGCACGTGTGTCACCTTCAAATGCATACGCTCTGCGAGAGCGAGAATCCGATTCGCCTGCCCGCCCGCGTCCACAATCGCGCCTTCCCCGGTCGCCTTGCACTTCATCGCATAGGCGTTCACTTCCATGCCGGCGTCCAGAATCGTTCGCTCGACGGACAGTCGCGCGTCGTCGTGAGGCGCATTTCCGTACTCCGGCACCCACCCGTTCGCAATCCGCGTCAGCTTTTGTCCGTCCAGATGCAAAGAGCCTGCCAGGGCGAGAATTCCGTCCTCGCCGGGCGTGAATTCGTAGGCTTCAATGCGTCCGATTTCTCCTGCGCTCAACCCCGCTGCATCTGCAAGCGATTCTTCCGATAAGCCCAGCCCGCGCCTGGCCTTCCCGACGATATCTCCGAAAAAATCTTCAAGTGTGTCGTACGCCACGTGTCCTCCACCGTTCACAGGTTGTCGGCAATTGACAGGGTCAATCTCAGGACTATTCATATATATGATGTATACGTGCGAGATTGTCAATTGTTTTTGGTCTGACAGTCCGTTGATAAAGGCGCTCTGCAGGCGAGGCCGAAGACACGGCGCGAGACCGGGTCCCATCGAGCGATTCGGCGAGGGAGCGCAACGCAGGTTTTCGACTCAGGAGCCGGCCGTCGCCAGGATGGGCTTTTTCAACGGGCTGATCAGCCGACGACGAACGCCGTGGCGGTCGTATATCACGGTCATTAATCTTTGCAATACGGGTCGCCAGTGTATAAATTCTCCGCGAATCGGATCAGGCTCGCAAATTTACAGGGAACATAGCAGTCTGTTGACAGGGTCGCTCTACGTTGCGAAATAACAAGGTGTCTGCCAACCCCAAAAAGGTCGCAGGTGAACGGGCCGCCGAACTGGTGGACGACGGGATGATTGTCGGTCTGGGGACCGGATCGACCGCGTATTACGCAATTCAGAAGCTGGGCGGGCGTGTTCGCGAGGGCCTTCTGATTCGCGGGATCCCCACGTCGGAGCAGTCCCGGATTCAGGCGGAACGCGAAGGGATTCCACTTATCGATTTCGCCGAGACCATAAGGATAGACCTGACTATAGACGGCGCGGACGAGATCGATCCCGCTTTCAACCTCATCAAAGGCGGCGGCGGCGCCCTGTTCCGCGAAAAACTCGTGGCTACGGCCAGCCACCGTGAAATCATCGTTGCCGACGAATCCAAACTCAAGGATCGCCTCGGTGGATTCCCGCTGCCGGTGGAAGTGGTCCCCTTCGGATGGCAGTACGTTCGACTGAACCTCGAGGCTCTCGGTTGCCGGGCACGTCTGCGCGTTAGTGAAAACGGGGCTTTCGTTACGGACAACGGCAACCACATTCTGGACTGCGCATTCGGCGCCATCGATGACCCCGCGGATCTGGAGCGGCGTATCGGCGCGATTTGCGGCGTCGTTGAATCCGGCCTCTTTGTCGGCCTCGCGCACCAGGTCGTGATCGGCAAGGCGGACGGCACGTTGGAAGAACGAAGCAGACCGCAATGCGGGGTAGACGTAAGACGTAAGACGTGAGAGTTTGCCTGCCTTGCGAGTATTCTTCTCAGGCCGGAGGCAAGCTGGAGAAACCTATAGGGCAAGGACTTCATCCACCGGCTCACCTCTACCCTCTCACGGCATCAAGAGACTCAGCAACACACCTGACGGATATGGCCTTTAACAGGGATATGAAATGAGCATCTTCATCGATAACGATACTCGAGTAGTCGTGCAGGGGATTACCGGGAGCGAGGGTTCCTTTCACGCGCGTCAGATGCTGGACTACGGCACCCGGATCGTAGCCGGCGTCACGCCGGGCCGGGCCGGCCGCCGGGTCGAGGGCGTACCGGTTTTCAACACGGTTTCCGACGCGGTTGACGCCACGGGCGCCAACGCCTCGATTGTCTTCGTGCCCGCGGCGTTTTCCGCGGATGCCATCATTGAAGCCGCGGATGCCGGAGTCAGCCTGGTCGTGTGTATCAGCGAAGGCATCCCGGTGCTGGACATGGTCAAGGTCAAACACTACCTCGGTTCCCGCTCCACCCGGCTTATCGGCCCCAACTGTCCGGGCGTCATCGCGCCGGGGAGATGCAAAATAGGCATCATGCCGGCCGAAATACACCGCAGCGGCAGCGTGGGTGTCATTTCCCGCAGCGGTACGCTGACCTACGAAGCCGTCGCTCAGTTGACCGCCCTGGGTCTCGGTCAGTCCACGTGCGTGGGTATCGGAGGAGACCCCGTCATCGGGACCAGCTTTATAGACTGTCTCGATGCCTTCGGGCGGGACCCCTGTACCGAATGCGTTGTTATGATCGGTGAGATTGGCGGCAGCGCCGAAGAGCAGGCCGCGGACTTCGCAAGGGACTCATTCCCCAAGCCCGTCGTCGGATTCATCGCCGGTCAGACCGCGCCTCCGGGCAGGCGCATGGGCCACGCAGGCGCCATTATCTCGGGCGGCAAGGGCACGGCGGAGGAAAAAGTAGCCGCCCTCATGGACGCCGGAATCCACGTCTGCGGAAGCCCGGCCGATATCGGAGAAACGGTGCTTTCTGTCCTCGGCGCCGGACCCGGGCCGGCAGCGGCCCGCACAGCCTGATTCGGTATCCGGACCCGTTAAAAAATACGTTACAAAAGTGTTGACATTTAAGAAATTGTTATATATCTTCTCTCGAATACCCTGCGGTTGTGCTCTCAAACAAACCTGCGCGTTACAACGGCTGGCTTATGTTAAATTGTTACCGCGTAGCATATTATCGTAAAAACTACAGGATTGAAGCAGATGGGCTTTAGTCGGGCGCTGCCGGTTTCCGGACAGTTACGCCCTTTTTTTGTATCCGAGAGGGGGTGGAGAAACGAGCAGACTGCGGGTGTTTTATCAGATGCCAATTCGCAAGTCTTTGTTGTTTCGAAGCAGATCGCAGATGAACAGCTGGGTGGAGGGGATTAGTCATCTTCCTAATAAGGAGGTGTTTATGAAGGTGTTCAGGGTTGTCGGCCTGTTGATTCTTGTATTCTCGGTATCAGCGTGGCCTGCAGTTGCCCAAGAAGGGAGTTGGGGGGTCGGCGTGTTTGCGAATTACAACGTGCCGGTCTTCGGTCTGGGCGAATGGTACGACAACGATTCCAAGTTCGGATTGAACGCGGCCTACGTGCCTGCGTCGAACGTCACCGTGGAACTGGAGTTTCACCACGGGAATTTCACGGACGGGAGCCTGTTGACCCGTACGTTTGTCTGGACCGATGGCAAGGCTCATACCAGCCCGAACGCGTCGAGCAACATGAGCCTCAACAGTCTGCTGGTAAACGCACTGGTCCGACTGCGGCAGATCGGGCAGCCGTTCGCTGCCAGCAGTTTCGCCCCGTACGTCGCGGTGGGGGGCGGCTTTTACCGGTACAGGAACGACGTCAGCGGGTTGCTTTGGCCCGGGCAGACCGGAGAGCTTGTCCTCGAACTTGAGCCGTTTACGGACCAGCGGTACGCGCTCGGCATCAACGCAGGACTGGGTGTCGAGGCATTCGTGATCGACAACGTGGCCGTGGACCTGCGCGCGCGTTACAATATGATGATAGGGGACCTTCGGGGCTTGGAAGACTGGGAGCTTTCCGAGACGTTTCCCCTGCAGATGCTGGACTTCGGAGCCGGGGTTAAGTTCTATTTCAGCGGGAAATAGCCGCGGAATCTTTTCGGAGGAGGTCTTAAGATGAACAGATGGAAGTTGTTTGTGGCTTTGCCGGTCGCGCTCTTCGTGCTTGTGGCTTTCACCACGGACGCGTTCGCGGGCCAGACCGGTAAACTGACCGGGCGCGTCATGGATGCGGCCTCCGGCGAACCGCTGCCGGGCGTGAACGTCGTGATCGAAGGCACGCGCAGGGGCGCCCAGTCGGATGCGGACGGATACTATCTTGTCATTTCCGTCGACCCGGGCAACATTACGCTGGTGGCGTCAATGGTCGGTTACAACGCCGTCACGAAGACCGACGTGCGAATCCAGGCCGACTTTACCACGACCGTCGATTTCCAGTTGAAAGAGACGGCGCTCGAAGCCGAAGAACTCGTGGTGGTGGCCGAACGCCCGCCGGTGGAGCCCGACAAGACCACCAGCCATTACGTGATGGGCGTCGAGCAACTGGAGGCGCTGCCCATGGCGCGGTCGGTCACGGACCTGGTTACGTTGAATCCGGGCGTGCAGCTCACCAATGCCAACGTTATCCGGGGTGGCGACAGCAGGGACGGGATCCTGATGGTGGACGGCGTGGTTCTGCCGAACAACGACGGCTACGGCCGGCAGTTCACGGGACCCTCCAAAACGGCCGTTCAGGAAATCACCGTGATTTCCGGCGGCGCGAGTGCGGAATACGGAAACCTGGAGTCCGGCGCGGTCTCGATCATCACGAAGGACGGCGGGCGCGACTTCCGCGGCTGGGGGGATCTCCGCTACACGCCCCCGGGCCAGAAACATTGGGGTTCCAACCTGTACGAGAGTGCGTATCACCGCGACAAGCTCAAATGGGACGACAGTGAGTGGCGCGCCGAAACGGTGATCCTGAGCGACGGCGAAGACGGCGTGCCTGGAACGCCCGACGACGAGGTGGGTCTGGCGCACAGGGCCGTGGACTATACCGACGTTAAAGGTTACTATATCGAGGGCGGCATCTCCGGGCCGATGGGCGACCAGGCCAGTTTCTTCGCCAGCGCCCGGTGGACCCGGCAACCCACCGACGTGCTGAACACCTCCGTCCGCAATGCCACGTTCGACCCGAGCCTTGGCGCCACCAGCCTGATCAGCGTGATGTCCGGCGGTTTTCCCACGCTCGAAACGCCGCTGGATTTCCGCGGCAACGCCAAGCTGACGTTCCGTCCCGGCGCCGACGCCAAGGTAAGCATCGGCCAGATCTACTCCAAGGCGGAATATTACAACAGGGGAACGAACACCCAGCGCGACAGGGCGTCCAACGGTCAGAATATCTTCCTGCCGGAGGGGTCCGGCGCGGGAGGACGCGTCGTGACCGACCGGGTCACCTACGCGTCGTTGACGCACACCGTATCCCCGAAGACGTTCTACGAAGCCAGGGTGTCGTTCTACACAACGCTGGAAGACACCCAGGATACCAAGTGGCCGAAGGACAGCTTCGGTTTTCCCACAACGGTATTCGGCGAGAAGGACCTCGACGGCTGGTTCAACGTGAAGCCCGCCAATGTCGCGAATTACACCATCGCCGACCGGAGCCGGCTGAACCTCAAGCTGGACGTGTCGTCCCAGGTCACCAAGGGGCACTTCGTCAAGGGCGGGTTTGATCTCACCCGGTTCAGCATCTATTACCTCAACTACAACTCGCCGAATCCGAGCCAGCGGATCGTGGACTTCATCACACACTCGGGTAATCTGCCCGACGTGAAAGCCCCCATCAACCCCATCCAGATCGGGTTCTATCTGCAGGACAAGATGGAGTTCGAGGGGATGGTGATGAACGCGGGCATCCGGTTCGACGCGTTATACACCAACCATCGGTTCTACAACGTCTCGCAGCTTCAGACGCCGCAGAACCGCTGGCTGATCAAACACGTGGATATGGTCACGGTCGACCCGCAGTGGGCGACCCAGTTCAGCCCGCGCTTCGGGATCTCCCATCCTATCACACAGCGGTCGGCCTTCCACTTCACGGCCGGTCTCTACGCCAAAGTGCCCGACCTGTTCGAGTACTTCCGCGAGCAGTGGCGGGCCAACGGCCCCGACGCCCACGTGGCGTGGGACGCGTTCCAGGGTCTGCATGGCCAGGTCCGCATGGCCAACCCCTACGTTTCCCTCACGCGTACCAGGGCTTACGAGGCGGGCGCCGACTGGAACTTCGTGGCAGATTATACGGCGGGTATCGCGGCCTACTACAAGAGCGCCATCGGCAAGATTTCATCGGGCAGCCGGTACTGGTACGAGCCGCAGCGCCCGACCTGGGTCTGGGGCCGAAAGCCCAGTTCCTACCAGGATATGAGAGGGCTCGAGTTGCATGTGCGCAAGGGCTTCAGCCACTATTTCTCGTTCAACGCGGCCATCAACTTCGGCTGGGCGTCTACGGCGCGCGTGGGTTCCAATGCCACCATGTTCTATCCGGATTCCACGTACGTAATGAACCCGGACCAGTATCACGACTGGGAGTGGAACGGCTCGGCCTACGTGCGGAAGGACTTCACGCTGGAAGAGCGCCTGGCGCTCTCCAGACGGATAGCCAACTGGTGGCGAGGCAGGGCCAACGCCATGAACAACAGGTATCAATTCGTTATCTTCGAGTTCATGGATATCCAGAAGGCGTACGACGCGCCGGCCAATATGAACGGCGTTTGGCAGCCCACGTACGGCGGCGGCCGCCTGTTCAACCCGAAGGGGTCCGACCTGCGCGTCCAGTCCAGCCTCTCGCTGTACGTGGACACGCCCATGGACTTCGGTCCCGGGTTGCGCCAGTTCCACGCGGTGGGCGGCCTGCGCACCAATCTGGTCTGGCGGATTACGAGCGGCAGACCCCAATGGTACACGCCGCCCGGAAAGCAGCCGGAGTTGCGCCACAGGCCCATCCGCACGTGGACCGACCTGCAGGTTGAGAAGACGCTCGTGGAAGGCGGACACCGGAACGCCGTCTTCTACGTGGAGATCTTCAACCTGTTCAACCAGCAGGACAGTCCCGTCGGCGGCTCCTATCCCGACTTCGTCCGCTGGGGTCTGAACGTCCCCAGGCCGAACGACCAGGATTATCTTACATACGGCGATTACAACGAGTTGACCCGTTACTACGGTAAGCCGCGCGAGGTGGGCGTGGGTCTGAAAGTCAACTTCTAAACGTGTTAACGCAACCGGGGGCGGGTTTGCCCGCCCCCAGTTCATCGAAAGGGAGAAGCAAGTATGAAACCAGGCATCAAGCTTGTAGCGCTTGTTTGCGGCTTGCTCCTGCCGGTAGGCGCCTGGGCGGTAGACCAGAGCGACTCGCCGAGGCTTTCCACCAGCCGGGGTCACCTCCAGATCAGTTGGAACGCGGACGGTACCATGGGCGGCTGGAATCTGGGAAGCGGGCAGACGGGAGAGCCGGATATGTTCTGGTATCCCGGCTGGGCCAACATCCCCAGCAGCAACGCCAGTTCCAACTATACCCGCCGGGGCGGCAACGCGGTCGGCTTCGGCACCTGGATCATGGTGGTGGGGCCCGGCGGCGTGGACGCGGCCTGGACCGGCCCCAGGGGCAAGAGCGTCGATATCACTTCGCTGGTCTATGACCCATCCAGCGGACCCGAGGCGCATCTCGGCGCTGCCACACAGTGGGAGCAGGAGCGTGACGCGACGTTTACGCCGGAGAGCAACTACTGGCCCGGCGCGAATGTACCGGATGAAAATGACGTCAGCGCGCCGCCAAGATTGATCTGGAATTTCTCGCCCGGAGAATACACGCCGGACGATGCGTTTGCGGAAGAGATTCTGGTCGCCAAGTGGACGAACAAGTTCGACATCACCATTACCCGTAAGGTCCACAACTGGTCCCATCAGATGTTCGACGATTTCGTCATCGCGGAATTCACACTGGAAAACACCGGCAGCGACCGGCACAATGAAGTGTACCTTCCGCTCGTGGCGACGTGGAAAATTAACGAAACCTCCGACAACAACCAGGGCGGCGGCCGCTGGTGGCGGTGGCTGGACGACGGTCTCGACGATCACTTCCGGTACACGGAGGCCGGAAACTACGTGGATGGCGGCCCCGGCGGGCCGGTTGCCATCAGCGCGGCCAGGGCGCAGGGGCTCAAGCTGAGCTACCAGTTCGACGGAGACAGCCCGTTCAAGGCCTGGGAAGACACCGGAGACCCGTGGATCAAGGACATCGAGACCTCCGACCTGAAGGAGATGGCCTTCCCCGACGGCAAATTGTCCGCCCATTCATTCGTGGGCATGGCGCCAATCGCCTTCGCAGACAGCCCTGACGACCCCAGGCACGCGTTCAATATGCACGACGTGGGTCAGTACGTGCAGCCCGCGGGAGACCAGCCGGTCTACCAGGGTTGGTGGAACGTACGCACGACCGCCGACTACGACGAGCCCGTCCTTGAGGGTGAAACCCCTGCCGAGGCGTTTGCCAAGTTGTCGGCAACGTCCGCACAGGACAACCCCACCGAGGTGGGCGGGTTCACGAACGCCCAGGTCTACGGGCCGTGGGCGCTCGGTCCGGGCGATAAGGCCAAGGTCGTGGTGGCGTTTGTGGCCGGCTCCGGCGCCGAGTATGCAGGCCCCGGCAAGAGCCCCATTGACATCTGGAAGTGGTCGCTCACGGCGGATAAGGCCAGTTTCCTTTCGGGCGAGCAGGCGATCGTGGAGCACCTTGAACACGCGTTATTCGCCTATCAGAGCGGCTTTGACATCCCGGATGGTCCTCCCGACGTCGACGTCTTCGTAAAGAGCGACGAGAACGCCAAGGTGAAACTGTTCTGGGCCGCCGAAGCTCAGGGCGCGGTTCATCCCGATTACGGCGCTGCCGACGTGGCCGGCTTCCGCATCTACCGCGGGCTCCGTGGAACGCTCACAGCCACCGGACCGTTCTCGCTGGTCGGCGACATTCCCGTGGGCGGGCCACTGCCTGCGGGCGTCACGTACGATGCGGGCGCTGACTGGCCCGTGGCCGCCGCGGAGGGCAACGAAAGCCAGGCGGAAGCGCTGGCCGAAGCCGCCAGCGAGGGACGGCGCGCCGACCGCCCGGGGATGTACGGCTGGTCCGACGCGAGTTCCAATGCCGGATTCTTCTATTACTACAGCATTCGGGCTTACCAGAATCCGCACGATGATTGGGTGAACAACGACGGTACGAAGACCTTCGCAGACCTCCCGCCCAGGGCGCAGAAGTTCCTGCAGAACGGACAGGAAGGTCCGTTCTCCAACTTCCTGCAAGTCAACCGCGGGTCGCCCGTGCTGCCGTTCGTGGCGGCCGCCGACGCGCTGGAACGAGATATCGTGGTGGTGCCGAACCCCTACATGGCCAACGGCACCAACGAGTACGGCGGCGGGCTTTCAATCCGGTTCGTGAACGTGCCGTCCAACTCGTTCATTTATATCTTCAATACGGCCGGGCAGCTGATCCAGGTGCTGCGTCAGAAGAACAATGCGTCCAGCGAGACGCGATGGACCGGCCGTCCATACTCCACCATCCGGGCGCTTGTGGGCCCGGGAATCTATTTCTACGCCGTGCACGGCGTAGAGGGTTCGGCGGGCGCCGGGAAGATCAAGACCGGCACGTTTGTCGTGATCCGTTAACGAACCTCGCGACGATTTAAGGAGAACTGCTATGAAAAAAGGATGGCTCATCTTGGGATTGGCCCTCGTGACCGTCGCTCTCCTGTCCGTGAAGCCGACGATGGCGGTAGAGCAGCCGGCGCCCGGCACCGGGACGCGCGACGGGGCGTTGATCGATCCGAAGATGGAGAACGTAGACAAGGCTTGGGGCCTCTGGGTCGAGCGCGTGGGACTTTCCGAGTTCCCGTTTCTGAAAATCGGTCAGGGCGCCCGCGCCGAGGCGATGGGCGGGGCCTACACCGCCATCGCCGACGATATCACCTCCGCGTTCTGGAATGCCGCTGGCATCGGGCACATCGAGAACGTAGGCTATACGCTGAACTACACCCGCTGGCTGTCCAACTCTTCGCTGGTCTCGGGAGCTCTGGCGTTCAACGCCGGGTTCGGGACCATCGGGTTTACGGTGAACAGCTTTCAGACGGAGGAGATGGAAGTCACCACGCCGACGGCCCCCTGGGGCACGGGTACCAAGTTCAGGGGCAGCGATATTGCCCTCGGCGCTATTTTCGCCAAGAAGATGACCGACAAATTCATGCTGGGCGGTCAGATTCGCTGGATCCAGGAAGATCTTCACCTTGAGAAGGTCTCAACACTGGACTACAGTATCGGTACCCATTTCTATACGGGGTACCGCAGCAGCAGGATCGCCATGAGTTTCCGGAACCTGGGCCCGAACGTCAAGGCGACTGAGGGCGGTTTCACGGCGGTTATGCCCACCACGTACTCCCTCGGCGGCGCGATGGAGATATTCGGACAGAAGGGCGATCCCGGATACTTCACGCTCTCACTGGAGCACGAGTTCGTGACGGACTTCCGGCCGATTACCCGCATGGGCGGGGAACTCTGGCTCGAGAACACGCTGGCGCTTCGTGCGGGTTACCGGACGCACACGGCTCTCGAGAGCTGGAGCGTCGGCGCCGGTCTGAAGCACGAACTGCCGGGCGGTCAGCTGATCACCGTGGATCTTTCCTACCACAACGCGGATCTGGGCATCTTCGATCCACCGTTGCGTTTGTCCGTGGGCGGGACGTTCTAGGGGCACGGTGCGGGGTAAACACAAAGGGGGGCGGTCCATCGGATCGTCCTCCTTTCTTATTATGAGAAACGGGTAGACGGGAGACGGAAGACGTGAGAAGAGGACTTTGCCGATATGTTCCTCCTTTACGCCTCCGGCATGAATTGCAACCTGACGAGGCGAGTCATCTCTTACCTCTTTCGTCTCCCGTCTCCCCGCATTTGTGATTTTCTGCAACCAATTGCTACTATGGACATCCAAGTAATATACGTAGCAGCAGGATAGATTCGATCGCCGCACTTCAGACGTCAGGCGCGCGGTCTGACGTGTCGTCGCCAACCCGAAACGAGGACGATGACGATGTACCGGAACCGATCGTGGACGCTGGTCCCTATGCTTGCTGGATTGACGTTTCTGCTTACGGGTAGTCCACTTGTTGGCGCCGAAGAAAAGGCACCGCAGACGGCCGCTGATACGACCGCCGCCTCCGGACCCGACGTGGAGGTCCAGCGAGCGTTGCGCGCGTACTGGCCTCGAATTATATCGGATACGGCCGGCATGGATACCCGGATCGGATACGCCCGGCTGCTGAAGACGGACCTCGCGGGCGCCAGAGAGGCGTTTCAATCGGCGCTATCGAAAAACGACAGGTTTGCGCCCGCCCACTTCGGGATGGCGCTGGCCTCCTACAGGTCGGGGACCGCGGAGGGAGAAAAAGGGAGGTATTCCGAGCAGACAATCTACCATGCCACGCGGGCAGCCGCGCTTTCGCCCGGATTCGAACTGGTCCATCGGCTTATGGGACGGTTGTATTCCGACATCGAGGACTACGAAAATTCACTCCATGCCTACGTGCGCTCTCTATCGGTAGACCGGACGCGGGATCCGACCGTGCTCCAGGCCGTGGTCACGGCCTATATCCGGACGGGCGTCTTTGAGGACTTGCCCTCTCAAGCCCTGGATTCGTTGGAAGTAACGACGGACGAAGGGCTGCTGTTGCCCGTTGTTGCGCAGGCCTGCGCAAGCCGGGAAGCTCTGGACCTTGCGTTGCAATATTACGGCAGGGGGTTTTCCCGAATGCCGCCCGAGGAACGCCTGTTGTACCAGGATGTGAGTCAGATCGCATCCAGGGAGGAGCTGATTGCCTATCGGGCGACTGAGAACGAACCCGCGGCGCGACGGGAGTTTCTGGTAAGGTTCTGGTCGGTGAGAGACCCGGATCTGATGACTGCCGTGAACGAGCGCAAGCTGGAGCACTATCGCCGCGTGTGGTATTCGCGGGCCGCGTTTTCCGAGAGGGCGAATCCGTGGGACCGGCGGGGCGAGGTCTATATCCGGTACGGCGCGCCGGAATACCGGTCGACGTCCGGCAGCGTGGCGGCGCCCATGCCGGTTGCCGTGGAGCGGATCAAGGAGCGTGTCGCCCACGACATCTACGGGCCGCACAGCATGATGGATGTCGGGCGTGGGCCGGTATTTCCGATTCGCAGGATGCACGAGGTTGGCCTTGACTTCCCCGCTGAACTGCCCCCGGGCACCGATCGGGGCGAGGCGCCCGACCCGCTGGAGGTGGAAGAGGGTGCGCCGGCGCTGGCCGATGATCCGCTGCCGCCCGCTGACATGTCGGCGCTGGATGGAGACAATTACGAGGTGACTTTATCCCCGAACCGCACACAGGTGACGGGTGGGGACTTCATGTCCTTTATAAAGTGGGAGTCCTGGGTCTACACCGGTGTTGCCGGGGGAATCGAGGTGGTGTTTACCAACGAGATGGGCGGCGGGAAGTTCGACTTTGCGCCCGTGCCCGCTGCGGCATTCGACGAAGGCGCGTTGCGGCGGACCAGCCGGATGGTGAAGTTCTCGCCCGCAATGGTGATGAACCGGAGCATACGGCAGATGCCCGAACACTATCTGCCGGGCGGACGTGAGGCATTTCTGGACTTCTATTATGATCGTGCGACGTTTAGAGGATCCAATGGCAAGACGCGCGTGGAGGTCTACTATGGAATCCCGCCGCGCAGTCTGAGCGAGTCAGAAACGGAAGACCAGCCCGTGTTTCAGTTGGGTTGCGCGGTTGCGCTGTACGATGCGGAATCCGGACACACGCTGCAGGATAGCGAAGAGTTGGTACTGCGTACCTCGAAGGAACTCTATACGGGTAAGGGGACCTTTATTCCGAATCAACTCGCACTGGACGTGAGCCCGGGCGCCTACGAAATGCGCGTACAGGTCAAGGATCTGGTTTCTGGCCATTCAGGTATTTACAAGGAACGGCTCGAGGTCGAGGATTATTCGCTGGATACGTTGAAGCTGAGCGGTCTGGAACTGGGATTTCAGGTGTCCACGGAGGGCGGCCTGGAGAAATATGACAAGGGCGGCGGCATCTGGGTGATTCCGATGACCACCAAGACTTATCGAATGAACCAGCACCCGTTTGTCTATTACGAAGCCTATGGGCTGAAACCGGATACGTTCGGCCAGAGCCGGTTTACGTTGCACTATACGATCCATTCAATGCCGGAGAAGGGCGGCACGTTCGGACGGCTCTGGGCGGGGGTCGGCGGCCTTTTCCGCAGGGGCGAACGAAATCCGGAGGTTTCGGTATCCACGGAGCAGATCCGTGAGGAAACGGATTTGCAGGAGTATTTCGAGATGGACCTGGGGAATGCCAAGTCCGGCGTGAACAGGCTGACGGTCCGCGTTGAGGATCAGAACGGCAATGCGGCAGCCGAGAAGGAGGTCCTGTTCAGGTTGGAGCGGTAAGTGATGGGGACAGGGCGGGTAGACGATGGTTGGGGTAACGCGCCTCGTGGAATCCAGGAGTCGAAAGTCAGGATTTGGAAGAGAATCAGGTTTTCCTTCCGGAATCTGATTTCCGGCTTCTGGATTTTTCTTTTGTTGGAGGCAAAATGGAAGAACTGGCGATAGATGGAGGAAAGAAGGTACGGACCAGACCGTTTCCTGCCCGGGCGCCGTTCGGGCAGCGGGAGGAGGAATTGTTGTTGGATGCGGTGCGAAGCCAGAATCTGTTCGGAAAGAGCGGTCGCTATGTAAAGGAATTCGAAGCGTCGTTTTCCGATTTCTACGGCGTCAGGTACGCGCAAAGTTCCACCGGTGGGTCTGCGGCGATTCACCTGCGGGGTGACGGACCGCGAGTACCATTATGGACCGGACACCACGCCCCAGGCCGTCGCAGGTCTGCGGGCGGTCGCGGTACGTGGCACCCATGAACATATGGAAGAGTCGGACATAAGAGATATCGGGACTGGAATCAACAAAGGCGCTGCGTAGGGGCGACCCTTGTGGTCGCCCGCCAGGGGAGACATTTAATGGTCGAAGGAAAAGAGGTCCTCACGTGTCACGGCGCAGTTGCCGCGGGGCCGGAGGAGGCGGCCCGAGTGGGCGCGCGCGTGCTGGAGCGGGGCGGGAACGCGATGGACGCTGCCGCCGCAGCCAGCATGGCCTGCTGTATGCTGCAGCCGCAGTCCACGGGGGTGATGGGTTACGTGCTTTGCGCGCTGGTGCTCGACGGTCGGACCGGGAGGGTATGGTCTCTGGATGCCAACTCCATTGCGCCCGCGTCGGCCAGCGAGACGATGTACGACGTGATGCCGATAGAGGACGGTCCGAAGGGGATCAACGAAAACGAGTATCTCTGTTCCGTGCGGGATAACGCCAATGTCCACGGACCCCGCGCCGTGGGGCCGCCCGGAATGATGGCGGGGATGGGGGTGTTGTGGGAGCGATGGGGCCGCTTGAAGTGGTCCGATATCGTGGCCCCGTCCCTGACACTGCTGGAGAACGGATTCCCGTTCGGTTCCACGGCCGCAGCGATTCGGAACCTGGAGCCGGTGATCCGGCGGTTTCCTGCAACGGAGAAGCACCTGATGCCGCAAGGGCGATTGCCCGCGGCGGACGACGTCTGGCACCGGCGGGATATGGAGAAATCCCTGACGCGTGCGTGCGAGGCGGGGTGGCGCGACTTTTACGATGGAGAAATCGGACGGAGGATCGCGGACCACGTCAACAGTTCCGGCGGTGCGCTTACGAGGGAGGATATGGCGGGATTTGAGCCGCGTGTCACCGCGCCGTACGAGACGACGTACCGCGACGCGACCGTCTATGCCGCGGTTTTGCCGAACGGCGGGTTGACTGCGCTGCAGATCCTCAACATGCTGGAGTGCTTCGAGCCCGTGCCCGAGGATATGCTAACGTACTGGCACCGGTTGTCTGAAGTGCTGAAACTGGCGTGGCGCGACCGGTTGCTGTACCTGGGCGATCCGGATCACGTCGACGTTCCGGTCCAGCGGTTTCTGAGCAAAGACTACGCGGCAGGACGAGTTGAGTCGATGCGCCAGTTTCCGGAATCTGTGGATCGGCGGTCGCCGAGGCCCGAGGGAGATTCTACGGCAGGGACACTCCACGTTTCCACGGCGGACGTTGAAGGCAACGTGGCGTCCGTGACGATTTCGCAGGGCGGCGCATTCGGGTCCCTGGTTACGGTGCCCGGTACCGGTCTGATCCTGGGGCACGGGATGTGTCGCCTGGATCCGCGGCCCGGACGCAGGAACTCAGTGGCGCCCCGGAAAAGGCCCTTGAACAATACGGCGCCGCTGATGGTTCGCCTTCCTGACCGTGACGTTGCGACTGGGCTGCCGGGGGGGCGCCGGCTCGTGAGCGTGAATGCGCGGATCGCCCAGAAGATCGTGGATTTCGGCGCGTCTGCTTTCGAGGCCGCGTCCGGTCCCCGGATGCACGTCCAGATGGAGGAGCCCGTGATGGTGACGAGATCTCTTGACGAGGCCATTCAGGACGGTTTGCTCGAGATGGGGCACGAGTTGCAGGTGGTTGGGGGCGTCGCCGGCGACGCGCACTGCGCGGAATACCTGAAGTTGGAAGGAAGGGTTCGGGCGGGCGGAAACACGTGGGCGGCAGGGGTTTAGTGGGGTTGTACAAAAAATGGCATTGATGTCAAAGTCTCAGTCTGTTTTCTGTATACACGCGTTAAGGTATATCCGGAAGCAGGATCAATTGGACCTGGACATGACTATATTCAAGTTGTATATTTCTCAAGTAGATGCTCTTGTTCACATTGCTGCGAAGAACGATGAAACCATCGAACGGGAGGAGGAAAATGTCAGTATCACACCCCCGTTTTAGCAAAGAAGAGTTCGCTCGGCGCGGTGATGAGATTTACGAGCGAGACATACGCCTCCGCATTGAGGCAGATAACGAAGGGAAGTATGTAGTCATCGATATCGAGACTGGCGATTATGAAGTTGACGCGGATGAACTTGGGGCGTCAGATCGTCTTCTGTCCCGCAGGCCTGATGCGCAAATGTGGATGAGGCGAGTCGGTTCGCGTTATACACGCCGCTTCGGACCGCGTTTCCGGTCGGTAGAGACGTGATAGCCGGTATCGTTACCGCCTACCGGGAGGCCGTAATTTCCGTAACGGTGCGAGGCCATGAGGAACAGGCACAGGAGGTCGAGGCGGTGATTGATACGGGGTTCGATGGCTGGTTGACCGTGCCTGCTTCTCTGGTCGCACACCTTCGCCTTCCCTGGCGCAGGTGAAGCAGGGCCATGCTGGCGGACGGAAGCGAGGTCCTTTTCGACGTTTACGAAGCGACTGTTATATGGGACGGCAGGCCACGTCGTTTCGCTGTGGACTGTGTGGACAGTGACCCGCTGATCGGAATGTCTTTGCTGGACGGCTATGAGTTGACGGTTCAGGTTATCGATGGCGGCAGAGTGGGCATAAAGGCACTTCCCTGAACAGTAAGTCAATTCTACAGAAAATCCCGTTTCCAATGGGACCGCCAATCCCGTGACGGATTCAGATGCGATTTCAAATGATGCACTTCGGGCCTGGTCGTTGGGGCCCGATTTTTGTGTTTGTTACGTTCGTTATGTATATTGCTGTGTCCAGGTGAATGGAGACGGCTGGTCGCTGGAGTCGTGAATATCGATTGCATTGATCCCGGGTCTACGTTTGTTCCGATGGCTCACCGTATCAGGTGTCGGATGATGCGGGGAAGGGTACTATGGCAGAAGGTTCGGCAGCTGCGGTATCGGCCGACATCGACGGTGGACTTAACAGGCAGGTGGTAACGCTGCGAAGCGTTCTCCTGGCCGGCGTATTGGCGGTCGGGGTGAACGTCATTGTGAACTACGTGGAGTACGTGGTCCACGCGTCGCGGATGACGTTGAGTCACTTTCCGATGGGCACTCTGCTGCTCTACCTCCTGTTGGCGCTGGGACTGAATCCGCTGTGCCGGTTGCTCGCGAGTCGGTATGCGATGTCGTCGACGGAACTGCTGGTCGTGCTGGCGGGCGGTCTCGTCGGCGGGGCCATACCGTCGGTGGGGCTGACGGGCTATTTCCTGGGGGCTATCGCGGCGCCGTTTTATTTCGCGACGCCGGAGAATCAGTGGGGAGAGTTCTTCCATCCAAATATCCCGCACTGGCTGGCCCCCAGAAACACGAACGGCACGTTGAATCACCTGTTCGAAGGTCTGCCGCCAGGCGACGCCATTCCCTGGAACGCCTGGTTCGTACCGGTGGTTTGCTGGATGGGTCTGATTACCGCGCTATTTTTCGGTTCGGTCTGCCTCGCGGTGATTCTGCGCAAGCAGTGGATGGAAAGCGAACGCATTTCGTTTCCTATATTGCGCCCGGTTACCGACCTTACCGAACGGGCGGCGACGTGGGAATTCCCGCGGCTCTTCTGGATCGGATTCGCAGTCGCGTTCGGTATTCTGGCCTGGAACATGATCAACTATTTCGTTCCCGGATTTCCACAGATTCCGAATATCCGATGGGGCCCCTGGATCAGGTTCGAACGATATTTCCCGGGGCTGTGGACGCGGATCAATATGTTTACGATTTCCTTCTGCTATTTTGCCAATATCGACGTGCTATTCAGTCTCTGGTTCTTCGATCTTCTGTTCATCATTCGCAGCGGGATTCTGAACCGGCTGGGTATTAACGCCAGTTCGTGGTCCCACGCCTCCGCCGATTTCCAATGGGTGCCTCTGGGCGCCTTTTTTGCGATGGTGGGATGGGGGTTCTGGACGTCGCGGAACCACTTGAAACTGGTCTTCATGAAGGCGCTAGGGAGGGACGCGCCCCTGGATGACAACGATGAGATGATGTCGTTCCGGACGGCGGTATTCGGGCTGATCGTGTGCGTTTTATTCGCCGTCTTCTGGTGGTGGCAGGCCGGAATGAGTCTTGTCCTGGCTTGCGCGTTTGTGCTGGCGGCGTTCATCCTCTATCTGGGCGTTGCGCGCATCGTATCCGATGTGGGTCTGGTCTTCATCAGCATGCCGGTGGGGCCGCAGCGGTTCGTCACGTCGTTGTTCGGATCGCGGAATCTGTCGGGGTCCAGTCTGACGACGCTCGGATTCACGAACGGCATCGCGTCCTACGGCAAGGGCCTGTTCATGCCTTCTGTCATTCACGGGGCCAAACTGGCGGACATATGCCCCCGGGACGGGCGACGGCGTGTGCTGGCTGCTCTACTGCTGGCCTTCGGTTTGGGGTGTATATTCTCGGTTGTGTTTACGTTGTATCTGGGATATACCTACGGGGCCTATAATTTCAACGATTGGCCGTTCACGAGGTATAGCAAGTCCGGTTTTGGACGTGTGATGACCCAGTTGAACAACCCGGAGCCGCCCCACCGGTTGCAGTTGAGTCTGTTCGGGATTGGCGCTGCAGTGATGTCTTTGCTGACATTCCTGAAGTACCGGTTTCCCTGGTGGCCGTTCCACCCGGTTGGATTCGCGCTTGCCGGTACTGGGACGTCTGTACGTTATACCGTGTTTTCGGTCTTTCTGGCATGGGCGATCAAATTCCTGATTCTGCGGATCGGCGGGGCGGCGCTCTACCGGCGTTACGTGCCGTTTTTCCTGGGCGTGCTCGTGGGTTACTCCACCGGCGTGGGGCTTTCGCTCGTTGTGGATATGGTCTGGTTTCCGGGTGGCGGGCACTCGATCCACGGGTATTGACGCGCGGCGTGCGGGCATAGCGAGCGCTCTGAACATTCAGTCATTGGAAGCTCGGGAATAGATATCTTCAGGAGGTAAACCATGCAAACGGAGGTTGCGAGGTCGGTTGCCCGCTCGTGGGAGCTGTACGACGCGGCACAGGAGGTTATTCCGCTGGGCACGCAGACCCATTCCAAGGCCCCGAGAGAGGCGCTTCGGGGGGTGGAGCCCTGCTACCTGGTTCGGGGCGATGGTTGCCGGGTGTGGGACGTTGATGGTAACGAATACATCGATTTCAGGAACGGGCTTGGACCCATAACGCTGGGTTACCGCTTTCCGGCGGTCGATAATGCCGTCAGGCAACAACTGGATAGTGGTATCGTGTTCAGCTATCCGCACCCGTTGGAAGTCGAGGTCGCACAGCGGCTGGTCGAGGTGTTGCCCTGCGCTGAACGCGTCAGATTCCTGAAGACGGGCGGCGAAGCAATGGCGGCCGCGCACCGGCTTTCGAGGGCGTTTACGGAGCGGGAACTCATCCTGACCTGCGGGTATCACGGCTGGGTCAATACGATGGCTCGAGGAGGGGTGCCGGAGGCGACGCGCAAGACGTACATCGCGATGCCGTGGGGCGACATCGGGCCGTATGCCGACGCATTCGAGGCTTCAACGGGTGAGATTGCCGGCGTCAGCGTGGCTTGCTCCTATGCGGAAGTCGAGCAGGGGCGTGCGTTTCTGAGGGAACTGCGGACGTTGACGCGGCAGCACGGCGCCGTCCTCATTTTCGACGAGATCGTTACCGGGTTCCGGTTGCGGCGCGCGGGCGCGCAGGAATATTTCGGGGTGGTTCCCGACCTGGCGGTGTTTGCAAAGGGCCTGTCGAACGGCGTTCCTCTATCATGTTTCGTGGGAAAAGCCGATGTGATGGAGACGGTGAAGGATTGCGTCGTGTCCTCCACGTTTGGTGGGGATACGCTGGGTCTCGCCGCGGCTCGGGCCGTGCTGGACGTTTATGACCGCGAAGATGTGATCGGAACGCTGTGGAAGCGTGGCGAACAGCTTCACGAAGGCTACAATGAGTTCAGTGGGAGATTGGGCCTGCCGGCGCGTTTCGTGGGAGCCCATCCGGTCGGACAGCTGGTATTCGATCATCCGAACGCGGCCCGCCTGTTTCTCAGGTTCAACGAGGAGTTGTTGAAGCGTGGGATCATCATCTATTCGGTCTGCTATACCAATTTCTCGCATACCGAAGCGGATATTGACAATGCCGTCCACGCGATGGGCGAGGCATTGGAAGTGATTGCAACAGAAGGGTTGTTCGACAGGGGATAACTTTCGTATCTTTATGGTATTCCTTGTCACTGTTCCGCCCGCTTCGCTATTCGGACATCGGTAGGTTCCGGAGGGACGTTTGCTGAAATACGCCGCAATTGCAGCAGCCTTGCTCGGGCTGGCTTCGGGGGCCCTTGCCGCGCCGCCCGCGAATTACTCGCGTGACGGTGAGCGGGTTGTCTGGCTCATCCCTTCCGGTAAGCCGATGGTCCTGTTTACGCAGATCTGGCAGGGACGAACCGACGGGACTGCGCCGACCCGTGCTGGAATCTACCTGGGTCCTCCGGGGGACGCGGGATTCCTGCCCGGAGGTGGACTGGTCTACCTGGAACGGGGGCTGGACCACGTCGCGTTTGGCACCACGCCGCTGGGCAGGCTGACGTCCGATTCGCGCAAACAGCGGCGTCTTCCACTGGTGCGCAATCGGATCTGGCGAATTGACGCATCCGGGGAGTCCCTATGGCCTTTGCCCGACGAAATGGACCCGATCAACCTGGCGGTGGCGCCGGACGGGAGCCAGCTGGCCGTAACAGACCGTGAAGGATTGTGGGCCGTTGATACTTTCGGGCGCGCCCGGCTGCTTGTACGCGGACACGTGCGCGGTCCTCTGGCCTGGTCAGAGAGTGCGGACGCCGTTGCTTCGGTTGTGGAAGGGAAACGGTCGTTTGTCGGAATGGACGGCGCCGAAGTGCCAGCGTGGCGAAGTGCAGGAAATGAAGGCGGGGCCAAGCCCCCTCAGTCGGCGCAGGAATTGGAGATCGACGCGGCAATGCTGATGGTTCACCAGGCGCTGAATTGGTGGGTGAGAGGTCATCACTCCATGCACAGGGGGGAGTATCGCAGCGCCAGAGACGCGTACCGGGAATCCGTCAGCGGTTTCAAGGAAGTACAGAAAACTTACGCGCCACTGGGACTGTTCCGCGAAAGTTGCCAGGGGTACATCGATGCGATTCGGAGCCGTATCAAGAACGACGAGACACTGAAGGAAGCGGTATGCTCGGAACGCCTGCTTGTTGTCGGCGACCTGATATCAGAGTTCGACTCGGTGCGCGGCAATGAAGAAGCAACAGACCTGAGCGGACTTCTGTCATGGGCGTCCGTCGAACTGGAAAGGCGGCGTTTGGGCGCATCCGAGAGAGCGCGGGATCTGACGCAACTCAAACAACTCTTCCATTGTCCTGCAACCGACGAACCCCACATGCCTGAAATCGGATATTCTTTACGTCCCGCAGTTCATGCCGGTGGCCCCGTGTTGACATGTTACTGGCACCGGGGGCGGGTGCAATATCTTCTGGGGGGTCCCGGCGGATACGCGGTGGAAGCGCAGAATATGCCGCGCGCCAGGGTCGATTCACTCTTCGACCTGGGTGTGACGCGTCTCGACGGAAATGAAGTGGACGAGGCGATCTTTCCGCTCCGTGTCGTTGCCCACCAGCGCCCCCGGGATATGAATGCGCACCTGAAACTGGGATATGCATTCCTGGAGGACAATTATTACAGGGGCGCGAAATGGGCATTCAGGAAGGCGGCCGCGCTGCCAGGCAATGACCCCGAACCCTATTACGGTATGGGCCTCGTGTTGATGGAACTCCACAATGAACGCTACCAGGCCATTACGTATTTCAGAAAGGCGTTGATGCGGGATCGGGACTTTGTAGATGCGCAGTACAAAATTGCGCTCGTGAGATATATGCTCAACGAGCACGACGTAAAGCCGGAGCTGGATCGGGTGCTGAAAACGGATCCTGAATACGCCGATGCCTATCTGCTGATGGGAGATTGGTACGCCAACTTCATGGAGGATTACGAGGAAGCCATTGTCTGGTACACCCGATATCTTGCGATGAGGCCGGCCGACCGGAAAGTCGGCAGACGGCTGGGCCACGCGTACCTGAAAGTCAAGGATTACGACCGGATTCTTGAGAAGGTTCGCGCATTTACACACCAGTACCCCGATGCAATTGAACTGATGCCCATTGTGGCGCAGGCCTGTGCGAAGCGCAACAAGCACGATATGGCGATGGGGTTTTTTTCGACATACATCTCCAGGCTGGATCATGAGCAGCGAGAGCTGTATAGTGACATCAGTCTGATTGCGTCTCCGGAGGAAATGGCCGAATACGAACGGACGTCGGGCGCTGCCCGTGAAGCCTACCTGGAAGGCTTCTGGAACGTAAGGGACCCCGACATAGGCACTTCGGTAAATGAGCGGTTGCTGGAGCATTACCGCAGGGTCTGGTATGCCAGTCTGGAGTTCTCCGATGGCAAGAAGCCCTGGGACCGTCGAGGCGAGGTGTACGTGCGGTTTGGCGATCCGGACCACGTGACGAGTTCGCGGAAGGTGAATTTCCGGCACAGCCTGCCCGTGCTGCGCGTGAAAGAGCGGCTGGCCAGGCAGTTGTATGGCGCCGAGGCCATTGGCGCGTCGTTTATGGGTCCCGTCTTTCCCCTCCGCAATTTTGCTCTGGAGCGGGATATTCTCGGATTCGAAAGCGCCGCTGCCGATCTGGGCATCGAGGGCGAGCGCGACGCGTTTACCGGTGGTGACCCTGACGGGGCCGATTCGAATCTGCGGCAGATGACAACGACCTCGGGAAGCCGGGACGGAGGCTCGTCGTCCGACCGTGCCGATACGGAACGTTCCAGCACCGCCGGAACGATCGGAGCGGCCGGAGATATCGGACAGAGTGAACTTGCTAGCACGGTTGCCAGGCCTCTGCCGTCCAACATCAGCACGGAGATTTTTGCCGGATCGGGTTTCAGTCCGGTTCTGAGCGCCGGGGACGACCTCGGGTCGACGCCTTGGGAGTCGTGGGTCTATCTGAATATCGACGGCGGGATAGAGATTACGTTTACCGACGAGTTCAACTCCAGGCTTTTTGATTTTGCGCCGGTACCGGATGCGCCTGATCTGAATATTGAACAGGTTTCGAAGTTTCGTCGCTTTTCACCGGAGCAGGTGTTCAAGCAGGCAGTTGCCATGACTCCGGATACCTACACGCCGGAATATGCTGAATCCCCGTTTGACTTTTACTATACACTGGCGGACTTCAAAGGGCGAGACGGCAAGAGTGTGTTGGAGATTTACTACGGCATCCCGTGCGCCGTGACAAACTACCTGCCCGAACATAACGTCACGCAAGTCGCGGTGCGCCGGCAACTGGCTTTGCTCTCGCCCCAATCGGACAAAGTCTACCGTAAGACTGCAGAGGTGTTATACAAGCAACCGGGCAATCGAACGGGACCGGACGTGGTCCTCCCGGACGTAGTCAGGCTGGAAGTGCCGCCCGGCGTCTACAGGCTGGAAGTGAAGGCCAGGGACCGGATGACGGGTCGGCTGGGAATATACCGGCAGCAGGTCGAGGTCGAATCCTACCATCGTGAGGGTCTCCGCGTGAGCGACCTGGAGTTGGCATACAGGGTCAGCGATGCCGCCGGCGATGCCGGCAAATTCGGAAAACATGGGTTGAACGTGGTACCGATGCCCTCTCGAACATACGGATTGGGCCAGAACGTATTTGTGTATTACGAAATCTACAACTTGAAGCGGGATGAGTTCGGCCAGACCCAGTACCGTGTCGAGTACACCATGGGGCCGAAAGCGGGTGGCGTGCTTTCGAGGCTTGCACAGACGCTTACGGGGAGATCAAGAGAACAGGGTGTGGCGATTGGATATGAGCAGTTGGGCGTACAGGAATCTGAAGTGGCCTACACGGAACTGGAACTGGGAGAGGCGCGATCGGGCCGACATTACCTGAACGTGGAAGTCACGGACCTGAACAGCGGAAAGTCCTTTACCAAGGAGACCACGTTCGTGGTGCAGAGATGAGGAGATTGCCGAGAATTATTGCGCCGGGGAAGTCGACCATTGTTCGAGCGCAGTTCCAGGTGAAGGAGAAAGCGCACATGGCGCGTTGTCTCTTTTGTTTTTTATTCATCCTTATCCTCGTACTTGTCCCTGCGCATGTCTGGGCAGAAAGGGTCACGGTCGAAGACGTGGATTTTGACGGCAGTGGAACCATCGATCTGACCGATTTTGTCCTTTTCGCACGGGCGTATCAGTCAGACGACCCGATATACGATCTGGACGGCAGTCGAGCAGTGGACCTGCCCGACTTTGTAATCTTCGCGTCCTTTTTCGGGCAGATCGTGGTCGAATTCCCGGTGGTACCAATACTAAAGCATGAGCTTCTCGATGTACCGGCTGGCGATTTCACAATGGGGACCGACCGGGGAGGCCTGCCGCCGGACGGGCCTGAGCACGTCGTGTACCTGGACGCTTTCAAAATGGACAAATACGAGGTGAACAACGCGCAGTTCATCGCCTTTCTGAATGACAGGAACCGCAACACCGAAACGGTTGGTCGCACGGCGCCCTGGCAGACCGACGAGGATATCGCCTACGAGAATGCGGTGAACCGCAACCGGGACTCTGAAGATAACGAACTCTACAATCTGAAGTCGAGAAGAGCGGACATACGGATCTCGATAGACGTATTGGCCGGGCGCGAAGGGGACGATAGCGAAGAAAGCGAGGACTTGGGGCGGACTATCAAGGATGAGTTCGTGCTGAAGGCATTCTACCTTGCCAATCGGGCGGTGACGAACGTCACCTGGTATGGCGCCAAGGCCTACTGCGAATGGGCCGGAATGCGCTTACCCACGGAAGCGGAGTGGGAAAAGGCAGCGCGAGGTACGGACAAGCGGCCCTATCCGTGGGGTACCGCCACGCCCACTCCGGATCACGCAAATATCGCAGATCTCGTTGGACGTACGGTGGACGTCGGCAGCCATCCGATGGGTGCAAGTCCCTACGGGGCGCACGATATGTCAGGCAATGCCTGGGAGTGGTGCGAGGACTGGTTCAATCCCGATTATTATCATGATTCGCCTAAAGAAAACCCAAAGGGGCCGGACATCGGACTCAACCGCGTCATGCGGGGCGGATCGTGGAAATTCCCGGACCTTGCCGACACGACCACCCGGTGGTTTGATGCGCCGTTTGCGACAGATGAGCAGATTGGATTCCGGTGTGCAAGCGATTTCTGACGGCGCCGGTGTCTGGCTGCAGGCATCGCCTGCGACGAGAGAAGGTATCCGGTTTCAACCGGCCGGTCAGATGGGATAAGGTGTGACGAGAAGTGCTGATGCAGAATGAAACCGATGGATTGCGGCGGTGTTGGTTCTGGTTTGTCCTCGGATTGCTGGCGTGTCTTCTTTCGGCTTGCGGTGACGACAACCCGGTCGAATCCGACGACGATGAGGAACCGATTGCACCGCCTTCGCTATGTTCGGATACGCCCGGTTCGATATGCACGTGGGCGGGAACCGGGGATGCGGGTTGGGACGGAGACGGCAACGTGTATCTGTTGTCCACGTTTTACTGGCCCGTGGATGTGATGGTCACGCATGAGGGTCGGGTTTACGTTCTGGATTGGGCCAACCATCGTGTGCGTCGTGCGGCCAAAGGCGACAGCACGCTGGAGACGGCAATCGGCAGCGGATTCATGGGAGACGGGTCCTACGCGCAGTCCGAGCGTATCCCGCCGGGCGCTCCCGGGAGGTCGGTCAATCTGAGCCATCCCACGCATCTCATTCAGCTCTCGGATGGGGCATTTCTGCTTACGGCCTGGCGAAACCACAAGCTGCGGCTTTTCGATCCCGTCACTGGAAGGGTGCGGGTCTTTCTGGGAGATACCCCGGGGTTTTCGGGCGACGGGAGTCCTGCCGAGGATGCGCTTTTGAACTATCCGTCGCAGACGGTGCTTGCGCCCGACAACACGCTCTATGTACTGGACCAGCGCAACCTGCGGGTGAGAAAGATCGATGCCAACAGCGTAATTGCCACCGTGGTGGGTACTGGATCTGCCGGTTTCAGCGGCGACGGCGGTCCTCCCCGTCTGGCGCAACTGAACCTTCCTGCGGGTAACAATCCCCGGCCGGCTGGCGGATTGGCTCTTGGGCCCGATGGAAATCTCTATATCTCCGACACGCTCAACCAGCGGATTCGGCGCGTGGACTTCGAAAGGGATTTGATCGAAACCGTTGCGGGAACGGGGACTGCAGGATTTAGCGGGGACGGTGGACCTGCGGAACGGGCGATGTTGAACAACCCCCGCGATATTCAATTGGGTCCCGATGGGCACCTGTACGTCGCCGACGAGAAGAACCATCGCATCCGGGCGATCGATCTTGGTTCCGGGACGATTACAACGGTGGCCGGAAACGGGCAACCGGGATTCAGTGGAGACGGCGGCCCTGCGACGTCGGCTGCATTGAACCGGCCGGCCGGCATCGCATTCGATAAGGCGAACGGGTTTCTTTACATTGCGGATACGTACAACCATCGTATCAGGCTCGTAACGCTCTCGGGGTCGGGAAGTCCCTGAAACGTCAGTACGAAACCAACGCACCTTGCGGCGAGGGGGCTTGTTGTGCCGGACCAACCCAATTTTCTGGCGATTATTTCGGACCAGCACAACCGGAGGTATATGGGTTGCGCAGGGGATCCAACTGTCCGAACGCCGCACCTCGACGCCCTTGCAGGACGGGGCGTGCTATTCGAAAATACCTATTGCGGGGCGCCGCTTTGCGTGCCGTCGCGGATGACTTTTCTCACGGGACGTCATGCGTCTGATATCGAGGTCTGGTCCAATTCCTGTTTTCTGAGGTCGGACATTCCCACCTTCGCACACGGTCTGGGGCTGGCGGGATACGAGACGGTCCTTGGCGGCAGGATGCACTTTGTCGGACCGGACCAGCTTCACGGATTCGAGAAGCGCATCATTGGAGATGTATCGGGTCCGTTGCCGGGAGGTCCGGGTCCCGATCTGGGACAGATTCCGACCGGGACGACCGGCCAATCCCGCCAATCGGTCGAGATTTCCGGACCGGGACGCACGGCCTACCAGGCCTACGACGTTGCAGTGACCGAGGCGTGTTGTGAGTTTCTCGAAAACCGTGACCGGTCCGGCGCCGAGCGTCCGTTTTGCCTGGTAACGGGCTACGTGCTGCCGCATTGCCCGTTTATCTGTCCCGGGGATTTATACACGGGATATTACGATCGCGTAGAACTGCCTGCCGTTCCCGAAAGCTACCTGGACGAGCTGCATCCGGCAATGCGTCTCTGGCGCGAGAAGCGCGGGGTCAACGGATTGAGCGATGACGCGGTGCGCCGGGCACGCGCGGCCTACTACGGCCTTGTCACGTTCCTGGATGGTCTGATCGGACGGTTACTGCAGACGCTGGCTTCAACGTCGTTCGCGGACAACACCGCGGTGATCTATCTGTCGGATCACGGGGAGATGGCAGGCGAGCACGGGATGTGGTGGAAGAGCAGCTTTTACGAGGGATCCGCCGGCGTGCCGATGATCGCGTGGTTTCCAGGGCGATTCGGAGAGGGACGGCGTGTTGATGCCGTGACAAGCCTGCTGGACGTCGGCCCCACGCTGATCGACCTGGCCGGCGGAGATCCGCTGCCGGAGGTTTCAGGCCGCAGCCTCAGGTGTTTTCTTGAGGGCGACGGACGGGCGCCGGGTTGGTCGAATGAGGTGTTTTCCGAAAATTACAGCGGCGCCGACGAACCGCCGGGCCGGATGGTCCGCCAGGGTCGCTGGAAGTTGAATTATTTCCACGGATTCGATGAACCACAGTTGTTCAATCTCGACGACGATCCCCATGAATTCAACGACCTGGCGAGAGATCCGGGTTGTGCGGAGGTGAAGGGGGCGCTCCTGGATCGGGTCCGGGAGGGATGGAACGGGGGCGCGATCGGGGATAAGCTGCAACGACGGGCCGAGGGACGGCGCGTTTTGCGACGGTGGGCCGGCGCTGTAGAACACGATCTGGCGGGTCACTGGAAGGCGCCCCCGGGGTGCAATGTATTTCCGGAAGAATGAGCTGCGAAAGCGGCTGTCGGGTCTACGGGCCCTGCCGGGAGGCTGTTACGACGAATTACAGCGTACCCGTGCAGGGCGGTTTTCTGCCGGTCGTTGCACGGACAGAAACCGGGGTCCCGCGGCTCGGATTGTGAAACGGCTTCTCAGTTTTCCACAACGGGCAGGACGACGTAAGACGGCCGGTCTGCGTCGTGGAAGACCGTGTTGACAGCGACCCGGCCGGTGGCTTCCTCTCCGAACGGACCCCCCGTGTTCAGATTCCGATCGTACCGCGGGAAATCGCTGCTTGTGATTTCTATGCGCAGGCGGTGCCCCGATTGGAACACCTGGGCCGTAGCGGACATGTCGATTTCAAACCTGTATATCTTCCCAGGCGTCATCAACTCGGGTCGTTGCAGCGAGTTGCGGAATCGCGCCCTCAGGATGCCGTCGCAGACGGGCATGGACCGGCCGTCCGGCCAGACGTCACAGAGTCGAACCACCCAGTCCGTATCCGGGGCTGAGGACAGGCCGTGCAGGATGGCTTTGACGGGTCCGATGACGGTCAGGTCTCGCTTCAGTACCGCCGAAGTATAGGTGAGCATTCCTCCTTCAAGGTGCCGGTGGTCCACCGGACCCAGCGTGGGATAGAAGCGCAGCCCGGGCATGGGTTCGTTCGGATCGTACTCGAAGCTGTCGGGGTGTTCGGCACTATCGGGCGGATCGAAGGTCAGCCCGCCGTTGTTGAGCGAATTTTCGTCTTTACCGGAACCTTCGCGCAAATACGCGGACCGGTACGTAATGTCCGGTGGCGGCCAGTCGTCCAGGTCCAGCCACTGGTTCGTTCCCATCAGGAAAATGCGTACCGGCGGACCGTCCATGACTCCGTTGTCCATTCCCTTCAGCCAGTAATCGTACCACTGCAGACGGTGCGCGTTCATGTCGAACGCTGCCTGCGGGCCGAAGTCGAGTTCGCCGACGACACGCTTGGCGGCGTTGCCCGGACCGTGGATCCAGGGTCCGATCAGCAGGCGTTGGCCTTGTCGGCAAGCCCGTGTTCGACCGCTTTTTCTGATTCCCTGGAAGGACTGCAGCGTACCGTCCAGGAAGACGTCGAACCACGCGCCGAAATGAAGCATGGGCGTGTCGATATCGCCGAATTTCGACGCGATGCTCGTGGGCCACCAGTAGGGACCGTCTTCGGGGTGGTCCAGGTATTCGAAGTACCAGTCGAGCAGACCTTCCAGGGGTGGGAATGACTTCAATGGAAGATGCTGCTTCCAGTTTTCGTATTCGTCCAATGCGGCTGCAAGGCGCGCCCTCGCGGCATCCAGACCCGGTGGCGCGCTTTCGTGTTCCAATTGGGCCAGCAGCGTCTGCATCGCCCATTTCTGGAAGGGCAGTGAGAAGGCGCCGTAACGGTACCAGAAACCGCTGTAATAGTCTGCGCCGCCCTGCCGAACGTAGAGCGCCTTCAGGTTCGGCGGCCGGGTGGGGGAAACCATGTATTGAGAGAATCCGGAATAGGAGCCGTCGGCCATACCCACGCGGCCATTGGACCACGGTTGGACACCTGCCCATTCAATCGTGTCGTATCCATCGCGGTTGGCGCCCCAGCCGTCGTCCCGGAACGGTTGCCACTCGCCTTCGGAGGCAAACGTGCCCCGCACGTTCTGGCCGACGAAGACGTATCCCCGGCTGGCGAAGAACTCGCCGTTCGACGTGCACCGGCCGACGAGTTCGTACGCGACCCGTTCCACGATCACCGGATATCTGCCTTCGGCATCCGGGCGGTAGACGTCGGCTGACAGAACGACGCCGTCTCGCATTCTTATGGGTACGTTGCGTTCTACGCGTACCGAGTGTCGTGGTTCGGACAACACTGTTTCAGTCATGAGTTTCTCCTGTTCGGGATTGCTTCGCTACCTGCAGGACTGCCGTACGGGTAGCAAATCTTCATCGCTGTTCCACGTATCGACAGAAATGTTCCATGGCAGGTTCCAATACAGATGGGTCCGACGCGCAGCAGAGCCGTACCGAACCTTCACCGCCTTCGCCGAAAGCGATGCCTGGCGCAACCGATACCCTTTGTCGATTGAGCAGTTCAAGCGCGAACGCAAACGAATCACTGACGCCCTCGATGCTGGGAAAGAGATAGAAGGCGCCGTCGGGCGGACTGACCGACACGCCGTCTGTCGAATTCAAGGCATCGTAACAGAAGGAAATCCTCTTGTGATAGGTATCGACCATATCGTGAATATTCGATTCACCGTGGCGAAGCGCAATTTCGCCCGCCCGCTGAACCATCGCGGGGGCGTGTGATACGATGAATTCGTTGAGTTGAGCGGCCCTGTCAACCAGGTCCGGGCGCGAGACCACCCAGCCCAGGCGCCACCCGGTCATTCGATAGGTCTTGGAGAAGGACTGCACCACGATTACGGCGTCGTTTCGGTCGCACAGCCGCAGAATGGACGGGGCGACGGGTCCGTTGTAGTAGATGTGCTCGTAGACTTCGTCCGCGAGAAGCCAGAGGTCGTTACAGCGGCAGAAATCGAGGAGTTTCTGCTGCTCGTCTAGCGAGGCGACCCAGCCCATCGGGTTGGATGGCGAGGTAAAGGCGAGCAGTTTTGTCTTCCTGCTGAGTGCGGATTCCAGCACGGCGAAGTCGATCGTGTGGCGATCCCCGTCTTTGACAAACGGAATCTCAACCGCGTTTCCGCCATAGAGGTTGACAATGGCCGCCGCATTGGGCCAATTCGGTGTGAGTACGATGGCTTCGTCACCAGGATCGATCACGCAGCGGATAGAGACGTTCAGGGCCTGGACGCCCGATGCGGTAATGAGGATCTCGCCGGGCACGAGGGTCACGCCGTGGATCTCGGCGTATCTTGCGGCTAGGGCTTCCCGAAGTCCGGGCAGGCCGGCGTTTTCGGTATAGAAGGTGTATCCTTCGTCCAGTGCCTGAACGGCCGCGTCCTTGATGTATCGGGGCGTTGGCAGATCGGATTCGCCGAAGTGCATTTTGTAGACGCCGTCCATGGCGAAAGCGACGTCGGCCAGTTCGCGGATGCGCGACGGCTCGACGTTGGAAAGCGTTGCCGCTAAAGGGATTTCATGGGGCATGGATATGGATCTTGGAAGGGTTGGAAGGTGTCCGGTCGCGATTATGGGACTCGACCGGCTTATCGGCATTCCTTCGCAATGTCTGCTTGCATAGGATCGGGCTTCGCAGTATCATAACCTTCGCGCCGTGGCGGGAGCCCCGCTCAGAGTTCCGGAACGGAACGCCAGGCCAGGATTCCGTTTCTGGTAGGCAGGCGCGCGATGAACCTCAGCCGAAATCAGAAATGGCCGTACCAGCAAGGAATCATGACAACAGGGAACAAAGATAGGAAATCAAACGGGGGATTTCAATCGCAGACTGCCGCCCTGCGTCGAAATGCGGGCCGTGTGGAGCGGGCGAAAAGGAGTCTCTGATCCGTGCCTGAATGGGATACATTCACAATGGAAGCCACCCGGCGGGAGATGAGGGTATGAGGGGCGTTGTCTATCTCGGTGAGAGCGAGGTGGAAGTCAGAGACTTTGATCGGCCGGAACCCGGGCCCGGTCAGGTGGTCATCGAAATGAAGGTCGCGGGGCTGTGTGGGAGCGATCTCCATAAGTACCACAGCAGCCGGGAGTGGGCGAAGGAGCGGAAGGGCATGATTTCCGGGCACGAACCGGCGGGGGTCGTGGCCGAGGTCGGAACGGACGTTGCAAATCTGTCCGAAGGCGACAGGGTCTGTGTCTATCACACGGTCGGGTGCAATCATTGCGCGGTCTGTCTCTCCGGAACGCCGGTGTTCTGTCCGGAACAGGGCGCATTCGGCAGGACTCGAGACGGGTCCCACGCGGATTTCCTGGTCACGGAGGCACGGTACTGCATGCCGCTGCCCGATGGTGTCTCTTTTGCGGTCGGTACGCAACTTGCCTGTACCGCGGGGACGGCCTTTTCCGCCGTGAACAAGGTATCGAAACGTCATGGCGATCCGCTTGTTGTGTTCGGGTTGGGTTCGGTGGGATTGACGACGCTTCTGATGGGCGAGGCGATGGGATACAGGACGCTGGGCGTGGACATAAATCGCTTCAGGATTGACCTCGCGGCCCGAATCGGCGGCGGGGTTGTGATCAACGCAGAAGAGAACGACCCGGTTGAGACAGTCAGGGATCTTACTGGCGGACACGGAGCGGCCGGGGTCGTGGAGTGCTCGGGGAGCGGCATCGCGCGCGCGCAGGCGGCGGCGGTCGCGGGTCTGCACGGAACGGTAGTCTACGTGGGCGCGGGCGCGGCGTCGCTCGAGATCGATTTTATGGATATCCTTCGAAAGGAGCTGACGCTCAGGGGCAATTCCGTGTATTCGATGGGCGCCTATTTCGATGCCGTTGCTTTTCTGCAGACCCACCCGGTGCCGCTGGATGAGATTGTGACCCATCGTTATTCCATTGAACAGGCGAAAGAGGCATTTGAAATCTTCGATAGCGGAGAGACGGGTAAAGTAATCTTCGAATGGGAAGGCGGAGAAGGTTCGTAAGGACCGCTTTGCGGGGACATCCTGCAAGGGATTTTCCCCTGTGATGCATCAACGCACAGGGATATCGACCTGTTGCGGGACCGCAGGCGGTTTGCATCCATAGGAATTGGAGTCCGGTAGAACAGAAATGGAGGAACGGAAAATGGCAGAGAGAACAAGGGTGGGTATCATCGGATGCGGCGGCATGGCCCGGTCCCATGCCAGCCGGATGAGCGAGGTGCTCGACAGGGTGGAGATTGCCGCGGTGGTGGATATCGATCTCAAGCGGGCGCGGGCGGTCGCCGAACACTTTCCCAATGACCCCGTGGTCGCGGCCGACTACGAGGAGGTCCTGGATCATGTCGACGCCGTACTCGTTGTGCTTCCCCATCATCTCCACCACCCGGTTACAGTGCGTTGCCTGAATGCGGGCAAGCACGTGCTGGTGGAGAAGCCGATGGCCAACAGTGAACGAGAGTGTCTGGACATGATCGAAGCCGCACAACGGAACGACCGGGTTCTGATGGTGGCCTATTGCATGCGGTTTCATCCCCTGATACTCAGGTTCAAGGAAGTGGTGGACAGCGGGACATTCGGCGAGGTCTTCCAGTTGTCGATCTGGACCGAGCAGCATACGCAGCGTAAGCCGGAAAGCTGGCACTGCCGGGCGAATACTCTGGGCGGAGGTCAGTTCTTCAGCCATGGCTGCCACTATATCGATCTGATGTTGTGGATGCTTGGGAGGCCGGTGAAGGGCGTACATCTGGGAACGAATAGAGGCACGCCGTGGATGGAAAGAGAGGGCACCAGTAACGTGTGCCTGGAGTTCGAAGGCGGCATCCTCGGGTATCACTTCGGCACCTGGGGGGCCAGGGGCACCCGGCTCGGCTATTCCTTTCACGCGCACTGCGAGAAGGGCATGGTGGAACTTCATCTGCGATCGGGACGGGTCGTGTACCTTGGTGACGTTGAAAAACACGTGCCCGGCGAGCACGATCCCGGTCAGCGGGAGATCGTATTGATGGAAGAAAAGCACGCCAAGCCGACGGAAGTGGAAATGGCGCACTTTATCGACTGTATCGAGACCGGACGGAAGCCGTTGACCGACCCTGTTTCCAGCCTCGAGGGACTCAGGGTCATCTGGAAACTGTACGAGGCGGAGGAGAGCGAGTCGGTCGCAGACCTGAGGGGACTCGGACTCGGTACGATGGGTGAAACGGGCGTGCAAGCAGCTGATTGACGGGTGTGCCCTGTTCTGTGCGGGTTTCAGGGCGAAGATTCAGAATAGACGTTGACCATGGGAGGAATAGCAATGGACCGTGTAGTTCTTGGGGATAGCGGCGTGTCGGTATCCCCGATCGCCGTCGGCACGTGGCAGCTCAGTCCCCGTTTCTGGGGACCGCAGTCGAAAGACGATGCGATGGCCGCGATGAAGTTCGCGTTCGATCGCGGCATCAACTTTTTCGATACGGCGGAGGCCTACGGCGATGGCTATGCCGAGACGGTCCTGGGTGAGGTCGTAAGGGATCTGCCGAGGGACGAACTCGTGCTGGCAACCAAGGTGTTCAACCATTTCAATCCCGATGGCTCCCGGTATCCCGATCTTTCGCCCGAACACATAACAGCGCGGTGCGACGTGTCACTCGAACGGATGGGGGTCGAGACAATCGACCTGTATCTGCTGCACATGTACGACCCGTTGACGCCGCTTGCCGATATCGCTGGAACGCTGGAAAGACTTCGCGACAAGGGCAAGATTCGGTGTTACGGGCTCAGCAACCACACGGTGGAACAATGCCGGGCGCAGCGCCGTTTCGGCAGGTACGACGTCGTCCAGCCTCCGTACAGCCTGATCGATCCGGCCGGAGAGAACGATCTGTTGCCGTGGTGCCAGTCGGAGAATGTCGGGGTGATGATCTATTCGCCCATGCACAAGGGGCTGCTGAGCGGGAAATACACCGGAGCAGAGACGTTCGACGATTTCCGGATGAATCATCCCGATTTTCGGGGTGAACGGTTCAGGGAATTGTGTGCGAAGGTGCAAAGCCTGAAGCCGATCGCGGAACGCAACGAACTGACGATTTACCAGCTGGTGTTGTCCGCCACCTTGATGCATCCGGCGATTCACGTGGCCATCTCTGGAATCAAGACGCCGGATCAGATTGCCGAGGCCGTGGGGGCGGGCGGGCGGCGCCTGTCCCGCGAAGACTATTTCGCGGTGAGAAACGCGGTGGGGCCGGGTAGCCCGAAAATTGCGGATGCCAGCGGAAAGCGCAAGTGAGTGCCGTCTTGTTCGGCACGATTCGGACCGCAATAGCCATTGGTGAGCGGATCTTCGCGAGCGGTCCGGCGATACCCTACACCTCTATACAGATCGGTCCGCTACCCGTCTGTCCCGGCAGCCTGGCTTCAATTTTCCTGCCCGCTCGCGCGCCGTCGGGCGCGAGTTCTATACTGACGTCGACATCAGGGCCGGTATTGTACACCGGTTCGCCCTCCAGCGTCTGGTAGGCCACCGGTGGGCAGGAGACCATCCGGATCGATTCATCCTCGAATACGGCCGATAACGTCACTGGCCGTTCCGATCGCAAACGGATTCCACGGCAATTGAATTCTGTCGCGTGGACCATGATGACGCTTCGCGCACGCCCGGAGGCGTCGTGGGCAATCGAGGCGAAGCGACCCGTCATCCTGAGATCATCCGGCCCCGAGCCGGTCTCGTAGATCGCCTGCCTGCTGCCGCCGTCGGCGTGAGAGATATGGACAACCGCCGCCGCATTCCCCGAAAGCGTCCGAACGTCGGAGACAACCGGTTTTTCGATGTAGGCCTCGTGGACGGCCACAAAGGGTGCGTCCGTCTCCCGATGGCGAACCATCAGGCTGTGCCTTCCCGGATCGGGATAGGTGTTCAGCAGAAAGGCGGTCTGCCCCGGCGAACCTGACATTGTCACCCGGCTGAATACGTCGTTCCGGTTCGCGCCGTTTCCTGCTTCGGGTTCCGCTGGTACGCGCCAGGTCGCCGCAAACGTCTCCTGTGCAAGCCCCTCACGATAACCGGTTTGGCCTCGTGTGACATAATCCGCCGGTTTGAATCCGCTCTTCTCCGTCATCGCAAGACCGACCCGCGGCTCCTCTCCGATTCCGTGGTAAAACCAATCGTGTATGTTCCCGCCCTGAACACGGAAGATATCCAGCAGGTATGCGTCGAACTGAACCAGGATTCTACGGTAGATGTCGGTCTGCCCATACACCCGGTCGCCGTGGGCCTCGGCCACATGGCCCGCCGGGAGATCGACAAACGTGTGGATGAGCGGGACCTGCTCATTCCGAAGCTGGTCTCCGTGAACCTGGGATATTTCGTCGACGGTTACCGTGTTGTGGGCGTATGAAGCGCCGCTGTAGACACGCTGAGCGGGATCTTCGTAACGGGTGCGCTTCTCGCCCGTGAGCATCCGGCCGTGCGCGTAGGTGACCAGATTCAGCCGGTCCGCGTGCGCGTGTCCGGAGCCCGGAAGGAGCGCGTTCAATCCGGCGTACAGGCGGTTTCCGCCGGCCTCACGTTTCAATGCCGCGTACCCGCTGGAGAGATTGGCGCTGCGGTAGGGTACGGGTTTCTTCTCGATTGTGTCCGCACCGAAGAGGAGGCCGGTCAGTCCCCGGTCACCCTCCCGAAGTACGCGGTACGATCCCGTCTCGTCAATGTCCAGATAGCGATATCCGATTTCGGCGGTGAGCGCATAGCTGGCAAGGCTGGCGCGTCCTCCCATGTCTCCCGTCGGCGCTACGCTCAGGTCAGGAAACGCCTGCGCGGTGAACCATTTGATGGCGCGGCGCACGGCGCGGTAACTGCTGTTCGCGGGGTCCAGTTCGTCATAGACTTCCGGGGGAAACAGGTCCGGCATCTGACGCGAGAGCCTGTGGCCGAGTACGAGCGCGCGGCAGTTCGGACCCAGGGCATACAGGTGGTACGCGCTGCACAGGCCCCAGAAACCTCCGTCAGCCAGATAGTTGTTGCGCGTCAGCCAGCGGATGCCGCGGTGGTTGGGGCGCCGTCCTGAAGCGTAATCCCGGTGGCCGAAAGCCCAGTCCACGTAATCCGTACTCTCGATGGCGCAGCCGGCCATGGCGACCGAACTGAGATAGGCGAACATCCCGTTGTGGCGCGGGCTGCTGTCCTCTTCAACACGGAACACCGCGTCCGCCCAGTGCCGGAGCAGATTCTTTCGAATCCGCAAGTGTTCCTGTTCGGTAAAGAGCCCGTCCGTGGACCTGAGGAGTTCGTATGCTTCCGACAGCGCGAGTACGATGACGCAGTCGCCCTCCATGTTGTAGGTCCAGATCACATGCTGGGTGCCGCTCCCCTGCACGGGCAGGGACTGAATGTGTCTGGCGAACAGATTCAGAATGCCGGCGCTCCTTTTGGCGTATGAGCGGTCCGCACCCAGCGCATGCAACAGTGCGAGGTGTTGGGCCGTGGTCGCCATTGCCTGGATGTAGGAGCAGCCCCAGCCTTCGTACAGGGTCCCGGAATACTTGCCGGTCAGATGTACCGCCGTGGACTGCTGATCAAGCGCATGGGCAATGTTGCACCGATGGCAGGTGGCTTCCCGGTCGTTGAACGGTTCGAACCTGAGCCTTTCCTGGCAGACGGGACAGATCAGCAGCCAGTAAACCTGCATCTTGCGTTTCGGCATGAGCGACTCGATCTGTTCGAGGGGCCGCTCGAGCCACGGCTGCACGCTGGCGTGCAATTCCTGTGCGGCCTTCTTTGCCCAGTCGTGGGATCGGACTTTTCGCCTGATCTCCTCCAGGGTCGCCACGTCCACGAATCCGGCCGGGTGGATCCATCGCTGCTTATCGGAGTCGCCCATCCCGCCTCCTCCTTTGTTCCCGAGCGCCTTTTCCGATCTTCCGGTCAGATGACAAGATAACATCTGCGCGCCTATCGGAAAGGAGTATCCGCTTCCGGGCGGGGACCCTGCGAAGTGAGTTTGTCGGCTTCCGGCGTTTGCATATATTGCGGTTAGTCGGGCGGGCGAACAGCGAACCATACTGCGGAGGATTCGAGATGGGCATGACGGATGAAGAGAAGTTTCGTTTCGATCTGACGGGCTTTCTGGTGCGACCGGCCATTCTGAATCAGGATGAGATCGAATCCATCGTCGAGCAGATCGATCGCATCGTGCATGATCCCGGCGCACTGCCACCGGAACACCGTACGGTTCCAGGGGGACCGTCGAGCGTTCTGATCGATCATCCGAAGGTCGTGGAGGTCCTGCAGGAGATTATCGGGCCCGAGATTCGAATGGAAGGCTGTTACTGCGTATGGCGCAAGAAAGGGGAATCCCACGGCGGGGGCCTTCACGGAGGCGGGCCCAGCCAGATCGATCCGATATTCGGATACCGTTGCCAGAACGGGCGGATTCACGCGGGGATGGTACGCGTGGTCTTCGAGCTGACGGAAGTGCATCCGGAGGACGGGGGCACGCATTTCATCGTTGGCAGCCATAAGGCGAATTTTGACATGCATCCCGAACACCTTTCGATGGAGCCGGGTAAGCGAAGTCCGTATCTGATGGGATATGGATGCCCGGCTGGCAGCGCCGTATTCTTCACCGAGAATGTGTGCCACGTGGGACCGGAGTGGACCAGCGACAGTCCGCGCGTCGCCGTGCTGCATGCCTATTCGCACCTGGCAACGCACTGGCACCGGCTGAATGTGCCTCCCGACGTACTTGACAGTCTGCCGCGAGAGAAACAGGCTTATTTTCGTGAGCCGTGGATCGCCGATTTCCGTACACGGCCGGCAACCCGGAATACGCTGGACCACTATCTGGGTTCGAAAGATCCAATGATGCGAACCTCCGTCGGGGATTGAGAGTCTGTCAGCCCGGTCTCCCGACGCGTTGAAATTCCGTCGTGCGACGGCGTGAAGGTCGGCACGTAAACCGGCATGGCGAAATGAACATTGAATGAAAGCGACATAGCGATGGACGATTATTCACACGTGATGAAGCCGGACACCGGATATCAGTATGAGTTTGACGCAGGGGATATGAACGCAATGAGCGAATGCCTGGAGGCGCATGGATTCGCGGTCATCAAACACGTGCTGCCGCCGGAACGGGTTGGGGAGCTCAAACAGGCGGTGTGGGACGGCACGGATCCGGACGGCGCGCTGACACCGGGTCAGAGCAGTACGCGCCATGCGTGGATTGAATCCGGGCCCGGAGCATGGTCGCTCCTGGAGTTTGAACCGTTCATGGATATTCATCGTCATCTGATCGGTACGGACGACCTCACCTTGCATCGGTCGGCCGCGATCATTCGCATGCCGGGGTCTCAACCTGTGGCCTGGCATACGGATTGGTGCGGGTATTCGACGGAGATCAGGAATTCGGGTGATGTGTTGAATCGCGGTCTCTGGCCGTCGGGCAAGTGGTTTTACCTGACGGGGTCCCGCCCGGTTCATGGCGGTCTGTGTGTCATTGAAGACTCCCATGTGAAGGATTGGGACGGTCCGGAGGGGTTCAGGATGACGGCCGACAGGCGGTCGTTTTATCCCGAAGACGAGGACGAGCGGCCATATGCCGGTTTTGATGTTCCCGGCCTTGTGCCTCTGTTTACAGATGGCGGTGATATGATCGTATTCGCCCACCGGACGTACCATGGCGCGTTTCCCAATCGGCTGCAAGAGCCGAGACTGTCGTGTGGCGTCGGTTTCCGGGACCGCAGGCACCGTATCGATGTTCCGTGGGAGATTCCGCAATCCGGACGATGGTTTCTCGAGAACTTGCCGGACCATCTCAAGGTATATACGGATGGCTATACCAGCATCGACATGGATTGGCGCGGATAGGGTCCGGCAGTTGTTGCCGCGCAGGAGGGACAACAGTCGTGTCGCGTTGGGCCGAGGTGCGACTTGAGGACGGTCTACGTGCTGCTGACGATGGACTGCGAGACCGCCAGATCGGACCTGGCGCCCAATGCAATCCGGATGTCCGGTAGCGGTCCGGCCGACTACAAGGAGAGCGCCCGGTCGATTTGCGGATACGCGGAGACGGCAGCGACGCACGGATATCCCGTCACTTTTCTTGCCCATCCCGAAGTGGCTGTCGAGAACGCGGACCTGCTCCTGGATCTGCAGGACCGCGGCGCATGTCTTGGGCTGCATGTCCACCCGTACAAGCTCAGGCACCGGAAATACAGGTACGACCTCGGGGCGTATTCCGCCGGAGAACAGACACGGATCGTCAGCGAGGCCATGCAGGTCTGGGAATCCGCGCTGGGCAGCACGCCACGGTACTTCAGGGCAGGCTACTTTTCGGCAAACGACCAAACGATTGGCGTGTTGAACGAGTTGGGATTTGCGGGCGGCAGCCTGTCCAATCCGGGGCGGTTCCTCCCCGGACATCATAGCCTCTGGGCGGGCGCGGAGAACTACCCACACAGAGCCCATCACCAGTGTCGATTGACTGCCGGCGAAAGCAATTTCATCAATGTACCGGTGTCCGTCGCTTTCGGCCGCCCCGTCGGGCGCGGACACGCGGGCGAGCAGGGTTTTGAATGGTCCTATGTACCGCATCCGTACGATCACGCGGCGGTTATCCGGAACGTGCTGGAGCGGTTCGTTGTCGACAAGCCCCGGTTTCCGGTAATCGTGACGGACAGCCATAACGACCAGGAATACCGGGATCCCGATCATCCGGCACGGTTGAATCTTGGACTCATCCTCCGTACAATCATGGACACCTGCTGCCGGATGGGTTTGCGTCCGGAGGGCATTACCCTGGACGCATTGTGCAGACTTGTATTGGAAGACGCGTCGTGAATGAGAAGGCCGGATTCTTTTCCTGATTGGAGGAACCTATGCGAATCGATTCTCACGTACACGTGTGGACGATGGGTTCGCCGCCGTTTACGCACAACGATGAGATGTCGACCAGCCGGCCGGTGTATCCGGGTCTGGTGGAGGACCTCATCAGCTACATGGACCTGAACGGCATCGACCGCACCGTACTCATCCAGTGTATGTATCATGGGTACGACAACAGTTACATGTGCGACTGCATGCGGCGATTTCCCGATCGTCTGCACGGCGTGGCGCTGATCGACCCCGTAAGACCGGGCGCGGCCGAAAAGATGGAACGGCTCCACGGCGAGCACGGGGTGCAGGGGATGCGTCTGTATCCAATCAAGGATAAGGACGCATCCTGGCTGTCGCGTGACGATCAGACTGCGCTATGGGAAACCGCGAAGAGGCTGGGGGTTCCGTTTACATGGTTCGGCCGCTGCCATCAGATTCCGTTGCTTGAACCGATGTTGGGCCGATTCCCCGAGGTCAACGTCATTGTGGATCACCTGGGCGAGCCTGTACTTTCGGAAGGCCTGGGAGGGAGCTTTCGGTACCTGCTCCAGGCCGCGAAGTATCCGAATCTCTATGTGAAGGCCACGAGGATCGATGGGATATCCGCGCAATCGTGGCCGCACGAGGACGTTCATCCGTATGTTGAGGCCGTATTCGATGCTTTCGGGTCCCGACGGATGCTGGGGTGTACGGGATTTCCCGAAGACCCCCAGCGAGGCGAGGCCGTCGGCTTCCGCGTGATCGAAGAAGCGATGGATTTTCTTGCTGACGATGACAGGGCCTGGATATTGGGAAAGACGGCGGACTCGCTCTATGCCCGCAATGGATAGGAGAAATCGTCATGTGGCAGATAAATCTCTCAGGTCTGGGGTCGGTGGCATGGGCGGTTGCACTACACGGGGTACAGTCGGCGTTGATCGACACGTGGTTCTTGAGATTCCATATTCTCGTGTTCCTGTTGATTCTCCCGGCAGTACTCCTGGCGGCAACCAGAAGCGCGTGCCCCGGTCCCCGGACGTTGTACAAATCCGCGGATATTGAAAACGCTCGCCGAAACGTGGTGCGCTACGATTGGGCGAAGGGAATCGTGGAGGGGTGGGAGAGAGATGTCGCGCTGGCGATGCGGCAGGACCGCGGGTTCTTCGAGGCGCTGATACCGGAGTTGACGCCCGGAACCCATTATGGCCAGAACTGCCCCAACTGCGTGGGCAAGCTGTCGCTGATGGGTGGCGGGCGGTTCAACTGGACCATAGAGCGTCCGGATGAAATCTCGTGCAGTGTCTGCGGGACGGTTTATCCGAATGCGCGGTATCCTGAAACCGGCGTTCTGGAATGCCCTCGAATGGGGCAGCGGTTTACGTATTACCAGACGCCTGAAGAAGTGGCCGATCCCGAGAACAGGGCCAAACATGCGCTCAAGTGGCTCGGCGAACGTCCCACAATGACGAGTTTCACGGGTCATATCCGAGATTGCAAGGTGGGCTGGGCAACGGGTCAGGCGTTGACGCTGGCGAAGCTGTACGCCGTTTCAGGCGAGGCCAGGTACGCTGAACGGGTGGTCTGGATTCTGGACAGATTCGCTCGTGTTTATCCGAATTATCTCTACCATTCGTACGACGGCAGTGTCGCCGACCTGCCGCCCGCGGAAGTGGCGGCCAATATGGGCGGTGAGGAGTTGGCGGGCGGGCCCGCGGGCGGGCGGTTTCCACCGGGTGCGGTACGGCATGCTTACGGCTTGCATCAGTTTGAGACTTACTCCACGCTGAACAACGGGTTCTGGGGCGCGGGGCGCCTGCGCGTGCACGGGAAGGGGAGCGATGCCGGCCCGCTGTTCTCGTTGCTGGTCGCATATGACCTGATCGGCGACGCATCGTATCCGGACGGCCGCCGGGTGCTGGATGACGTCGTGGAACGTCGCATTCTGGATGATCTGATACTTGCCGGTTGTGCGGATATGGAGCACTGGAACTCACTCTCCAACAAGGGCACCGCCGTCTTCGTATTGAGCGCGGGCGTGGGGATGCTTTTCGGACAGCCGGACCGTGTCCGTCGTGCACAGGACGGCTTCCGCCGAATGCTGGACGAGCGCTACCACCACGATGGATTCTACGCCGAATGTCCTTCCTATTCGGCCCACAACCTTTCAAACGTGCACGAACTGGCCGACCTGCTGCATGGATACAGCGACCCACACGGGTATTTACCCGATGAAGGAGAACGGATCGATTCGCTGGACATCTTCTCCAGCGGGCGATTCCATGATTCGCTGGTGTCATTGGTCAGATCGCTGGCCCCGGGAAACCGGATGCCTGTGATCGGAGATACACAATACATTGCGACGGCGGACCTTCTTTCCCTGGAGATGCTGGCTGCTCGCCTCGGAGGGGCTTATGCCGGATTGCTGGAGCAGGTTCAAGGCGCGAAATTGTCCGAAAGAGGCAGGGAGTATGCGTTGTGGTATCTTCCCCCGGATCTCATGGCGGACGCCGCGGAACTGCCGCTTCGTTCCGAGTGGTTTCCGGGATGGCACGTCGGGGTATTGCGCGGTGGTCGGGGCGCCAGCGATACCGCGCTCTTTCTGAACGGCAACGAACATCAGTGGACGGTGCAAACGGGTCATCGGCATCAGGACGTGTTGAGTCTGAGCCTGTACGCGCACGGAGAGGAAATGGTATCGGACCGCGGGTATTTTTCCGGCAGCGATCAGCGCCTTCCGGACGGTCGGAGCGGTCAGAGATGGATGAAGAGTACCCTTTCTCACAATCTGGTGGTTGTCGACGAAGAAGATCAGCGGCGAAGCGAATGCGGCTCGAACCTCGAGCTTTTCGGCCTGGCGCCGGGGATCGAAGTGGTACAGGCATCGGGCGTAAACGTCTATCCGCAGTGCGATGTCTACCAGCGTGTCTGTGTTCTGGTGGACGCGCCGGAGGACCGGAAATACCTCGTAGATGTTTTCCGGGTCAGAGGTGGGCGAACCCATCAGTACGGCTTTCAGTGCAACGGAACGCTGGCCGGCGGTGTTCCCGATCTCTCCACGTACGAATCGGAAACACTCTCCGAAGTCTGGGCCGAATGGATGGAAAGTCCGCGGGGGGTTTCGCCTGAGAAATCCGCGACGTTCAGCTGGGAACATCGCGGCGTGAACCTGGATCTGATGGTGCTCAGTACGTCGCAGCGACTGGTGGTCGCCGATGCTCCGGGCTGGCGGATATTTACGCCCGAGGAGTTGAAGCAGCCTTCCATTGGGCATATTCTGGCCGAGAATCGGGCTGCTGACGGCCAGATGTCGATTTCAAGCCAGTTTGCCGCGTTAATTGCACCTTACATTTCCGGAAACTCGCCGGCGGTCAGCGCGCGATTGATCGAAAACGACCCTGAGTCCGGCGCAGTGGCCATTGAGGTCCAGTTGGCCGGTCGAACCGATTACATCATTTCCACGATGGACCAGGAACGGCGCCGCTATGGTCCCGTGAGTCTGGCCGGTCGATTCGGATTTGCATCGGTGGACGGGCAGGGTCGCGCCGTCCGGGCGTATCTGTTGAACGGAACGGAGTTGACCTGTGGCGATCTGTCTATTTCGTTGCCCGCGGCAAGTACGACGTTGAGCGTCCGGTCCGTCGAGGAGCGGACGTTCCATCTTGCGGAACCGGTTCCCGATCCCGATCGCGTCGCAGGTACCTATCTGCTGACCGGTACGACGCCACAAACGGGATTCGAGATTGAATCGGCCACTGAGAATGCTATTACCGTTCGGGACTATCCGGCGATTCCAACCAAAACGGTAACCATATTGAACTCCAGGTGGGCAAGTCCCGGGAGTTGAGACGACGAGGCGCAGACCGTTTCGCCGGAGATGAAGTGGTTTCCGGTATGGATGCGCAGGGGAGGGACATTATGAGGATTTTCGATCGATATTCGGATCTTTTGAGTTACGTGGAGACCAGGGGTTTTCGCCCGGAAATCCTCGGCTGTGCGCCTGACAAAGCGCCGGTGGTCTGTCTGAGAGCCGGAGGAGAGAAACTTCCGGCGATATTCATCAGCGCGGGCAGTCACTCCACGGAACAGGCTGGCGTAGGGGCGGCCATTGGTCTCCTCTCGGAGCTCGACACCGAGCATCAGGTCTATGTGATTCCCAGTCGAGATCCCATGGGGATGAATGGGTACGGGTACGCGTTGAGCCTGGGTCTGGGCGAGGAACCGGAGGTGGGTTCGGTTGAGGATGTTCGGACACTTCTGAAATCACGGGGCGAAGTTCTTTATGAACAGGAAGATACGGTTCTCGCAATTATAGGTGAGTACGGGTATTCGACGACGGGTCTACTCGGGCGTTTCGAAGTGGGGGCCGAATTCCTGGAACCCCTGTTTGGACGACGGATCTTCTATCCTTCGAGCGAGGCCGGCGTTGAAGGCACTGCACCCTGTCAGAGAGCGTATACGCTGATCGTCAGCCCGGAGGGCGAGGTGTTGCACATCAACCGGTTTCACGATACGCCGTGGGCGCCGGTCGAATCCCGATGCGCGCGGAATCTGATGGCGAGGGTTAATCCAGGCCTTACACTGGACCTCCACGAGTATGGCGGCAACGGATTCTGGTTCTCGGCGCGGCACCAGCGAAACGAAGACGACGAGATGTGGGAAAAACGAATGGCCGATTCGATGATCGGGGCCGTCGCCGATTCGGGCGCGCAGCTTGCGCCGCAGGGGTACGCGCCGGGTCCGTTCTTCGAGACCCCCGAGCGCGGCGTACTCTGGCTGATCGCAGCGGAACGCGGCGAAGGGCTGAATCTGGCGGACTACGGGGCAAATAAATACGGGCCCTCGTTCACCATAGAGACCGGTATGACGATGAAGGGCGGCTACCGCGAGCGGGTGGAGACGTCCATGCTGGCGGCTCGCACGGCAATTTCCGTATTCGAGGAACGCTGGCGCTGAGGAGGGAGATGCCGGTGCCGGAGCACTATGATTCCTGCGAGTCTCTTCTTCGGGCGATGGTGGGGTTCGACACCGTAAATTCGGCGATTTCGGGGAAGCCGGATGCGGAACGGGCGCTGTCGGTGTATATGGAGAGTCAGGCTCATGCGATGGGGCTGGATACGCGCCGGCTGCCGGTAACGGGGGACGGATTCAATCTGCTGGTCTCTCACCAGGTGGACGCTCGGGCGCCGTGGCTGCTTTTTGAAAGCCACCTGGATACGGTGAGCGTGGACGGGATGACGGTGGGCCCGTTCGAGGGGCGGATCGTGGACGGGAGAATGTACGGCCGGGGGACGTGCGATACGAAGGGAACCGGCGCGGCAATGCTCTGGGCGCTTTCGCGATACTGTCGGCGAAACGGCCCGAACAACGTGGCGATCCTGTATACCCTGGACGAAGAGGTCGGGAAGACGGGTGTACGCACGTTTGTAGCGTCGCAAATGCCGGAAATGGACTGGCGGCCGGCGGGTGTGATCGTGGGGGAGCCCACAAGGCTGCGGGCCGTGGTTGCGCACAACGGCGTGGTACGCTGGCGGATCCGGACGGAGGGCGTGGCCGCCCACTCATCGGATCCCTCCCGCGGGCGGTCCGCCATTCGCATGATGACGGGGGTGATCGTGGCGCTTGAGGAGCGTTACATTTCGCAGCTGACGTCAGAACATCCCCTCACAGGCGCTGCGCATTGCAGCATCAACCTTATACGCGGCGGCACCCAGATCAACATGATCCCGGAACGCTGCGAAATCCATGTGGACCGGCGCGTGGTGCCGGGCGAGGACCCGGACACTGTCATTCCGGCGGTGGAACGCATTCTGGAGGAACTTCGGGAGGACAATCCAGACTTGACGGTCGTTCAGGAAACGCCCGATATGGTGGACAGTCCGCTGGACCCGGCCGGCGGGAGAGCGTTTGGCGCTATTGTAGCAACTGTGTTGAATTCAATGGGGTTGCCGGACGGCCTGAAAGGCGTCGGCTACGGTACGGACGCCAGCAGCTTCAGCCGTGCGGGCATCCCCGCGGTCGTACTTGGGCCGGGTGACATTGCGCAGGGACACACGGCGGACGAGTGGATCGAGTTGGAACAGCTGCGGGCGGGCGTGGAGGTCTACTATAATCTGATGATGTGCGGGAGTCCGTTGCCAATGTGATTGGTAATGCCGGAGGGTGTTCCGCCAACGACTGTGAGTGGGTTGGAGATCACGATTCGGCGATCAATGATCGCAGCGCTTTGTTCACGGATTTGGAATCCGGGAAATGCCGTTTAACATCGGGATCCAACATGACAGATCCGTCTTCTTCGGTAAAGCGGCGGGTTTCGATTGATCCGTCCCGTGATGTTATCTCAACCGTGTGTCCCGCACGGTATGCCTTGACATGCCTGCCCCGAGCCCCCTCGGAGAAATCGTATTCCGTTCGCATCTTGCTATCTTTCCTGTCCTTCATATTTGCGTCGCTCCCTTATTTCTGATAATCCGGATTGTTGCCCCTGTCTCTGTATAGCAGACAACCAAACATCCTCCGTTTGAGGAAAGCCCCAGATCAAGAACAAAATCGGTGTTGACAATAGGACATTACCCGTGGATTCCGGCAATTGCATCCAGAGCGGAACGGGCTAAAATCCGCTAATTTATGCTGCCAGGTTCGCCCGAGTCAGCAGGTGGCGCGGCTTGTGTTTCGTGTAGTTTGGCGAACAATCGCCTGATAGTCCTCCAGTAATGCATTGCCGTGCTGCATTGGTTCATTTAAGGGAAAACCCCATTGGCAAAATTAACCACGACTTGACGACCTCGCCACGATGCTTCGCCGGCCTGAACCGAAATTGCAAGACGGCTTCAATCGCAGGTTGGTGAAATATCTCCGGACCCTTCAATACGGTCACGTCGCTTACCGAACTATCCACATTGACGATGAACTTCAAATATACTACGCCTTCGACTTTCTTTCTGTACGCTTCTTCGGGATACTTAGGGCCAATAATATGAACCGGATGGGGTTTCGTTTCAACCTGGTCAATTTCAAGAATGTCCGCCAGGCCGGTATCCAGCGGAGTTGGAGCCCATCCCTTGTTCAGTTCCTGAGGTGGATTATCGAGCTGGAAGGAAACACGCTGGCTCATCCAAACGGGGACGGGCTTGCCACCGATCTCAGCAGGTTTGAACCGAAACTGATTGACTGCATCAATCGCCGATTGGCGGAATACCTCGTCGCCCTTCAATACTTCTGCGTCGCTCACGGATCCATCTACGTTAATCTTGAATTTCAGGAAGACGTTGCCTGTTAATCCTGACTCTCTTGCGTGATCCGGATATACCGGCTGTACAGTACGCAGGTCTACATTGACAGGTTTCACGTCCACGTCCCAAAACTCGAACACCTTGTCATCACCAACGTCGCTCCTGTCCGAGGGCGGCACTGCCTTTGTCTTTGGCGGCAGCTCAAACGTGATCGTGTGCGTTATCCACGCGGGGACGGGCTTGCCCTCGCGCTGGGCGGGCGAAAACCGATACTGTGATATCGCATCGATAGCAGGTTGGACAAACATCGGTCTACCCCGTAGGGCTCGTACGTCGCTTACAGATCCATCTACGTTCACCTTGAAATGCAAGAGTACGATTCCCGTTAAACGGTTCCTCCGTGCCACATCGGGATAATTCGGCTGAACGGCATGTGTGATCGCCGGCTTTACGTCAACCGACGTAATGTGGAATTCCTCTAAACCGACGGTATCTCCTGCATCGGAGGACAGCGCGGCCCCATGTTTGGGCAGCATAAACTTGATCGCCTGCGTCATCCACACCGCGACAGGTTTGCCTTTGCGTTCCGCAGGTTTGAACCGGAATTGCGAAATGGCATCGATCGCTGGTTTTACAAATATCACTTGACCCCTAAGGTCCCGTACGTCACTCACCGAACCATCCACGTTGACTTTGAATTTCAGGAACACGTTCCCCGACAAGCCTTCTGTCTTTGCTTCGTTGGGATAAACAGGCGCGACGGAATGCATGAGAATTGGTTTTACGTCGACGTCCCAAAACTCGAACACCTTTTCACCACCAAGATCGCTTCTTTCGGAAGGCGGCGCGGCCGTTTGATCAGGCATCTTAAAATTGATGTTGTACGTCATCCACACGGGGACAGGCTTGCCGTCCTGCTGGGCAGGTGTGAAACGGTATTGCGATATGGCGTCGACGGCTGATCGTCGAAACGGATCGCCCCTGTGTCCAAGGTCAAGCAACGGCCCTTCTTTGACGCTGGATACGCGTACGTCGCTTACTGATCCGTCCACGTTGACCTTGAACTTCAGCAATACGTTAATCGTACGTCCTGCTTCTTGTGCATTTTCCGGATACACTGGCGGGACGGAATGTATGATGACCGGCTCCTCATCCACGACCGCACCCAATTCAAAGGCTCTCTCAAGTCGTGAATATACAGTGTCGAGTGGCGGAAGTGTGACCTGTGGTTTAGGAGAAAAACGCATTGGCGACAACAGGGATACCGGCACGACTCTTCCTTCGTGTACCGCCGGCTTGAAACGCCACTGCAACGCAGCATCCGTCGCGGCTTTGTGAAATACCTCCGGTCCCTTCAGAACGGTCACTTCGCTTACCGAACCGTCGACATTGACGATAACCTTCAGGAGTACTACAACATCTGTATTGCCAATCGGAGCTTCTTCCGGAATTTTGGGTCCGATAATATTCACGGGACGTGGTTTCTCGTCAACCTCGTTTACGTCGTAGACGACCGGCGCAATTTCGTTACTCTCTATCTGACCAGTTACAGACTTTGGTTCCTGCGGGTTTGTGGCTTCGTCGGTCGTTTCGCCTACGGCCGACTTCGACAACTTGAGTCCATTTTCATCCTGCGTATATGCCTCTCGAATCGATAGCGGCACAATCGCCAGGCCGACGAGAACGAGCGCAGCCAACTGCCGTTTCGACCGTTTGATTCGCCCTTCCTTGAAGCCGAGGACGTGCTCGAGGCGGTTCTTCAGCGTCGTTCCCCGATCGGTGAAGAATACAGTCAGAGCGCGGGGTGCAGGTCTCCTGTCGACCAAACCCAGAAGCAGACGTCCGTATTCGGCGGGTGTCAGGTTCGTTTCGCGCAGGACCGCTTCGTCGCAGCGCAGTTCCCGGATCAACATCAGGCGGCGGTTCAACAGCCAGATCAATGGGTTTACGCCAAAGAGAGCCGTTGCCATGGCTTGCAGTATGAGGACGTGAATGTCGCGTCTTTCAAAATGCGCCAGTTCGTGCCTTACGACGCCTCGCAGTTCTTCGGGCGTCCAGGAAGACCACTTCGCGGGCAAGAACAGCCGCGGTCTGATCAGGCCCACCAGGATGGGAGAAGGCAGGTCTGTTTTGGAAAAGATATCCAGGTTGCGTGGCGCATTCAGTGAAGGAACTTCGCTTGCGAGATCCACCGGGTTTGCCGATCTCAACGTGCGGCGGAAGGCAGCGTTCTTCCACAGCGCCACACCAGTCCAGACCAGGACTGAGAGTGTCCACAGACAGAACAGATAGAACGCCGGTGGAAAGGTAGTCACTGGTTCGGGAGAGACTGCGACAGCCCCAGATACCACTCCGGAATATACGGATTCATCCAATACGACACCTGCCGGAGAAACAAGAAACGCGGGTATTGGAATAGCCAGAACCGGCGGTACAAACACCTTCGCCAGTGCAAGCAGATAGAGCGCGTATCGCAACCGCGTTTCCAGTGTCAGCCACCGGTCCACTGCCCATACCAGCAAGATGAACAGCGAGACTTCAACCATGTGTACCGCGTAGAGCGGCCACCACGTTTCGGCCAGATGGATTAATGTGTTCACATCGGGCCTCCTTCCTTCGCTTTCTCCCTTTCCTCGATCAATGCGCGCAATTCATCCAGTTCCTTCCGCGAAAGTTCGCCCGAATCCACGAGGTACGTCGCCAGTGCGCCAAAGGAGCCCTCGAACATCCGCGATACCAGCGTTCGGGTCTCGGTCCGGGCGACGTCTCCTCTCGTAACGGCTGGCCTATACACGTTGACCGGCCCGATCTTTTCCCGAGCCAGCACGCCTTTTTCAGCCAGGATGTTCATGATCGTCTGCACGGTCGTATAGGCCTTCTCGCCGTTTGGATAGAGGTGATTCACGACGTCGCGAACGGTGACCTGGCGGTTGAGATTCCAGACACCGTCCATCACCTCCCACTCGACTTCGGCCAATCGTCTCTTTTTCGCCATATCAATCTCCCTTTGTCTCTGTCTGATTCTGGGTCGTCAATCGCGATGATGCGTTCAGTTCCGTGGTCGGCTGTCGACCGTCGGGCGCCCACAAGGGCCGGCCGCAGCCCGGATGGGCTTTTTCAACGGGCTGCTAAGCCGAGGAGACCTGTTCGATGCCGCAATGCCCCCGTGGACGGGCGGGTTCCACTGCCCATCCAGTGAAGTGCACGATGTAGATTACTAACTTATTAGTAAGATGACGAACTAATTAGGAAATGTCAAGGGGAAATTTAAGCTATATTGGAAATGTGATCCATACGCCGCTGGAAAACTCGATCATTTTCTTTCATGCAGCTTTCAGAGGGTATGTCGGTGAGATCCCCCACCGCATCAGCCCTCGCCGGCCCTTCGACAGGCTCAGGGACCGGAGGCTAAGGACGACGGCTCAGGGAGCGCAAGCCCATTTCGGCAAGCTTATTGCAGGCAGTACAAGCATGGAAAGTGCTCAAGGAGCGGCTCTGGGCAGGTTAAGGGTCACCTAACAGCGGCTCAAAGACGTCCACCAAACTCAGTTACGCGTGGTCATTGAGCTTGTCGAAATGCCCGCGATTCAACAGCCTTTCGACAAACCTTCGACAAGCTCGGGGACCGCAGGCTCAGGACGCGACCACAGGGACCGGCTTGGCTTCTGCGACTCCCCGTCAAGGGGGAGTGATTGGGCCGTCAGACCTGCCGACGAAGGACAGGCGTGGACTGAAAACTGCTTTTCGGTGTGTCTGGACTTCAATTATCGGTCGTCGTATATTTCGCAATCCGCGGAAGATCGCCGGTCTGTGCGACGTAGGCGTTTGCCGCTGTGCGGACGTGCGCTTGGCGATTTTGGGCGGGATGTAACCCTTCCGTCCGCTGCCTGGAGTACCTGGAATGTCCGATGATGACCTGACAAGACGGGAGTTCCTGCGAGGCGCAGGTCTGGGCGCGATCGTTGTTGCCACGGGATGCGATCCGGCTATGTGGAGGAGCGATATGGGGATCGAACGAATCGACTGCTCGAGAGAAACACGGTACTGGGAAGGCGAACGGCCGTTTCCCAGAGGCGTGGCGCACCCGTTATTCTACACCCCGGATCAGATCGAGCGCGCCCGGCGGCGGGTGGAGTCCCACGAGTGGGCAAAGCGGTTCCGGGACGGCCGGTTGCGGTGGATCGCCCGCCGGGGAATTCTGGAGATGCCGGACGAGGCGATACGGGCGGGTATCTCCGAGCAGGTCAACTTTCCGCTTCCCCGCTGCCCGGTGGACCGCCGCAAGCGAAGTTGGCGGATCCATTTCTGGGAGTGGTCGCCTGAGGATCCCGGCCACGTCAGGTGCAAGATTTGCGGGAATACGTTCCCGGGACCGGAACATCAGCCGGCGGGAGAGATTGAGGTGGTCGGCCCCGCGGGCGGGACGGTCCGATACCGGTATTGGGAGGATGAAGAGGGGATGCGGTATTTTTTCGAAAATATGCTGCTGAACTATACGCAATACCAGGTGGTCCGAATGGCGGATCCGCTGTCTATAGCCTATGTCCTGACGGGAGAGGCGGCGTACGCGGAAAAAGCCGCGGTGATATTGGATCGGCTGTCACAAGTCTACATGAACTACCCCGTACACGGACTGGGCCGGGCCTATCTTCACGCCGACCGGAAGGGATTTTACGCAAACCACTTCTACAAGGACCCGCCCTTCCCCTTTGTGTCCGCCCGGATAGGGAATTTCCACGCCAGCCCCTTTTCAGACGCAAACAACGCGTTTCGGCTGGCCCAGGTCTACGACCTGATTTCCGACAGCGGCGCGATCGAGAAACTCTCCGAGGACGAGGGCAGGGACGTGCGCGCGGCAGTCGAACGTGACCTGCTGTACGAGGCGATTCGCCATACGCTGGAGGTGCCCCACGGTTCCACGAATTACGATGGCGGGAGGATCAACGGCCTGGCGCTCGTGGGACGCGTTGTTGACGAGCCGGACTTCGTGGCGAATGGTTACGGGCTGTACCGGACGTTGATCGATAACTGCTACAATTACGACGGGTACTGGCACGAGGACACGGTCAACTATTTCAATATGATTACGAGCGGGACCCTGCGCGTGCCGGACGTCATCAGCGGGCCTGGCGGAATCGACGTTTACCGGGAGATGCCGTTTCTGGAGCGGATCTTTACGGCGCCGATGGGCTTGTTCATGCCGGACGGGCGCACGTTCATGGCCAACGATACGTGGGGGATCAGTACAGGTTTCGCCCGTGTGTCGAGCCGGATTGCATCGATGGGCAAATTCGTTGAAGCGGCGGATGAAATCAGAGGTACCGCCCGGATTCCGGTCGCCGACGTCGAGTACGCGCTGTTTCGAAGGAACACGGAAGCCGACAGGCGCGTAAATGAGGAGGACCTGCTGGCGCTGGTGCCTTCGAACTATCTCCTGCCCGGTGCGGGCGATGTCATCCTGGGCGTGGGGAGATCCGCAAAGGCCGTTCGGGCGACGTTGTGTTACGGTCCCTGGGGCGGCCATCACCATTACGATTCTCTGGCGATGGGCCTGGATGTGTTCGGGCAGGAACTGCTGTCTGACATCGGATATACCCATACACGCTACCGGGAGTGGGCGACGACGGTCGGCAGCCACAATACCGTGGTCGTCGACGGGCAGGAGCAGACGACAGCCAGCGGGCGACTGCTCTGCTATCGTCCTGCTTCACGCACACGGGCGGGACTGGTCTGTGCGGAGGCGCCGGGGGCGTTTGAGAATACGACCGTCTATCGTCGAACGTTGATGCTGGTCCCGACGGGGCCCGAGAGCGGGTACGTGGTGGACCTGTTCGAGGTGAAGGGCGGGGAAGTACACGACTACCTGCTGCACGGATCGGCTGATTTCGATCAGGCGATTTCGGCGGCGCCCGACCTGAGCCCGGCCGAGGGTGAGATGGTATCGAGTGGGGACGGGACCGACGGCGCGCTATACGGGTATTTTCATCGTACGCGGGGGAAGGACGTATCCGAAGACTTCATGGTCCGGTTCGAAGGCGAGGGCACGTTCGTTGACGTCAGGTTCGCCGGCGTCCAGGCGGGCAGATTGCTGGTCAGCGAAGCGCCGTCCATCCGCCGGACGCAGGAGGATGACGGCAAGCTGGACGATTATTGGCTTCGTACGGTGTGTTTGCGCCATAAGGACGATTCAAGCCTGTTCGTGTCGGTCATCGAAGCGCATAACGGAGAGGGGTTCGTCAAAAATGCAAAAGTCGTGGCGCGGGAAGGCACCGGTGTCGTGCTGCGGGTGGAGGAAACCGGCAGGAATCGGACAATTGCAATAGATCCCGAGGGAGAGGGGCTGGCCACAACCCTACCCGATGGAAGACGCCTCGACCTCAGGGGACGGGCCGGCGTGTTGAGCGAGTCTTCCGCGGACGCCGACCTCGACGTGATCGACGGATCTTCATTCCGGGTGGACGACGCGGCGTTTCAGCGGATTCGCGACTACGAGGGGACGGTGGTGGAGTTGGCGGGAGACATTTCGGGTGAACCGGGTCGCAGCGAACTCGTGCTGGACGCCGCGTTGCCGGACGACGGATCGCTGGACGGCAAAGTCGTCTACGTCCGGCATCCGTCAGGACTCGAAACGGTGTACCTCGTGAATCGAATCGAGCGTGAGGCCGGCGGCAGCCGCGTCTTCCTCGCGGATATGCCCAGATTCGTCAGGGGCAGGGGTGCGGTGACATCCGGAAGGCGATCCAGGTTCGACAGCGACGTCGATCACCCGAAAGAAGGTGCATATCCGGGATGCCGGCTGCGGATCGGGGACCGCGTATTCACGATTCGAAAAGTTCGACGTCGCACGACATTCTTCGTCGAGGAAACGTATGATTTTTCGAAGGTTAACGGCGAATCATTCGAAGTGTATTCCACGGCCGTCGGCGATCGCGTCAGAATCGTGGTTTAGCAGCCCGTTGAAAAAGCCCATCCGGGCTACGGCCAGCCCTTGCGGTCGAAATACTGCGTTGCGCGCCCTCGCCGAATCGCAGGATGGGACTCGGTCGCGCGCCTTGTCTTCGACCACAATGGCAAGTGTTCCGACCCGGAAATAGATTACCGAAATTCGACCGCCGAGTCGCCCGGCTGGCAAGGCGCCTGAGCAAGGAGACCTGTCCGTGGTCGCCGAGCGAAGGCAACGCCACCAGGCGGGATGAATCGGCGGATGAATGGTGACATATTTCCGGGACGGGACACCATGCCTCGCCTGCAGAGCGACTTTATCAACGGACTGTTAGCTTTCTTCTTCGTCGGCGTAGGCATGGCCGCCCAGAATCGCACGGACTTCGGCGGCCGACGATGCGCTCAGCAGGGCGCCCATTCGAGCTTCCTCTTCCTCTTGTAGCGCACGGACGTTGCTGAGTACCGCATCCAGTTTGTCGGCGGGGAACTTGCAGGCGCCGTTCTCGTCCATATGGACGATTTCGCCGGGCGCCACGTCCATCCCGCCCACGGAGACCGGCACATTCACGGCGTGTACGTCCATTCCGCCGTGGCCGGCGGTGACGCCGCTGAGCATGTATTGGAATTTCATTGGACGGATCTCGTCGATGTCCCTGGACGGACCGTTGGAGATGGCGCCCACGCACCCGACAGCCTTCATTGCAGAGGTCATGTTTCCGCCGGCCAGACCGACCTTGGCCGCGAGTTCAGGCGGGAATTTCTGCTGGAAGACAAGAACGGTCGGTTTCGGAGATGCGTCCAGGGCGTCGATCACGTCCAGAAACGACAGAGAGTCGTAGTCGGGGTCCGGCAGCCCGAAGACGCACGTCACCGCGTAACCTACCGTGCGGCCCAGTTCGGGATACATACAACGGATGGACTGGTCCGTGTACCAGTTTTCCGTCCACGGATTGTAGAGGCTCAGGCAGAGCGGGTTGCCGGGATAGGTGGCCACGACGTTCGTGATCGAGGGGGTGTCGAAATTCTTCAATTCTTCCAGCATTTCCTGTGAGTCAGCCATTGTAATCTCCTTCGGTACTGGAATGGGACTGAAGTAGTTGCGGCGATATTCCTCGCCTGTCACGTGGAATCGGCACTCGCCTGCCGTTCTCGAATGAGGCGTTGCTGCGGCTGTACGATCCGGCGCCGCTGCGGCGTGAGCCTTTGCAGGAGCTCCGGCGACGGCTGGTAGCCGTGCCGGAAGTTGCCCCACGATGGGCCGTAGCGATAGACCACCACGCGCCGGGTGCCCGTGTTGGACCGGCGGGCGGAGCCGTGTGAGATGCCGTCTACAAACAGAAGCGCATCTCCCGCGGCCATGTGGATCTCGACGGCGCCCTCGACGCCCTCGACAGTGGCGTCTCTGGCCATCCGGTGCCTCTCGAAGTGCGGGTGTTTGAAGTTGGATTTATGGCTTCCGGGAATGACCATCGTCCCTCCGTCGCCCGGCCCGATGTCGGTCAGTGCAACAAGGATGTTAATCTGGCCGCACATGAAACGCCCGCCATGGTAGCGAAACTGGTTGCGCAAAATGGGCGGAAATCCGCCGGAGTGCAGGCCGATGGCTTCGCCGGGCTCGCGAAAGTTGGCGAAATTCTCGTCGATGAACAGGGGGCCGTGGTGGTAATCGAAGCTGCCCTCGCCTCCCACAAAGCGCTTCACCTTTTCGAACCACGAGGGATGATCGATCAGCGTCTCGAAGGGTTCTCCAGCTTCATATATCTGTTGAAGGTTCAGACCGGAGGTGTCGTCGCCGTAGGTATGGGCCTGAACGTGGCCGTACCATTCCCCCGGCGCGAGTGGGGGGATTTCATCCAGGCAGGCATTGAGTACACCAACTTCCTTGTCGGAGAGCGCATTCTCGAGATGCAGATAACCGCGAAGGTCAAACAGGTACGTTTCCAGGTCCGTTTCCATGAATGTCCCTATAGACTGATGCGAAGCCAGTCTTCGGTTGTTTCGCCGGCGTCGAATGAATCACGTTTTCCGTGCGGTGATAATGCTTGAGCCGTTCGTTTGCCGGACACGGCGGACATCCGACAGTCCAGCTTGAAGGAGCCAGTTTCGGTACTCGCTTTCCGTGTAGGCCCGCCCCCCGCGGTAGATGTTGAGGAAGACGATGTTGAAGATTGCCGCATCGGGCGGTGAGTACCGGCAGTCATCCAGGATGCCGTTACCCAGAATGTATACGGCGCCCCCGGGTCGGAGCGCGGCGCCTACGTGCGACAGAGCCACGGCAGCCCGGTCCGGGGAAAGGGTCTGGATAAAGGCCTTGACCACGGCAACGTCGAACTCGCCTGGTACGGGTTGGCGGGTGACGTCCATCGCAAGGGTGCGGATCCGCTGGTTTGCCTTCGCCTCACCGATGAAGCGTCTCGTAAACGGGATGACTTCCGGCAAATCCACAACGGTCGCGTTCAGGGCGGGACAGACTTCGGTGGCGGCGATGGCCAGTCCGCCCGATCCCCCGCCAACATCCAGAAGACGCGTACGCGACGAGAAATCGAAGCGGGCCGCCAGGTCCCGTCCGGTCGCCAGCGCTTCGTCGTGCAGGCCGCGGAGGAAGTTGTGCAGTTTCCCTGGGGGCATGCCGGCAAAGCTGTGTTCAGCCTGCGGGTGATCGAGCCGGATCGAGTCCGCGGTCCTGAGGGCTGCCGACCACAGGTCCGAGAGCAGATGGTGCAGGTTGCCCACGTATTCGGGACTGGTCTCTACCAGATAGCGCTGTGCCTCGTCGCTGTTGACGAAGCGATTTCCTTCGACCCGAAGCAGGCCCGTTGCCGCCAGGGCGTATAGCAGCGGGGAGAGACGCTCGGACGATACACGGATCTTCTCTGCGACATGGAGTGGATCCAGCCGACCGTCGGCCAGGGATGTAAAGACGCCAAGCTGCATACCGGCCAGCAGGGCGAACGAGGAATAGGCGTTTTGAATCAGGTGTGAAATCGCCGCGGTTTCGGGGACTTCCATAAGACTTCTTTCAGCGCTCGATGCGAACGACTCCGTTGTCATCCACGGCGAGGAACGGGACTTCGCCCCCATGGTTTGAGCAGGGACCGAACATGACCGCGCGCTGCTCAGGTGTCATGCCGTCGACGAGGTCTTCGCCCCAGTATATTTCAGGGGGGGCGAGTTCCCTTGCGGGACCCCCCCGGACGGAGGATCTGGAAGCGTATTTGTACAGCACGGATCGGCGGGGCCGCTCGCTCTGCCAGGGACGCGTGCCATGGGTCTGCGCTCCGTCCATGAAGAACAGGACGTCGCCGGCGCGCATGGCCGGCTGAACGACGGTTCCCATATCGTCGTCGCAGGTACGGACCCCCGATGGCATCGAATATCCGGTTTTGTGGCTGCCGGGGACGCAGACGAATCCGCCGTCACCGGGGTTCACGTCGGCGAGTTGCCAGCTTACAGTGACACCCCCGCAGTAGGATTGACCGTTTTGATGGTTGTAGGCTACGTGCGGCCTGTGCGGTTCGCCGGCGCCGTGCATGGTCAGGCCTTCGGTGCCCTTGACGCCGGATATCAGCAACGGGCCGTGATCCAGTCGAAATCCGGTACCGCACATCACGTTCAGGCGCAGAACGACGGCAGGGTGGACCAGCATCCGCCGGAACGGTTCGCAGTACGGGCGTTCCAACTGCAGCAGGTCGTGCATGGTTGGGCGCCCGGTGCCCCGCAGGGCGTGAGAGTCGCGCGCTCCCAGATTGTCGTCGGCTATGCGTATCCGGTCCCGGTGCAGGTCGATCGCTTCGTTCGCAGCGGCGATCTGATCCGGATTCAGTACGTTCCTTACAACGACATAACCTGTCAGATCCCAGAAGTAGCGTTCTCGTGCATCCATCGCGTTCTCCAACGGCGATCCATGGCGTTTTACGTGGTCGTTCAGGCGATCGAGGTCTTACGGCCGTCGGATACGAGCCGCGGAAAATCATCGCCGGTATGGACGCCCGGTCCGTAGAGAACGGCTCTTTGTTCCGGGCTGAGGTCCCGGACCCAGTCTCCCCAACGGGACTCCGGCGCAAAATGGCGTCCCGTTGCGCGGGCGGCGGCACGTGAGGCATATTTGTATAGTACGGAACGGCGTTCGTGCGCGCCCTTCCACGGCAGGGTTCCGTGCGTGGCGGATTCGGCAAAAAACAGTACGTCGCCCGCTTTCATCACGGGCTGCACAACCAGGTTCATGTGGTCTTCTACAGTCCGTACTCCCGCGGGGGTGGGCTCCCGCGTCTTGTGGCTTCCGGGGACGATGCAGAAGCCGCCGTCGCCTTCGTTGACATCCGCCAGTTGCCAGGCAACCGTGACGCCCCGGCAGTACATCCTTCCGTTCTGCTGGTGGTACCATACGGAAGGACCGAACGGTTCGCCCGCGCCGTGCAGCTGGTGGCCTTCGGACCCGGCCTCCGCACCGATGAGCAGGGGGCCGTGGTCCAGTCGGAAGCCCTTGCCGGACATTTCATTCAAACGGGAAACGACAACGGGATGGATGAGCAGCCTGCGGAACGGCTCTCTGTAAGGCGCGGGCCAACCCAGCATCCCGGTGAGTTCCTTGCGCCCCTGCGCGCCTTTCAGGGCAGATGACCCGCCCGAGAGACTCTGCTTGTCGACCGAACGGGTGTAGACGAGTTCCGCGAAGTGATCGATCGCGGCATTGCATTCGTCGACCTCTTCCGCTGTGAGCGCGTCGCGTGCGACCAGGTATCCGCTCAGGTCGAAGAAGTACCGTTCTTCAGCCGACATTTCGTATGTGTTGTCGCCCATCGTGCCTCCTGCAACTGCGAAAAGCGGTCGCTGGTCTACTGCGAAGCTTTGATTTCCTGTCTGTGCTGACGTGTCTCCCGCTCCGCCTCCCAGTCCGCCATCACCTCGGCGGTCCTGCGAAGGAGTTGCTCGTCCTTTTCATTACGGACCGTATGCGGATCCCTACCCGTCCAGTTGTAATAACCGTTTCCCGATTCCAGGCCCGTTGCGCCCGTGTCGACCAGTTTCTGAAGATAGGCAAGCGGCTGCTCCCACCCGCCCAGGGTCTGCCACAGGTGCGAGGCGACGCGGACGTGCATGGACAGGCCGTTGATGTCGCGTTGCTCCAACGGACCCGCGGTGGTGAATCTGGGCGCCAGTCCCAGTCGGAAGGCGGCGTCGATGTCCTCGGCTGAAGCGACGCCGGACGCCAGCAGGTCGACCGCCTCGCGAATGAGGGCGTGCTGAAGACGGTTGACGAGGAATCCGGGTACGTCCTTGTTGACGTGGAGTGGAAAGTAGCCCAGCCGCTGCCAGATTCGGGTGATACGACCCATTGTCTCGTTCGATGTCTGCTGGCCGCGGACGACTTCGGCTACGGGTACAATGTGGGCGGGCTGGACAAAGTGAGAACCGGCAATGCGATTCCTGTGCCGGGTTTGTTCCGCGAGCTTCGTGATGGGCAGGCCGGACGTATTGCTTACAAGGAGCGCATCGATTGACGCGAGGGCGTCCAGGCGATGGAAGAGCGCTTGTTTGGATTCAAGGTCTTCTGTGATGGATTCCACGACAAAGATAGACTCGCCAACGGCGGCCTCAAGGTCCGTGGTGGTGTGGATGCGGTTGAGTACGGCGGTCGGAGATTCGCCTCGAAGCCGGTCGTGCCGTCCGAGATCCTCCGCGTACCGCTCGAGATTTCTTCGTGCATTGGCCAGGCTTTCCGGCCGCCGGCTGATCAGCCAGGTTTCTCGGCTTCCGAGCGCCAGAACCAGGGCAATCTGACCGCCCATCAGACCGGCTCCGACAACGGTGGACTTTCTCAGGAAAGGGTCCATATATTGGCTTCGCAATTGACGGTGGGCGGGTGTTTCAGGATGATTGCTGTCACCGATACGCCGTCAGACGCATTGAAGCGTGACTCCGGCCGGAGTTATAGTTCGACGTGAATCCGCTGGAGCGCTGCTTCGGCGACCTCCAGTGTCCGGTCGATGTCGGCTTCCGTGTGCGCCAGCGAAAAATAGAGCTTGCCGGCGGGATTGAAGAAGATGCCCCGTCTGATCATCTCGACGCCGAATTGTCTGGCGGCGTCGGAGTCGGCCTTGAGGGTGTCGGCGTAGTTTCGAATTTCGACGTCCGCGAAATAGGGTTGCAGTACCGGACCTTCCCCCAGGACCTGAAGCGGGAGACCCATTTTTGCACCAAGCGCTTCCAGGCCGCGTCGGAAGCGGGCGGGGACGTCGTAGAGTCTCGCATAGACGCCCTCGGTCTCCAGTACATCCAAAGTTGCCAGTCCGGCGGCGGCGCTGACGGGGTTGCCATTTGTGGTGCCGCTTACAAAGGTATACGGCGCCCTTCCCTTGCGCCGGGGGTCGGCGCACGCGAGAACATCCGCGCGCCCGCAGACGGCGGCCATGGGATACCCCCCGCTGATCGTCTTTCCGTAGACGGCGACGTCGGGTACAACGCCGTAGCGTTCCTGTGCGCCGCCCCAGGCGATGCGGAAGCCGGTTACGACTTCGTCGTAGATGAGGATGACACCGTAGTCGCTTGACGCCTGGCGAATGGCTTCAAGGAATCCCGGTTCCGGCCGAAGGGCGCGCTGAAAGGGTTCAACGATAACCGCAGCCAGGTCGTCCGCATACGACGCGATGAGTTCTACGGCTACGTCGGCATTGTTGAACGGGGCGACCAGAACCGACTGGCTTACCGCTTTGGGTATCCCTTGGGAGTCCGGGACGGCCACGGGCCCGTCGGTGGGTTTTGGCGGCGTTGTGCTCTGCTGGGCGTAATCGTGTGCGCCGTGCCAGCCACCTTCGAATTTGAGGATCTTCTCCCGGCCGGTGAAAGCACGCGCCATCCGGAGGGCGGCGAAGGTCCCTTCGGTGCCGGAGGACGTGAAGCGGATGGATTCGCCGCACGGTGAGGCTTCAACGATGCGCTCGGCCAGGCGGATGACGGGTTCATTGAGGGCGTAGAAAGTCGACCCCAGCGCAACCTGGCGCTGGACGGCCTCGACCACAGCGGGATGGGCGTGACCCAGGATGAGCGGGCCGGATCCAAGGATGTAGTCTATATATTCCCTGCCATCGACGTCGTAGATCCGGCAGCCGTTTCCGCGCTCCATCACGGTTGCGACTTCGTCCGGCATCCGAAAGCTGCCCAGACAGCCGCCTGCAAGGTACCGGTCGGCCTTCTCGAGTAGATCTCGCATCGACCGATTCTTCATCAGAGGTTTCCTGGTAATCTGCGTTAGGGGTCGTTCATGCGTCTGACGAAGCCATAAGATATCCCCATGGGCGCATTCTGTCACGCCCTTTTGCAGTGCGATCGAAAGAAGCTGTCTTTAAACTGCCGGGTGTGTTCCCGGGCGCTGGCGAAAAAGTGGCGGTTAAGAGGCATGAGGGACGCGCAGCGGCGAGGCGCGAGGGGCGACTTTGTAACGTCCATATCGCGCCGGAAAACAAAACAGTCGGAGGTTGCAATGTCGGAAGGTGTGACTGAGAAGCCGAACGTCGTGGTGTTCTATACGGATCAGCAACGGTGGGATACAACCGGCGTTCACGGGAATCCTCTGGACCTGACGTCCAATTTCGATCAAATGGCGCAGCAGGGTACCCATGTATTCAATTCATTTACCTGCCAGCCCGTTTGCGGCCCCGCGCGTTCCTGTCTGCAGACCGGGATGTACGCTACGGAAACGGGTTGCTTTCGCAATGGAATCCCTCTTCCGCCGGACAGCCGGACCCTGGCACACCATTTCAATGACGCCGGTTATTGCACGGCGTACATAGGCAAGTGGCATCTGTATGGAAGGGGCTCGAAGGGTCCGGTGCCACCGGAGGGGCGCGGAGGCTATGAATACTGGCTGGCTTCGAACGTACTCGAATTCACGTCAGAAGCCTATCGAACAATCCTGTACGACAACCACGGAGATCCGGTGGATCTTCCGGGATATCGGGTCGATGCCGTGACGGATGCGGCCATCCGGTATATTCATGCGAACAGGGAACGTCCGTTCTTTCTTTTTGTCTCCTATATTGAGCCGCATCACCAGAACCATATCGATGACTATCCTGCGCCTGATGGTTACCGCGAGCGGTACGACGGCCGATGGATACCGCCCGATCTGGCCGCACTTGGGGGATCCGCCCATCGTCATCTCGGCGGTTACTACGGGATGGTGAAGCGGCTGGACGAGGCGCTGGGACGGATGCTGGACGCACTGAAAAGTACGGATCTTGCGGAACGGACGGTTGTACTCTTTACTTCGGACCACGGGTGCCACTTCAAGACCCGCAATGCCGAATACAAGCGGTCATGCCACGAGAGTTCGATTCGTGTGCCAACGGCGCTCCAGGGACCGGGATTCGAGGGCGGGGGGCGCATCAGCGAGCTGGTAAGTACGGTCGACCTGACACCCACGCTGCTGGCTGCTGCCGGGATACCGGTACCCGATGAGATGCAGGGCCGGTCGATCCTCCCACTGACGGTCGGAAAAAGCGAGGGTTGGCCGGAGGAGACGTTGGTGCAGATCAGCGAGGCCCAGGTGGGGAGGGCCGTGCGCACCCGTCGGTGGAAGTACGGCGTGGACGCACCGGATTGCCACGGGGCGCAAGAGGCGGGTTCGGCCCGATACGTGGAGCAGTATCTGTACGATCTGGAGGCGGACCCGTACGAGTTGTGCAACCTGATCGGGATGACTTCGCACCAGGAGGTGGCGCGAATCATGAGACAACGGCTGGTCCGGCGAATGGTCGAGGCCGGCGAGGATGCGCCGGAAATCCAGCCGGCGGAAATCAGGGAAGGCAGACAGCGGCGGGTGTCGCCGATTGAAGCACGCAGTTGATCCGGCTGAGGCTGATTTCCGTGATGAAGCAGCAGATTGCGCAGCCGAACGGGCCCGATCGTTCCGGTTGATGGTAACAGGATCCGTTTCCATCCTGGGCGGAGGTCAGGGGACCTGTCTCCGTCGAAATCAGGCCTCCTGGTAGATCTCCGTTCCCTTCCGCCGGAACTCTTCCGCCTTTTCCTCCATGCCGGCATCCAGGGCATCATCCACGTCCAGACCCTTTTGCGCAGCGTATTCGCGCACGTCCTGCGTGATCTTCATGCTGCAGAACTGCGGGCCGCACATGCTGCAGAAGTGGGCGACCTTGGCACCCGCGGCAGGGAGGGTCTCATCGTGGAACTTGCGGGCGGTTTCGGGATCAAGTGCAAGGTTGAACTGATCCTCCCACCGGAATTCGAAACGGGCCTTGGATATGGCGTCGTCCCAGGCCTGCGCGCCCGGGTGGCCCTTGGCGAGGTCGGCGGCGTGGGCCGCGATCTTGTATGCGATGACGCCGTCTTTGACGTCCTGCCGGTTGGGAAGGCCCAGGTGTTCCTTGGGCGTGACATAACAGAGCATGGCGGTGCCGTACCAGCCGATCATGGCCGCGCCGATGGCGGACGTGATGTGGTCGTAACCCGGTGCGATGTCCGTGGTGAGGGGTCCCAGCGTATAGAACGGGGCTTCGTTGCAGAGGTCCATCTGTTTGTCCACGTTCTCTTTAATGAGATGCATTGGGATGTGCCCGGGGCCTTCGTTCATGACCTGGACGTCGTACTCCCATGCGATTCCGGTGAGTTCCCCCTGGGTCTCCAGTTCGGCAAACTGGGGTGCGTCGTTCGCGTCCGCGATGGCGCCGGGACGGAGTCCGTCACCCAGAGAGAATGAGATGTCGTAGCGCTTCATGAGTTCGCAGATATCCCGGAAGTGTGTGTAAAGGAAGTTTTCCTTGTGGTGCGCCAGGCACCACTTCGCCATAATGGATCCGCCGCGCGAAACGATGCCGGTTACACGTTGTGCGGTGAGCGGGATGTAACGCAGAAGCACGCCGGCATGGATGGTGAAATAGTCCACGCCCTGTTCAGCCTGCTCGACAAGCGTTTCCATAAAGACGTCGAAATTCAGGTCCTCCGCAACGCCGCCAACCTTCTCGAGCGCCTGGTAGATGGGCACGGTGCCAATGGGAACGGGTGAGTTTCGGATGATCCATTCCCGGGTTTCGTGAATGTCGGTGCCCGTGGATAGGTCCATGGCTGTATCGGCGCCCCATTTTACCGCCCAGTGGAGTTTCTCGACTTCCTCTTCGATTGAGGAGGTGACGACAGAGTTGCCGATATTCGCGTTGATCTTGACCAGAAAGTTGCGTCCGATTACCATCGGCTCGCTTTCCGGGTGGTTGATGTTCGCCGGAATGATCGCCCTGCCGCTGGCGACTTCAGACCGTACGAATTCGGGTTCGACGTTTTCGCGAATGGCGATGAATTCCATCTCGGGTGTTACAATGCCGCCCCGTGCGTAGTGCATCTGCGTGACGTTGTCGCTGCCTCGCAGAACCGTTTCGCGTTTCAGCCCTTCGGGGATCTCCGGAGCGCCGGGGTTTTCCGGAGAATACGAAGGCATAACCTCACTAACGCCGCCCCGTGCGTCGATCCAGTCGCGACGGAGGGGTGGGAGGCCTTCACGCACGTCGTGTCCCTGCGGTCCGCTGGTGTCGTAGACGTACACCGGGGGTTCGCCGTTGTCGAGATGAATCCTGCGGGCGGGCACTCGCACGTTGTCTCGACCCTTGATGTAGATCTTTTCCGAGTTCGTGAATGCGTTGCCGTTATCCGGGGAATTGTTCATCGCTCAGTCTCCTTTGGTGTATACCCCACCGCCTTAGCAGCCCGTTGAAAAAGCCCATCCGTGCTACGGCCGGCCCTTGCGACCGAAATACTGCGTTGCGCGCCCTTGCCGAATCGCAGGATGGGACTCGGTTGCGCGCCTTGTCTTCGACCACAATGGCAGGTGTTCTGTCCCGGAAATAGATTGCCGAAATTCGGACGCCGAGTCGCCCGGCTGGCAAGGCGCCTGAGCAAGGGGACCTGTCCGTGGTCGCCGAGTGAAGGCAACGCCGCCAGACGGGATGAATCGGCGGATGAATGGTGACATATTTCCGGGACGGGACACCATACCTCGCCTGCAGAGCGACCTTTCCAACGGACTGTTAGGATTCCCGGGAACCGCGAGTCGTCGGGTACAATAAACAAAGGGCCGCCCCTCGGAAGGAACGGCCTCCTGATTTCCTGCAAGGCCTGTGTTCCGCTTCCCTACGCTGGCATAATCCAGATCAGGTTCGGAGGGTATGATCTCAGCCGTTCGGCACCCCACGCGGATCTTGTCTTACAAGATAAAGGTGAGAACTGGTTCTGTCAAGGTCAGAATCACAGATTCGCCAGCGGGCGCATCCGGACGTCGACTTCCAGCCGCGTTTCACCGCCGCCTTGCCGGACGCCGCGGGTGGGAGAGATGTCCAGATAGTCACGTCCGGTCGCGATCCGGACGTGTCGTTCGTCGGCAAGGCTCCGGTTGGTGGGATCAAACCCCACCCACCCCAGTTCCGGTAACAGACACTCCACCCAGGCGTGTGTGGCATTGCTCCAGGCCCGGCCGTCGGGAGAACCGGAAACGTAGAGATAGCCCGAGACATAGCGTGCGGGAACACCCCAGGAACGGGCGACCGCAATCATCACATGGGCGTAGTCTTGGCAGACGCCGCGGCCCGAGCTCAGAATTTCCTCAATTGGAGACGCGGCCGTAGTGCTTCCCGGAGTATATTGAAATACGCTGTGCAGCGTATCTGAAAGCAGGATCAAATCGTGGAGCGGGTCGTTTCCGCGCGCAATGCCGTTTTTCCAGGTGAATTCCGTGAGTGCGGGCGACGGTGTGGCCATCTCGCTGGGGTGGGCATAGTCCCAATGCGGGAATGCGTCTCTCGAGGCGTCGATCTCATTCCACGCCTCCGCTCCGAGACCGGCCGGAAGCGGCTTGAACGGAGCCGGGCTGACCGTGGATTGAGCCACAATCTCCAGCGACTCGTGTTCAGGGTGGACGCTGAGGACGTGCCGCGTGTTGCCGAAAGGATCGGTTTCAACGCTCAGGGAGCCCGGAGGTTGCGTTTCGATGTTGAAATGAACGAGTCGCTGACCCCCGTTCGAGATCGGCTTCAGGCAAAGCAGCATGACGCACTCGCGCGCGGGGAATGCGTACTTATAGCTTGAGACGTGCCTGATTTCGTATTGAATCGTTCCGGCCAAGGTAGCTGCACACCCGGGAGTCAGTAGACGGCGGCGTAGTCTATATATGCTCCGGTAACAAGATCGTGGAGCTCCCGGCAGTAGCCCATGAGGTTTCCGAGAAGGACCTCGCGGTCTTCGCGATCGGGCCAATCGTAATGGATCAGCGCGCACATACGTCTGGCCATGCGCAAGGCGACTGCACTGGATTGCTCATCGGACCCGGTACCGATGGCGTCGAGTTCCGACGCCACCGCGTCGAGCGAGTAGCATAGCGAGCCGTGTAGCAGAGGGTCGGTAACAAGAAGGTCGAGGACTCGACGCGGCTGGACGTCGACACTGTAATTGCGGGTGTAGGCGTCATAAGCCTGGCAGACGTGCAAGAGGTTCGTCCAGTCCGCGTCGGAGGACTCGTCCATAAGTTTGTCCATGGAGAGCTGTGAAAGAAACAACGATGCCGAACACTGGGCGCGTTCGATATGCCTGCCGAGCCGCAGGAAATGCCACCCCTCGTCGCGGTACATCGTGGCTTCCGCCACGCCGGCAAAAGTGTTGACGTCACCTGCTGTTTCAGCGTAGAAGCTCTCCGGTGAAGGCTTCCAGATATCCCGGATGGCCAGTTCCCGCAGCCGCAGATAAGCGAGGTTCAGACAGGTCCACATCTCCCCGCTGATGCAGTGGCGCATCTGCCGCGCATTCTCACGGCCGAGGGAGAAACAGTTCCAGATGGAATCCGGATTTGTGCGTTCGAACGTGAGATCGTCGGCCAGCGTGTAGGAATCGGCCAGCGTGAAGTCGTCGTTCCCGACCATTGTGATGCTGCCGCCGGGAGGCCGACGGTTCATGCTCATGTAGATTCGACTCCAGCCGAAATAGATCTCCCGGATTGGCCGGTCGACCAGCGCTTCCACCTGGAATCGCAACAGTCGACAGAGATGCTCCGCCCGTTCCAGGTAGCGGCCCATCCAATAAAGGCCCTGCGCGCTGCGCGCAAGCAGTCGGGGATTTCCTGGAATCGTCGCCATCAATCCTCATCTGCTTCTTCCGGCGTAAGCACAAATTCGGGATAGGCCTCGATACCCAACTCGGCGACATCCTGGCCCAGCCGCTCGACCTTTTCGGTCACCCGGACACTCAGGGTCGCGGCCAGCAAACGCCACGCCACCCACGAAATCAAGAACACGAACACGCCCACCGCAACGCAGCCCAGGAGCTGTACGCCGAAGTTGCCGCCCGCGGCGATGCAGACAGCCAGGGTTCCCCAGATTCCGGCGAACAGGTGAGCGGGAACCGCCCCCACGACGTCGTCGATCTTCAACCTCTCCAGCAGCCGGATTCCAGCGGTGCAGAGAATGGCGCCCACGCCGCCGATAACGACAGCCCAATAGTGCTGGACGATGTCGGGTCCGGCCGTGATCGATACCAGCCCCGCAATTGCTCCGTTCAGACTCGCGAACAGGTCCATTCTTCCCAGGATCGGCTTGGAGACGATGAGAGCCACAACCACGCCGGCTGCCGCCGCAAGGTTCGTGTTGACCAGCACGTGACTCATGGCCACAGCGTCGGCGGCGCTCCCGAGCGCGAGCTGCGATCCGCCGTTGAAGCCGAGCCAGCCGAACCAAAGAATGAACACGCCCAGTGTCACCGCCACGATATTGGATGGCGGTGTATTCTTCACACTGCCGTCTTTTCGATATTTGCCCAATCGCGGGCCGACGACCAGGACCCCTGCAAGCGCCGCCCAGCCGCCGGTGCTGTGGACAATGGTCGAACCGGCGAAATCCTTGAATCCCATCGCACTCAACCATCCGCCGCCCCAGGTCCAGGCGCCTACTATCGGGTAGATGACAGCCGTCAGGAGCAGTGTGAATAGAAAGAAGGACAGCATTTTGACTCGCTCCGCCAGGGCGCCGGACACGATCGAGGCGGCCGTCGCCACAAAGACCATCTGGAAGAACCAGTCGGACATGGTGGAATATTTGTTCGCGATGACCTTGGCCTTTGCCGCTTCCTGCCCGGCTACCAGAGCGAGATCTGCGGCAGAGGGCCCGTAGAGGAGTTTGAACGAGCCGATGAATTTCCCGACTTCAGTATACATAAGATTGTAGCCGATGAAATAATAGGCGAGACCTGCGATCGAGTAAAGGCCAATGTTCTTCATGCAGATCATCGAGGCGTTTTTCGTGCGCACGGAACCGGACTCGAGCATTGTAAATCCGGCGCACATCCACATAATCAGCGCGCCCCAGATCAGAAACGCGAACGTATTGAAGACGAACATCGTCTCCTGGTCAACCGCCGCGTACGCGGCCGTGGTCCCGCAAAGCAGACAGCCAAGAAACAACAGGGCGATCTTTCCGACGGAACCGACGGCGCGCTTGCGAAACGGCGATCTAAAGAAACCTTTCATACCCTCTCCTTTCGTGGTTACGACCCAACGGTGAATTGTCTTGCATTCGTGCCGGAATCTACGAGTGCGACTGCTCAGTTCTCCAGGACCCAGAGGTCTTTGCCGCCGCCGCCCTGGCTTGAATTGACGACGATGCTGCCCCGGCGCAGCGCGACACGGCAGAATGCCCCTGGCACGATTCGCGTCTTTTGCCCGTGCAGCACAAACGGGCGAAGGTCGACGTGCCTGGGCTCGAACCGGTTGTCGACTAGGCACGGTGCGCGCGACAGCGGCAAGACGGGCTGCGAGATGAATTCGGCCGGATTGGCGCGCAACTGCTTTGCGTATTCCTCCCGCTCTTCAGGCGTGGCCTGGGGGCCGACCAGCATGCCGTAACCGCCTGACTCACCGACCCTCTTTACAATCAGATTCTGCAGGTTGTCGAGTGTGTGCTCCAGGTGTTCCGGCCTGCGGCAAAGGTAGGTCTCCACGCTGGACAGAATCGGCTCTTCATTCATGTAGTAGCGTATCATATCGGGAACGTAGGCATAGACGCTCTTGTCGTCGGCGACGCCCGTGCCGGGTGCGTTAATCAGGGTCACGTTGCCGAGTTTGTATGCGTGCAGCAAGCCGGGCACGCCAAGAAGGGAATCCGCGCGAAAGACCAGAGGATCGAGAAAGTCGTCGTCGACTCGCCGGTAGACGACGTCGACACGCCGGAGGCCGGTTGTGGTGCGCATGTAGACAAATCCGTCGTTTACCAGGAGATCTCTGCCCTCGACCAGCGCCGCCCCGATCTCGCGAGCAAGAAACATATGCTCGTAGAACGCCGAATTGTAAACGCCGGGCGTCAGCAGCACGATGCATGGATCGGCCCGCCCCTCAGGCGCGAGTTCGACAAGGGTTTCGCGGAGAAATCTGCCGTAATGTTCTACGTCCTTCACGCGCGAGCGCCTGTAGAGGCGGCGCAAACCCGCCTTCACCGCCTTACGGTTCGCCACCATATACGAGACCCCTGAAGGAACGCGCAGGTTGTCCTCAAGTACGAGAAAGCCGTCGTTGGTTCGCACGAGGTCGGTTCCGCAGATGGATACCCAGGCGCCATTGGGAGGGGAAACGCCTTGCATTTCCACCCGGTACTGCGGACAACCCTTGACCATGTCCGCCGGGATGACGCCATCTCCAATGATGCGTGCGTCATTGTAAATATCCTGGAGGAACCGGTTCAGCGCCGCAAGGCGCTGCGTGAGACCCTTGACGAGCTGGTCCCACTCGGCGCCCGACAAGATCCGCGGCAGGCAGTCCACGGGAATGATGCGCTCGGTGGCCTCTTCATCGCCGTAGACGGTAAACGTGATGCCCTCATTGGAAAACGATCGGGTAACGCGTTCCTGGACGCTTGAAAGCTCCTCCGTCGAGAGTTCGCCCAACGCTTCGAAGAGCGTGCGGCAATGCTCCCGGGGTGAGCCGTCCGGCAGGAACATTTCGTCGTAAATGTTGGAATCAAGCGTGTAGGATTCGAATTCCATGCCAGCCGTCTGAACGATTGCAGTTGCGGGTTGAAGTTGCCGGCACGGCTGGTAATCGTGTTGCGCAATAGCGATGCCGGAACCGGCTATCAGTCCTCCAGAGTTTCGAATTTGCCGTTCCTTACCACCTGCAGAACCGCCGGATAAGTCGGGTCGCCATTTGCGTCGAACGCGAACTGTCCGACAACGGTCGGCATCTCGATGGCGGCCAGCGCGTCCCTGACCAACTCCGAACTCGTTGAGCCGGCCCTTATCAGCGCGGCCGCTAGAATCCGCACGCACACATATCCTTCCGCCGCGAACAGATCGGGTTCGCCGCCGAATCTGGCGCGGTAATTCTCGACAAATGCACGATTCGCCGGCGTGTCGATTGAACGAGACCAGAACGTCCCTGTAATCAATCCCTCCGCCGCAGGGCCTGTCTGTTCGATCTGGCTTGAAGCAAAGCCGAAAACGAGGAAAGGTATCTCGTAAGGAATTCCTAGCTTGCGGCCCTGAACGGGAATCACGACCCTTTGCAGCGGCCGCGTCCACACAAGGATGACATCCGGTTTCAGGTTGTTTATCCGGCTCAGTTCGGCGGAGAAATCGGTCTGTCCGGTTGCGAACGCCTCGGCCGCAAGCGTCTCGACGCCCAGGTCACTGAGTGCCTTTGCGGATTCCTCGAAACCACTCGTTGAGAATACGTCTGTGCTGTCGTAGATGACGGCAACCCGATTCAACTGCAATTTCGCTTTTGCAACTTCGAGTGTGCTCTGCGCGATCCGGCTAACAGGCGCGGGAACCCTGAACACAAAGTCTCCGATCGCGCCCAATCCGGCGGCTGCCGCGGTCGGACTGAAGGCCACGACGCTGTTCCGCTGGGCAATCGGAAACGCCACGGCCGCTGAGGAAGAGTAACCGGGGCCCAGAATTATCGAAACTTCGTCCTCGTGAATCAGCTTTTCGAAGGCTGCCGCCGCGACCTCCGGCATGCTCTCGCTGTCTTCCGCGATGAAATGAAGTGTCGACGAGCCGAGTTCATACCGGTTGACCTCTTCTCGCGCCAGTTCCATTCCGTTTCTTACGAAGTGGCCGACGGACTTGCCGTCACCCGTCTCGGGCAGGACGACACCAACCCGAATATCCGCCGGAAGACGCCCCGCCGCGAGAGCGGACGCGTCGGTCACCCTCGCCGCCCCTCCCACCGGAAGCTCGACCGTTACTCTTTGCCCGCCGTTGACTGGAATACTCGACCACGAACCCAGATGGTTGCCGCCACGCGTAGCCCGTACCTGATAGTAGCCCCCTGCACCGGCGATATCCACGCGCGCCCGACCATTCGCCTCTGTCGTGTCGGCCCACGTGAATTCCGGCGACAGTCCGGAGATCGAACGAGCGAATGCGACGGCAACGCCCACCAGTGGCGCGTCGTCGCCAAGGACGGTTGCCACCACAACCGCACGACCCGAGTTGTCATCGACCGCGAGTTTGCCAAGTGGCTGATCCGACGCTTCCTCATTGTCGGATAACCCGGGTGCAAGGGCACGCTCTCCGCCGCAGCCCAATATCATACCCGCGGCGTACGCCAGCAGGATCGCACTGCGAAAACTGAACGGCATTTCGGCCAGGCCTCGTTTCCACTTTGAATAAGCGTTCAAAACCATAGAACGGATCAATCCTCGATCACAGTCTACCGGCTGATCCCTGCCTGGCAAAGTACCGTGGCCTCGAACGAGGATCCCTTCACGCCGATCGGCTCCGGCGCTCTCGAGAGTCCTTTGCCGGGGTCGGACCGGCTCCCCGAAATGACTTCAGCTTGCGTTCTCTTCGATCGTCGGTTCTGCTACCAATGCAGGCGCTTCAAGCGGTATTTCGACTACCATTTCGGTAAACTCACCGGGTTCGGTTTCGACACGAATGCTTCCTCCGTGCTCGCGCACAATATCGTTCGAAAGGGCGAGACCCAGCCCCGTGCCCTGGTCGGTAGGTTTGGTCGTGAAGAAAGGATTGAATATTTTGTCGACGACGTCGGGCGGAATCCCTTTTCCGTTATCCTTTATACGTACTTCGAGGTGTTCCGGGCCACGGCGGGTCTTCAGCCAGAGCGTAGGCATGTACGGCTCATCGTTGTCCGATTCCGCATTCTCGCGTCGTTTTTCATCGGTCGCGTGGCAGCCATTGGTTACCATGTTCAGAAACACGCGGCCCAGGTCCTGCGGAACCACCTCGACTTCGCCCACTGACGGATCGAGATCCTGTTGGATGTCGAGTTGGAATTCCGTGTCGCTCGCCCTCGCGCTGTGGTACGCGAGCCGGGCGTGTTCGTCGAGCAGATTGTTGATGTTGGTGGCCTGTCGCTGGGCGGAACCCCGGCCCATTGACAGCATATCCTGGACAATCCGGTTGGCGCGCTCGCCATGTTCCCTGATGCGTGCCAGGTTATCGTTGAGGTCCTGGCAGATTTCCTGGACGAGTTCGCGCCCTTCTTCGTCAAGTTCCCCGCCTTCTTCGCTGAGTGTGTCCTCGAGCTCTTCCCCAAGTTCCTCCAGAAGTTCCTGGGAGACCTCGGAGAAGTTCTTGACGAAATTCAGAGGATTCTTGATTTCGTGAGCGACCCCGGCGGTCAGTTCGCCGAGCGCAGCCAGTTTTTCGCGCATCACGATCTGGTCCTGCGCCTTTCGCAGGTCCTCCAGCACGGCTTCCAGTTGTTCGTTTTTCTCGCGTAACTCCTCGGCCAGCTTTTCGACCAGGTTCAGGCGTTGGACCTCGAGGGCATGCCGTCGGAATACTTCAAGGGCGGCCGCCATATCGGCAACTTCATCGTGCCCACTGATATCGACCTTGGCTTCCAGGTCCCCATCGGCCATCGCGCGCATCCTGTCCGACAGGCGTTCGAGCCGTCGCAACAACACCCGGCCTACAAACAGCCACGCGATCAACACGGCTCCACTGATGCTGACCACATTCAATCCCAGCAGAACGCTGCGGCCGGTTCCGATTGCCTGAGTGGATGCCAGCGTGGCCTCTCGCGTACGTTCGCGGGCGGCGCCGACGAGCCCTTCTACCTCCGCACCGAGTTTGATTTCGAGTCTCAGGTTGTCCTGGAGAAGGTTCCGTTGCCGGTCAGTGAGTTCGAACTCTCGAACAATCAGATCGAAACCGCCCTGCTTTCCCAGGCCCAGCTCGAAGAGCCGATTCAGGTGCGGGGCGATCTGATCGCTCCAAGGTGAGGTACCGAGTGCCGACAAGCTGCGTTCGATGCGCCCTGCCGCCGCCTCGAAGCGCTCCCGCAGCGGCTCCAGCCGGAGTGCGTCGGACAGGTTGAATGAACTCGACAGGAGTTGCGTCGCAATGGTGGCATCGGCTTTCAAGTCGGCCAGATGGCGATACCGATCGAATTCTTCGTTTGAAAAATGCCGCTCGCGAGGCGCGGGCGGCTGGCCTAACTTACGATAGCCGGTCATCGCGTAGAAGAGTTGATCGTCGATAGCCGGAATCAGCATGCCGAACAATCTGGCACGCAGATCGGACAGTTCCATGCGAAATGCTTCGCTGCGCGCGTTTACCTCGAACAGCTCGGCAACCTCATGCTCAATCGCTTCAATGTTTGACGTGAGCGCTGCGGCGTATTCGTGTATTCTGCCGAAACGCTCCTCGTCTTCCTTCCTGGTGTCCCTTTGCATCAGGGCCGCCAACTGTGATTCGAAGGCCCTGCGCTCGTCCGCGATATCCGCCTTTACGCGTTCGAAATCATCCACCGTCGCCGCTGAGGTCAAACGAGGCGCTGCTGCGACCAGGGTTCCGCTTTGCTGGGCGACCCCAAAGGCAGCGGCCATTTCCGGAACGCTGCCCTCGTTCACACGGTTCTGAATGTCGCCTACGAGATCGAACGAGAGCCATCCGACGAGACTGGCGACCATGGTGATGGCAACCGCGCCTCCGATTCCCAGATAGAGCTGCGTTGCGATGCGGAAACGGCCTTTGAGCAGCTGTTTCAGTGTGCCAATCACGGCCCCGCTTCCTCGAGCGTATCGATCGGATAGTACCGGCCGTCACGACCGATCATCGTCAGGAACACCGCATCCGACCCCTGATTGTCCTTGATGCCGTATTGCAGTTCAAATCCGTCTATATCGACGACTCTTGTGCTGCGGAGGCTGTCGAGAAAGGAAGCCCGATTGACGTCGGCGCCGCAGCGTTGCAGCCCCGCTGCGGCGAGGCGGCCCGCCAGGTATCCTTCTAATGAAACGAACCCGGGAACGGCCTCAGGATCGAATGACGACAGTGCCCGGCGGTAGGTAGACGCCACGCGGAAGTAGTCGTCGGTTGGAAAGGGTACGACCTGTGTGACATAGACGCCTGCTCCGGCCGGTCCCAGCTGCCTTGCGAGAGCATTGCTGCCCACGAAAGAGATCGTAATGAAAACGGGGTCCATACCGATGTGCCTCGCCCACGCGATAAACGTCGCGACCGGTTCATACGCGCCGACCAGGATCACCGCTTCAGGGTCTGCCATGCGCAGATCGAGCAGTGCCGTTTTTACCGCCGTGGTATTGCGCGGATACAAACCGACGGCCACGGCTTCCATTCCGCGCCGTTCGAGTGCCCGTCGTGCACCATGGTATCCGGCTCGGCCGAAGGAATCGTCCTGGTACATGACTGCGATTCGTTTGATGCCGAGGTCGCCGGTCAGGCGCGCGACCATTTCCTCCGTTTCCTGGTTGTACGACGCCCTCAGGTTTATCACGTTGTTCCAATCCGGGTCGCGCAGGAATTCCGCGCCTGTGAATGGTGCGATATATGGAATATTGGCTTCCGCGGCGACGGGGGTGGCTGAACGTGACGTGGGTGTTCCTACGGCGCCGACGAGCGCGAAAACCTTCGCCTCATTGATGAGGTAGAGGGTGTTTGCAATGGCGGCCTCCGGCTCGTACGCGTCATCACGGGAAACGAGTTCCAACCGGCGCCCGTGGACACCACCGCGCTGGTTGATCTCATGAAACGCGGCTTCGATGCCGCGCTTCATGTCCGTACCGAGTTGCGCGGCGGGGCCGCTGAAGGCGGCGGACTGCCCGAAGAGAATGCGCTCGCTGGAAACCCCGTTTTCGGCCTCGCCGCGTTCCGGGCTGCACAGAAGCGCCGCACACAAGACGAGCAGCGACACCCCATCCCGAACGGTCGATCTCATTTCGTCCTCCGCTTCATCAGCGTCAGGTGGTTCCGCCCGTTCTCCCGCTTGTAGTGCATTTCGTCCATCATTGTAATAACGAGGTGAATGCCGAGCCCGCCGATGGGCCGATCTTCGAGCGCCGCCTCCACGTCGGGTACGGGCGCGTCTTCCAATGGGTTGAAGGGTCGGCCGTCATCCACGATCTCGAGCGTGATCAAGTCGTCGTCAGAGGTCAACGTGATCTCGAGTTCTCCAGGACCGCCTTCGAAACCGTGCCGGACGACGTTGTTGCCGAGTTCTTCTATAGCAAGGTCGATCTGATGAACGAGCGCCGGCGACCAATCTTCCTGCAGCCCCAGTTCTTCAGCTGCCGCTGCGACCTGCCGCAGTTCATCGAGATCGGCTTTTATGCGAAAGGACTGTCTGGCGCTCACCCGTCCGACCCCCTGTATCGAAAAGTAACGCACGTAATGTCGTCGAATTGGGGCGTGTCGCCGACAAAACCTCTCACGGCCTGAAAGACGGCGTCGTTGGCGTCGCGGGCGCCCTGCGGGGGCTTGTCCGTGAAGACATTCTGAAGGCGATCCATTCCGAATTCTTCCTCGACGTCGTTTATGGCTTCGGTGACACCGTCCGTATATAGAACGACCGTATCGCCCGGTGCGAGCGTGACCGAATTGTACCCGTAGTCGATGTCCGGCAACATCGCAAGGGCGACGCCGCCGGTCAGTGGCAGCGCGCTTGCCTGCCCCTCCGCGTTAACGATCAGCGGCGTATTGTGTCCGCCGTTGGCGTAAACGAACTGACGATTGGCGGGATCGAATACTGCGTAGAAAACCGTGACGAACATCGCGGCTTCATTATTCTCGTAGAGCGCATTGTTCATTTCGTACAGCACTTCGCCGGGGCTCGTCGTACCGATTGCCGCACCCCGCAGTACCGTCCTGCTTGACATCATGAACAGGGCCGCGGGTACGCCCTTATCAGAGACGTCGGCGATGGCGATGCCTATGCGTCCGCCGTCGAGGCGGATGATGTCGAAGAAGTCGCCGCCGACGTTTCGGGCCGGCTCCATACTTCCGTACGCCTGATAGGACGGATTTTCAGGAAACCTCGTGGGTAGAATTGACTGCTGCATCTTGCTGGCCACGTCGAGTTCGTTCTGCAGGGCGATCAGCTTGTCACGCGACTCCAGCGCTTCGCGCCATTCGATCAGATGGCGCATGGTTCGATCGATGGTCACCTGAAGGTCGGAGAAGTCTATGGGCTTGGTGACGAAGTCGAACGCACCCCGATTCATGGCGATCCGGATGTTCTTCATGTCTCCATACGCCGATATAATCACGGAACGGATGTTCGGGTCCACCTTGGGTATCTGCTCCAGCAGGGTCAGGCCGTCCATCTGGGGCATATTGATGTCGGAAAGCACCATATCGATGGTGTCATCCTGATTCAATCGCTCGAGGGCCTCCACACCGTTGCGCGCAAACACGAAGGTGTACCGGCCTCTCCGAATCGGACGCCGCATACGCTGCAGCACAAGCGGTTCCAGGTCGGGCTCATCGTCTACTACCAGGATTTTGTACGGGAGCGCAGACATATCGTTATACCCCGGAATAGGATGGATCGCAGAATTATTGAATCAGGATGCCGCTCCGTTCAAGAGTCCGGCAGGATGCGGGTCTGTGGTCTGCCGGGAATGCCTGTGAAAAAAAAGAATTCGACGGGACGGACGTCAGCCACGCCGGCGACGCGATTCCCGTAACTGCCCCCAGGAAAGTAACATAAAAAAAACGCCCCCGGATGGTTGCCACAAAACCGGGGAAGTCTATCTCGTCGAGGTCGGCAAGAAAGAAGAGGATGAAGACGCCGATGCCCAGAAAAACTGAAGCTTTCTCGTCGGCTCAACGATTCCAGCGACGGGAACGAGGAGAATCGCGGCCGCAGTGTAAGCGACAATCGAAATCAAGCCAATCCGGTCGAGGAGGCATTCGAGAAGCCTGGCTACAACAATCAGCAACCCGATCGGCAGCAGGTCTTCGATCATGGTCGGCCTTTCAGTATCTCGGGAGATTCAGGCGGGACCGTCCTAAACCGGAATACTACCGGACGCGACGCCGTCCATTCCATTTGACGACGACATAACAAACCGTCCGGCGGACCCGGTATGGCTACGGTGTCATTTCCAACCGTGATGCTTCCGCAGTGAACCGCATTTGCTTGCGTGAAGCAGTCCCGGGCTAACCCGATACTATCCTCCGACTGCTGCCAGCGCTTCCGATCTGGTGGCGTATACCGGTATGATTTTGTCGAATCCGCTGATCTCAAAGACCTCCCTGATCGGATCAGAGAGCGAGCAGACGACGAATTCCTTGTCCTGTTTGCGAAGCGTCCTCGCGGTCAGCAGGATGACCCGGAGACCCGCACTACTTATATAGGAAAGGCCTTCAAAATCCACGATCACCGCTTGACCGTCTTCGTGCTGGGTGATTGCGGAATCGAGCGCTTCCTCGAACTCACGGGCATTGGACCCGTCGACGCGACCCTCAGCCTTCGCGATTAAGGTGCCGTTGTCCCGTTCGGTGTTAACCTCCATCGACCGATCTCCTTTTTTATTGTGAACCGACCTCTCGGATACTATGTATTAGATTTCATTGACGGATGTGCAACGAAACGATTAGATAACAGGATTCGCTCGATATGTCAAGTGTTTTGTTCAGGATTCCCGCGCATCGGCGCCGGAGGATAAACGCTCGAGCACTGTACGAGGCAATCACACCGTTGGACAAGATTGTCGCCTGCAGCGCCTCCAGAGTCCGAACCCGCTCCGGCGGTGTGGCGGAGGAGCCTTAAGGCGCTGGTTGTCCACACATCTGCGGCAAACGCGGTTAAACGCAAAGCAAAACGCGAATCTGCAGGGCGACCGGAAATGGTGCTGCTGTCACGCCGACATGTCTCCGCGATTTGCACGTTTCAGTCCAGGGAGCGAACCCTTTCGTTCCATCAGGACCATGTCGGAAACAATCCGCGGACTCAAGAGTCTTAGAATGTGGCAGGATCCGTAAGATCTGTTTTTAGTCTTCATTGAATTAACGACGCCTTGCCAACGGCAAGAGTCCGGTGATTTTGGAGGCGTAGATCCCGTTGCTTTTCGGAGGAGACACTCGAAAAAGGGGGCCCGCGATGTTTAGTCGAGTTCGCAGTGTGTTTGTGTTGGCGATGATCGGAGGTGCGATTTCCAGTTGCGGCGGTGACCGAGTTACCACATCGATGGTACCCGAAACCCACAGGCCGGCAGAAGAAGCCCATATCAATTCCGGACAACGTCATTCAGGGCAGCCACTGGGCAAATTGGCGATTCGAGGCAGTGCGAGACCAGCCGTCGTGGTGGCCACCGTACTGCAGGATGGATCGCCATTGAGCGGTGTTACTGTTGAGATTTCCCGTTCCGTTTCAGGTCGAACGGCGAATTATGGGTGGTCGGGCTTGACGGACGCTGGAGGTGAAGCCCGCGTGGAAATCGATGGTGTCAATGTCAACGGCTACTATCGGGCGCGTGCCGTGCAGGGAGAAGATGTATTGGACTCCTGGTCGAGCATTCCGGTAAATGGCGGATACCAAGTATCAGTTGAACTGCCCGTTGGCGGGAAGGCGCGCGTGACGGGTTCGGCCTTGCTTTCGTCACCGGTTATCGTCGGTACGTGGGGATACGTCGGAACCGATATGGTTGAGACAATCAGCAGGAATCTGGTTGCCGCCATCCTGGAGCAGGGGCAGGTTGACAGCTCGGTTGCGGTTGCCATCGTCAATGAGTTCACAGGCGAAATGGAGACGAGCTTGCGCGACAGTGTCTGGTCTCCAGGGCGTCGTTTCCATGCCAACGGCACCTTTGAAGATCAGGACAGCACGGGCACCTGGTCCGTTACGGGTACCTGGTCGATCAGCGGCGCAACACTGACGATCATTGAGGAAGACGGACTCGTCCTGGAAGGCTCAGTTGACGTGGACGGCGACAGACTGACGCTGACGTTGACCAGAGAGCAATATATGCGTATTGTGCTGCAGGCCGCCGGAGAGTTGAACGAGGAGGACCAGGAATTCTTCGATGCCATGCTCAAGGAAGACGACGTGATTCGGTTCTTCTTCGAAGCCCGATAGATGCGCAAACCACTGACAGGTATTACCTGAAATCGGCTTGGTTCCGCCATCCTCCGTAAAGGTGGATACGTAACGCGAGGGCGAGAACACGGAAATTTCCGGATCTGAGGAGCGAGGTCCGTGCGTTTCCCGGGCGATTTAAACCAAGGATGCAAGTCGGATAAGAAATGCAACCCAGATCATAACAGACGCGCCGGGAGCGGGAACCTCGCCCCGGCGCGATTGATTTTAGATGGACACGAGGCGGCCGGTGGGCAAGATAATTCTCCGGATTTACGTTGCCAATGTTGTCCTCTCACGAAGTTGCCCAAGAGGATGGCTTTAGCAATAATAATCACGTCGGCTCCGTACGTGCCCGAAACACTGGGTTGAAGACCTTTCTGGCCGTGAACATCATTGTGAAAACCGGTCTCGAGGCCGCTGGAAAGAAGGCGACTCAAGGGTAGAGTCTCCTTGGTCCGCGGTACAAGTACGTGACTTCTCGGACGTTCTTGAATCCGAGCAGAATCATGAGCATCCTTGTAAGGCCGAAGCCGAAGCCGCCGTGTGGCGGACATCCGTACTTGAAAAAGTCCAGATAGTACTGGATGGGTTTCAACCGGACACCCTTTTCTTTTGCCTGGACGGCCAGCACGTCGGGGCGGTGTTCACGCTGCGCGCCGGTAGTAAGTTCCAAGCCTTTCCATAGAAGGTCGAAGCTCTTAGTGACGGTTGGGTTGTCCGGGTACCGCATGTGGTAAAATGGGCGGACCGAAACTGGATAGTCGACAAGGAAGACAAATTCGTGCCCGAGGTCATCGAGTATGTTTTCGCCAAGCAGACGCTCTCCGTGAGGGCACAGGTCGCCCTGTTTTTGAGGCGGTGGTGTGTAACCCCGTTCCCGCAGCCGGACAAGTGCTTCTTCCATCGTTATGCGTGGGAATGGAAGGTCGGGAACTGTAACTTCGGAGCCAAAGTGTTCTGCAATTGCTTCGCCGTGTGCCTGGCGTACGGCGAATATTGTGTGACGGAGCCACTGTTCTTCAAAGTCCATGAGGTCCACGTGCGACTCGATCCAGGAAAATTCGACGTCGACGCTGGTGAATTCGGTGTCGTGGCGCGAGGTGAATGAGGGGTTCGCTCTGAATACTGGGCCGATTTCAAAGACTCTTTCTAAACCGGCTGCCATCGCCATCTGCTTATAGAACTGGGGCGACTGAGCGAGATAGGCTATCGTTTCGAAGTATGGGAGTTCAAAGAGTTCAGCGCCGGATTCGCTGGCGCTGCCCATGATTTTGGGTGTATGGATTTCGATGAATCCCTCACGTTGCCAGAAATCGCGCATAGCGGATTCAACGGTGGTCTGGACCTGGAAGAGCAGACGGTTCTCTGGCCGGCGCAGGTCTAAATGTCGCCAGTCAAGCCGGGGTTCCAGTCCTGGTAAATCCTTGCCAAATGGCTCGATCGGCAGGGGCGATTTGGCCCTGTTTTCAATGTGAAGTTCCGCCAGTTGGATTTCGACGCCTCCCAGGCGGACGTCTGGGTTTTGTGCCACGTGGCCGGTTAGTCGAACGGCGGATTCTCGGGTTAGGGTCGAAACCACTTCTGCCAGAGCGGGATTCCGCTGCTTCTCCAGGGAGGCCTGGACCATTCCTGTGGGATTACGGAGAATTATGAATTGCATCTGCTTCTGATCGCGAAGCGTATGTACCCACCCGTTGAGCGTGATGATCTGTCCTACATAGTCGTTGAGTCTATGTATTGATATGTATCTCACTTGATAAATCTCCCCTTTTAAAGAATCGGGTTTTTTGGCACGAAAAACCGCCGCTGGTCTGCGACCAACGGCGGGTTGTACTTCAGGGTCCGTGTTCAGGCACATTTCGGCCCCGCCCGCCGTTGGATTGGGTTATGTTCGTCATTATTGTGGTCGGGATTGACGTCCACGCACTCGTCTTGCATGACACCATTTTGCGAGGTGGTGATATGGTGCATTGGACAATACCTGGTCATTTTCAGGGCTCCAGATTACGACCCGTATATGCTGACAGCGGGTCCAAAATCCAGGGAAGTTCGGGATTTTCGTCGAAGCAAGGCCTTGGGCAACACCACCAATCCTGGCAGCGCGTGTCGCGACAAATCGTGCTAAGCAGAGAAACAAGCAAAGTAGAACCTAAGATTTCTTTACTGCGGCCTTGACCATCTCGCCATCCAGTACGATGCGGAAGCCAGGGTCGAGCGGTTCGTTCAGACGCACGTCAAGTTCCCGCGCACGCGTTATGCTCGTCAGGTCCGATTCGGCCTCCCACAGCGTCAACGAGAGTGTCTTGTCGTGAACCGCGAGTTGCAACTGGTCCAGGGTTGCGCCGAGTGAAATATTGGATTCGCTCTTGTACCGGCGGACCGCAGTAGCGATCTCAACCAAGTGGCTGCCTGTCACTTCGGAGCGATCGTCGACCAGTCCAGGATTCAGGATCGGCCAAGCGGACACATGGATTGATTCATCGTTCTTCGCGAACAGGCCGTCGTAGATTTCTTCGGTTACGAACGGCAAGAATGGCGCAAAGAGTTGGATGCAGGTTCTGAGCACGTGGCTGAGTGCATATTGCGCACCGCTGGTGCCGCTACCATTCACTTCATAAAGGCGCCGCTTGGCCATTTCGAGATAGTTGTCGGCCAGGTCTCGCCAGAAGAAGCTCTCGGTTTCGCTCCGGGCGAGAGCGTATTGATAGTCTTGAAAACAGCAGGTTACCCGCCGGATCAGGCATTGTGCGCTCGACAGGATCCACCGATCGGCGGGAGTGAGATTCGACGGTTCAACAGGAGGACGATATCCTTGAAGGAACCGTTCGCTGAAGCGGGCCACGTTCCAGAGTTTGGTGACCAATTTTTGACCTGCCTGGTTTTTTTCTTCGCTGATGACCGTGTCCTTTCCAAATCCCGTTCCTGCCGCCCAATAGCGTACGGCGTCGGCAGAGTACTTCTCAATTACAGCCATCGGCGCTGCCAGCCCACCCCCTCGGCTCTTGCTGATCTTTCCTTTACCTTCAGGAGCCAATCCCCATCCGGAAACGCAGATGTCCTTCCAAGGTATCTGGCCGAAATGGTAGAGAGACTTGACAATCGTGTAAAAGGCCCACGTCCGTATGATTTCGTGTGACTGGGGACGCATGGACATGGGGTAGGTATTCTGATAAAGCTGGTTGTCGGATAACCACGGTGCGGCAATCTGAGGACTGAGTGAGGAAGTCGCCCACGTATCCATAACGTCAGTGTCGGCTATCCAGCAGTTGGCGCCGCAGGTAGGGCATCTCTGCGGAGATGTATCGAGAGGACTCACCGGCAGTTCGGTTTCCTGCGCCGCGGTAATCTTACCGCAGGATCCGCAATGCCAAACAGGAAACGGTATGCCAAACTTGCGCTGGCGGGAGATACACCAATCCCATTGCAAGCTTTCGATCCATTCAATGTAGCGGGTCTTCATGTGCGGGGGGTGCCACGTGACTGCTTCGCCCGCTTCAAGCCAGCGGTTTTTGTTGTCGAGGACACGAATGAACCATTGCGGTGCGACGATATATTCCACCGGAGTGTCGCATCGTTCGTGAACGCGAACGGATTGACGCGCAGACCAGCGGTCCAGCATCAATCCATGTTCCTCGAGCGCCGTCACGATCTGTCGTCTGGCTTCGGGAACGAAAAGGCCTTTGAGTGCGCCGGAACACCCGGTCATCCGGCAGTTCCTGTCGATGACGGAAATCAGCGGCAGCTTGTAGGAACGCCACCAGTTCACGTCCGCTGCGTCGCCGAAGGTGCAGCACATGACGGCGCCCGTGCCCATTTCGGGATTCACACCCGAATTCTGCAGTATGGGCACGTGTTGGCCAAAGATTGGGACTGAGACATCGCGGCCGATCAGTGACCTATAACGGGCATCTCCTGGATGTACGAAAACCGCCACACATGCGGCCAACAACTCGGGCCGAGTAGTGGCGATGGGTAGCGAATTTCCGTCTGCGAGGCGAAAGTCCACGGTTATGAATTCTGTTATTCGTTCCACTTCGTCCAGTTCGGCCTGAGCGATCGCTGTCCTGCATTCTGTGCACCAGATGGCCGGCGCCTCCTTGCGGTAGACCAGACCGTTTTCAAGCAAGTCGATAAATGACTTCTGAGCAATGCGTTGTGCGGTGTCGCCCGAGGTGCGGTAGGTGTGTGTCCAGTCCACTGACAGCCCAAGGCGAAGCCAGAGTTCCTGGTACTCTCGTTCGATGGTTTCGGCGAGGTTGAGACATTGCTCGACAAATGCCTCACGGTTTAGGCTCGGTGTCCGTTTTCCCAAGAGTTTTTCCGCCAGCCGTTCCGTGGGAAGGCCATTGTCGTCATATCCCATCGGATAGAACACTCGCCAGCCGTTCATTCGCCAGAAGCGAGCCATGAAGTCAGCATGGCTGTATGAATAGACGTGGCCCATGTGGAGTCTTCCCGACACGGTCGCCGGAGGCGTATCGATAGCGTACACCGGGCTACTTTCGTGCAAGTCGAATGAGTAGATACATGACTTTTGCCAACGCGCCAGAAGGCGCGGCTCTGTTTCCTGTGGTCGATAGCGTTTGTGCAATGCCATTCATATCTCCCGGGAGGATAGATTAATTATCCGATTCCGTTAATTTCGTTCGCGCCAAACTTCAACCATCCAACACGGCGAGTTCGAGAACATTGTCGTAACGATTTACATTCTCAAATCCTATCTGCCGAAGCCAATCGCATTGTACCTCTGTGGCGGCTAGGATGTCGGCCATCTTGTCCTCCCTGTGAAAGGCTCCGGTAGGCGGTTGTGAAGATTTCCGAGGGTTGTCTTGTCTCTGCACCCTATGAATTCTTCAATGGGTTGATACCAACGAAAAAACCCGCCATCGAGTGGACTCGATGGCGGGTTGCTGATGTTCTTTAATTGCGCTGCTACATCATCATCCGCCACAGAGCCGCCTGATTATTGGCCGAATCGACATTGATTACAGGGCGTACGACGTCAACTACGCTGTCCCGTAGCGAGAGATACAGGTTCATGTGGCGATCGTGGGTCATAAAATGGCTCTGTGTATGAATTTTCAGCGACTAAATTCAACCTGAAAGTAAACACTCGCTCGCGTGACGTCAAGGTTTTTCGGCATCCTATCGGTTTCTACCTTTGCGACCGTGTCCCTTCCCGACCGCTTCCGTCCCCCGGCTTTCATTTCGTCCAGCTTCTGCTTTTGTTCATCGGTCAGGACGGCGTTGATGTCCTCCTCGAAATCCTCACTTGACTCTCGCAGCTCATCCCGGAGACCCGTACGGTCGCCGGATTCCTGAGTACCGTCGATCGCTGCTTTGACCACGACTTGGTAATCTTCATAAAATTTATCGAGGTCCGTGACCTGTTGGTCGCTCAGTCCACGTTAATCAGTCAGTGCGGGGATGTGACTTTCCCACCCTTTGTCCTTCCTGCGGGCGGTCGCATTGGCTTTGAGTTCCTCGAGTCTATCCTGCTGTTCGTCCGACTGGACGCCGTTGAACCCGTCTTCGAATCCCTACCTTATTTCCTTCTACTTCGCCCGGTATTCTGAACGGTCGCCCGATTTCCTGTGGAAAACCCGCCGTCGGGGAGGATCGACGGCGGGTTTTTGAGAGACGACCGAGCGATCTTGAAGGGGGCTCTCCGGGATCCTAGCCGCTCCTGCCCTTACGGCCGTGTCCGTGACCCCTTCCTGATCGCTTCCGTCCCCCGGATTTCATTTCGTCCAGCTTCTCCTTCTGTTCGTCCGTAAGGATGTCGTTGAAGTCCTCGTCGAAATCCTCTTTCAGCTCTCGCAGCTTATCCCGGAGACCCGAACGGTCGTCCGATTCCCGAGCATTGTCGATCGCGGCCTTCACGTCGGCCTGATAGTCTTCGTGTAATTCATTGAGATCGGTGACCTGTTGGTCGCTCAGGTCCAGCGAATCTGTCAGTGCGGCGATGTAATTCTCCCAGCCCTTGTCCCTCCTGCGGGCGGCCGCATTGGCCTTGATTTCCTCAAGTCTGGTCTGTTGCTCGTCCGTAAGGGCGTCTTTGAAACCGTCTTCGAATTCCTGCCTCAACTCCTTCAACTTCGTCCGGAGTTCTGAACGGGCGTCCGACTCTCGTGCGTTATCCCTGGCGGCTTTTACGTCGGCCTGGTAATCTTCATACAATTCATTCAGGTCCGTGACCTGCTGTTCGCTCAGGCCGAGAGAATCCGTCAATGCGGCGATGTAATTCTCCCATCCCGTGTCCTTCCTGCGGGCGGCCGCATTGGCCCTGATCTCGGCGAGCCTGGCTTTTTGGTCGTCGGTGAGGACGTCATTGAAGTTTTCATCGAATGCCTGTCTCGAGTCGCGCAGTTGCTCCCGGAGCCCGGAACGGTCACCCGACGCCCTGGCGCTATCGTACAGGGCCTTGATTTCAGCCTGGTATTCATCGTACAGTTCATTCAGATCCTCGACCTGTTCCTCGCTCAAACCCAGCGAGTCGGTCAGCGCTGCGATACGACGCTCCCACCCTTTGTCGTGACCGCGGTCCGATTTGCTGGAGCGGTCGTTCTCAAGTTTGGCTTCTATCTCGTCCGCGGATGCCTTCGAGGCTTGCGATGCGCCCTCGGTGGAGCCGGCCCCGGTTGGGGACTCGACCGGGATTTTGTTTCCGCAACCGAGGAGTGTGATGGAACCGATGACGGCCGTGACGGCAAATCTGCGAAAAGACATTTACGACACCTTTCTTCCCGGCTTGTTCGGTTAGATCGAAGACGGTTGTCCTTCGCCGCGATCCGGACCGGGATGTCCCATCCCCTTCGAGCCCTTCCCGTAGCTGCGCTTGCGCCACATCTTGCCACATCCTCTTTTTGACCGATCCCTTCGCATTTCCCGAAGCTTGTTTCGCTGCTCCGGGGTCAGGACGTTGTTGACCTTGAGCCTGTGGTTCACCTTGCTCTCCAGAATCAGGGACCGCGCCTTGTTTACAGCGGCAACCCGCGCTTTGACTTCAGCAGGATCGGGGTTGTCCTGCCGCATGGCAGCCCTGAGATCCAGCCTGGTTACCTTGAGGTCGGCCCGCAGTTGCGCCATCTTCTTGGACCGCTCCAGGTTCAGGCTCTCCAGCTTCGTCCGCTGTTCCGTCGAGAGCTCCAGGGCTTCCATTGGCGCCTTCCGGGCTTTCTTCCAGCCGCGTTTGCCGCGATGCGCGTCCGATGGCAGAGCCCAGACGACGGCAATAATGGGAATGACAACGGCAACGATGAGGGCCAGACGTTTCATGGTACTTCTCCTTTCGGTTTCCCCGGCTTGAGGTTATTATGGACGGCTGTCCGGCTGAATGCAGACGCACGCCCTGCAAGAACTTTACACTTTGGACAGATGAATATCTCTGTGCGTTCCAGGATACGTTCAGAAATCCAGCGCCCTGCCGACGGACCTGCGTCTGAGCTGGCGTTTCCATCCCATACGTCGCTCGATACCACGGGTGATTTTTTCGAACTTCCCTAACTGATCTTTACGCAGAAGAGCTTTGATTTCCGACCAGGTTTTTCCGGTTAGGGATCCGAGTTGCTCGTCGCGTTTCTGAAATATCCGGCGTGTTGCGCCTCGTCCATTTTTTTCGATCCGTTCTATTCTCGTCCGTTGCTCTTCAGATAAATCCAGGTCCAACCTTCGGTGAAATCCCCGATAATTAAAGGGTTTGAGCGACTCGATCTGTTTCGACTGCCCAGGTGTTAGAACGGCGTTCATTTTTTCTCGCGTATTCTCCTGCCGTGTCCTCAATTGCTTCCGGGTCTTCCTGCGCAGCTCTTGCATCGCCGCCCAATTTTTCTTCAGGATACGTCTCACGGTCGCCTGTTGTTCTTCGTCGAGGTCCAGATCCCTGGTGAGTTGTTGCAGAATTATTGCCGGAGAAACAGGGCTTGTCAATTCGTCGAATCTCTCCTGCTGGTCCGGCGTGAGGATATCTCGAATCCGGGCCCAGGTTTTCCGTGTGACCGTCTCGGTTTTCGCGCGGATCTCCCTGCGCATCTCGCCCATTGTCACACGGCCATCATCCAGGATCCCTTCGATTTCGGCCCGTTGCTCGTCGTTCAGTTCGAGGTTGCGAACGTATCGATTGAGAAGGCGCTCCGCAGATGCGCCAAAAGGAGGCCTGCCGCGGCGTTCCGACCGGTCGGAACGCCGGTGATCTTTGCCGGGGGGAAGCCAGCGCTGATACGTTGCGCCCAGGGCTGCTCCGAGTACGAAAATGCCCAGCGCCAGCAGGACGGCCTTCATGCGGGCGGCGTTTGTCGACATAGGCTACCTCGTCTGCAAAATATATAGAATGTCGTCGCGGGAAGGTTCCTCCTGCGAGAGCATGGCGACGTCCGATTCCTCCCAATGCACTTTCAGATACTCGTCAAGCGTATAGGCGGGTGCTTCGGTGGTGAGATTGCCAATGACGGCCAGTAGCAGGACCGCGGCCGCCAGAACAGGAAGAAACCTCTTGCCGACCCACTCGAACTGTATCCAGGGCTCCGCCACGTCTTCAACGATCATTCGCCGTGCAATGCCTTGCCACAGCCCGGGCGACGCGGACTCCGGTCTGGCGGCAATGAGACGTTGAATGCGCGTAAGATATTCCAGTTCTTCCCGGCAGGCGGACGAGACCGCGAGACGCGCCTCAACCTCGCGCATCTGTTCGGCCGGGAGGTCGGATTCCAGGTATGCGGGCAAAAGTTCCTTGACTTCGGAGTCTGTCATGGCGACGTCCCCTCTTTCCACTCGTTGTAAACGGGCCGCAAGAGGTCCCTGAGATGCGCCCGGGCCCGGGAGAGGCGGGATTTGACGGTACCGACCGAACAATTCAGCGTCCAGGAAATTTCTTCCTGCGACATGCCTTCGATATCTTTCAGTACGATAACGAGCCGGTGGTCGGGAGAGATCAGATTCAGTACTTCCTGTATGGTTTCCTGTAGTCTCAGGCGTTCGAAATCGCCGGCAGGTGTTCGGTGTTCCCACAGGTGTTCGGTTGAGAAGTGTCCGGAATCGAGGAGTGTATCGAGCGACGTGGAATCTCGCCGGCGTTTCTCCTTCTGAGCCGCGTTGAGACAGACATTGACGGCGATTCTGTAGAGCCAGGTGTAGAACGCCGAGTCGGCGCGGAATCTGGGCAAGGCCTGGTATGCACGGATGAAGGCGGTCTGGGCGGCATCCCGGGCAATCTCCCGGTCTCCCAGAATTGAACGCGCAAGATTGTAGACGCGCCCTTCATAACGTTCCACAAGGACGCGAAACGCCTTTTGATCTCCCTCCTTACAGCGTCTGACCAGATCCAGATCTTCACCCATTCGGGCTCCTGGAAACGCGGCAATGATCCGTAAATCGCAGGCGAACTGCAGCGTGAATTGACAACGTGCCCGCAGATTGCCCTTTCACACACTTAGACATTGACGTTGTGGCAGGCGTTCCCTGCGGACACGAAAATCCGGATGCTGCATCGCAACATCCGGATTTTGACAGGTTGCCCGTGGATTTACTCAGTGATTATGTCTGCAAATGTATGACCCGCCGGGATCATGGGAAGCACATGTTCCTGATAGGGAACGATAACGTCAAGCACGTACGGGCCGGGAGTCTCGAGTAGATGCTCCAGGGCACCCTCCAGTTCTCTCTTGTGTTCCACGCGCGCTGCCGGAATGCCGAAACCCTTGGCGATATTGACAAAATCGGGGTGGATGCCCCCTTCCGGATCGCCTATGAAGGTGTGGCCGCGGTTGCTTTCGTAGAACCTGTCTTCCCACTGAACCACCATTCCCAGGTGCTGGTTGTTGATAATGATGGTTTTAACGGGAAGTTTCTCCACGTAAAGCGTGGCCAGTTCCTGCACGTTCATCACAAAGCTTCCGTCGCCGTCGATATTCACGACCAGGTCGTCAGGTCTGGCCAGTTGAGCGCCCAGAGCGGCTGGCAGGCCGAATCCCATCGCGCCCAGCCCGCCCGACGTGAGCCAGTTGCGCGGTTCGTCGAACAGGTAATATTGGGCGGCCCACATCTGATGCTGTCCCACTCCCGTTGAGACCACGGCCTTTCCGTCCGTCATTCGATACAGCAGGTCGATGGCGTGCTGAGGAAGGATCGCGTCGTCCGCTTCCTGATAGGCGAGCGGATGTTTCTGTCGCCAGGTTTTCAGTTCGGTATGCCAGGCGTTGTAGTCTCCGGGTACCACCTGTTTATTCAAGTCCTCAAGGGCGTATCTGACGTCGCTGACAACAGGAATGTGTGCGGTCTTGTTCTTGTTGATTTCCGACGGGTCGATGTCGACGTGTACGATCTTGCCGTGTTTGCAGAACTCCTCGAGCTTTCCCGTAACGCGGTCGTCGAAACGAACTCCCATAGCCAGCAACAGGTCAGCGTGGTTGATCGCGTAGTTTGCGTAGACGGTTCCGTGCATGCCGACCATCCTGAGCGAGAGCGGATGGGTTTCCGGGAAGACGCCAAGCCCCATGAGCGTTTGCACGACGGGAATGCCGGTTTTGCTGACAAGCTCCCGAAGTTCTCCGGCGGCGCCGGCGGCCACGATGCCTCCGCCGACATAGAGGACCGGCCGTTTGGCTTCCCGGATCGCGCGGACCACGTCTTCGATGGCTCTGCTGTCGGCCCTGATATGTGGATTATAGCTTCGAATGGCCACGTCGTCCGGCCAGACCGGCGCATGCATGGCCTGCTGGACGTCTTTCGGCACATCGATAAGCACCGGTCCCGGCCGGCCGGTATTAGCGATATAGAACGACTCCTTTACGATGCGTGGTATATCCTCGATACGGTCGATCAGGAAGTTGTGTTTGGTGATCTGCCTGGTGACCTCAACGATGGGCGTTTCCTGAAAAGCGTCGCCGCCCATCACGTGTGTTGCCACCTGACCCGTTATGGCTACCAGAGGAACGGAGTCCATCTTCGCGTCAGCCAATCCGGTGACCAGGTTGGTGGCTCCGGGACCGGATGTGGCCAGACACACGCCGACCCTGCCCGATGCCTTTGCAAATCCCTCTGCGGCGAATATTTCACCTTGTTCGTGCCGACACAACACGTTTCGGATCCGGGAACGCGTGAGCGCCTGATGGATCTCCATGCTTGCGCCGCCGGGATATCCGAAGATGACATCGACACCTTCACGGACGAGCGCTTCCACCAGAATGTCCGCGCCTTTCATCGGAGATGGAGGAGGCGAAGACACGTCTCCAAACGCCACCTGCTTTTCAGGGCGCCCGTTGGTTTCGGATGCGCGGATTTGCTCTGATCCCTTTGCCATCTGCAATGCACTCCCGAGATTAAGTAGCCATTCGACGAATAACTGATGCAATATAAACACGCACCGGCGATCCGTCAAATTCATGTGGGAAAACGGAAAAGAAAAACGCCGTCGAATCGACATCGACGGCGGGCTGAATTCATGCTAACTGCCAATCCGGTTATAAGCCCTGCCGCCCAGGGGATACGGGTACCAAAAGAGCGACGCCAGGGTTCACGTTATCGTTGCCCGGGACTGGAACGGATAAAGCGCGCAGATTCAATGTCACTGGATGAATCCCTTACGTAGGCCGCCGGCCGGTAACTGCCCGGAATTTGATCCGTGGTACATCGGAGGCGGTGTGTTAGCGGATGATCTGCCTGGCCGGGGAATATAGTATTGGATTCGACCCGAAAAGTCAAGGTGTTTTTGATGCCACGTGGAATTCCGGCAGGAGACCGAGTCCATTTGCGAGGACGTGGTCTATGTGAGTCGATTGCATTGCCGCCTGGGCGCAGGTGTCAAAGGTCTTGCAGGCTGTGGCTGTGTATGCCTATTTTGAGGGGTGCGCGTTCCTCGGAGCTATGATCTGGAATAGATCGGAAACGTATGGACGTAACGCCAATCCCGGCGAACTCACCGTACATTCCCGGCGGATAGCGTCAACTTTCTTCCAATTCCCAGATTTTGTCCCGAATGGCAGCGGCGCGCTCAAAATCCTCGTCCTCGACGGCCTGAGCCAATTCCTCCTTGAGTTTTTCCTCCGGACTCTGCGGGCGTTTGCTCAGTATTTCGTCCTCCAGTTCCTTCAGGGACTCCTGAGAGCGCTTTTTTTCAATTTCAAACTCTTCGGCCTCCACGCCCTCGAGGTTCGAAATCTTCGCTTGCGTGTCACCGATTATCTCGAGAGCCGTGTCGTAATCGTCCTGCTGAGTTGCGATCATTACCCTTGCGACGGCGTGGATTCTGAGAATGTAAGGCCACCACTTTTCGAGGTTTTCCCTGTCTTCCGTGCGTTCGGCGTACCTGTTGACAAAGCGGAATACGTCCATATTTCTTTCGGTATCGCGTACAACCCTGTTGTAATCCCGAATCTGCAGAAGGAACACATACCTTTCGTATATCCGCCGGCTTTCGTCGAAAATCTCGGAACAGGCGTGCTCATCCAGACTGAAGCCCGCAGGCGACCCCGAGGCACCCACATGTTTCTGCAACTGCTGTTTGTGATAGTCCAGGACAAAGGTCTGATTATAGGGTTTCTGTCCATCGGGCCGGCCATCCAATTCCATTTGCAAGACGCCCTGAAACGCACCTTGATCGACACGCACCTGAATTTTCTCCACGCCCCGGGGATCGATTACTTTTCGGATGCTGTTCTGGGGATCGTAGGGCCAGTTTTTCAGAATCGGTCCGATATCCTCTGACATGACATGGCTCCAGGGCTTGAACGGGTTCCTCGGCGCGGAAGCATCGTCCGAAGGCCACCGACTGGTTTGTGAGGTCGCCACGTTAGTCAAATGTAAATAAGTCCGAAACAAAAACAAGGGCAAAGCCGACCGCCCGGGCTACAGGTTCTGAAGCGCGAACCAACGGGTTCCGCAGTTCCGCAATTCGAACAGTGGTGAGCGTTTCAGGCGGATTTCCGGTTCACAATCAGGCGGGAGAATGGCAAGACCTCAACTTAGAGATGGTGAACTGCTGAGACTGATCAGTTAATCTTGCATTTGCCCTGGGAGAGATCCATGACTGCGATTGTCAGGTATTTTCGGTTTGAAGAAAACGGGGCCACCTTCCGGACAGAGGTGATTGGCGGGCTGACTTCATTTGTTACGATGGCCTATATCGTGGCCGTGAATCCGGGCATGCTGTCGGAAGCGCTGGGGAAGGATCTTTTTGGAGAACTGCTGTTCGCAACTTGCATTTCAGCGGCCCTGGCGACCCTGATTATGGGCATTGTCGCGAATTATCCGTTTGCCCTGGCGCCGGGGATGGGATTGAATGCCTTTTTCGCCTATACCGTGGTGCTGGGGATGGGTGTGCGCTGGGACCTGGCATTGGGCGTCGTTCTTGCATCGGGTATCCTCTTTACGTTGTTGACGCTGGTGCGCGTGAGGGAGGCCATCATCAACGCCGTGCCCGATACCATCAAGCATGCCACTGCGTGCGGCATCGGACTGTTTATCGCATTTATCGGATTGAAGAATGCGGGAATCGTGGCGGCGAATCCGGCAACGCTGATTACACTTGGAGAAATCAGAAGTGGGCCCGTTGGGCTTACGCTGCTGGGTGTGATGGGCACCGGGGTCATGTTGGCAAGAGGCGTTAAGGGAGCCATATTGTACGGGATGCTGGGTGTGACGGTTCTGGGAATGTTGACGGGCGTGAACGCAGCGCCTGAAGGGTTTTTCAGTCTGCCGGCGTGGCCTGAGCAGTTGTTTGGCGTCGCGGCTGTAAACCTGGCGGCGGCTTTCGATGTCGGTTTAATCGGCGTGGTCTTTGTTTTCCTGTTTGTGGATATGTTCGACACCATGGGTACGCTGGTCGGGGTGTCGGGCAGAGCGGGTTTTCTGGATGAACGGGGCCGGCTGCCGCGGGCAAATCGGGCGCTGCTTGCCGATTCATTGGGTACGGTATTCGGCTCTCTGTTCGGGACTTCGACCGTGACGACGTATATCGAAAGCGCTTCGGGCATTTCAGCCGGGGCGCGAACCGGCTTCGCGAGCGTTGTAACGGGCGCCATGTTCCTGCTGGCCCTGTTCCTTACACCTCTCGTGGAGGCCATTCCGGCGTTTGCGACCGCGCCGGCGCTTATCGTGGTTGGGGTACTGATGATGGCGTCGGTGGTTAACGTGAAATGGCACGACGTCACCGATGCTTTGCCGGCTTTTCTGACGATGATCGCCATGCCGTTGACGTTCAGTATTTCGGACGGTCTTGCGATGGGTTTCATCGCGTTTCCCATTGTAAAGCGGCTGGGGCGACAGGGGGACGAAGTGAACCCCCTGGTGGACCTGCTGGCGGTGATTTTCATCGCCAGGTACCTGTTTATGGATTGAAGAATCCCACTTCAAGGATTGCGGGAATATGCGCATCGGCGTCGATATCGGCGGCACGTTTACGGATGTTGTGGCAGTTCACAAAGACGGCCGCGTCAAACTGTGCAAGTTGCCGTCCACGCCGGAAGATTACGGCAGGGCCATAATAGACGGCGTAAGTCATGTAGTAAATGGATCCGGGGTGCAGGTGAATGAAGTCATTCATGGCACGACCGTGGCGACCAATGCCGTCCTTGGCGGCACGGGCGCCCGGACCGGGCTGATCACAACCAGGGGATTTCGCGACGTCCTTGAGATCGGACGGCTGCGGATGCCCCGGCTGTACGATCTCTCCTGGGAGAAGCCGAAGCCCCTTGTGCCACGTTATCTCCGTCTGGAGGTGAACGAACGGATTGCGGCAGATGGCCACGTCATGGATCCGCTGGATGAGGAAAGCGTTCTTCTGGCGATCGAACGGCTGGTTGAGGAACGTGTTGTTTCGGTCGCGGTTTGCCTGCTCAACTCGTATGTGAATCCGGATCACGAAATCAGGATAGGTGAGTTGCTGCGTGCCGCCGGGCGATGGACTGTGACGCTTTCCTCGGAAGTCCTTCCTGAAATCAAGGAATACGAGCGGACCAGTACCACGGTGATCAACGCATACGTGATGCCCGTGGTCCGGAGCTACCTGAGTGATCTTCGCACACGACTTCAAACTCTGGAAATAGATGCGCCGCTGCGGATCATGCAGTCGGGGGGAGGCGTAACCGACGCTGCTACAGCGGTTGAGCGCCCCGTGCAGATTCTTGAATCCGGGCCTGCCGCGGGCGTGGTCGCCGCCGCGTCGCTGGGACGTCGCATCGGTTGCATGGATCTGATTGCATTCGATATGGGAGGGACCACGGCCAAGGCTGCGCTGATCGAAAACGGACAAATATCCCGCATTTCGGACTACGAGGTGGGCGGCGGGTTGTCCGTTGCCGGGAGGTTACTGAGCGGTGGCGGGTACGCCACCCGGGTACCCAGTATCGATCTGGCCGAGATCGGAGCTGGCGGAGGGAGTATCCTGGAGGTCGACGGCGGTGGAGCGCTTCTTGTCGGACCGGCCAGCGCAGGAGCGGACCCGGGTCCGGTCTGCTACCGGCGCGGCGGAAAACGGCCTACGCTTACGGATGCGAATCTACTGCTAGGATACCTGAATCCCGATGGACCGGCTGGCGGTTGCCTTCCTCTGGGCGTCGCGTCGGCACGCAGCGCGATGCGGGAATGTATTGCGTCCAGGATGAATCTGGGGGTGGCCGAGGCCGCCCTGGGGGCGCACCGGATCGCGGTTGCACGTATGGTGAGAGCAGTGCGCGCGGTTTCGTCAGAGCGCGGCCGGGACCCCCGTGAATACACGTTGCTGGCTTTCGGCGGAAGCGGCCCTCTCCACGCCGTGGCGATGGCCAGTGTACTGGGTATACAGAGCGTATTGGTGCCGCCCGCGCCCGGGCTCTTCAGCGCGATCGGTCTGGTCTCGGCAGGATTGCAGTACGATCTGGCACGCACCCGCCTGGGTCGACTGCTGGAAGCGGAACCGGATGAGCTTCAGTCTGCCTTTGAAAGGATGGCGGACGAAGCCGGAGAACGATTGCCCGGTTCGGCATTCGAGAATATCGTGGATCTCAGGTACGCTGGACAGTCCTATGAACTGCCGATCAGGGCACCCGGCGGGTCGTGGAACCGTGGTACCCTTGTGGACCTGGGGAACGCGTTTGAAGCAGAACACGAGCGCACGTACGGGCACCGCGCCGAGACCGACTCGGTTGAAATCGTTACATTGAGGATTCGCGCGTTCCTGCCCGGGCCGCCGATGCCCAGCGGGAACGACATCGACGAACCTGATGAAGGCGCCCGGATGCCCGGCACACGGCGGGCATATTTCGGGGAGCGTGAGGGATGGATCGAGACACGGGTTTTGACGCGGAGCCAACTGAAGGAATCGCCCTTACGGGGCCCGCTGATTCTAGAGGACTATGACGCAACCACGCTGATTCCCCCGGAGGTTCGCGTTCAACTGGACGAGTGGAGGAATATCGTTATTGACCTGGAATGAATGCGGTTTTAGCGGACGTTTCAGTATAAAATGCGGGCGGTCCAAAGGATCGTCCGCGTTTCGTTACCTGCCTGGAGGCAACCGGGACCGATATGGCACGGGGGTGTCATGTGCGCGCTGAACAGGATCGGAGCCCGCTCGTGCGCGCAACGTCGATTTGCAACGTGTCCGGGTCTATGGCGACGCCGTAGTGCATTTCTGCGGACCGGATAGAGACCTTTCCGTTTCTGACGTCGTCGAGGACGTGTTGAGGGTCGCGTTCCAATGGATTGCCCCAACCGCCGGCGCCTGCGAGTACGTGCCGCAGGGTGTCCCCTCTCTTCAGATTGAGCAGCGTCTTTGAGGGCAGTTTCCTGGCTTCGGCGTGAGTGTTCAGGATGTTCCTGGATGGAGATCCCGGCTTGCCGCCCGAAAGGCCGTAGGGCCGCGAATTATGGCGATCCGAGCGGATCTGAAGGGTTGCTTGCGTTTCAGCAAAGCGGTACTCGCGCACAATGGAGCAGCAACCGCGATATTTTCCTGCGCCTCCAGTGTCGGTCAGGAATCCGTATTCGAGGATTTGGAGCGGATATTCGGCTTCGACGACTTCGGCGGGGTTATTGGAAAAATTGACCACAATACTGGCGCACCCGTCGATCCCGTCCCGGTCCGGACGACCTCCCCAGCCGCAGAAGAGAAACTCGAGAAAGACAAAAGGCGTCCCGTCAGAATGGTATCCGCCAATCGAAATTCCGGTATCTCCTCCGACTTCGCACGCCGGCACGATATGCGGCGCCAGCGGAGCGAGCGCGCCCATAATCGCATTGGCCAATCGAAAACCGGTGAGGCCGCGGGCGGCTACGGGAGCGGGCGGCACCGGGTTGGCAATCGTCGCGGAGGGGACGCGGACGTCAATGGCACGGAAGAATCCGGTGTTGGTGGGGATGTCCGCACGCATGAGACAGCGCAGACAGGCGTAGACTGCCGACCTGGTGAATGAAGCGACACAGTTGATGGCCCCCTTTACCTGGGGCGCTGTGCCGCTGAAGTCCACTGAAAGCGCGCTGCCGGCGACCTCGACCGTGACGGTGATGGGGATCTCATCAGGGTCGATACCGTCGTCGTCGAGTACGTCCGTAAATGTGAAGCGCCCGTCCGGAAGAGCGTCGATTTCTGCTCGCGTGAGGCGCTCGGCGTAATCCAGAAGTTCGGAAAATCCGCGCTGCAGGCGATCGCAACCCTGTTCCCCCGCGAGTGCGACGACCGCTCTTTCGCCGATGTGGCAGGCGGACAACTGGGCGCGAAGGTCGCCCAGCGTGTTTCGGGGGACACGGACATTCCGCTCGATCAGGTCGAAGATGGCTTGCACCGGGCGGCCGGCAGCATAGAGTTTGAGCGGCGGAATGCGGAGGCCTTCCTGAAAGATTTCCGTGGAGTCGCAGGCGTTTCCCCCTGCGACCCGGCCGCCGATATCGGTGTGATGCGCGATGGCGGTCGTGAATCCAAGCAGGCGGGAGTCGACGAAAACAGGTTTGTAAACGTAGATGTCCGGCAGGTGGGTGCCACCTTCATACGGATCGTTGAGGAGAAAAACATCGCCTTCGTCAATGGCGTCGCCATACCGGCTCAGTACGGCGGCAAGCCCGTCCGGCAGGCTCCCCAGATGCAAGGGAAGACAGAGGCCCTGTGCGACCAGCCGGCCGTCGGGATCGCAGAAGCCGGTGGAAAAATCCATCGAGTTTCTGAGAATGGTTGAATAGGCCGTGCGAACGACAGTGAGCGCCATGTCGTCCACGATGGATTCCAGCCTGTTCTTGAGGAGTTGGAGTTCGACGGATGTATGTGTCATTGGCAATGGAAGATGAAGAGCGAGCCGGACCTGCGGGGCTCTGGACGGCGGCGGACAGACTACAGCGGCGGTCGGTAGTTAATGGATGGAGGGTCGGTTTCCGGTATCTGCAGTGTGTCCCAGAAATCTGTTCCGGCAAACGGAACACGTCTCAGGTCGGGAATTGCAATGGGGGTACCGCCCAGATCCGCGGAACGTGCGGCGATGATGCCCGGCAGGGCGTATTCGATTGCGCGGTAGACGTCAATCGAAGAGGGTCGGTCTTTAAGCAGGTTGTCCGTAAATTGCCCGGCGACTTTCAGATCCGTTCCCTCGTGGCCGCCTGTCGCATCGTCGACAGCCGACCTGCTGACCGGTAGAACTCTCCAGCCGTCCTTGTGACTGCAACCGCTATCGAAATAACGGGTGCATTCTTCGTACGTGAACATCTCCACGCTCCCCGCGGTGCCGAAGAGTCTGTAGCGGTGTTCGGAGGGGCGGATCGTGTTCAGAGTAACCATGATCTTGATAAGCGTGCCCTTCTGTGTGTGAAACAGGGCGATCTGGCCGTCGGATCTCAAGGGCGCTTCCCTGCAGCGCCACGGGGCGCTCAAACAGGTAACTGAAACGGCGCGGTCGTCCAGGATCTCCAGGAGCGGGCCCAAGTCGTGGGTCAGATACTGGATTGGTGGCTGGTCCGCCCGCCATATTGGTTTCGCATTCACGGCTCCCGCGGACCGCGCCTGGTGAGGCGACAGACGTTTCCCTTCAGGTGTGAAGAGTGTTTCAGGCAGGTAGTGAAGGTATTCGGCTTCAGCGATGGAGATGGGTCCGAAGCGGTCTTCCAGGACCCACTTGCGCCAATACGGCAGAAATCCGGCGTAACAGGCGTTTTCGGCCAGCATGTATGTCAATCCGGTGCGTTCCACGGCGTCACGAAGGCGTATCAGTTCGTGTTCCGTGTCTGCGCCCGGGACTTCCGAGAGAACGTGACAGCCGGCTTCCAGTGCCATGCAGGCGTGCTCGACCTGGAGTCTGCCGTTGCTGGCGACGACCACGGCGTCGGGCTTGCGTTCCAGGAGATCGTCAAATTCAGCCAGCAGTTCGGTTGATGAGCCGTGGCTGTCCACCAGGACGCGCGCCTGATCGCGGTAATAGGGAAAACGGTCGCAGGCGGCAACGACTTCGGCCTGATCCAGTGCCAGGAAGTTGCGCAGATGGGCAATGCCCCGCCGCAGGCCGAGAACGCCGACTCTGATTTTCTCCATCGTACAATTTCCCGGGTAACGTGGCTTGCGGTCGCGTTATGATTTGGACCGGACGCGGCGGAACGCCACGGGCGGCGACGCGGTTCCGGAAACGGATTCCGCGCACATGGCGGTCTTCCTCTACGGCTAATATATGGAAGAGGTGGCGGATGTCATTGGAAAAATCGGGGGAACGATTTGGACATACCGTCGTTCTAAATGGTGTAGCGCGAGGCACGGGCGGCAGATGTCGTTGAGAAAGGAAACATGCAATCAGGCCATTGAGTTCTTCCCGCAGAATTCTTGCGGGAGCGGGGTGGGGGCGGTAAAATCCCGGCGGCCGACCCCCACCCCATCGTCGTTGTAAGATCGCGAAAAACGCCGACAGTAAGAGATGTAGTGGGCGGTGACGCAACCGTCGTCGTCGGCCACCGCAACTCCCGCGCAGGTAAGGAGGTCAATCATGATCGGGCGTCACTTGATGTCAGCGATACTCATCAGTCTGTTCTCCTGCGGTATTGCGATGGGGCAGGAGTATTTCGGCAAGAACAAGGTGACGTATGACGATTACGACTGGCACTATC
>JAPPFJ010000013.1 GCA_028877215.1 Gemmatimonadota bacterium | reverse complement strand
GCGAGGGCGCGCAACGCCGTATTTCGACCGCAAGGGCCGGCCGCAGCCCGGATGGGCTTTTTCAACGGGCTGCTGTGCCCCAAAAACGGAACGGGACACTGCCCGGCACGCCCGGACGCATGTCCCGTAAGAAAGAATTACCCGGAGACGAATCTCAATACCGATATCGGCTGCCGGATCGATAATAGGGCGAATTGCTCAATTGGATTTCAATCTGTATGTTTTCCCTGGGCTGGTAGAACATGCCCACGTAGGGAATGACGAGCCTCGTGTTGTTACTGTTACCCAGCGCGGATCCGAAGGTGGAGTTGCCCCGGAGAACGTGTTCGAGGCCGACCTGCGCCTCGATCAAGAGGGGCTTCTTTGTATTCGCGCGGTAACTGATGGTATTCAGATAGTACTGGCTTGCGCCGCCGAAGGCGCCGGAGCGAAAGTTAAACCCGACCGTGTTCCTGAACGATAGCCTGTCTGAGTCGAACAGACCCTTGAACTTCTCACCGAGTCCGATAGGTTTGGGCGAAAAATCGATTGCTTTCAGTGCGGGAAGTTTCGCCGGCTGAGGTTGGAGTAGCGGTTCAGCCGACGCCGGAGAGACCCCAAGAAACGAAACGGCCAGCAGACACGTAAGCACTCTCATATAGTCTTCCTCCGGCATTCCCGGCATGTAACGCCGCATTCAATAAACGTGACAAAAGAATACGACAATAAAAATGGCTTGTCAAGGGCTATTGGCTTCAATCGCCATACCACCTGTTGGACGTTTGAGGCGTGAAAAGCGTTCCATAAAGCCTCTGGCGTTGCTGCCGCGCGGATGGCAGGCTCTGATTCTCGGGTGCCGCGTTGGTCCTTATACACCGGACATTGTCGTATGGACACCCGTTCGAACGTCCCCGGGCGGACATCTACGCCTCCTCCATAAGTTCCACAAACCGATCGAAGAGGTATTCGGCGTCGTGCGGACCCGCGGATGCTTCGGGGTGGTATTGTACGCAGAAGATGGGCAGGCGCTTGTGCCGCAACCCTTCCAGAGTGTTGTCATTCAGGTTGACGTGGGTCACTTCCACCTCCTGGTGGTCCAGCGAATCCGCGTCCACGGCGAAACCGTGGTTCTGGGACGTTATTTCCACTTTGCCCGTATCCAGTTCCCGGACGGGCTGGTTGGCGCCGCGATGGCCGAATTTCAGTTTGTACGTCCGTCCGCCGAGCGCCAGACCCAGCAACTGATGGCCGAGGCAGATGCCGAATGTCGGTCTGACACGCATGAGCGTGCGGATGTTCTCCACCGCATACGTAAGCGGCTCGGGGTCGCCCGGTCCGTTTGACAGGAAGATCCCGTCCGGGTCGATTTCCAGCAGCTGATCCGCCGGCGAGTCGGCCGGAAATACGGTGACCTCGCAGCCGCGGCTGACGAGGTATCGCAGGATATTCCGCTTGACGCCGAAATCGTAGACGGCCACGCGGAATCGGGGGTCTTGACGGAGCGCTTCCGTCCGCCCGTTCTCATAGTCGAACAGGCTCTCGGTCCAGCGGTAGGGTTCGCCGCAACTGGCCGCGCGGGCAAGGTCCCGTCCCACCATACCCGGCGAATTTCTGGCCTTTTCAACCAGGCTGTTCCGGTCCTGATCCAGGGTGGACAGGACACTCTTCATCGCGCCTTCGGTGCGGATGCGCCGGGTCAGCGCCCGGGTGTCGATCCCCTGTATGCCCAGGATGTCATTGCGTTTCAGGTAGTCGCCGAGCGACTCGCAAGAACGCCAGTTGCTTGGCAGTTCGCAGTATTCCCTGACCACGAAACCCTCCACCTGGGGCCCGGCGGACTCCACGTCGTCAGGATTGACGCCGTAGTTTCCAATGAGGGGATAGGTCATGGCGACGATCTGACCCTTGTAGGACGGGTCAGTCAGGATTTCCTGGTACCCGGTGATGCTGGTATTGAATACGGCCTCGCCCACGCATTCACCGGGCGCGCCGAAGGACTCTCCCTCGTAGCAGGTTCCGTCTTCCAGGGCAAGTATTGCTTTCATGGATGTGGGTCGCTCCTCGGGGTGCTGCATTCAGGTCTGTCCGACGGTCTCCTGTTCGGAGTCACGCATTATTCTCCTGTCAGGCGGCGCAGGCTGCTGAATCACCCTTGTCACCCGCGTCGTGGGTCACGCGTCCTCCGAGGATCGTGAGGACTGCCCTGCCGGTCAGCGTGTGCCCATGAAACGGCGTGTTCCGGGACCTGGAGCGGAACGCACGGGCGTCGACGGTCCAGCTGAGCGATGGATCGATGACCGAGACATCACCCGGCGCACCGGCAGACAGGGTGCCGCCGTCTATACCCAGGATCCGCGCGGGCGCCGCGCTAAGCATCCGTATTACGTCGGATGCGCAAAGGATGCCGGGTTCGACAAGATGGGTGAAGAAGGTCCCCACGGCGGTTTCCAGCCCCAGGATTCCGTTGGGCGCTTCGGGGAAACGCTGGAGTTTTTCCGAAACCGTGTGCGGGGCGTGGTCTGTGGCAAGTACATCGATGGTTCCGTCGGCGAGTCCCTCGAGCAAAGCGTCGCGATCGTCGGCCGAACGCAGCGGCGGGCTCATCTTGCCCTGCGTTCCGTAGACGGGCACGTCTTCGTCCGTCAGTGCGACGTGGTGCGGTGTGGCTTCGCACGTAACGTCCAGATCCTCCGCTTTGGCGCGGCGTACGAGCTCCACGGCTCGCTTGACGCTGATATGGAGAATGTGCAGGCGACCGCCAACCGAGCGCATCAGATCGATGTCCCGCTCAACCATGGCCGCCTCGCCCTCGGCCGGCATGCCCTTGATGCCCAGTTCGCGCGAAACGGCGCCTTCGTGCATGTGCCCGCCCCTCGTGAGCGCGAAAACCTCCGAGTGCGGGCAGACGGGAAACCCGTGCCGTTCCGACAGGCGCATGAGATCTCGCATGACCGTGCCGGATTCAATCGGCAGACCGTCGTCGGAGAATCCGACGGCGCCGGCGTTCAGAAGGGCGTCGATATTGGTGAGTTGTTCCCCGTTCATACCTTTTGTCGCGCATGCAATCGGATAGACGCGCGCATCCGCATGCCGGGCCTTGTCCAGGATGTATTCGACGGTTTGCGGAGAATCGATCGGAGGGTCGGTGTTTGGCAGGCAGGCGACCGCGGTGAATCCGCCTGAAGCCGCGGCCCGGCACCCGGTTTCCACGGTTTCTTTCTCGGGGAACCCCGGGTCCCGCAGGTGGACGTGCATGTCGATGAGTCCGGGGACAACCAGCTTTCCGGCGACGTCGATGACTCGAGCGCCGGAAGGGGGTTCGATTCCTGCAGCAATACGGTCGATGAGTCCGTCACGGATAAGAAGGTCCGCGGACGCGTCGACCGCGTTGGCGGGATCGATGATTCGTCCGTTTCTGAGGAGAAGTGGAGTGGCCGGGCTCATTAGAGAACAGAGATATGACGGTAAGAAGCTGTTTTAAAATTACCGGTGAGTTCCCGAGCGCGAGCGAAAAAGTGGCGGTCAAGGCGGGAAAATCCGCCCATATTTGTCTATACGGGCGGGTTTGACGAACGCCGACCGCCGCTTTTGCAGCCGTGCGAAGACCGCTGGGAATTTTAAGACAGCTTCTAAGGAATTTTGAATGCAAAGTTACCGGCGGGGGTTGTTTCTGTCAAGCGGATTCCTTTTGAGAAGAGCCGATCGGCCTTTCCCGGCTTGCCGTTTTGCAGGACGGTGCGTATCTTTGTCGAAAATTGGCGTCGCAATCGAATGGAGACCCCCATGTTTTCCGTATTTCTGATCGCGCCGATATTTATCGCGTTTCTGCTGAGTCCCTCATCGGCCGTTGCGTCCGGGGAGAGGGGTCCAATGCTTCCTTTTCGTACAATGCCCGTACCCGAAGATCTGGAGATTTCATCCGAAGAGGACCGGGGATTTCTGGAGGAGGTGCTGAAAAGCATCTTCCCGGACGGAACCGGGGGATTGACGGACGAGCAGAAAGGGATCGCGATTCTGCGATACGCGTCGTCCGCTCTCGAACTGAAGAACAACGGTGGGTCCGCCACGAAGATCATAAAGGAGGGCTATGCGATCTGCGGCGGGCTCTCCCACGTACACAGGGTACTCTGCAGGATGGTGGGGCTGCCTTCGCGGTATGTCGGCGCGTTCAATCTCCGTCCGATCATGGGCAGCCATGCCATCAGCGAGGTCTACTACGACGGCAAGTGGCATCTGTTGGATCCCACGTTCGGTCTGTTCTTCTATTCGAGGGAGAATTATGACGGCAAGGGAGAAATCGCGTCCTTCCACGATCTCGTGATGGCGGCTGACGGCTGGACGGCCCTCAAGGTGGTCGAACGGCCCTGGATCGGCCGGTACGACGATACGGCCCGATCTTACGGAGTTACGGCCGTGGAGGCGGACTACCTGAAGGACAGGTACAGGACGCCGATCCTGGATCTCTACCGGAAATACCTCGCGGAGACATTTCCGATCGCCTACGGACACGACGACCCGGTGTCCTATCCCGTCGACGCGGACCTGGAAACACAGGCAGAGATGTGGATCGGCGAAGCGGACGGGAGTAACGGTGACGTCTTGAGGTTGGTGACGAACGGATCCGCTTACGTGGGCGGTCACTACCTGGGCGGGTCGTATCCGCCCGGCTTCCATACGTGGTCGGTCAGAACTCCGGGGCCGTGTCGTATACAGATCGAATATTTCAGTACGCATGAAAACCCGCCCGTCCTCAAGCCGTCTCCGCTGAAGGCAGCGCGGGTTGTTTCGGTTCGCAGGGAGGACAAAAGGGTCCTCCTCGAGCTTCAGGCAGTCGGGCCGGAGGTTATTGTCTCGGTCTATTGCCCTGAAGGCACGTTTGCCGTGGATGCGATCAGGGCGGCGAGAGTGCGCTGATTGGAGAATATGTGGAGCCTGATTCGCCGGGACAGTGCGCATCACTCCCCCCTTGAGGGGGAGTCGGAAAGCCAAGGGCGTCAGCCCGAAGGCGCGCCGGTGGGGGGAAATTGAACGTGTACAAACCCACCAATCCCACTACAGTGCTCCAACTCAGCGACAGATCCAAACCACAATAATGGAGTCGCAAAATGACCCGGATTCTGCGTGAGGAACATCCCCGGCTTTACCGTCCGGCCGACGATCCGCTGTACAGGTTCATCCCGCCGGAGGATGAGGCCCGAAAACGCATTCTGGGAAACATCCTCGCGGACTGCGAGGAATACCATTCTCAGCGTCCGTGGAAACGGATCCCCGAACGGCCGGACAGCCCGCACCCGTACCACCAGCTGTACCTCACCTTCTATACGGGGATGCACGCAACGGCGCTCATGGAGAACTATGCATTCGCGTGGAAGCTGACCGGTGAGCCGCGCTGGCTGAAACGCGCCAGAGACTGGATGCGGGCGGCGTCCGAGTGGGAACACAGCGACCGCGTGGAGGAGCATTTCTATACGGCAAATCGGTATATGCAGGCGTTTGCGCTCTCGCTGGACCTGCTGGACAATGTGTTGCCGGACGGCGAAAAGGAACGGGCGACGGCGTGCCTCGTCCGGTTGATGGAGCGCTGGTGGCCCGACGTGGAGAGGTCCAGGCATTCGTCCGACGGACGGCACCACGCCGTGGTCGACAATGGGCACTTCGGCGCGGCGGCCCTGCATCTGCTTGGAAAACATCCCGATGCGGAAGCGTGGGTGGCGGCCGTTGTCGACCGGTTTCGTGCCGGGGTGATGCCTAATGGCTGCGGGCGGGACGGCGAGCCCGGAGACGGCGCCTCGTTCTGGCCGTGGGAGAACCTGTGGATGCTTCACTTCGCCGACGCGCTGAGAAACGTGACCGGCGAGGACCTCTACAGGGAGTTCCCGAAGCGCCTGGAACGGCCCCTGAAGTGGTTCCGTTACCACCTGGCGCCGCCCAGGGTGATTGAAGACAGGCTGTATTATCCGCAGAATTCGAACGTGATCACGGGCAGTCAGCTAAATGCGTGTTCGGTGACCCTGCTTCGCCTGGCTCAGGAGGCGGCAGACGTGGAGATGCGCGACGTGGCGCTCGGCGATCCGAGATTGGGGAGGCTCTACAGATTCGGAATGGGCGTGAAGGGCACCAGTGCCGAGTGCATGGTTTCATACGGTCCGTATGCGTATTGCTATTGCGATCCGGCGTTCCATCCGTCCCGTCGCAGGCAGGAACTGCCGCTTTCCAGGACGTTTATGCGGGCGCACTATGGCGAGGCGGGGATCCTGAGAAGCGGATGGGACACGGATGCGGTCGTCTGCAGCGTGACCGGATACAAGGGCGGGGGCGCTCACGGGTATCTGAACCTGCACGCGCAGTGGTCCGGATATCCGGTCCTGAAGTCGATCTCCGCGGAAGAGGCGCAGCCGGTGGCCTGCGGGAGTCTTCCCTTCGTGGGCGGCCAGAACGAGATCGTTGCGTTTCTGAAGCGGCTGGATAGGCAAGAGCGGTTCGACCGGTTGCGCGTCCAGTCCGTTCGAACGGACCAGGAATACTGGCTGCTGAAGGGAGCGTGGCCAATCCTGGTGACGGCCTTGAGACGCCGTCGCCGCGGGGTGAAGTTGACGCGAAGACGGAGCGGGGGTTTTGCGCGATTGAATGGTCGGGACTGTCTGCAGTACGAACGCGGACCTTTCTTCAATCCCAGGGCCGGCGAATTGAAGATGCGTTTCCGGCTGAATGGCGAGCCAGGTGATGACGGGCCAGGCGTTCTGTTCAATACGGGAATCGGCGTGGGGCGCTTGATGGGAAGCCGGGTGAACAGTTACTCGCTGGCGATAATGGAAGGAAACGCGCTCACGTTCGTCGTACAGAGCCAGCGGAATACATCGGTTGAGGTGACGTCGCCCGTGAAGATCGAAACCGGCAGGTGGCACGACGCGGCCATCCGTTGGGGCGGATTCAACCGCCGGGGGGACAGTCCGTTCATCGAGGTCGAAGTCGACGGCAACCGGAACCGGTTCGACGATCCCGCGGTTTTCGGAGAACTGGGCGTGGATTCGCAGAACCTCGAATCGCGCGACGAGCCGAGGACGTTCTACATCAAGTCGAATACGGCGCTCGCCTTCGGCGGCGCGGTCCAGATGCCCGGGACGGGGTTGAAGTGCGATTTCGCCATGCTGGACCTGAAGTGTCCCGGACGCCGGCGACTGAAGGTGGATTTCGAGACGGACATGGGGCCCGAAACGGGAAGCGCGGCGTTTGGTTGGAAATTGAACCCGGTGAACCTGCGCGGCGTCCGGTCAGACCTGGCGCAGTTCGGGGCGGGGGAGCGGACCGTCGACGTCATGCCGCTTTACGGTGAGGACGCCTGTTTCGAGCAGGAGGAGGTCCCCTTCGCACCCGCCGGACTGGCGGCGGGAAGCCTGAAGAGCTTCGTCCCGGGCGGACGGGACCCCAGCACGCGCGTGCGTCTTTCGACACCCGGGGACGTCCTGGTCTTCGCGTTCGTGGATCACAGCCTGAACGCGCATGTGACGACTGACGAGAATGGATTCGTGATAGGGGCGGGAAACGATCGTTACGCGTTCGACGTCAATAGAACGGGCGAGGATATTCTTACCATGATTTAGGGGAGCATGTAGGGATTTCAGCGGCCACTCGCCGACCCTTCGACAACCCTTCGACAGGCTCAGGACAACGGCTCATGGAGCGGCTCGGAGCGCCCACGGGGCTAGCCGCGAAACACTTTTGGGCGCGGGCTCAATGACGTTCGTTGAGCTTGTCGAAACGCCGTCATTGAGCTTGGCTTCTTGCTCTAACGGATCCAACGCATTGTAGGGGCGTCCCTTGTGGGCGCCCGACCTCCAATTTGCGTTCAATTTGTACGTTGAACCAGTTAATGCGTGGTCATTGAGCTTGTCGAAATGCCCGCGATTGTGAAAATTGGTAGACGTGGTTGGGAATCCCGTGCAGGTTGAATTTTTCGCATTGTAGGGGCGTCCCTTGTGGGCGCCCGCTTTTCACCGACCCTTCGACGGCAATAACAGAGCCGCTTTCCTTCTGAAGGAGAGCGGCTTTTTGGTTAGGCGGCGACTCACGCATAAATACTTGTACACGATTTTCGGCTTGACCCGTTTCGGCACGTACCTTATCTCTTTGGAAATGAAAGCCCCACCATCTGGTTGCGCCGGAACATTATAACGAAGCGCAGGCGACTGTCGTGCAAGCCGTTCAATACGTTGCCTGATTCAACGCACTGTAGGTGCATCCCTTGTGGGCGCCCGGTATTCGCCGCCGGCATCATTTTCACGATACTTGAGCATGTATTCCAATTCGCCCCATCGTTACATTTCAATTGACCTGGAGGTCGGGAAGAACGACGGCCGCATCCGTGCTTTCGCTGCTGTTCGCACGGATACCGATCGGTCCCTGACCTTCCGGAAGGGTAATCTGACAACTGCACTGGCCGAACTTGACGAATATGCCAAAGGCGCGGACTTCCTGCTCGGCCATAACCTGATTGCCTTCGATCTGCCGCATCTCGCAGCGGCGAATTCGAACCTACGGCTGCTGAAACTTCCTGCCGTCGATACTCTGAAACTGAATCCACTCGCGTTTCCGCGGAATCCCTATCACCACCTCGTGAAGCACTACCAGGACCCACAGCTCAAACAGGGGCGCCTGAACGACCCGGAACTCGACGCGCGCCTCGCCCTGGATCTCTTCCGTGACCAGTGCGGTGCATTGGAAGCAGTCAGTCGGGATACCCCGTACCTGATCCTGGCGTGGCACTGGCTCACGTCGACCGCGGGTGACGGGTCAGGCATCGACGCGTTTTCCGGAAATGAAGCGACCGGTCTCGACGCATTGTTCTCCGCGCTGCGACGGAATCAACGCCCTTCGGACGCCGAGGCAAGCGCAGCCATAGGCAGCCTTTTGAATGGCAACGCCTGTCAGAACAGCGGCCAGGTTGTCATTCAAAATTCCAAAGAATTCGGCTGGCCTCTTGCTTACGCCATCGCCTGGCTGTCGGTCGCCGGGGGCAATTCGGTGATGCCGCCGTGGGTACGGCATCAGTTCCCGGATGCCGGTAAGCTCGTTCGCCGATTGCGGGACAGGCCGTGCGGCGAGTCGGACTGCGAATGGTGCAATGAGCGGCACGACCCGCGTAAGGAACTGAAGCGATGGTTCGGATTCGACGACTTTCGACCGGAACCGGCCGACAAAGACGGTCGCCCGATGCAGCAGAACATCTGCGAAGCTGCAATGGCCGGCGATCACGTTCTGGGCATCCTTCCAACCGGAACCGGAAAGTCACTTTGTTACCAAATTCCTGCTCTGTCTCGCTATGACAAGATTGGCGCGCTGACCGTGGTGATTTCGCCGCTCGTCGCACTCATGGCGGACCAGGTTGCCGGGCTGGAAGCACGGGGAATATCCTCCTGTGTGGCCATCAACGGACTGCTATCGATGCCCGAACGCGCCGATGCGCTGGATCGGGTGCGTCTCGGGGACGCCGGGATGGTACTCGTTTCGCCCGAGCAACTCCGCAGTCACTCCTTCCGTCGTGTCCTGGACCAGCGCGAAATCGGCGCGTGGGTGCTGGACGAAGCCCATTGCCTCTCGCGGTGGGGCCACGATTTCCGTCCCGATTACCGCTATATAGGACGGTTCATCCGTGAGAAGGCGGCAGAGGAGCCGATCCCCCCGGTGATATGCCTGACGGCGACCGCAAAGCCCGACGTCGTCGCCGACATCAGACAGCATTTTCGGGACGAGCTACAAATTGAGTTACGTGTGTTCGACGGCGGGGCCCAGCGCACAAATCTGGAATTCGTGGTGGTGAAGACGACCGAACCGGAGAAATTCGCGCACATCCATCAGATCGTGATGGCGGACCTGCCGCCGGATACCCCAGGAGGCGCCATCGTCTATTGCGCAACGCGACGCCAGACGGAAGAGGCGGCGCAGTTCCTGCAACTCAAGGAAATCGCGGCCGAACATTTCCACGCGGGCTTGCCCCCTGAGACGAAGAAGAGCGTGCAGCAGAGATTCATCGGCGGCGAGTTGCGGGTGATAACGGCCACCAATGCCTTCGGCATGGGCATCGACAAACCGGACGTGCGGCTGGTGATCCACGCGGACATTCCCGGTTCGCTGGAGAACTACATGCAGGAGGCCGGCCGCGCAGGGCGGGACCGGAAGACCGCGCGATGTGTCCTCCTCTATACCCCGGAAGACGTGGAACGGCAGTTCGGCATGTCTGCGTCGTCGCGACTCACGAGGCGGGAGATCCACGGCGTCCTGAGGGCACTCCGCAATCTGGACCGGAAGAAGCGCCTTGGAGGCGAGGTTGTTGCAACGTCAGGTGAGATACTGGGTGAAGACGACGAAAACGCCTTCGAACGGGACTCTGCCACGGACGATACCCGTGTGCGGACCGCCGTCTCCTGGCTGGAAGAAACGGTATTGTTGTCCCGGGAGGAAAACCGGGTACAGGTATTCCCATCGTCTCTGCGAGTCAACACAGTGAAGGAAGCAAGCGCCAGAATCCAGAGGCGAACGATTGCAGAGGGATATCGACGGCAGTTGCTGAGAATTGTCGAAGCACTCATCGATGCGGACCCCGACGAGGGTATTACCACGGACGAACTGATGGGCGTGTCCGGGTTGAGTCCCGAAGGCGTACGTCGCGCCATGTTCGTCCTTGAGCGCCTGGGTATCGCAAGCAATGATACTGCACTGACCGCCTTTGTCCACGCCGGCGTCGTGCGCAGTTCTCGGAAGCGTTTCGATGAGGCAGCGGAGTTGGAGAATGGTTTGATCGCGCAGATGCAGGAGACCGCACCTGATATGAGCAAGGGAGACAAGTGGCCACTCTTTTTGCGCCTTGCCTCTCAGAAGCTGCGAGACGAGGGAGTGGCCGATCCCCTTCCCGAGAGATTGTGGCGTATTCTGCGCAGTATCGCCAGCGATGGACGCGGTGAAGGCGGTGACGCGGGCAGCCTGGGTATCCGACGGCGAGATCCCGATACCGTGAACGTTGAATTGAGACGCGAGTGGACGGGCCTCGCTGAACTCGCGTCGCGCCGGCGTGCCGGGGCGAAACTCCTGCTCGATCACCTGCTGTCCTGCCTGCCCCCCAACACTCGCGGCACGGACCTGCTCGCCGAGACGACCCTCGGCAAGCTTCTGGCCGCGATCACGTCGGATATCGTCCTGAAGAGCAGGAATCCGGAAAAATTGCTGGATCGCGCCCTTTTGTGGCTCCACGAGCAGGAGGTCATTCGACTCCACAAGGGCCTTGCGGTATTCCGTCAGGCGATGACGATCAAATTGACGGATGAGAAGCGAGGCTTTGCTGCGCCTGACTTCGAACCACTGAGGCTTCACTACAAAGGCCAGGCAATGCAGATCCACGTCATGGCCGAATTCGCACAGCGCGGACTCGACAATATGGCCGACGCGTTGCGACTGGCGCTTGACTATTTCAGTCTCACACAGGAAGCTTTCCTCAGCCGATGGTTGCCGGAAAGGGGCAAAGAGATCGAGCGAGAGACCACGCCCGAATCCTGGCGGGCGATCGTCGAGAGCCTCAAGAATCCCGATCAGCAGCGCATCGTCGCGGACGATCGGGAGCAGGTGAACGTCCTCGTGCTCGCAGGTCCAGGTTCCGGCAAGACGCGCGTGCTGGTGCATCGCATCGCCTACCTTGTCCGCGCACGTCGCGAGAATCCCCGGGGGATACTCGCGCTGGCCTACAACAGGCACGCGGCGGTCGAAATCCGAAAACGACTGAAGGAGTTGATTGGAGACGACGCACGAGGCGTGACCGTCCTCACCTGCCACGCCCTGGCGATGCGACTCGTCGGTGTGAGTTTTCAGGACAGGGAACGGCGGCCGCAGGACGACGACGCGTTCCGTGAGGTGTTGCGCCAGGCGGTGGCACTGCTGCGCGGTGAGGGTCTGGAGCCCGAAGACGCGGACGATCGGCGGGAGCGGCTGCTCAGGGGCTTCCGCTGGATCCTCGTGGACGAATACCAGGACATCGGCGCCGAACAATATGCTCTGATATCGGCCCTCGCCGGAAGGACCCTGCAGGATGAGGATCGCAAGCTCACGCTCTTCGCGGTCGGTGACGATGATCAGAACATCTACGCCTTCAACGGAGCGTCAGTCGAGTTTATTCGTCGCTTCGAATCGGATTACGGTCCGAGACCCAGCTACCTCATCGACAATTACCGCTCTACCGGCAACATCATCACAGCAGCGAACGACCTGATCAAACCCGCTCGACAACGGTTGAAGACCGGACACCCGATCCGCATAGACCGTGCGCGAGCGAAGAATCCGCCGGGCGGCGATTGGGATGGGCTGGATTCCGTCGCCCGGGGAAGAGTCCAGGTTCTTCCCTCGGATCAGGATTCGATCTCGCAGGTGCAGGTTGCGATGACTGAGTTGCAACGGCTCGCGGCTTTGTCTTCGAATTGGGACTGGTCCGCGTGTGCCGTGATCGCACGTGAATGGAAATACCTGGACCCCGTGAGGGCGTATTGTGAACTGAATGATATTCCGGCGCAAATGGCAAATGAGGGTATTCCGAGTTTCTGGCACCTGCGGGAAACCCGCGCGTTTGTGGAATGGCTGCGCGGCAGGGACATCAGGCTGGTGCATGGTGCGGCTCTACGTGAATGGTTGAATGCTCAACGGAACGGTATCTGGACCGAGCTTCTTCAGCAGGCACTCGACGAGCACGCCCTGGAAGCCGGAAGCGGCGAAGTGCCGGTGGACCACTTCATCGAGTGGCTGGCAGAATGGGGGCGGGACGTTCGGCGCCGCCAGCGCGGGCTCTTATTGTCGACCGCGCACCGCGCCAAGGGGCTCGAGTTCGATCACATCGTGGTGCTGGACGGAGGCTGGAACAAAGTGGACTCGGGCGAAGACCCCGACGCGCCGCGCAGGCTCTATTACGTGGCGATGACACGCGCTAAACAGACGCTCACGCTTGTTCACTTTCAGGGATCCCGACGCGGAGATCGTCGTGTACGGTCGGAAACGGTTAGCGAACCAGCACCACCAGCGTACGCGGAACCACTCAACCCGGCGCCCTATCGATTTCCCGATAACGGCGCAATTCTGCACCGCAAGACTGATGCTATAGCGGAAAATCCCAGCGAACTCAGCCGCCAATACCGGCGGCCGACACTGAGGGAGGTCAACCTGGGATTCGCCGGTCGGCGCCACGCAGGACATCCCGTTCATAGCGCAATTGCCGCACTGTCAACCGGCGATCGGCTCGATACGAAAGTTGACGAATACGGGCGATGGGAATTGCTGGACAGGTCGGGTACGGTTGTGGGACGCCTTGCCGAGGCGTTTGAACCTCCGCCGGACATGCAGTGCAAGACCGCCACGGTCTACGCCGTCGTGACGTGGAGCCGCGAAGCATCGGAACCGGGGTTCCGTGAACATTCAAGGTGCGATACCTGGGAGGTTGTGGTACCGGAACTGGTGTTCGAACCTGAGGGCGGGTAGGCTTGCGATGATGGGCGACAGGGCGGCAGATGTTATGGCGTCAGGCAGCCAAATCTCATGGAAACCGGAAGTCATCGCCCTGGAAATCCGATGTCAAATCGCCTTGATTCAATTGCGTCAATTCGATCCTGGTCGACGAACTGTTTACCGGTCAAAGGGGTTGCGCGTCTTCAGTTCCGGGAACAACGAGAAATCACGATCTCGTGTTAGTAGTGTGTCCACACCGTGGACTAGGCAAATCGCGACTACCCGGGCGTCGTGTACGACTGCGCCGCGCACCCGTGGTCGCTGAACGAGACTACCCAGCACGGTCACGAAGCCGCTTGTTTCGCCAAGCAGTCGATTGCTTGGCGATGAGATCCATGCTTCAAGTTGCCGCCATGCGTTTTGTGGTGACGTAGCCGATTCGCTCCAGATCCTCCGGTTTGTAACAACGCTGAGGAATTCATAACAACAGGGCCAGGGTATCGCCCATGGTCGATCTCCTTCGCTGAGTTCCCTCAGTACGGCAAATGCCGTTTCATGCTCACGCGATTCCTTGCGGTGCGCGTAGACAAGCAGATTCGTATCAACGGCAATCACCTGTTTTCCACGTCTCCATAGATGATATCGCGCAGATCCTGCCACGAGTACGACTCTAACGGATCGGACGACCCCGGATTGCCCGTACTTAAATCAGGAAGCCGGTATTGAGTTTGATACTTCGGCCCGGCGAGTATCTCTCTCAGTCCTTCCTCGACCACGGCACGCAATGTACAACCCGACTTCCTGGCGTACTGTTTTGCTCTCGCCAGAAGTTCGTCTTGAATATCAATCGTTGTTTTCATAATTCCCATATTACCCATATTAACTGATACAGTCAAGCAATAAATGCAGGTATTTGGTCGAAACCACCTATGTCCACTGTTACGTAACCATCTGCCGTAAGATGCGTTTCGATAATGGTCTCGCCGCGCCGCTGAGAGTTCAGCGCTCAGCAGATATATCATAGAAGAACAAAGGCGAATTGGCGTCATAGTTCCCGGTGAATGAAGCTTCGCCCGCTTGCGCGGGCGTTTTTTCAATCGAGTTGGGCCAGCAGTTGTTCGATCGGTTCATCACCTGGCCAGGCGCCGGCAAGCTCGATTGGATCAAATACCTTCGCTTCATTCCATGGGACGGGAAAAAAGTCCTGCGAATCCTCTACGACGACCGTTGGCATTTCTTCGAAGACGTCATCTCCTCTTTGATGAATGCTTATCCGGTGAAATTGAAACTTCAATGAACGTGCGGCTTGCCCTCAATCAGCGGGGACCATTTCGGGGACTTTGCGGGCGAAGGTGTCGATGGGCGGGAGGTTGCGGTCCGGGCCGAGTTGGAGCTGGCGGGGGCCGACCAGGATCTCCAGGTTGTCCCGCGTTTCGGCCATGTCGAGGTAGGCGGTGGAGGCTTCGACTTCGCCCAGGTCCAGGGTGTTCTTGATCCAGAGCACCCTGGCGTCGACGGGCTCGATCAGGCCGATGGACTCGAGCGCGATGTGCAGCACTTCCTCGTCCGTGGGAAAATGCATTGGGATGGATGCGGCCGGTGGGTGCTGCCCGGTAATGGCGTTGATGTTCATCGCGTGATAGTCGATTTTCTCAATCAGCCGGTCCGTGGTGAATTCGGCCATGCCAACGCCTACGGCGTTTCCGTGGGTTTTTTCCGTGAGGTCCCGGACGAAGATCCGCAGCACGTTGGGCGTGTCTCCGTCCATCGCGCGGCGTTCGTTGCGCTTGCGCCCCACCACGTTGGTATCGATGCCGGAGCCGCTGATGTCTTTGCCCATCTCGTCGATGATCAGCAGGTCCACCTCGTCGAACGGCAGCCGGGGGCACCAGGCCTTGGCCTTGACCAGAAGCTCCTTCTCGGCGCTTTCGAAATCCCGCGCGGGAACCGCGGCAATCTGCGCGGTTTCGTCGTAACCGTTTTCAAGCAGGGCGACGCCGAACGTAATCGGCATCTTCTCCCGCACCGTCTTACCCACTACGCGCACGATCTTGTCGAACGAGTGATGAATAATGGCGCGGTGGTAGATCGTCGCGCCCTTGTGCTTGCCGAGGCCGATGAGCATCATCTTCATCAGGCCGCTCTCGATCTCACCCACGAAGCCCGTGTGGGGCTTGACGCGGTTGACGACGACCACGTGGTCGGCCTCGGAGGCGCATTTGTCGAAATAGACGGGCATGCCGAAATCGGTGACGCCGATTTCGATCACGTCCATCGAGGATCTGACGGGGGCGCCGACCGCAGCTTCGGTGATGCCGTATTCGGCGAGAATTCCGGCCTGACCCTCGGCAGTGCCGCCGCCGTGGCTTCCCATGGCCGGAACGATAAAGGGCCTGGCGCCCAGCGCGACCATCTCGTCGACAATCGTCGCGATGACCGTGTCCAGGTTGGCGATGCCTCTGGACCCGGCGGCGATCGCAACCGTGTGACCGGGTTTGATGGATTCACCGGGGTCGAGATTCCGGATCTCGCGCCGGGTGGCGCCGGGAACGTCGTCGACGCGAGGCGCGTCGAAGCGCTGGCGGAGCCGAAACATGTGGGGGTATTGCATGGTGGGCCTCCGGTCAAATAGGACGAAATTCAGGATCCGGGTCTTGCATCAAGAGCCGTGCGAATGATGTTCGGATGCAAAGGACGATCACATGGCGGCTTCGTAGAGCGCGATGATGTCCTTTAGTGTGGTGTGGCGCGGGTTGATCTGGATATTTCCGCTTTTCATCGCATCTTCCGCCAGCACGGAAATACCTTCAGGCGGAACGCCCACTTCGGTGAGCGTGTCGGGAATACCCACGTCGGAAGCCAGGGATTGCACCGCCTCCACGGCAACGTCGGCGGCTTCCACGTGGGACAGGCCTTCGATATTCTCACCCAGCGCGACGGCGATGTCGGCGAAGCGTTCCGGGCACGCGACTTTGTTGAATTCCATGACCCGTGTGAGCAGGATGGCGTTGGCGACGCCGTGAGGGACACCGTAATGGCCGCCCACGGCGTGTGACATCGCGTGCACGTTGCCAAGGCGCGTCTGCGAGAAGGCGATGCCCGCCATATTGCTCGCGAGCAGCATCTGTTCGGTGGCTTCGTAATTGTGGTTGCTTGAAGCGGCCTGCCGCAGGTTCTGTGCAGTCAGCCGGATGGCGTGCAGCGCCAGGCCGTCGGCTATCGGGTTGGAGGCGCGTGCGACGTAGGATTCCACAGCGTGGGTGAGCGCGTCCATTCCGGTAGCGGCGGCGATGGGCATGGGCAGGCCGACGGCTACATTGGCATCCAGAATGCCCACGTCGGGAATGACGTGCGGACCGCCCACCGCGGCCTTGAAATGGTTGTCGTCCGTGACGACGGCGAAAGGGGTGACTTCGCTGGCGGTGCCGTAGGTGGTGGGCACGCACAACAGGAAGGGCACCCGTTTCCGGTCCTGCAGGAGACCGAAGTGGTCTTCAATTCGGCCCCCGTTTTCGGCCAGGACCCCTGCGCACTTGGCGGTGTCCATCGAAGAGCCTCCGCCGATGGCCAGGAGCCAGTCACAACCCGCTGATTCGTAAAGATCGAAACATGCATGAACGACGTGGGCCGGAGGGTTTTCTTCCACGCCGTCGTAAACCGCAAACGGGATCCCTGCGGCCTCGAGGACGCCGGTGGCCTGCCGGGCCACACCGGCCTTGACGAGTCCCTTATCGGTAACGACGAGGGCCTTTTTTTCTGTTCGTTCCGATAGAATGCCAGGGATTTCCGAAACGCTCCCGCGGCCGGCGAAGAGGCGCGTGGGGGAATGGAAGGTGAAGCCGTTTTGGTCCGTCACGTCAAGTACTCCCAGAAGTGCGATGGAACCCGGAACTGCCGTGTCTAATTTAGGCGTTACGCCAATTGCGGACAAGCAGATTCAGCAGTCAGGAAAGGCATAAAGGCGGGGAGACGTAAGAAGGTAGACGGTAGAAGAAATCCTTGCCCGGTATGTTATCGCTTCTGGCCTCCGGCACGAGAAGAAACTTTACAAGGCAGGCAATCTCTCCCCTCTCCCCTCTTCCCTCTCACCGCATCAAGGAAAACGTCAAGGAACCAGGGGACGTCAGGGCGTGGTTGGGTTTCAGGGCCAGGAAACTGATCCAGGTCAAAAGATCTTGCCGATTTCGTCCCGGTCGAATTCGGGAAGGTCGCGGACGGTATAGTTAATGCGGAGCTTGAGCCCGAAATCGGGTGACTCCACACGGGCGACGATCTCGCAGGGGATGCCCGCGGCTCGGATGGCGTCGCGGACCCGCCCGGCGTTTTCCGTAGCCACGCCGATCAACAGCGCGCCCGATGAGATGACGCCCAGCGGATCGAGCTGGAACGCATCGCAGAGCTGGCGCGTTTCCTCCGAGGCGAAAAGCGCATCCGCTTCCACGGAGAGCCCGCAGTCCGAAGCAGCGGCCAGTTCCCGTAGCGCCGTGGCAACGCCGCCCTCCGTGGGGTCGTGCATTGCGTGTACCGGCGCGGTTTCGCAGGCGATGCGCGCCTCCTCGATAATACTGATCCCCGGAGTATGCAGGTATTCGCGTGCTGTTTTCAGGAGGGCGGCATCGAAGCCCCGGTCGCGCAGTTCGGTTTCCTTCTCCCTCGCCAGAATGGCCGTGGCTTCGACCCCCAGCCCCCCGGTCAGCAGAATACGGTCGCCCGCCTGGAGTCCGCTGGAACGGACGAGGCGCTCCCGGGTGACTTCGCCCAGCATCTGGCCAACGACGATCGGCCGGTCCAGACCCGCGGTGATTTCGGTGTGGCCGCCGCACAGAGAGACACCGATTTTACCCGCGGCGCGTTGGAGCGAGTCGAAGATGGTCCGAACCAGCGTTTCGCTCGTCCGGCCTTCGGGCAGGAGCAGGGTGGACAGGAACCAGCGGGGAACGGCCCCCATCGTCGCGATATCGTTGGCGTTGACGTGGACCGCGTAGTGGCCGATTTCGTCGGTCGCAAAGGTGATGGGGTCGGTTTTCACGACCAGGCAGGTGCCGCCAAAGTCAATAACGGCGGCGTCCTCACCCACCTGCGGCCCGACCAGGATGCGCTCGTCTTCGGCGGTACATTCGCGCAGCAGGCCGGAGAGCATGTCCAGCGGAAGTTTGCCGGGTGGCAGGAAGGCGCACATATTCGTGACTTTTATGAGATGACAGGAAACAGGGGGCGCTCGATCCTTCGGAAATTACGATAGGCCAATTGCGGGGGGTTGTCAACCATTTTAGGCGTTCATGTCGCGATCCGCAGTCGGTCGGATCACAGGTATCTGGAACGGTTAGTTCATTTCCGTTTGTCCAGTAAACGTGGTCCAGCCCCGCATCGGATTCAGGATTCAAAGCAGGATCGGAGCGCCGTCGTCCGGGGATCGTCGCAGAGGGGCGTCGAGAGGATTCGTCGCAGTTGCTCAAGGCGCGCCTCGGGGTTCCGCCACCTGTCCAGCAGCGGATGCCGGGGATCGGGCAGGGCGTCGAGTAGAGATTGCGCGGCCAGGAGGTGAAAGACGAAATGGTGCCCGTCCAGCAGGGCCGCAATCTGCTCGGGTGGCTCCTCGCGGTATTTCGATGCAAGCGCGGAATATCGCCCGGTCAGGGCAGGTGTCAACACGCTGACGGTCCCGCCGTCCGGTCGCCCGGAGCCGTGGGAGGTTGTGTATTGAGTGAGCCGGCGTTCGGGCCAATCCCAGCCCACCTTGGAGAATTCGATGAAACGGAGCGTTCGCGTGGCCGGGTCGATGACGATGTTGCCTGCGTGGTAGTCGGTTGGACCGGCCAGCGGCGCTGCCTGTTCGAGGAATTGGAGAAGCCCGGTGAGCGCATCTGATTCTGCAATGAAACGCCTTCGACTCACGGATCGAGAAAGCCGTTCGGCGAGGCTGGGCAGGGATCCGGCGAGATTTCGGGTCGTTCGACGCCACGTTTGGCGCAGGTCCTGCGGATAGCAGCCCGGAAAGGTACGCGGGGCGAAATCGTCGCCATGTTCGTGAAACGCGGATTGAATCCGGGAAAAGCCATCGACGACCAGACGGCCGTAGGCTCCCGCATTGCCTTCCTGGCAGACGTCGTCGAGCGTGCGGTCGCCGCACCACTCGAAAAAGACCAGGTCGTGGTCACTGTCGGTAGCATATAACGTCGGGACAGGCGTCCCGGACAGGCGTGCGTGCGCGAGCTGTTCAACGGCCAGCAGGTCGTGGGGCTCGCCGCGTGCGAGGGGAGCGAAAGCGTGTTGTTTTGCAACGAGGAATGAACCGTCGGCGAGGGCGACTTTCCAGACGTTCGGGTGACCGGGGACGGACCGGACATCCTTAACCGGGGACCCGCCGCCAGAGGTGGTGGGAGCGATCCGCCTGATGGCCTCTATCGTCGGATCGGAGGACGGCGCGCGCATGGATCGTGGACCTAGCACTACTTCTCATGCATCTGCCGCTTTCGCAGCGTGAGGAATTCCGGGGCCTCTCGAATGCAGGAAACCAGGACGCCGAGGGAGCGCCTGAATGCGTTGAATCCGGTCCGGCGGATCTCGGCGGCGGCATCTCCCACGGTGTCGAAGCCGTCGTCCGTGGAGACGAGACGCTCCCAGTTCCTGAAAAGCCGGCCCCACTCGCTTCCCAGAACGTCCCGCATTCGTTTTCGGGCCAGAAACGGATACCAGAAGGTGTCGTGGTAGAGGACGCTGGCCAGGTAGGACCACGGCGCAAGGAAGGTCTTGAGAGACCACTCGACAGGCTTCTTGAGTGGTCCCCAATAGATCTTGTGCTGCATTCGGGATGCGAACGTCATTTTGCGGAAGGGACCCGCGAATTGCCAGTTTTCTTCGGCCGCGGAGGTATCACCCATAATCCGGATCCCGCGCGGGTCGCCGCAACCCAGGCCCATGTCGTGCGCGAGCCGGATGTATTTGATGGATAGCGGATCCATCCCCATCATCCTGGCGGCAACCGCATCGATGGCGACCTGGTCGGCGCTTGCAAGGATGACGTTTTTGGTATAGGGTATCATGCATCGTGGACCGGGTCCGTCTCCGGCGAAAGTCCCGTCCATCACCGCGAATACGCCGGGATGGATTTTCTTCTGGATCATCAGAAGGTCCACGAGGGTCTCGTGAATAACCGGATGTGTCCAGTGGCGGCGTTCGTTGAGGAGGCCGCCGAAGGCATTCTTCATTGCTCCGGTTGTGGTGGTAAACACGTGCGTCTTTACGGTGGGCAGGTGGACGATGTTTTCCCCGATCAGGCGGCGAGGAATATGGAAGCCGTCGGGGTAGACCTGGTTCAGGCACAGGAATCCGTCCGCGAGATTGCCAACTGCATCCCGGATGTGGATCCACTCCTCGCCTTCGTAGAGGTGGATGTTCCGCAGGCCGTGGGCGTCGACAACGTGGACCTGCTTGTTCTCCCGCTCACCCAGCCGGGCGTCGATAACGACCGTTCGGTTGTGGCAGGCGTGGATCAGGTCTTTGCGATAGCCGTCCCTTGCCATCGCGCGGATTACGCCTTCGAGTTGCCACGGGGTCGTGGAACTGCCCGGATAGAAAAAGTGCCATGAAATATTGACCTTGAGGGCGGTGTCGAGCTTCCTGTCCAGGACGTCCTGGTACCCCGCCAGGTTCAAGAGCCTGTGATAGTCTCTCAAGACCGTTTCAGGTCTGGTTTTCAGAACAGCCACCCGGCTCTGCATAATGAGCGCTTTCGAGCGTTGCCGACCTGGGGATCGGCGCGGTAATGGTAGAAGGGTACGGTTTACTTGAAATAGAGCAGGGCAAAGACGGCAAGAAACCAGAGGCCGCCGTTGATCATCAGCGACGAGTCGCCCAGAATGGTTGAGGATGGGTTGCCGCCCTGGTTCCTGGCATAGACCAGATAGAGATAGCGCAGAAGCCCGTAGATCACGAAGGGAATGGTGAGATTGAGATGCGGCGTTCCGAGTTTCTGTGCGACGTCGGGTGACATGGTGTAGAGCGCGTACGAGACGAGAGCGCCGGCCGTGACAACGGCGATCATCTGGTCCAGGAACCGCGGCGTGTATTCATCCAGAATGCGCCGGTGTTCAGCCGCGCCGGCTTCCAGGAGGATCAGCTCCTGCCTGCGTTTGACGAAACCCATGAAGAGCGCCAGCAACACGGTGCAGAGGATGAGCCACGAGGAAATCTCCACGTTGATGACCAGCGCGCCCGCGATGGCTCGCAGCAGGTATCCGGAGGCGATGATCATCACGTCCAGGATGACAACGTGTTTCAAATGGAGAGAATAGGCGACGTTCATCAGCCCGTATGCCAGCAGAACCCATCCGAAGGAGATACTCAGCAGAAAAGCCAGAGGAAGTACGCAGAGGGCGATAACGATGGCGGCGGTTGTCGCTGCGCCAGGGCTCAACTGGCCCGAGGCTATTGGCCGGTTGCGCTTCTCGGGGTGACGGCGATCGGATTCGACGTCTCGAATGTCGTTCAGGAGGTAGACCGCGCTCGACATGAGGCAGAAGAGGACGAACGCGCCGCCGCTGCGCAACAGGTAGCGCCCGTCGAGCAGGTGTGCCGAAAAGACCAGCGGGGCCAGAACGAACACGCTCTTTATCCACTGGTTGGGACGGAGGGATCGGAGAAGAGGACGCATAAAGAAAACGAAACTACGAGAATACGAAAAGGCGAAAGACGAGAGACGAAAGACGAAAATGCGAATGAACGAAACTGTGAGACGGCGAAAAATCAGTGGCTGAAATCAACTCCTCGGGAAGGGGCGCGAAAACGGGGATCGATCTGCTGCAGATTCGATCCCCGATCGGTACCAGGGCTACGCGCTTCAGATTGTCAGGCCGAAGTAGATCCGGTTGTTGTCAATATCGCGTCCCTGAATGGTATCGCGGGTGGGAAAGGCGATCTGGAAATAACCATAAAGGGGGATTCGGTAGTGTGTGAACATCTGCATGCGGAGTTCGAAGCCCCAGTCGGTCAGGAAAGCGGAGCGCTTGAACCTGTCTTCTGAATCGAGCCAGGCGCGGAGGCTCTCGAAATTCCCGGTGGCGCCGGTTTCCACAAAGAGAGTCCCGTAGATTTTGTCGAAATAGAAGGGCGGCAGCTCTTTGGCCGCATGCTTGAATATTGGAAACGTGAGGCTGGCTCTCGCGAGCAGGGCTTTTCCACCGGACGTGGAGAAATACGGATAACCCCTCAGCGTGCCAAGCCCGCCCAGGTAGTATCTCAGGGGATAGTAGAACACGCCCTCGGCCGAGGAGGTGTTCTCCTGGACGTCCTTGATGGCTTTGTCTTTGTAGGCGAGGAATCCCTGCAGGGCGAGCGTGGCTCTCCCGGGCAAACCGATGAATTCATTCCAGGACACGATGTACTCGTTGATGCCCAGCTTGGTCGGGTCCGACATGTAGGTCGGAGCGGCAACGCCGTCCTGATTCAGCTGGGACCTGAAAAGCGAGTCGGTAACAGAGGCGTTGATGCGCCGGTACCTCAAGGTGATCGCCCTGCCCCTGGACGGATTTACGAACATGTCCTTTGCGGGCAGGAAATTGAAATATCGCCAGCCGACCGTGAGATCGTTGCTTTTGAAGAAGCTGAGGTCACGATACAGAAAATCGTCGAAAACGACCTCATCTTCGCCCAGGCCCGGAATCTGGTCGGTTATGTCGGTGACGACGCCCTGTCTGTTCTGGACCAGTCTCGTGCTGTCCAGTATGACCTGTTTTGTGTGGGTGCTCTCCTTGTACCTCCTGTGGCCCCAGGTCATCGAAAGCACCTGACGCCTGCCGATGCTGGCTTCAACGCCCACCACAAAGTCGCTGAAGATGTTCTTGTACTTGTCTTCCTGGGTGAGAGAGAGGTTGGTGAAACTGGTCACTCCGGGCACCAGCCGGAGTGTGTCGTCGATCACGATCTGCAACGTGCCCGAGGTGGTGTCCCGGCGGGAATCCACAATGCCTCGATCTATCTGGCTGTTGATGGTCTGTTGACTGGCGCCGATAAAGAATCTTGGCGCGTACGTCCGGTCTTCGGTATGAACCGCCGGCAGACCCTTCGTGTAGAACGCGGAAAAGTTCGAGTTCAGATCCACGCCTTTTTTCAGGTTCTTGCCAACGGTAAAGCCGGCGTAGATGTTGTCGCTTCCCAGGAGGTCTCCCCACGTGGCTTCGGCGCCCGCGCTCAGCTGGTCCAGGCCGAACCGGTTTCCGATAAAGGTCGGTCCCAGTACCAGGATGGGTACAACGCCGATGGAGGCCAGTCGAGGCGCGTATCGCCCGGTATTGAACAGGTCCCCGACTTTCTTGCCGTTGTAGATGCTGCTGTAGTCCCGCACCAGGGAATCGGACGCGGCTGCCGCAGCGGCGCCGGACTTCCGGATGCGGTAGATGTTGTAATTCGCGGCGTGGTATCCCGAGTAGAGGACTTCGTTGCCATCGGGCGAAACCGAGGGGGAAAAAGCGCCGCCGATCACGTTGGTGAGTTGCTCCTGCCTGCCCGTTGCGAGGTCAAGGGTATAGATGTTGAAAATGCCGGTCCGGTCCGAGGCATACAAAATGCCGCCGCCGCCGGGCAGCCAGACCGCGTCGCGTTCATCGGCCCGTGTATTGATGATCACTTCGAAGCCCGCGTTGTTGGCGTAGGCCAGGCTGTCGGGGAACGCGACCATGCTGTCGCGCCGTGCGGCCTCGGCCAGCGCGAGACTGTCTGCCTCCGCCTGGGCGCTGTCCACCTCGGTTTCGGTTTTCTTCCTTTCTGCGATGCGTTCGGCCAGCTCTTCCTTCCCGGTCTTCTTCGTGTCGGTCTTTTTCGGCCTCGGCGTGGCATCCGCATTGATTACGGCAATATCCCGGTCTTCCCCGCGAAAGATGCTGAACAGAAGTCTACCGCCGTCCTCCGTCCACCTGGGCGTGTAATATTGCGTGCCGTTGTTGTTGTTGGTCAAATAGCGGACGTCCGTGCCGTCGATGTTCACGATGCCCAGGTTGGACGTCCCGTCCCGGTTCCCCACGAACGCGATTTCCGTGCCGTCCGGAGACACGGCGGGGTCTCTTCCGCGGAGGCCGACGGTGACCCGGCGCTCCTTTCGGGAGGTGAGATCGTATATGAAGATGTCCCAGTTGCCCCCGACGGATTTGCTGTATACCAGGCTGTTGCCATCGGGTGTCCAGGAGAAGGGAAGGTTGACGTATTTCCCGTACTTCCGGCTTCTCGCCACCTTTGTCAATCTTCGCGTGGCCAGGTCCATCACGAGCATTTCCATGATTGCGTAGTCGCTTCCCTCGTTGCTGATGAACGCCATTTTCGTGCCGTCGGGCGAGTACGTGGGAAAGTGCTCCACGTCGCCGCGGTCGGAGAGCAGTTCGCCCTCCCGCTCCCCGGCAGCGCGGATGGAGTCCGCAAGGGCGCCGTATTTGCGATCGAGATGCTCGGTCCATTCGTCATAGAGATCGGGCGCCGAGATACCCGTGCTCTTCTTGACGGAGGATTTGAAGTTGACGATCGGCCGGTCGCGGGACATGGCTCGCACCGAGTCCGGACCGTAGGTGTCGGCCAAATAGCTCAAAAATGCGTAGCCCTGGTTGTAGACCTGTTCAGACTTGAAGCCATCTTTGCCGAAGACGTTCATGTCGGTATATGAAAGCAGGTCGTCTTCGAGCGCGGCCATCCGCAGGATCATATCCCGGTGGGTGTCCCAGAGGTCACCCCCGTACCTTTCGGCTTCGAATTGTGCAATACCTTCCGCGTACCAGTTCGGCATTGCGGAGTGGTAGAGCGGCAGAAAGAAGCCGAAGTCCGGGTTCTGGTTGGACCGGCTGCTGCCGAGAAGCCCGAAAACGAAGGGCATGCTGTTGTGGGAGGCCTTGAGCGTGATGTGGTGGGTGAGTTCGTGGGTAAAAACGTCGCGCACCCAGTCGTGGGTGCCTCGCGAGTCCCAGTTGAGGGGCGTGGAACCGAACGAGATGAGATTTCCAAGGTAGAAGGAGAAGGCGTTACCCAGAATGTCGATATCGGAAACGACCACGTGAATCGGGGCGTAGCGTTCTATGGAACCCGGGTAATGGCGGGAAATCTTCTCGAAGGTGTCGTCCGCAATCTCAGCGATACGACGGGCCGTATTCTCCGCTTCCGCGTAATAGATGGCGAAGTACTTCGTGCGGATTGCCCGTGCGCCCGGCACGTGCAGGCCGAGTAGGGAAGGGAAGAAATGACGCTCGTGCCGCTCCCATGTATAATCGGGCATGGTGCGGTTCAACGGCACGTCGGCAATGTCCACGGTGGGTCCGTATTTGTATTTCCTGGGGAACTGCTGGGCGTCGGAAGGGGACGGCGCGCCGCACGAAATGGCGATCAATACCGCGCCGAAGAGGCTGATGGACAGGATCGTGGGTCGGTTCACGTGCTTCTCCTGGACTTCGGGGGTTGGATTGAACGGCTGCCGGGCGTTTGTAAGACGCGTATGGGCGCTGGTCGATAATCCCGTCTGGCTCGCACCGGCCGCGTTTCGGCCATAAAAGTAAACAATTAGACTTACGAAGACAACGAACAGTTCCAAATTCAGGCCGTTGGGAGGTGCTGCCGCGTCCGCAGTATACAGGCGACGCTGTGGTTTGCGTCGATTTCGAGCAGATCGGGCACGATCTTGGCGCAGGCGTCTTCCCGTTCGGGGCAGCGCGGATGAAAGGGGCAGCCGGGAGGGACGTTTGCCGGGCTTGGGACGTCGCCCGTCAGTACCGTGCGTTGCTTCCTGACACGCGGGTCCGGCTCGGGAACGGCCGAGAGCAGGGCGCGGGTATAAGGGTGCTGGGGATCGCTGCAGAGGGTGCGGCTTTCCGCGATTTCCACGATACGTCCGAGGTACATCACCGCGATGCGGTTGGAGATATGTTTGACAACGCTCAGGTCGTGCGCGACGAAGAGGAAGGTAAGGCCGAACCGGCCCTGAAGATCCTGAAGAAGGTTGATGATCTGCGCCTGGATCGAAACGTCCAATGCCGAAACGGGTTCGTCCGCAACGATGAATTCCGGCTTCACGGCCAGCGCCCGCGAAATGCCGATACGCTGTCGCTGCCCCCCGCTGAATTCGTGGGGATACCGGCGGGCATAGTCCGGCCGGAGACCCACGGTTTCCAGGAGTTCCGCCACGCGTTCCCGCGTATCGCTGCCGTCCGTGAGCTTGTGGATTCTCAGCGCTTCGGCCAGCATGCCCCCCACTGTCATGCGGGGGTTCAGCGAACTGTAGGGGTCCTGGAAGATGATCTGCATGCGGCGTCGAACGGCCCGGAGTTCGGAACGCTTCAGGTCGAAGACGTCGGCGCCGTTGAACAGCACGCGGCCCGCCGTGGCCTCGATCAGCCTCAGGATGCTCCTCCCCGCGGTTGTCTTGCCGCACCCGGACTCCCCCACAAGACCCAGGGTTTCTCCCCGGCGCATGGTGAAAGAGACGCCGTCCACGGCTCTTACGTAGCCGACGGTCCGGGAGAATACCCCGCGGGTGATTGGGAAGTGTTTCTTCAGCCCATGGACTTCGAGCAGTGGTCTGGACATGTCAATCCGATCGCGTCACGGGAGACGGGTAATCTTCGACCATCCAGCAGGCGACGAAGCGTCCGCCCGAGGTCGGTTCGAGGCGCGGTTCGTCCGCTTCGCATACATCCTCCGCCAATGAACAGCGGGGCGCGAACCGGCATCCGGCGGGAAAACGGGTCGCATCGGGCACGGTCCCCGGAATGACGGACAGCCGGCCTTTCTCTTCATTGAGCGTGGGTATGGACTCCAGCAATCCTCTGGTGTAGGGGTGCTGCGGGTTGGCGAAGATCTCATCGACCGTACCGGTTTCCACGATCTTTCCGGCATACATGACCGCCACCCGGTCCGCGACTTCAGCAATAACGCCGAGATCGTGGGTTATCATCAGGACAGCCATCCCCAATTCCCTCTGAAGCCGGTCGAGAAGTTCCAGTATCTGGGCCTGTATGGTCACATCCAGCGCCGTGGTCGGTTCGTCGGCGATGAGGAGTTCCGGATTGCAGCACAGGGCCATTGCGATCATCACCCGCTGCCGCATGCCGCCGGAAAGCTGGTGAGGATACTCGTTTGCCCGCTGTTCAGGATCCGGAATGCCGACCAGATTGAGCATGTCAACCGTTATGGCCCGGGCGGCGTCCCTGCCGAGCCCCTGGTGGAGCATAACGGCTTCGTCAATCTGGTCTCCGCAGGTGAATACGGGATTGAGGCTGGTCATCGGCTCCTGGAAAATCATCGCGACGTCGTTGCCCCGCACACCCTGAAGGGCGGATTCGTCCATACTCAGCAGATTGCGTCCGTTGAACCGGATCTCACCTGAGACGATCTCCCCCGGCGGTTCGGGTACCAGTCGCATTACGGACAGCGACGTGACGCTCTTGCCGCAACCGGACTCTCCCACCAGACCCAGGGTTTCGCCCTTCTTGAGAGTGAAGGAGACCCCGTCCACGGCCCTGGCGACCCCGCCGTCCGTATGGAAGAACGTCTTCAGATCTCTGACAGTCAGCAGCGGTTCCGACATAGATCCACCATCTGTTGAAAATGCTACCGTCTCCGGATCCGGCGCGTACGCGTGGGAGAACGGCGTCCCTCTGATTTCCTGACCGACACCTGCGGGTCAGAACAGCGGCGGATTCAGATTCAGCCAGTCTTCCAGAAGGAAATCCACGCGTCCGATGAGCAGGGAGATGCGCGCCATGACGGTATAGCCGAATGATGCCCCGAACGAAACCATCAGGAAATAGATGCCGACCCTGGAGATGCCGCCCACGACCCCCTTATGTTCGACGGAAAAATAAAAGTAAATGAGTACGCTCACAACGCCTATCAGGATGATCGCCGGATCCAGAACGGCCCATCCGAAGCCTGCCGACGCCTGTGAAAACGGGAGGATCGTGGGTTCGATCTGCTCGATGATGAAGGAGGCGACGCGCCGGGGGATGGCCAGCCCCGCGCCGAGTCCCACGAAGAAGGCAAATGAAATGCGGCTGAGCCACACCGCTTTGCCGACAAAGCGGGTCATCAGAAAGAGACCGAGGCAGGCCGGAACGATCACCAACCACTTGACGCCCGTGTCCGGCGGTGGACGGAAGAGCGGGTTGAAGACGTCCAGCAGGATGCTCTGGTACCAGACCAGAGCGAGTTCGTACGCGGCGACAACGCCCACGTAGAGATGCTCGGCCAGCTTGAAGAGCGGATTGTCCCTGTAGAGAAAGCTGTATAGAGCTAGCGTGATCCCTGCGGCGAGGATGATGCCGAATCCCGACCAGCTTGCCTCCAGGCTGCCAGCGGCCAGCAGATAGACGTTCACGACCGCAAAAAGCAGAAGAAAGATCGGGAAGACGATGTGTTCTCTTTGCATGCCGGTGGCCCCTTACTACCGTGACGCGCTGCGGTGCAGAAAGTAGACCGCGTTGCCCAGCAGGATAAACCCGATGATGACGATATGTGCGACGGATTGCGGACGCATGCCGCTGACCGCGAGGGCTCTCTTGCCCACCAGCGCTTCGTATTCCGCGGCGCCGGCGAGCCCGCCGATGAGGCCGTTGAGTTGCCGGGACTGGAGGAAGGGAAAGAAATCCGGCGCCATCACCGCGGTACAACCCGCGCCGAGGGGAAACCGGTAACGTTCCTGCCCGTATGCGATCCACTCGTCCACGCCGGGGTACCCGGCGGCCAGGTCGATCACGTAGTCGAAATCCTTCAACGAGCGCAGATTGCGGGTGAGAGGCATTTCAGCCGTGTCGACGCCCCGGATGTCTTCCGGAAACGCGGCGTGCAGATCCTGGCCCATGTTCAGGATCAGGATCGGACCTCCCGCCTTGAATCCGAGAAACGCATAGTCCGTCCCGTTTTCCCGTCCGTATTCCTCCGCCGCCGTTTCGAACGCCTGCATGGCGAGTCCCACTGCTTCGGTAATGAGCGTCACGCCAACAACCCTGATGTTCCGGCTGAAGCAGTGGCGCAGAATAGCCAGGGCCATTGGCTGGAGTTCCGGCTGCGAACTGGGACCGTAGTCGAAGGAGATGAGCGCGACGGCATCGGGATTTCCGGCCAGGCTCTCTACCTTATCGTAAACCGCACGTACGTTGGGTGTGGCCTTGATCGGCAGCTGGAAGTCGATGAGCAGAGGTATACATACAGCCAGAAAGACGGCAATGTACACGATGCGGCGGTCGATGTTCAGGAGGCGTTCGATCATTGTCCTTCCTCCCCGAGATAGGAACGTTCGATGCCGAAGATGATGCGAAGTGCCGTGGCGATTGCGCCGAGGCTCACGCCCAGCAGAATGCCGCGGCGGGCGGCGAGATTCGGCGTGGCCATCAGCCACTGGGAAATAGCGGGCAGGTGTTCGGAGATGAGTGCGCCGATGGGTACCCGGCCCAGCATAACGAGCAGAGCGGCAACAAGAAGAACAACGGCCTCGACCGAGCGGGCCCGAAACGTGCGGTAGGCGGCGGAAGCGATAAAGAAGGCGAGCAGCGAGAACATCGTGGCTCCGCCGGCCACGTGAATGTGGGTATACATCCAGTTCAGATCCAGACCGTCGCCCTCTGCGAGCGGCTGAAGCGGCCCGCTGCCGTTGTTGTATACGGCAAGCAGGATCGTAACGATGAAACCGACGTACACGACGGCGCTGAAAGCCCATCCGGCCTGCTTGCGCCTGATCCGGTGCCAGTGCATCTGCAAAAGGCTGTGGATGCCAAGGAAAAGGGCGAACGCGGCAATGATCCGGTACCAGGTGGAGGTTGTAATCTCGACCGGCTGCCCAACCGGAATATAATAGGTGAATATGCCGATGACGCCCGCTGCGAAGGCCACGAGTAGCGGCAGGGTGCGTTGCAAAAAATACATTCGATTTTCTCCCGGAGGCTTGAACGTATATGCGGTGCTGTTGCCGTCAACTCAGGATCGGCCAGAAGCCGAATCCGGCCAGCAGGGAACCCAGCACCAGCATGAGGATAAGGATACCCTTCCCCAGGTCCTGCCCCTTCAGGCTTCCCAGGAGTTTGGGATCTCTGGAGAGATAGGCGCTGGCAGCGTAGAGTTCCTCGCCCATCAGGGTATAGTCGCAGGTTGTTATGAAGAACGGAAGCTGTGTATAGGCGTCGGTCGCGGCGATCTGGATAGCGCCGGTTGTGGAGCCGGTCTCCGCCAGGAGCAGGGATTCGGCGTAAAAATACCCCATCAGAAGATTGGCTGCCGGCCTCTCACGCACCATCAGTCCCTCTAGCGCGGCCGCGTAGCTGAACTGGTCCGCGGCCGCCAGAAAGACATTGTCCGGGTTGAACGCGTCGGGTCTTCCGGCTTCGATGCATGACTCTTTGACCACTTCCTGGCTCACGGACATCACAATCGGATCCCGATTGCCAACCTTGAGCTGGGTATCGTACTCGGCGGTTCGCTTCGCCACCTGGCCGAGTATGTTCACGGCGGCAATGGTGGAGGGGCTGCCCATGTCCTGAAGACCGTGCACGAACAGCACCGGTTTGCCCATTTCGGTTGCCCGGCCCAGGGCTTCGTCCAGAGCGTCCAGACCTGCCAGCCGTCTGATATAGAGACTCTTTCGCCGGGCGAGACGGATATAGACGAGGATCAGAATGGAGAACAGCGCGCCCAGAAGAAAATTGTTGCTTTTGGTCCAGTTGAAGTAGTTGCCATGGGCCCGGGCTTCCACAACCGTGTGGCCCGCGCCGTGGACGCCGAGGCGAACGAAATAGGGTCGATGGTTCTCGAGCCGGATCCGGTTCCGTCCGTCCGGATTGAGGTAGGATTCGACGTGGACGAAGTGATGATTGCGGTTCTCCTCCCCCCTGCCGAACGTGTCAGGCTCGTCGGCCATCGTCGGCGCCGTATTGGGTTCCAGTTCGGCAACCAGATGAAAGGGCCCGTCCGGCTCTTCGGAGACGCTGATGCGATATCGCGCGCTGTCTGGCAGGAAATCCAGCCGGCGCCATGTCACCGTGATGCTGTGCCCCTGGTCGCTGGGCGTGTCGAAGGCCCGGACGTCGGTGGGCGCCGAACCGCCGGCGGCCGGCGCGGCAGCGAAGGCAAGCACGAAACTGAGGAATAGATGCGCCATTGCGGGTCTCCCGGCGTTTGCAATCAGGCGCGCCTGGACGCTCCAAATCATCATGCCTCGATCCTTTCGGCGTTTGCGCGGGGTATTACGGCCAGTTGTCCGTTTTCGAATTGAACCTCCAGAACACGTACCTGGATTTCCGACTCGACGGCCGCCAGTTCGGACGGCAGGGCGGTGACGACACCGGTCCTTCCGAAGAAGGGCGCCCGTATCGTTCGGACCGGATCTCCGATGGACAGGCCGTCCCGGGCGACGGCTTCCTCGACGGCGGCTGAACTCTCCGTGTCCGGAACGATGATTTCGGGGCGAAGTACGCCGGCCCGGATCTGGGTTGCTCCAGAGATCGAGGCCTCGTCGCCGTTTCTCTCGTTCAGGATATCGAAGGTTTTTGTTGCCATGGCGATGTCGCCGAATCCTTCGGTAATCACGACGGTAAGGCCGATTTCCTCCGTGCCCGTTATGGCCACGCCCAGGTCATAACCGAGGAGGCTACGCAGGTCATGGTCGCGGATGCCCCCGCCAATGAGGCCGGCTGCGCCGATCTCACGCGCTTTCCGGATGAGATCCAGGGTGACCAGGCCTCCGGCGATGCAGATCATGCCGGCACAGGCGGCGTCGATCCGGTCTGCCGGAAGCCGCTCATCGGGTGTGACGGCAAGTGTCCGGATCGCACCCCAGCTTTCCCCGCCAATGCCGAAAATCCCCTGAAGAAACGCGCCGGCGGTTTCAACTGTGACGCCTTCGCCGGGAATGGTTTCCACAACGGTGCCGTCCACGTACGCCCTGACCTGGACGGGTCGGGGCGGCCCTCGCAGGATGACCTGGCCGGTAACGGGCGATACGCTCTCCACGGTGCCCGTGACCGGCGATTCCACCGTGGTTTTGAACCAGCTGATGAACGGCCGGGTTTCTGCGACGGGTTCCCCGAGCTCGACCGGCTCACCCTCCTTCTTGAGCATGAAGGCCGGCAGTTCGTCCGGTGTGACGCCAAGCCTGTTGACCAGGTTCAGGGTGGTCACGTCGCCGGGCAGTTCGGTCCGGGCCACCACCCGGTCACGCTGCACGGATTCGCCTTCCGAAACCAATACCTCTCCGGAGAGCGGCAGCTGGCGTCGCTTCCGAACGGTTGCGCTGCGGGTGACCCGCAGGCCCGGTGTGTACGTATGTGCCATCGGTTAAGGTTTTCGGAACCGGCGCGCCGCGAAGCATGCTGTTGCGATCGTCGGCCGGTGAAGGTCTCACACCTTCATCTTCGGGTCCAGGGCGTCTCGCAGGCCGTCGCCCAGCAGGTTGTAAAGGGTCACGGTGATGAAAATAGCGAAACCGGGTACGATGACCAGCCACCAGGCCGCGGTATTGTTCCGGGCGCCCGCGAGTATCGCCCCCCAGGTGATGGCCTCCGCGGGTACCCCGATGCCGAGAAAGCTCAGGCCGGATTCGGCCAGAATGGCGCCCGCCACCCCGAACGCCGCCGGGATGAGTACAGGCGCGATTGCGTTCGGCAGAATGTGGATGAACATGATGCGGCCGCTGGAATACCCCAGACTCTTTGCCGCGGATACGAAGTCGTAACTCCTGACCTGCAGAAACTGCGACCTCGTGAGCCTGGCGATACCCACCCAGCCGGTAAAGCCGAGGATGATCATCACGAAAAAGAGGCTCGGTGGAAAGAACGCGGCGACCGTGATAATCAGAAAGAGAGTGGGTATGGCAGCCCAGAGTTCGAACAGCCGCGAAAGAACCAGGTCGGTCCAGCCACCGAAATACCCCGCCAGCGCGCCGAGGGCGACGCCGATGATCATCGAGATCGCCACGGAGACCAGTCCGATGGTGAGTGCGTATCGCGAACCGTGGATCAGCCCGGAAAGAACGTCCCGGCCCAGCCGATCCGTTCCCAGAAGATGCGCTGTGCCGGGCGGCTGGTACTTGTCCCTGAGGTTGACGTCGCTGGGACCGTAGGGGACGGGCGGGAATATTGCGGATTCCGACCTCAGGCGTTTGAAGTTTTTCCTTCTTCTGAGCGGCGCAGGCCAGTCGGCCAGCCCGAGATGAACGGCGTACTGGCGGAAGGCGGGGAAGTAGGTCTTGCCCCTGTATTTCATATAGTAGGGTTTGTTGCCCGCGAGAAAATCCGCGAACACCGCCGTGAACGCGAGAACGCCGATCGCCGCCAGGCTTATGAGGGCCGGCCGGTTCTTTTTGAACTGCCGCCACACCAGTTTGGAGTAGGTCTGGCCCTCCTGGACAGGTTCGGGTTCGGGCGTTGTAACGTCCGATTCTGTGAGATCGCGTTTTTCAGCGTCGGACATGAGTTTATCCATGATGCGTATCTGGTGAGAGGGAAGACGGGAGACGTAAGACGGTAGAAGATATCCTCGCCGGCCAATTTATGCCTCTTTGCCTCCGGCACGAAGAGAATCCTCACAAGGCAGGTAATCTCTAACCTCTACCGGCTCCCGTCTCACCGCTTTTGGTCTACCGTCTACCCGCATTCAGGCTTTATGTGGCCAATTTCACTGTTGTCCTTTTTCGAATTGAGGTTAACCCTGAAGGCGGGAAAACTCGATGCGCGGGTCCACGACTTTCAGGAGGACGTCCGCGAGAAGAATTCCCAGCAACGAGAGGAACGAACCGATGGTCAGAATGGCCATGACCATGGGATAGTCGCGCACGAGTACGGATTGAACGCCAAGATATCCCAACCCAGGAATGGTGAAGATGGTCTCGATAAAGACCGAGCCGGCGATGATGGCCGGAAGCAGATTCGCCAGTATGGTCACAATGGGAATCAGTGAGTTGCGGAAGACGTGCTTCAGAATCACGACTTTTTCCGGAAGGCCCTTTGCGCGGGCCGTGCGGACGTAGTCCAGCCTGAGGTTCTCCAGCATGCTGGTTCGCATGAATCGGGAGAGACCCGCGAAGCTGGCGTAGCTCGAGGCCAGGACCGGCATGGCCATGTGATGGGCGTGGTCCGTCAACAGTCGCCAGAATCCCCATTCGGAAGACGCGTCCAGAGACTGGATGCCGGAGGCCGGAAACCAGTAGAAGAACTCCTTGTTGCAGAAAAACACGATGAGCAGCATGCCCACCCAGAACGAAGGCATGGACCAGAGGATAAAGGTCCCCGTGGTCAGCGTGCGATCGGTCCGGGTGTCCTGCTTCACAGCCAGCCAGATACCGAGCGGCAATCCGATGATATAGGCGACGATCAGACTGATGATGTTGATTTCAATGGTGATGGGCACGCGCGCGAGGATATGCGAAATGACCGGCTGCTGGTCCTTGAAAGAACGACCGAAATTGAGCGTAACGAAGCGCCGGTCGAAGAGATGAAAGAGGAGCAGGCCGGCGCCGGTATACTCGTAGTTGTTCTCGAGTTTGACGGTCTTGCCCTCCCAGAAAGAGGAAAGGACGAGCGCCTGCGCCTCGTCCGGATGATGTTTCTCGAAACTGCGAAGAAATCGGGCTTTGCGCGCCTGGTTTTCGAGCGAGGCCAGTTCGCTTCTTTCCGCGGGTTCCAGTGTCGAGAGAAACAGATCGACGCGCCGACCCATGCGTTCGAAGTTGTTGAGCGGCTCAACGTGAAGGACCAGGCTCGACAGCCAGCTCAGGTACTGGACGTGAAGCGGCCTGTCCAGGCCGAGTTGCCGGCGCAGGTCCTCGCGCGTTCTGTCGAAATCGGACTGCCCTTCCGTCGAGATGCCTTCCTCGCCCGCCATGCCGCCGAGAAAGAAGTCGACAGGGTCGCCGGGAGCGAGATGCATGACCAGGAAGGAAATGAGGGTGATGCCGATCATCGTCGGGATCATCAGCAGGCTGCGCTGCAGGATGTACTGGATCATCTGCTATCAAGCCTCTCCGTGCCGACGTCTGTTCATCGGGGATTGCAACATGATCCGGTCGTCTCCCCGGCCTATTGGTACAAACGGTTGGAGGCGCCTACCCACCATTCCTGGGTGTCCGGGCCACCGGCATACCAGTTGTCCCCCGCAAAGCGCCTGCTGTACGACCACGCATTGCGGGATTTCCACAGAAACGTATAGGGTTGCTCCTCGTAAAGGATTTCCTGGAAACGCTGGTAGAGCTGGATTCTCTTGTCCATATCGAATTCCCTCCGGTAGGTTTCCAGGATGCGGTCGACTTCGTCGTTCTTGAAGCCGATGTAATTGGATCCCTGTCCCGCTGCCTGCGAGGAATGCCAGATCTGATAGGAGTCCGGGGGGGTACTCAGGCTGCCGGTCCACCCTAGGGTACAGGCTGCGAAGTCCTTCTTGCGAACAACCCGGTCCAGAAAGATGGTCCAGTCCAGTTCACGCACCTCGCAGACGATTCCGATGTCCTGCAGTTCATACTGCAGCGCCAGCGCGATGTCCTTGCGGAGCTGGTTCCCGGAGTTGACCAGGAATTCGAATTTGAACGGGAGTTTCTCGCCGTCGATGACCTTGTCCAGGATGCCGTCGTTATCGCTATCCGTCCAGCCGGCCTCATCCAGAAGGTCAAGCGCTCTGTCGGGATCGTAAGGGTGGGGTTCGAGGCTGTGGTTGTATTCCGGACGGAATTTGTGGATGGGGCTCTCAACGGTTTCCGCCAGACCGAACATGAGGTTCACGACCATGCTCTCGCGGTCGGTGAGATACGTCATCGCTCTGCGCACGCGCTTGTCGCGAAAGATGGGGTGCGCGTTGTTCCAGCCGATGTAAACGTACCCCGAAGAATAGATTACGCTCTTCTTGAATCGCTCGATAAAGTTCGCGGACCAGCTCTTGTCCTTGAACTGAAGCGGTCTGAGGCCGAAGAAGTCGATATTTCCGTTGGTGAGCTCGATGAACGCGGCTTCCTGGTCGTTCACGATCTTGAAGACGACTTTCTCAACGTAGCCCTTGGGCATCAGATCGGCCCGGTCCCGTCCCCAGTAGTTGGGATTGAGGGTAAGTATGACTTTCTGGCCCGTGACCACGTCTTCGTCCCAGTTTTCCACGAGATAGGGGCCGGAACCCAGCATTTTCCGATGGTATCCCGTGTTGAACTTCTCCGCGAACTGCTGCACGCGCTCCGCGTGAGGGCCGCTCTCCCAGGAACCGTCGATGAGACTCCTGATGTCAACGGGATCCAGCAGGCCGTCGGGGTCGTAGAAGTGTTTGGGAAGAATCTCCATGGCGCCCAGGGAGATGTTGTTCCTGAAGTAGGGTTCCCTGCAGACGAAGCTGATTCTGTATCTGTCCTCCTGTTCGACGTCGCTGACGGCCTCGAAGTAGTTTCGAAGCGAGGCAGCCAGGACTTTCGGGTTCTTGATGACCTTGATGCTGAAGAGGACGTCGTCCGCGGAAAGCGGCTTGCCGTCGGCAAAATGGACGTCCTCCCGCAGATCGAAGGTGTAGGTGAGCTTGTCTTCGGATATGGCGGGAGGTCCCTTCGCAACCAGACCTCTGAGCCTGTACGGCGATTCGTTCTCGATTTCGAGGAGCGATTCGAAGATGTACTGGTGTACCGTGGAAGCGCCCGAGTCGTTGGAAACGTATGGATTGAAATTCTCCGGGTCGGACAGGAAGTGGCGAACCATCCAGTCTCCGTATTCCGGCCGGGTTTCGCCGGCGTACATGGCTGGTACCCGTTCTGTTCCGTCCAGTACGATCGCGGGAGCTTCCCTCGTATCCAATAGTGTTTTTTGAACCTTCTCCCAGGGGGTTTCGCCCGCGGCCGCGGAGACGAAAAATAACCCGAGGATCGCCAGTCCGCACACTTTAGCCATCATTCGCCTCCTTGTGACGCTTATCAGCCCGTTGAAAAAGCCCATCCGGGCTACGGCCGGCCCTTGCGGTCGAAATACTGCGTTGCGCGCCCTCGCCGAATCGCAGGATGGGACTCGGTTGCGCGCCTTGTCTTCGACCACAATGGCAAGTGTTCTGTCCCGGAAATAGATTGCC
>JAPPFJ010000022.1 GCA_028877215.1 Gemmatimonadota bacterium | reverse complement strand
CCCGCCTTGACCGCCACTTTTTCGCTCGCGCTCGGGAACTCACCGGTAATTTTAAGACAGCTTCTCGGGATTTGCCTTGCCCTGCTGCTCTCGGCGTCCGTGCCGGCCGGCGCCCAGTTCGACGCCAACCATCCCGAATTGCGCTGGGAGGTACTGGAGACCGCCCATTTCAAGATATATTACCACCAGGGTCTCGCGGATCTTGCCCGCCGCGCCGCGAGGGCAGCTGAAACCGTGTACGGTCCGGTCACGGCGTTCTATAATTTCATACCCGACGAAAAAATACGACTGATTCTGAAAGACACTGACGATTATGCCAATGGCGCGGCCTTCTATTACCACAACACCATGGAAATCTGGGCATCCAACCTGGAATTCGAACTGCGGGGCGACACCAACTGGCTCCAGAACGTGATCGCGCACGAATTTACTCATATCGTTGCGCTGCAGACGGCCCGCAAGGGTCCGCGGCGCCTCCCGGCCATTTACTTCCACTATCTGGGGTACCAGAATGAAGAGCGCCGGGACGACATTCTCACGGGTTATCCGGACGTCTTTGCGTCTTACGCCGTTCCGCTTACGATCGTACCGCCCTGGTTCGCCGAAGGCACCGCACAATTCATGGCGCCGGGCGTCCATTTTGACCGCTGGGATTCCCACCGCGACATGATCCTGCGCATGGCCACGTTGAAAGATCGACTGCTCACCTACGACGAAATGGGGGTGTTCGGCTCCAAAAACGGTCTGGGACTCGAAAAAGTCTACGACCACGGCTACGCCCTGACCCTGTTCATCGTCAACACATTCGGCGAGGACAAATTGCCGAAGATCTACAACAATATGAACGCGCTCTGGCGTACCGACTTCGAATCAGCCGTACGCGGCGCAATCGGTATTTCGGGACGCGAACTCCACCGGCGTTGGGTTTCCGCCCTTGAGGAGCGGTACGAGGCAAAAGAGTCCGAACTTGAGGGACGCCTGGTAGACGGCGAATTCCTGCATGGAACCGGGTACTTCAACCTCCATCCCCGCTGGTCGCCCGACGGGGGCCAACTCGCCTATCTGTCCAACCAGGGCGGCGACTTCGGACGCACCGCACTGGTTGTACATACCCTTTCCGACAGCTCTTCCGAGACACTCGCCGGCGGCGTCGACACCGCTCCGGACTGGTCGCCCGACGGACCCCGTCTGATTTTTGCGCGACGCAGCCATCCCGACAGATACGGCTCCCGGTTCTGGGATCTCTACACGGTGGACCCGACTGTGCCGCGGGGACACGGGCTGTTCGCAAAGACCAGAGCGACGCTCGGATTGTCCCTGAAATTACCGCCCAACCAGAATCGTCTGACCCACGGACTCCGGGCAAGCCACCCTGCGTATTCGCCTGATGGTAAACGGATCGCATTCGTCGTCAACGGCCGAGGCTCGACGAACCTCGCCGTAATGGATGCCGAGGGTGAAAACGTCCGCCGGCTCACGTCGTTCGACGACGGCTCACAGGTGTATACGCCCCGCTGGTCGCCGGACGGCTCGCAGATCGCCTGCTCGGTCTTCCATCCGGAGGGCACGCGGAATATCGCCATCGTACCCGCAGGCGGCGGGCGGTTGAATACCGTCATTGCCTCCGCGGGCACGGATCGCGATCCCTGCTGGACTCCCGACGGGGCGGGCCTGGTTTTTTCCTCGGATCAGGACGGCATTTTCAACCTCTACCATTTCAGCCTTACAGACGGGTCCGTTCACCGCGTCACCAGAGTACTTGGCGGCGCGCTTCAGCCGCACGTCAATCCTGAAGACCGTCGAATCGCCTTCTCCCACTACGGCGCCAACGGATATGAGATCCGCGTCCTCTCGGGAAGAGGCGCATGGGAGCCGATCGCGTCGCCAATCTTTCAACCGGAGACCGGGCGTCCGCCCGCCGCTGCGGCCGGGGACGAACCCGTTCCGGAGAGCCGGTCCTACGGCAACGAATTCTCCACGACCTCGTTTTATCCCCGCGTTGCCGTGGACGCCGGAAAAGTGAAACTGGGCATCTTCGCCGGATCCAATGACGTCCTGAACAAACAGTCCCTCCTCGTAGGCGCGATGGCCGCCCGCGACAGGGATCTGGATCTCTTCGCGGTCTATGAATATCGCCGCTGGCGTCCAACGGTCTTTCTGGAAGCCTATCGGGCCGTGCGTCACGAAGAAGACGACGTTCTCAACCGTGACGAAAACTTCCGCATCTTCAGCCAGACGTTCACGATCTCCGGCGTGGAACTCGGCGCCAGAAACAAGCTCGGCACGGGCAGCCTCCTGGACGCCAGGTTCATCTACAACCTGTCATCCACAGACCAGGACGTCGCCCGGTTCAACGGCATGGATGAAGTAAGCCTGGGCGCCACCACGCATCATGGATTCAATTTCGCGTTCACGTACTCACTGCGCAACATCAGCCGGACCCGAGACCGGGAGATCAACCCCCGGGCCGGACGGGAGATGTGGTTCCGTTACGACCGCCAGTTCAACTTTTTCATCAGCGGATTCAAGGAAGACACGTCCCTTCTGATCGAAACCTTCGACCGCTACTTTTTCAACCGGTTTACACTGAGCTGGAGTGAATACCTGCCGGTGGGTCCCGGACGAGCCGCCCTGGGATTGCGATTCTACGGCGGGCTGATCGACAGTGAAGTGGATGATTACTTCGATTTTTTTCTCGGCGGCCTGCCTTACATGAAAGGATATACGTTCTATAGCCTCGAAGGGCGCAGGGCAGCCATGTTTCGCGCCGCGTACCGCTTCCCCATCCGCACGCGGATGGATCGTCAGACCGGACCTATCTATTCCGATCAACTCTTCGGATCCATCTTCGCCGGTATCGGCCGCGCTTGGGACGGAAACGATATGGACGACGTACTGAACCGTGGCTGGAAGCGCGACGTGGGGGTCCAGATCCGTTACGATGCCACCTCGTTTTACACCTTTCCAACGCGCGCCAGTCTCGATCTCGCCTACGGCCTGGATACGTTGCCGCGCGTCGTCCAAGGGGAGGAACTGAAAAAGAGCGGTTTCAGGGTCTACTTCGCCCTGCTTTTCGGATACCTGCAAAGCGTTGGCGGAAGATAGACAAAAACGGGGAGATGGAAGAGGTGAGACGGGAGAAGAAGCCCATGCCCGGTATGTTTTCCCTCCTTGCCTTTGGCACGAAGAGAATCCTCACGGAGCGGGCAATCTCTCCCGTCTAACGTCTACCCTCTCACCAGGTGGTGGGGCGGGGTGTGGTCCTCTACCCTCTACCCTCTTCCGTCTACCCGCTTTAAAGCTTTTTCTTCTACCCTTACGTCTTCCCCGGTTTTTATGACAGGAGTTCCTCGTGTTCCGCGCCATCCCAATCCTGATCCTGCTGACCGTTCTTCCGATCCGGGCGGCGGACCGGCCCGAATTGCGCCACGCCAACGCGAATGTGTGGCTCGAGGGTAACGACCCCCTGAAGACCGACGGGAAATCGCCCAAACTGGCCTTCGCGATGTCCCTTGCGGTTCCGGGACTGGGCGAACTCTACGCGGGCGAGCCGAAGCGGGCGGCTGTTTTCATGGGAATCGAAGCGCTCACGTGGTTCAACTATCTGCGCTGGCGAAACAAAGGGAACGACCTCAAGGCGGAATTCCGGACCTTTGCCGACCGGAACTGGGACGAAGGCCGGTATCGGGAATGGCAGGACTACAATAAGGCCAGGGGCTCACCGTACATTGAGACCGAGACCCTGCCATGCAAACATGCCCTGGACGGCTGCCACAGGGTGGACACCCAGCAGTACTACGAGATGATTGGCAAGTACGACCAGTTCGTATTCGGGTGGAGGGACGTCCACGAGGTGGGTTTCGAGACCGGAAACGGCAACGTCGTCTCCAATCAGCGCATCGACTACGAGAATCAGCGTAACGAAAGCAACAAACTGCTCAAACGCGCATCGGTCATCGTCGGCCTCACCGTTGTCAACCGCATCGCGAGTTCGATCCATGCCGCGTTGCGGGTGCGGTCCGCGCAAGTGTCGGTTTTGCCCCGGCCCGACCGGACCGAATTGGCAATCCACGTTCTGTTCTGAGAAGCTGTTTTAAAATTCCTGGTGAGTCCCGAGCGCGAGCGAAAATGTGTCGGTCAAGGCGGGCAAATTCGCCCATATTTAATGTATCGTGGCTGCGCGCCCCTCGCCACTCTTGGGTGGATTTGACCAACGCAGACCGACGCTTTTGCAGCCGCGCGAAGACCGCTGGGGGTTTTAAGACAGCTTCTGAACGCCGGGCGACGCGTTTTTCCGTAGCCGAAAATATGTCAAATCCACTCTCCATAGCCCGCGTCTTTTGCACGGTCCTGTCCCTCATTCTGATCGGCGTACCTTCGGCCGGACACGCGGGGGGCAAGTCGCCGGCCGGCGCGGCGGCGCTGTCGCTCGTACTGCCGGGCCTGGGCGAGTTCTACGCCGGCGGACGCCGGTCCGCGCGTTTCTTTCTGGTTACGGAAGGGATCTTCTGGTCCGGCATGGCCACCTTCCGCTTCCTCGAATCCTATCGCGTCGATGCGTATCACGCTCATGCCGCGGCTCACGCCGGCATTCACCTGAAAAACCTGCCCGAGTCCGTCATCAGGGAAGTGGGAGACTTCGACAGCATCTACGAACGAAACCGGCGAGAGCGCTTTCTGGCCGGCGAACATGCGAACACTCGAGCCGAAACGGCGGGCAATATCTGGGAGTGGGATACGGAGGCCTCCCGGATCGAATTTCTGGACCTGCGCAGCAGGGCTACTTCCGCTGAACAGAAGGCATTCCTGTTCATAGGCGGCCTGATTCTCAACCGCTTCGCAAGCGCGCTCAACGCGGCTTCGATTGCGCGGAAAAGCCGCGCGCAGGGTACCGGCGTCGAACTACAGGTTGCCCCTCGGGGCGGCCTGTACGCAAACATCCGACGCGTGTTCTGAGATCCGAGCACGAGTAGACGCAGGGACATCTTCCCGGCAGTCGCAAAAAGGGCGGAAACAGCTTGAATTCTACCGTATTGTGTCGGGCGTCTTGCGTCCGGATTCCCTCCTTTGCAGGGATCGTGCTTTGCCTTCTGCTCAGGACCGCGGCGTTCGCCGACCCCGAAGCGCGCTGCGGCACGCCCTATCTGCCCGTACGTCCACATTCCGGGTCCGCGGCAAAAATAACGGCCGCCGAGACGTTTGACGTCGGCGACCCCCTGACCGTTCGTGTCTTCAATTTCGCCGCGCTTCCAGGTACCGATCCATACTACCGGACCACGACGACGTGCCGTCTGAAGGGCGAGCACTGCTATATCTTCGTGGAGGACGTTATCTGGGGCGGTTCGCGCGTTATGCCCGCCGCTTTGACGTCCCTCGCCCGTGCTTTCGACAGCTCCACACCCCGATATCCCAACCGCGGCATTTTTTCCGTCGATACAGAGATCTTCGGCCCCCCGCCCGACGCTGACGGCGATCCACGGGTCGTAATCGTGCTGCTGGATATCATGGACAGTATCCTGAGCGGCACGATCCTGGGTTATTACGATACCGCGAACCAGGCGGCGCCGGTCGGCCGGGAAATACTCTACATCGACAGCGATCCTCTGGTCCTGAACAGCAACCTGGCACGCGCGACCCTTGCCCATGAGTTCCAGCACATGCTGCACTGGAACGGCGATCCCGACGAAGACAGGTGGGTGGACGAGGGCTGTGCGGAATACGCCGAACTGGCGTGCGGATACAAGAACACGACGCGCGGGGCCGCGAGGAACTTCCTGGGCGTTCCCAATCTGCTCAAATCGCCGGACCCGACCGTGGCTGTACCATCCGAAACAGGGCTGACGGACGCGGCCAGCTGGTCAGCAGGCGATTTCCTGCCTTTCCTCTTCGACCAGACGTTTCTGGTCATGACCTACTTCGCCCAGCGCTATGGAGATCGGGCCGTCGCACGCCTCGTCGCCGAACCTGAAAACAGCATTGCCGGCTTCAACCGCACCCTTGAAACCATCGGCGCGGAGGTGCAATTCGAACAGTTCTGGGCAGATTGGGCGGCTGCCGTGTTCGTCAACGACACGAGCGGCCTGGGATTCCGCGGTTTCACCCTTGAGCCGGTCAGAAGGGACACCGTCGCGGTTCCTGCCGACGACCTTGGCGGCGCCCTCCAGCTCTGGGGCATCGATTATCTCGTGCCGCTCACTTCAGGTCCGACCGGCCTTTCGCTGGACGTCAGAAGCGACAGCGACCTGCTTGTGACACTGGTTTCCGAACGGGAAGACACGCACGACGTCGCCGCCGTCCCGGTGCGGCGCGGCGTCCCTCGCCGCATCGGTCTCTACGGCGGATCCCCAACCGTATTGGCCATCACCCGGACCACGGCCGGAGATCGGACCTACGACCTCTCGCTGGCCGCGCGCGAAGGCCACGTTCCCGCCGCCGCGGACTTCGACGCCAGCGGCACGGTCGGCTTTCCAGACTTCATTGCATTTGCCGAGGGCTTCGGCAAATCGGCGGACCAACCGGGTTTTGACCCTTCGTTCGATCTGGATGGGGACCGCACCGTGTCATTCTCAGACTTCATCATGTTCGCGCGGAATTTCGGCAAGTCTCCATGAGACGCCGCGCTGGCAATGGTCCCGGACCCCGAAACCCCTGCCGCTAATCAGCAAGCGTGGATCGGCGCCAATAACCCGCAAAGTGTTTCTTCAGCCACGCCAACGGCGCCCGGAGCAGCACGTTGTAGCCACCCCAGGTCCATCGTGTCACCCGCTTCAGTCCGGAAACGGACGCAAACACGGCCGCACGGGCTTCATCCAGCCGCGCCGCCTCTCTGCCGAGCGACAGCAATTCCCTCTCGTAGTTGAATCGAACCATATTCTTAGCATGCGCGGCCAGCGCTTCAGGCGCCTGGATGCGGGTATGGGGACAGACCGTATGGCGTTCCGTAAACAAAAAGGAAGCGACCCACTGCGCGGAAACCTTGCCGCGGGCGTCGCGCGCCGTCTCCTCGACGGCTTCCCGGCTCAATACCCCGTAGGTGCGGCACACCAGCGGACGAACCGGGTAAATTGAACACCCGCCGGTATCGGTCAGAAACGGGCATCGCTCAGGCCGCTCATCCGTCAGAGACAGCACGGCATCGCGTCTTTCGGCGTCGAAGTGGTCCTCCACGTAGTCAACGATGTTGAAGTACTCAATCGAATACAGCGGATACATGGTCGCAAAATCCGCTTCCATTTCCTCCTTCGTTAGCTCGCAGCACTGTCCCAACCTGTCGCAGTGGCACGACACGGCAGGGACCTGGTCGTAGACCTCCTGCAGGCGGCGTCGATTCGGTTCCGAAAGCCATCGTCGTTCACGTGATGGCGCGATCTGTAACAAGGGTGTTCTCACAATCAATGTACCTACCAGCCCGTTGAAAAAGCCCATCCGGGCTGCGTCCGGTTCTCGTCTGCGGAGCGACTTTATCAACGGACTGCTACGCCGCAGGCAGGTCGATATTGTAAAACGCTTCCCGGCCCGGATACACGGCAGACTCCCCCAGTTCCTCTTCGATTCGCAGCAACTGATTGTATTTCGCGATCCGGTCCGAGCGTGAAGCCGACCCGGTCTTGATCTGACCCGCGCCGGTTCCAACGGCGAGGTCGGCTATTGTCGCGTCCTCCGTTTCGCCGGAGCGGTGCGAGATCACGGACGTATATCCCGCATTGCGAGCCGTCTCGATCGCTTCCAACGTCTCGGTCAGCGTACCGATCTGGTTCACTTTGATGAGAATGGAGTTGCCGACCTCCGATTGAATACCCCGCTGAAGACGCTCCGTATTCGTAACGAACAGGTCGTCTCCCACGAGCTGCACCCGGTCCCCCAGCCTGGCCGTCAGTCCCTCCCATCCGGCCCAATCGTCCTCGGCCAACCCATCTTCAATGGAAACAATGGGATACCGCCGCGTCCAGTCCTCCCAGAAGTCGACCAAATGCTCCGAGGTCCGTTCCGAACCGTCGGACTTGTGAAACACGTACCTGCCATTGTCGTAGAACTCCGTAGAAGCCGGGTCCAGCGCCAGCAGAATGTCCCGCCCGGGTACATATCCAGCTTTCTGTATTGCTTCCCCGACCACCTCCAGCGCCTCTTCGTTGGATGCAAGGCTGGGGGCAAATCCACCCTCGTCGCCAACACCTGTGCTGTATCCCCCCGCTTTGAGTACCTCCCGAAGCGCATGGAAAATCTCCGCGCCTGCCCGCAGCGCCTCGCGGAAGCTGTCGGCGCCCACAGGCATCACCATGAACTCCTGGAGGTCCACGCTGCTGTCAGCGTGGGAGCCCCCGTTCAGGATGTTCATCATTGGCACCGGCAACGTGCACGCCGATGCTCCTCCGATGTGGCGGTAAAGCGGCGCCCCGAACGCGGCCGCGGCCGATTTGGCCACAGCCAGCGAGACACCCAGAATGCCGTTGGCGCCCAGGTTGCCCTTGTTGGGAGTCCCGTCCAATTCGTTCAGCCGCCCGTCGATCGCCGCCTGGTCCGACGGGTCCATTCCCGCCACGGCCGGGGCGATTGTGGAATTCACGTTGCCAACCGCACGCAGGACGCCCTTGCCCAGGTACCGACCTTCGTCTCCGTCCCGGAGCTCGACCGCCTCGTGCTGGCCGGTGGACGCGCCCGACGGAACCGACGCCCTTCCGGCAATGCCGGACGTCAGTGCCACTTCGACCTCGACCGTCGGATTGCCCCTCGAATCAAGAATCTCCCTTGCATGCACGCGTTCTATTCGTGTACTCACGCCTTTCATCCTCCGTGGAAGTTTCGCACGTACGTATGATCCGACCACCGCCAATCCCTTGTGTGCTTAGCAGCCCGTTGAAAAAGCCCATCCGCGCTGCGGCCGGCTCTCGTGGCCGAATGACTGCGTTGCGCTTCCTCGCCGAATCCCCCGAGTCGACTCGGTCGCGCGCCTTGCCTTCGGCCACGATGGCTCGCCCTCGCCTGCAGAGCGACTCTATCAACGGACTGTTTCGAACCGCCCCGGTCGACGCTCCCGCCGTACGCAGCCGTGAATTTGTCCAGCTGATTCTGCAGGTGGTCCCGCAAGGCGGGGTCTTCGGGACGTAACGAGATCGCGTGACGGATCACTTCTATCGCCTCTTCGTATTGAGCTGTTCTATAAAGGATTTCCGCGAACGTATCGAGATAGGTTGGCGAATCGGGCACCTGCTGAAGGGACCGCCACGAGAGACGCTGGGCTTCCTTCAGCCGGATCCCCTGGATGGCGTACAGCCATGCCAGATTGTTGGTGCTGCCGTGATCTTCAGGATTCAGCGCTATCGCGCGCCGGTATGCTTCGGCCGCATCCTCATGCTTCTGCTGCTCGTAGAGCACATTGCCAAGAAGCGCGTGTACTTCAGCAATGCCGGGTTCGATATCCAAAACCGTTTCGAGCGCGGCCTGGGCCTTGTCGAACAGCTCCAGCTGATGGTACAGTTGCGCGAGGCGGAAATGGGCCCATAGCGCATCGGCCCAACGTTCGACGGCCGCCTCGAGGATGCCCAGTGCCTCGTCCGGCCGGTCCTGCCCCAGCTGCAGGTCAACCAGATCGCGGTAGAGCGGTTCATAACCCGGCACCTGCTTTGCCCCTCGCTCCAGCCAGCCGATGGCGGCGGACTCCATCCCCTGCGCTTCGCACATGGCCGCCAGATCCCGATAGACCTCCGCATAGTGAGGTTCCAGCTCCAGCGCGCGTTCCAGCGAGGCCGCGGCTTCGGCGTACTTACCCAGCCGCAGATAGGCCAGACCCAGTTGATGTTGGTAAAATGCGTCTTCCGGCACCACGGAAGCGGCGGCCTGAAGGGCTTCAAGCGCAGCCCCCGGTTCGCCGCGGGACTGGTGCACCCGGGCGGCCTCGAGGTATTGCGACGCCGTCCGGTCCGCGCATCCTCCGGTCAGGACCAGCAGACAATACAGGTAAGGGCGCACTGCCGTGCGCCCTCGTGTTAGCGATTGTTTGATGTTCATCGTGCCGATAGCTCCGCGAAATGACTGAATTATAGAAATCCGCCGGCGACGTGTCAAGCGCCAATTCGCTGAGAGCCCGCGTTTTTTGCTTGACGGGTTCCCTGCGCCACCTTATTTAGATGTTGTTATAAAACCGCCAACTGTCAGCCGATTCTCTTGCACCCGATACCCGGATTTCACGTGCGTTTCAGACCCGCTCTCATTCTTCCAGGCATCCTGATGGCCGCCACCGGCGTCGGCGCGGGAGACCTGCTGACGGCCAGCCTCGCCGGCTCGAAGATCGGCGTTGGCCTCGCGTGGGCAGCCGTGATCGGCGCGCTGCTCAAATGGACCCTGAACGAGGGCATCGCCCGCTGGCAGATGGCCACCGGTACCACGATGCTGGAAGGCTGGGTCCACCGGCTCGGCGCCTGGGTGCAATGGGTATTCATTGTCTACCTTATCATCTGGAGCTTCTCGGTGGGCGGCGCGCTGGTCACCGCCTGCGGCGTGGCGGGCACCGGCCTGCTTCCCATCGGCGATCCGGCCACGTCCAAGATTGTCTGGGGCATCATCCATTCCCTGGTCGGCCTGTCCCTGGTCTGGATCGGCGGGTTCCGCGTATTTGAAGTTCTGATGTCGGCCTGTATCGGATTGATGTTCGTTACGGTCCTTTTGACGGCCCTGCTGCTCGGACCGGACTGGAACGCTCTGGCCAGAGGCCTGTTCTTTCCCGCCATTCCGACCGGCGGCGTGGGCTGGACGCTCGGCGTACTGGGAGGCGTCGGCGGTACGGTCACGCTGCTGTCCTACGGTTACTGGATCCGCGAAACCGGCAGGCAGGGCCGGGAAGGCGTGACGTCCTGCCGTATCGACCTGGCGGTCGGGTACACCGTCACCGCCCTGTTCGGCGTTGCGATGATCATCATCGGTTCGCGGGTCGCGCTGGACGGGAAGGGGGCGTCGCTGGCCCTCATCCTCTCAAGCCAGCTCGAACTGGCGCTCGGGGCGCCGGGCAAATGGGCTTTCCTGCTGGGCTTCTGGGGCGCGGTCTTCTCCAGCCTGCTCGGCGTCTGGCAGAGCGATCCGTACATGTTCGCGAACTTCCTTGCGCTGCGTAAAGGGGTCTCTCCAGAAGCCTTTCAGAATTCGGACATCCGCCGTTCCACTCCCTACCGCGTGTACCTGGTCGGCCTCGCGATTGTACCCCTCGTGCTGTTGTGGGGTTCCGTTGCGGAGGTCCAGCTCACCTATGCCGTGCTGGGTTCGTTCTTCCTGCCCCTGGTCGCGCTCACCTTGCTGCTCATGAACAACAAAACAGACTGGGTTGGACCGGGCTTTAAGAGCCATCCCGTCATCAACGCCATCCTCGTTGCCACCCTCCTGTTCTTCGGATATACCGGAGGGAAGAAGATCCTCGCCACGCTCGGCCCTATTCTGAGCGGCTGATCGCCTTGGATCCTCCACGAGGATCGACATTCGCGCGCAAAAAAGATCGTGCGATTCAATGATCCGATCGCACGACCTCAGCCTGGATATTACTGATTCCGATCGGTTTCCCGCTTATTCCCCGATTGGAAAGCCGACGCCGACCTGAAGGATGAGGTTACGGTTCTTGACGTCGTCCCCGCCGGTCTCGTCAATCGACAAAAGCCCCAGCGTGTAGCGCAAATCCACGGCCAATGTCATCTGTTCGGATACCGCCATATCGGCACCGGTCCCTCCCGTTATCCCGAAATCAATACTCCTGGAACCTTCTCGGCAAGACGCTGAGGACTCGCCATGCTCAAAACGATCCGAGGGGCCACAACTGGCCAGAAACGCCATTGAAGGTCCGGCGAAGAAATACGCTACGGCAGAACCTCCGGACTTTGAAAGATCGACCACTCCCAGGCCTGAAAACTCAATGTAGTCAGAGTTAATGTCCAAACCGGCCGCGTCGCCTTTTCCATGTAGTCCCTTCTGCACGTAGCCGCCATCGAGTCGAAGGCTAAGGTTGTCCTGAATCGGAATGCCCACGGAAGCGCCGAGGGCTAGGCCGGTACGCGCCTTGACGACCGACTCGACCTCCTCGAATCCGCTCATTGTCGCCCGGCTCACCCCGCCTCGAATGGTGAACGTGGTCTGGCCATTCGCAGTGGAGGGGACACACATGGCGAGTAACGCCACGGCGCTGATGAGGATGTTTTCGATGGGTGTCTCATAGCTGATGCTCCTTTTGTGGATCGTTTCGTTGAGACTGCTCCCGGCGGATGATTTTGCCATTCAGGTATGGTGTCGCAATCTCTCCCTTCTGTCCCACCCTTCCTCGAATACGGATCGTTCATTTCACGCGGTGCTCTTGCCAAACGCGCCGGCAAAGATCAGAAAATCGCTGAACCCGATGGCGCCGTTTCCGTCCAGATCGAATCGAGCGTCATACCCCTCGGTTCCCTGACTCAACCCGAACTGCGCCGCGAATTGCAGAAAGTCGGGGAAACCCACCGTCCCATCGCCGTCGAAGTCCGGATTGGCGATGACTGGCCCGAGGTACTGGGCGACGTCCCACAGCAACATCGTGCCATCCGAGGCGCCGGTGGCCAGGACGGCGCCGTCATCTGAAAACGCCACCGAATGGACCGATCGCGTGTGACCTTCCAGGGTGGCGATCTGTTCGCGGGTCTTCACGTCCCACAACGTTGCCTCGCGCCGGGTCCCGGTAGCAAGCGTTGTCCCATCCGCCGAAAACGCCAACGAAAGGACCGAACGCCGGTTGTTCAGAGAGGACCTCCGTTGTCGGGTACCCACGTCCCAAAACGTGACGCCGTCCCGTGACCCCGAAGCCAACAGGGCGGCTTCGGGTGAGAACGCCACGGCGCTGACTGAACCCGTATGCCCTTCCAGGATACCGATCAGTTCTCGCGTCGCGACGTTCCACAGTCGGACCGTCTTGTCTTCCCATCCGCCGCCGGATGCAATGAGCGCGCCGTCGGACGAAAACGACACCGAGCGGACTTCACTCGTATGTCCTTCGAGAGTGCCGATCGGCTCGCGAGACGCCAGGTCCCAAAGTCTGACAGTCGCATCCCTCCACACGCCTGCCGAAGCCAGCGTGGCCCCGTCGGGCGAAAAGGCCACCGACGTGACGCCAGCGCTGTGCCCTTCCAGCGTTCCCGCCGGTTCCTGGGTCTTCACGTCCCATAATCTGACCGTGCGATCCCACGACCCGGAAGCCAGTGTGGCGCCGTCGGAGGAAAAGGATACGGTTTCGACCCCGGCCGTATTCCCTTCGAGAGTGGCGATCCTTGCCTTCCTGGCTACGTCCCACAGCGTGACCGGGCCGTCCAGATTGCCAGCAGCCAAAACCTTGCCATCAGGCGAAAGCGCCATTGATGAAAGTGATTCATGCCCGGAAAGCCCGATGACATTCCCCGAATCCAGATCCCGCAGTATCACCCTGCCATCAGCGGCACCAGAGGCCAGCGTCCCACCATCGCTGGAATACGTCACTGAATGAACTGAGCCGGTGTGTTCCTCCAGGGTAGTGATCAGCACACGCGTCGCGACATCCCACAGTCTGATCCTCCGATCCCGCCATCCGCCTGCCGACGCCAAGGTGCCGCCTTCTGGCCTGGAGAACGCGACCGAACGTACCTCCCTGTGTCCTCTGAGCGTGGCAACCTCAGTCTGTCTGCCTGTGTCCCACAGACGGACCGTGGGATCACTCGAACCACCGGCCGAAGCCAGTAGCCTGCCATCCGGCGAGAACGACACGGAAGTGACACGATCCGTATGCCCCTCCAGCGCGGCCACCTCACTCTGCGTAGCTACTGCCCAGAGCCGGACTGTACCGTCCTGGAACCCCGACACCAGCCTCGTCCCATCGGGAGAAAAGTCTACAGAGAGAGACCGCACAGAGTTTTCCTCCCGCGGAACTTCCCACGTGCCTATCTCGCGCCTGGTTTCCACGTCCCAGAGTTTAATGACCTGGTCCCACGATCCGGAAGCGAGGCGGGTTCCATCCGGCGAGAATACCACCGCAGTGACCCGTCCCCAATCCGCATGCCTGAGCGCGCCGACCGTCTTGCCCGTCTCCACGTCCCATAGCTCGACCATGCCGTTATCGAGGCCTGATGCCAGGGTGCCGTCGAGTGAAAACGCTACCGAATGGACCGGACTTTCCGTCGACAGAAGCGCCAAAGCCCTGGACGTGGCCGACTCATACAACCACACGCCGATGGCGCTGGCCACGGCCAGGCATTGCCCGTCCGGCGAAAGGGCCACCGCCCGGTCGCCCTCGCCCATGGCGCCTTTGCCAAGACGCACTGTCCCCGCGCGGGGCAGATGCCAGGTCCGGTAGTCCCCCTCCAGCTCCGCCACGGCGGTGCCCACGCCCTCCGCATGAAACTCGCCCAGTTCGCGGCCGCCGATGGATACCACCACAGTGTTCGGGCCCGGATGCAGACCCAGAGTCAGGGGCAGTTCGGCCCGGCCATTGGCATCGGTCGTGACGTGTTCCACCGCGAATCGTCCACTGAGCTTACCCTCTCCGGCCGTGACCGTGAAAGTGACGACCGCATTCGGCAGTGTAGCGCCATATTGATCTCGTACCTCCACGATCAGGGACTCGTTCAGTACCGCCCCCGGAACTCCCTGTTGGCCGTCGCCGGAGATAATCTCCAGACCGAAGGGACGGGGTCCCGTCCACTCTGATACGTCCCAGAATCGGATCGTGCCGTTCCTTGCGCCGCCGGCGAGCGTGGCGACACCGGACGATAACGATACCGAATGGACTCCAGACGTGTGCCCGAAAACGGCGATCTTTTCTCTTGTAAAAACGTCCCACAGAATGACCGTACCGTCCGTGGATCCTGTCGCCAGGAGCGCGCCGTCCGGTGCAGATAGTGACAGTGAGTTGACTCCGGACGCATGGCCTTCCAGCGTACCGATCCGTCTCCGCGTCGCCATATCCCACAAAATGACCGTGCGATCACGCGAACCGGAAGCGACTGTTCCACCATCGGGAGAAAAGGCAACAGTCGTAACACCGGACGTATGCCCCTCCAGGGTGCCCACCTGTTCTCGAGCCTCCACGTCCCAAAGCTTGACGGTGCGATCCCAGGAACCTGTAGCGAGGAACGCGCCATCAGGCGAAAACGACACTGATGCGACCTCACCCGTATGCCCTTGCAGAGTGCCGATCACTTCCCTCATTCGCACGTCCCAGAGCTTGACCGTGCCGTCCCTCGATCCTGACGCCAGAACGCCACCACCAGAAGAAAACGATACGGAAGTAACCACATCCGTATGCCCTTCCAAAGTAGCAATTGGCCCGCCGGACATTCGATTCCACAGTTTGATCGTGTGGTCCCGGGACCCGGAGGCCAATGTGCCACCGGTGGAAGAAAACGACACGGAAGTAACCGCATCCGTATGCCCACTAAGTGTGGCGAATGATCGTCGAGATTTCACGTGCCACAGCTTAATCTCCCTGTCCCATGATCCCGATGACGCCAACGTCGCCCCATCCGGAGAAAAGGCCATCGAATTGACCTCACTCCGATGGCCTTCCAGGGTCGCAATCTGGTGGGGGGAGATTTCCGACAGCACGAAATCCGTATTGCCCACGTCTCCATCGGAATTGATGACCTGAACGCGAATCGGATGGGCAATCGGATCGGACAGGCTCGAGAAGAGAGAAGAAGGAATCACGCCATCATACTCGAATTCGACTTCCTTTTCTGTCACTCCCGACAGCCCCCGGCAGGCTTTGACTTCATCAGACCCAGAGGCGCCCCCCTCTCTGCTCCTGACATTTAGAATCACCTGTTGAAGCCCTTTCGAGTCTGCCACCTTCAGTCGGATAGGTACGCTTGTGCTTCCAGCCGGATAGGTAGGCCGGGTAAGGACCTCAACCGTCGGGACCCGATCCCAGTCATGCTCAAGAGAGCTGTCTGAATTGAAGTAGGGATGCACGGCCAGGAATTCGGCGGCGCAGGCTGACAAGCGGTAAGTCCGCGGTGGGCCGTACGACATGATGTAGCTACCATCCTTGAAATTGTGTTTCAATCCAAAGGCATGGCCCAATTCGTGAGCAATGAGTGACCAGCTGAGGATCGGAGAATAGGCCTGGCCACCACTTTTCGAACCTCCTCCGACTGCCGGCCAACCACCACCGTCTACGACTACGATGTAGACATTCGCGGCAGTATCGAACACTTCTCTGATTTCGGCAAACACGATACCGTGTGGGGCGTCGTCATAATTGCCGACTCCGTGTTGCCCTTCGAAGGGATGCACCAGCGGCTGTCCTTGCGCATCGGTTTCGATTTGGAAGGTCCTCTTGCCGTATCCGTGGGCCTCCATCTGCTCGGCGTAAAAGGTCTGAACTCGACGAATCACAACCTTCATCGAATCGACCATCTCCTGCCGAAGAGGACGGTCGTTGGGCAGGAAGTAGATCATCCGTACCGTGCGCGGTGCACCCACGTTCAGGTCCGCCGCCACCTTGGCCGCCGGAAGGGGGTGCTCGCGACGCCACTGCTCGTAGTCGAAGGGCACGCAGAAATGCACGCTATCCGCCGGGGGTGACGACCCGTGGGCAGACGGCAGCGGGAAATGGAAATTGGCGAGCAACACGAACAGGAATGGGTGAAGTACAGGACGTTTCATTTCATCCTCCTTGCAAGAAGCAGCTGCCGTGCCATCGCCGTCATCAACTCTGACTTTAACGACCGGACGGCGGGCTTCGCGCCGGAATACTGGAGCGAGCAGTAGGCGCCGCCCCGGTTGTGCCCGCCGCCATGTCCGAAGCATGGCCAGTGGCGGTAGAGGATCCACGTTCAAAGCGGTTTAATCCGAATCCGTTACATCGTCAGCTGGATCGGGTGTTATTCCCGAACGTGCCGGCAAAGATCAGAAAATCGCTGAACCCGATGGTACCGTTGCCGTCCAGATCGAAGCGCGCGTCGAATCCCGCATCGCCCTTGCTCAGCCCGAACTGCGCCGCGAATTGCAGAAAATCGGGAAAACCCACCGTCCCGTCGCCGTCGAAGTCCGGGCTAGGGATGGAGGGTGCGAGGTACTGTGCGACGTCCCACAGCTTGACCGTGCTATCAGATGAATGGGATGCAAGCCGTGTACCATCCGGCGAAAATACAATGTCCCAGACGACATCATGATGCCCCTCCGAAGATGATACAATCGGTTCGCCATTCTCTGTATTCCACAAGACGATATATTCACCTTCTCCGAATTCATCCGTGAATGCAAGAAGTGTCGAAGCGAGCACCGTTCCATCTGGCGAAAAAACAGCGGGAGCGAAATTGTCTCCATCCGATTCGAAGAGCCTGATCCGATTGGTCGCCATTTCCCAGATCTTGATGCCCTGACCGGTTCTGGATGCCAGAAGCTTCCCATCGGGCGAGAACTGCGCCGAGATTACCCCTTCCATCTCTCCGAACGTAGCGACAGTCTCCCGCTTCGATGTATCCCACACCTCAAGATTGTGCACGGTCCCGTAAGCGAGCTTCTTGCCATCGGGCGAAAACGACAAGGGGGTGAAAAAACCGCGGAACCAGCCCTCAAGGACCGCTGGAGGGTGCCCTCCCAATGACGCGACCTTCTCATGCGCCAAGACGTCCCACACGCTTACAATGCCATCCCACGAACCGGACGCAAGCAGCTTCCCGTCGTCGGAAAACAACAGGGAAGAAACGAAATCCGTTTTCCCTCCGAGCGTTGCGATACGCGTGTGCGTCTCTACATCCCACACATTGACGACTCCGTCCACTGTACCTGATGCAAGGATTGTGCCATCCTTCGAGTATGCCATTGAAGTGACTTCCCTCGAATCCCCGTCGAGAGTGGCGACAGTCACGCGCCTTGCCACGTCCCACAACATCACTTTACCATCCACGCCTCCTGAAGCCAGTAGCATCGCGTTGGGTGAGAACCGGACATGGTTGACTCCATTCTCATGTCCTCTGAGAATCGTGATGATGGTGTCCGCTTCCACATCGAACAACACGACATTTCCCTCTTCGTGTTGGGGGGAAGCAAGAATCGTCCAATCGTGCGAAAACGACACGGAGACGTTTTCGGTGCCAAGTTCGATCGTCCGGATGTTTCTTATATTCGACGCTGAGCTCAGCTGACTTGCGACTTCTGACAAGGCGCGAGATTTCGCGCCGAACTGTGGAGCCGTCTCGGACCGGAAGAAATTCTCGCGCCAACTTTGAATGGTTTGGGCGCCGCAGTCTCGCTCGTAAACGACCACGACCAACAAAAGGATGAGTTGAAAGATTTGCGGCGGCTTTTTCACGAGACCCTCCTATTTCCGAAGGCTGATGTGAACACGGCCCTTCACCGTCAGGATCGCTGAAGCTCTCCGATACGTCTGCCTTCGCCGCCTAACCACCCTCCGCCAGGCCCTGCGCGGTAAATTCGCCAACGTCCACAGGCAGTTGGTTGCCACGTTCAACGATCAGTTCGAGCTCTTGCCGAAACTCCGCGCGAAGATCACAAAGTCGCTGAACCCGATGGTACCGTTGCCGTCCAGATCGAAGCGCGCGTCGTACCCGGCATCGCCCTTTTTCGATCCGAACCTTCCGGCGAACTGCACGAAATCCCCGAAGCCCACGGTTCCATCACCGTCGAAGTCCGGGTTGGCGACGGAGGGTGCGATGTACCGGAAAATATCCCACAGCAGCACGGTACCATCCGATGCGCCCGAAGCCAGGACGCCGCCGTCATCTAAAAACGCCAAAGAATGGACATGGCCAGTGTGCCCGCTCAGTTTGGAGATCTCGTCCCCTGTCTCCACGTCCCACAGGACTATTGAAAACCAGGTGCCGGAAGCGAGTACGGTTCCTTCCGACGAAAACGCCACCGAATAGACCCCGTACGGGTTTTTCAGTGTGGCGATATCGGTTCTCGTGCGCACGTCCCACAATCGCACGGTACCGTCTCCATCGCCAGCCCCCGACGCCAGTGTCTTGCCATCGTACGAAAACGCCACCGCATGCACTGAACTCGTGTGACCCTCCAGAGTCTCCACCAATTCTTGCGTTTTCAGATCCCACAGCTTGACGGTTCGATCCCACGACCCGGAAGCCAGGTGAGCACCGTCTGGAGAAAACATAACGGAAGCGACACGATCCGTATGCCCTTCAAGCGTGAAGATCCGGCTCCTTGTTGCCGTGTCCCACAGCCCTACCGTTCCATCTCGCTCCCCTGACGCCAGCATCCTCCCGTCCGTCGAAAACGCGACTGAAGTGACTTGATCCAGGTGCCCGTCCAGCGTTCCCATAAGTTCACGTGTCCCCACGTCCCACAGCTTTACGGTGCGGTCCCACGACCCTGATGCCAGGAGGGCGCCATCAGGAGAAAAAGACACAGAACTGACTCTGCCCGTGTGCCCCTCCAGACTGGCGATCCTTGCTCGTGTATCCGCGTCCCACAGCTTGATCTTGCCGTCCTTTTGTCCCGAAACCACTGTGACGCCATCTCGCGAGAGCGCCATCGAGTTCAAGGATTCGTGACCCGAGAACCCGGCTGCATTGCCCGTCTCAAGGTTTCGCAGCAGCACCGTGCCATCGGCGGCACCGGAGACAAGGGCGGCGCCATCGGGAGAAAACGTTACCGAATGGACCGCATCCTTGTGCTCTTCGAAGATGGAGATCAAGTCTTCAGTCGCCAGGTCCCACAGCCGGACCGTACGGTCCGACGAGCCGGAAGCCAGGGCGCCGCCGTCGGGAGAAAACGACACGGAGCGCACCGAACCGGTGTGCCCCTCCACCGTGGCGACCTCGGCTTGTGCTGACACGTCCCATAACCTGATGGTATGGTCGCCCGAACCCGATGCTACTTGCGCGCCGTCAGGAGAAAACGACACCGAAGTGACCCGGTCCGTGTGCCCCTCCAGATTGGCCACTTCCGTCCGGGTTGCCACGTCCCAAAGTCTGACGGTGCCGTCCTGAAATCCCGATGCCAGACGCCTCCCGTCCGGCGAGAAGTCCAGGGAGAGGAATAAATGAATATCGCTCGTCCGCTGCACTTCCCATGTACCCACCTCGCGCCTCGACTCAACGTCCCATATCTTGATGACCTGTTCCCACGAACCGGAAGCCAGGCGAGTTCCATCCGACGAAAAAACCACAGAGGTGACGTATCCGGAATGCCTGAGTCTCCCGATTTGCGTGCCCGTCGCCACGGCCCACAACAAAACCCCGTCATGGTGCGTTCCGGCCGCAAGGATGCCGTTGGACGAAATCGCCACTGACATTACCGAACGCCCCGTGGGCAGCAGCGCCCGAACTCGGGTTGTGCCTGCATCGTACAGCCACACGCCAACGTCGCTGGCAACGGCCAGAATGCTGCCGTCCGGCGAAAGGGCCACCGCGCGGTCGCCCTCCCCCATGGCGCCTTTTCCCAGACGCGCGGTTACACCTTCTGGAAGATGCCAGGTGCGGTAGTCTCCCTCCAGTTCCACCACGCCGCCGCCCACGCCCTCAGCGGTAATCGTCGACACTCGACCGCCGATGGAAACCACCACGGTGTTCCGACCTGGAAAGGGTCCCAGAGTAAGGAGCAGTTTGGCTCGGCCTTCGACGTCGGTTTTGGCGCGCTGCGACGTGAACCTGCCACTGAGTTTGCCCTCTCCGGCAGTGACAGTAAAGGTGACAACCACATTCGAAAGTGGATTGCCATGCTGGTCCCGCACTTCAACCACGAAGTGCTGCGCCAGGGCCTTACCAGGCACGCCCTGTTGGCCGTCGCCCGAGATGATCGCCACATCCGGGACGATCACGTCCGGAAAGTCGGACGGCAGCCAAACGGGCAGGTCGGCGATCGAGGCCCACGCGGACGGCGACGTCGGGACGCCCCACGCCTCGAAAAACGGCCCGAGGTTGCGGCCCACCTGACGGGAAAAGCGCACCAGCCACTGGTCGCGCTTCTCATCGTCGCTTTTCGGGCGCTCGGCGTCCGGCAGGGCGCGGTACGTGGCGAATACCTGCCGGAAAGCGTCCCAGCCGAACGCCTGCTGCAGTTGGATGTACATGAACAGGGCCAGCGCGTGCTCTCGTTTCCATTGCTCGAAGTCCGGGTTCTCGTAGTCGTAACGCGCGATCATCTCCCGCGATCGCGCATCGACCCAGCTGTAGTAGCTCTCGGTCACCGGCATCCCGCACAAAAATTCGAACACGTACAGCGTGAACAGGTTGACGGTCACTTCGACCGCGCCGTTGAAGGTCCAGTCGCTGCTCTGGTGGTTGTGACCCACCTCGTGGAAAAAGCCCCAGTTGCTCTGTGTACGATCCCACTGACCTGTGGAAATGTGCGGCGCATCGACGAGGTGGGCCGACTGATCCATATGCGCACTGATGGGATAGCCGGAAAGCATATAGCCCCTCGGGAGCTGCCGGTCCACGACGAATCGCTCCCGTCTCAAGCGTGCGGGCGAGGGCCAGGCGGCCAGTTCCGCGTTCAGGTCGAGCACGCGGTCCCAGGTCCTTGCCACTGCCGCTGGGTCGTCCAAGCCGCGCACTTCGGAAGAAGGCGTGGTGACGATCATGTTTCTCCCGGCGATCTCCGCCCACGGACCGGGCGCATGGCGGATTGCGCTGCGCCATTGTGCGGGGTCCGTCTCGCCCAGCACGAACAGGGGCGCGGCCACGGCGCCTTCGATCCTGACGGCGATCTTTCCAAGGTCGGCTTTGTGCGGAACTTCGATGTAGATCAAACCGCCAAACGCATTGGCGACCAGGGTTGTGACCGAGACGACCCGGAAGCGGCGGCTGATTATGGGCATGCGCGTCCATTCATCGCGGACCGAGATATCATCCGTGTGGACGCCCACGTGCACGTGGATGCGCCCGCCGCTTGCGACCGCGGCCGGCACGGTCACCCTGACCAGTTCGCCCGGCGCGGCGTAGAGGCCGGTGGAATGCCAGCGATGCTCGTGCGGCTGCGAAAAAGGACCCGTGGGGTGCCCGACAGGTTCGGTCGTGTCTATGTTGAGGGTGCGCGTGAGGCGCGGGGCATCAGCAGGGACCGATCCGGGAAAGTCCGCGGCCGCTGGATGCGCGCGCACCGACGCGGGCGGCGTGCGGAGATGTTCTTGTACGAACTGCATCACCGCCTTGCGGGCCGCCGCTTCAGATCTGCCCAGCGGGCGCTCCGCCGAGGGCCAACGGCGCTCGCTGGCATCGCTGGCGATCGCGGGTGGGACGAGAAGTAGCCCAAGCAGCAAGTGAAGAGCCGGTTTTTTAACCAACGAATTCATCTAGGCACACCTACTGAACGGGAATTCTGCCTGGTTGGCGCCGGTTTCGCGACGGCTCGTGACAGGTTTCCGAAGAAGAGTGAATGAGGTGTCGCAAATTGCGACAGTTGGGTGCCCAACGGGTCGGCTTCGAGATGTTGCAGATTGCGTCACCACTGTGGCATTTTGCGACGCAAGAACGCACACGGCGACTCGAATGCCAATGAGGTGGGCGTCATCAAACAAAACGGTTTCCCTGGCGCGAGGTTTGGCCGCAGGATCGTGCGGCGCCGTTTTTCCGGGATGAGCAGGTGGCGCCGGGGCCGGGAATCCCAAGCCACGGCCCTGGGAAGGCGAGCAACGACACTGCGATGGATGTAATGCAAGAAAGGCGCATGTTCGAGATTTCCACTCCTGGCATCGGACAGCACATGGGGCCGGAGGAGCGGCTCGTCCGCCCTGCCCGGAGCTTTCCGTCAGGATCAGGAAGTCGCTGACTCCCACCACGACAATCACCATTCAGATCGTACCGAGCATCAATCCCCGCTTCGCCTCGACCGGTCCTCTCCAGGTGCCGCCAGACCTCCCGCGTCGTCCACCGCCACCCTTTCGCGCAGACGCTCACGCGCCGTACTGCCGGTTCGGCTACGACGTCTATGTGCGTACTGAGTGTGGCCTGTGCAGGCATTTGGCTTCGGATTGACAGATAGCGCGCATCAACTTATATTCGGGCCTAAGATACGATACGTATGTGACGTGGATATGAGTTACGCGGTCAATTGATATGATTTTTTGTGATTTTTCTTACGATTGCCGGCGTCAAAACACGATAACGCAAGACATTCCTCTGTCCGGTTAACCTTGAAAAGGATAACCCCGGGGTGGCAGTCTAGAGTTCAGGAGGGGAAATGGGAACGAACGAGGCGACCGGACGAGAGATGCGCCTGTTGCGTGAACGCCTCACCCGGCTGAGTGAGGCCAGCGTATGGATAGACGACAGCCTCGGACTCGAAGCTGTGCTGCGGGAGGTGCTGGAAAGCGCCAGGGTTCTGACCGAATCACGGTACGGCGTGATTGTGCTCCTCGACGATTCAGGCAATACAGATGCCTTTCTCGGTTCGGGAATGACCCCGGAACAGGAGCGACTGCTGTTGCAGATGCCAGATGGAGAACTGATCTTCGAGCATCTTGGACGGATTCAAAAACCGTTGAGGTTAGACGACCTGCACAGCCGCACACGGTCGCTCGGGCTACCCGACTACCATATCCCCATTCCGGATTGTGCGACGTTTTCACTTCTTGTATCGCCGATCCGGTACAGGGGAGAACTGGTTGCGAGCATCTTTCTCGGAAAAAAGGAAGGAGGTCGGACGTTCCGGAAGGGAGACGAGGAGATCCTGGCGATGTTTGCTTCGCAGGCAGCGCTTGTCATTGAGAACGCCCGCAGGTACCGGGACGAACAGAGAGCCAGGGCAGGTCTGGAGACCCTGATCAACACTTCCCCGGTAGGCGTCGTGGTTATCGATGCAAAGACGGGCGACCTGACTTCACTCAACCGCGAGGCGAGAAGGATCATGAGATCACTGTGCACGCCCAACCAATCCGCGGAGGACCTTGTGGGTGTGCTGTCCATTCAGCGATCAGACGGACGTAAGATGACGCTCACAAAGGCATCGATCCCCAAGTTCCTTTGCGAAAGAGAGACGATTCACGCCGAAGAGGTCGTCTTCAAGGTTCCTGATGGCCGCTCCGTGAGCGCCCTGGTGAACGCAACGCCCATCTGTAACGAAGACGACGATCTGGAGTCCTTTGTCGCGACCATGCAGGATTTGACGCCGCTGGAGGACGTGGAGCGGCTGCGGGGCGAATTCCTGGAGATGGTAAGCCACGAACTTCGCACTCCGTTGGCGGCCATCAAGGGCTCAACCGCCACAGTGTTAGGCGATGTGTCGAGGCGCGGCGTTGCCGAAATGATCCAGTTCTTCAACATCATCGGTCAGCAGGCCGACCACATGAGCGGGCTCATCGACGATTTACTCGACGTTGCACGTATTGCAACGGGAACCCTCCAGATTAGTCCCGAACCAGTGACAGTTACAGACTTGGTGGACGAAGCCCGCAAGGCCGTCCAGACCGGACGGCAGCCTGACAACATCCGCATTGATTTGGCTCCCGGTCTGCCCCCGATCACGGCGGACCGCCGGCGCACGGTCCAGGTGTTATGCAATCTCCTCGAGAACGCGATCAGGCACTCGCCCGAGGCTTCACCCATTCTGATTACCGCGGCGGAGGATGGGGACTACGTCGCGGTCTGCGTGGCTGACCGGGGAGGAGGCGTGTCTGAAGAGCGTCTGCCGAACCTCTTTCAGAGATTTGGCGGTCAGGAAGGGGGTGTCGCAGCCGCAGGGTCCGGGTGGGGATTGTCAATATGCAGGGGCATCGTGGAATCGCAGGGTGGCCGGATCTGGGCCGAGAGCGACGGACCGGGAAAGGGATTACGAATTACCTTCACATGTCCGATCGCGGCCGAATATGGGCATGTCGCTCCCGTCGGACCGTTGACGACCGCCGACGGGAGGCCGCGGTCCGCGAAGAGTCAGCCACGAATACTGGTTGTGGACGACGATCCACAGATGTTGAGAATCGTGCGAGAAGCCCTACCCGAATCGGGCCTTGTTCCGATCGTTACCGGAGACCCCGACGAAGTACCGCATCTTCTGGAGAAACTTAGGCCCAGTCTGGTGGTAATGGATCTCGTGTTACCGGGGGTCGACGGCGTCGAGGTGATGGCAGGCATTCTCGAGAAAATGGACGTCCCCGTCATCTTCCTCTCCGCCTACGGTCACGAGGAAGCGATAACCCGTGCGCTCGACGCGGGGGCCGTCGACTATATCGTCAAACCCTTCTCGCCAACCGAACTGGCGGCCAGGATCAGGGTGGCCTTGAGGGAGCGGACGGCACACGACAGGGACCTGCCGCAGGAGCCACGTGAGTTCGGTGATCTGAACATTGACTATGCAGGACGGTCCGTTACCATATCCGGAAGACGGGTTCAGTTGACCGACATCGAGTACCGGCTGCTGGAGGAGCTCTCCATCAACGCCGGCCGGATCGTACCGTACGAGGAACTGCTTCAACGGGTATGGGAAACCTGGGAGTACAGCGAAATACGGCAGTTGCGTACCGCTGTGAAGAACATCCGTCGCAAGCTGGGTGACGACGCGGCCAATCCAACCTATGTGTTCACCGAGCGTCGGGTTGGCTATCGTATGGCAAGCGCCGAGGAGGCGGGGCGTGGATAGGCAAAATTCGGAATCGAGTCGGGCAAGAGCGCTGGCGGTCGGGTAGACAAAAAAGATCGTGCGACCCAATGAACCGATCGCGCGATCTTCGTATGGATATTGCCGACTTTGAACGGTTTTCTGATTATTCCCCGATTGGAAAGCCGACACCGACTTGAAGGATGAGGTTTCGGTTCTTGATGTCCTCGTCGCCGGTTTCGTCAACCGACAGAAGTCCTAGCGTGTAGCGCAGATCCATCGACAAGGTCATCTGTTCGGACACCGCCATTCTCGCACCGATTCCTCCCGTAATCCCCAGATCGACGGCCCGTGTGTCTTCTCCGCAGGACTCTGAGACATTGCTGGTTTCTCCGCCCACGCTGATCGTAGCGGATTTTTCACACCCGGTCTTGAACGCAAACGACGGGCCGATGAGCAGGTTCGCTGTAGACGGACTGCCGGACGGTGTCAGATTGATGGCCCCGAGACCCGAAAGTTCAATGTAGTCAATATAATAATTCGCTTCGAGTCCCTGTTGTTCGGCACGGTACCCTTTCTGCACGTACCCGCCGTCGAGTCGAAGGCCGAAGTTGTCCTGAACCGGGATCGTCGCTGAAGCACCAACAGAAAGGCCGGTGCGGGCTTTCAACGCCGATTCGGGCACGCCTTCCGTTAGCACGCCGCTCAAAGTCGCGCGGCTCATGCCGCCCCGGATGGTGAGTGTGGTCTGGCCGAACGTAGTCGCGGGGACACACGTGGCGGCTAACGCCACGGCGCTGATAATGGTGTTCTTCGACGATCGTCTCATGACTGTTGCACCTTATGTGGATCGTTTCGTTGAGACTGATCCCAGCGGATGAAAATGACCTTTCTTCTGGTGTCACAATCTCTTCCTTGTGTTCCTCCCTTCTTCAAATACTGATCCTTTGGTTCACGCGGTGCTCGTGCCAAAGGCCCCGGCAAAGATCAGAAAATCGCTGAACCCGATCGCGCCGTTCCCGTCCAGATCGAACCGTGCGTCATACCCTTCTTCGCCCCGGCTCATCCCGAATTGCGCCGCGAATTTTAGAAAATCGGCAAAACCAACGGTCCCATCCCCGTCAAAGTCCGGATTGGGGTTAGACGGTGCGAGGTACCGCGCGACATCCCACAGCAACATCGTGCCGTCTCCGCTGCCACTGATCAGGGTTCTTCCATCCGGCGAAAACACGACGGAATGAACCCGACTCGAATGTCTGCCCAGGGTGGTAATCTGGTTCCGGGTTTCCACGTCCCACAGCCGCACCGTTCGATCACCTGCTCCGGAAGCGAGGGTAGTCCCATCTCGGGAAAACGCCAACGAAAAGACTGAACTCCGATTGTGCATCGTACCGATAAGGGACCAGGTCCCCACTTCCCACAGCTTGATCGTGTGGTCCTCTGCCCCGGATGCAAGAATTGAGCCGTCCGTCGAAAACGACACCGCACGCACAGCGGACCCGTGTCCGGCCAGCGTGGCAATCTCCGTTCGCGAGGCCACGTCCCACAACCGTGCCGTATTGTCACGACTGCCGCTGGCCAGCGTGCTTCCCTCTGGCGAAAACGACAGGGACATCACATCATTCATGTGCCCTTCCAGCATGCTGACCACGGTCCGCGAGGTCACGTCCCACAACCTGATCGTTCGATCCTGCCCCCCGTCAGGTACAACTCCACCCCCAGTCGCCAACAGCGCACCGTCCGGCGAAAACGCCGCAGATGGGATCCAACCAGGATGCTTCTTCAATGTGGAAATCTCCCTTCGTGTCTCAAGATCCCACAGATGGAGCCGATATAACGACCCGGCAGCCAGGGTACCGCCGTCAGGGGAGATCGCCACCGACTGCAACACATGCGGTGCGGTCAAGCTGGCATCCCATGAGAGCGTGGCGATCCTCGACTGTGTTGACGTGTTCCAAAGGTCGACCTGGCTGTTTGACAATGCCGTGGCGAGGATGTTGCCGTCGTCAGACAGCGCCATCGAGTTGATTTGCACATGCCCATAGAGCGTGACGGAACTTTGCGTCTCCAGATCCCGAAGCAATATTCCTTGTGACGAGGCGGAGGCGAGAGTGGCGCCGTCCGGAGAAACCGCCATCGAGTTGACACCGCCCCTCACATGTTCATGTCCTCGAATCAAGCCAATTTGACTCCCTGTTTCCACATCCCAGACGAGAATCGCACCTCTACTACCCAGCCCCAACCCGGCAAAAAGAACGGCCCCATCCGGGGAAAACACGACCGACTCGGCATAACTGACACCAGGGAGGTCCAGTGTGGCGACCTGCGATTGCGCCGTGACGTCCCACAGAATCACCGTGCCGTCTCCGTGGGCGCCTGCAGACGCGAGGTAGTCTCCCTTGGGCGAATACGCCACCGATGTAACTGCCCTCTTGTGCCCTTCAAGGGTAGCGACCTCGGCTCGCGTGGCCAGGTCCCACAGCCGTACCGTGCCATCATCAAACCCGGATACCAACCTCGAGCCATCCGGAGAAAAGGAAAGCGACACGGACCAGCCGTATCCCTCCCGTACCACCTCCCACGTGGCAAGCTGGACCCTCGTGGCTACGTCCCGAATGTGGATGACCTGATCCCACGAGCCTGAAACCAACCTCCTCCCGTCCGGTGAAAAGACCACCGCGTCAACAGACGCACCCATATGTCCTTCCAGCGTGGCGATCCACGCGCCCGATTCCACGTCCCACAACTTGACACTCCCATTGCCCAGCCCCGCCGCCAGGGTTCCGTCGGGGGAGAAAGACACCGAATGGACCGACTTCGTCGAAGGCAACAGCGCCAGTGCCTGGGACGTGGCCACCTCGTACAGCCACACGCCGATGGAGGAGGCCACCGCCAGCGTACGTCCATCCGGAGATAGCGCTACCGCACGGTCAGACCATCCCATGGTTCCTCTGCCCAGGCGCGCGGCGGCGCCAGATGGTAGATGCCACGCCGTGTAGTCTCCCTCCAGGGATGCGACCCCGGTCTCCACGCCTTCGGATCGAAAAGTCGCGACTTCCACGCTGCCGACGAATACCCCCACGGCGTATGTTCCCGGACGCGGACCCAGGGTAAGTGTCAACTCCGCGTGGCCGTTGGCATCGCTGATCGCCTGCTGAGACGTGTACCGGTTGTTGAGCCTGCCGTCGCCGCCGGTGACCTTGAAGGTCACTGGAGCATCGGGAAGGGGATTGCCGTGCTGGTCCTTGACCAGCACAACCAGCGGCTGGGTAAGCACCGATCCAGGCGCGCCTTGTTGCCGGTCGCCGGAGACGATCTCCAGCGCAAAGGGACGGGGACGCGTCCACCGGGACGTGTCCCAAAGGTTGACGGTGTTGTCCCGCGAGCCGGCGGCCAGGGTGGCGCCATCAGAGGAAAAGACCGCCTCCAACACGGAACCCGTTTGCCCGGTCAGCGTTGCGACCCGCTCCCGAGCTCTCGCGTCCCAAAGATAAACCGCTGAATTACCCGCAGCGCCGGCCAGAATCGCGCCGCCGGGAGAAAACGCAACCGATTGCCACCCATCGCATTGATACTCGAGGTTGGCAATCCGAACCCGTGAGGCCACGTCCCACAGCATGATCGTGCTACCCCTGGAGCCGGCAGCCAGCATCATACCGTCAGGGGAAAACGCGACCGACGTCATCCCGCGGGTATCCCCTTCAAGCGTCACAATCTCTGTACGCGAGACCACGTCCCACATCCGCACGGTTCCATCCCGGGACGCGGAGGCCAGCGTGTTCCCATCCGACGAAAACGCCACGGAACTGACGGAAGCCGTATGTCCTGTGAGGGTGTGTTTTTCCTGTATTGTGGCCACGTCCCACAGCTTGAGCGTGCCGTCGTCCGATCCGGAAGCCAGGGTGGCGCCGTCAGGGGAGAACGCCACTGAGTTCACCCCACCCGTATGTCCTTCCAGTGTGGCGACCCCGGTTTGCGTGGCTACGTTCCACAGCTTGAGCGTGCCGTCGTCCGATCCGGAAGCCAGGGTGGCGCCGTCAGGGGAGAACGCCACTGAGTTCACCCCACCCGTATGTCCTTCCAGTGTGGCGACCCCGGTTTGCGTGGCTACGTTCCACAGCTTGAGCGTGCCGTCGTCCGATCCGGAAGCCAGGGTGGCGCCGTCAGGGGAGAACGCCACTGAGTTGGCTGCACGCGTATGCCCTTCCAGTGTGGCGATCTGTTCAGGGGAATCCCTCACAAGCTGGAACCGGTGGTGTCCTGTGTTTCCCCTGGTATCAACAGCAATGATCGTCAACGGTTGCGTGGGGTCCTCATGGAGACTATTGTCGTCGCGAGCATAGGTGCTGCCGCTGAAGTCGAATTCTACGACGGCATTTTCTTCGCCCTTCACTCCGCGACAACCGATTAAATCCCAGCTTGCATACAAAAGGGACACTTGATGGACCCCGTCGGAATCCTCGACTTCGACGTGGACAGGGACACTTGTAGATCCTGCTGGATACGTCAGCGGCGATGTAACTGTGACGGTGGGTGGTGACTCCTCTTCAATCGGGCTATCTGCATTGAAATAGGGATGCACAGCGAGGAATTCAGCGTGGCAGGCAGAGAGCCGAGTCTGTCCCGGTCCCTGAGACATGACGTAATCAGAATTGCTGTTATCGTGCAGGAGACCGAACGCGTGTCCAATTTCGTGTCCAATGAGAGCTACGTGGGTGCTCCGGAATTCGCCGGTTATGTAACCGGCCCCGCCGCCTTTCCCGACCCGTCGCCCCCTCCCTATCGACCACGGCTCTTCGTGAGGGCTGACGCCAATTTTCCCCGAACTGTTGTCGATTACAATGACGTACACATTCGTTGCCAGATCGAATGTTGGTGCAAGCTCACTATCGACAAGCGATAACGTATTCCTGTAATAATGCCTTTCGGGGTGTTGCCCATCGACGCGATGGACCAATGGTCGGCCTACGGGATCAGTTTCAATGCGGAACGTCCTGGCGCCATAGCCATTCGCCTCCATCTGCTCGGCATAGAAAGTCTGCACCCGCTTGATCTCCGTCTTTATCGAATCCACCACCTCTTGGCGGTAGGAGCGGTCATTCGGCAGGAAGTAGATCATCCGCACCGTACGCGGTTCACCTACGTTCAGATTCGCTGGCCGCTTGGCCGCGGGATGGGGATGATCGCGCTGCCTCCACTCATGATCGTCGAATGCGCAAAAGTGCACGTTTTCGTCTTGCGAGGACGATGCATAGACGACCTGCGTCGGGGAAAGGAGCAAGCCGAGCAACACGAACGGCGAGGCGTGGAGAATGGAAGGCATGATCATCTCCTATTGTCGATTAACGGCTTTCACAGCAACTCAATCGTCGGGACTACCGGACACCAGGACATTGTGGCTTCTCCGACATGTTACAAGCTCTACCCACGTCGTTTCCGCTTGGGTGACGCAACCACGCGCACATATGACGGCGGGCGACGGGCAGCGCCGGAAGACTGGAGCGAGTAGAAGGCGCCGCCATCGCTGCGCCCGCCTCACGACAGAACCGGCCAGGCCCCCCGGTTCCGACGGTTTACGAGGCACTCTTGCCGAAAACGCCGGCAAAGATCAGAAAATCGCTAAACCCGATGGCGCCGTTCCCGTCCAGGTCGAACCGCGCGTCATACGCTTCGTCCCCATGACTCAACCCGAAGTTTGCCGCGAAGAGCACGAAATCCGCAAAACCGACGGTACCGTCGGCGTCAAAATCCGGATGCGCCTTACAGGTCGCAGTAAAGGTCACCGGATCGAGGCCCGATACCGTTGCGACTACGGTGTTCGTGACCGGCTGGGACCCAAGCGTCAGCGTGGTCGATGCGCGGCCGTCGGCATCGGTCGTGGCGGTGGTGTCCGAGAGCGCCCCACCGCCGGCGGTGACGGTGAAGTTTACGGGAGCATCCTGCAGGGGATCCCCCAATTGAGACCGAAAATGTCCGGCGCGTCGGTACGGGGTTCACTATCGACGTACCAGCTGATGCGCTCCCTTCCAAGGTCGCTTAGCCGGACGTTACCGAATGTCGTGCGGAATGGCCGGTCAACCAGCCGCAGTATCGCGTAGGCGCCGCGCGAACCACCACTGCTCCTGCTAACGTCGATAATCATGTCGTAGTCGAGTAGCCGCTCCTGCTCGGCGTACTCCATCAGGTCGATGATATCCTGGATCAGTTCGTTATCGAAGTCCAACCACTGAAGCAGGATTATCCCTTGGTTCCGATCGAGCAGAACATTGAAGCTGTCCAGTCTCATCACTTCGGTGAATCCGCTGAGATCAGGGCCGCCAAGACCCCAAGCGCCACATCTTTCGCAATAGGGAAGTGAAACGTCGTAGCGCATCCCAGACGGGCGCTCAAGAGTGAGGTCCAAGCGGTCTGAATACAAGTTCAGCGGGACCTCGCGCAACCGAAAGGGAAATAAGGCTGCCATTTTCCAATTCAGTCCGTGAAGAGTGGAATGCCTCGTCCAGAATGTGAATTCCTTTATGTACTCCTCAATCGACCGACCGTTGACGCCCACGATGGCGTCCCCAGGTTTCGGTGAGGTAAACCTTGAATGCACGGCGGCGACAATAAACGCCGGGTTGTGAATGTCCGAGAGGTCTGGAAGTACATGAATCGGTGCCCTGCCATCTGGCGGTTCCGGGACGCTCCGGCCGACGAAGACACCATCGACCACAGCATCGTCGTAGTCTAGCCAAAGGTGGTTGTCCCGCCGGGCGTTGCTGAGCTTCACGAGTGCGTAGAACAGCTCCGCTTCGGTCTTGGAGGCAACGAACTCCGAGCGGAGCCTCTTCATATCCTCCAGGGCGGAGAACGACATGTTCCTCTCCTTGACCTCCGAAAAGGCCTCCCGCTCTTCGGTCTTGCGGATGATCTCATCAAAGAGCTGTTCCAACTGGCGGGAGGACGCATTTAGTGGAACCCTGGGTAGCTCCAATGGGACGCTGCCCGTAAACTGACTATCAGCCGCGGCGGGAAAAGCATGGATGGCCTGAGACTTCGCGTAAACGATGCCCGTCAACAAGAGAACAGCGGAAATACGCAAGAGGGCTTGCATTCGAAAATCTCCCTGAAAAAGCGGTATCTGTCGGTCTGCGAGGACTACGGATTCCAAGGCACATCGATCAGGCAATTCGCCGAGAGCCGTCCACCTGGCCAGGGGCTGCGATCCTTCTTAAGCGCTGCGTCTTGGCCAAAGTCGGAAGACGGAGGCTGAGATGGCGCCGGAAAACGCGCGCCACCTCTACTCCACGCTTTCCTGTTCACCGACGACGTCCACGATGCGCCCGTTTTCATCAACCACGTAGACCGGTCCCTCCGCGATGCAATCGCCCCAGTCCGGGTGGTGCTCCGCAACGGGCTTCGCGCCTGCCGGGTCGGGCAGCCTGTACTCGTCCGCACGACGGACGTCGACCTCGTAGCCGAGATCGGCCAGCGACTGGGTCGTTATCGCGCTAAGCATTATTCGTCCGCCGGGGGAACTCTTCGTCATCAACTCGAAGCCGAATACGGACTGCCTCCAATGACCGCTGTCGGCTTCGACGGGGACCTTCGGACCACCATAGGCTCTGCCTCCCGCGTTGTCGAACGCCTGGATCGCCAATGGGCCGGTGAAGTGCCTGTCGCTGACCCCGCGTACCATATTCATCGGGTTCCAGAGCGTCCCGAACCCGAGAATGTGCCCGATCTCATGGATCATCGTAGCCAGAAGGAAGGTGTCGAAACCCCGTTCGAAATCGTCCTTATCGATTTCTATCAATCCGATTTTCGGCAAACCCGTCGACTTGCCCACAATTACCGGCCGAGCCGTGCCGACCGTTCCACCGTCGCCGTCGATTTCGCGAAAGCGCGCGAAAATCCGCAGATCGTCTATGACGTCATTGACGCGAATCCTCCCGAATCCCTCGTACACCTCTTCGAAGGGATTGCCAGAGAAATCGATGTCCGGCATATCTTTCGTGATGATCGACATCCAACGCGACGCGGCACGGCGGAACAAGGCCTTCTGAGAAGCCTCGAATCGTTCGCGGTAGCCTTCGAGGAAGACAATTTCTATGTTGAAGGGCGGCGGAGACGTCACGGTGAGAGTGACGGCCCTGGAGCAGTTGTTCGACCTATTGGTTTCTCCGTAAAGAGACACTACGCATGCCCCGTAGTAGTAGGTCCCAGATTCTGACGGGACGATCAGATCAATAGACGCGTCTGCGGAAGCGGAGGCCGGAACACGCCACACCGAATCCGTACCGACTCGCGTATCTGCCGTTGTTATTGTCTCATCCGTCGAGCGGTAGTAGATCAATGTGGGAGAATCGGAAAGGCTGTTGCCCAGATTTCGAACCCTGGCGCTCAACTCAATGTATGTCCCGGCATACGGATTGGCGTTGTCTACTGAAACCGATTCAACTACCACGTCGGGGCCGCTGCCTTTGCCGGTTGCTGCTCCTCTCACGGCCACGTCCGAGGGATCGACCAGCCCGTCGGCGCTAGTGATGATGTCTTCGACGTCGGTCCCATCGAGGTTTGGCCGCTGAATTTTGTCTGTACCGGCGTCTGCCCAGTACAATTTTCCGCCGGACACGTCCAGAGCCAGACCGTTAGGCTTATCCAGGCCGCGTGTAACCAGATCTTCAACCCCTGACCCGTTCAGATCGGCGCGCTGAATCCTGTCCGTGCGCCGGTCCGTCCAATACAGTTTCGTCGCTCCGGCGGGCGAAGCCCGGGGCGCGACTGTAAGCGACACCGAATTCGAACAGTTATTCTCCGTATCGGCTTCGCCGGCCACGGGCTCTATGCATGCCCCGTAGAAATACTCCCCGGCGGATGGCGCAGACAAGCGAATCGATGCCTCGACCGCGCTCAAGGCCGCGAGGCCCCGCACCCCGTGCGAGCCAACGTCTCGATCACTCCTGGAAATCGTCGCGTCCCACGAACGGTAAAAACGCAGCACGGTCGAGTCCGCCCGACCGCTGCCCCGGTTGCGCGCAGTCGCAATGAGTGTGAATTTTCGCCCGGAGGTGAGCGCGTTATCGCTGACTTCAGGCGCGGCGACCACCAGGTCCGGACCTCGGCCGTCGGGCGACGAAATCACCGTGCCGAAACTCTGCGTAAAGATCAGGAAGTCGGCAAAGCCGATCGCGCCGTCGCCGTTCAGATCGAAACGCGCGTCATACCCCGCGTCGCCGCGATGCGCGCCGAATCCTGCGGCGAAGGTCAAAAAGTCTGAAAAATCAACCTTCCCATCGTCATCGAAATCCGCGACGCCTTCCGTGACCGGGCCGTGGGCCGGCATGTCGTAGGCGTACAGCTTGTCGTCCCGGTCGTCCGCCACCCACATCGTCGTTCCGTCCGACCAGATGCCAACCGGATTACTGTTTCCAGCGGCCTGCAACGTATTGAAGTCTTTTCGAGGATCCCGTGCCGTGGTCTTTAGATTGTAGGCGTACAGCTTGTCGTCCAGTTCATCCGACACCCACATCGTCGTTCCGTCCGACCAGATGCCCGCTGGGTCGTTATTGCCAGCGGCCATTAACGTATTGAAGTCTTTGGCGGGTTCCCGGGCCGTGGAGATCATATCGTAGGCGTACAGCTTGTGGTCCCAGTCGTCCGCCACCCACATCGTGTTCCCGTCGGACCAGATCCCGCCTGGCGACAGGTTTCGGGCGGCATCCAGGGTATCGAAGTCTTTGGCGGGTTCCCGGGCCGTGGAGATCATATCGTAGGCGTACAGCTTATCGTCGCCGTCGTCTGCCACCCACACTGTCGTCCCATCCGACCAGATGCCGCGGGACCAGGTGTTCCTCGCGGATTCCAGCGTATTGAAGTCTTCGGTGGGATCTCGATCGCAACAACCGGACGCAGTTGTAAGCCGCCACTGGTATAAATCGCCGCCCTCAGAACGACCGGCGAGCAGGCCGCCGTTGTGGGCGACATCAAGGAAGTCATCGATCAGATCGAAAACCAGACCGAATCCAATTACCGGTAACGCGAATGTCACCGATATGACCACGACATTCGACGCGATGATTCTCGCAACGGAGAATTTCATTCTCATCGGGGGAATGCCTCCGGAATCCCGTTTGTACAAAACGCTGCCACCTATCCCGAATCCGGTTCGCACCCGAAATCCAGGCGAACTGTAACTGCGCCGGTCAGAACCGGATACGCGCGCCCAGTACCGCACGCCGATTACTGGCGCTGGAGGCCACGTCCAACATGGGACTGATCCGCAAGCGTCCACTGACAGAGGGTATCGGAATCGCCTGCCATTTGTGTTTCTTTATCAGAAACCCGATGCCGCTACCAAGCAGCCCGACGGTAACACCACCGAGAAATACACCTGCAACCGTCCACCCCGTTTCGTCCTCGCGAGAAAAAGTGTCAGAAAGATTGTTGTCGATCCGTTTTGCACCCCAGCCCAAAAAGCCGCCCGCGGTACCTCCCACGGCAAAACCGACTGCCCCGCCGAATTTCCAGTGACTCCCGGATTTAGTCCTCCGCTCGAGAATACTTATATCGTTGAACTCGATAGTGTGACGCTCACGACCCGGGCGATAGAGGACAAATCCCTCATCCTCTACCTGCACGACGGACCCGATCAATTCGTCATCGGCCAAGGTCACCCGTACGCGGTCGCCCACGCTTTGTCCGAAAGCGGGGCCTGGGGAGCTCAAAGACATAAACGTCAAAGTGCTTAAGAGAACGATGACGTACTTCAGTTGTTTCATGGGCTTGCTCCTTGAGATAATGAACCATTGAATTATGAAGCGAATTATACGATGCGTCTGGCCCTGACAGCCAATCTATAATTTCCCAGTAATGCAGTTATTGACAGCCATTGTAATTTATAACTGTCAAAGGCGGCTTGCCCTTCGACGGGACGGCCGCGGAGTTCAGGGTGTCGACTTTCGTACAGCGCCAATCCTCCTTTCTTTGACATTACGCGTATGTCTCGCCTTGAATCGAATTCTACACATCTTTGCCGAAGCTTTGCGCAAAGATCAGAAAGTCGCTGAAACCGACGGCGCCATTACCGTCCAGATCAAAACGAGCATCATAACCCTCATCGCCCTGGCTCAATCCGAACTTCCCGGCGAAGCGGACAAAATCACCAAATCCGACAGTCCCGTCGCCGTCAAAGTCAGAGCTGCGAATCTGAGACGTATCCGGAGGTTGAGAGGTGATATACGTTGACACGTCCCAAAGCAGGATTGTGCCGTCCCCACCGCCACTGGCGAGGGTGTGTCCATCCGGCGAATACGCAAGCGAGTTTACTGGACGGTCGTGGCTCTCAAGAATCGCCTTCAACTCGCCGTTTTTGGAATTCCACAGGTAAACTTCCGTTCTCCAGTCGGTACCGGCGAGCGTGGCGCCATCTGGCGAAAAGGCCAGTGAACTGACCTCCCTCCTTTGGCCGCGAACAACCCCTCGCAACCGGCCGTTGGAGACATCCCACAACCGAATGGTCGGGTCCGGACCGCCACTGGCACTGGCGAGGGTGGTCCCATCCGGCGAATACGCCACGATATGTACGGCCTGTGTATGCCCCGTAAGCGTGGCCTTCAGCTGTCCGCTGTCCACCTCCCAGAGCCGAACAGTACCGTCACCACTCCCACCGGCAAGGGTGCGTCCATCCGGCGAATACGCCACGGCATGGGCAGACGCTGGAAGGGTCGTCAAAACGGTCTTCACCTGTCCGTTGGCAATGTCCCACAATCGAATCGAGCCGTCCCAACTTGCGCTGGCGAGGGCGCGTCCATCCGGCGAATACGCTACCGAGACGGCTCCCAACTCGTGGCCCGTGAAGGTGGTCTTCAAACGCCCCGTGGCGGCGTCCCACAGACGTACCACGTTTTCTTCCTTATCAGATGTCCCATAAAGAAATGCCAATATCTGCTTGACAATGCCCGGAACTGCCAGCTCTTCCAACAATTCCGGGGTCAGTGGGCTCCCATTACCGCCTGCGATGGTCGTTCCGTCCGGCGAATATACGATAGAGTTGGGCCACGGCCCCTCAAGCATGATGGATTTTCGAAATCGGCGGGCGTCGACATCCCACAGGCGAATTGAACCGTCCGAATCGGCACTAGCGATGACAGCTCCACCCTGCAGATACGCCATCGACAAGCTAATCCAAATCGTATGGCCCTTCAGGTCGGCAATTAACCGATTGCTGCGCGAATCCCACAGCCGAACTCCGTTCAAGGCGGCGGTGGCGAGGTTGGCTCCGTCCGGCGAATACGCCACCGAATGGACTTTGTACTCGTGGGCATTAAAGTCGGTCTTAAACTGTCGCTGGGCGACGTCCCACAAGCGAACCCTGTTGTCTGAACCGCATGCAATCGACGCGCCATCCGGCGAGTATACTGCGAAAGACACGTCTGCCTCAATGCCTTCGAAGATGGTCTGAACCTGATCGCTGCGGATATCCCACATCCGTATTCTATCGTCGGCGAAAATTGCAATTGTGGTACCATCCGGCGAATACGCCACAGCAGGGGCGCCTCTCTTATCGGCCGTGAAAACGGCTTTCTCTCGTCCACCGGCCACATCCCACAGCCGCACCGCGCCGCTGAAGCTGGCGCTCATGAGGGTGGATCCATCCGGCGAATACGCCACCGAAACGTCATTCCAATCACGTTCCGACAAGGTGGCTCTCACCTGTCCGTTGGCGACATCCCACAAACGAACCGTCCCGGATTCGTCGCCAGTTGCAAGGGTGGCTCCGTCAGGCGCATACGCCACCGAAACGACGGCTGCCGGAATACTGCTCGAAAAATCAGCGTGAAAGTTCTCAAGGACAGCCTGCACGTGTCCGCTGGCCGTATCCCACAGGTGAACGATATTGTCGTTAGCGGCGGCGAGGGTGGATCCGTCCGGCGAATACGCCATCGAAACAACGTCGTTGCTTTGGCCTTGGAGCAGTGAGATTTCAGTAAGGGTGTGGGCATCATACAGCCAGATGCCTACCGAACTGGCCACCGCGAGCCTCGTTCCATCGGGCGAATAGACGACTACCTTGTCGCCCCGTCCGATTCTGCCCTTGCCCATGCGGGACCGCGCGCCTCTTGGCAACCCCCAATAGGTATAATCTTGACCTGCTCCTTCCGGAGTTTCCGGTGCCGAAACGGATGGATCCGGCGTTACATTCCACAGAATGATGGTGCCGTCATCACTGCCGCTGGCGAGAATCGTTCCCTCCGGCGAATACGCCACGGCAGTGACGGAACCAGCATGGCCCTCGAGGACGTCCTTCGGCTGACCGACGGCGACATCCCACAGCCGAATTGTCCCGTCTTCACCGCCACTTGCAATCGTGTTTCCATCCGGCGAATACGCCACCGAAATGACTCTCACCGTGGTGCCTGCCTGAGTGGTTTTCATCCGACCGCTGTCGGTTTCCCACAGCCGGACGGTATAGTAACCGCCAATGGCCAACGTGGTTCCATCCGGCGAATACGCCACCGAAGGACGATCCCACAGATCGCCGATGAGAACGTTGCCTGGGACAGTCGCCTTCAATGCACCGCTGGCAGCGTCCCATATCTGAACGGTTTTGTCACGATTGATACTGGCCAGCGTGTTTCCATCCGGCGAATACGCTACCGAAGTGACTGACCACGTATCGCCTTCCAAAGTGCCCTTCAACCCTCCGCTTGCGACGTCCCACAACCGAAGACCGTCCCAGCTCCCAGTTGCAAGGGTGGCGCCGTCAGGGGAATATGCGATCGAAGTTACATCAAAAAAACTGGCTTCGAAAATGGACCGCACTCTGCCACTGGCGGCATCCCATAACCTGATTGTTCCGTCGGCGTCGCCACTTGCAAGGGCATTACCGTCCGGCGAAAAGGCAACAGAAGTAACATCTCGCGCGTGGCCCTTCAAGGTGGCTGTCAATCGGCCGCTGGCGGGATCCCACAACCGTACCCGATTGTGGTCAACACTGGCGATGGTAGATCCATCCGGCGAAAACGCCAACGAATGGACGGCGCCCGTATGGCCTTCGAGAACGGTTTTCAATTGTGCGCTGACGGCATCCCATACCCGTACGATTTCGTCCATACCGCCACTTGCAAGGGTGGTTCCATCCGGTGAATATGCCACCGCATTGACTCCCCACGTATAGCCTTCCATAGTGGCCTTCAACCCTCCGCTTGCGGCGTCCCACATCCGAATGGTTCTGTCCCGAGTGCCACTGGCCAGCGCAGTTCCATCCGGCGAATATGCCACCGAAGTGACTCCCCACGTATGGCCTTCCAGGATGACTTTAAGCTCTCCACTGGCGGCATACCAAAGGCGAACCGTTTCGTCCGTGCTGCCACTGGCCAGCGTAGTTCCATCCGGCGAAAACGCCAC
>JAPPFJ010000004.1 GCA_028877215.1 Gemmatimonadota bacterium | reverse complement strand
CTTTTGAAGCGACCAAAAGGAACCAAAAGTCGCCGCTGGGCGCGGGGCCTGCCAGATGCATGGCGCGAATACCCTTACAGGACTCACCTGATACGTTGGCCTGCCAACGCCGGAGGATTTCGTAAGTTCGAGCGGGACGGAACAGCGCGCCCTGCTCCGAAAGTGCTCTGGAGCGGCATCGCGTTAGACAAACGAATGTCTGACCGAGGGCGAGCGATGTCGCGTTGCGAAATCTATCGGCGATTTGCGCGCCACAACGCAGGCGACCCATGGATCGCCCCTACAAATCCCAATACGGCGTGACCAGTAGAGGCGTTAGATCCTCGGTGCTCAATACTACAGCACTACTATCGGACCGAATCTCGTGAGATCCTTTCACGCACCCGGTTGTGGTGCGGGGGGTTTTTCCGTGCCATTCCGTACACCGCCGTAGATTGGTGGTCCCACGAAGGTTCGCAGGCCACCCAAATTCAGTTTCGGCCACTGAGGAGATTCACGGAAAAACCGGCCCCCTGCCGAAGGGCGCGCTTCTTTTTGGTCCTTTTTCTTACGCGCATAAGAAAAAGGACGTAAATAAAATAAAAATAATGATTTGAATATAAAAATAGCGATCTGTATCAAGCAAACCCATCTTTTGTCTTTCCTTTCAAAATCATGCCTACGGCGTGTTCCTTAAAAGCGGGGAGACGGAAGACGGGAGAGGGTAGAGAACCACACCCCAGCCCACCACCTGGTGAGAAGGGAGACGTTAGACGGGAGAGATTGCCTGCCTAGTTAGGGTTCATTTCATGCTGAAGGCAAGGAGGAAAAATACACCGGGCAAGAGCTTCTTCTCCCGGCTCACCTCTACCGTCTACCCGATTCTTCGCGGTTGAAGGAATATTCGCGCAACGCCCCCCAGAAAAACCCTCAGGTCGTCCAGATAGGTATAGAACAGCGGCACGACGAAGAGCGTCAATATCGTTGACGATAACAGGCCGCCGATCATCGTGATGCCGAGCGGGGCATAGGGCGTTCCGAGCATGGTCGCGGAGCCGGCGGCCATCGGGAACAACCCGAAGATGGTCGTGAAGGTGGTCATCAGTATGGGGCGGAACCGGTTGAATCCCGCCTCCTCGATCGCCTCCATTCGGCTCATGCCGCCCACCCTCAGCCGGTTGATCATGTCCACCAGCACGATTGCATTGTTCACCACCACGCCGATCAGCAGGATGATTCCCATCTGGGCCATTTTACCCATCACGGTATTCGTGAGGAAGAGGCCCCAATACACGCCCAGAAACGCGAAGGGGATTGACAACAGCACCGCAAACGGCAGGACGAAGGACTCGAACAGCACGCCCATCAACAGGAATACGCAGGTGATCGCCATCGTGATCGCGAACGACATCGTATCGTCGGCCTCCCGGAACCTGGAATAGGTCTCTCCCTTGTTCCAGGAGTATCCGCGCGGCATGGCGAATCCTTCCATTGCGCGGTCGATCTGTTCCCACAACCCCTTCAGGTCCTCCTGGGTTGTGAACGCCCGCACCCGCATCCGCATCTTTCCGTCCTCGCGTCTGATGTTGCCGCTGCCTTCCGTGATATTGAACGTGGCAAATGCCGAAAGGGGAATCTGGGCGCCGGTTTTCGAGCGAAAAGGAAAACTCTTGAGCTGCGCCAGCGTCTGGCGGTCATCTTCGTCCATAAACAGGCGGACGGAAAACCTCCGGTCTTCCTCGTAATACGGCGCCAGGTTGACGCCGCGCAGCTGATAGGAGATGCTGCGTCCTACCGCCTGTGCGGAAATTCCGTACGAGTGCGCCTGATCCTTGTTGATGAGCACCTGCACCTCTTTTTCCGCAAACTCCAGATCGCTGTCCACGCTCACGACGTCCGGTATCGCCTCCACGCGCTGCCGCACGGCCTCCGACAGCCGGCCCAGTAGATCGATGTCCTCTCCGTAGAGATATACCGAAACCCCCGGTTCACTGCGCCACCGCGTCTGGACCATCACCCTCACGCCCACGAATTGCGGAATGTGTTTCTTGACGTCCTCGATCACCTCCGCCCGGGTCATCTGCCCCTCGACGGGAATACCGGCTTTCTTTCGAACGCTCTTGTAAAACTGGTACCACCAGTCCCTGTTCGGCTCTTCTTTCAGATACACCCGGATAAAACCCCGGATAAGACTGCTCTGTCGCCAGTAACCCAGCCGCACCGTTTCTATACGGTACGTCTCCCGTTTGCTGTCCAGAAATTCCTCGATCTGGGTTGCCACGCGTTCCATCTCCGCACGCTTGAAAAAGGGAGGGGCATTGAATCGAATGAAAAATTCGTTGTTTACCCGGGCGCGACCGGTGGTCTTCTTGACGTTCGACGCGGGATAGAAAACGGAAACAAACAGGATGATGAAAATCAGCGAAGCGTCCCTCCGGTGCTTCAGAATCCATCGCAGGCCGCCCTGGTATCTGCGCCGCATCCACCGGACCGACCCCGGATCCTTCCTGGCAGCGTGCCTGCCGAGAAGCTTCGCCGCAAGGGGGATGAAGATCAGCGCCACGAAGAGAGACCCCAGCAGCGAAACGACCACCGGAATACCGACCCTGGTGAGTTCGAACGTCAGCCCAATGTCTCCCGTCATAAACATCAACGGCATGAAGACGACCACCGTGGTCAGCGTCGCCATCGAAATGGCCATGCCCACCTCGCTCGCGCCGGTAATGGACGCCTCGTGCGCATCCATTCCCTTAGCCCGCATTCGATAGATGTTTTCCACGATCACGATCGCGTTATCCACCACCATTCCCATCCCCACCATCAAGCCCATCATGGTCAGCAGATTCAACGACCAGTCCAGAAAATAAAGCACGGAAATCGTCATCATGATGCACAGTGGAATCGACAGGGTGATCAGGGCCGTCATCCGGACCGCGCGGAGGAAATACAGCAGGATCAGCGAGGCGAACAGGGCGCCCCAGACAGCGGTCGTTCGAATATTGTCAATCGAATCGCGCACCGCCCGGCCCTGGTCCCACAAGACGTTGAATTGTGCTCCGGTTTCTTCGCCGATCCGTTCCAATTCTTCCTTGACCCGGGCCGATACGTCCACGACGTTGGCGCTCGATTCCTTGTATACGTCCAGCCCCACCGCTTCCTTACCGTTGATTCGCCACGACCCGAGCCTAGGCGGCATTCCGAACAGCACCCCCCCGACGTCGGACACGCTGACCGGTCCCAGACCGTTCGACCGCTTGACCGGTATCCGGCGGATCTCGTCCATGTCCTTGAACCGCGCCAGGGAGCGGATGAAGTATTTCTTACCGTCCTCGTGTACATAACCGCCCGCCAGCGCGAAATTCTCTCCCTGCAACGCCTGTACCACGTCGGCGGGCCGGACGCCGAGCGAACGCATGCGCTCCTGTAGCACAACGACCGTGATCTCCTTCCTGAATCTCCCCCAGAAAGAGATCTTCGCCACCCCGTCGATCCGTTCCAGACGTCGTTGAACCCTGTCTTCAATGAACGACTGGATATCGTCCAGTCCCTCCGGCGGGGCCACCCCCATCCAAATGATCTCCTGGTCGGTCTCCTCGTTATACTTCCAAACCCCCGTCCTTTCGCGCTTTTCCTGTGGCAGTTCCAGTTTCAGCCGGTCCAGCCGGTCCATGACCTGGTTATAGGCCAGAGACATGTCGGTCTCGGGGCGAAATCTCAGACTGGCATTCGCCCAGTTCTTGCCGGCCCACGTGCGCATTTCGCGGAGGTTCTTCACCGTGCCCAGATACGACTCGAACAGCTGGCAGATTTCCTGGTCGTTCTCCTTGGGAGACGTATCCCGGCTGTCCACCCATACCCACAGCCGCTTCCAGTCCCATCCGGAAGGAAAGGCCTGCAGGCGTATCTTCATATAGGATACGCAGCCGATCACCAGCAGCGCCACCAGGCACATGGCCACCGTTACCGGCCTGGTTATGGAAAGGCGTGGGAGAAGCGCTTGTCGGTCTGCCACCTGAAGCTCCCGCAGGAATCAGAATAGAAGAACAGGTTCATCAAAATCGGTAATGGTAAAAGATACACATCCGGCGGCATGGAAAGCAAATATTCAATTCGAATCGGGTGGGGACCCATCCACAAAACCCAGAGAATCGGTGAGACGTAAGACGTAAGAGGTTAGAGATGACCCGCCTCGTCAGGTCTCAATTATTGCCGGAGACGCATAGGAGGAACAGATCGGCAAAGATCCCTTCTCCCGTCTACCCGCTCTTAAGCCTTTTCTTCTACCCTCGTACGTCTACCCACGTTCGGATGCAGGACGATGCCACGTAGAGAGTAAGTCAATTATTATAAAAGGTTAGACGCAAGTCGCGAGACGTTAGATGAAATCCTAGGAGCGGTGAGAGGTGAGACGGGAGCCGGGAGATGAAGTCCAAAGAGCGGAAAGAAGGGAGACGTGAGCCGGTAGATGACGTTCCTGCCCGATAGGTTCCATCTGCCTGCCTGCGGCGTGAATTGAAACATTACACGGCAGACGTTCTCTACCCTCTTACCTCTTCCGTCTACCCACATGATGATAGCCATTCCGCTAAATCCCTCGCTTTCTCCTTGACTTAAACCGTACAACAACCTATTTTTTCTCTCAAAGCGATGACGGAGGAAAGTAAGCCGTCCCCAACCGGAAAGGGAGGGGGTGCCCCGGACTGAAAGCGCCCTCGCGGCATGAACGGCCGAAGTTCCCTCTCGAGCTGCAACGCTGAATGCGATTGCCGGATTCAGCCCCTGGCTTCAGGGACGTTCGCGGCAATGGTTACTAGGTGAAGCCGGTGACTCTCGCCGACAATGAAGAGGGGCGGTTGTGGCCGCCTGAAAAGCGGCGCTTGCAAGGCGCAAATAGGGTGGTACCGCGGAAGACACCACGTCCTTTCGTCCCTATGGGGATGAAAGGATTTTTTTCGTATCAATTGCGGTCCGAACACATTGCCGCCGGATGTCTCGGCAATCTCAAGCCTTGATTCCAGGGAGCAATACCGTGAGTCAACCCATCGACCTGTCGTCCCTTCACGCGCTCGAGATCAAGACGCTGCGCGCCTTCGAGCCCCGTGAGGACCACGAGGTGACAGACGCCGACCTTCCGCAGGCCGCGGGCATCGGTCCCGGCCAGGTCCGGCGCGCGCTGGAATGGCTGCGTTCCAAGCGGCTCATCGTGGTGGTTTCTGAAGCCACGGTCTCAACGGTCAGCCTCACCGAGTCGGGCGCCGCGCAGGCCCGCATCGGCGCCACGCCGGAAGCCGCGCTTCTGGTTCGGGCCGGAAAAGAGCCCGCACCGACGCTCAGGGAACTGCAGGATGACACGCGCTTCGACAAGGGCGAATGGGGCAGCGCCTTCGGCGGGCTGAAGGCGGAGGGTACGATCCGGCAGGAGGGCGCGGCCATTCGCATTGCCAATGCGGACAGGGCCGCGTTCTACGCGAAGAGACTGGTGCCCGGGCTCTTCGGACGCTTTCTGGAGGCCGGCGACGGGGCCGTGTTGAATCTCGACGACTTTGCGGACGAGATCCAGTCATACATCCGGGTGCGGACGAGCAAACGCGGCAAGGGCAGGGCAGCCGTCCGCGTGGACGAACGCCTTGAGCGCAGGTACCGACTCGCGCCGTCGGGCGTCCGGACGCTGGCCGGTATTCTGGAATCCAATCTGACGGGTGAAGAGGTCTCCCTTCTGACACCGGAGATGATCCAGTCCGGGGACTGGAAGAACGTGTCGTTCCGCCGTTACGATATCAGCATTAAGCCCCCGCGCATTCTCATCGGACGTCTGCACCCCTACCGCGCCTATCTTGACGGCGTCAGGCGCAAACTGCTCTCCCTGGGATTCGAAGAAATGAAGGGGCCGCTGGTGGAGACCGAATTCTGGAATATGGATGCCCTGTTCATGCCGCAGTTCCACGCGGCGCGCGATATCCATGACGCCTACTACGTCAAGGAACCCGTCCGTTCGAAAGCGGCTGAAGAACCCTTCTTTTCGAAGGTGGCCGAAGCCCACGCCAATGGCGGCGACACGGGCTCCCGCGGCTGGCGGTACGAGTTCAGCCCGGCGCGCGCGCGCCGTCTCATCCTGCGCAGCCAGGGTACCGCGTTGTCGGCCCGCACGCTTGCCTCCAGACCGGATATCCCGGGGAAATACTTCGCCGTTGCGCGTTGCTTCCGGTACGACGACGTCGATGCGACTCACGCGGCGGACTTTTTCCAGGTGGAGGGCATCGTACTGGGTGAGCGCATCAACTTCCGGAGTCTGCTCGGCCTGCTCAAGCTCTTCGCGCTGGAAATCGCGCAGTCGGAGGAATGCCGCTTTGTGCCGGACTATTTCCCGTTCACGGAACCGTCGGTCGAACTTCAGGCCAGGCACCCCTCGCTGGGCTGGATCGAATTCGGCGGCGCCGGCCTCTTCCGGCCCGAGCTCACGCGACCCCTGGGCGTCGACGTTCCCGTCATCGCCTGGGGTCTGGGCATCGACCGCATGGCGATGGTGGCCCTGGGGATCGACGATATCCGCGACCTCTTCAGCACCGATCTGGACCTGGTCCGGAACGAGAGAGAGAACGGACCGGCGGGCAGGTGACCGCTCACGCGGCCCGACCCCGGCGCGTTCGGATAAAGGAGCATGCATGCCCACAATAACCGTCATCAGACACGACCTCGAGCGACTCGCGGGCCGGAAGTACGACCTGCGCGAGCTCGAACGCGCCCTGGAGACCGTCAAAGCCGAAGTCAAAGTCGAGGACGAGTCTCTGTTGAGGATCCAGCTGAAGGATACCAACCGTCCGGACCTCTGGTCGTCCGAGGGAGTCGCCAGGTTGCTCAGGGGCCATCGGAACGGCCGCCACGAATCCTATCCCTTTTTCGAGGAATCCGCAACGGAGCTCGAACTGCGCGTCGACGCTTCGCTGAAGGGCATCCGCCCCTACATCGCCGCCTTCGCGTGCAGAGGAATTTCGGTGGACGCCGCGGCTCTCGAGCAACTCATCGAGGCCCAGGAAAAACTGGCAGAGGGATACGGTCGCGGTCGAAGCGCCGTGGCCATTGGCATTTACGACGCTTCCGACGTCGTGTTTCCCGTCAACTTCGCCGCCGCCGACCCGGATGCCGCCCGCTTTGTCCCGCTGGGCATGGAGAACGAGCTGACGCTTCGGGATATCCTGAGCGAACACCCGACCGGCCAGACTTACGCGCACCTGCTCGAAGGCTTCGACAGATTTCCCCTCATCACAGACAGCCGGGACGAAGTCCTCTCCATGCCTCCGGTGATCAACAGCCGGAACCCGGGCGCCGTGGAGGTCGGTGACACGTTTCTCTTCTGCGAGGCCACCGGCACCGAGCTCGACGCCGTGCTGCTCTCCGTCTCCATTATGGCCGCGAACATGGCGGACCGCGGCGGGCGTATCCTGCCCGTGAACACCGTCTACCCGTACGATACGCCGCGCGGGCGAGAGATCCAGTGCCCTCTGGATATGACGGAACCGGTGGAAGTCGACCTGGACGAACTCCGGCGCGTCATCGGCGGCGTCATCGACAACGGAGAGGTCGAAGCCGCCCTCGCCGCCATGGGGTACCGTGACGTCTCGCTCTGTCAATCCCGCGTCCGGGCACGGCCGGCGCCGTACCGGGACGATATCCTGCATCCCGTGGACCTCATCGAGGACGTTATCGTGGCGGTGGGCTTCGACAACTTCGAACCCGAACTGCCGCGCGACTTCACCGTGGGCAAGTCCGCGCCCGATGAAGATCTCGCCGACCGCATCCGCGGCCTGATGGTTGGCTGCGGGTTCCAGGAACTCTTCCTGCCCATTCTTGCGTCGCGCGCCGACCTGACAGGGCGCATGCGCGATGCCGACGCCTCGGTTGTAGAAATTTCCAACCCCATGTCCGAGAACTACAGCGCATTACGGAACGCCCTGCTGCCCGGGCTGCTGCGCGTGGAGGGGGCGAGCCGAAAGGCCCTATATCCCCATCACGTCTTCGAGGTGGGCGAGGTCTCCGTCATTGCGCCGGACGACCTGTACGGCACCCGCACCGAAATCCGCCTCGCGGCGCTGGAGGCGCACGCCGAGGCCAATCTCTCGGGAATTCAGAGCCGGCTCGAAGCCATTGCCTACTACCTCGGGTTCGATTATCACCTCACGCCTTCGGACCGTCCCACTTTCCTTCCGGGGCGGGCCGGGGAAATCCGGGTGGATGGCGAAAGCTACGGCATCATCGGCGAAGTCCATCCCGAAGTCCTGGAGAACTGGAGCGTATCGGTACCCGTGAGCGCGTTCGAAGTCAACATCGATATCGCACAGGGATAATCCTGAACGTTGTCGGACGGAAGTCGGAGATCGAAACACAGAAACGGGTTACGCCAATCTGGCGTAACCCGTTGTTTTTCTGGTGCCGAAGGGGGGATTCGAACCCCCACGAGCACAAGGCTCACTGCGCCCTGAACGCAGCGCGTCTACCAGTTCCACCACTTCGGCACATGAGCCCGGGGCCCGGGGCCGGAACCCGCAGACCGAAGATGAAATATATAGAATCGCCCCGGGGTTGTCAAGATTCCTCGGCCGCGAACAGGCTCCGGAACCCTTCGGGCATCCGCTTCGGCTTTCGTGTGTCGTAGTCGAGAAAGGCGATTCCGGTCTTGGCATGGGCGACTTCGCGGCCCGAGTCCCTGTCGGTAATGCGGTAGAAGATGTCGCATCCGATGCGGCTCATTCCGTCAACCGCGACTTCGAAAGTCAGCGTCTGGCCGTAGAAGGCTTCGGACTTGTACTGGATGACGGCGTCAACCATGATGACACCCACCCCGTCCACGTCCAGTTCGCTGTAGCCGTGGCTTTCGAGAAATCGCACCCGGGCCTCGTGGATGAGCGAGAGCACGGCATTGTTGTCCATATGTCCGCCGTAGTTGATGTCGGCAACGCGGAGGCGGATATCGGTGGCGTATATGAAGGTCTCGGGAATCCCGAGTTTGACACGGGACATAGCGGGTGTGTCGTATCCTTTTTTTAGGATTCGTATGTTTTCGTGGACGTTATATCGAATGTATGCGAATTGATAAAGGCGATTAAACTGCGGATTGCCAGGATACACCTGGTCGCTGGTCGTGAACGGGACCTCTCCCCCGGCCCCTCAGAAACGGGTAGACGGGAGACGGTAGACGGGAGAGATTTTCTGCCTTGTGGAGTCTCTTCGCCTGCCGGAGGCAAGAAGGAATAAAGTATCGGGCAAGGGTTTCTTCTACCGTCTTCCCTCTTCCCTCTACCCGCATTCAGCCTTTTTGTGGTCAATTTGACTTTTTCGAATTGAGGTTAACTGTCCGAATGCGGCCCCTTGTCGCGGCTCAGGGCAGGGTCAACCGCCAGACGTCGTTCACCACAGGCCAGGTATTGCCGGCGACAACCCAGAGGCTGCCCCGGAATACGTAGCACGTGGATTCGTGACGCGGCGAAAAGCGGGTATCGGGTTTGAACTCGCGCCAGTCCCGGCCGTCTTCGGTGTACCAGACGTCCCCGAGGTTGACGTAGTTGGCATTGTCGTACCCGCCGATGATCCAGAGTCTGCCCGCATAGACTTTCGGAACGAACCACATCCGGGGCGACCATGGAGCGTTTTCGAGTATGCGGGTCCAGTGGACGCCGTCCTCTGAGCACCAGACGTCGTTCAGCGTTGTGTAGTGTGGGTAGCCTTTTTCGGGCGGATCGTTGGGCCGCTCGAAGCGACCGCCCATGACCCACAGCCGGCCGTCGTACGCAGCCACGGCGGCCGCGGACCGTTCTCCGTACGGCGCGTCGGTTGTGACGCGTGTCCACGCGACGCCGTCCGCGGAGTTCCAGACGTCGCTGCCGCTGCCGAGCTGCCACATCCGGTCCCGGTAAACCAGAAGTTCGCCGTAACCGCGAGGGCCAAAGGGGGTTTCTTCCAGCACCCGGGTCCACTCGACGCCGTCCGCGGAGTTCCAGACGCTTCCCTTCACCGCCCAGACGCGGTCCTTGTAGGCCGCCAATTCGCTGTAGCCGTCGTACGGCGTGGCGTCACTGACCAGATGCCAGCTGATGCCGTCGGATGAGTTCCAGAGGTCCCGCGTAAGGATGCTGTCGTGGTAATAGGCATTGCTGATCCAGAGTTTGTCCTGAAACACCACGTCCTCGGACGTGTCGCGCGGCGTGAACGGCGCGTGGCGGACCAGATTGATCCAGTCCCCGGTTCTCGTGGCGTTTACGCCGGACGTGTTGACGCGCAGGCTGGCCACGGTGGGGATTTCGACCCGCGTGGGTCCCGTCCACGACCGCCCGGGGAAGAACAGGTGCCGACCCCCGTCCGCCGTGATTTCATACCCCGGGTCATCCTCCAGTTCCAGCAGCGTGCCGCCGTCGCCAGGGTGGTGCAGTCTCGTGATATTATGGCCGTACGTGAATCCGTCGCCGTCGGTGACAACGGCGGTGAGGCCGGCGAGGTCCACGCCGGTCGGAAGACCGGTATCGATGAGGAGCCCGTCCACGTCGTCTCCCGCGGCCTTTCGCGTGGTCCTCAGGACAGCGCCGTTGCGCGTGCCCCTGCCGCCGAGCTTGCGCTTGCCCTTTTCGAGCAGCGTGCCCCCGATCAGGACCATCTCTTCCACCTCGCCGTTTCGCTCCCGGATGAAGCCGACGCGTCCGCTGAAGCTGAGGTTTCCGGTTGTGAGCAACCGGTTTTCGTCCGTTGAGGACAGGATGTAGTCGGTAACCTCGCCGGAGACGATCCTGAGCGCGATATCCGTTTCCGCGGCGCCGTCCAAGTCGAGGCGTTCCGCGCCGGTAATGGCCGGACGGTCGCCGAAGGGTTCCAGGATGGTGCTGAAGAGGGTGGAAAGGTCCTTGCCTTCGCGGCGATGGACCAGCATCGGCATGGTAATCTCGTCCAGCCGGACGTCATCCTCATCGGCATTTCGGATGGAGGGCGCCTGTGCGGTGAAGAGTTCTCCATCGGGGCGGGTCAGGCTGTGAATCCGGACGGACCCGGCGGGCTCGGCCATGCTGGAAAACGTCGCGGCCCACGGACGGGTCACGTCGGCGCGGCGCACGTCGCGGATAAACGCGTATCCCAGGTTGTGGCCCCCGGCGTCGCCCCTGACGCTCTCGCCCGTGGGCAGGGTGGCGGTCACGCCCGCAGGAAGAAGCGTGTTCCCGTGGGGGGCTGCGGGCAGGTCGATTTCGACCGCGCCGTCGTGGTCGGCGTCGCCGGCGAGGATGTATTCGTGGCGATGACCGCCGGCGACCCTGAACAGATCGACCACGTAGGTCTGGTCGGACGAGAGGCCGACCTGGATCAGCAGCCGGCGGTAGCTCGAAGTCACACCCGGATAGGCGCGGTCGCCCGAGGCTTCGATGGCCTGAAACGTGTCGCTGTGCGGCGCGAACAGAAGGAGGTTGCCGTCCGACGGCGCCTTTTCGGAACCGTATGTCTGGTCTTCGCCGTCCACTGCAACCGTGTTGTGCGACAGCGTGGAGATGGTCCAGCACCGGTGGCGCGTGTGGGTATATCCGATATCGCTCAGGCGCTCCTGACCGCGCGCGTAGAGGGTGAGGCTCAGCAGATCCGCGTGCTGGTGGCCGTATCCGCCCGAGAAGTGGAGGTACGTCTGGGTCTGGTCGTCGCCCTTTCCCATATCGAGGCGGGCATGACCCATGCCGGGCAGGAGCAGGGGGCCGGATGTTTCAGGGGGGTCTTGCCGTCCTTTTGCCCACGTGTCGTGGGTGGGCACCACGCGGCCGTTCGGATAGCTGAGAAGTTCGGGGATGCCCGCGGCTTTTGTCAAGATGGGAAAACGGGCGTTCAGGTCCAGGTTGTCGTAGCGTTCGCCGTCGGCGGGGTGGACGTATCCGTCGGGATCGCTGTAACCGTTTAGTCTTTCCATCACCTGACGCAGTCCGCCGATGGTCTGGTTGTGATACGAGACCGCGCCTTCGCGCCACACGCCGTCCACGAAGAAGTTGGCGGTGATGAGTTTTTCGATCCGGTCGACCGCGTCGTGAATATAGTCCGGTTCCTCCAGGACCCTTCCGGCCGCGACCATGCCGCGCAGCAGCGTGGGGTCCATATTGCCCAACGCGGGCGGAAAGCCCCGGATGAAGGCCACGCTGGCGTGGAAGAACCCGTCTTCGATGCGCCGGACCATCGTACTGTCGAGTTCTCCGCTGTCCCGGATGAGGTCGTACGTGTAGATGAGATTCTCGGGAATGTCCATGTATGCCCACCAGTCCCACTTGGAGGCGCGGTAGTCCTGGACCGGATACGGAAACCCCTGGCTTCCGGGAAAGATGATCTTCTGCCGGAAGGGCAGGTCGTGGTGGACGCAGTACCCGGGATAGACTTCTGCGAACCGGTTCAGAATGAGCGCCGCGCGGCGGGCGAAGGACGCGTCTCCCGTTGCAAAGTAGACCGCCGCCAGGTCGTGGGCGGCGCCGGCGAAGTAGGCCCGCGCCCGGTACCACCCCTTGGCCTGAAAGAAATGCCTGTACCCGGTTTCGTCCTCCCAGTACGGATATTCCTGGGTCTCACCCGCGGGATTGACCACGCTCAGGGTTTCCGTATCCGGGAATTTTGCATTGGGGAACTTGAGGCCGCAGTATTTGCAGAAAACACGGTCCGGGTCCTCGATGGTCCAGTCAATCTGACCCTCCTGAGCGCCTCCGTCGCAGTTGGGGCAGTCCACGAAGAAGATGCCCGCCCGGTCTGGAATGATGCGCAGAATTTCGCTTTCAGACAGTGTGAGAACCGGTTCGAGGTTCCGGCGCAGGCGCACCACGTCGGATTCGTCCAGGTCCGGCGGAAAGACGGGTTTTGCCTCCGCGGGTTCCGGCAGGAGTACGAGAACGATCAGGACGAGTGCCACGGCGAGAATCAGCATAACGGGACGTCCTTTCGAATGGAGTCCTTCCGGACGTGCGCGAAACCCGCCTTCGGCGTACGGGTGCCGGTCAGCCCGCCGGCGAGGCGTTGCGGCGCAACACCCGGCCCGGGAGCGCGCCGGTGGGGACGCCACCTTCCACCGCCGGCTCTCCATTGACCAGCACCCACGGGATTCCCACGGGACTCCCGGTGGGGTTCTCGAACGTGGCGGTCGCGTTAACGGTCCGGGGATCGAAGATCACGATGTCGGCGGCCTTCCCGTCGGCGATCTCTCCGCGGTCGGCGAGGCCGAATCGACGGGCGGGGAATCCGCTCATCTTGTGGATGGCTTCCGCGAGAGAAACCAGGCCCTTCTCGCGGACGAATACGCCCGGTACGCGCGCGAAGCACCCGAAACCCCGGGGGTGGGGATGGCGCACGTTGTAGACGCCGTCGCTCGCGATCATCATTCGCGGATGGTTGACAGTGTTCCTGATCGTGTCTTCGATGGTCTCGGGCGCATCCTGCCAGGGGAAGATGTAGGTGGACTGGCCGTCCTCCTCCAGGATGAGATCGTATGCGAAGTCCTCCGGAGCAACGCCGGCGCCGGCGGCCAGGTCCGACAGGGTGGCGCCGATGTAGCGCCCTGAGCGGGTGTGGCCGACCACCTGGTTGCACGCGCCCAGCCAGCCGCGGAGATCGGGCAGGATCCGTTTCTTCACCGCGGGGTCCGCCAGGTGATCCAGAACGTCCGCAGGGGCGCCGATCTGGTCCGGGATGGGGAGCATGATCGTCATGTGAGACATCCCGGCGGGATAGAGGTAGGACTCGAAGCTGAGGTCGATGCCCTCGCGGTCGGCGAGATCGAGAAGCTCGGCGCCCTCCCGGTCGGCCCGTTCGTGGGAGTGATGGACCGGGATGCCGGACTGTCGGAAGATCTCGAAGGTTTCCTTCCATGCCTCCGCCCTGCCGAGAAGGTGGTTTCGGATGTGGGCCGCGTAGATTCCCCCGTAGGACGCCGCCACTTTGCAGAGTGCGACAAGCTCGCGCAGGTCCGAATTCGCGCTCGGCTGGTAGTCCAGGCCCAGACAGAGGCAGCCCGCGCCGGCTTCCATCCACTGCCGCACCAGGTCCGCCATCGCGTCGATCTGCGAATCGGAAGCCGGTCCGGGCGCCCAGCCGCAAACGTTGAGGCGCACCGCGCAGTGGGGCACCTGCGGGTAGACGTTGCACGGACTGTTGCCGGGAAAGAGGTTCAGGTAGTCTTCGATGGTATCCCAGGTCAGGTCGATATCCGCCGTGCCGGCGATGAAGCGGGTGTATTCCCACATCTGGGCGCGCAGGTCCGGAGGCAGCGGGGCCCATCCAAATCCGTCCGGCGCGAGAAGCTGCGTGGTGATGCCCTGCACGACGCCCGCAAAACGGTGGCTTCCGGTCAGCAGGGCGGGTTCGCAATGCACGTGGACGTCGATGAAGCCGGGGCAGACCGCGTGGCCCCGGGCATCGATCTCCCGTTCGGCACGGGCGTTCGCCAGGTCGCCCACGGCGGAGATACGGTCGCCCTGGACGCCGACGTCCGCGGAGAAAGGTTCCCGGTGGCCGGTCCCGTCAACCACGAGGCCGTTGCGGATGAGGACGTCGAAAGTCATGGGTTTCGCCTTCCGGGATTCACAATACCGGTTGCATTGCTTCACCGCTTCTGAGGCCAGAAGATAAATACGATTTGCTGGCGGCGCACCGGAATTGTGGCGGCGCCTACCAGTCGTTCAGTTTGTGCCCGTCTCCGTTGAACCAGACGACATCCGCGATGACCCCCAGCCCTACGCCGGCAAGGTATCCCATGAACATCCCCAGAAACAGGGGCGCCATGCGTCTATAGCTGTTGAGGCCGCCGAATTTCATGATCAGGGCCTTGGTGAGCCATGTGATGAATATGGAGGTGACGCTGCTTCTGAGCACGTTGGAGGCGGAAATGGTGAATCCGATGGGGTGGACCGGGAATCCCGGAAAGCGGTATCTCAGGAAGACGAGAAGGCCGGTGAACGCTGCGCCGATGGCGAAGAACCCGAGGCGGTCCCAGCTCGTTCCGGCGGTTCCTTCCTGGATGCGGGCGGCCGTATATCGCCAGATGCCCACCGCGCCGTCGCCGGAACCGTTGAAGCTGACCACGCCGAAGTTGTAGCTGCCCACACCGTAATAGCCGTGGTAAAGGATGAAAGCGATGACGGAAAGGGCGCCGCCCAGGGCGCCAAGGAGGACCCCGGGCGCCAGCAGGCGCCGCCGTTCCGGCCGCATGGCCATGCCGAGCCTCGGGATGTGGGCAAGGGCGGTGATCGCCCAGGTCTTCGCGTCGCAGAAAAAGGTGTAGGTCAGGCCCAGAGCAACCGCGCTGTGCGCGCCCATCCCTGTTATGCCGAACAGGTGCCACGTGAACGCCTGAGCCGTAATGGGCCCCCTCAGGTACACGAGGCCGCTTTCCACGATGATGCGAGCCAGGCCCAGGTAGAGTACGAGGGTGGCGAACCAGAAGGCGAGCAGGGGGCCGGCGGCCATCCCCGCACGGAAGAGCCACACGAGCAGGTAGGCGCAGCCTGCCAGCAGAAGGTATACCGCCGCACGGTAGGAGATGAGTTCGTTTGAGTCGTCGATATGGCCGACCTTTTCATCGCGGTTCGCATCCGCTGTACTCGAGAACGCTTTCCTGAATACGGCGGCCAGGTGGCTCCGTGCGACCCAGACCCCCCATCCGGCGAAGACGGTGAGGCCGCCGAAGCTCTGCCAGCCGATGGCGGGGTCGAAGGAACACCACATATCCGAACTGCCGATGCTGAAACCCAGGCGATTGAAGATGCCGACCTGCAGGATGGCCAGCAGGTGGAAGAGCCAGATGCTGAGCAGGACGCTGGATTCGGTGAAATACGCGAACGCGATCGTCATGGGATGAATGGAGAATGCAAAGTAGGGAAACCCCTGACCGATCCGGATGATCTTTCGGCTGAGGACGGTCATGGGCACGTCCAGGACGGGAATGGCTCTGACGAACCAGGTCGCGATGTTCCAGCAGAAGATGGCGACGATCAGCCAGAAACCGAACCGGAACAGACGCGACCGGACCAGGGTGGACAGGCTGCGCTCGGAACCGGAAACCCCCGTAAGTTCCAGCACGGCGGTGGCGATCGGAAACGTGAGGCGTTCGTTGTCCATCCACTGTTTCCGCAGGATTATGACCAGGCAGAAGCTGACGGTGAGCAACGATCCGAGGAATCCGGCCCACCAGAAAACCGGCGCCGCCCAGGCGCTCCAGGGAAATTCCTGGCCCTTGAACAGACTCTCGTAGAAGCCGGTGGTGGCCGCCGGTTCCGCGACGATGGTCCACGACGGGATTCTGGCAATCAGGTGGTCTGCCCATTGGTTTTCCGGCGTGGCGAAGTAGGTGGGCGCCGTGACCACGCCGAGCAGATATCCCGAAAGCCACTCTCCCTGCATCGTCGCGGCAACCATTCCGATACAGCAGATGGCCAGCAATTCCGAGGCCGAAAGCCCGCGGCCGCGTCGATACAGGGGGAGGTTGAGTCCGAGCAGGCAGATGAAGGGAATCAGCAGGCCTACCGACAAATGCGCGTAGTCGGCGCGCGAGGAATGCGCGATGAGGCTGGAGTAGGTGGGCCAGATGTTGACCCAGACGGCCATGGCCAGGCCAAGGAAGAGCGCGCGCAGCGTCATGGTGTCCGCCGTCGGATGTGCCGGAACGGGATGAGGCGCTGTATCCAGCCTACAAACTTCCGGATACCGCGATTTTTATGGCGTCCCTGCCGTCCAGACGGTAGCTGCCCGCCAGGGAGTTGAAGCCTTCTGGCACGCGATCCAGCGGGATGATGTGGCTGACCATATCGGCAAAGGGGAATTCGTTTTTTTCAAGGATGGGAAGGCCACGCACGAAATGATCGGCGGAACTCGCCCAGACGGCTTCGAAGCGCAGGTTCTTTCGCATGAACATCCGGTTCGGGTTGCATTCGAATGAACCGACGTCGACGAAGTGGCCCATTTCTACGTAGGTACCGTCCTGGCGTAGGTAGTCCAGACCCTCGGGCAGGGCCTGCAGAAATCCGGCGCACTCGAACACAACGTCGGCGCCGGCCCCTCGAGGCGTGCTGTCTCTAACCACTCGTTTTCGTTCTTCCGGGTCCGGGACTTCGGCGATGTCGACGGTGACGTCCGCGCCGATTTCGCGGGCGAGGTCCAGTCGTCCGGGCGGTCCCCCGACCATGATCAACCTGCCGGCGCCGCTGACTTTCGCGCAGATGAGGGTGACGAGGCCGATGGCGCCCGAACCCTGAACGACGACGGTGTCTCCAAATTGAATACCCGCCCGCATCACGCCGTGCACGCCGATTGTGAAGGGTTCCAGCAGGACGGCGACCTCGGCCGGCAGATCGGTCTTGAAGAAAACGGTCTCCGGATTCCAGAGATAGATGTATTCCCCAAAGCCGCCCCGAAGATAGGGCTGTTCTCCGGCGGGGATGAATCCGTACGCGCCCTGAGACGTTCCGGGCACCAGGGCGATCCGGTCACCGGTTCTGACGGGGCGTCCCAGGTGGTCATGGGTCACGCCGTCGCCAAGCGTGTCGACGATTCCCACGTTTTCATGTCCCAGAATGACCTCGTCTTCCAGCCTCTGGTATTCCCAGTTGTGCAGGTCGGTGCCGCAGATACCGGCCAGCTCCTGTCTCAACAGGACCGTACCGGGCGTCGGTTCGGGGACGGGGTACTCACGTATTTCAAAGCGTTCACCGACGATAACCGAGGCGCGACCGGTCCTGGGCATGGGTAAGTCCCTCCCTCCGACTTTAGAAGCTGTCATAAAACCCCCCTGCGGTCTTCGCGCGGCTGCAAAAGCGTCGGTCTGCGTTGGTCAAATCCACCCGTTCTACGAGATCGAGGCTGCGCTTGCTCGCCTCTCATAGCCGAATTTACCCGCCTTGACCGACACATTTTCGCGCGCGCTCGGGACTCGCCAGGAATTTTAAAACAGCTTCTTAGGTCGGATGTGTCAGGATTGCGCGTAGAAACGTATTATTGGGATTTTTCCGATGCTGCCCGTTTCGTGTGCGTATCTGAAAAAAAGGTTCAGACCTTCCAGTTCGGCCTCGCCAAAGTCGTAGCGGATCTTGTTGCCCATGAAGTCGGCATAGAATTCGGCCGAACGCGAATGGGACGTAGCGCAATTCGCCGCAATTGCGGGGATCTCACGGACACCCAGCACCTTTGCCCGAATCAGCTGCCGGATCTGCCCGAGATCCAGCGCGCCGGACCGACCCGCCCAGCAGGCGTAGACGAACGGAAGCCCCGTAAGCTCGGTCCAGGCTTCACCCAGGTCGATCACGCGACAGGACGTCGTATCCACGGCGAGCGCCGCGTCTCCGATGATGACGGCGGCATCTGCGCGATTCAGCATGCGTCCGGCGTCGGGAGGCATGTGGAGGACATCGGGCCTGCACCGGTATCTTTTCTGCAATAGAATTCGGCTGAGGACGGCGGAGGTCCGGGAGTTGACGTCCAGGGCGAGCGTCCGGATATCGGCCGGGTCTCTGCGGTGCAGGAGCAGTACGCTTCGGACCGGGCCCCGGGAGGAGATACTGACTTCGGGCACGATGCTGTATGGAACGTCCCCGCGTGCGATTTCGATGGAGGGGATGAGGGCAGCGTCGGTTTCGCCGCTGTGAAGCCGTTCCGCGCAGCGGGACGGCACGTCGTAGGCAAGATCGAAGTGGTGTTCGATTCGGCCGGTCTCCAGTGCATGCACCAGAGGACGGGTGTTCAGGAACGAGACCACGGCGAGGCGGGTTGCCATTCGCACGGCTTTCAGTTCACCATTTCGTACCGGGTGTTGCGTCTCGCCGGCCGGTAGCCGGCGCCCCGGATGAGGCGTAACATCGTGGGAAGGGTCATTTCGTTCGTGTGGCTGGTGCCCGCGGCGGAGACGACGTTTTCCTCCATCATGGTGCTGCCGAAGTCGTTGACGCCGTATTTCAGTCCGACCTGGGCGATCTTGGGTCCCTGGGTCACCCACGAGGCCTGAAAACTTGGAATGTTGTCCAGAAACAGGCGGGAGACCGCAATGGTGCGCAGGTAATCGTAACCTGTGGCTACCCTGCCGTTCCAGCGGGCGTTGTCGGCGGCCAGATCGGTATCGTCCGGCTGGAAATTCCACGCGATGAACGCCGTCAGACCGCCGGTGTCGTCCTGGAGGTCCCGGATGTGTTTCAGGTGTTCGAGCCGCTGGTCGACGGATTCGACGTGGCCGTACATCATGGTGGCGGTGGTGTGCATGCCCAGTTCATGCGCGGCGCGATGCACGGCCAGCCATTCGTGCACGCGATCCTTCCGAAAGCCGATGATATTCCGGACGTCGTCCGACAGGATCTCGGCTCCGGCCCCGGGAATGGAGTCCAGGCCCGCGTCCCGCAGCCGTCGAATGCAGTCCGGGATCGTCAGCCGCGAAATGTGCGCGACATAGATGATTTCGGTGGCCGACAGGCAGTGCTGGTGGACCGACGGATAGCGCTCCCGAATGCTGGAGAAGAGTTCTTCGTAGTAGTCGATGCGCAGCTTGGGATTCAGGCCGCCCTGCATGAGTATTTCATTGGACTTGGGAGTCTGCCCCCCCGCGGCCACCAGTTCGTCGATCTTCCGGAAGATCTGTTCCCGTGGCAGGACGTATCCCTCGCCGGATCCGGGCGGGCGGTAGAACGCGCAGAAATCGCATCGCACCCAGCAGACGTTGGTGTAGTTGATGTTGCGGCCGATGTTGTACGTGACCACGTCGTCGGGCCATCTGCGCCTTCGTACGGCGTCCGCAAGCATGCCCAGTTCGGTAACGTTGGGATGCGCCATCAGCCGCCGGGCGTCTTCTACGGTGATACGTTCTTCCGCGTCGACCTTTTCGGCGATTTCGTCGATCATCGATCCGTTCTCCGGGGCAGAATGAGCTTTTCCTCGATTCGATAAATGACAACCGTTGTTTTGGCCACAAAAGGCGCAAGACGCACAAAAAAGGAATCGGTGCGAAACGAAATGTGTCGTTACGCCGTGATCCTGCGGCCTTCGATATGCTTCACGGAAGCACGGGCAGCTCGCCGGGAACGGCGACGGGTTCACCGTTTTCCGCGACATCCGGCCCCGTTCGGACTTCGTTATAGAGATTGTCGCGTTCCGCCGGCTCCCGACCGGCTTCGATAATGCGTTCCACCAGTTGCTTCCGGGTGAGTACCTGGCGGGTTTCCTCGTACGTGCGCCTTGTGATTTCGTATTCCTGGATGGTGCCGTCGATGTCGTCCGCGCCGTACCACAGGGCGACCTGTGAGATTTCGATGGTGTTCATGATCCAGAACGACTTGATATGGGGGAAGTTGTCCAGCATGAGGCGGGCGACGGCGATTTCGCGCAGGTCGGCTTCGCCGGTGGGCGCCGGAAGGTCTTCCAGTTCGGTGCGTTCGGGGTGAAAGGAAAGCGGGATGTAGGCCAGAAAACCGCGGGTCTCGTCCTGGAGTTCCCGCAGGCTGACAAGATGCTGCACCCGTTCGTCAGGATTTTCTATGTGGCCGTAAAGCATCGTGGCGTTGGTGGGCAGGCCGACTTCGTGCGCGGTGCGGGCAACCCGCATCCATTCGTCGGAGTCGGCCTTGGTCCAGAACATCTCGGCCTGAACACGATCGCTGAACACTTCGGCGCCTCCGCCCGGGATCGACGAAACGCCCGCCGCCTTGAGTTCGAGCATGACCTCTCTGAGCGGTTTTTTGGCGGCTCTGGCGATCTGCACCCACTCGATCGCGGTAAAGGCTTTCACATAGACCTCAGGACGGATTTCCTTGACGGCGAGGACGATATCGATATAGTAGGAATAGGGCAGCTTGGGGTTGATCCCGGCGACCATATGGATTTCGGTAATGGGAATGTGCAGATATTGTCTCACGCGTTCCTGAATGTCTTCGGGAGAGAGCACATATCCCCGACTGTCCTTCGGCGGCACGTAGAAGGAGCAGAATCTGCAGAGCTTGTTGCATATGTTGGTGTAGTTGATGTGCTGGTTGCGCACGTACCAGGCCACGTTCCCGCATCGCCGCTCGCGGATGATATTGGCCATGTACCCCACCGCGTTCAGATTCGCCGTATTGTAAAGGCGCAAGCCGTCCTCTGCGGAGAGGCGTTCGCTTGCGATGACTTTCTCGTAGATGTCGTAGAGTTCGCCTGGAATCTTCGGTTCCACCGGGCACTCCTTCGGGCTGCGGCAGCGACCCGACCTGGACGGGTCCGCCGGCGGGCCTTCAATTCTGACTAAGCAGTTCGCGGGCGTGTTCCATGGTAACGGCGGAAATTTTTTCTCCCCCCAGCAGCTTTGCAAGTTCACGGGCGCGGTCTTCGTCGCCCAGGTGGATCACCCGCGTGACGGTTCGCCCGTTCGATACGTCCTTGTATACGGCCAGATGGGTGTCCGCCATCCTGGCGATCTGGGGGAGGTGGGTAATGCAGATGGTCTGGCGCGCGAGCGACAGGCTCTTGAGTTTCCGTCCCACCACGTCCGCGATACGGCCGGATATGCCGATATCAATCTCGTCGAAGATGAGAACCTGAACCGGATCGGACTGGGAGAGCACGGATTTCAGGGCAAGCATGATCCGGGACACTTCGCCGCCGGAAGCCACCTTGACCAGCGGCCTGAGTGCCTCGCCGGGATTCGTGGAGATGTGGAATTCAACCCGCTCAATGCCCTTCGGGCCCGCTCGATACTGTCGCTCGTCCAGGCTTACCCAACCCTCGGGCGACTCTTCCCGGATCAGCTCAACGTGGAACTCGGCCCTCGGAATCCCCAGATTCCCGAGTGCCTGGGTGGTTTCGCGGGAGAGGTCGCGGGCGGCGGCTTCACGGGCTCTTGAGAGCTCCGCGCAGAGGTCGGCCAGGCTCGCGCGGGCGGCGTCGATTTCGCCCTGGATTTCCGCGATTGAACGGTCCAGACGCTCCGATTGCGCCAGTTCCTCTTCCACGTTCTCCCGGTAATCAAGCACCGTCTGAAGGCTGCCCCCGTATTTTGTCTTCAGATGCGTCAGAAGTTCCAGCCGACCGGTGACCTCCGCCAGACGCTCCGGGTTATGCTCGACGCCGCGCGCGTAGTCCGCGAAAAAACGGGCGAGCTCTTCGATCGCGTAACGCTGGCCGGTCAAGTCGTCGGCTTGAGTGCCGAGCGATTCGTCCATCTGGACTGCGTCTTTCAGGAGTTGCTCAGCCGCACCCAGACGATCCACGATGGAGTCGTCCCCCTGGTAGAGCAGGGCTTCGAGATGCATGGCGGTTTCGATCAGGCGTTCGGCATGGGTAAGCAGCGATCGTTCCTGAACGAGACGCTCGTCCTCGTCCGGTTCCGGGTCTGCCGCGGCGATTTCCTCAACCTGGAATTCCTGAAGTTCCCTCCGGTCCCGTGACCGTTGGGCTTCTGCGTCGGTGCTTGCCTGCCTTTCCAGGAGGTCCGACAGACGACGGTGGGCCGCGGCGACCGACTCCCGGAGTTCTCCCAGGCCGGCGAAACCATCCAGGAAGTCGATATGTCGTTCGGTGTAGAGAAGAGACTGGTGATCGTGTTGTCCATGGAGGTCAACCAGGGCCCTCGCCAGGGAGAGCAGGCTTCGGAGGGGTACGGCGAAACCGTTGACGAAACAGCGGCTGCGGCCGCTCGCAACGACCTCCCTGCGGACGATAAGTTCACCCTGATCGGCCTCGATGCCCATGGCGTCCAGGAGGGACAGACACCGGTGATCGGATTGCAGCTGAAAAACGGCCTCGACGAGACAACGCCTTTCGCTGGTTCGAATCACGTCCGGGCTCGCCCGCGTCCCGAGAACCAGGCCAAGGGCGCCGATGAGGATGGACTTGCCCGCGCCGGTCTCACCCGTGATAATGTTCAACCCGGGACGAAAATCGATTTCAACCCTGTCGATCAACGCGTAGTTGACCACCAGCAGACGGCAAAGCACGGTCAGGACTCCTGCAGCTCCCGCCGGTCCAGGCTCCAGTCCAGCTTGCGCCTGAGCAACTGATAGAAGGAAAGCCCCTGGAGGTTGATCAGGCGGGTGGTGTGGTCGGCCTGTCGGATGTGTACAGGTTCTTCGGGCTGGATGGGTGAGACGATCTGGCCATCGGCGGTTACCATGATATCGCTGTGTTCGGCGATTACCTGCACGGTGATCGACTGGTTGCCCGGGATGACTGCGGGGCGCAGGGAAAGAGAATGCGCACAGATGGGCGTGACAATGAATGCCCGCAGATCGGGATGGAGGATCGGACCTCCCGCGGACAGGCTGTAGCTCGTGGACCCGGTCGGAGTGGATACGATGATGCCGTTCCCGAAAAAGGAACTGAACGGCGTATCGGAAATCCAGGTCTTCACCTGCACCAGCCTGGCGAGCACAGCCTTTTCGATGACGAACTCATTGAGCGCGAAAACCGAATTGTTACCGATTCTCGCTTCGAGGGCCATGCGTTCCTCCAGCTGGTATTCCCCCCGCTTCAGTCGGCCCAGACTCTCCCGCAACTCTTCGGGCGCGGCTCCGGCCAGAAAGCCCAGCCGGCCCAGATTGACGCCCAGAATGGGCTTGTGCGAAGATGCGACCAGTTTGGCCGCCCGCAGTATGGTGCCGTCTCCGCCCATTGCAACGAGAATGTCCGAGTGCCCGGCGAGTTCGGCGGCAGGGCGGAACGTGACCCCGCTGCAGACGCAGACTTTCCTCAACGGTTCCTCCAGAATGAGCTCAATGTCCTGATCGTGCGCGAGTTGCACGAAATTCTGGATGATGGGACCGATGCCCTTCCGTTCGACGTATGCAAGTATGCCAATGCGTCTCATAGACAGGATTAAGCAGGATTTAAAGGCAAGACCCGGATCAAAACCGACTGCAGGATCAGTGCCAGGACCCAACAGGATTAACAGGATCGTGCAGGAAAACAACCCAATAATCACCGTTCTTCGTGGATAATTCACCCAGGGTGTATAAGCTAATGTAGCCTGAATACCTGGATCTCGCAATGGGTGTTACTCGGCCCGCTGTTGCTCGCCGGTGTCCAGATCGGTGAGCCTGAAGTCGCTATCGCTCTCGGCTGCGAGGACTTCGACGCGCTGCTTCGCCTCTTCCAGCCGGGTGCGGCAAAGGTTCGACGCTCTCAGCCCCTCTTCAAAGAGACGGAGCGCGTCGGCCAGGGGCAGGTTTCCGGATTCCAGGGTTTCGACCGCGGTTTCCAGCTGTTTGAGCGCATCCTCGAACGTGGGTTCACCTTCGGCCATTTGACTCCTCATGGGGTGACTTTAGAAGTGCCGCGGCTTCAACGATCTACCGGGTTTCCGGCCAGAACGCCGTCGACGGTGCAGGTTATCTCGCCTTCCGAAAGGCGGACGCGGACCCGATCTTCTTCGGCAAGGGATGCGGCGCGGGTGACCAGTTCATCATTGTCCGCCCGGTGCGTCAGGCTGTACCCGCGACTCAGGACCGAGAGCGGGCTCAGCGCCCCCAGTTCGCCGGTGTGCCGGCGGTACGACGCAAGGCGCCCGTCGAATACGCGCCGCACGCCGTTCTCAAGGCCTTTCTGAAGGTCGTCTACCGCCTGAATGCTCTGCAAGATGTTGTCTTCAACCTTCCTCAATCCGTATCGGCCCAGATAGCTGTCTAGCAAGTCCTGGTTTTCCTTCAGATAGCGATTGAGTGCGCCGTAGGCCCTCATCGAGAGGTTCTGAATCCGGGCACGCAACTCGCCGGCGTCGCGAACGGCCAGTTCGGCAGCCGCGGATGGCGTGGGCGCCCTGCAATCCGCCGCGAGGTCTGCAAGCGTGACGTCGATTTCATGGCCTACGGCGGAAATCACCGGGATTGCGGAGCCGCGGATGGCCCGGACGACGATTTCGGTATTGAACGCGGCCAAGTCTTCCGCGGAACCCCCGCCGCGCCCCACGATCAGCACGTCGACCTTGCGGTAGGCGTTCAGTTCGTCGATGGCAAGCGCGATGTCTTCGGGGGCTCCGACGCCCTGAACCAGGGTGGGCCTGAGAACGATGTTTGCCCCGCGGAACCGCCTCTCCAGCACGTGCAGGATGTCCCGGATCGCCGCACCCGTGCGCGACGTGGCCACACCGATTGAAAGCGGGAACGCCGGCAGCGGGCGCTTCCGCGCCTGATCGAACAGACCTTCCTCCCGAAGTTTGAGTTTCAGCGCCTCCAGGGCGAGCTGCTGCTGCCCGCTGCCCGCCGGAAAGAGTTGGCTGACGTTCAACTGGTACTCACCGCTGCGTTCGTAGACCGTAATGCGTCCACGGGCGAGCACCTTCGCGCCGGTCTCGGGCCTGAAGGCCGGCGTGGCGGACCGCCACATCACGCAGCGAAGCTGGCAGTTCTGATCTATAAGGGTGAAATAACGATGGCCTGAAGCCGCCTGGTTGTATTGCGAGATTTCACCGACAATCCAGAGGACGGGGAATTCCGCTTCCAGGTTCTTTCGAATTGCCTGTGTAATCTCTGTAACGGTGTATGGGCGTTCCGCCACGTTCAGGGCTCCTGCCAGTCGACGCGCAGTCGTTCGATGCGTGTCGCTTTTCCGGATTCATCTTCGACTTCAACGACAACGCCGCAAAGCTTGATATCGTCTTCCGCCGGTTCGAACCGAACGGGCATCCGATCCAGAAAACGCTGGATAACGGCCTCCTTGCGGGCGCCGATCACGGAGTCGTGGGGGCCGGTCATGCCGGCATCGGATACGTAGGCTGTACCGCCCGGCAGAATGCGCTCATCCGCGGTCTGTACATGCGTGTGCGTTCCGATTACGGCGCTGGCACGGCCGTCCATAAACCATCCGTACGCGATTTTTTCGGAACTCGCTTCCGCGTGAAAATCGACGACGATTACCGGGGTCCGTTGTCTGAGGCGGTCCACGATATCGCTTCCGACGCTGAAGGGACAGTCCAGATCCAGCATATTTACACGGCCCTGCATGCAGACGACGCCGATCGGGACGCCGTTTGAGGCGTTGAAGATGCCGCAGCCGGCGCCGCCGACACGCTCCGGGAAGTTGGCGGGACGCAGAACACGGTCGGCGCCGAAAATGTACGGGATGTCGTCTTTGCGATCCCAGACGTGGTTTCCCGTGGTGATCACGTCCGCCCCGTAGGCGAAGAGTTTCTTCGCGATGTTCTCGGTGATGCCGAAACCGCCGGCAGCGTTTTCTCCGTTGGCGATGCAAAAGTCGACCCGGTGGCTCTCCCTGAGCCGCGGAATCAGGTCCGCGGCCGCCTTTCTGCCGGGCCTGCCGTAGATATCGCCCACAAACAGGATATTCAAATGGACACCCGCGAGAAGCAGTCAACGATTGGAAGCGCGCAAACCGCGGCACGGAAGATTGCAAATCGCTTCGAGAAATGCCGGTGAGGGCAGTCCGGACGTACGGGACAGAACACCCGGGCCCGGGCGGTCATCGCGCCGGCCGGATCAGCGCGCGAAATCCACCGAACGCGTTTCTCTGATGACGGTGACCTTGACCGGGCCCGGGCAGGTGGCGTCTTCGGTGAGCCGGGATACGATCTGCGTAGCCAGGCGTTCCGTGTCCGCGTCACTCATCATGTCGGAGTCGGCGACCACACGGACTTCCTGTCCTGCCTTGATGGCGAAGACCGATTCCACGCCCTGTACCATCTTGGCGATGGACTCCAGACGTTCCAGCCGCCGGACGTAATTCTCGATCTGTTCACGCTGCGCGCCGGGCCGGGACCTAGATATGGAATCGGCGGCGTCCACAAGTACGGCAACCGGCGAAATGGGGTCTGAATCTCCGTGATGGGCTTCGATCGCGTTTATCACGACTGCATCTTCGCCGTATTTGCGAGCCAGGTCGGCGCCATTCTCTCCGTACGTGCCCTCGGCTTCGTGCGCCAGCCCTTTACCGATGTCGTGAAGCAATCCCGCGCGTTTGGCCAACTGTGCGTCGAGGCCAAGCGACGTGGCCATCATGCCGGTAAGGAAAGCCACTTCCTTACTGTGATTCAGCACGTTCTGACCGTAGCTGGTCCGGTATTTCAGGCGGCCGAGGCAGGCAATGAGGCGATCGTGCAGGCCCGGTACGCCGGCGTCGAATGCCGCCTGAACGCCGGCGTCGTGCATGACATCCTGAATGGACTCCCGCGATTTCTGAACGATTTCCTCGATCCGGCCCGGGTGGATGCGCCCGTCCAGAATCAGTTGCTCCATGGCGATCTGGGCGATGGCGCGGCGTATGGGATCGAACCCCGACAGGATGACCGCTTCCGGTGTGTCGTCGATCGTGACATCCACGCCCGTTGCCATTTCAAAGGCGCGGATGTTTCGCCCCTCCCGGCCGATAATTCGCCCCTTCATCTCGTCGGAAGGAAGCCGTACGACGGCTACGGTGGATTCTATGGTGTGGTCAGCGGCCAATCGCTGGATCGCTCCGGCGATGATCTCCCGAGCCTCGTCGTTGGCGCGGACGAGCGCGTCGTCGCGGATTTCCTTGAGACGCCATTCCGCATCCCGTTCCGCCTCGTCTTCCATATTGGCCATCAGAACGCGTTTTGCCTCATCCTTCGTGAGTCCGGCAATCTGTTCCAGGCGCCTGTTCTGCATCAGCCGGCTCTGTTCGAGTTGCCGTTCCCGACCGGCGAGTTGCTCTTCCAGCTTCCGGAGCTGCTCGTTTTTCTCAGTTGCCACCTTCTCCTTGTCGTTCAACAGATCCGCACGTTTGTCAAGCTGCCTCCTCAGACTGCTCAGCTTCAGTTCCTCCCGTGCGGACCGATCGCGTTTTTCTTCGAGTTCCTGTTCAAACTGGAGCTGCTCCTGTTGTATCCTGTCTTTGGCTTCCAAGACCGCCGTGCGCTTCATTGCGTCCGCTTCGGTCTGGGCGTCTTCAAGAATCCTTTCCGCAGAGAGTTCGGCGCGATGGATCTTGCTCTGCGCAATCTTGCCGCTGATCAGCCATCCCAGGATAAATCCCAATATAAGCAGCCCGGCCGACAGCATGATGACTGTCACGACTTCCATGGTCGTGTCTATCGGCAGGTTCATTCTGGTCTCCCCGTATTATGGGAACCACACATAAAAAACCCGCTTGCATTCATCCGGTTCCGTACATCCCGTCCGGGTTGAAGTGTCCGCTCCGGATGGTTACAGATGAACGCAGCAGGCAACACCGGAATCGTTGATCCGGCAGGGGTGCCCGCGATTGCAGACACGCCCTTTCTGTTCGAGGTTGTCTCTACGCGATCCGATCTGTAAAAGACGCCAGATTACAGGTCTGTTCGGTCAGGGTCTCTCCCATCTTCCGACTGGCTTCTTCCTCATTGAGCAGTTCGTGCGCGAGATTCACGGCCGCTACGACTGCGATTTTGGCAACCGAACGAAGTGAAATGTAGTTTGCGACATCACGCATTTTCCGGTCCACGTATTGTGCGACGGCCCTGGCATGGTCCGGGTCGCCTTCCGCGTGGATGCTGTATTCGGTGCCGAAGATCTGGACGCGTATTGCCGGTTGTTCAGACATGAGTCCTCTAGACATCCGGAGGCGCTGTGAAACGATGTGGTTCCGAGTGGATGTCGGCGGTGCTGTTTTACGCTGTATTCACTGAATCCAGACGCGAGATCATGGTTTCGATTTTGCGTTGGATCTCCTCCTTGTTCTCAATGAGGGAAGCGTTGTTGTCGTAAATGGACCGGAGACGTTCCCGATCGGACTGCAATCCGTTGATAACCTGATTCTTGTCTTCCAGCTGCTGCCGGAGTTCCCCGTTTCGCTGCTCGAGTCCGGCGATTTCCTCTCGTAACTGCCGGATAATGTCGACGGCGCGGTCGATCTCGCCGATAAGCAGATCCAGCTGATCGGAAACGAAGTTTTCCGACGCCAGCCGGTCGTCTTCCCCTTCGTCGGCTTCCGGCTCTTCGTCTGCCCGGTCCGCCATTTCAAACCGCGGGTCTTCCGGAACATCAGATTCCTGAGGTTCGTCCGTCTCCTCGGGGGATTGGAATGAACTGTCCTGCTGATCCTGCAGATTGAGTTGCCCCTCTTCCGGACCTTCCGACTCCGCCTGTTCTTCCGGTTCATTGACTGATTCGAAGTGTGCGTCGTCGCTGGCTCTCGACTCGAGCTGCTCGTTTACCGGATCTTGAGCTTCCATGTTCTCACCCTTTCCTTGCTGACACAATTCCCAGAAAGTTTGTGCAGTGAGGCGCCGATACAACGTCCGTGTAGCCTTAGAAGCTGTCTTAAAATTCCCAGCGGTCTTCGCACGGCTGCAAAAGCGCCGGTCGGCGTTGGTCAAATCCACCCGTATAGACAAATATGGGCGAATTTTCCCGCCTTGACCGCCGCTTTTTCGCTCGCGCTCGGGAACTCACCGGTAATTTTAAAACAGCTTCTTACTACGCAATGTAACACGTCCATGGAGTAAAGTCAAGGACGGGATACCTGACGCAAGGGCGGCTGGAATGGAATCGGAGTTGATTCGAGGGGACGCTATTGCAATGGTTTCCGTTGACCTGGCGGGCGAATTACAGGTGTTGGCGGGCCTGTTGGGCCAACGCGGAGAACGCCGTTGGATCCGTGACGGCGAGGTTGGCCAGAACCTTCCTGTCGACGGAAACGTCGGCCTTTTTCAGGCCGTTTATCAGACTGCTGTACGAGAGACCGTTAAGCCTGGCGGCTGCATTGATTCGAACGATCCACAAAGAGCGGAAATTTCTCTTTTTCTGACGACGGTCCCTGTATGCATAGGAAAGCGCGCGATTGACGGCGTCGTCCGCGGTGCGATAAAGCTTGCTTCGCCCTCCACGATATCCGCGTGCGGCCTTCAGTACTTTCTTTCGTCTGCGTCTCGAAGCGACGCTGTTCGTCGTTCTTGGCATGTCGATGGTCTCCTGGTAGCGCCCGGCAGTGTGCGGGCCGTGTCTGCTTCCGGGCCGGCGGGGCCTGAACCCCAAAAGCCACGGCAGGATGGCGGGTCCCACCGGAAATCGGTTGGGACCGTCAGTTGGGAAGCAGGCGCTGAACGCGGTCCTGGTCGGATTTATGCACCACGGCGGGTTTTCGCAGGTGCATCTTGCGTTTGCTGCTCTTTCTTGTCAGATTATGCGTCACCGTTGACTTCTTGCGTCCAATCACACCGGACTTCCGGCGTTTGAACCGCTTCGCGGCTCCTCGGTGGGTCTTCATTTTTGGCACGTTCAACTCCTTGGTAAAGCTCGTTCTCAACGTACAACGGGTATTGAAACCGGAACCCTGACAGGCATAACGGGCGGCATCGGGTTTTTCCTGCGGGCACCGCGTGCCGATGCCGTGTGCGCCGCTGTCGGCGGACGTTACTTCGGCGCAATGATGACGACGATGTTGCGGCCCTCGTCCTTGATGGGCATTTCGGCCGCACCGACCTCCCGAAGGTCTTCCTCCGCCCGCTCCAGCAGTTCTCTGCCCTGCATTCGATACATATTCTGACGGCCGCGAAATTCCACGGAGATTCTGACCTTGTGCCGGTGCTTCAGGAAGTTCTCGGCGTGGCGTATCTTGAATTCGTAATCGTGATCGCTGATTCTGGGGCCTAGGCGGATTTCTTTCAGTTGCGATGCGGTCTTCTTGCCTTTCTTCTGCTTCTTGCTCTGCTCGTACCGGTACTTGCCATAGTTCATGATACGGCAAACCGGCGGTCGGGCGTTGGGAGCGACTTCGACCAGGTCGAGGTCGGCCTCCATCGCCATTTCCATCGCCTTTCTGGTTTCTACGATCCCGACCTGCTCGCCGTCTTTGTCGACCAGTCGGATCTGGGGAATGCGGATCTGTTCGTTGACGCGGGGCGCTCTTTCCTGTTTTCGATCTCTGAAAACTCTTGGACCTCTGTTGATACCGATCACCTCCGAAGTTGATCCGGGCCGCTTGCGGGCCTGATTGGATTTACGCGACGCTTTTTGTCTCGACTTCCTTCTGCATACGGGCGATAAGGTCCATCGTGGACATGCCTCCGAGGTCGCCGGCGCCATGCCTGCGTACTGAAATGGACTGTGCGGCGACTTCCTGCTTGCCCACAATGACCATATAGGGAATCTTCCGGACTTCAGCCTCGCGAATTTTGAACCCGAGCTTGGCGTCCTGTGGGTCCACTTCGGCACGGAGACCCGCGCTGTTCAGCTGGCTGGCAACCTCGCCGGCATAGCCGGCAAACGGATCCGATACCGGAAGTACGACAGCCTGTAACGGAGCCAGCCAGAGCGGGAAATTTCCCGCGTAATGTTCGATAAGCAGGCCGAAGAACCGTTCCATGGCGCCCAGAAGGGCGCGATGGACCATATACGGACGGTGGAATTTTCCGTCTGAACCCACAAAGCTGAGGTCGAATCGTTCCGGAAGGTTAAAGTCGAACTGGATCGTGGTACACTGCCATTCCCTGTTCAGGGCATCGTTGATGGTCACGTCGATCTTCGGGCCGTAGAAGGCGCCCGCCCCTTCGTCGATACGATACGGAAGCTTTTGTACGTCAACGGCCCGCTTGAGAGCGTCGGTGGCTCGTTGCCAGTCCGCCGGATCTCCAACCGCCTTTTCGGGCCGGGTTGAGATGTAGACGTTGAAGTCTTCAAAGCCGAACGACTTCAGGATGAACAGCGTGAAGTCGATCACCCGGGACACTTCGTCCTCCACCTGATCCGGTCGACAGAAGATATGGGCGTCGTCCTGGGTGAATCCGCGCACCCGTAACAGCCCGTGCAGCGTACCGACCATTTCGTAGCGGTAGACCGTGCCCAGTTCGGCCCATCGAAATGGAAGCTCTCTATAGCTGCGCCTGCGGGACTTGTAGATGAGGCTGTGGAACGGACAATTCATCGGTTTGGCGAAATAGGCCTGGCCGTCGATATCCATCGGGGGGTACATGTTTTCGCGGAAGTAATCCAGATGTCCACTGGTTTCCCAGAGACGGGAGCGGCCGATATGGGGCGAACCCACCAGGTCATAACCGCCGCCGTAGTGCGCTTCGCGCCAGAAGTCTTCAATCTGGTTCCTGATTCGCGCGCCATTGGGATGCCAGAGAACCAGACCGGGTCCGGCGGTATCGTTGATTGAGAAGAGATCGAGTTGCACGCCGAGGGTACGGTGGTCCCGGTTCCTGGCTTCTTCCAGGTGCTCGAGATAGGCGTTGAGGTCTTTCTTTCCCGGAAAGGAGATGCCGTAGATGCGCTGGAGCATCACGTTGTTTTCGTCGCCCCGCCAGTATGCGCCCGAAGAACTCAGCAATTTGACGGCCTTGATGCGGCCGGTGTCGGGAACGTGCGGCCCCCGGCAGAGGTCCAGCCACTTGCCGGCATTCTCGTAGATGCTGATGGTTTCGCCGGGTTCGATTTCCTCCAGGATTTCCAGCTTATATGTCTCGCCGCGTTCCCTGAACAGATCGATCGCGGCCTCCCGGGTGATTTCCTTGCGCTCGAAGGCCTGGGCTTCCGCGATGAGTTCCCGCATCCTGACTTCGATTCTGTGTAATTCGTCCGGCGTGAATGGTTTTTCCCGATCGAAGTCGTAATAAAAGCCATTTTCGATGGGTGGGCCCAGCGTGACTTTGACGTCCGGAAACAGGTCCTGCACGGCCTGCGCCATGATATGGGCGGTGCTGTGCCAGTACACTTCCTTGCCGGCGTCGCTGGAAAAGGTGAGGATTTCCAGGTCGACGTCGCTGTCCAGCCCACAGCTGAGATCCACGGCCCGGCCGTTGACTTTTGCGGCCAGAGCGGCACGCGCAAGGCCCGAACCGATGGATTCGGCCACCTGCAGGATGGTGACGCCCTCACGGAAGTCCTTTCGGGAGCCGTCCGGCAGGGTGACGGTTATGTTGCCGTTTCGAGGCATCGGATCTGATGGTTTCAGAACTGACGAGAAGAATCGGTGGAGACGTCAATCACAATAAACAGGCGTTTTTTCTGGCCGGGAGCGCTATCGGCGCATCGCAGACGCAGGCGCGATCGAGAGTGTCGGGCTGCGCCTTCGTATAATAAAAAAACGCGCGACCTTTCTACTTGCGCGTCGTATTCAGAAAAACACCCGGTGACAAACGATCCGTTCCGTTGACGCTCCTCCGCAAGTAGGTTGATGGGCATATACTTACATTATCAGATGAATTTATATTATCCTGAAAGGGTTGTCAAGCGAAAACTCCTGTTTCTGCGGTGCGATTCAGCGCGATTCTGCCGCACGGAAACAGGCTGCCGGGACCTGCGGCCCGTGAACCTCCATGCCGGTTTTTTCTCGGCGCCTGCGCTGTCGTTACGGGAGGTCAAGCATTTTGTGGATCCTGCAGGACAGCCGCCAAGCGGGGTGCCGTTTGAGGACGTCGAGGGTCTTCGCGATATATTCAGGTTTGCTTGACTCGGGTTGGAGGTACACATAACGGGCGCGGTCCTCTTTTACCATGTCTTCCTCAAAGTGTTTCCCGACCACGTATTTGAGCTCCGTAATCTCCCTGAGACCACTCGCGATGGACTTTCTCTTGGGAGACACGGTCCAGTGTTCGATGAGGTCGTAAAGGTCCGGATCCGGATCGACCGCGCCGTTGGTCTCGATATGGATGCGGTAGTCGGAGGACCGGAGTTCACGACAAAGCGGTCCGATGTTCTGGCCGAGGGGTTCTCCGCCGGTCAGGCAGACCCAGGAGGCGGTGTGGCGGCCGACTTCGGCCACAATTTCGCCGATATCAAGTTCGGTGTACGTTTCGAATTCGGTGTCGCAGAAGAAGCAGCGCAGATTGCATCTCGCGAGGCGTACGAAAGTGGTGGGCTGGCCGACGCGCAGGCCTTCGCCTTCTATGGAGTAGAAGATCTCGTTAATCTGCAGCGTCCTGCCGTCTTCGCGCCAGAGCGGCATCCGGTCGGCGGGCGCGCGAGGGATGCCTTCCAGCATGTCGGGGTCTCTGGGGGACAATTCGGGCTCCGGGTGGTCGGCGTGGCGGAATTGGGAAGAACGCATTTGAAATAATGGAAAACCTGCACATGAGACAAGGAAAATCCTTGACATCCTCAACCGACCCTTCAATATTGTCGATCGTTCGGGGCATCCTCATGGGTACGCTCCGTTTTTTTTTTGAGGATAATCGCGCGGCTTACCGGCGCCCCGCGGGCGCGCCGGCGGACGATTCGCGTCAGCGGCGCGCGATGGACTCTGCCAAGGGTGAACCTTGACTCGTAAGTCTTCGGGCACGTTTATTCTAATATATGATTGTAAATAAAGGCGGATTACCTGGATGCACCAGGTCACTGGACGCGTTCGGGACCTCTCCCCCCGCCGCCCGACCACGGGGTGAGACGGGAGAGGGGGAGAAAACCGGGTAGACGGGAGACGTAAGACGGTAGAAGAAAGGCGGGTAGAGGTGAGAGGGTAGACGGTAGATGATATCCTCGCCCGATATTTAATTCCTCGCTGCCTTCGGCACGAAAAGAATCCTCACGAGGCAGGACATCTCTAACCTCTCCCGGCTTACGTCTCACCAGGTGGTGTGGCGTCGTGTGGCTCTCTACCCTCTACCGTCTTACCTCTACCCGCATTCAGGCTTTTTGTGGCCGATTCAACGGTTGACTAATCCGAGCTGAGGTTAACGGGTGACAGATCGAACCTATGATGCTGTGATATTCGACGTGGACGGCGTGATCGTGGATTCAGAAGCGGTTTACTGCGAGACGTTCAACGCGACGCTGGGAGATTACGGCGCCGGGATGAGCCGGGCGGACTATGCGGTATGCGTGGGCCATCCCGTCGAGGAAAACAGCGCGTACGCCGTGGACCGATACCGGTTGGACGTGACGCCTGCCGCATTCCGCGAGATCTGGATGGATCGTTTCGAGAAAGCGGTCTCGAATCCCGATCGGGTGTCTCTGATGCCGGAGATTCTGGAACTGATGGCACACGTCCGGTCACGCGGATATCCGCTGGCGGTGGCGTCGTCCACGCAGCGGGACCGGATGATGAAGACGCTGAACAGCGGCCTGCTGTCCAGATTGGACGGCGTGCAAGACCTGGCCGAGGTGTTCGACGTGGTGCTGTCCGGCAGCGACGTGAAACGGCTGAAACCGGCGCCGGACATCTTTCTGATGGCTGCCGAGAAATTGAACGTCGAACCGGATCGGTGTGCGGTAATCGAGGATAGCGAGGCGGGCGTCAAGGCCGGCAAGGCCGCGGGGATGACGGTGTTCGCGGCGCCGAATTTCTTCACCCGACGCCAGCGACACGACGAGGCCGATTTCATTCTGGGCGGGCTGTGGGAAGCGAAACGGTATTTTTGAATCCCGCGGCGGTCCGGCAGTCCGGGCTACCATTTCGGTTCTGCTACTCAGGCGTAGGCCTCCGCGTCATCTTCAGGAGCGTATCCGAGTTCCTCGCGCGCGTTTCGGAGGTCCCAGTACGCGCGGGTATTGTTCGAAATGCCGTAATAGATGCCGAAGTGGACGTCGGTTTCGACGCTGCACCGCACGAGTTGGACAGTATCGCGGTGGCTGAGCCAGGACGCGAGGATCCGGTCGCTCGTGCGGTTGATGACCGAATCGGCCGGCTGAAAGGAGCCGATCCGCAGACAGATCACCGAGAGCCCGAATGCGTCCGCGTAGTACCGCCCAAGGTCTTCTCCGTAGGCCTTGCTGGCGCCGTAGAAACTGTCCGGCCGCGCGTTCACCTCGGTCGTGGTACCGATGCCGTCTTTTTCGTAATATCCGGTAACATGGTTGCTGCTGGCGAATACGACGCGGTGGACGCCTGACCGGCGGGCCGCCTCGTAGACGGTGTATGTTCCGCGGATGTTCGCCTCCAGGATATCTTCGAAGGAAGCGTTCCCGTTTGGATTCCCGGCCATGTGGACGACGGCGTCCACACCCTTCGTCGCCGCAATAACCCTGTTCATGTCGGTAATGCTTGAAACATGCATGTCTTCGCCGGGCCGGGCCGGCAGGATGGTGTTGTGATACAGCAGGCTGAGGCGGTAGTCGTCCTTCAATCCCTCTCGCAGTACGCGCCCGATTCTGCCGGCGGCGCCTGTGATGAGGATTTTCTTTTGCTGCACGTTGAGCCTTTCGTCTAACGGTCCGTTGATCGAGTCGCTCTGCATGCATCGGCCGGTGGCAGCCCGGATGGGCGTTTTCAGCGGGCTGCCAGGTTTTGAGTCTTGATCGGTTGTCAGCGAGACGTCGACGGGAGGTGCGCCCGTCGGGCTGACACTCACAGGGGCTTGACACCGGCCCAGTCGGGAAGGAGCCGGGCGGCATTATTCCAGAGTATGTCTTTCCTGGTTGCTTCGGAAAGATCGGCGCCCAGTATTTTTCCGAGACATTGGCCGAAGAAACGGACCGGCAGGTCCGACCCGAAGACGACGCGACGGCCTCCCAGCGCGTCCACGGCGGTTTCGACGATTCCGGCCTCGGGGTCGCCGCCGCCGGTGTCCGCCACCAGGTTCGGGCAGTCCGCGACGTGCTCGATGCCCCGGAGCCCGCACCCGTTGAGGTGGGCCATGATGATTTTGGCGCCGGGGTGCCTCCGCGCCAGGTGGGCCACGTCCTGTGGAAAGGACTCGCCCGGCAGGTTGCCCGTGGTCTTGTCCCACGCGTGCTGCAGAACGGGCACGTCGAGTTCAACGGCGCGCTGCATGATCGGGTCCAGCCCGGCATCGGTGGCCCGGCGCGCCACCCACAGCTTGATTCCGCACATGCGCTCTTCAACGATGCACCGGTTTATCTCGTCGACGGACGCTTCGGGACAGGCGGGATTGACGTAGCAGAACGGAAGAAAGGCCTCAGGCGCCCGATCGCGCATCCGCAGATTGTAGTCGTTCCCGTCCCGGCAGTGTCGCATCGCGGGGTCATGGAGAGGGCTGCCGGCGCCCGATTCGGGATGCAGCAGAAAGATGCACATCTTCGTGATTCCCGCGCGTCCGGCGGCCTCCAGGATCCTCCTGGCGTCGGTCTCTACGGATGCCGCGCCGGTGCCGAGCGGGTGGACGTGCACGTCCAGCACGTCGCAGGGTGGCTTGAGTTTCTCTCTCAACGTGGTCAGTTTCACGGTAACGCCCCGCTACCAGTTGACGATTCGCTCGGCGTTTCCCCCCAGGATCGCGGCGGCATCGTCGTCGGGGAGGTCGGTGACGACCCGCGAAAGGGCTGAGTAGGGGATGAAGAGCGGCGCATGAGAACCGAAAAGCAGTTTGTCTCTCAGTCCGTCGTCGACCAGCACCTTTACCGCATCCATCCCGTCCGACTGGGAGACGTCCGCGTAGAGGTTGGGGAGACCCAGAATCCTGTCTCGAAGTCCCCGGATTTCAGCCGTGCGCGGCCCGCCGATGATGATGAGAAGACCCGGGTGGCGTTCTGCGGCATTCGCGATTTCGGCTGCGGGTACGTCGGGTACCTGGGCGAGGGGATGCTGCCTGCGGGGGTCTTCGAGCCGTGTCTGCACGATGACGCCGAGCCCGGCGCACGCGAGGGCCGCGAACAGGTCGGACGCGGAACTCAGATCGTAGCCGCAATAGGCGGGCAGGAGTTTGACCAGGCGGACCCGGGGCTGCGCTTCCGCCCGCTGGAGTTCGTCGCGCCAAGTGGCGATGGTCGGATCCAGAACGGGTACGGGCCAGACGTCGTCCGTCACGACCGATGCGGCGTAGAGACTGTCGTTGAACCGGTGCGGGTTGCGGCACCACGCAGCGTCCAGGGGCGAAACGCACATGCGTTCCACGCCGTATTCCCTGAGGGAGGCGCGAACGGAGTCAAGGGCCCCTTCGACGGGATGGGAGGGCCAGTGTCCGGTGTAGGCGTTGATGTCGATAATCATGCAGTTCTCCCCGGCGCATATCGATTTCGATTCGCGCGATTCAGGCACGCCGTCTTGGACCCTGGCGCGATCGGTCAGAGGGTCCGGACGCCGGACCACGCCGGCAGGAGGCGGGCGGTGTTGTTCCAGAGGATCTCTCTCTTGACGGCCTCCGGAAGATCGGTTCCGAGCGTCTTGCCGAGTTGCACGCCGAAATGGCGGATCGGAGCGTCGGAACCGTAGACGATGCGATTGGGTCCGATGGTCGATGCGGCCGCTTCGACGATGCCGCTGTCCGGGTCTCCTCCGGAGGTATCGACGTAGATGTTCGGACAGTCCGCCACGTCTTCCATACCGGCGAGCCCGCAGCCATTCATGTGAGCCATGATGATGTTCGCGTCTGGGTGGCGCCGCGCCAGGTGAGCCACGTCGGCCGGAAAGGACTCGCCCACAAGATTGCCGTCCGTCTTGATCCACGCGTGCTGCAGCACCGGAACACCGAAATGTACCGCGCGTTCCAGGATGGGGTCCAGGCCCGGATCGGTGGCGCGGCGGGCGACCCACAGCTTGATCCCGCCCATACGCTCGCTTTCGATGCAGCGGTCGATTTCCGAAACGGACTCAGCGGGGTACATTGGATTGACGTAACAGAAGGGGATGAAGACGTCCGGCGCGACGTCCCGCATTGAGAGGGCGTAGTCGTTTGCCTGCCTGAACGCTTCAACCGACGGCTCTCTCGGGCAGGTGGTGTATAACGAGAAGAGGCACATCTTTTCCACGCCCGCGCGTTCGGCGGCCTCGATAATGAGGCGCGCGTCCTCCCTGGCGTCGGCGATCCCGTAAAGACCGAAGCAGTCCAGCGGATGCACGTGGACGTCGAGGGCGGGGCAAGCCGGCTTCAGGCGGTCCGTCACTTCGGATGGCGTCATCACACGTCTCCAGTATAAAGCACTTCGCACATGCACGATACCGTCGGCACGGGCGTTTTGCCGGATAATTCCTTGCCCCTGCAATCCATCATATATATAATTAACCAGGGCCTGAATGTCAGCAGATTTCCGCCCGGCCGGTGACGAAACGGTTTGGGATGCCCAATTGCTCGCCCGGGAAACGCAGCGCCTTTCGCAGTGCGGTTACACATTGATCCTGTCGCCGTCGCAATCGTAATGCCGGAAAGTTTTCCTTGCGTATTCGAATTCCTGAATGGGGAGGATCATGAAAGCGATCGTCATCGCGGCGGGTTACGCCACCCGGCTGTACCCCCTGACCCTGAATTTCCCGAAGGGGCTCCTCGAGGTGGGCGGGCGTGCGATCGTGGACTATCTGATGGACCAGATCGAGTCCGTTCCGGATGTAGATGAGGTCTATCTTGTAACCAATAGCCGGTTCGCCGGTCATTTCGAGTGCTGGGCGGCCGGGTGGAACGGTCGGCTGGACATCGACGTGATCGACGACGGGACGACGACCAATGACAACCGGCTGGGCGCGGTCGGGGACATCCGGTACACTATCGGTGCGCGGGCGATTACCGACGACATCCTGGTATGCGGGTCGGACAATCTGCTCGGGTTTCGTCTGAAGGATCTGGTGGCGGACTTCCGCGCCAATCCTGTGGCCCACATCTGCGTATGTTACGTGGACGACCCGGATGACCGCCGGCGCCGCGGCATCGCGGTGCTGAACGCGGAAAGCCGGGTGGTAAAGTTCGAAGAAAAGCCCGACCAACCGGAATCGTACTGGGGCTCCGCTGCCATTTACGTATACCCCGCGGCCACACTGAAGCGGTTCGACGAATATGTAGAGAGCGGTCGGACGCCGGATGCGCCGGGGCATTTCGTCGAGTGGCTCTGCCAGGTCGAGCCCGTATACGCGCACAGAATTCAGGGCTCGGCGATCGATATCGGAAATCCCGAGACCCTGGAGCAGGCGAGGCGTGAATTCCGGAAAAAGGTAGACGGTAGACGGTAGAGGTGAGAGGTCCACACCACACCCAACCGGTCTCGCGCTCCCACGGACGATTTGTTCCTTCTTTATCAGAATTGGTTCGGGGTTGAAAATGCGCCGACGCTTCTCCCAGGCTGCGACGTTTCTCCTGCTGATTCCCGTTGCCGTGTCCGCGCACAGTCTTGGGGGGGATTTCGACGGGGACGGTGTCGTGGGTTTCCCGGATTTCCTGCTTTTCGCCGAAGCGTACGGGTCCAATAACGTCCGGTTCGATCTGAACGACGACGGCCAGGTGGACTTCAACGACTTTCTGCTGTTTGCCGGGGACTTCGGCAAGGTAACCCACGAAGAGGGAGAGACGGACGTCACAGGCGTCCGCTCAACGTTCGAGGCGATACAGGACCATATCTTCAACGAAAGCTGCATCAGCAGTTCCTGCCACAGTTCAGCGTGGGCCGCCGCCGGACTCTCACTTGAACCGGACGTGGCGTACGAGCAACTCGTGGGCCGGGTGCCGCAGAACGCGAAGGCGCGGGAAGAAGGGATGCTGCTGGTCAAGGCAGGAGATCCCGGAAAGAGTTTTCTGATGACGAAGCTGACCGGGTCCGGTGTGGGGTACGGCGACCGGATGCCGAGGTCGTACTCCAGTCTGAGCGGCGTCGCGATCGACGCGATCCGGGCATGGATCGCGGCCGGGGCGCCAAGTGACAGCGTGGTGCCGGATGCGCCCGACCTGGACCGGGTCCTGCACAACACGGAGTTTTATTTCCAGCCGCCCGCGAAGCCCCAACGGGGCATTCAGCTCCACCTGAGTCCCTTCGCGGTCCCGCCGCGTTCGGAGCGGGAAATCTTCTCGACGACCCGGCTGGGGATCGCGGAAGATCTGATGGTGAACAAGATTGAGGTGGTGCAGCCGGAAGGCAGCCACCACTTCATTCTCTATCAGTCGACGGACGAAAACCCGCCGCCGCCGGGAATTCGCGATCTGGATCCGATCGAGGCGCTCGGTATTTTCCGGAAACGGTTCATCGTGGGCAGCCAGTCGCCGAAGGCGGTGTTCGATTTCCCTGAAGGCATCGCGATTCCGATGCCTGCCGATGCGGTCTACGAACTGAACTCTCATTTCGTGAACACCTCGGGCGAGAACACGCTCATAGGCGAGGTCTACGTCAATCTGCACTCAATGCCCGCCGACAGCGTCAGGGAGGCTGCAAAGCCCATCTTTGAGAGCTTTTTCGCCATCAGGGTTCCGCCGGGTCAGACTGTGACCGCCGGCCGCGACTGGACGCTGCGGCGCGACGTCAACCTTGTCATGCTGTCATCGCACATGCATCGCCACGGCCGGCGGTTCGATATCTTCCTGGACGATGAAAGGATCTACCGCAGCGAGGAGTGGGACGAACCTGTGACAAATCTGTACAATCCTGCGCTCGAAGTCAGGGCTGGACAAACCCTGAGATTCGAATGCACCCACGAAAACGACGACAAAGACTTCACCATCCGGTTCGGATTTACGGCCGAGAACGACGAGATGTGCATCATGCTGGGGTACTATTATTGAAGAAACCGGTAGAAGTTCGTGGCCGATTCACGGAAGGGTCTGTGGGCCGCCGCGCGATGCTGGTTGCCATCAGGGGGCTTGCAACGGTTTCTCATCCTGTTTATCCTGTCCAGCCCTGTAAGTTCCGGTTCTTGCGTCGAATCGCCTAGGCAATACTTCGTATCACCTCATCGAACAGAACCCCGTTCGTGGAAATGGCGTTGCCGCCTCGAATGGTCGGGTTTCCGCTCCAGTCCGTAAACGTGCCGCCCGCTTCTTCCAGAATGGGCTGCAGCGCGGCGCAGTCCCACACGGCCATCACGGGGTCCAGCATGATTTCCGCACGGCCCGTGGCGACAAGGACGTGCCCGTAACAGTCGCCCCATCCCCGGCAATAAGCGACCCTTCCCGCGAGGTTGCGGTATGCGCCGTCCCGGCCGAACTCGGCGAACGATTCGAAGTCGGTGGCGCAGAGGAGCGCGTCTTCCAGGCGCGAGACCGTGGAGACGCTCGCCGGTCGGCCGTTCCACGTACAGCCCGATCCCCTGGCGGCGCATACCATCTCGTTCATGGCGGGGAGGTGAACCACGCCAACGGACGGGACGCCGTCTATTTCCACGCAGATCATCACCCCGTAGAGCGGCACGCCGTGAACGAAGGACTTCGTACCGTCGATCGGGTCGATAATCCAGCGGCGGGGGGTCCGGCCGGTCCGGTCGCCGAACTCTTCTCCGACGATGGCGTCCTCCGGAAAACGGTCCTGTATCAGCCCGGCGATCCTTCGCTCCGCTTTGCGGTCGGCTTCGGTAACGGGGCTGTCGTCGGATTTCGTTTCGACCCGGACGCCGGACTGAAAGTACCGCAGGGTAATGCGTCCGGCCTGCCAGGCCGCGTTGGTGCTGAAAGCCAGAAGATCCTGGAGAGAAGGCTCTGCCATGGGCGCTCCTTTCTCAGAAGTTGTTTTAAAATTACCGGTGAGTTCCCGACCGGCGCTTTTGCAGCCGCGCGAAGACCGCTGGGAATTTTAAGACAGCTTCTCAATTCCGCAAATGTGCAACGTCTCTTTGTCTTCGTCCGTCACCGCACGGCGCAGATGCAGGGGCGACAGTCCTGTCGAGGCCCGAATGTATGCAGGAGTTCGAAGGTTGTCAAGTTCGCGCCGGCAACGTTCAGAGTTCCGCTTGCGTTTTCATTCCGGAATGCTTATATTTTCTTACGGAGGCTGGATCCTCAGGGTTCAACCTCTAAAAGTGCCTTGAATCTACGTAAGGGTGACCCAACCGGAAGTTATTCCACAGGTTACTGTGGAACTTCGTCAATAATTTTCGGCACCTGGTAGGTTAGGCGCTTTTTTTATCCCCGTACTCCGATAGGGGGACTTGCCGCGACAAGCTGAAGAATGAACGTGCACGGAACTTCATCCCGCGGCCTCCGAGAATCAGGGAGACGGAAGAGGGGAAGAAAATCGGGTAGACGGGAGACGTAAGACGGGAGAAGATATCCTTGCCGGCCGATTTATCCCTCCTTGCCTCCGGCACGAAGAGAAGCCTCACAAGGCAGGTAATCTCTAACCTCTACCGGCTCCCGTCTCACCGCTTTTGGTCTACCGTCTCCCCGCATTCAGGCTCTTTGTGGCCAATTTTAGGGTTGCCTTATTTCGAACTGAAGCTGGTCGGAGGAGAAAAGAGATGCTGGACGTCGAGATTGTGGAACCGTCGGAAGTGGAGAAGGCGGTGCGAATTTTTAATCGGGACGGGCTTGTCGTGATGCGGGATGCACTGACGGCACAGCAACTGGCTTACGCACGGTCCGGTGCGGACCGAGTGATCATGCAGCAGACGGAGGCGATTCCATTGGACGATGCGAACCGCGGTTACGCGCGCTATTCCTTCGGCCAGCAGATTCACCACCCGGAGTGGGCCCAGTTGATTGATCTACAGACGGTTTTACCAGTCCTGGAAGCAATCTGGAAAAGCAGTGATTTCCACTGCTGGGGCGCCGGAGGAGATTACTCGCTGCCCGGCGCAAGGATCCAGAAGCTGCACGCGGATATTACGGATATGCTCCGCGACCCCCAGGGGCGGGTGAACGTATTCGACCTGCCCACGCCGGTAATCGTGGTGAATTTTCCCATGGTGGATTTTACGGAGATCAATGGCGCTACACGGTTTGTGCCCGGCACCCACCGCAATCGGGATCCGGCGCCCGGGCTGGAGGAGGAGCCGGACTGGATGAAGCGATCGATCGTATGCGGGCCTGCAGGTGGAGCCGTTATTCGTGACATCCGTTGCTGGCACGGGGGCACGGCCAACCGGTCGGATGAGATTCGTGCAATGACGAGCGTGGGTTATTCGGCGCCGTGGTTCGTGTGGCTCAGAAAGGAACACCCCTTGCCCCGGTCCTTGTTCGATTCCCTTTCGGACCGGGCAAAAGACCTGACCCGATTTATCGTAGACGTCTGAGTGGCAGGCAACCCGGACGCGGTCCGGTGACGAAAGGGAAGCAGCGCGTGGGGATACGATCGGGCCCTCAATGTGGGGACCGATTCAGGCCACATTGAGGCGAGCCGCAATCAAGGGGCGCAACGTGAGTTGCGTCCCTCGTTTTTTATCAGCGCACGTATCCGACGTCCTGCAGCGGGATCTGCCTTCCGGTATTGTGCGCTTTGACCGCCGCGGTGGCAACCGCGACGCTTTCCAGGATTTCAGGATAGGGAACCGGCGGCTGACGGGTATCGACCATCTTCCTGATCAGCTTGATGTTCTCGTACGCGCCGTACGGAAAGACGTAATCGCCAAGAGGGGCCGAATGTATATCGCCCATGTTCCCGTACGCGCTGGCGTAGAAGGCGCAGTGGTACGTGTCTCCCGAGTCGCAGCTGAGCATGGCGCCGCATCGGGGAAAACGGGGTTCGTCCGGGTAGACCAGTCGCATGAAGCCGCCCGTGTTTTCACCCATGGATTCCACGGCGCGCACGCCGGGTCCGAAGAAGTTCTGAGCCAGGCATATAGCGTGGATCTGACCCGCCAGGGAGGGACCTCCCCCCCGTATGGAGACGAATTCCAGGTTGCCGACTTCCGGAAAGCGGGCGGCGAATTGCCTGGCCTGAGGGAGCGTGTTCAGGATGGAACGGGAAAGCAGGGGGGCATTGTGTTTCCGCGCCAGGTCGACGATGGCGTTCGCGTTGTCCAGATTGTTCGCGAGCGGTTTGTCGATAAAGGTAGGCACTCCTTTTTCCAGTCCCGGTCTGGCCAGTTCCAGGTGGTCGGCGCCGTCGTAATTGCAGTCGGCCACCAGAACGAGGTCCACGTCGTCAGAGACTTCGTGAACATGCTCGCACACCCGCGGCCTGGAGGTGAAGACCCGCGCAAAGACATCGCCGACGCCCGGATGTTCGTCCCATACGCGAGCGATTTCAAATTCGTGCAGGCACGGAACCGTCATGCGGGTGGGGTCGCTGTAGAATGTATAAAAATAAAAGTGCGCCCCGCCGCTCATCCAGGTGTACGGCGCGCCGGCGCTGTTATCCATGGGTTTCTGAAGTCGCAGGGGCGCATGGTCGGCCATAAGCGCGCCATAATACATACCGTGCATATCGCAGCGGACCAGTCCGATGCGTATCTTTTCCATCGCAACTCTCCCTCAGGACACCATCACAAAAACACTCGACCTGGAATAAAGGAACCTCCCTGCGGTACCGAGGGCGAAAAGTATGAAAAAAAACTCACCGGAACAAGAAGTTTCTACTTGAATACTGAACGTATGTTCAGTATATTTCAGGTACTGGAGAACAATACATTCCAGCAGGGCGCGTTACCAATTCTCAATCGGTCGGGTTACTTCAGTTCTCGGAGGATCATCGATGTTTGCCGAAACGTTCGAAGGTTGTGTTACGTGTGAAGACAGATCGCTGAAACATTACTACAGAGAGGTCGATCGACATCCGCGGATCGATTCGGCCGAAGAACGGGCCCTCGCTGCCAGGATCGAAGCGGGGGACGTAGCAGCAATTGCGGCGCTTGTCAATGCGAATCTTCGCTTCGTCATTCATATCGCCAGAGGATATCAGAACCAGGGTCTGCCGCTGGGAGACCTCATCAACGAGGGCAATTGCGGGTTGTTTACCGCTGCCCGAAAATTCGACCGGAGCAAGGGTTGCAGGTTTATTACGTACGCGGTCTGGTGGATCCGGCAGCACATTCTGAAGGCATTGGACGTTCAGACACGGACCGTCCGTGTGCCTGCAAGCGTATTAAACGATATCGGCCGAATGAAAAGGACGGAAGATCGTCTGATGCAGCGCCTTGAACGCAGTCCCGCGCTGGAGGAAGTCGCCGCGCAATCCGGTTTGCCGCTGAAGAGGCTCAACCGCTGTCTGGATGGAGGCGCAAACGCCGTCTCGATCGACTCCGCTGGTGCTGAAGGCCGCCTGAGTCTTTCGGAGACGCTTTCGGACCGGCGCCTCGCTTCGGCGGAAGAGACGCTCGTCGAAGCGTGCCGAACCCGAGCCGTAGAGGAGAGTCTGGATCTGCTTTCAGATCGTCACAGGAAAATACTCAGTCTCTATTTTGGTATGCACGGCGAGGAACCGACGACGTACCAGGAGATCGGACGCCGTCTTGGGATCAGTCGTGAACGGGTGAGGCAATTGAAGGAGGACGCATTCGTAAGGTTGAGGCAGCCGTCGGTACGGAAGCGTCTGGAGGCGTTTCTGTAGCGTGGCATCGAGGAAGACCCAGGCGAGAGACAACGGGAACGAATGTGCATTGAGACGGGTCGCGGCATCGCAGCGACCCGTCATGTTCTGTCGGTCAATTGTAACCGGAATACCGATTCGTTACATGCGCCGACGCGGATTTCCGGACGTTTGCTCTTGACGAAACGGGGTAAATGCATCAATTTATACCCGTTCCCACCTCTTAATTCGGATTCTCGAGGCGGTCTGCCCTTGCAGGTCATTATTCTTGCCATTCTCGGCGCCCTGGTATTGATATGGGGCGGGGTTTTTGCGCTCATCCATTGGGTGAAACCGCTGTCGCAGAAGCACCTGCTGGGCTTTGCCGGCTATGTGAGCGTCGTGTCCGGCCTGATGGTCTTCCTTGTGACACAAACGGCACTCCAGCAGCAGGACGCGGCGATGAAGGACACCCGCGAACGACTGGACAGAACGGTGGAAACCTTCCGCGAGAAGCTGAATGAGCAGGGCGCGAAACTGCTGGACCGGACACTGGAAAAGGTGGATCTGACCAGGTCCGAATGGGAAGTTCGGGCTGACCTGAAGGAAGAGCGGTCGCGCCATGCACGCACGAAAGCCGATCTCAAGGAGATGCGCGACCGGCTTCGGCAGACACAGGCGGTGTTGGCAGAAGAGGCAAACGCCCGCAGCGCCTATTCGGACAGCCTGAATACCGAACGCGCGCTCAGCCGGGAATCTCGGACGCGCCTCGCACTGGAGGAGGCGCGCCACAGGAAGACCCTCGAGCATCTCGCCCGTACGCGCGAAAACCTGGCGGGGGTGGAGGCGCGCGTCGACCGGCAGAAGAAAGAAACGGCCCTTCTGCGTGCGTCCCTTCTGCGCGCGGAGCAACGGGCTCAGCAGGCGCTGAAGAACGCGGCTGCCGCGCAGAATGAACTCATCAGTGCAATGATCAGGCATGGCAGGGCGTCTGAGACCCTGCAGGCCGCGGTCGACTCCATCTACGGCAAGGTGATGAAACGCCCGCGGAATCCGTAGCCGGAAACCTGGCGCAACAACTATCCTGGCGCATCATCGCGGTTCACCCGGCGTGTATCCGAATTTTTGGGAGGTGGCTCGTGAACAAACAATCCGATCCATCCGGCGACAAGAAGCGTATCGTTATCGTCGTCGGGTTTCTGGCGGCATTGCTGGTTGTTCTGTTATTGACGGTCTGGAAGCCTGACAACGTTCCGGAAGTCGACCCGCAGGTTGTGCAACTGGAGAGCGATATCGCGCTTTATACCGGCCAGATCGATTCGTTGAACGCGCTGGTTGATGAAATGGACTCTCGGATAAATGCTATGCGTGCCCACGTAGACAGCGCGAGAGTGTCCAACCGGAAGCTCCTGACATCGCTGCACAGGGTTACGAGCGAGATGAGGGAGTATCAGGCGCTATATAGAAAACAACAGGCGATGAATGAGAAGCTGGTTGCGGAACTCAAACTGCTGAGGGGTGAGAAAGACCAGGCAACCGCGGCTGTCCGGACGTTGAAGATCGAAGTCGACACGCTGAACAAGCTGCTTCACGACAAGACAACGCGGCTGATCAGGCTGGAGTCCAGCCTGAAGGAAGCCGTCGCGCAGGCGCAGACCATGCAGGAAACCGCGACTTCGGTGCTGGTCTACGTGGGAACAGAAGCCAGGCTGAAAGAGGCCGGGTATCTGAAGACGTCGCGGGGCATTACAATCAGGAAGAATTACAAGCTTGTGGGCTTTCCCGACGTTACGGATGAGCGGAACCTGGATTCGATCAAGAGGGTGCCGGTTGGCGGGACCATCTCGGTCCCGGGCGAACTGGCGGCGCTTTGCGACCGGCACGGCAAACTGAGCAGACGAAAGGAATACCGGGCCAGCAAGGGGCCCGCGGGGCAGACGATGGTCACATTCTGGGACTCGACGCTGATGGGCCAGCGCGTGCTGGCGGTGTTGAAGAAAAAATAGGCTCGGCAGATGAAGATCCTTCCAAACCGGCCGTCTTTGGACACGGCCGGTTTTTTTGTGCTCGAATCCTCCAATGTCACCGCAGTGCCGGCTTCGGCGCCGTGCCTCGAATTGCCAATTCGCGGTACCAGATCACGCGGCCACGTTGACCATGTAGGGGCGTCCCTTGTGGGCGCCCGCGCCAGAAGATTACCACATATGGACGAACACCGCGGGCCTCACTTTCTTGCCCGTGGGAGCCGTGGAGAGCAGGGAATCGGCGTAGGCCGCGTGTCTGACCATGTAGTCCCGGCTGCCGCCGCGAAGGAAGAGGTGGAGATTGCGGTCGGGCTGGGCGATGAGCCCGGTGGTGAGGCGCTCGAACTCCCCCGGCTGGAGCAGCCGTTCCACGGATTTTCCGTCGCTGGAGAGGCCGGGTCCCTTTGCCGTGTAGATGAGAACCAGGTCCTCGGTCCTGGGGTCGTGGTGATGTACCCGCCAGACCGGTTGTGCGACGTTCAGGATCATAATGCCCAGGGTGAGCATGAGCATCATGATTCCGAGGAACAGTTCCTTGCTGACGTCGTGTTCTTCCGCCTGGGTGGCGGCGCGCTGCATGAATCGGCTTCTCAACTTGATTCGCTCCCCGGGTCATCTCTCATCGCCAGCCATGCCCGTTCGAGGGCGCCGACCCGTCCAATCAGAATGTCGATGCACTTTCTCAACGGCAGGTAGGCCAGCAGGGCAATCAGCGTGGTCTTGAAGGCCAGCGTCAACCCGTCGGCCATATCGCGGAGCACTTTGAACGTCTCGGTGGCTTCGTCCAGCCGGCCGAGTTCCTGCGCCATGAGCAGGATGCCGCAGACCGTGCCGAGATAGCCATAGAAGGGAATACGGCTCAGGGCGCGATGGCCGGACAGCAGCCGCTCGCCGATCACCCCGATCAGATCTGTGATCAGTTCGTCGTCTCTGGCCTTCAGATCCGTGAATGAGTCCGATTCGGTCCTGAGGTCTCTCAGGCCGGCCTGCCGGCGCGCAAGCAGGGTTGGAGCCTCTGAGGCGGATGGCGTGGAACCCAGGGCCTCCTCTTCGACGCGAATCCGTCTCCATGCGTGGACAATGACGGAAAGGTGCGCGGTCGAGGCGGCCAGGATGAGCGCGTATGCAGAGCGGCCCACCCATTCGATCCAGCTTTCCGGCAGGGCCACGTAAAGGTAGTAGTAAATGCCCAATGCGGCGACGCCGAACCCCGCAAGCCCGCCCAAAACGCCGCTCGTGAGTCTCGCGTGGTTCGCCGGCAGCCCGTACCGCAATTCTTCGCGGCAAATTGAGACGATCTCCTGGATGAGTGTAAGCGCGCCTGCCATGGCGCACGCGGAGGCGAAGACAACCACAATCAGAATCTCATACCAGATTAGATGCGCCACGACCCGTCCTCCCGTGAATAGCGCTCAGATTCGCAATCCATCCGTGCCTTTCGAAACGACGTACCAGATATAGGCGGCGAGGATGATGCTGGGAAACAGCAGCCCCGCACGGGACCCCCGCCCGCTGCTCCCTCCGAATCCTCCGCGTCCGCCGGACTCGGCTGCCGCGGATTTGCCTTCCCTGCCGCTCCTTTGAGAAACGGTTTGTTCGCCGGCCGACCGTTCGTCGGGCGGGCGGTAGTCGTCCCTGCGGTCTCCTCTTGCCGTTCCGGTCGCCGCCCGTCTCGCGGCCGAAATTGCGGCGCCTTCACCCTTAAGCGCGCGTTTTTCCGGGTAGACGAGTCGTTTTTCCGCCTCGGCCAGTTTCTCCGCCCACGATTCGACTTCCTTTGCGAAGGTGAGTGACGTCTCTTCCTTGAGCGGTCCTGCCTTGCCCAGGGTGAAGCTGACTTCCGGATTCCGGTGGCCCGCATAAGCGGTTTGAAGGACGGGATCCGCGGTTTCCAATAGCTGGCGCTTGATTCTGGCGCGCGTTTCCTGCAGGGAAATCAGATTCTGCAGAAAGCCGTGGTAGTCCATGCGTTTCCGCCGCGTCTTTGGCGCTTGCGCCCGCGCCGGTTTCGACAGGGCCTGTTCGATTTGCCGGCGATCGAAACGCTTCATGAATTCCGCCTGGCCGAAGAGCCGGGTTTGCCAGATGACCCGCGCGGAGGGGATGTCCGGGACGGGATGCGCATAGGTGATTTCGAGGGCCCGGCCGTCTGTCGTGCGCCACGAATCGTCGGAGACGAGAATGGGGCGCAGCGCGCCGCCTGCGTCCTTCAGGTAGAGGCCGAACAGGAACCCGCTTTCCACGTGGTCGGTGTCCCAGCATCGGACGCGGATCCGATTCCTGCCTTTCAGATAAAGATGGGGGATTTCAATCTCCACAGGTGTGAGGCGGGTTTCGCCGACCAGGAAGTCGTTAATCCACACGCGGGCCTCGTCATCGGCCCAGAAGATGCACACAACCGAGGTCCCTTTCGGAAGGCGCAGGACGTCGGTTGACCCGGGCAGGCGTTTCTTGTCGATGACTGTCGGATCCGCCGCGCTCATCACGCGAATCAGACTGTCGATCCGGGCAGAGACCGCGTTGAACTCCTGGCGAATGGATAGCGAACCGCGGGGGATTGGGGCGGTCTGGTCATCCGCGCTGCCCGATACGTCTGGTGTAACCCACTGGAAGGCTGCCAGTGTGAACACGGCCAGAATGCGAGTACGAGACCGGTGCATCGGGGTGGTCTCCTCAGTGCAGGGAGTCCGTTGGTCGGCGTTTTCCGGTGCTTCAACTGCTAAAAGTCCGCGAAGGCCCCGTCTTCCTCCGAGCGCCACATGCCGCGGAAGCGAAAGCGTTCGTCCCGAATGGCGTCGAGGGCGTCGTCGTCAATCTCGAATCCGAGACCCGGCCCCGTGGGAAGTTCGATGAATCCGCCATTGAACGTGAGCGGCGGCGTCAGAAGACCGTCGCCCCGAGTGGTGCCGCCCTCGCAGATGAGAAAATTGGGGACCGTGGCCATGGTATGGACGGACGCGGCGACGCCGATGGGACCGGCCGCGTTGTGCGGCGCAAGGGCAATGTCCCTGATTTCCGCCAGTGTGGCGATCTTCTTCATTTCCGAGATGCCTCCCACGTGCCGGATATCCGGCTGCAGAACGGAGCAGGCCTGCTTTTCCACGATGTCCCAGAAACTCCAGCGGGTGAGGTGGCGCTCGCCGGTCGCGATGGGGGTGGCGGTCGAGCGGGAAAGGGTCACCAGGGCGTCATTGTTCTCGGGATGGCAGGGTTCTTCCGCGAATAGCAGATGATAGGGTTCGAGCGCCTTGACCGTGATGACGGCCATCTGCGGGCTGAGCCGCCGGTGCAGGTCGACCGCGATGTCGACGTCGTCGCCCACGGCTTCCCGGACAGCGGCCACCCTGGCGACCATTTCGTCGACCGCTCTCGCCGTATCCACGAAACGGACGGGCCTGACGGCGCCGCCCATCTTGATGGCCGTGAACCCGTCTGCGACCCGCTTGCACGCCGCTTCCGCACAGGATTCCGGCGTGTCCCCTCCGGCGTGGGCGTAGACACGGACCCGGTTCCGAACCGAGCCCCCGAGAAGCTTCCAGACGGGAACGTCCAGGACTTTGCCCATGATGTCCCACATCGCCATATCCACGCCGCTGAGCGCACCAACGATGATTGGCATGCTGCGGCTGTACGTGGAGCGAAAAAAGGTCTGCCAGTGGTCTTCGATCTGGAGCGGATCCTTGCCGATGAGGTATTCGGCCAGATCGTCAATGGCGCGCGCGACGATTCGCCAGTGCGTATAGTCCAGGGGTTCGCCATAGCCGACGACGCCCTCGTCGGTGTGCATTTTCAGCACGAGGAACCGCTGTGCAACGGGGATGGTCTCAAGGCGGGTGATCTTCATGAGATTGACCTTTCAGAAAACCTGTCGACCCCGCGTTTCCGGAAGTTCGGATCGGATTCCAGGCCGTCCGCAGGGGTTCTCCCTGTCACACGGATCGACGTGGAGGCCCGAGCGGCTCACTTTTCGGCGTTTACGCCCCTTTCCTTGTCCCGCTTCGCGGCGGCAAGAACGGGTGCGATCCTGTCGGCAAACCGGAACAGGCTGTTGTCTTCCGGGTCGTAGCCGATGAGCTTGCGGGCGTTGGCGATGCTCCAGAAATTGTGGCTGTTTCCGCTGATGCCGTAGAAGATCTGAAAAGGGATGCCGTTTTCGTCTTCGATGTCTTCGGTCTCGATGCTCTTTATGAGAAGCTGGGTCTGGTCCCGTGCGCTCAGGTAGGCCCCGAGGCTGCGGTGCATGGCTGCCGGGTTTTCAGGCCTGAGGTTGTCGGCGACGTTTTCGCGAGGCCCGCCGATGCGAAGCTGGATATTCTGAAGCCTTCTTCCGTTTCCGACCTTGCCCGCGGCAAAGGCGAACCCCAGCAGTTCGTACGCGGCCTTCGCCCAGCCGTAGAAGTTGTCGGATAGCGGACGCATTTCCGGTGTCACGAATTCCATGCGTCCGGACCAGATGAGCGTCTCGTAGAAGTCGGTGGCGTGGTTGGAACTGATGACGATCACCCTGCGGACATTTTCCTCGAGGCAAGTCTGGTAGACGTTGTAGGCCATGGTGATATTGTCGGATTCCGCCCAGAACTGGTCTTCAGGTGCGTTCGCACGGGTGAAGCCGCAATGAATCACGGCGTACGTGTCCGCGAAATGCCGCCGATACGCATTCCGGTCCCTGTTGAGAAGGTCGGTCCGGACGATACCCTCCACCTCGTTGCCGTTTCTGTCCGTCGTACGGACGTCCAGCAGGCCCAGGTTGTATCGCTCTCTGAGGGCAGGCAGACTCCGTCCGGCGATATACCCGGCCGCACCGGTGATGACAACCCTGCGTTTCACCATCGTAATTCTCGCTATGGCATTGGAAATGGAGCGGAGATGAGGGGGTGGTGCGTATACCGGTTCTCGCCGCGAAGCAGGATGGGTCGCCAGTCCTGGCCGATCGAGTTGGATTCGACCTGTCTGGCTTCGGGCGGGATGAAGCGGACGGTAAGACCGCAACGCCGCCGGTTCGAGGTATTGGGCATGCTCGCGTGGAAAAGCTGGCCGTGATGGACGGACATCTGGCCGGCGCTGAGTTCCAGGTCGATCGCACGGCAGGTGTCGACGAGTTCGTCCGGGATTTCCTGGTTGATGCTCAAAAGATTCCCCTCCCGTTCCGACGTGCCGTGGGTGACGATCCCGCTCTTGTGGGAGCCGGGGATGACGCGCATGCACCCGTTTTCAACGTCGCTGTCGTCGATGGCGATCCAGGCCGTATGCGCCAGCGGCGGCTTCAGACCCCAGTAGGTGACGTCCTGGTGCCACGCCACAAAGTGTTCTTCGTCCCCGGCGGGGTATTTGCAGAAAAAGTGCGTGGCCAGCAGAAGGATATCTTCACCCATGGCCTGTTCCATGACGTCCAGAAGGCGCGCGTCGGTGGCCAGCCGCCAGATGAATTCCTCGTCGAAGTGCCGGGACTGCAGGCCCACCTGGCAGACGTCTCTGCCCTCTCTGGCTTCGAGTTCGTCGAACTGCGCCCTGAATGCGCTGATCTCGGATTCGGAGAATACGTCGATTCGAGGCAGCACGCCATTGGCTTCGTAGGCTTCGCTCGGATTCTGGACTGCTGGCATAGCGGCATCCCCTCAGGTTGCGTGCAGATCGCGGATAATCTACGGCGAACCGCGTACCGGTGCAACCCGTTTCTGGTGCCGGCAGTGGATCCGGCGTGTGAGGATTGACAGACCGGACGCCGGTGGGTATCATGCGAGACCGGGAACCATCTTCCACGCGCGAATATCCCGGTCTGGATGCCGTTGCGCCCGAATTCGATGATCGGAGAGTTGAAATGAAAATCACGCGTGTAACCGCAATGGTGCTGAGGCTGCCCCACGTCACCGATGCCTGCGACGGTACGCAGGATACCTGTCTGATCAAGGTCGAAACCGACGCCGGACTCACGGGTTGGGGAGAGGTAGATTCCTGTCCGACCGCGGTTAAGGCCGTCGTGGATGCGCCGCTGTCGCACCAGATCTGCAACGGACTGGCAAATGCCCTTGACCATGAGGACCCGCTGGCGGTGGAAGCCTGTATGCAGCGAATGACGGACGCGGCGAACTACTATGGCGGTGACGGCGTGGGGCTGCACGCCATGGCGGGCGTCAATCAGGCGCTCTGGGATATCGCGGGCAGGGCCCGCGACGTGCCGGTCTACCGGCTTCTGGGCGGACCATTCAGGAAGCGTTTCCGGGCGTATTGTTCGATTCTGTTCGGTGATTCACCGGCACAGACCGGAGAACTTGGACGGATGTTTGCTGGAGAGGGCTTTACGGCGGTCAAGTTCGGCTGGGGGCCGATGGGGGAGGACGAGGAGACCGATATCGCCTTGGTACGGGAGGCGCGTCGAGGCGTCGGAGACGGGGTGGACGTGCTGATCGACGCGGGGCAGGTCTGGGACTGGAAGACAGCCCTGAAGCGGGCGCGCCAGTTCGCTGAGTTCCGTCCGTTCTGGCTCGAGGAACCCCTGCATCCGTCCGACCTGCGCGGTTACGCGAAGCTGGCGGCGGAAAGCCCCGTGCCCATCGCGGCGGGTGAAGTGGAGGCGAGGTTGGACGCATTCGAGCGTCTGGTGGCGGAAGCCGGGCTGGACTGGGTACAGCCTGACCCGGGACGGTGCGGTATTTCGACCATGGTGGAGGTTGGAAGGATGGCGCACCGCTGCCATGCAAGGGTCGTGAACCACAGTTTCAAGAGCGGGATAACAATCGCCGCGTCGCTTCACGCACTCGCCGCGGTACCCGGCGGAGAGATGTTCGAGTATTGCATGTCGGAATCCCCGCTGCGCCACGAACTGACGCACGAACGCTTCGAAGTCGTCGACGGGCACGTGGCGGTGCCGGAGGGCCCCGGCCTTGGCGTGACGGTCAACGAAGAGACGCTGGAGAAGTACCGGGTGGCATAGGAAATATCGCCTCACCCGCTGGCGTCAACCCGGTTGTCGTCTCTAAGTACCCTGACGAAGGCCGGACTCATGGCGCCCTGTGCGACCTCCGCGACCGGTCCCTTCATGGTAAGGTGGAAACGTGGGTCCACGGCGACGTGGAGGGCGCCTCCCGGCGCGCTGACGGTTACCGGAGAAGTCACCAGCCCCATCCGTACGGCCGCGCTCGCCGCCGCGCAGGATGAGGACCCGGACGCCTTCGTCTCTCCGGCGCCGCGTTCCCAGATGAGAATGAAGATCTCGTTAGGACCCGTGGGTACGGCCAGCTGCACGTTGATGCGATTGGGAAAAAGCTCGTGATTCTCCAGGAGGGGGCCGAGTTCGAGCAGGTCGTCCCGCGACCAGGCCTCGTGTTCGGGTTTGAAGATGACGCAGTGCGGGTTTCCCACGCTCACGCCAGTGAACTTCAGTTCGCGCCCGGCGGCGGTTATCGGCCGATCGATAAGCTCGCCTCCCGGCAACGTGCATGGCAGCGCGCCGGGATTGAAGTCGGCCTGTCCCATCTCAACGGTCGCGAGGCTGGCATCGCCGTGACGGTCCAGGTGCACCTGGATTTCAACGCGGCCGCCAATCGTGTCCACCGTGAAGTTACGCTTGCGCGTCCGGCGGGTGGCGTGAAGGAAGCGGGCGAAAATACGCAGACCGTTGCCCGACTTTTCGGCCTCGCTGCCGTCGGGGTTCAGGATGCGCAGGCCGAAGTCGGCGCCATTCCCGGGCTCCAGGGTGAGGATGCCATCGCTGCCGATACCGCGGTTACGATCGCAGATGGTGCGGATATTGCCGGGCGTGAGTTCAAATTCCAGTTCCGCCGGGTCCATGACGATGTAATCATTGCCCAGACCGTGGCCCTTGTAGAAGCCGTTTTTCACAAATCCTCCGGGTAACGCCATGCGAGCGTTGGGCGTTGGGGGCGGCAAGCCGGCTTTTTCCGGAACCGAACACCAAACCTCGCCTGCAGACCGACTCTATCAACGGACCGTTAACCTCACTTCCAGACAAGCACGACGCCCATGGTCTCGCCCAGGCGCGTATACAACAGGTCGAAAGCCTCTGCCGCATCCTGGAAGGGAAATCGGTGGGAGATCATCTCTTCTGCGCGGATCTTTCTTTGGGCAAGGAGCTGCAGGGCGCGGTCGGAACCTGAAGTGCGTTTGCCGCCGTCCGAATACCCGCCAACAATCCGCCGGCCCTGGATCTTTCCAGAGTCGAGCGGCAGGGGCTCGTCCTCATAAAGGCCGATAACCTGGATCAGGCCCCTTCGTTTCACCATATCCTGCGCCTGCGCGAACGCTGCCGCCCCCGCGCGCCCGCCCACCGCCTCCACCGCGATCTCCACGCCTGCGCCGCCCGTAAGCTTTTTGACCGCCCTGGCGGGGTCCTCGCGCGATGCGTCCACCACGTGGTCCGCCCCCAGGCTTGCGGCCAGTTCGCACCGGAGGGGGAGCGCATCGACAGCGATCACCCGGGGGTCCACTTCCGCGTTCAGTGTCTGCATGCAGATGGAGCCGACGAGGCCCTGGCCCAGTATGGCCACCGTGTCTTCCTTGCGGGCCTCGATTTCCCGCATCCAGAGAACGGAACTGGTGCTCAGCGGCCAGAACGTCGCGGCTTCCGAGGAGACCGCGTCCGGAAGTTGCACAACCGGGGCCCGGTGGGGTGAGTCCACGACTTCGACGGCCACGTACTCCGCGTGCGGCGCAAGAGCCGCCACACGGTCGCCGATGGAGAAGCCGTCCACCCTGGCGCCGACCTCGACAACGTCTCCCACGAACGAGTACCCCATGGCTTGATGGTCGATGGCTTCGGGACGGATGTAACGCCGCCAGATCTCGGAACCGCGGCTGATCAGACTGCACTCCGCCCGGATCAGCACTTCCGTGGACGAGACTTCAGGTATGGGGACGTCTTCGATGACGATATTGTACTCGCCTTCCGGCTTTGCGACCCGTTTCATGATGGGGTTCCCTGATTTGGAGTAGTGGCGACTTGAGGCGCGGACATATCGGATAATGAGGATGAGAGCCGCACAACCTGTGCTCTGCAGCCGGACGCAACGGAAGTACCGCTCAGTTAACCCGCGCGAGGTCCTGGATGTCGCGGCGAAATACCCACGTGCCCTCTCTTACATAGTGGATCGCGAATGCAAGCCGGGGCCTTCCCCTGGACCGGTTCGCGTAAGAGCCGTGAATGGTTCTGCCGGTAAAGAAGACGCCTGATCCTCGCGGAACCGTAAGGAAGGTGAGTTCATCGCGGCTGACGCCGGCGACTTCGTGCGAGTGCATGGTTTCGGTCCACTCTCTGCCGTCGGGCGCCCGCATGGCGTATTCTTTCACCCAGGAGGCATGTTCGCTGCCGTCTTGCGGGGGGCGGGTATTCCGAAGGGGGGCCAGATGGCTGCCGGCGGCGACGCAGAGCCCGCCGTTGCTGCTGTCGGTATCGCTCAGCGCAACCCAGCACGCCATAAGCGTGCCCGGTTCGTTCCGGATATAATGAGTGTCCTGGTGAAGCGCGATGCCGGTGCCGCCGCGCGGCGCCTTCGCCATGTACATGGTCTGGACGATCATTGGAGGCCCGTCCAGCAGTTGGGACGCGATGCCGGAGACGCGGGGATGCGACGCCAGGTAACGCCACTGAGGGTCCGCGGTGTGCCTGCGCAGGCCGAGTTCAAGGACTTCCGGAGCCACCGCTTCCGCCTGCGCTTCCAGGAAGGCGTCGATCTCAGACGGCGTCAGCAGGTCCGGAACCTGAATGAAACCGTCCATGTGATACGCGGCCAATTGCTCCTTTGTCAGGAAGGGTCCCATCGCGGCGCCAGCCTCAGGTGAGGTCGAACGGGTTGGACCAGGCTTTCGTGCCGTCGGTTCCGGTGACTTCGAACCGGACCCACCGTGCGCCCGGCCGCAGTGAGAAGGTGGCGCTCGTAAAGGATTTGCCGGAATTCCTGTATTCGGTTCCGAACGTATCGCAAACGGCCAGGATACACCTGGCCTCGGAGCATTCGACGGTGGCCTCTACCGGCCGTTTCTCTTCGTCGCTTCTGTGCAGGGTGATGTTTCGAATCTCGGCGCCGGTGCTCGCATAGCTCGCGCCCCGTTCCAGCGCCTGGAGAATGGCCCCTGAAGAACGGTCCTTCACGCGTGCCATGGTCCAGCCCCCGTACGTGTCGCGGTTGTCCGATTCGAGGGCGTGGGAATCGTCGTTGGCCAGGGCAGGATACAGCCTGTTCTCCAGGTCCATCCAGTCGTCCCAGTGAACGCCGGATTCCCCCCGGCCCGCGCATCGGCAGGTTGTGTTGAATACCTCCACGCCGGCGAATCCCGTGAGCGGCACGGTGTCCCTCAGGATGTTGACCGAGCTCCAGTACGGGTGGGCCAGCCACGTGCTGCCTCCCTGGTCCCGGACAGCGTCGATCACGTGCTGAGGCGGCATGCGCTCCGAGTCGATGTCTTCGTGGACGTTCAGGCAGAGAAAATGGTGTTTTTGCCCGCCGAAGGGATTGTCCGGGTGCAGTTCGGCGCCCTGAATGAGTACAAAGTCGTCCGGACGATCCACGGAGTCGATCCGGGTGATCCTGTAGTGGTCCGAGAGACAGAGAAAGTCGTACCCCTGGCCGACGTACCCGTCCAGGCGTTCCTGGGGCGACGCTCTGCCGTCGGAGTTCGTCGTGTGGGAGTGGAGGTTGCCTTTCAGCCAGACGTAACCGTCGTCGGCATCCAGGCTGAATGGATTCACGAGGTCGTGCCGCGGCGCGTTTTCAGCCATGGAGGTTCTCCGTTGAGGATTTCAGATGATGTAATCATGGCGGGTTCCGTGTATCGCTCGGTGAAACTGCTCGTCGCGTCAGGTCCGGTCTACAATCGATGGCAGATGGGTTACCGGACAGGCACGCGCCCCCTTGACGTCGTAACCCATGTCTTTCAGGATGCAGCTGATCTGGGATTCGAGCTTGAGGAGATATTCCCTTTCCTCGTCGCTCATGGTCTGCCGCGGCGGGCCGACGTCGAAGCCGCGGACGGCCACGCCGGTCTTGAAGCCCTCGGGGAAGTTCACACCCAGCAGCATGAGGTTGATGAGGTCCAGGATTCGGTACTGCATGTTGCGTGCGTCCTCGATATCCCCCGCAAGCGTCTTTTCATAGATATCCACGATGACCTCGGGAACGATGCCGGAGGTCGCAATCGTGCCGCCGCTGGCGCCCATCATGATGGAAGGGCAAAGGATTTCCTCGCAGCCGACCAGGACCACGTAGTCGGGGCGCTGCGCCCGCAGCCGATGCATGGTGTTGATCAGCCGCGGCATATCCCGGCTGGAATCTTTGGTACCCATGATTCGCTCGAAGGGCAGCAGCTGTTCCATGATGTCCAGTGTGAGTTCCTGGGTGAACTGGGGGATATTGTACAACAGGACGTCGAGAGGCGTCTGTCTGGCGATTTCAGCGAAGTACTCGAAGAGGCTCGTGTCCGAGATCTCGTAATAGTACGGGGGTACGAGAGAGATGGCGTCGACGTCAATGCCCGCGTAGTATTCACTCATTCTGAGCACGTCGCGGAGATTGGCTTCGCTCGCGCCTGCAAGAACGGGCACTCGCCCCCGGTTGACGTTCGTGACAAGGCGCACGAGCTCCTTGCGCTCGTCGCTGGAAAGTCGCACGAATTCGCCGGTGCTGCCATTGGGATACAACCCGTGGATGCCGGCTTCGATGAGCCAGTTGACGTACCGCTCCATTTCCGCGTAGTTGATCCGGTCGTTGCTGTCGAAAATGACGATATTGGGGCAGAAGATGCCCTTGAATTCCTTCCGTTCGCCGGATTTCCGACGGGCGGCCGGCGCTGAAGTCCGCGGGCCGGCGGCCGCCGCTTCTCTTCTGGATACCTGGACCTGGTTGGCCGCCAGGTAGTCCAGCGCCAGCGGCGTCAGCTTTGCCCGCGGGCAGATTTCGACTTCCCGCCCGGCGCCCAGTCTGTCCTTGAGTAATTGTTCGGTAACCACCGCATCGTCAATACGGATCATCGATCATTCCCATGGGAGTTCAGCGGTCGATCAGTGGATCAGCCGTGCTTCCAGTGCCGGGTAGGGATGGGGAATAAGGTGTGCGGACACCAGTTCGCCGTACCTCTCCGCTTCCCCGGCGCCGACTTTCAGGGCGGCGCGCACCGCGCCGACGTCTCCCCGGACGACGCTTGCCGTGAGAAAGTACCCCACTTTGTACCGACCCTCGTATTCCACGTCCGCGGACTTCAACATCTGATCCACGGCTTTGACCAGGGCCACGGTGCTGCGCGTTTCGATCAGTCCCATCGCCTGATGCAAGCCCGAGGTATTCCTGACGGTGTTCCCGCCGAAGCAGGCCATGATTTCGGAAGACGGGCGGGAAACGACACAGGATGCATTCAGTTCCCCGGCCGCCTGCGCGCCATCGATACCGGCTTCCACGGCCGCCTGGACGGCGTCGAGTTCGCCCTTCACCAGCGCGTCCACCCGGCCTCCGCTGGCGATGACGAGGCGCACGAGGTCGACGTCGGCCGCCTTGACCATCGCGTCGGACCCGCCGACCGCGCTCACGTAGCCCGTTGTTTCAAGCATACCCAGCGCGCCGACGTCTGCCTGCGGAGCGTTCAATTTCGGCGTATCGGGGAGCAGCGGCGCGATGCCCGGCTCAGGGCTCGGAATCGCAAGGGTCGCGTAGACTTCCCCGACCTCATCCGCACACGCGCTACCGGCCTGCAGGGCGGTCTGGACCGATGAAATATCGCCCCGGACCACAAGATGAACCAGCGCACCGCCGACGGACGTCCAGCCGGCGACGTGGACGGGCGCGCTCTTGATCATGGCGTCGGCGCCACGGATGAGGGGTACCATGCCACGCGTTTCGAGGATGCCCATCGCCTGCGCGCCAACCGGTTTTGCCGTGCGCGCGCCATCCATGTGCGGCATGGATTCGAGGGCGCCCGGGGCAGGCCCCGCGATGACGTCCGAGGTAATCAGGTCACCGTGGTTCCCGGCCTCGGAACGCCCGACTCGAACGGCGGCCTCCACGTCCGAAACGGCGCCTTCGATTACAACCGTCAGCCAGCCGGAACCCACGCCGTGACGCCCCAGAACCCGGACGTCCACGGTTTTCAGCATGGCGTCGAGCGCCGCGACGAGCGCGGTCATGCCTCGGGCCTCCAGAATCCCCAGGGCATGGTTTCCTGCGGCCACGACGGCGCTCAGGAGCCGAATGCCCGCAGCACGTCGGGCAAGGGTTTGGGGATGAGGGCGGCGCCGAGGAAATTTTCTCCGGTCTCGACGGCCGCGCGGCCCACGGGAAGGGCCTCGGCCACGGAAGCCACGTCGCCAAGAATAAGGGAGCAGACCACCCGGTTGTGTACGGTAAGCACGTTATAAACCTGGACGTCGGCCGCCTTCACCATTCTGTCGTTGGCGGTGACGTGAGCGCCGTAACCTCTTGTTTCGATCAGACCCAGGGCGCCGGACGGAGTCCGCCGCTCCGCAGCGATTGCATTCGAAACGTATTCCCGGCAGGCGGGTTCGGGGTGCGTCATCGGCGCCGCCACCACGCGGTCCGCCACCTCTCTGGCCGCTTGTTCGCCGCTCTTGAGCGCCGTTTCAACCCTGCTGATGGATCCACCGAGAAAAACGGTGGTGAATCCGCCGATGGACTCCCAGCCCAGGAGGTCCACGCCGGCGGCTTTACAGGCGGCGTCCGACGCGAGGATAATCCCGGCGACGCCTTCGACTTCGATCATGCCGATCGCGGCTGACATGCCCCGGTCCAGGTGTTTTGATATCGCACGGTACGGATCCGATAATTCAATCCGAAATAATAGATGCCGGTCGGACCAAAGTCAAGGGCTAACCTTGATTCCTCATTTTTCGAGGATGTTAATTCGAATATGTGCCAGTTAAAAAGGCGATTAGACTGCTGATTACCAGGATACACCAGGACACTGTAGGTGAAATGAAAAAATGTCCTTCATGACGACCATTTCGGCCTGATTCGAAGGGTTTCGTCGCGGTGCCGCGTTGCGGCTTTTGCGGAATTGAGGCGATCATACGAATTCTGTGCGATTTCCAATTCGTAGGGGCAGGTTTCAAACCTGCCCCTAATCAGTCGAAAAGCCGTTGTCCGCGTTTAAGAAAACGGGTTTCAGAACAACAGTACTGAGACCGCCTTCTGAATCATGGCAATGGAGACGGAAGCCATGCCAACCAGGGACATGCCCACCGAAAACCCAACATAGAGCACGGCGGCGTAGAGGCGCCATTGCTGTTTGCCGAAGCGCTTCCAGAAATAGTACCGCGCGAGAAGCGCGCCGATGATCTCGGTGATCATGACGTGGGGTATGTTGGTCAGACTCCGTATGTATCCGAAGATGAGCAGGACCGGCAGGCCCAGGACGGAAAGAACCACGAACGAAACCAGGCCGACTGCGAGTCCGATGGCGATCACCGCAGGCTTGATGGCTTCGAAGAGGATGGGCTCGTCGTCCGAACTCTGCAGAAAGGAACCGTCGAAAGAGGGTACCTGGTCCACTTCGAACTGATACACGAGTTCGCGGTCATCGGGATCCAGGGCAGCGAGGACGACCAGGTCGGGGTTGGGGTTGTCCGCGCGGCTCCCGTCATCGGGACTGCGCAAGACGGGTGCCGAAGGCAGACCCAGCCGGAGGGCATCGGAAATATCGGGTTTCGACCGATCCACCGGGAGCGGCGGTACAAGCGGCTTGTCGGGATTTTTGAAGTTCGTATAAAAATACCCGACTCGGGACCAGGGCCCGTAGGTGCGCTGCTCGTGGTCATCTATGTGCACGTCGGCGGAGGCACGCGCACGCCAGTACCACCAGTTGCCGTCGGGCAGATTGCTCGGCTGGAAGGATACGGTCCCGGCGGACGGGTCGTGCTCCACCTCGCCCTGCATGGTGCCGGTGTACCAGACGCTGCTCTGGAGCGCCCGCAGCGGCCACATCATCTGGACGTACGGGTAGGAGGACGAGGGAATAGGCGCCAGTTTCCAGATATAGGACCAGTACATGAAACTGGTCAGAAGGATCAGCGGAATCATGAAAATCTCAGCCTTCAGGATCCCGGTGAATTTCGAGCCCGTGAGCTCGATCTGACGGAATGTTTCGGCCTGTGCGCCCCAGTTGGCCAGGGGGAAGGGCACAAACCAGATTTCGATACCCCTGAACCCGCTCAAAAAGATCGTGGCTTCCCTGATATAGGGGATATTGACGTTCTGCCCGACCAGCCCGTCCAGCCGGGCGTTGACGAAGGAGATCAACGGCGTATAGACGAACGCGAAGACGAAAAAGAAGATGAGCAGCACGGTGCTCACGAGGTCAGGGAAGAGGACCTTGGCAAGGATTATGGTATAAAGGCTCGCAAGACAGAAGAGTACGATACAGATCCAGATCCGGAAGTCTCCCCGGCCGGGCGGCGGCGTCCAGCTTCCCTTTTCCTTCTTCTCCACGCGCGCGGTACGGACCCCGGTCCAGACCTGGTAGAACCCGATAACTGCAATAGCGAAGGTGATGCCGATTCCGAAGCTCATCCAGAAGTCGATGCCCGTGACGAAGTGGGTCATGATGGTATCCATGCCCATGTACCAGTTTGGCATGTACCCGTAGGAATACAGGATGGGGCCCGCCGCCGTGTGGATGGCGACGCCGATGAATGCGCCCATAACGGCCCAGAAGGGCGCCAGCAGCCCGGCAAAGATGGGCGCCAGGTGCAGCGTGAAGCCCAGCGGCGTGGCCGGCAGGAAATAACCCGTGTACTGGGTGAAATCCACCCACGGGATGGGAATGAGCTGAAGCGGGCTCTCCATGAACGCGCCGGTTATGGCGGGTACTGCCACGTAAACGGAGCCGAATACCACTCCGATTACGGCGCCGATGCTGAAGACCCTCCAGCGCCAGCTGTATTGGCCGCTGCTTTCTTCGGCAAGCGCCATCGCGCCCTGGGCGTTGATTGGCGCGAACGGAAAGGGCAGGCGTTCGTAGTCGGAGGTGATGCGGAAGAGTACGTAGCTGGCTGTGAACCACTGGATGCGCCCCATGATCATCCCGAGTACGAGCAGGGAGATGGGCAGCAGCCAGTCCTGATGCAGGAAGGTGCGGTCGATCAACGCCGGAGAATCGGGCGGGGGCGCCCACCAGCGGGGAATGAGGTGGGAGATGCCGAACTGCTTGGCGGCAGGAGACTGCACATAGTACTGCTGCCAGAGCAGGCCTTCGAACATGCCGGTTTCGCGCGCGACCAGGGCACTGGTGACGTAGTAAAGCAGATATAGTTCCTGCTTTTTGAGCACCGTGAACGAGCGCTTGGCCAGCTCCAGGAAAAGGATGATGGTCACCCACTGCGCGGCGGCGCCTACGGAATGCCCCACCATGAGTTCCAGATAGATGTTGCCCGGAACCATGATGACGGAAACGAAGAGTGCGCCGAGAATGGTCTTGGAGTTGAAGCCCTCTTCGAATTCCTCGGGGACTTCAAGCAGATCCCGGTATTCTTCGATTTCCTCGTACGGATTGGTATTCCGCCTGCGAATGCGATCCAGAAAGGCCATATAGGGTCAACGCGATAGTGGAAGCAAGGGTTAAGGGCCTGAAAAATACAAACAAAGAAGGATTTTGCAAAGCCTATTTCGGGATTGTAATACCGGGAGAACGAAACGGCTCATCGGCGCCGCGTGGTTATTGAGACCGGTTTCGCCTCCGGTTCGTCCGATACGAGTATCCGCATGCCTTTTTCCCTGTATGCGGCTTTTTCGACGGGGTCGACGGTTCTCCAGATGAGAAACTGCTTGCGGAGGGTATTCATGAAACCCTGGTTGACGCGCCGCCATGACGCGACTTCGCCCGATCGACGCTTGAGGGTGAGCGTGAGCGTATAGATATCGAATTCGCCGGTGGGTTCCGCCTCGAAGCGAAGCTCCTCGCTCACGCCCAGATCGAAGGGCGCCAGCCACAGGGTCGTGCGGATGGCGTATCCGCTCTCTCCGGCGCCGCCCTTCCCGTACAGATGGGCGCCGTCCGTGTAGAACGCCCCCATCGCTTCGCCGCTGTGGGAGTCAAAGTAGTCCGTCAGGAACACACAGAGCCCGAATACATCGTTTCCGCCAACCGTAAACGGAAATTCGAAACGCCAGTCGTCTCCTTCCGGCTCGGGGATTTTCCAGCGGCGGGACACGTCCGGCACGGCCATCAGGGATGCCTGCCTGGCAGGATAAAGGGTGGACAGGATGACGACGGCCATAACCAGAGCGGACGAAACAACGGCCGACTGGGCGGAATAGTTGACCGTGACGCCCGAGAGCCAGCCCTGCCAGAGAAGCAACTTGGCGACGGCCTGGCCCAGCATGTAGCCGCTCACCGTGCCGAGGACGGCGTAGACGCAGGCTTCCGCGATAAACAGAAAAGCGACGTGGACCGGCGCCAGGCCCACCGCGGAATAGACGCCGATTTCCCGAAACCGTTCATACACGGAACCCATCATGGTATTCAGCACGATGAGTGAGGCGATGAGGATGGGGATAAAGAGATCGCTCATCCCGCGTCTCGACGTATCGCCCAGCGAACTGAAAATGGAGACGTTGACGCGACCGTCCGCGTCTGGAAGCCCCGCAAACAGTACGACCGAGAGGCGTGACAGAAGCTCCTTGACATTGCCCTCCACGTCTGATCCGGCGTCGAATCGGAGGGCAACCGACTGGAGCGGGCTGCCCACCTGGCGCAGGAACGCGTACGGGACGATCAGGACGTCGTCGGGGTTGATGTGCTCGAAGGGCATGATTTCGACTTCAGGTTGTTCCAGGCCCTGTTTTTCCCGCGTTTCCTGGGTGGTCATCTGTTCGATGGCTTCCTCGTCGGTCAGCTTGAAGTCAGCGGGACTGAGGGGTTCCTCATCGAGGTCCTTGAGCTCGCTGAACGCCCCGGCGTCGATCAGGCCGATCACCGGCAGCGATTCCCCGAACACCCGGACGCTTGACGCTTCAAGGCGGCCCGGATCCACGCCAAGGAGTTCCGCTATCTTTTCGGGCAGGATGCACGCGGATTCTCCCGGGCGGAACCACCTGCCGACCTTCAGCGTCTTGTGGACGCCGGTCACGTCCGCCTCCTCAGGCGTCATTCCAAGAACGCCGAGTACGTGTGTTGAACTGTTCTCGGACTCGACCGGGATAATCTTTTTCTCCCGCGTATAGTACCAGCTTCTTGGGGCCGTTATCGCGGATTCACCGAAGTGCGTGACGGCGTAATCGTAGACGACGTCTTCCAGCGGGCCCCAGAACTTGCTGCGGATGAGCATACCGGGGTACGGACCCTCGGTGCCTATGGGAATCCGGCGAAATTCGAGAGCCGTTTTGATGGACGTAAACGAGAGGACCGTAAACGTGAGGAGCAGGAGCGTGGCGAACGTAAGCGCCGTGCGCAATTTGCGGCGTTTCATGTTTGCGATACCGAGCTGAAAAGCGGCCAGCGAGGCGGAGACTCGCCCGACGTCGGTCTCATGCAGAAGCACGTCCGGGACCCGTATCCTGCGCATGGTTTCGTTGAATCGGGTGAAGACAAGCGAAATCACGAACACCGCCAGCGCCAGAATGACGAAGGCAAGCAGCACGACCACGGGATTGGAGATCTCGAACGCCGGATGCACGTTTGAAAGAAAGAGCCAGATGAGGACGAAAATACCGATAAATCCCGCGATCTGTCGCCGGATATCCACGGCGGTGAAGATGAGTCGTTCGGCGAAGAACGCGCACGGGATGACCAGGGCCATGAAAAAGACAACGCCGCGCACCACGTCGTTCTGCGTGTCCTTGACGTCCGGATAGGCGCGGGACTCGATGCCGAGGGCCGCGCGGGTATGTTTCATGAAAACGTCCCAGCGACTTTGGGACATCGCGGCTTCGGCCATGTCCAGGTGGAGGCGGGCCCGGCCGTGCAGCTGGTTCAGCCGCTGGTTTTCGATGGCGTATTTCTGCATCTCCTGCTTTCGGGCTTCGTTCAGGGTCCACATGTCACGCGCGGCAAGAAAGGAGGTGCGTGCAAACGACCCGTGGGTGAGCGTGGGGTAACCCTTGCCCCTGGCGATTTCTTCACTCTCGGCGCTCGTCGCATTCAGCAGCAGGAAGCGGATGCCGATGTCGCCGGAGCCCGCCGCGACGCCGCCGGCCCTCATGGCGACCTTGATCCTCTCGCCAGGACGCGTGAACAGGGTGCCCACGGGTTCCGTCGGACCGAAGCCGATCGCGTACCCGTATTCCTGCGGCGTGACGTTGCCGCTTCCGTAGACGCTGATCTGGGAGAGCTTGGTGAGGAAACGCGGATCGACCGTATCGTAGAAGTCGGTGGCGATACAGGGAAAGAGGATGATATTTCTCTTGGAGATCCACCAGTCCATGTCGAAGTCGCCGCGGTAGATCCGCGCCTGCTGCCCGTAGTTTGGCGCGTATGTAATCTCACCGGTCTCCGGATCCTGAAAGTAGGCGCTGACGGAGACGCGGCGTTCGGCGATTCCCGGCATGAAGAATTCACCGTTTTCGTCGGCAAGGTCGTAATAGATGCGCCGGACGCCCTTGACCGATTTGTCGATGCCCATCCTGAGCGCGGCGATGGCGCCCGCCTTGGGCCGGTCGGGTACGATGCTGCGCCTGGGAAAGGTACGTACGAATCCCTTCAGGCCTCGCATCCTGTCGTCGGGATTGAGTCGATAGTCAGGGATGAGCGTTGGGTCGTTCAGGGCAATGTCGAGCACACCCGTGATCAGGCGGACCTGTTTTGCGAGATTATCGAAGTTTACCCCTTCCGGTCTGTCCAGGGGCGTATCGACCCGGAAGCGGGCATCGTTCAGCGTGACCAGAGACAGGGCGAGCGTGCCGGCTTCGAGAACGACTTCGCCGTCGGTCTTCAGGTTCGCGCCGGGGATGAACATATCCCAGGTCATTCCGCCCGTGGGATTGATGCCGTCCAGCAGCGCCAGTTCGGGGTCGAGGCCGAAGGCGGGTGCGATCGCCTGCGAGATGCGGACGAATTTCTTTCCGAAGGGTGTGAAGAACCGGTTGTAGTAGAAGTTGCGCGTGCTGTTCCAGACGCCTATTTGAGCGGTCTGGCTCGACAGGTCCAGGCCGATGAAGAGTCGAATGTCGATGGGGTCGGTCATCAGGGCCGCGAAATGCCTTTCCTTTCTGGCGTGGCGGCCCAGAAAATCGCAGATGCCGCGAAAGCCCAGGTGGTGGGCCGAAGTGGCCAGAAAGAGTACCGTGCGCCCCGGGGGATATCGCTTGAAATAATTGACCAGTTCCAGCAGGGCGACGGCACCGCTGGCCATCTCGGCGCCGGGGGCCAGTGCCGGGACGACGGACATGGCGTCGTAGTACGCGTTGATCACGACGATCTGTTCCTTCAGGATCGGATCCGAGCCCGGAAGGAAGCCCAGGATATTGTGGGCGGTGTGTTTCTCCCACTCCATTCTGGCACGCAGTTCGATTTCAAGTTCGCCGCGTTGTTCGAGCAATGTCTTCAGAGCCTGCCCCGACTCTTTATCGATCCAGAATCGTTCAACACTGTTGGGCACCTGCAGGAATTTCTGCTCGGCTTCGGTATAGAAAGTTGAATCCGGTTCGATGAAGATGATCTGTTCCGCCCCCAGCGTGGCCGCGTTCAGCCAGTTGTTCCGGGTATTGAAATCCATGAGAACGGCCACCCCCTCGAGCGCGTGACCGTTGAAGTCGGCGAATTCCCCGGTTGCGCCGTAGATCAATCGCGTGCGGACCCCTTCCCGCGGCAGGGTGGAGGTCTTGACGAGGTTCGGCCAGACCGCGTGGATGGGAAACGTGACATTGTCCCGCAAAAGCGTCAGGCTGCCGCCCTGATCGACGGGCGAGGTGACGTCGAACGGCTCGGCGCGGACGTCCTTGAGACCGGCGTTTTCGAAATTGCGCCGGATGTACTCGGCGGCGGCCGCGTGTCCGGGGTATCCGGGAACTCGTGACCGGTGCTCCGTAAAGCGGGAAACGTGCGTTTTCACGCTGGCGTCCGATACGGTATCGAGCACGCGAACCGAAGTGGCGCTCGCTTCCGGAACAGACGCGGGCGGCGTGGAAACGGGCGCTTTCAGCCCAAGCATGGCGGCAAGGTATGGGTTGACGCGTTCCGGCCCCACGGCCAGACCGGTGAAGGCCGCGGCGGCGAATACGAGCGTAAGTGCCAGTCCGATGTGTCGCGTGTTTTTCATTGAGATATTCCGATGACCGTTCCGGCGGATCCGTGTAACGTCAAGGGTGTCATGGTTGCGACCCCTGCCGTTGAACGAACCAGGGCGGCTTCCGATCAGAAGCGATGCACGCTGTGGCCCCGCTCCGGGAACCAGAGGACGTCGATAAAGGCCGAGAGTGCGACGCCGAGTATATAGCCGGCGAGCAGGCCGATGAACAATGGACGCGATTTCCTGTAAACGGATGGTCCGCCCATCTTCAGCATGACCAGCTTGACCAGCCAGGCCATTAATATGGTCAGACTGGTTCGCCGGGCAAGGTACGAACCGGATATGGCCAGTCCGACGGGATGCAGCGGCCACCAGACGAAGCGATGCCGAAGGAAGATCAACAGAAGCGTGGCCAGGCCGCCCAGGCCGAAGAACGCCACGTAGTCCGGATGTTCCCGGTAGACGGGGGGATCGGGTGGCTTTGTAAGGAAGTTCTTGACGGAAGTGGCGGTGCCATCGAAGTGTTTGGGCCCCGCGCGCACGATTTCCCACGAATTGAAATTGTACGCGCCGTCCCGGTATCCCAGCTGGATCGTGAGCAGCACGCTCGCGATCCAACTTACCAGAAAGGCAAGGACAACGGCATACATGAGACGTCGGCGGTCGCCCCGCACGCCCTCCGCAACGCGCCCCGCGTGTGCGAGCGCGGGCAGGAAGAGCCCTTTGAAGTGGGAGGTGATCCTGGACGCGAACCGGAGGGCGACCCGTGTGCTTTCGTTGACGGCCGATCCACCGAGGAAGGGCTGCACGAGACCCCACGGACCGGCGGGTACATTGGTGTAGGGCATGCCGGTCTCCGCGAGAATCTTGGCCAGGCCGACATAGGTCAGGATGACTGCCGGGAGGAGCAGGGCCGCCAGGAGCGGATCCATACCGATTCGCCAGAGCCAGAGCCACATGAAGGCAAGACCCGCGAGCATGGCGATAACAGCCGTACGGCAGGAGAGCGGTTCGTCACGGTCTTCCATCGGATGGTCCCTGTTCCAGGCCTTGCGGAATACATCCCTGATGTGGCGTCTGCCTACCCAGAAGACCGAGGCGGCCAGCATGGCAAACGCGCCCTTGGTCTGCCAGTAATAGACGCCGCGGTAATAATACGGCGATATGGCCGTGAACCCCCGGCGGTGCAGCCAGCCGCCTTCGACGATGAACAGCAGGTCGAAGAACCAGATGCTGAACAGAACGTCGAGACTGGCGAAATAGGAAAAGAAGATGGTGAACAGACCAATGAAGAAATACCCGGGCGGATGCTGGCGGTCGAGCCAGAGCCACCTGCCGCGATAGACCGGAAACCTCGGAAAACCGGGCAGGAAATAGTTGATGCAGTTCCAGGCGATCATTCCGAAGGCCAGCCCGAAGCCGATCCAGAACAGGTAGTTTTTCGTGAAATCAGGGAGTGCGAATCTTCCACTGCCGGGTTCTTCCGCCATGTGAATCAGGGGCGCCATCGCCGGAAATGCCAGTCGTTCGTTCTGTACCCACTGTCTGCGAAAGACGACGGCCACGCAGCCGAGGACCACGAATGCCGCGACGATGAACGTGGTCCACCACATCAGCGGAAGCACCCAGGCATCCCATGGGATCTGCGCGCCTTTGGGAGCGCCTTCGAAGAACCAGGTGACCGCCTTGTTTTCGTCTGAAGGGATCAGCCACGGATTGACATAAGGATGAAGGTAGATATGCCATTCGTTGACTTCGGTCGCGAAATAGTACGGGGTTGCGATGTACCCAAGCAGATATCCGCTCAGACCGAAGCCGGGTACAGCGGCGCCGACGATGCCCATGGCCAGAATGGTGTGCCATTCAGCGGGTGAAAGCTTCCACCGGGAAAACCGCGCGATGAGCGCGCCTGCCATGATCATCAGCGTGAACACGATGAGCATGGCCATCGGTACGTGGCTGTACGTCATCAGCGAGCCGTACACCACGTACCTGAGGTGGATCGCCAGAGCGTCGAGACCGAGGACCAGAACCAGGCCGGAAACCACGGATCGGACCGTGACGCCGCTCGCCGATTTCGCGAAGGCTGTTTCCGTTTCGATGGGTTCCGCTGTTCGTTCAGGGCTGGCCATGGTTCGGCGTTTGGAGGAAGAGGGTGGGCATGTTCATGCGAAAGCGGGCGTTGCGCCTCGATATGACGTGAAACCGGGCAGGCACTGGTGCAGATTCAATTCCTCCTGATTGTCCGGATCACGCGGTCATGTCCATCCACCCGCGATTAGATGTAACTGCCTTGACATCCGCGGGTGGTTTTGTTAGATTTCCGCCTTTGTCGCGCACCCGGGAACGATGCAATCTCCCGTGGAATGGAGGCGCCCTAGCTCAGTTGGTAGAGCAGAGGACTGAAAATCCTTGTGTCGCTGGTTCGATTCCGGCGGGCGCCACCATTTGTTTTCGTAAGATCGTCCGACCGAACTTACACCTGCCTTCGAACCGCGGGTCGCCGGTTCGGCCTGGAAACGAAACGCCTCACCGGCGCCGGAGCGAGACGATGGCCGTTCCCGAACTCATAGTCAGTCGCGACCGTCTGATTGAACTGGTACAGGATGGACGGACACACGAAGAGATTGCCGGGATGTTTCGCGTGGACACCGCCATTATTCGCGAAATGATCCGTAGACTCGAGCAGAACGGGTACTACGACCTTCTTTACGGGCCGGCGGTCGATCGGACCGCGGAATGACTCCCTGACCGGCTGCAAGAATCGCTTCTGGAATCCAGGGTGATATATATGAGAAGGCGTCCGTCGGCCCGACGGACGCCTTCTTTATGATTCAAACTGCAGAATATCAGTTGCTCAGTTCTTCAATATCCAGCCCTTCGATCCGGCCCTCCTGAATGTCGATTTCGTCCCGCCTGCGTACCAGTTCCACCTGTCCGTCGCGCAGGTCCACGACCCGGTCGGATGCAACCAGCATCTTGTGGTCGTGCGTGTTGGTGACGATGGTGACGCCGCTGTCGGACTGGAGTCTCTGCAGCAACTCGATGATTTCCTGGCCGGTCTTGAGGTCCAGGTTGCCCGTCGGCTCATCCGCCAGTACCAGGTCCGGATCATTCGCGATGGCGCGGGCGATCGCCACGCGTTGCTGCTGTCCTCCCGAGAGTTCGTAGGGGTTGTGCTTCAGGCGTTCGCCCAGACCCACCTGTGTGAGTTTGTGAGCGGCCTTGTCTTCGTATTCCGACTTTTTCATTCCCGAGAAAACCATGGGAAGCGCGACGTTTTCCAGGGCGGTCATCACGGGGATCAGGTTGAAGCTCTGGAAAATATAACCGATATTGTGACAGCGGAGATAGGCGATCTGCGCCTGGCTCAGGGAGCCCATTTCAATCGCATTGACGACGACCGTACCCCTGGAGGGGCGATCCAGGGCGCCGACCATGTTGAAAAGCGTCGTCTTGCCCGAGCCCGAGGGACCCATAATCGAGAGGTACTCGCCCCGTATGACGTCCAGGGAGACGCCGCGAAGCGCGTGGACTTCCTGGTCTCCCATTGAATAGGTTTTCCAGACGTCGTGCACCTCGATGATGTGATCTTCATTCTCCGGACCTGCGGATCGGGCATTGGGCGCCGACGCCATAACGGCTTCTCCTGTACGTTTTCCTTGGAATTTGAAGATAGCCCGATTATGTTAGAGAATATCGGGCCTTCTGTCAAGGATTTTGTCAGCGCCGAACTGTTGCGGAATCCGGCCCGGCCGCGGCGCCCCGTTCGTGTTCCCGAACCCTGGAGGTATCGGCTATGAAACTTGCGGTCTGCAACGAGTTTTTCGAAGGCTGGGAGATCGAGCGGGTATTCGACTATGCCGCGCGGATCGGATGCGACGGGGTGGAGATCGCGCCGTTCACCCTGGCGCAGAGCGTCAACGACGTTTCATCGGGCCGTCGACGGGACATCAGACAGGCGGCGGAAGCGGCGGGGGTGGAGATCGTGGGGCTGCACTGGCTGCTCGTAAAGCCCGCGGGTCTGTATATCAACCATCCGGACGGCCGGGTGCGGCAACGCACGCAGGATTACGTGAAGGCGCTGATCGATTTCTGCGGCGACCTCGGGGGACGCGTGATGATTCACGGCTCTCCCCAACAGCGGAACATCCAGGAGGGGTGGAACGCGGACGACTGTTTTTCCCGCGCCGTGGAACTGTTTGCCGGGTGTACCGATCTGATGGCCCGGAGAGACGTTACCTATTGCATCGAGCCGCTTACGAATCAGGAGACCAATTTCGTGACCGGTGTGGCCGAAGCGCTGAAGCTGGTCCAGGCCGTCGGACATCCGAATTTTCAGACCATGGTGGACTGTCGCGCGGCATCCACGGAGGCCGGGTCCCATTCCGAGGTTATCGTCCAGGCGGGAGAAGCGATGCGGCACGTTCACGTAAACGACCCCAATCTGCGGGGACCCGGATTCGGGGAGCTTCGATTCGCCCCCATTCTGAAGACGCTCAGTGAATTGCGCTATAGCGGATATGTATCGGTTGAAGTGTTCGATTTCGAACCGGACCCGGAGACGATCGCCGCACGAAGCATCGGCTATCTGAAGGGCATTCTCGAGGGTCTGGCCGAGGGTTGAGACGCGAGGGCTTCCGCGGGAACGGCGATCGGTTCCGGTGATGTCTGCCGGAATCAGAACTCGTCCGCGTCGTCAGGACGGATCGGCGTCAGGCGAAGTACGGTTCCTGGATTGTTCAAAACAACGTAGATGGCGCCGTCGGGTCCGCTTGCAACGTCGCGCACGCGACCGGCATTCTTGAGAATGGTTTCCTGGTAGATTACGCGGTCGTTCTCAATTGTGAGGAGACGGACCTCCTCAAACGCGAGGGCGCCCACGAGCAGCCGGTTCTTCCACCTGAGGAAGAGGGCGCCGCGATAGAAGTCGATGCCGCAGACGGCGATGGAGGGCCGCCAGAACAGGACGGGCTGTTCCAGGCCCGGCTTGCGTTCGAACTCCGAGACGAGGGTCCCGTTGTAGTTTCGGCCATAGGAGATCGTCGGCCATCCGTAATTGATCCCGGCCCGGATCAGGTTGATCTCATCGCCGCCCATCGGTCCGTGCTCGCTCTCCCATAAATCGTCTGTAACCGGGTGCACGGCCAGGCCCTGCGGGTTTCGCTGGCCAAAGCTGTAGATGGTAGGAAGCGCGTCTTCCCGTTCCAGGAAGGGGTTGTCGTCGGGAATCCGGCCGTCCCGGTGGATGCGATGGATTTTGCCGCCGGGGTGTCCCAGGTCTTGTGCGTACCGGGGAATTCCCCGGTCCCCGACGGGGAAATAGAGATACCCCTCACGATCGAAAACGATGCGGCACCCGTAATGGTGGCGGGTTCGGCCATAGGTCTCGTGCGGCGCTTCGTAGATGACCTGCTGATCGGTCCAGGCGTTGTTCTTCAGCCGCCCCCGTACAAGGCGCGTCATTGCGGGCGGGCGGTCGCTGCCGGCCGTGTCGTTGAGCGCGTGGCTGTAAGACAGGTAGATCCAGCCGTTTTCCCGATAGGCGGGATCGATGGCCGCGTCCATGAGGCCGCCCTGCCCCTGGTGCAGAACGGTTGGCGTATCTGAGACGGGATCGGGCTGCAGTTCGCCGTTCTTCACCACGCGAAGCCTCCCGGGTCGCTCGGTGATGAGTGCCGTGGCGGCGTCCGGGAACGCGATCGACCAGGGGAGCCGGAGGCCCTCAACCCAACGTTCGACGCGGATGGGATAGTCGTAGGTGTCGAGTGTGTCGGGGATGGGCGGTTTTGTGGCGCCGCCGGCTTTTTCGGCCGCCCGGATGTACGCGGAGATGGCGTTGATCTGGGTCCGCGTGAGCGCTTCTCCGAACGCCGGCATACCCTGCTGGACGATACCGAACATGATGTTGCGGGCGATGTTTCCGCGTCCGCCGTAAATCCAGACGCCGTCGATCAGACTCGGCGCCGTGACGCCCTCCAGGTTCTGCCCGTGGCAGGTCGCGCAATACTGGCCATAAAGTGCACGGCCGTCCGTCGATGGTTCGCCGGCAGCGGGAAGCGGGCCGCAAAGGGCGGACAGGGCGTACAACAGGTAGCCGGCCGGCAATCGTGCCATAAAACCTCCTGATTGCGCGTCGAAGCAAGCTCGCGGGAATGTGCGGGTTTTGCTGACAACGCGCGACGAATGAACAACGCTCCAATGAATCCAATGGTGGAAGTACCGGTACAACCCGTAGACACTGCTGTAATCGGACCCGGCAGAATGGGCGGGCTCTATGCCCGAATCCTAGATCAGTCGGCACTGACGAGGCTGGTGGCCGTATGCGGCGAGGGGGACGTCACCGCCCGAAACGTGGCGATGGCGTTGGATGTGCCGTTCTATACCGGCGCCCGTTACCGCGACATGCTTGCCGACCACCCGCAGATTGAAGCGGTCGTCGTTGCCACGTCGGAGTGGGCGCACGCCGCCCCGGTTGGCGCCTGCCTGGAATCCGGGAAGCATGTCCTGGTGGAAAAGCCGATGGCGACGTCTCCTTCAGACGCGGTCCGGATGGTTCACGAGGCGGGCCGGACCGGCGTGCATCTCATGGTATGTCACAGCCTGCGTTTCGACCCCCGTTTCGCCTCGATGCGGCAGGCCGTCGCCCGCGGGGACATCGGCGAGATCCTCCACACGTACAGCCGCAGGACATCGCAGCCCGAAGCCGCGGACAGGGTACTCGGCCGTTTTCCCCTGGCATACTGGTTGCTTCCCCACGACATCGATCTGGCGCTGTGGGCGTCCGGAAGCGCGGTCGATCGGGTCAGGGCCTACGCCCGGTCCGGTGGGAGCCGCCGGCAGGATCTCATCGTCGTCGTGCTGACCTTCGAATGCGGCGCCCTCGCGGTCCTCGAAAACGTATGGGGTTCGCCGACACGGTCAGGACGGCCGCAGAACCAGCTGTTCACCATACGCGGCACGACCGGTGCGGTGGAGGTGCTTCCGTACGAAACCGGTATTGCTGTCTACCGCGGCTCCGACGTCGCGTATCCGGATACATCCGTCGCGCCGGACGTCCACGGGCAGACCGAAGGCATGTCGCGCTCGCTGATCCGTCACTTCGCGGGCGTGGTTCGCGACCTGTGGGAGCCGCTGATCACGCCGGGGGACGGGCTGGCGGTGGTTCGGGTGGCATCCGCCGTCGACGAGTCGCTGAAGCAGGGCCGCGAAATCACCATGTCAACGATGAGGGACGTATGATCCGATCGATCGAGCATATCGCGATTGTGGCTGCCGATTCCAAAGCGCTCGCCCGGTGGTACTGCGACGTCCTCGGCTTTGAGATGATCCTTGAAAACGACGAGAGCCAGACCTATTTCGTGCGCCTTCCGGGCGGAGGTATTCTCGAGTTCCTGCCGTCAAACGACCGGGCGCCAGCGGTCTGCGCCGACGACGACGCGGGCATACGGCACATCGCGCTGAAGGTGGATGACTTCGACTCGGCGTGCAGGACACTGGAAGAACGCGGCGCCGAATTTGTGGGGCCGTATAGGGAGACGCCCACGGGGACGCGATTCAACTTCGTTGCGGATCCGGAAGGCAATCTGCTGCAGATTGTCTACCGGCCTGAGCCGTTATGACCCGATGTCGCCCCCGATCCGCGGATGTGCCTGATCCACTGCGGGGCCGACCCCGCTCTACCGCTGGTATCTCGGCTCCCGCGGCGGCCTGTCTCTCTGCAGGCGGTACCCGCTGCCGCTGATTGGCAGCGCCACCCTTGCCCCGCCCCGGACGTGCGACTCGACAAACGCAAAGATGAGTTCGGTATTGGCGCGCGCGGTCCTGACGCCGCCGCGCGGCGGTTCTCCGGTATCCAGCGAGCGGACGAGGTCTTCGATCAGCCTGACGGTTGAGCTGGCCCGCTCGAATGCCGGGAATTCCCCCGGCACCAGCACGGACCGGCCGCGATGGTCCCGGGCGCCGTGTTCGCGCAAGTGCCACTCGTTGCCGTTTCGCATGCCCGTGACCACGCCCGCGTCGCCCACCGCCTCCACTTCCAGGCCCCGCCCTGAATTGAGCGCGTACGCGGTGACGCCGTTTTCAAACTGCAGGATCCCGTGTCCGACCGGGTCCTCGGTCAGGCGTTGGCCGTCGATCAGCCGGTCTCCGTTCGGAAGATGGGCCTGGACCCACGCGACGGGACTGTCGCTGTTGAGTCTCATCAGCAGGTCGAAACTGTGGCTGGCGCCGTTGAACAGCGGGCCGGTCTGATGCACGATCAGCGACCGCAACCGTCCGATGCGGCCGCTGTCGATCACGTCCTTCATCGCGTCGTATCCGGTATCCCAACGTCGGTTTGTGCCCAGATTGAAGACGGCGCCCATTCGTTCCACCGCCTCCACCATCGCGTCGGCTTCGTCGAGCGAAGAGGCCATGGCCTTTTCGCCATAGATCGCGCCGACCCCCCGTTCGGCCGCAAAGACGACGATCTCGGCGCGCTGCTCGGGCTGGGTGGCTGCGCTGACGATGTCCGGTTGCTCGCGTTCGATCATCTCGCGGTAGTCGTAGTACTGCCTGTCTTCAGGCACCCCGTACCGGATGCCGACCTGTTTCATCGCTTCCCCGCGAAGATCCGAACAGGCGATCAACTCCGTTCGTTCACACGCCTCGTAACCCGCGGCGTGCGAATAGGCGCCATAGGAAGGAGGTACTTCGTTGTCAATGAAAGCGCCCATTCGGCTGCATCCGACCAGTGCGGCTTTATAGATTTTCACGTATTTTCCGTCCTTTCCCGACAGTTCTCGTCGGTACAATTAAGGAAACTCGCCGGCGGACCGGGTGGGAACCCGCGCTCGCCGGATGCTCTGAATACCCGCTCCAGTGTGTGCTGGAGCAGGGCCGCTAATATTTGACCTGCGAACCAGGATGTCAAGGGCAAACGACTGAAAGTGACACGATATGCAGCGCGGGATCAGCCGATGGAAGATGCGCGATATCTCTCCCTGGAATCTTTTCGCCGTGCAGCCACAGTCTCAGCCCGTTAGCCTCAATCCAAAAAAAACAGCAACGCGGCGACGCGATAAAACACTCCGAAACCGGGCGTTATCGACGTAAAGAAGGACGTTTTTTCCCTTCACGTCCAGTGACTTGGTGTATCCTGGTAATCCGCCGTCTAATCGCTTTTATTTACAAGCACATATTCGAATTGACGTCCCCGAAGACTTACGAATCAAGGTTAGTCCGGAGAAACGCTATGTCCGAATATGCTATACCCACCGAGCCCATCGGTTCCATTCCACGCACGCAGGAACTGGTCCGCGCCGAAGAAACGTTCCGCGAAGGCAAGATCAGCCTGGAGGAGCTTCATGCTGTCGCGGATCGGGCGACCGCAGAAACCATACGCGGATTCGAGGAGACGGGTTCGCCCGTCATCAGCGACGGCGAGCAGCGCAAGTACGGCGGTTTCGCCTTCTATTGCCTGCACGGAGCCGAAAACCTTGCTCCGGACGGCGTAGAAGTCGGGTTTTCCGATGGACATTCCAGGCAGCTGCCTCGACTGACGGAGGGTCCCTTTCGCTATACTGAAAGTGCCGACGGGTACCTCGAAACTGCATTGAAGCTGGCCCGGACTCGAGTCAAACAGGCGGTTATTTCGCCTTCGCTCCTCAGCCTGATCTACCCGGCGGACGGTATCGAGCATTATCCGCGTGAACGATTCCTGGCGGACCTCGTTCGCGAACACGTCGGCGAAGTGCGCCGGTGCCTGGACGCGGGCGCGCACAAGGTACAAATCGACTTCACGGAAGGGCGTCTCGCCGTAAAACTGGATCCCTCCGGCGAACTCCTCAGGAGTTTTGTGGCGTTGCTGAATACCAGCCTTGAATCGTTTGCGGAAGACGAACGTACCAGGCTTGGGGTTCACACCTGCCCGGGAGGCGACTGGGACGCCACCCACAGTGCGGACGTCGACTACCTGGACCTGCTCCCGACCCTGTTCGAGATTGACGTAGGCAATTTCTATATCGCGATGGCCTCCGAAAAAGAACCGGGCAGGGCCCTGCAACGCATCGGGACGCTCATCCAGCCCGGTCACCGCGTCTTTGTTGGCGTAATCGATGCCATCGATCCCTGCGTGGAGTCCCCGGAGGAAGTGAGAGACCGCGTTCTGGAGGCCGCAGAATATATCCCGTCAGCCCAGTTGGGCACGACGGACGACTGTGGTTTTTCGCCCTTTGCGGATGACCTGTCCACCTCCCGCGACCTGGCGTTTGCGAAAATCCGCGCACGGGTGGAGGGAACCCGGCTTGCGGAGGATGCGTTGGGACACGGCTGAGAGGTGAAGGGGCGCGGCCTTTCCAACCGTGAGGGGCGTACGAGCGCGAAATTGAATCGAACATGAGCCATCCGTACGAGCGTCGTGACCCCACAATCCGCTTGACTTCCACCATGATTTCGTATAGATTTGCGGTCCGAAACAGCCCGCCGACAAAGCCGTGGATGCGGACAGACACCCACCCCATTTGCACGGTTTCAACGTGCATCGAATGGGTGGCCTCCGGATTTCGGGTGTGTGAATTTGCCGGTTGCAAATGGATGGGCGATTAGCTCAGGTGGTTAGAGTGCTTGCTTGACATGCAAGAGGTCACTGGTTCGAGTCCAGTATCGCCCACCATTTTAAATATCTGAAATTAACGGGCCTGCGATGAATTTATCGCAGGCCCTCTTCGTATACGCCGATGACGACGCAATGTCCGGGTCCGGTTGAACAACGGAGAATCTACCCGTCATACGCCCGAAGAAGCCGGATTGCGGCCTGCGCACGGAACCCGCGGCGGGCAGCGTCCTGCGCGCGATGCCAGGCGCGGGCGGTTTCGCCGGCGGGTGTTTTCGCTGTTGTTCTTGCATCAGCCGCAGCATTTCAGTACCATGCCGCCGGACTGCGCCGCAAACCGTCAGTCCTCCCTGACATCCCGCTGGAAGCCTCCATCCTGGCTACGACCGGCCCATGCTGTCGAAACACTGCGTTGCGCTCCATCGCCGAATCGCTCGATTCGACTCGATTGTGCGCCATGTCTTCGACCACAATGGCTCGGCCCAGGGGCCTGGACCGGCAACTGGAGAAGATCGCGGGCCGTCGCCGTCAACTCCTCATCAGACCTCCAAGCCGGTGAAGTTTCCGGGGTCTGCATTTTGTGCTGTAACCCGACCGTCCCTGCCAGGAGCGCTTGCAATGAGAAGCACGAACGGAAATACACATGTATTGGAACCCGCCGAATCCGCTCCGATTGAACCCATGACGGAATACGAAAAATTCCTCTTCGACCTGAAGGGTTTTCTCGTCATACCCGGGGTACTCACGGACGATGAAGTGCAGAAGGTTCGCGAGCACCTCGACGTCTACGTGAGAGATCCCGATAACCTGGCGGATCACGTGAGAGCGCCCATCGCCGGCCCCGCCGAATTCCTGATCGATCATCCCAGAGTCATGGGTATACTGCAGGAGGTGATTCATCCCGAGCGCGACCGCATCCGTCTGGAGAGCGTCTTCGTTTCAGCCCGATCGGCCGAAACGACCGCGAATCAGTGGCAGCCCCACGTGGGAGGTGTGAATCTCGATCCGTCGCTTTCCTACCGCTTCCACAACGGTCGGATCTACAGTGGCATGACACGCATCGTTTGGGAATTGAACGAAGTCAGGAAAGACCAGGGCGGCACGTGCCTGGTGCCCGGGTCTCACAAAGCCAATCTGGTTTCGGCTCAGGATGGTACCTGGCCGGAAAGGGCCGACGACCCCGACTCGGGACTCTGGGAGACCTACGGGTGTCCGCAGGGGAGCCTAGTCGTATTCTCCGAGGGGGTGCGGCATACCGGATCGGCCTGGACGAACCCGGACAATCCCCGCCGTGCCATTCTGATCGCCTACAACTACGTGACGGTTCGGTTCCACGAACCCAAACCCTGCATGAATCCCGTGGTGATCGGTGGAATGGCCGAAGCGCGTCAGAGGTTTTTCAGGGACGTCTGGTTCCTGCCCAACAGGAGATAACCGGCTGGTCAACCCTGACTCGAAACTGAAAAAGCCCGGCCAAACCAATGGCTTCGGGCTTTTTCAGTTTTCGAGTTTCAATCCGGAATTCGGTCAGGGTCAGTCGTCCCATCGCCCGGGATCGATAGCGGTTGCGTCGGTTTTCATGCCCTTGGGTTTGTGGGGCTGATTCCAGTCCAGGCCGGTTGTGTTGGGGCTCTGCAGAAAACGCCTGGTTGCCGCCGGCGCCTCCGTCACGAGTTGCGGGTCCCATTCCGGCATCGGTTGTATGGGGCCCGCCCACGCCGGCCGGTACCCCAGTTGAACCAGCGTGCGTTGGGAATGCGATCGGTTCGGATGGGTGCCGTGGAACAGGTTGATGGGGATAACCAGCGCCGAACCCGCGTTTACGCATAGCGTGACCTCGCCCGGGTGGTATTTGTAGCGCACGTAGGGGTTCGCTTCGGCGTGAAACGAGAGATGGGATCGCGGTACAAGGCGGAACGGCGCCCGCTCCGGCGTCAGATCGTCAAGGTAGTACAGAACGCGCAGCAGGCGCGGACAGCTGCCTTCGTAACCGAAGATGGAAGATCCGAACGGCTGGCCGTCGGTGTGCAGCGAGATGGGCGGCGAACCCGATAGCGTCCTCGTGAAGAGTCCCCGGGTGAACACGATATCGTCGCCGAGCAGCGTTTCCAGGAACGCGATCATCGGCGGATGCGCGATCAGTTCGGCCAGGGCCCTGCTGCGCCACTGCGGCTCCAGACAAAAGGTCTGCGCGTCGCTGTAATCCTTCGTCTGCATCGGCGAATCGGCCATTTCGCGTTTGATCCGGTCCATGTGTTCCGCGTCGAGGATGTCCGGTAGAACGACGTACCCCTCCACCTCCAGGCGCCGGATCCGTTCTCCCGTCGAAAGGCTGCCGTAGTCGGTTTCGTCCAGATTCATGAAACCGATTTCTTCCTTCGGGTCGATTCGTACGTCGGCTTGCATTGAGGTTCTCCTTTTTCCGGCCGCCGCCGTGGCCGCGAGATCCCGTGCGGGAAGTCTCCACTTCCGAATCAGGGACCTCGTTTGGTAGAACGATGCATGGGAAGAAAGATCCGGTATCGGCATGGGGGCCTCGGTGACCCTTCTCTTTCCGCGACCGTCGGCATAAAGATAACCATAGCGATTGGATTGGGCAATGGATGGATTGGGTGTATTGGCCGGCATTCTTGTCCTTTGCTGGCTCCGGCCCGGCAGGTGCGCGGCCGCCGGAACCTCGCTTCCCGTCTACACCGTGTCCGCGTCGGCCGAATCGCAGGAGAAACTGCGGCGGGCCGTCGCACCGCTGATGGCGATGTCGGAGGACGAACTCATTGCCCTGGTTCCGGATCGTACGGGTTTCCGGTACGTGGCCTGCGCCGGTTGCCGTACGGGCGTCAGAGAACGGCAACTCGACTGGTCGATCGAGGACCCGTTCCGCGTGCGGTGCCGCCATTGCGCAGAGGTTTATCCCGGGAGCCGGTTTGCGGAGAACAGGACCCTGCGTCTGTTGAATCCCCTGGGTGACGAAGTCGAATATCCGTTTTACGAGGATGGGTCCGGAAAACGATATTTCTTCCGTGCCAGGGCATGGTGGTGCGCGAGGTTCTATCTTGCGGACCGTGCGCGGGATCTCGGTCAGCTGTACCAGTTGACGGGCCAGCGACAATTCGCCCGGCGGTCGGCGTTGATTCTGGACGCGTTTGCGCGATATTATCCGGGGTTTCTCGTTTGGACGGATGTGGCGAACTCAGCCAAGCGGGTGTGTATGAATCCGCCCTTTCCACGCCGCGGAGGGAAGTGGGGGGAATGGCGCTACGCCGAAATCCCGACCGAACTGATCTACGCGTACGATTCAATCCGGGCAAGCGGCGAACTGGAGCGACTCCCGGAAGAACGAGGCGAGGATGCCTGCCGCCGCATCGAGGACGGGTTTTTCCGGGGAGGAATCCGGCAGGACGCCTTCCACGGGCTTCTGTACACCAATGCCAGCCCTGAGACCTACGAGGGATATGCGGTGGCCGGCCGTGTGTTGGGGGAGCCGGCGCTGGTGCACCGCGCGGTGCGATGCGCGCACGGCCTGTTCAGACGATTCTCGGCGGACGGATTCTGGTGTCAGGGCTCCCCGGGTTATCATCGATATACACTGACAGGCCTGCTGCGCGTGCTTGACGCCCTGGCCGGATATTCCGATCCCCCGGGTTATCTGGATCCGGAAGACGGCAGGCGCTTCGACGAACTGGATCCGGTTCGCGAATTCGCCAACGTGAAACGATGCAGGAGGGTTCTCGAGCGATTCAGGTACCCGGACGGCAGGCCGGTACCCGTACACGATTCCTGGGCAAGGTTTGAGGACCTGAGGCCCACGGATCGTTCGCGCTCGGCGCTGTTCGCCGGCATGGGGCATGCATGGCTCGGGCTGGGTAGGAAAAACCGACAGGCGCAGGTACACCTTCACTTTTCGGAAGGCGGCCACGGACACGATCACGCGGACATGCTGAACGTGATGCTTTACGCGTTTGGAGAGGAGTTGCTGTCTGACCTGGGTTATACGCATACCCGGTACAGACCGTGGACCGTGAGTACCCTGGCGCACAATACGGTGGTCCTCGACGAGCAGGAACAGTACACGAGAGGAAATAGAGGACCGTCTCGCGGCAGCCTCCTGGCGTTCGAAACCACGCACAATACGGTCCAGTGGATGGAAGCGAGTGGCCAGCGCGCGTACCCCGGGCTGGCGCGGAATTACCGGAGAATGGTCATGCTGGCCGACGCCGGCGAAGGGAATATGTACTCTCTGGATATTTTTCGTGTGCAGGGAGGGACACGGCACGACTGGACGCTGCACGGGAGCGCTGACCGCGACGGATGGATGAGCCTTGATGTCCCGCTGGAGCCCGCCGGACGAGATCTATTGAACGGAGTCGCGGTACGGCTTCCCGGATTTGAAGGGGACCGGGGGGACGCCGAAGGACGAAACATAGCTTACGGATTCGTACAGAATGTATCCCGTGCTCGTGTTGAAGCCGGTCTGAGACTGAAACTCGGCCTCAGGGACGTGCGTACCGGTTTGCGGTGTCATCTCCCGGGACTGTCAGAGGCCGACGTGTTTCTGGGCGACGCGCCATCGGTGCGGCGAACCGACGAGAACGAGGACGAACTGGACCGGTACAGGATGCCCGTTTTCCTGGCCCGGCGCCAGGGGCGGGCGCCTCTTTCAAGCGTCTTTGCCGCGGTCTACGAGCCCTTCGAGGGATCGCCGTTCATCGAGTCCGTCCGCCAGGTGTACGCCGATGATGATTCGATCGCAGTGGAAGTGAGACGTGAAGGAATCGTGGACCATATCGTCCATCGTACGGCCTGGCGCGCGGAACCGCTGGTGGTTGGAAACCTCAGCCTGAGAGGAGAGTTCGGGTTCGTACGGGAACGGGACGGCGACCCCGCGTTCATGGGGCTGTGGGGCGGGGACGAGTTGAGATGGAAAGATGAGGTGGTTTCGTGCGGCGGTACTTGTGACCTGAGGGTTGCGGGTGTTCTCAGAAAGGCCCACGGAGACCCGATTGACGGGCTGGAAGTGACCGGTGACGTTGCCGAGCGCACCGGGTTTGAGGGCACGACGGCAATCGTACGATTCGGAGACGGTTCGACGACGGGGTGCGTCGTCAGACGGGTGATCCCTGATTCATGCGGACTCACGCTGGAAACAGCGCAGGATCCGGGATTCTCCATTGAGAACGGAGGAATGCGCCACCATTACTTTCCACTGCGTTCGATTTCAGGGCCTGTGAGCTGTCGCATCCGTAATTCGAAGTTTGTGTTTTTGTAGGTGCGCAACCGGAGGATCAGCCAATGTCCGCATTCGAGGCCGCGCGGTACACTTCGAGAATGGGAACGTCCTGTTTACTCGCGATACGCGCGCAGTCTTCGAATTCAGGCGCTAAACGCGTTCTTCCGCCGTAGCTGGCGACTTTTACGGCCACGGGTCCGAATGCGGTTTCGACGACTTCTCTTCGTCGCGAGATCGTCTGACGTTCAACACGACGTATCCGGATGCCGAGCGTCGTGGTTTCACGGAAGATCAGGTCTGTGAAGGACTGTGTACGGTCCGGATCGGCGAGAACGCTGAGGACCACGCCGGGTCGTCCCTTCTTCATAATGACTGGCGTAAGATACGCGTCCCTGGCGCCTTCGGTGAACAGACGGTCGATCAGGAACCCGTATATTTCAGGTGACATATCATCGATGTTGGTTTCAATCAGAGTGAGCGTGTCGGTCTGCAGCGACGACTCGGATTCACCGATTTCCAGCCGGAGCAGGTTGGGTATCTGGTCCATATCCCGGCTACCCGCACCGTAGCCAATCCGGCGCGTGCGAAACGGAGGTGGAACGGCGCCGATCTTCTCGGCCAGTGTGGTCAGGATCGCGGCGCCGGTCGGGGTGACCAGTTCATACGGTATTTCGGTACGTTCGGCCGCGACATCCCTGCAGAGGGCGACCACCGCAGGTACCGGCACGGGGAGGACGCCGTGGGCGCTGCGCGTCGTTCCCCTTCCGAATCGAAGCCGGGAGGCGTAGACGCGTTCCACGCCGAGCTGTTCCAGTCCGATGACGGCGCCGGCGATATCCGTGATGGCGTCAGCCGCGCCGACTTCGTGAAAATGGACGCGATCGACGGAAATGCCGTGTACTTCGGCTTCGGCTTCGGCGAGACGGCGGAAGATCGCGCCGGTCTGCCGTTTTGCGCCGCTCGAGATGTCAGCGGCATCGATGATGCCCAGTACGTCCTGCAGTCGGCGATGGTGATGCCCTTCTTCGGCCACGACGTCGATCTTTGTCGCTGCAATGCCGTGACGTTGAACCTTTCCGCCCTGAAGTACTACGCCCTCCAGGCCGAGTTTGTCCAGTTCTCTCTGCAACACCTCGACCTGCAGGCCCGCATCCACCAGCGCGCCCAGGATCATGTCGCCGCTTACACCGGCATGGCAGTCGAAATACGCCAGTCTCAAGATGTCACCTCTATCCTCGTCTGCGGGCGGCCCGGGCAGGCAGGGCCGATTGCTGTTACAGAGGGGTGTATTTATTCTCGATCCTCGGGACGTCAATCGAAACGAAACGGGGTGTTGTCGTTTTGGCGGCTGTTATAAGAAGCTGTCTTAAAATTCCCAGCGGTCTTCGCGCGGCTGCAAAAGCGCCGGTCGGCGTTGGTCAAACCCACCCAAGAGTGGCGAGGGGCGCGCAGCCACGATACATTGGTATATGGGCGGGTTTTCCCGCCTTGACCGGCACTTTTTCGCTCGCGCTCGGGAACTCACCGGTAATTTTAAGACAGCTTCTAAGCGAGGCGGTTTCTTCCGGGTTTCCAGACCGCAGGTTCAACTTTCCTGCGGTCCGGTCATTCTGCGACGAGGCTGTTGGCGAGGAGATTTAACAGTCCGTTGATGAAGTCGCTGTGCAGGCGAGGCCGGGCAACGCAGTATCTCGACCGCAAAGGCCGGCCGCAGCACGGATGGGCTCTTTCAACGGGCTGTTAAGGTGGGTCCTGCAGGTTGGCCGCGAGCAACGCCGCCGGGTCGTCGAACAGCGCCAGCAGGCGGTCGCGCTGCTGTCTGAAGTCGGCCAGCTGATCAGGCGAAAGCTGTCTGGCCCTGGAGCGATTGGCGATTCCGGCCGGGTCTACAAGGCGATAGCCCTTGCCGTTTCTGACAAAGAAGTTGTAATGAAGGTGCGGTCCGGTGGAGCGGCCGGTCGATCCGACAAATCCGACGGTCTGCTTCTGCTTGACGTACATCCCCTTCTTCAACCCGCGCGGGAATTTGCTCAGGTGGCCGTAGCCCGTCTTGTAGCCGTTTCCGTGCCGGATTTCGACGTAGTTGCCCAGAGCGCCTTTCCAACCTCTGAAGACCACGATGCCCGGCGCGGTCGCCCATACACGCGTGCCGTACGCCGCGGCATAGTCGATGCCGTGGTGTGGAAGGTACTTCTTCAGGATAGGGTGGAACCTCCTGTTGGAATAGCCGGAACTGATCCGCCGGTAATTGAGGGGAGATTTGAGAAACAGGCCGCGAAGTGACTTTCCATTCGAATCGTAATAGCCCATATGGCCGTCCGATGATTCGAACAGGAAGGCCTGATGGTTCTTCCGTGCCGTCTGGTATTCGGCCGAAAGGATATCCCCGTATCGAAGGAACCGGCCGTCCTTGTGCAATTTTTCCAGCGCCAGGGCAAACCGGTCGCCGACGCGGCAATCAACCATGAAGTCGATATCGTATTCGAAAATGCGGGCCATTCTGCCGGTCAGGATTTTGGCGTTTTCGCCGGTTTCAGACAGGGCGTTCCAGAGGCTGCTGCGGACTTCACCGGTCAGGACGGCGATCCGGCGCTCCAGGGGTATCTGTTCTTTACGCGCGGTCAGCCTGCCGTTCGCCCGCGTTACCAAAAACCGGGTCTCGAAAGCTCCCCGCTTGATGAACTCAAAGGACTGAAGGCTTCCCAGGCTGTCAATGCCCAGTGTGTAGCGGTCGCCGCTCCGGACGATTTCGGGATTGAATTCTGCCCGGGGGATCCCCTTTTTTATTGCATTCAGCAATTCATGGATCTGAGATGGTGCAACGTCTTCCCGATTCAATGCGTCCCAGAATGTCTCTCTGTGTCGAATACGCCCGTCGATTTCCGGGAACCGCGGTTCAGGCGTGACCGTATGCGGATCCGGAACCGCGAGATCTTCCCGGACGACCTCCGGATTTCGTGCGGATTCTGGATCTGGCGGCCGGGCGGTTGCGAACCAGATCAATAAAGCGACCGGGACGGCAATGCAAGCAAACCCCGTCAGCCTGAACCGGCGACCGGATCGTCCGGGCGGGTCCGTGCGATCACGTTTGGTATCGTGCATATATTCAGTTACTTGGGATTTTCGAACAGGGTCCGGGGATTCTGAGAAGACCCGCTGGGAAAAAGCGAAAACTACAAACGCAGCTTCCTGCTCCGATTACAATGCGGCGTCTGAAGATAGGCCCAAACGCAATTTCTGTCAACCCGTATTTTCTCTTGCATCCGGAACGCCGCGGCCTTAATCTCATGCAAATTGACAAAGAGGGGAGATACGAAAATGGCGGATGTTTCGCAGTCCGGCGACCGTGTGGAACTGAAGGGATTCTATCCCGGAGAACTCGAGGGATTCGTAACTTCCCTGGGACTGGAGCCCTATCGGGCCAGGCAGATCGCCGCGTGGATCTACAATCGCGGTTCAACCGACTTCGCGGAGATGACCGACCTCGCAAAGGGGGTGCGGACGAGACTCGCGCAGCGAGCGTCGATATTGAACCTCGAGGTGGCGGCGCGATCGGACGCGGATGACGGCGAAACCGTGAAGTATCTGTTTGAACTTCCGGACGGCAGGCGTGTCGAAAGCGTCCTGATGCGCGACGGCAGGCGTCGGACGCTTTGCGTTTCGTCGCAGGTGGGTTGTCCGCTGGATTGTACGTTCTGCGCCACCGGTCGGATGGGGCTGATCCGTAACCTGTCCGCCGGTGAAATCCTGGACCAGCTGATTTATGTACGGCGCGAACTGAGAGCACGCGGAGACGATCTGACCAATGTGGTCATGATGGGTATGGGCGAGCCACTGTTGAATTATGAGAACGTCATCCGTGCGATCCGGTTGATGAATCTGGATTACGGTCTGGCTATAGGGATTCGCAGGATAACTCTGTCGACAGTCGGCTATGTGCCCGGAATCTTGAGGTTGGCACGAGAGGGGCTGAAAGTCGGTCTGGCGGTTTCGCTGAATGCCGCTTACGATGCACTGCGATCGCGGATCATGTCGATCAACCGGCGCTGGCCGATCGACGAGCTTCTTGCGGCTGTCCGAACCTATCAGCAACGTATCGACCGGAGGGTGACCTTCGAATACGTACTGCTGCATGGGCTGAACGATTCGATTGAGGACGCCGCTCACCTGGTCGCGCTGGTCCGGGCCATACCGTGCAAGATCAATGTTATTCCATGGAATCCCGTAGAAGGCACCGCATTTGTCCGGCCGCCCCGGGACGCTGTCGACAGGTTTGTGCACATCCTCAGGAATGCCAGATTGACAACGACGGTGCGGTACAGCAGGGGCGTGGATATCGCAGCGGGATGCGGACAGTTGTATCTCCATCCGGATACGGCCGAAACCGCTGCCGGCACTTGAATTGACCGGCCGCACACGACGAAGGCGCCACGGCGCAGAATTCCCTTGATTGTTATGTAAAGATATGATATATTTTAACTTATAGAGAAAGATGAAGGATCAGATTTCACAAGACTGAGTCGCATCGGTTCGTGGGTCTCTATGGAACAGTTCGTGATCGAAGGCGGGTTTCAGCTTACCGGCACCATCGAGCCGCTCGGTAACAAGAACGCCGCGCTTACGCTCCTCGCCGCGAGTCTCCTGACAGACGAGACGGTGGTGTTGAACAATGCGCCGCCAATAGGAGACGTACTCACCCAGATCGCGATCCTGCGCGATCTGGGTGTCTCGGTTCAGCATTCCGGACGGGCGAAGCTGAGCGCTTGTGCGGCTTCCCTCAGCAAGACCGCCCTGAATCCCGATTACTGCAGAAGGAACCGCGGCAGCATACTTCTCGCAGGGCCGCTTCTGGCGCGCCATGGACGTGCGACGATGCCCCGCCCAGGCGGGGACAGAATAGGCCGCCGCCGGCTCGATACCCACCTTCGAGCCCTGGAAGCGCTGGGGGCGCGCATTGAGACCAGCCACGGATATGAACTGTGGGCGCCGGATGGATTGACCGGCGCGGACATTTTTCTGGATGAGCGGAGCGTGACCGGAACGGAAAACGTCATCATGGCAGCCACCCTCGCCGAAGGCACGACCGTCATCCGTAACGCGGCCTCCGAACCGCACGTGCAGGAGCTTTGCCATCTGCTCAACGCCATGGGCGCCCGTATTTCGGGCGTGGGTACGAATGAGCTGACTGTCGAGGGCGTAAGGGCGCTTTCCGGCGGCGAGCATGCCATCGGTCCCGATTATATGGAGGTGGGGAGCTTTATCGGACTCGCGGCGGTAACCCATGGTGAGATACGGATCAGAGACGCGGCACCGCATCATATGCGTCTGAGTCTGATGGTTTTCGAAAGGCTGGGGGTGGAGGTGATGGTGGACGGTGAGGACATTCTCGTTCCCGACGATCAGAAGCTTCAGATCGTCCGTGACGTCGGGGACGCAATTCCGAAGATCTTCGATGATCCGTGGCCGGGTTTTCCCGCGGACCTGATGAGTATTGCGATTGTTGTCGCCACGCAGGCACGGGGAACCGTGATGTTTTTCGAGAAGATGTACGAGAGCCGGCTTTTCTGGCTGGACCGGCTGATCGAGATGGGGGCCGAGATCATCATTTGCGATCCGCACCGGGCCGTTATCGTGGGTCCGTCGAAGCTGTACGGCGAGCGGATTACAAGCCCCGACATCAGGGCCGGGATGGCGCTGTTGATCGCCAGCCTCTGCGCCGAAGGACAGACGGTGATCAGAAACATCGAACAGATCGATCGCGGGTACGATCGCATCGACGAACGACTTCGCACGCTGGGCGCCCGGATCGAACGGGTCCCCGTTCCCGTTGACTGAACGCAATGGCATCTGCTCTCGATACGGCAATTGAGGTGGTTCGACGCCTCGACGCGCACGGATTCCGGGCGTTGCTGGCCGGGGGATGCGTCAGGGACCTTCAGCTCGGGCTGGAACCACGGGACTACGACGTCGCAACCGATGCCGATCCTCAGAAGGTGATCGGCATTTTTCAAAACGCCCGGGCCGTCGGTGCGCACTTTGGCGTGGTGGAGGTGCGCCTGGCGGGGCATGCCTTCGAGGTTGCCCGTTTTCGGCGTGATCTGGGTTACAGCGACGGGCGGCATCCGGATGCGGTCGAATTTGCCGACGAGACCGAGGATGCCCTGCGTCGCGATTTCACGGTGAACGGGATGTTCTGGGACCCGCTCAAGGACCAGGTACTGGACTACGTGGGCGGACAGGCGGACCTCAGGGAGAAGACGATCCGGACCATAGGCCCCGCAGAGGACCGGTTTACGGAAGATCGTCTGCGAATGATGAGAGCGGTTCGGCTCGGCTGCCGTTTCCACTGGCGGATCGACGCTGCCACGTTTGCGGCGATAAGGCGTTCGAGTAAAGACCTCTCGGAGGTCAGCGTGGAACGTGTCCGGGACGAATTCGTCAGAATCCTGACCGAAGGAGGCGCGCCCCTGGGGGTACGATGGCTTATCGACTCAGGGCTGATGAACGGGGTGGCGCCCGAGGTACTGGAACTCGATGGGGTCGCGCAGCCGCCTGAGTTTCATCCGGAGGGAGACGTGTTGACCCACACGTTGATCATGCTGGGGCTGATGCGCAATCCGTCGCCCGAGCTGGCGATGGCGGTGCTGTTGCACGACGTGGGCAAGCCGCGCACGTTCAGAACGGCCGACCGTATCCGGTTTGACAATCACGCCGGCGTGGGCGCTCAGATGACGGATGAGATCTGCCGAAGGCTGCGGTTTTCCGGCGAGGCGACCCGTCACGTCGTTCGTCTGGTGGCGGACCATCACCGCTTTATGCACGTGCGCCAGATGCGCGCGAGCCGGTTGAAGCGGTTTTTGCGGCTGGATCGATTCGACGAACACCTGGAACTGCACAGGATGGACTGTTTGTCCAGCCACCGGAATCTCGAGAATTACCATTTCTGCCGACAGGCTCTGGAGACACTGGAGCCCGAGGAGATACGTCCGGAACCGTTGATTACCGGCAGGGACCTCATCGAGCTCGGGTACACGCCGGGGCCGGCGTTCAAGTCCGTCTTGAGGGCAGTGGAAGACGGCCAGCTAGACGGCAGGATCAGGGATCGGGAGAGTGCGCTGCTCGTCGCTAGAGGCGTGTTTGAAGGAGGCGCGAAGTCCGTGTGTGACGTCCTGGCCGAGGGCGGATCAGCCTAGTACCCTCTGATTGACGAACAGGCCAGAGGCCTCCCCGGTCCCCGGTGCTTCCGGGCAGGTTTGGAACCATCGCCCGGCATGGGCGTTTCCAGATAGAGAAGACCGCTTGCCATACCCATGTTTCCCGACAGGTGTTCTATGTCAGGACTGATTCGATACGTTCTCACGTTTGCTGTTACGGTTCTCTGCGTAACGCGTATCGAGGCGACAACCGTAGTAAGGTTCGGGTTCGATTCGCTCTGCGAAAGGGCGGAGACAATCGCACACGTCAGGTGTGTATCCCGCAGCAGCTTTAAGGATGACGGGCGAGGGGAAATCGTAACGCGGCACCGGTTCAGGGTCATCGCACCGGTCAAGGGCAATCCGGGTGACGAGATCGCCATCACGCTGCCTGGGGGAACCGCCGACGGCCAGAGGTTGTATATACCCGGCATTCCCGAATTCGGCGTCGATGAAGAGGTTGTTCTGTTTCTTACCGGCCCGGACGGGCACGGATCACCGTGGCCGCTGGGACTGGGACAGGGCTGTTACCGCGTACTCGAAGCACAGGACGGACACGCCAGGGTCAGGATGCAGCCGGGAACCACGCCCCTGCCGGCGGGTGCGCTCTTCAAACCGGCACTGAACCGACCCTCCCGGCCGTTCAATGTGCCGCTCCAGCTCTTCCTGCATCAGATCCGTCTCACAATTCCCGAACCATCTGACGAACGTTAACATCCTTCTGTGGTCCACGGCGGATTGAACCCGGTTCAGGAGAGCGAAAACGGATTATCAGGAAGCCGTCTGCACAGCAACGGCCGGCACGGGATCCAGTGGAGGAGTCCTTTGATTCACCATTGGATCCTTTTTATTTCTCTTGACTTTGGTCCGGCATTGTTGCATCATACCGGCGCGGTTCATGTGCCCGCTTTTTCGTGTGTAAGGTTATGAATTTAACCGACTTTGGCATGCTTATCAGCCCGTTGAAAAAGCCCATCCGGGCTACGGCCGGCCCTTGCGGTCGAAACCTGCGTTGCGCGCCCTCGCCGAATCGCTCGATGGGACTCGGTCCCGCGCCTTGTCTTCGGCGACAATGGCTCGGCCTCGCCTGCAGAGCGACTTTATCAACAGACTGTTAGAGGGCGGCGTTATGCCCTCTTTTTGTTGACTTCGAACCGTAAGGAGAGTGTGTTATGTTCAAGTTGCATTTTGATATTCGGGACATCTTTCGGGTGGTTCGGCTCGGATGGTCCGGCAAGAAGATCTGGGTGGGGTTTTGCGGCACGCTGATCGCCTATGCCGGATATTCCATCCTGGCCGTTGCCGACCACATGGTAGCCGGGGCTGCGCCTGGTGAGATCTGGCAGCGGTACGGGTTCTTCCCGGGGCTGGCGCCGTTTCCGGTCACGCTTGCCGGCGTCGCTGTAGACGTGCTTGCATTGCTCTATGTCTGGGTTGTTGTCCTTTTGACAACGTGCATGATCTGCAAGATAACGTACCAGCAATTGAAGGGTGATGACTTTTTTTCCTCCGGCGACGCGTGGGGATTCGTCAGACTGAACTGGGGCGGTGTTGTCTGGGGGCCGGTGGCCACGCTGGCGCTGCTGGTCTTTTTTGTCGTCGCGGGCATTGTGATCGGATGGCTGGCGGGTCTGATCCCATGGGCGGGCGAACTGGCATTCGGGCTGTTGTTCATCCCAATCTTCTTTGCCGCGCTGGTCGCCGTTTTTGTATCGATCGCGTTTGTCGTGTCTCTGACGATGTCGCCTGCGGTCGTTGGGACGGTCGGCGAAGACGCGCTCGAGGTGGCCATCCAGTCCTTTTCATTGGCCTGGAGCCAGCCCTGGCGGCTGGTGTTGTATATGATCTGGATGAAGATTTCGGTGTCTATCGGTACGGTTCTGCTGGGCGTCTTCATGGCCTCGTCGCTGGCTCTGGTGAGCTGGGCCTGCGGCCTTTTCATGAAGGAGAAACTGGCCAATATGGTCTACGTGGCGGGACAGTATGTCCCATTTGACTTTACGCGGTCCGAGTGGCTGTCGCTGGACATTACCGCGTATCTGCCGCCCGCCGGTACCCCTTCCGGTTCCGAACTGCTGGCCGGGGGAATTCTCGCCGTAATGTTGATTCTGCTCATGGTTATCTTCAGTTCATACGTGATGTCCGCCTATGCTTCCGGTCTCAGCCTGATATACGTGATTCTTCGAAAACGCAAGGACGATGAGAATCTGCTCGAATGGGAGGACGACGAGGCGGGAGACGACGAGGAACAACCAGAAGAAGTGGAAGCGACGGACGACGGCGTCCAGGAGGCGGGGAACGACAACCCCGCGGAATCGGAGAACGGAGACGGTGAGGCGTCGGACACGGAAACGGGACAGAACTGACGTCCGGCAGTCGGAAAATGTACTGACGGACGTGGCGGCCGATGCGCGTCTCGACGAGGGTCCGGAAGGCGTTCGCCGTGTCTTGCGGGCCATTTATCGTGCGGGGACGCTGCCGGTAAGGGACCTGTCGCGGGAGACGGGTCTGCCGGTTCCGGTGGTCGCGGCGGTCCGGGGTGAGTTGGAGACAAGGGGTTGGCTGGAGAGGCGAGGGGGTGTGCGCCTGTCTCCGGTCGGCCGGAACGCGGTTGAACAACAACTGAGTCTGAGTTGCCGCCGCCGGTTTCAGAGGCCGGTTTTTCCCGTGCTGAACGACGAGATGCGTTCGTTGCAGACGCGGATGGAGGCATTCGGAGGGCGGAGGCCGGCCGCCGACGTGCGGCTGGACCAATCTCATGCAACGGCGGAAACCGCGCTGCGGCGCGCCGTGTATCTGTACGAAAACGACGGGCTGGAAGGGCGGGACGTGCTGATACTGGGAGACGATGACCTCACCTCTCTGGCCATCGGCCTACTTGCTGATTACCTGGGGATATCAGTGCGCAGGGTCGTGGTGCTGGAGTGCGACCCGCGTCTCGTGGCCTTTCTGAACGCCGCGTCAGGTGAAACGGGACAGCCCGTCGAGGCCGTTGATCACGACTTGAGGTCGGATCTTCCAGGGAATCTTCTCGCCGGTTTCGATCTGTTCTTTACCGATCCGCCATACACGCTGTCCGGGTTGTCGCTGTTCGTTTCCCGCGGCGCGGCCGGGCTTCGACCGGAGGTGGGCAAGCAGGGCTTTGTCTGTTTCGGAAGCCGCAAACCCGATGAGACGGCGACCGCCGTACGTACGATCACTGAAACCGGGCTGGCGCCGGTCGAGATCATTCCGGGTTTCAATCGGTACGACGGCGCCCAGATGCTGGCCGGTGTCAGCCACCTCATTCGAACGGTCGCGACTGCCCGGCTGACGCCACGTGTCAATGGCTTCTACAAGGGTTCGCTTTACACGGCCGACAGGCCACGGAAGACGGGATGAATCTGCCGTTCGAAGCGGAACCCATTCACCCCCGTCATACGCGCCGGCTGCAGGGAATATTCGCGTCGGCCGGAAAGAGCGCGTGGTGTTACTACGCGCCTTTCCTCTGTTGTTTCAGCCTGGCGCCGGCGCGGGAGGTGTTCGTTGCCGAACACGATGGCGCGCTCTGGCTTCCGGTGCGTCGCGTTGACAGAAGCGGCCGGGCCCGGTTTGACCTGGTCGCACCTCCGATACCGCTGTCGGCTGAACCGCTCGTTGCCGCACTGAACGAGATGCGGGAAATCAACGAAGGCCGGGACCCGCGCATTCTGTGGCTGGACGAGACCGACAGGCTAGGTCTGCCGCCGGATCGGCTGGAGGTTCGGCTCAAGTCACGGGAATATCTCTACGATCCGTCCAGGGTCGCGGCGGCCGCGGGACGGCCGTACAGGGATCTGCGCAAACGAATCAGACGCTTCCGGAGAGAAACGGACCCGCACTTTCGGGAGATGACGCCCGCGGATGTCACACCATGCGAGTCGCTGTTGCGGCACTGGCGCAAACGCCAGGGGCGCAAGAGGGATTTCCTCCTCGACTGGGGATATACCCGGTCGGCGTTATCGAATTTCGGACGATGGACGTCCGAGGAACTCCAGGGATGGTGTGTGGAGTTGGAGGGCAGGATCGCGGCTTTCGCGTTCGCCGGACGCATGCGTGCGGGGCTGGCCAATTTCTTCATTGCGAAAACGGACCCCGAAGTGCGCGGCCTGTCGGAATATCTGCGAATGGAGGTCTACCGGGCGCTGATGGGTTTCGACCTTGTCAATGACGCGGGCGACCTGGGGCTTCCGGGTCTGAGGCAGCATAAGCGAAAGTTCCGGCCGGTCGACCGGATTCCGGTCTACAGCGCGTCGTTTTCGAATTGACGAACAGTGTGCCATCCGCGCCTGTCGTTCAGCCGAGCGCTACGGCTGAGTGGATTGAACTCCGGCAGGGCTGGAGGGTATAAGGATGAGGGTCACAAGATAAGGAGGCTGTGCTTGACCGCGGCGAAAGCTACCAATATCGTGTGGCACGAAGGCCACGTGAGCCGAGCGGAACGGGAGAAGCTGTTGGCGCAGGCGGGGTGCCTGGTGTGGTTGACCGGCCTGCCTTCCTCCGGCAAAAGTACCATTGCGTTTACCGTGGAACACGCGCTGGTTGCCCGGGGGCGCGTGGCCTATGTGCTGGATGGAGACAATGTCAGGCACGGGTTGAATAAGAATCTGGGTTTTTCGGCCGAAGACAGGGCCGAGAATATCCGCCGCATCGGTGAGGTGGGAAAACTCTTCGTGGATGCCGGGATCCTTGCCATAAGCAGCTTCGTCAGCCCGTACAGGCTGGACCGTGACGGGGTCCGCGCGATGCTGGATCCCGGTGAATTCCTGGAGGTTTTCGTGGACACCCCCCTGGCGGTCTGTGAAGAAAGGGACCCCAAGGGGCTTTACAAGAAGGCGCGTGCGGGAGAAATACCGGATTTTACGGGTATCTCGGATCCCTACGAGCCGCCGGAGGATCCGGAGCTTGTAATCAAGGCCGCCGAGTGTTCCCCCGAGGAGGCGGCGCAGCAGATCCTCGATATGCTCGATTTGCAGGGTAAGATTCCGAAAGAGGGCGCGCGATAGTGCGCAATCGCAAGCGCCTGTTGAACATGATCACGCCTGCCGAACCGATGGCAATGATGCTGGAGGGAGACGAACCGTGATACCGCTGGATGGGCGGCGGGTACTCGTGATGGGCCTGGGCCTGTTCGGCGGGGGCGTGGGTGCGGTGCGGTTCCTGTGTAGGGAAGGCGCGCGGGTGACCGTTACCGACCTGCGGCCGGCAGAGGCGCTTGAGGAGTCGCTGCGTGCTCTCGAGTCGCTGCCTGTCGTCTACAGGCTGGGCGGACACGAGGCGGCGGATTTCCGGGTCGCGGACCTTATCGTGGCCAACCCGGGGGTGCCCCGGTCTTCCCCGTTCCTGAAGATTGCCGGAAAACGTGGAGTCCCCGTAACAACGGAGATCTGCCTGTTTGCAGAGCGTTGCGCGGCGCCGGTCGTGGGGATTACGGGCAGCAGCGGAAAGACGACGACAACGTCCCTGGTCGGGGAGATGATGCGTCGCAAGACACCGCGGACGTTGGTGGGCGGAAACGTCGGAGGGTCGTTGCTGGATCGGCTGGAGGAAATAACCGCGGAGACTCGCGTCGTCCTCGAACTGTCCAGCTTTCAGCTGGATCGGCTGAGCGATCTGCAATGGAGCCCGCAGACGGCCGTAGTTACGAATTTTGCCCCCAACCACCTGGATATGCACGGTTCACTGGAGGCCTACAAGCGGGCGAAACGCCAGATAATCGCACATCAGGGCGAAGGCGACGTCGAGGTATTGAACGGCGACGACCCGGAAGTTCGGCGGTGGTCCGGCCGCGGCCGCCGTGTCGTCTTCGGCGCGCAACGGACGTCGAACTGCGACGTGTACATTGACGATTGGCACATACGACACCGGATCGGCGGTTTCGAAAAAACCGTCTGTCCGGCCCGCGAGGTGGCGCTTCCCGGAAAGCACAATCTGTCAAACGCACTGGCCGCCAGCGGAGCGGCGCTTTCCAGGGGTGTGACCGAAGCGGATATTGCGGCGGTACTGCGTACGTTCAAGGGCGTGCTCCATCGCCTGGAACGGGTAGCCGAAATCCGGGGTGTCACTTACTATAACGACTCCATTGCGACAAGCCCGGATCGGACGCAGGTGGCGCTCTCGGCCCTCCCTCCGGGTCTGGTGTTGATCGCGGGGGGATACGACAAGGGTCTGGCATTCGGCACGTTGGGCCGACAAATCGGACGGAGGGTGTCGCATCTGGTCCTCACGGGTCAGACGTCGGACGCGATCGCGGCTTCGGTACCGGCCGGTTCTGCGACACGCATCCTGAGGGCGGATTCACTGGACGATGCGGTGTCCGTCGCGGCGAGACGTGCAGCGCCGGGAAGTACGGTGTTGTTTTCTCCGGCATCGGCAAGCTACGACCGCTTTCGCAATTTCACGGAGCGTGGCGATCGGTTCAGGCAGCTGGTTCTGGATATGAGGACGGGTGATGGCTGAGACAATCGACTTGAGGGTAATCGCGCCGACCATATCACGTGTACTCGACGTTCCCGCGCCCAATGGCGCTGAGGCGGCGCCGATCGACGAAGTCGTCGATACCCTGCGTGCCGCAGACCGGCTTGCGCTGGTGGTGGTTGACGGCTTCGGCTCGTCGCTGTGGGCGCATGTTCGCGAAGACGTGCCGGTTTTCAACCGGATCGCGGCGCTTCGGCATCGTGAGATCCAATCCGTGCTTCCCTCGATGACCTACATATGCATTTCAACGATGTTGACCGGCGTGTCGCCGTCCTCGCACGGCGTCACGGATTTGCAGACGATGATCCGGGCGACCCGGTCGCCCGATATGGATTCCGTTTTCAACCGCGTGCGGGACGCCGGCGGACAGACGCTGATGGCCGTCCACAAGAGGGATGTGGCGGGGTTGGACGTAGAGCGCTTCGCCGACAGGACGGTCCTGGCGGAGGAACGAAACGATCTGGAGATCTACGCCCGTGTTCCCCGTTTAATCCGCGAACACTCGCCGTCGTTTGCGTTTGTCCATTTACTGGACGTAGATGAAGCGGGTCACAAGTACGGTCCCTACGCGCCGGAGGTCCGGCAGACCGCATCCGGGATGGACCGGAATCTGAGCGGCCTGCTGGCCTGCCTTGCGACTTGCGGATACGCGGTGGTAATCGTAGCGGACCACGGCATGCACGAGTCGCCGGAGCGCGTTATGGACGAAGGTGGAAATCGCGGAATGCACGATGGCTCGGTTCAGGAGGACCTGGCCGTTCCGCTGTTGTGGGCGACGGCGAACGAACTGCGTGACATTGTGCGGGGAAGATAGTACGTAAACGAGGCCGGACGTTCCTGCCGTCCGGCCAACGCTTTAACTTGTGTCGTTACTGTTCAGGCACCGTCTGAATACGGCATGAGTTTCCGGCCGCGGGTGGGGTGGCGGAGCTTTCTGAGCGCCTTTTCCTTGATCTGCCTCACGCGTTCCCTGGTGAGTCTGAACCGGATGCCAATTTCCTCCAGGGTCATTTCGGCGTCGCCGCCCAGGCCGAAATAGAGGCGAATGACCTCCCGTTCACGTTCTTCCAGTGTATCCAGCGCCGCGAAGATCTCATCTTCCAGTGAATTCTGCAGGAGGAGATGGTCGGGCGATTCCTGGTTTTCGTCAGTCATGACTTCCAACAGGCTGTTTTCTTCGTCTTCGCCGAAGGTCATGTCGAGCGAGAGGATGCGCTGTCCGCTGGCAAGGGTATCGACCACCTGCTCGACCGAGATCCCAAGCTCCTCGGCGATCTCTTCTTCGGGGGGACGCCCGGACGTCTCCTGCTGCCGGTCATTGACGTAGCGGGAGATGCGGCGCAGAAGGTCCACCCGGTTAAGCGGAAGACGTACGACCCGGGAATGTTCGGCCAGTGTTTGCAGAATGGACTGGCGAATCCACCAGACCGCGTAGGAAATGAACTTGAATCCCCTGGTTTCGTCGAATCGCTCCGCCGCCGTAATGAGCCCGACGTTGCCCGCGCTGATCAGATCCGCCAGCGGCACGCCCTGGTTCTGGTATTCGCGGGCTACGGTGATGACAAACCGAAGGTTGGCCTCGACAAGCTTTCTGCGTGCTTCGAGGTCTCCCTTCTTGATTCGACGGGCGAGAAAGACTTCCTCCTCGGACGTCAACGGCTCCGACGTGGCGACGTCTTCCAGGTAGCGGTGCAGTGAATCTTTCACCTCGTCGCGGTAGATTCCGTTCTTTCTGGCCACGAAGATCACCTCGTACGGATATGCAATTGGCGGACGGGATTCTGCAACCGGCAGGAGGGAATAGGAGATGAAATCAATTTGAATATTCGGCGTTTCCTGTACGATGTCAAGCGAAATCTCCTACGCGGACTGCAGTGAATTTCGGGATGTGCGGCGGGGTCCGCGTCCAGGCTTTCGGAACAGCTTCCTGGCGACGTTTGGAGGGGTTGCAATGGATGTGTCAATTGATCGATCACGTTTATTGAAGTTGCTGGAAAGACTCCTGACGGCGCATGCTCCGCCGGGGGCGGAAGGCGAAGTGGACGCCATTGTAATGGATGAGGTGCGTCCCCTCTCGGCGTCGGTGTGGCAGGACCCGGCCGAGAGCATCGTGATTCACTTCAGGGGCCGGGGAGATGGCGCGCCCGTTGCCGTCACGGCGCACAAGGACGAGATCTCGCTTATGGTCAAGCGTGTCCAGGAAGACGGACGGCTGCGGGTCCGGCCGCTGGGCGGGCTCCACGCGTGGGCGGTAGGCGAGGGTCCCGTTGACGTACTCACCGAACGTGAGCCGGTAACGGGCGTTCTCTCCGTGGGCTCCAAGCATGTTTCCGGCGAAAGTCCGGCGGGTCGTCTGAAGACTGGCAAGGCGGTCGAATGGGAGACGTTCTGGATCGAGACCAAGCGAACCGCCGCGGAACTGCGGGACCTTGGCGTACATCGCGGCAGCAAGGCGGTGCTTGCGCGTTCACGCAAACCACCCCTGTTTATGGGAGACTTCATCTGCGGTTACAATCTGGACTGCAGGGCCGGACTGGCCGTCCTGATCGAGGCGGCCAGGCAGTTGGCCGAGACGGCGCCGCCGCATGACGTGTTTCTCATCGCGAGTTCAGAGGAGGAAATCGGCGCACAGGGCGCCGCGTTTTCAATCGGACAACTGCCCGCACAGACGGCGATCGCGCTGGATATCGCACCCGTGGCCGAGGAGTATCAGATTGAGAATTGCGGAAAACCGGTTTTGCTCTGGGGTGACGCGACCGGGGTTTACCACGAACGAACGTTGCGTCACCTGGAGAAGCTTGCAACGCCTTTGGGTATTGAAACGCAGCCGGCGGTGGTAACCTCCTACGGGAGCGACGCCAGTATCGCCAAGCGTATCGGAGCCGCCGGCCGGTCGGCCTGCATCGCGTATCCGGGAGAGAACACCCACGGGTACGAGATCTGTTCGATGGAAGGGATCGTCAATTCTGCCCGGCTGCTTATGGCGTACCTGAGGAATCCCCTGGCTTGAGCGCTGGCATGCAGACGTGAGGTGGTGCAGTCATCGGAAGACAGACGACGCACGCCGGCGCTCCGGGCATGGCGGAAAACTGCGGTTTTTATTTGTGTTATTCAGAAATATAAAAGGGCAATTTCAATTCCTCAAAGGAATCGAACCCTATTCATGCGGCGTCATTGCCGAGACGGGATACGAGGTCGTGTACGCGACCTTGACGGAACCGTTACCATGGCGCGAGGGTTTCGAGAAGGTGGATATGCATCTTCGCAGGTCGAGTCGGATGCGGAACGCGCTTTGCGGTGTGGAGCTTCGATGCCCGAAACCCCATCCGATGGACGGATTCATCCGATTCAACGAGGACTACTGCGGACTTCTTGCGTCCTGGGACCTGCTCGTGGACGGAATGAATCCTGTCGCGCGAACCAATGTCGCGCCGTTGCACAATCCGCCGTACGAAACCACGATGCACGGTTTTTCCTACACCAGGCCCTGCCGGGAGGAAAACGGCCGTACATTCGTCATCGCTGGCGCGGGTGAACTGCTCGAGGGTGAACTGGTGCGCGACGGCATCGTCAGGCGGGGTGAAACAGGCCCGGACGCGATGCGGGAGAAGGCGGCGTACGTGGTGCAGGTGATGGCGGATCGGCTGACGGGTTTGGAAGTGACCTGGGATCAGGTGACAGCCGTGGATGTTTACACGGCGCACCGGTTGGACCGCCTTTTGGAGGATGTCGTGTTGCCTGGCGTCGGGGCGGCGCAGCGTCACGGCCTCCGGTTGTACCGGGCGCGACCGCCCGTGATCGGGGTTGAATTCGAGATGGACCTCCGCGGCGTCAGGTGTGAAATTCGCATTTGACGCCGCCTGTCATGTGCGAATGCGGCTGGCCTCCGCGCGGCTGCAATACGCAGGCATTCGCAAGACGGGCCGGACGCAACGTCCGGCCCGTCTTGCTGAGCCATTCTACGGTATCAGGAGTACCTTGCCCGTCGTCAGTCTGCCTTCGAGCAGCCGGTGGGCTTCCCGGGCATCCGACAGGGGAAGCGTACGGTCGATCCGGAGACTGAGCTTCCCGGTTTGAATCCAGCCTAACACGTCATCGGCGCGAAGTAACAGCTCTTCCCGCGTCGCAGTATAGTCAACAAGGGTGGGGCGCGTCAAAAAGATCGAGCCCAGACGGCTAAGCAGCAGCGGATCGACTGGCGGCACCGGGCCGCTGGCATTTCCGAACAGCACGAGGTAGCCCCTGGGAGACAGGCAATTCATGCTCTTTTCCCACGTGGTTTTCCCTACCGAGTCGTATACCACATGCACGCCCCGTCCGTCCGTCAGCCGGCTGACTTCGGCTTCGAAATCCTGTTCGGTGTATCTGATGATTTCATCCGCTCCTGCGCCCCGGGCCAGTTGCGCCTTTTCTTCCGTTGACACCGTCCCGATGACGCGCGCCCCACGCATTTTCGCCATCTGAACCAGAGTGAGTCCCACGCCTCCCGCGGCTGCGTGAATGAGCACCGTGTCGCCTTCCAAAACGTTACATGTACTGTGAACGAGATAGTGGGATGTCATCCCCTGGAGCATGGCGGCCGCGCCAGCGGCGGCATCCACGCCATCTGGGAGCCTGACGAGTCTCTCCTGCGGGGCTGCGACGAATTCGGCGTAGGAACCGGGTACTCCCGCGTAGGCGACGAGATCCCCGGGCCGGAAATCCGTGGCGTCAGTCCCCAGAGCCGCCACCGTGCCCGCGGCCTCGAGACCGGGGATGAAGGGCAGGTCCAGCGGATAGAGGCCAGTGCGGTGGTAGGTGTCTATATAGTTCAGACCGATGGCATCGATTTTGACCAGTACCTCGTTCGGGCCGGGTTCGGGAATCGGAACGTCTTTAAAGAGGAGGACCTCGGGTCCGCCGGTGCGGTCAACTTGAATCGCCTTCATGAAATTCTCCTTCGTGATTTCAGAAGCTGTCTTAAAATTCCCGGTGGTCTTCGCGCGGCTGCAAAAGCGGCGGTCGGCGTTCGTCAAACCCGCCCGTATAGACAAATATGGGCGGATTTTCCCGCCTTGACCGCCACTTTTTCGCTCGCGCTCGGGAACTCACCGGTAATTTCAAGACAACTTCTCAGTGCCTGGCCGTAATGCCGAGCGAAATACGTCTGGGCGTACCCAGATTGCGTTCGACAACGGCGTAGTTGTACTCCAGGGCGTTATGTGCCTTCAGCACCACCTGGACCTTTCCGAACGCGTACGAGGCCGAGGCGTCGAGCAGATAAACGGGTATGAGATCGCGGTTTCCTTCCGGCAACAGTCCGGAAGCGCGCAGGATTCGGCTTCTGAACCTGAAACGCCCACCCAGTGTGAGTCGGCCGAACGTGGTCTGCAAACCTGCGGTGCCAATGTGCCGGGAGCGATAGGGCAGCGGAAGGTCCCCCTCCGGCAAGTTTTCGATCGCGCTGATGAACGTATAGTTCCCCTCGAGGCGAACCGGATCAATCGCCGCGGCCAGGCTCGCCTCGACGCCGGCAATACGGCCCTTCGCAACGTTTCTGAACTGCACGACGCCGGTGGCGTCCGGCCTGGCCTCCACGAGGTCCTGGTAGCGGCTCCAGAATGCCGCGGCGTTGATGACGGACCAGGGAGTCGGACGGTGATCCAGCGCGACTTCGGCGGAGATGCTCCTTTCGGCCACAAGGCCGGTGTTGGGAATAATCGGAATCGCGGAGAAGGTGGCGTCGGTGTAGATTTCGGCGATCGACGGGCCTCTGAAACCCCATCCCAGCGTCCCGCGCAACGTGGTGCGTCCGGATGTGCGATACGAGAAACCCAGCTTGGGGCTCAAACGGTTCTCCGCGCCGCGGTCGTCGGTGCGATATCGGTCGTAGCGGCTGCCCGCCGACACCGTAACCCGATCCGTGGGTTCGATTTCGGCCTGGGCATAGCCCGCCAGGTTGAGCCCGGTGTGATCGCCGAAGAGATGATCGGAAGAATTCACGACGTCATGAATCCACTGTGTGCCGACCGTCAGCGCCACCTTCTCGGCCGGCTGGAGATCCAGCTGGAATTCCTGTCCCAGCTTGTATGCTTCCGACGACGTTCTCCCGCCGATTTCGTTGTCAAATTCCGTCCGATACACAAACGATTTAAGTCTATAGCCCGTTCGCGGATTGAGCAAGTGATAGAAATCGACGTTCAGGTTCAGCTTCTGGGATACGGTCTTGTCTCCTTTGGCGCTTTCAGGCACCTCCAAAGGCTCGTTTCTGTCTTTCCAAAGCACGAAGGTGCCGTGATCGTCCAGCGCCCAGTTGCTGGTTGCGGTTAACGTCGCCGCTGACTTGAACCGGTGTCTGAGTTTGCCGAAGAGCTTGTATCTCCTGTGCCACGCGTTTTCCCGGAACCCGTTGGTCCACTTCTGCCCCGCACCCAGGATGAATCCGGTGTTCCCGGACTGCCGGGAATGGCTGATGTCCGTTCCTTCGTAGTATCTCCCGCTCGACGACCAGCGCCACTCCTGATGGCCGGGTTCGCTGTATCGGCCGCCCAGGAACCGAAAGTGCGTCTCGGGTTCGGGCGACGGATTCCGCGTAATAACATTGATGATACCCCCGAGCGCGCCCGTGCCGTAGAGTGCGGATCCGGCGCCCTTGATGATCTCCACGCGCGCGATCTGGTCGACAGGAATGGCGTCCCACTTGACGTCGCCGTTATCGGCGGACAGCGCCGGGAAGCCGTCGATCAGCATGAGTACGCGGCTTCCCGTACCCCGGGAATAGCCGCTGGACCCTCTTATGTTGACCTGGCCTCCCACCATATTGACACCGGGAACGTACTCAAGGGATTCGTTCAGCGTGGCGGAATTGTCGGACCGGATTTCCTCAGAGCCGATGAGCGAAACGCTTGTTGGCGCGTCGACGACGTTTCGGGAACGTTTGCTTGCTGAGACCACGATGGCGGGCATGTGGATCGGCGAGGACGCGAGCCGGACGGTAAGCCGCACGGTATCGCCGGCCGCAACCACGACGTCCTTCATGACATGGGGAGTGAAACCCAGCAACGAGACGGACAGGGTGTATGGACCGGGCGGCAGACCTGTCAGGCGGAATGCTCCTTCGACGTCGGTTTCGGTTCCGATACCAGTGCCAAGCAATACGACGTTGGCGCCCGGCAACGGTTCACCGGTCGTTTCGTCGGTTGTTGTTCCGACCATCGTACCGGAGGTTTCCGCCCGCAGCGCCGAGCCCGGTAACAGAAGGCAGAGGAGGCAGAAACCCCGTGCAAATTTGCCGATCCGGCCGATCGGCGCCCTGCACGAGGTCGAAGTAGGTCTGGATATCGACATTTTTCGTGGTTTCGCCCAGGCGAACCTGCACCGGTGTGGGCAGGGTGTCGTTGCCAACGTGGTAACAACCGAGCAGAGAGTCAAAATTCCAGAAGCCGCCGCGGGGGCGCCAGGCCACCACGACCCACTCGTAGGTGCCCGGCTCTTCCAGGGGGACGAAGTATTCGAAACGGACCGCCCCGATGGTCACGGTTGTGTCCCAGCCCGCAATATTGAAAAAATCGGCCAGGACCTGTGGGCGTCGCCGATACACTGCTACAGCCACGTCATCCGTCTCCGGCGGCCAGTCGCCATTGAAGATGAGGGTTCCCTTGATTCCCGTACCGTCGGGCGGCCCCGGCCCGAGGCCGCCGCCGCAAGCGACAAGGACCAGCAGGGCCGTTGGAATGAAGCGTTTCATATCGGAGAGGCCACGGACCCGCGGCGTCTCCGGGTTCCGCGCGTAATCGTTGTCAAAACGCCGGTTTTCCTTGACACGACAAGGGGTACGAAATAAGTTTCACCGGAAAGCACCATTGTCTCTTCGGCGTTCATTCAGGAGGTCGCTCAATGACTGTTACAACGCTGCGGTCAGCCAAACTGTCGGCAGGTGCGGTATTCGAACGAATCGGCGGCGCCGAAGCCGCGGCTCACTACGGGGATGCCGCATCCGAGTATGCAACCGTTCGGGAGGCCGCGGGTCTGGTTGATCGGAGCGACCGGGGTCACCTGCTGGTTACCGGCTCGGACCGCGCGCGTTTCCTGCACGGGATGTTTAGCAACACGGTCGAAGGACTGGAATCCGGAGCGGGCAACTATGCAACGATGACCACGCCCAGGGGCCAGACGTTGTCGGACGTTTGGGTCTATCATCGTGCGGAAGGGTTCCTGCTGGAGACGGAGCCCGGACTGCAGGCAAAGCTGATGGCGTCCCTCGACAAATACCTGATCGCGGATGACGTCCATATCAAGGACGTTACCGGAATACAGGCGACGTTCGGCCTGCACGGACCGGGCTCCCGCGGGCTGATTGCGCGGATGCTGGGCGAGGTGTCCTCCGATCTTGCGGATTGCCACACCGTCGTGCGTGGCCTGGGACGTACGGATGTGTCCGTAACCGCACGCTCCTATACGGGAGAGCCCGGCTATGACCTGCGGATCGAGGCGGACCATGCGCTTCGCCTCTGGAATGCGCTGACTTCCGCGGGGGCGCGTCCCGTGGGTACCCGGGCCGTGGAGGCGTTGCGAATAGAGTCCGGCATACCGCGTTACGGAGTTGACGTGGACGAACGGGTCGTTCCGCTCGAAGCGGGACTTTGTCACGCGGTCGATTTTGCGAAAGGATGTTTTATCGGCCAGGAAACGATCGCCAAAATGCACAACCTGGGCAAGCCAAGGCGGTATCTGGTTGGTCTACGTCTGGAGGCGGATACGGTTCCGCCCGCTGAAACACCGCTTCGAGACGGCGAAAGACAAATAGGGTGGACGACAAGCAGTGTCCGTTCTCCTGCCTTGGGGCGGGTTGTATCGCTGGCGTCCGTCCGCAGGGGATATGAACAGCCCGGACAGTTTCTGACCGTAGACGGGGGAGGTCGGGCGGAGGTCGTCAGACTGCCTTTTTTCAGACGATAATCGACCCGTACAGATGCCTGTCAATCATCTTACGATACAGGCGTAAATTCGCGATGTCAAGGGCTTTTTGCCACACGACGGGGTCGCGTCTGAGGCGGTCTTCATCGGCCGGAATCCATAGGGTTGTTGACTCTGCACATTTGTTCATTTATATTGGTAACGACAGTGACCGGGGAGGCGTGCGACCACAGTGGCACCGGAATGGTTTCGAGGGGCAATTTAAGCCTGGACGGGCTCTTTCAACGGGCTGCCAGGGTTGAGTCAGAGACCGGCAATGGGAAACGACGTGTTGCGCCTCAGAAATATGAGGTTTTATGCCTATCACGGGCTGTTTCCCGAAGAGGCGAAATTGGGGCAGTGGTTTGAAGTGGACGTGGAGATCTTCTCCGACTTCCGGGGTTATGCCCGAAACACTGCCGGCGGCGTCGACTATGCGAGGGTCTATGAAGCGACGAAGAAGGTCGTTACGTCAGAGCGTTTCGGACTCGTGGAGGCGCTGGCCGACCGGATAGCAGAGGTCCTGCAATCGAGCTTCCATCTGAAGCGTCTGAGAGTCAGGGTGCGCAAACCCAATCCGCCCATACGGGCAATATTCGATGGCGTGGAAGTCGAAGTGGAGCGGGGATGACAAATGGCGCTCGCCTACATTGGTATGGGGGCGAACCTGGAGGACCGCGCGGCCGTATTGCGCCGGGCCGCTGCCGCGCTCGACCAGCACGATAGACTCGAAGTGAAGGCTGCCTCCCCGGTCTACGAGACCGCGCCGGTCGGGGTAACGGCCCAGCCGACGTTCCTGAATGCGGTGCTTGCCGCGGAAACAGACCTCGAACCGCGTGCGCTGCTGGAATACCTGCTCGCGGTCGAAAAAAGGTTTGGAAGGGTCCGCAGGCAGAGGTGGGGGCCGAGGCTGCTGGATCTGGATATCCTCCTCTACGGGAATGAGATCATTCGAGGTCGAGGGCTGGAGATTCCACATCCGAGATTACACAAGCGAGCTTTTGTACTTGCTCCTTTGTGCGAACTGGCGCCAGGAGGTCGCCATCCGGTATTCAACAAGACCTTTCCGGAATTGGCCGAATCGATCTCTCCGACGCAGGAAGTGCGAAAGCTGGACGGCGTTTCGCTGCTGTCGGTTTGTACATAAGGGCGTGTTCCGTGGCCGTACGATACCTTGCGATCGAAGGCCCCCCCTGCGTGGGCAAGACCGAGCTTGCACGCCTCCTGGGAAGGTCGATGAAGGCGCGTCTGGTCCTCGAGGAGGCGGAGGAGAACCCCTTTCTGCCCCTGTTTTACGAGAACCAGGAGCACTACGGATTCCAAACGCAGGTTTTCTTCATGTTGCACCGGTACCGGCAGCAACAGGATCTTCATCAGATGGACCTGTTCGAATCCACGGTGGTCAGCAATTATCTGTTCGCCCGAAGCGGCATATACGCCCATGTTTGCCTGGACGACGCCGAACTGTCTCTTTACAAGCGTATGGCAGAGACGCTTTACGAGAAGGTACCGAGCCCCGATCTGGTAATCTACCTCCACAATTCAACCGACAGCCTCCTTCAGCGCGTTCGCAAACAGACACCCTCGTACGAGCGGCTGATGACTGAATCTTACCTGGCGAGGCTGGTCGAGGCGTACACTCATTTCTTCTTTCACTATACCGAGTCGCCATTGCTAATCATTAACGTATCGCAAGTCGACTTCGTACGGAATCCGGAGGGACTTGAGGAACTGCTGCAGCAGGTGAAGGCGCCGCCTGCGGGCACCCGCTACTATCGTCCGTCTCGAATTGAGGCCTGATCACGGAATACGCTATGGAACACGGATATGCAGGCAAGGGAGTTCAAGGGGTGTCCGACGAGGAAACGCAAACCACCGCCGGATTTCTGTCGGAGATGAAGCGTCGGGGCGAACCCATCGCCATGCTGACCTGTTACGATTTTCCCACGGCCGTCCAGCAGGACGCGTCGGACGTGGATATCATCCTCGTCGGAGATTCGGTGGGAATAAACATACTGGGATACGAGAGTCCACAGCAGGTCACCATGGCGGATATGCTTCACCACACCCGCGCCGTCAGACGGGGCGTCCGGAATGCGATCCTTTTGGCTGATCTTCCTTACCGGTCCTATGAGACGGATTCCCAGGCCGTTGACAACGCCCGGCTGCTGGCGGACGCGGGGGCCGATATGGTCAAACTCGAGGGCGCCGGGGAAGTGGCGGGACGGATCGAGGCAATTACGGCTGATGGCACGCCGGTTGTCGGCCACGTGGGCCATCTGCCGCAGACCTGGAAGGGAAACCGGCATGTCTACGGTGACCGAGCCGAAGAGGCGGCCCGGGTCCTCGCCGGGGCGCTCGCTCTGGAGGCCTCGGGGGCGGTAGCCGTGGTACTCGAATGTGTTCCCGAGCAGGTGGCCGGCGTTGTCTCGCGCGCGCTGAGCATCCCCACAATCGGCATCGGTTCGGGTCGACGATGCGACGGGCAGGTGCTGGTGGCGCCGGATCTACTGGGTCTCAACGACTTTTCATTCAGGTATTCCAAACGGTACGCGGAACTGGGACGCACGATCTGCGAGGCCTTTACGAGGTACGTCAACGATGTAAAGGAAAAGCGGTATCCGGCCGAGGAGCACCGTTATCGAATCCGGAACGAAGAGTTACGGAAGTTCAAGGCCCTCGCGGAGGAATGAACCCGGCATCCACTCGCAAGAGATAATACCGCGGGGCGGGGATCTTCCGCCCTGCGTTTTCGTGTGGAGAAAGGCGGCCGCCAAGCGATGGAAACCGTCAGGGTCATACGGACCGTGCGGGAGATGCATCGAGTTGCGGACCGGATGCGAGAGAACGGATTCCGGATCGGACTGGTACCTACCATGGGGTATCTGCACGGGGGCCATGCCAGCCTGATTCGCCAGATCGGGCGGGTGACCGACCGGACGGTCGTGAGTGTCTTCGTCAACCCCGCCCAGTTCGGGCCCGGTGAGGACTTCGAGACGTATCCACGAGATTTCGAACGGGACAAGGCAATTGTACAGGCTGGGGGAGGCACCCTCGTCTATGCGCCTTCGACGTCAGAGATGTACCCCGACGGCTATGCGACGTACCTGGAGGTGGAACGACTGGCTGACCATCTGTGCGGCGCGTCCCGTCCCGGACATTTCCGGGGCGTGGCCACGGTGGTGACCAAACTCTTCGCCGCCGTCAAGCCGCACGTAACCATATTGGGTCAGAAAGACGCCCAGCAGGCGGGTATTGTCCGCAGATTGGTGAGAGACCTGAATCTGGACGTGGACATTTTGATCGCACCTACGGTGAGAGAGGTGGACGGGTTGGCCAAGAGTTCCCGAAACCGCTACCTGACGCCCTGCCAACGCCGTCGCGCCACGGTGATTTACACGGCCCTGCAGGAAGGAAGAGAGCTGGTGCTGAACGGCGAAAGGCGCGCGTCCGTGGTCATTGACGCCATGAACCGCCGCGTGCGCAGGTGCCCGGACCTTGGCGTCGATTACATCGCGGCGGTCGACGCCGAGAATTTCCGGCCCGTCGAAGCGTTCGGAGCCCGGGTGCTTCTGGCGGCGGCCGTCCGGTGCGGCCAATCCCGGCTCATCGACAATATTGTGGTGGAGACCGAAGGGCAGCCGGTTCAGGAACTACGATAAGTGTAAGTTTTTGTTATAAGTAAGAGGGGATTGAAATCGCTTGACGATGTGCCGGTACTTCGTTATATTTTTTCACTTGAACGTGTGAGTCAAGTGTCTGGTTTTGTCGCCCATCCTCAATTTACTCAAGGAGTGTACTCAATGGCTTATTCACTTCCCGATCTGCCGTACGGGTATGATGCTCTGGAGCCTCATATCGACGCCCGTACGATGGAGATTCACCACAGCAGGCACCATAACACGTACGTGACCAACCTGAACAACGCACTCGACGGTCACGCCGACCTGGCCGCTCAGAACGTCGAAGATCTCATCAGTAATCTCGAAAGCGTTCCGGAGGCTGTTCGTACGGCGGTCCAGAACAATGGCGGGGGTCACGCCAATCACAGTCTGTTCTGGACCGTGATGTCCCCTGGCGGTGGCGGCGAGCCCACCGGAGACCTGGCCGCCGCTATCGACGATGCATTCGGGAGCCTCGACGCGGCACGCGACGAGTTCGTGCAGGCGGCAACGACCCGTTTCGGCAGCGGTTGGGCATGGGTTGTCGTGAAGGACGGTCGACTGGCGATTCTCAGCACCCCGAACCAGGACAGCCCACTGATGTCCGGCGACGGTACCCCGATTCTCGGACTGGATGTCTGGGAGCACGCATATTATCTGAATTACCAGAACCGGCGCCCCGATTATATCGAGGCCTGGGCAAACGTGATTGACTGGGACGCGGTGTCGGCCCGATTCGCCGAAGCAACTTCGTAGCCCGGCCCGCCGTTACCAGCCCGTTGAAAAGGCCAACCGGGCTGCGGTCGGCCCTTGCGGTCGAAATTCAGCGTTGCGCTTCCTCGCCGAATCGCTCGATTCGACTCGGCCGCACGCCTTGTCTTCAGCCACAATGGCTCGGCCTCGCCTGCAGAGCGACTTTATCAACGGACTGTTACCCCGCGCCGGAGCAGTGTTTGTCGGTTTTTTTTCCGGTTTGGGTTTCCGGGCGGTCTTCTGGAATTACACGAAAGGATCATCCCATGGGGATCAATGTAGGCGATCAGGCACCCGACTTCACCCTGAAGAGCAAACGGGGTGATCTCGATGATGTCAGGTTGAGCAGTTTCAAAGGAAAAAAGAACGTCGTGCTGCTGTTCTTCCCACTCGCGTATACCTCGGTCTGTACCGACGAGTTGTGTTCGGTGAGTGGAGGACTATCCGAATATGACACTCTGAATGCGCAGGTGCTGGGTATCAGCGTGGACAGCCCCTTCGCCCAGGAGGCCTGGGCGGACGATAACGATATTTCCATTCCGTTGCTGAGCGATTTCAATAAAGAGGTGAGCGCCGCCTACGGAGCTCAATATCAGGATCTGCTGGGTTTCAGGGGTGTTGCAAAACGCGCGGCGTTCGTTGTAGACAGGGAAGGGATCATCCGGTACGCGGAAGTGTCGGAAGACGCTACGGTGCTTCCCGATTTCGACGCTGTGAAACGTTGTCTTTCCGCAATCGGCTGATCGGCGGCGTTTCAGGATTCCCGAAAGGTTCGAGGGTACAATGGTTACGGTCACCGAGGCTGCCGCGGTAAAGATCAAGGACCTGCTTGAGCGCGAAGGCGCCACGGATGCGGGTCTCCGGATGAAGGTGGTCGGCGGCGGATGTTCCGGGTTGCAGTACCAGCTGGGCTTCGAAGACGGACCCGGCGAAGACGACGACACGATCGAATGCAACGGCGTCAGGGTGTTTGTGGACATGAAGAGCGCACTCTATCTCGCGGGGTCCGAACTGGATTACGACGACGGTCTGATGGGAACGGGATTCAAGGTATTGAATCCCAATGCCACGAATCAGTGTGGCTGTGGGGAGTCGTTTGGTGTATGATGAATTGGGCCGGTTCGTTCAAAGGCGGCGGCCGGCTTGTTTCCGGATTAGGTGAGGGAGGGGTCCGGGCGGGATGCCTCCCTTTGTTGTCCGATCGATCAGTTGAACGGGAGTGTTATGTTGTTTTTGTTGCACATTGCTGGCGTGCTCCACAACGGGAGCAGGCAGCAAGGGGCTCTATCGGAGAATTCCGGAGAACCGGCGTCGCGTTGCCGCATGGGGCGAGAGCGACAATTCACTGTGGAGCCAGACGTGCGTCAATCGATTGACCTGGATCTCAATCTAAGAAGCTGTCTTAAAATTCCCAGCGGTCTTCGCGCGGCTGCAAAAGCGGCGGTCAGCGTTGGTCAAACCCACCCGTATAGACAAATATGGGCGGATTTTCCCGCCTTGACCGCCACTTTTTCGCTCGCGCTCGGGAACTCACCGGTAATTTTAAAACAGCCTCTTACCGAAAACGGGAGGCTTCAATGGCACTGGATGCATACTCAGTCGGTCTTGCCATTGCATGCGCGATTCTCCTCTTCGCTGTCGGGTGGTTTTTATGCGCGAGGCTCAAAGCCCGCAGAATTCAGGAAATTGAACACCACACCGAGCGTCGGATTTCCAAGATGGTCGAGAAAGCCGGTCGGGAGCGCAGAGCCACATTTCTCGAAGAGAAAAACAAATGGTACGACGCCAAAACGACATTCGAGCGAGAACTGGATAGCAAGCGGCGTGAACTGGAACAGCGGGATGAGGATCTCAACGAAAAAGAGAGCGGCATACTCGATCAGTACGAAAACCTCAAACTGCGAAACAAGGAGCTGAATCGCCGGGAGCGCGACGCACGGCAGCGCGCTGTCCGATTGGATCAGAATCAGCAGGAACTCGAACAGGTGCTGGCCGAACAGCGCGCCCTGCTGGAACGCATATCCGGCATGAATGTGGACCGTGCCCGGGAAATGCTTCTGGAGTCCATCGAGACTGATCTCCGGCATACTGCAACCGCGATGGGCATGGAGATCATGGATCAGGCCCGGGAGCGGTCGGAACGTGAGTCGAAGAAGATCATCGCGCAGGCGATTGAACGATGTTCCACGGATCAGACCGTTCAATCGTCCATCTCGGTTGTAGCGCTGCCCGATGACGATATCAAGGGGAGGATCGTCGGCAAGGAAGGGCGGAATATCATCTCATTCGAGGCTGCGACCGGCGTGAAGGTCATCGTGAACGATACGCCGGAAGCCGTTGTGCTCTCCAGCTTCGATCCGGTGAAGCGGGACGTGGCGAGGCTGGCAATGGAGCAGCTCGTCAAGGAGGGACGGATCAACCCCAGCCGCGTGGAGGAGGTCGTGGCCGAATGCGAGGACCGGATCGAGACCCTTGTCGAAGAGGAGGGCCGGCGCGCGGTCAGGGAAGTGGGCATCGATAACATGCACTCCGAACTGGTGTCGATGCTTGGACGTCTGAAATACCGGACGAGTTACGGTCAGAGCGTGTTGGGACATGCCAAGGAAGTGGCTTTTCTGGCCGGCGCGATGGCTGCGGAACTGCGGATGGACGAGATGCTGGCGCGGCGGGCCGGGCTGTTGCACGATATCGGCAAAGCGGTCGATCAGGAACAGGAAGGAACGCATACCGACATCGGCGTGGCTCTGGTTCGCAGACACGGCGAAGTGCAGGAGGTCGGAAATGCCATACTCTACCATCACGGAGACGCGGAAGCCAGTTCTCCCATCTCCTTCCTCGTAAAGGCTGCGGACGCCATTTCCTCGTCGCGTCCGGGCGCCCGCCGCGACGACGCCGAAGGGTATATTCGAAGGGTGCGGGATCTCGAGGATATCGCCCGTGGTTTCCAGGGTGTTCGAGACGCATATGCCATCAATGCCGGCCGCGAGATCCGGGTGATGGTGAATGCGGGAAGGGTGGACGATGAACGCGCGAAGGCCCTGTCCTTCGAAATTGCGCAGCGCATCAGGGAGGGAATGACCTATCCCGGCGAGATTCAGGTTACGATCATCCGGCAAACCGTCGCCACACAGTGGGCAGGACGTTCCAACAAGAGACGCAAGGGCAGATCCCGAAACAGGAGAGGAGAACGCCGATATGAAAAAGGTCGGTCACGAAATGACGCTGACCGAAAGAATGTATCTTCCGGCAATCACAAAGGGTCTGTCACTGACCTTCCGTCATCTGCTCGGCAAGAAGATAACGATGCAGTATCCGGAGGAAACCTGGACAAAACCCAGCGGATACCGAGGGCTGCACAAGCTAACGAAGGACGATAAGGGTCGCCCGAAGTGCGTCGCGTGCTACATGTGCGCCACGGCCTGTCCGGCGGAATGCATCGCCATCGAGGCCGAGGAAGCGCCATGGGAGGACCGAGAGAAACATCCCAAGCGATTTGACATCGATATGCTTCGGTGCATCTTCTGCGGTATGTGCGTCGAGGCCTGTCCTGAAGACGCGATCGTCATGACCGAGCGAACCGAGTTGGTGGCCGAAAGCCGCGCCGAGCTGATTTACACCAAAGAGAAACTGCTGGCCGTGGAAGACCGGGTGACGCTTACGCCGCCTCGAAGGCCACTCGAAGACGCCCGATGAGCAAACGGGTGGTTGGACGACCATGGCCGAGACCTACAGCGAGATTGCGCTCGATCATTTCAGGAATCCGCGCAACGCGGGTACCATGCACGATGCGGACGGCGCCGCCTCCGTCGAGAATCCTGCGTCCGGCGCGGTGGTGTCGCTTCAACTTAGAATTGTCCACGAACGCGTCGTGCACGCGATGTTTCAGGCTCAGGGCTGCACGGCCACCATCGCCGCGGCTTCGGCATTAACGGAAATGGTGTCTGGCCTCCCGGTCGCGGCTGCGGGCGCGGTCACACGGGCGGAGGTTGAGGACATGCTGGGCGGGCTGCCGCCTGCAAGAAGACACGCGGCCGCGCTGGCGAGAGATGCAGTCAGGGCGGCAATCGCGGATTTCCGGGCCCGGGTTGGGGCCTGAAGTCTTGATTCCATTGAACCGAAAAGGACAGGGTACGTCCGTTCCCTGTCCTTTTGGGCTTGTTTGACGGCCATGGCGAAGAATTCGGAAACTGAACGGCGGAAATTGACCGCGCAGATCAAGCGAAGGGCGCGCGGGATGGGTTTCAGCCCCGTGGGCGTCGCTCCTGCCGGGCCGCCCGACCACTGGGCCTTCTATCTGGACTGGCTGGCGAAAGGGTATGCCGGCCAGATGGGGTATCTTGGCCGGAATCTCGACCGGAGGTCGCATCCCGAACAGGTCCTGCCGGGCGCCAGATCGGTGCTCTGCGTGGGGATGAATTACGATCAGGAGAAAGGTGCGCCGGCAGTCGGCAAACGGCCCCGGGGAAGGATCTCCAGGTATGCAAGGGGAGACGATTACCACGACCTGATGACCGCCCGGCTGAAAAGACTGCTGGAGTGGATTCAGACGCTGGAGCCGGGGGTGAAAGGGCGGGTCTACGTCGACACGGGACCTGTCTTGGAACGCGATTTTGCCGCCCGTGCCGGCATAGGGTGGTTCGGAAAGCACACCAACCTCATTCATAAGCGCAGTGGTTCCTGGTTTTTTCTCGGCGAGATTCTGCTGACCGCGCCCCTGGTTTCCGATCGTCCCGTTGCCGACCATTGCGGGACCTGCACGCTGTGTATGGACGCCTGCCCCACCGATGCGATTCCACAGCCCTACGTACTGGATTCCAACAGGTGCATCTCGTACCTGACGATCGAATTGAAGGGCGCGATTCCGAGACGTTATAGAGAGAAAATGGGTGACTGGATCTACGGATGCGATGTCTGCCAGGAAGTCTGTCCATGGAATCTTAAACAAGCCAGGCCTGCCGCGGAGCCGGCGCTGAAAGCCCGCGAGGGTCTGGACGCGCCCGATCTCACCGCATTACTTGCCATGGACCAGACGGCTTTCAGCCGGAGATTTCGCGGAAGCCCGATCAAACGCGCCAAACGGCGCGGGTTGTTGCGCAACGCAGCCGTGGCTATGGGCAATCGCGGCACGGCCGCCGATATTCCCTCATTGACGGCAGCGTTATCCGATGCCGAACCCCTCGTCCGCGGCCATGCGGCTTGGGCGCTCGGCCGCATCGGCGGGCCCGCAGCGCGCCGTGCGCTTTCAGAAGCGTGCGGCTCCGAGACGGACGCGGCCGTCCGCGACGAAATCGGACAGGCGATGGACGAAATCGACCGGGGGACCGAACCCGGGGGACCCCGCAACCGCACGCGGGAAGATCCCTAAACATCCGAGGCGCACAGACATTCCGGAGTGCCGCATGCAGCTTCTCGACATTGAACGACGGTCGGACATCAACGCGGCGGTTGCCGTGGGCCAGCCCGGGTCCGGCGCGGCGCGCCGGGTCTTTATCGAAACCTACGGCTGTCAGATGAACGTGTCCGACACGGAACTCATGATGGGCGTACTGAAGAAGGCGGGATTCCGCAGGGCGCTTGCCCTTGAAGACGCGGACGTCGTTCTGTTGAATACCTGCGCCATTCGAGAACGCGCGGAGGAGCGGGTGGTGGGTCGTCTCTCGCAGCTCAGCCGGGTGAAACGGGCGCGACCGGATCTCGTTCTCGGCGTGAGCGGATGCATGGCCAAGCACCTTGCGGAGCAACTTCTGGATCGACTTCCGTACGTGGACCTCGTCGTCGGGCCCGATTCCTATCGCCGCCTGCCCGAGCTGATCGGGGAAGCTGCCGGAAACCCCGCACTGGACGTACGGCTGGACCGGGGAGAGGATTATCTGGAACTCGATCCCGTGCGCCAGGAGGGTACCAACGCCTGGATCACGATCATGCGGGGATGCGACAAGTTCTGCACGTTCTGCATCGTGCCCTACGTCCGCGGTCGCGAGCGGAGCGTGCCTGCAGGCGACCTGCTGCGACAGGTGCGGTTGGCTGCGTCGGAAGGATTCCAGGAAGTAACTCTGCTCGGTCAGACCGTAAACTCCTATCATGACGGCGAATCCGATTTTGCCGACCTCCTGAAGATGGTTGCCCGCGTGGAGGGTATACGCAGGATTCGCTTTACGTCGCCGCATCCAAGCGATTTTTCGGATAAACTGATCGGAACCATCGCCGAAGAGAGCAAGATCTGCCGATTCATCCACCTGCCGGTCCAGTCCGGTTCCGACAGGGTCCTCGAGGCTATGAAGCGTACCTATTCCTCCGGCCGGTACGTCGACCTGGTCGACCGCCTGCGCTCAGCCGTGCCGGGGCTCTGTTTGTCCACGGATGTCATCGTCGGATTCCCCGGCGAGGACGATTCGGACTTCGAGTCGACCATGGCGCTGATGAGACACGTTCGGTACGATTCGGCCTTTATGTTCAAATATTCGCCTCGGAAGGGTACCGTGGCCTACCGGGAGATTCCCGATACGGTGCCGGAGACCGAGAAATCGCGGCGGCTCCAGGCCGTAATCGCCCAGCAGACGGGAATCTCCGGCGAGATCAACCGTCGTTATGTCGGACGCATGCAGGAGGTGCTCGTCGAGGGCGACGCACGGCGCGGCAAGGGACAGGCGGTGGGAAAGTCGGACGGATTCAAGACGGTCGTGTTTCCAAGGGACGGTATCCGGACCAATACATTCGTGGATATCAGAATCACCGACGCGACGTCTCACACGCTGATCGGTCGGCCCGAAAACTAAGTAAGCGACGACCTGCCGGCACGCCATTATGTTTCTGCAAATAGAAAACCAGATCCCGCGAAGAAACCGCCGTTTGCCGGACTGGTTCCGTGTGCCTGCGCCCGGCAACGCGGGATACCGGGAATTAAAGCGCCTCATGCGTGAACTGGATCTTCACACCGTTTGCGAGAGCGCGAAGTGTCCGAATATTGGTGAATGCTGGGGCGCGGGTACGGCTACGTTCATGATACTGGGAGACATCTGTACTCGCAGTTGCGGGTTTTGCGCGGTAAAAACCGGACGGCCGCAAGGTCTCGACACAGATGAACCCGGCAGGGTTGCCGAGGCCGTTGTGCGGCTGGGTTTGAGACACGCCGTTGTGACTTCGGTTAACCGTGACGAATTGCCGGATGGAGGCGCGTCGATATTCGCGGCGACCATCCGGGAAATCCGCCGGCTGCGCCCCGAGACACGGGTGGAGGTCCTGATTCCGGATTTTCAGGGAAACTGGCCGGCGCTCGATACGGTGATGTCGGCCGGCCCCGACATTCTGAACCACAACGTGGAGACGCCCCCCAGGCTCTATCGCCTGATGCGTCCGCAGGCGAACTACGCCCAATCCCTCGAATTGCTGCGCCGCGCCGGAATCACCAATCCAGGTATCCCAACGAAATCCGGCATCATGGTCGGCGCGGGCGAAACCGTGGAAGAGGTGTATCAGACCATCGACGACATTGCCGAACAGGGGACGGCAATTCTCACGGTGGGTCAATATCTGCAGCCTTCTCCGGCGCACGTTTCCATTTCCAGATTCTACCGACCGGAAGAATTCGAGAAGATCCGGCTTTTTGCGGAGATGCGAGGATTCCTGCACGTGGAGTCGGGTCCGCTTGTACGGAGTTCATACCACGCCGCAAGCCAGGTCGTCGCAGGATGAGCTCGTGTTCAAATTGAATCGATGGCGTCCGAAGGGCCGGGGCCGTACCGCACAGACCGGCCGGGAACGCGACGGACTGAACCCGAGGTTTATGCGGGTGGCTTCGATGAATGAAGTCCCGCCCGGCACCGGCAAACTCGTCACGATGATGGGACGCGAGATCGGGCTGTTCAACGTGGGCGGCAGAATCGAGGCGATCGACAATACCTGTCCACACAACCAGCGACCCATCGGGACCGACGGGCTCACAGGCGGCACGGTGACCTGTTTCTGGCACAACATGACGTTCGATCTTGAATCGGGCGCCTGTACCGAGGCGCCTCATTTCCGAATCACGAAATACCCCGTGCGCGTCCGGAAGCAGGAGATCTACGTGTCTCCCGACGCGCAGATCTGAGGGATCGCCGGGTGCTTTGGAGTTGACTTGAATATTGGAGTTCGATAAATTGCCTGTTTCGGCCCGGGAAGATTAGCCTTTCGCCCGAGGGAGATTCCGGGCGGAGGCTAGTGTTCTGACCCGGAAATGATTTGCCTGAATTCGACCGCCGAGTCGCCTGGCTCGCAAGGCGCCGGAGCGCAGGCGACCTGCGTAAGGTCGGCGAGCGAGGGGAACGTAGCGAGACGGGATGAATCGTCGGTCGAATGGTCAGGAATTTTCGGGACAGGACACGAGGTCCCATCAATCTCGGAGACGAGGGAAATGAGAAATAAGGATCGACTTTGGATAGGCGTCCTGCTGTTTGCGGGCGTTATGCTCCTTGGCGTAGAGGGGCGCGGTGCCGAAGCGGAGCCCCTGGATCTGCCGTTTATAGGCGAAGGAGATCTGGCGTTCTTCACCGACACCGCGGGATTCCAGGCGTCCGTGGGGTTCACCCGACAGGAAATCTACGTCCTGCTGGACGCGAGTCAGTTGAAATTCAGGCGAAAGAGAAAACGATATGAAGCAGAAATGGAACTATCCGTCTCGCTGACCGATTCCGGGGGCGTCGTCGTCAACCAGGAGACCTGGAAGCGGAAGGTCTGGGTTGAAAACGCCGACGATGTCGAAGGCGCGGGACTGCCCTTTCGCGACATGATCGGATTCGATCTGAAGCCGGGCGCCTATCGAATGACCCTTTCAATTCGGGATCTCAAAGAGAAAAAGAACGGCGTGGCGAAAGGAGACCTGCGGGTCCGGGATTTCGAGGAGCAGACATTGAAATCCAGCGATCTCCTGTTCGCATCGGGTCTGTCCAGAACAGGCGCCGATGGCAGGTTTTCGAGATACGGCTGGCAGGTGACGCCCAACGTTACGCGGACCTATCCTGCCGGAGGGGATATCGAAGTCTATTTCGAGCTCTATCACCTCTCGGCCCCGGTCGAGGGCGCTGACAACACGTTCCTGCTGGGTTACAGCCTGCTGGATACCGCCGGCACGGTGGTGGCGAAGTTTGCCGACCAGCGACTGATGAAGCCGGGTACCAGCGCAGTAAAGACGGAGATCTTCAATACCGGAGACCTGCCTCCGGACCGGTACTTCTTCCAGGTCGAGGCGCTGGATCGGAGCAATCGCGCCGTCCACAGGATGAGACGGATGATTTCCCTGGCGCGGCAGCAGGAAGTCGTGGAATTGACACAGGAGGAAAAGGAAAATATCCGGTATTACAGAGATATCCGGTATATCGCCAGGGGTTCGCAGTGGAAGGAATACAGGAAACTGAAGAATCGACGGGACCAGATGACGTTCCTGAAGGCGTTCTGGAAGGAACTGGATCCAACGCCTGCGACCGACGAAAACGAGCGCCTCATCCAGCACATCTTTCGAATGCGCTTTGCGGAGAATAACTACGCGGCCGGCCGGGGCAAGCGCGGGTCCGATACGGATAAGGGTCGAATCTACATCAAGTTTGGCGAACCGAGCGATATCCAGTACAACCTGGCGGCGTCCAACGAAAAGCCGTTCGAAGTCTGGACGTACGAAGAACAGCGAGGTGTCAGATTCATCTTCGTGGATCGCCGTGGCGCAGGAGTCTTCGAGCTTGTACACTCCACGCATCCGGCGGAAACGTATAATCCGAATTGGCGGCTGATGGAGTAGCGTCAGGGCAGGGGCCGGGAACCTCGGAGCCGTTGCGGTTCCGGGTTCGCGGGATAGCAGTCCGTTCAGAAGGTCGCTCTGCCGGCCGCAGCCCGGATGGGCTTTTTCAACGGGCTGATAGGTTGACGCCGTGGACGGAACCACCCAGGGGAATCGCAGTGGATCCAAGATTTCTCCAGGAAGAAGGCGTTGGAATCTTCACCGGCAATGAGCTCATTGTCAAGGGCGGTCTGGAGCACCGCATGGGTATGCTTACCGGTTACCCCGGTTCTCCGGTCGCAGAGGTCTTCGATGCCGCGGAGCGCATCCGGGAACTGCTGGTGGAGCAGGGCGTGGTGGTGCAGATCGCCAACAACGAAGCACTCAGCGCCGCGCGGCTGAACGGTTCCCAGATGACGCCCGTGCGCGCAATGGCGGTGATGAAGAGTGTGGGGGCCCACGTTGCTTCCGACGGGCTCGCGCTCGGCAATATGGCGGGGACGGCGCCTGGTGGCGCGGCGGTGGCCGTGTTCGGCGACGATACGTGGTCGGAAGGCACACAGGTTCCCGCCGATTCGCGGTTTATCGCAAAACATCTGTATATGCCCATTCTGGAGCCGAGTACGTTCCAGGAGGTCAAGGACTGGATCGGTGTCGCGTTCGATCTGTCGGAAAAGACTCGCCTCTATGTGGCCTATCTCATTACCTCCAACCAGGCGGACGGCGGGGGCACCGTTGCCGTCGCGCCGAATCGTTTTCCCGACCTCACGCCGCACACGCCCGTAACGATCGACAGCGGGTCGATCCCTCTCGACGACAGGGTGATCATACCCCCAAGCACCGCCATCAAGGAGGACGACGTACTCCACAGACGGATGCCGGAATTGCTGGAGTACGCCCGCGAGTACAACCTTAACCGCATTCTGTATGGGCCTGCTTCGGGGAAGAGACGCATCGGCTTCATCAGTTCCAGCCTCGCCTATTGCTACCTGGAGCATGTGATGAATATGTTGGGGCTGGAAGGCAGCATACCCATTCTGAAATACGGCCTGACGTATCCGATAGACCCGGAACTCCTGAGTACCTTCGTGGGATTCGTCGACGATATATACGTGGTGGAAGAGAAGCGGGGGTTCCTGGAGGGGCAGGTTACGGCCACGCTTCAGGGGTTGCATCAGGATGGAGAAATCGGGCCGTTCCGTATCTGGGGCAAGCGTTTTCCTGACGGTCAACCGGGCTTTCCCGACAGCAAGGGAATGAACCCGTCCATCCTGCTCAAGGCGCTCGCCCCCGTTTTGCTGGATCTGGACGATCCCGCGATACCCGTCGACCGCGAGCGGATCCTGTCGGAGGTCGACCTCGTCGACGAAACGGCCGGCTACCAGGTGCAGGCGGCCGTACGTACCCCCTCCTTCTGTCCGGGTTGTCCGCATCGGGATTCCGCAAGCGTGCTCAATCGCGTCATCGACGATTTCAGCAGTGCGGATTATATGCAGAAACACCATCAAAGAGATACGGCCGACCTGGTTTTTCACGGTGATATCGGCTGTTATTCCCTGTTGAAATACAAACCCTTCGACAGGCTGATGCACAACTTGTCCGGGATGGGGCTGGGCGGAGGCACGGGCGCCGGGATCGATCCCTATATAGACAACAAGCAGCTTGTCTTCATGGGAGATTCGACATTTTTTCACAGCGGAATGGCGGCGATATCCGATTCGATAAAGCACGGGCAGGACATTACCTACGTCATTCTTGACAATAAGACAACGGCAATGACCGGCCACCAGCCCACGCCCGGCGTTGACGTGGATATTCTGGGCAAGCCGACGTTCGCCCAGGATATCGAGCATGTTGTACGGGGCATGGCGGGCGACGGCGACAGCGTCTTTATCGCGAGGATGAATCCGGCGGAACGCGCGCCTTACCGGCAGACACTGGAACGCGCGCTGCTGAAGGATGGTGTCAAGATCGTTATTGCCGACAAGGAATGCGGGATCACGTTCCACCGCAGGCAACGCGCGATGCAGAACGAGATCGTTCAGGATACGGGATACCTGCCGGAGGAACGTCACATCAACATTACGCCGGAGGTCTGCGAATATTGCCTTGAATGCACACGGGCGACCGGATGCAGCGGATTGACGGTGGAGGAGACGTTGCATGGTCCCAAAATTGCCACCGATCTCTCACTGTGTGTGTCGGATGGCGCCTGCACTAGGGTGACCGTTTCGAATGGCGATGGCACCTGCCCGTCGTTCGAGGAGGTAATCATTACACGCAGCCGTCCGGCGGAGAGACAGACGGAAGCCATCGACCTGTCGGATTTGCCGCCGCCCGAAGTGAAAACCTTCGACGCCACGTGGTACGCGTACATTGCCGGGGTGGGTGGCATGGGCATCAATACCATCGCGGCGATTCTCTCCGTTGCAGGCGCACGGCAGGGCTATGCCGTTCGATTCACGAACAAAAAGGGGCTGGCCATCCGAAACGGGGCCGTATATTCCCACGTGAGTTTTACGAAGGGTGACCGCGTCATTTCACAGATCACCCCCTACGGCCATGCCGATCTGCTTCTTGGCCTGGATATCCTGGAGGCGGTGCGCGGTCTGGAATCGATGGGTAATGGGCGCGTCGCCAGCCCGAGACATACGTCTGCGGTGGTGGAGACGGGGAAGCGGCACACGGTACTTACGCTTACAGGCCAGGACGAATTCGATACGGCTGAAATGGAGGGGGTGCTCAAACGCCATACGAAGCCCGAGGGTTATTTCGGGATGGACCTGGGGGAGATCTCCGAGCGTTTCCTGGGCAACAAGATCTATGCGAACAGCATTCTCCTCGGCGTGGCCTATCAGCGGGGCGTGTTGCCGCTGGATCTGGAAAACATTACGTGGTCGATGCGGCGCAACATCAAACGCAGCGATCTCGATCCAAACTTGAAAGCCTTCGATCTCGGCCGCAAGATCGCCATCGAACCGGAAGTCGTCGCACAGGAGAAACCTTCGCTTTCTTGCAGCGAACTGATCGAAGACAAGGCCGGGATTCTGGAACGCGGAAAGGGCGGGAAAGCGAGATCCGCGTACCTGGAACTGACGGCCGACGTGGCGCTGTTGGGCCTTGCCGAAGAGGATCGTCTGCAGTTCGCCCTGGGTGTGTACGATCTGATGCAGTGGGCCGGCGCGGAGTACGCCGGAAGTTACGTACGGCGGGTGCGCAAGGTGTACGAAAAGGATCGGCCGGAGGAGGAGTACGAAGCCACCCGCGCGGTTATCAGATACCTGCCACGCGTGATGGCCTACAAGGACGAAGTGTACGTCGCACATCTGCTGACAAGCGAAGAGAAATACCGGCGCGATCGCGAGCGATACAACGTGTGCGCCGAGCGCGGTGACCGGATTTCGTATCGCCACTTCAACCGGGGTAATTTCAATATCCTCGGGTTCAACGTCTATCTCAAGCTGACCACCCGGGACTGGATGCTGAAGCTGATGAAGCGTATGAAATTCCTGCGCAAGCTGATGCCGTCGTGGCATAAGGAGGAGAAGGCTTACCGCGACTGGTATATCGATTTTGTCGATCGGTTCGAATTCGATCACCAGGAGAGGTACGGAGACTACGTGCGGTTGTTCCGGATGCCTGACGAGGTGCGCGGGTATCGTGAGGTGATCCGTCCCAAGATCGAAGCCGCGTATCAGGCTGCAGCGGCGATGATGGACGGCAACGGACGCCCCCTGTCTACCGAACCCTATCTTTCAATCGAGCCCGTTGTCGAACAGGTCTGATTCTAAGAAGCTGTTTTAAAATTACCGGTGAGTTCCCGAGCGCGAGCGAAAAAGTGGCGGTTAAGAGGGACGAGGGGCGCGCGGCGGTCTCACGACGTTTGTCAGTGTTCTGTCCGGGAAACCGGTTGCCGAATGGTTGGGAATTTTCGGGACGGGACACCGGGAAGGGGATATGTTAAAGGTCGGGGTTGCCGGATTGAGGCGTGGACGAGGCCTTGCGAAAACGTTCAATAACCATCCGGAAACGCACCTTGCGGCGATCTGCGATCCGGTAGCCGAATGGCGGGAGCAGGCGGCCGAGACTTTTGGCGTCGAACAGGCGTATGCAGAATTTGACGCGTTTCTGTCCGCGGACCTGGATGTGGTTGTCGTGGCGACGCCGGCGCCCCTGCACGCGGCTCAATCCATTCTGGCGATGGAAGCCGGCGCGCATGTCCTGAGCGAGGTTCCGGCCGCCTGGTCGCTGGAGGAATGCGAGGCCCTGGCCGAGGCCGTTCGCCGCACCGGACAGCTCTACATGATGGCAGAGAATATGAACTTCTACCATTATGTTCAGGACTGGAGCACGAAAATCCGGTCGGGCGCGATCGGCCGCGTTTTCTATGCTGAAGCGGAGTATATACACGATTGCCGGAAACTGATGAGGGGTCGCGGCGGGGAACTGACGTGGCGGGCATCCATGCCGCCGATCTACTATTGCACGCACAGCCTGGGACCGGTGCTGGATATCCTGGACGACCGCTGCGTTACCGCGGTGGGCATGTCCACCGGCACGCATACGGCGCCCGATATCGGTTCGATAGACATGCAGGTAGGGTTGTTTCGGACGGAAAAGGGTAGCGTGGTCAAGATTCTTTGCGGGTTTACCGTGACCCGGGAACCCGGGATGCACTGGCAGATTTTCTACGGTACCGAGGGCACCCTGGAAAACAGACGGGCGCCGTGGGAAGACGCCAAGATTTTCCGTTCGGGCGAAGGACCGATGGAGGCGTTTCCGGCGGAAGACTCGGATCCCGATGCGCCCGCCGAGGCGTTGGCGGGCGGACACGGCACATCGGAATACTACATGGTCGACCGGTTCGTGCGGGCAGCGACCGGCCGCGGTCCCGTACCAATAGACGTATACCGGTCTCTGGACTTCTCCGTACCCGGCCTGTGCGCGCACCTGTCGGCCCAACAGGGCAGCGTGCCGGTTGAGGTCCCGGACTACAGGGTCGGTTGAGGTCTGCCTGCGCCTGCTGCACGGCGCGCGATTGATGATCCACGCATGGATTCTTGAATCGATCGAGCCGATTGCGTATATTCAGTGGACAATCGTAGAAGCTGTCTTAAAATTCCCAGCGGTCTTCGCACGGCTGCAAAAGCGCCGGTCGGCGTTGGTCAAACCCACCCGTCTTACGAGATCGAGGCTGCGCTTGCTCGCCTCTCATAGCCGGATTTGCCCGCCTTGACCGCCACTTTTTCGCTCGCGCTCGGGAACTCACCGGTAATTTTAAAACAGCTTCTTGCGGGGTTTCTGAGACGGGTCAGGCGGGCGTCAGGCGGGCCGGCAAAACAGGATTCCGTCTTCAATCTTCAAGGAGGGTGTTTTGGCTGCTAATGAGTGGACGACGTTCAATGCTTCGGGAAATCTGCGCGTGGTGGTTACGAAGGAGCTTCCTGGCGACCGCTGGCTGAGTATACTGGAACAGGCGGGTTGCCGTGTTGAATACAGTACCTCCACCAGGATCCTGCAGGTCAACGAAATCAACGAGGCGATAGGCGATCGGTGCGACGGCGTGATCGGACAGCTCACGGAAGATTGGGGCGAGCCGCTCTTTTCAGCGCTGAAAGCGGCAGGCGGCAAAGCCTACAGCAACTATGCGGTCGGTTTCAACAATGTGGACGTGGATGCGGCCACACAGAATGGTATTCCCGTGGGAAACACGCCTGGCGTGTTGACTGAGACGACCGCGGAGATGGCGATTGCACTGACGTTTTCCGCCGCGCGGCGGGTGGTGGAGGCCGATGAGTACATGCGGGGCGGGCGGTACGAAGGATGGCTGCCCACCCTGTTTCTGGGGCAGCTGCTGAACCGGAAGACCGTCGGTGTGATTGGCGCCGGGCGGATCGGCGCGACGTACGCGCGAATGATGGTCGAAGGGTTCAAGATGGACTTTATCTATTACGATCCCTATCCCAACGAAAGGCTGGAGAATTACATTCGGGACTACGGAGCGTTCCTGGAAGGGCAGGGCGAAGAGCCGGTGACGGTGACCAGAGCAAACTCGGAAGCCGAGGTGTTGCGCGAGGCCGACGTCGTCAGCCTGCATCCGCTTCTGGATCCGACCACCCACCACCTGATGAACGAGGAACGCCTGAACCTGATGAAGCCTGACGCGATTCTCGTGAATGCCAGCCGCGGGCCGGTCATCGATGAAACCGCGCTGGTGGCCCACTGCAGGAAAAACCCGGACTTCCGCGTCGGGCTCGACGTCTTCGAAGACGAGCCCGAAATGAAGCCCGGTCTGAATGAACTCAACAACGTGGTTATCGTTCCCCACATTGCATCCGCGACAAGCTGGACCCGTGAAGGCATGGCGACGCTCGCCGCCGGCAACGTGGCCGGCGTGCTCAGGGGCCTTCCCGCGTGGAAGGATCAGGACGACATCCTGCCGTTCCTGGGCGACGAACCGCCCGGGGCGTGTCCGAGCATCGTGAACGCGGAGGCACTGGGACTGCCGGTGACCGGATAGCCGAGCCGGTTCAAATGCGGTGCATCGGGAATACAGCGGCGGGGTTCCGCGCGGACAATGCGTGAAATCCCGCCGCTCGTTTTAACGTGGCACGCCGCCGGTCAGTCCGTTATCTTTGCAATGGCGATTCCGGATTCACCCGCCACGGAGTAGAGGAGATAGGTGTCGGCGCCCTCCCGGTAAATTCCCGGATCGCGAAGCTGCCGCACCCGCTCGGGTGACCATCCGCGGCGGGAGCGCTTCAGGGGAAGATCCGCGCCTTCGTAATCGGTTTCCGGCTCGAGGACGACCTCGGCTTCCGACGCACGCCAGTTCATCCATTCCGGCGTCAACTCGACTCGGGACAGCAGAATGCGTTCAGGGCAGTCGTGGGCGTTGGAATAGAAGACCGAGAGCGTGTTGCCGTCCAGCTTCAGCGCGGTGTGGCGCTGGTCTTCGGAGAACAGCACGGGACCCTGGCGGAAATCCGTCAGGCCATCCTGCGATCGATAGAAGATCCCGGGCATCCCCAGTGCGTACGTCGCGCTTTTCCATTTGAAGACCCTGAAATAGGAATTGCCCAGATCTTCCGGTCTTGCGGTAAAGTGTATCCCGTCGGCTGACAGCGCGACTTTGGACTGTTGGCCCCGGCCGGGCACGGGGCCGTGATAGTACATTCTGAATTCACGATTCCTGTCGTCCACGTGGACGTCCGGCGAGGCAAGATGGCCGGTCGTGTAGGCGTCGTTCAGGTGCAGCACACCCGGTTCGTAGGTGGTCCAGGGACCGGTGAGACGGTCCGACCAGGCTAGGCGGATGTACTCGCCCTGATGGTGGCCGAAATAGAGGTAGTACTTTCCGAGGGCGTTGGGCAGCCAGTCGGGCGTCCGGACGAGCGAGGGGCCGTTGATGTTGGCGCCCATCCGCGAGTCCATGTGCGGGCGGATAATGGGGTTGTTCGGAAGGCGTTCAATGCGCATTGTCGGTTTCTCCCCTGAACTGGTGGTGGATCGACGTTGGCTGCGGCGCCTGGTCTGCGCGGTCTTCATGGAGTATGTTGCCGGTGGAAGTGACGCTCGACAGACGCCTGTCGGTTGCACCGATGATGGACTGGACGGATAGGCACGAAAGGTATTTCCTGAGGCTGTTCTCCCGGCACATCCTGCTTTATACAGAGATGATTGCCGTGGACGCCGTCCTCCGCGGTCCGCGAGAGCAACTTCTGACGTACCATCGCCGTGAGCATCCGGTGGCGCTTCAGCTGGGCGGCAGCGATCCGGAGGCGTTGGCGCGCTGCGCGCGGATCGGCGCGGAATTCGGATACGACGAAATCAACCTGAACGTGGGCTGCCCCAGCGGCCGGGTGCAGGCCGGTCGATTCGGCGCGTGCCTCATGGCGGAGCCGGAACGGGTTGCCCGCTGCGTGGAGGCGATGCGCAAGGTCGTTGAAATTCCGGTCACCGTGAAAACGAGGATCGGAATCGATGACCGGGATTCCTACGAGGACCTGGTCTGTTTCGTGCGGACCGTTTCCGACGGCGGATGCCGGGTCTTCGTCATTCACGCCAGAAAGGCCTGGCTTCGGGGGTTGAGTCCGAAACAGAACCGGGAGATACCACCCCTGCGATACGACGTGGTGTATCGGTTGAAACAGGACTTCCCGGATCTGACGGTTATCCTCAATGGAGGAGTCACAACCCGAAATCAGGTGCGCCGGCACCTGGAAGACGTGGATGGGGTCATGATCGGGCGCGAGGCCTATCAGAATCCCTATTTCCTGGCGTCGATGGACCAGATGTTCTACGGTGATACGCGCGCCGTGGCCGGCAGGGGGGAGATTCTGGACCGTTTCTGCGATTATGTCGAGGACCAACTGCGGCGGGGAATGCCGCTTGTCGGCATGACGCGGCACATCCAGGGGCTCTTTCACGGAATGCCGGGAGCCCGCGCCTGGCGCCGTCATCTGAGCGAGAACGCCCACAGGCCCGGATCCGGGGTGGAAGTGATTCGACGGGCCGCGAACTTCGTTCTCGGACCGTCGTGATTCGCCCGACAACCGTGCTGGTGAGAACCCACGCCTTCCGGTTGTTTACGTCTTCAATGCCCGTCGGCAGGCGGCAACCAGCTCGCTGTGGGACGCGGTGTATCCGATATTGACTTCCGTGTCGATGACTGCCGCACGGGACAGGTCCAGGTTTTCGGACGTATCCGCGACTTCAATGGCCGTGGTGCAGTCCCGGACGAGGATGATGTCGTAGCCCCGGTCCTTCATCGCCCTCATCCCGTAGTCCCTGAAGGGTACGCACATGTTGGCGGCGAAGCCGGCGTAGAACAGGTGCAGGACGCCCCGGTGTTTCAGGAGGCGGTGCAGTTGGGCGCCGGTTACGATAACGTCGTCGCCGTCGCGGGGTTCGACCTCGGGAATGATGCGGCGGTTCCTGATGGTGTCCTCGAAGACCTGATCGTGAGGGTCCTTCGGCTGCGCCCACGCTTCGTATTCCCCCGTTCTTGACCGGAATTCCGCGGGCGGCCAGTCGTCGGGTGCAGGAGACGAACGTCCGAAGACTTCCTCGTCGCCCGCGAAACGGGTCCACGCCTCGTAGCGTTTGGCGCATTCGGGGCTGGGCGCGTGGATCACGGCGGCGCCCACCGACCGGAACGCTTCGGCAACGGGAATGATGCGTTCGAGGGTGATCTCTCTCCCGCGCTGCAGGTGCGTGCTTACATAGTGTTCGCTCCACACGTCGACGAGTACCAGCGCGATCCTGTCCGCCGGATAGTCGCGCCGCAGGGTCCGGAGGTGGAATTCACCTTCGGTTACGCTCGCTCTCCGTGTGAGGTGATAGTAACGGACGTCCAGTCGGATGGTCTTCATACGGGACCTTTCAGCTTGTCTGTTTCCGAGCCATTTTCCAAATGCAATATGGCCAGGAATGAACACCGGTGTCAAGGACAACAGTACGCTGATGAAGTCGCTCTGCAGGCGAGGCGGGTTTCCGGTACACAAACCACATATGGAAAGGCGGCCTGAAAGATGAAGAGAGAACACATCTGGGCCCATCATGAGTGGGACGCGACGATCAACTGGAAGTTGATGGAGGGCGGCTATGCCGATCTCCAGAGCGTGAAGCCTGGCGAGGAGATCACGTTTCACATTTCGAACTCCAGGTCCTATTACGAAATCTTCATCTTCCGTGAAGGCGCCAGACGGGAACTGGTCAAGACGATCGAGGGCCTGCGCGGTACGCTTCAGGAGGTCCCGGAGCTGGGCTATCAGGATGGATACGGGTGGGCGCCGGCGGTGTCCTTCGTCGTTCCGGAGAACTGGAAGAGTGGGATCTATATTGCAACCTTTCCCACCGGACAGGGGCTGCGGGAGATTTTTTTCGTGGTGCGGCCCAGGTCGCCGCAATCGCCGATGTTGCTGACGGTTGCCACGAACACCTACCAGGCCTACAACAACGTGGGCGGCAAGTGCTTCTACGACTACATTTCCACCGATCGGCAGCACGCCAAGCTGTTGAGTTTCGAACGCCCGCTGCAGATGGAATGCCTGGGCAACTTCTATATATGGGACCAGTTCTTCACGTCCTGGCTGGATGCCGAGGGGTATGACGCCGACTATTGTGTAAACGGCGACCACGACGCGGAGCCCGATATTCTGAACGGCTACCGGGCGAACGTACGCTTCTGTCACGATGAATACAACAGCCGGGACGAATGCGAACAACTGCACGGATTCGTTCAGAACGGCGGCAATCTCGTTCTGTTCGGGGGGAACTGCTTCTGCCAGGAGATCGAATTGAGAAACCAGGGCAGGCAGATCTACTGCGCGAAGCCCTACTATCACGATCATCCCACGCCCGAGCGTCCGGATACGTCGTTTCTCAGTTATATCGATGATTTGCGCCAGCGGACAATAGGCGTCTTCTACACCTCGTTCGTCCATACGAAGACGCCCGATCCGAATGTGTTTCTGGCGCCAACGACCGAAGATTGGGGCTACTATCGCGTGTGCGATCCGGACCACTGGGTGTTCGAAGGTACAGGACTGGCCGAGGGAGACGAATTCGGACGGGAGGACTCGATCGTCGGCGTCGAGGCGGACGCGGCGGACCTGAAATTCGAGAACGGTCGGCCGCATTACACGGGCGCCGACGGCGTATCGTCTGCATATCGGATCGTGGCCATTGCCGATTGTATGGTCCCCGAGGGCCACCGGCTGGTCAAGGAGGGGGGGAACGAGGGCGTTGCGCCCTGCTACGGGACCGTGGCCGTCAACGAGACTGAGTTCGAGGGTACGGTCTTCAACGCCGCCACGATCGAATGGGCCCACGGCCTGTACCGCGATGAAAGCGTGGTCGCGACGATCACGCGTAATGTGCTGGACCGTCTGGCCACGTAACGCCGCTTGATCGGAACTCCCGCCGGATCGCTCCTGAAATCATCATTTGGGGCACTTCCAATGCAGGACGCAGGTATTCGAATTCAACTGGATCTGAAAATCCCGATGAGAGACGGGGTTAACCTCTACGGCGCGGCATACCTCCCGCCGCACGGAGAGCGGTTTCCCGTACTGCTGATCAGGTCGCCGTACAGCACACAACACCCCAGGTACGTGGAATGGGCCGTGCGTTTCGCCGCGTCGGGATACGCGGCTGTGATGGTGGACAGCCGCGGGCGCTACGAGTCCGAGGGCGAGTGGCGGGCATACGTGGACGAGGCGCAGGATGGATACGACACGCAGCAATGGATCGGGGCGCAGGCGTGGTGCGACGGGAACATCGGCATGTTCGGGATCTCCTATCCGGGTTTCACCCAGATCCTGCCGGCCCCGTTCCGGAGTCCCTTCGTGAAGGGTCTGATGCCCATTGCGAACCAGGAGGACAACTACGGGCACCTGCGCTACAACGGCGTGCTCCAGCTGCAGAATGCGATGAACTGGATCTGGCTGGGCGGACGGACCAGACAGCACGCGCCGCGGGACCTGCTGAACTGGGACCGGATCTACCGCCGGCTGCCGCTGGTCTCGGCGATGGACGGCATCGCGGACCGACCGTTCTTCAGGGAGATGGTCCGGCACAACGAATTCGACGCGTTCTGGTCCTCGTACAGCATGAAGGGCCGGTACGGTGAAGTGAATACGCCGGCCTATTTCGTGTCGGGATGGTACGATAATCTGGTCCACGAGGGTTTCAAGTGTTTTCGCGGCTGGCGCACGGCAGCCGGAGACGCCCGTACCCGGCGACTGACCCGTCTGATGGTCGGGCCCTGGACGCACTCGCAGATCGGGAGCGCCGAGCCGTTCGGAGACATCGACTTCGGATCGAACGCGGCGGTGGATATTCCTGGTGAACATCTGCGCTGGTACGACAAGCGGCTGCGCGGGATCGATACGGGAATCGACAAGGAACCGGCCATCCGGATTTTCGTGATGGGCAGGAACGCGTGGCGATGGGAAAACGAGTGGCCGCTGGCGCGAACGAATTACACGGCGTACTATCTTCACAGCGGTGGCCGCGCCAATTCGCGTTGGGGCGACGGTGAACTCAGCTTCGAGGCGCCGGGAGACGAGCCCGCGGACCGCTTCGACTACGATCCCGGGGATCCGGTACCCACGGTGGGCGGGCAGAGTCTGTCACTCGCCAACACGGGTCCCCGCGACAGGCGGGGTGTGCAATGCCGTGAAGACGTGCTGGTATACACGACGGAAACACTGGTGTCAAACGTGGAGGTAACAGGCCCGGTGGCACTCACGCTGTTTGCCGCATCGGATGCGCGGGATACGGACTTTACGGCGACTCTGGTCGACGTGCATCCCGATGGCAGGGCGATCCACATAACGGAGGGCATCGTGCGGGCGCGATTCCGCGAATCCTTTCGGAGGCCGAGTCTGATTTCACCTGGCGCGGTCGTTGAATACCGGATCGTACTCTGGGAGACCAGCAACGTATTCAAAGCCGGCCATCGGATCAGACTGGAGGTCTCCAGCAGCAACTTCCCCCGTTTCGACCGGAATCTGAATACGGGAAATACCCCCGGTCTGGACGATGAAATTAAGGTCGCCCGCCAGACGGTTTACCACAGCGGGCAATATGCTTCATATCTGCGTTTGCCGGTGATTCCCGAATGAATGAACCATCGTTTCGAATCGGCGCTGACGTCGGCGGAACGTTCACGGACGTCATCCTCATGGACGGCGAGGGGAAAATATGGACGCATAAAATACCCTCTACACCGCCCGATTTCGAGCGTGCTGTACTGGATGCCATTGGCCGTCTGCTGCGGGAGACCGGCGTAACCGGCGAATCGATCGGAGACGTCTCGCATGGGACCACCGTGGCGACCAACGCCGTCCTCGAACGCCGGGGCGCCAGGACCGCGCTGATCACGACGCGCGGATTTCGAGACGTACTGGAATTGCGGCGCGTCAGGGCGCCGCAGATGTACGATCTGTTCTTCGACAAGCCCGAACCCATTGTTGAGCGGCATCTGAGGCTGGAAGTGAAGGAGCGCATCGCCGCCGCCGGCGACGTGCTGGCGCCGCTGGACTTTGCGGACCTCGAGGCGGTCAAGGACGTATTGGAACGGGAGCAGGTCGAGTCGATCGCGGTCTGCACGCTTCACTCCTACGCATACCCACGCCACGAACACGCGATCGGCGAGTTCCTCCAGGGCGCGTTTCCGGACTTGCCTGTATCCCTTTCGACCGAGATTCTGCCTGAACGCCGGGAGTACGAGCGTACCGCGACCACCGTGCTGAATGCGTACGTGCGTCCTGTCATGCAGCGTTATCTCAGGGCGATGCGGGACGGTCTGACGGATCAGGGCATTATCGCGCCCGTGCTGATCATGCAATCCGCGGGGGGTCTGACCCCCGAGGCCGACGCGGCCATCCGACCCGTGTACGTTCTCGAGTCCGGACCCGCGGCCGGCGTTTTCGCGGCCCGTTCCGCCGGAGAGCAGTTGGGTATCGACGATCTCATCACGTTCGATATGGGAGGAACCACGGCCAAGGCGTCGATTGTCGAAGACGGCGAGATTTCCTACAGCCCGGAATACGAGGTCGGCGCATCCGTGTCCGCCGGAAACAGGCTGGTGGGCGGGGGCGGCGAATTGATTCGCGCGCCCAGTATCGACATCGCGGAGGTGGGATCCGGGGGCGGCAGCATCGCCTGGCTGGACGGGGCGGGCGGATTGCGGGTCGGACCCCGAAGCGCGGGCGCCGTACCCGGTCCCGCCTGTTACGGCCGGGGAGGAAACGAGCCCACCGTTACGGACGCCAATGTCGTGCTGGGGTATATCCGGCCGGGGGAACTGGCGGACGGAGAGGTCTCCGTCGACCCGGAGGCCGCGAGAAGGATCGTCCACGACCGGATCGCGGCCCCTCTGGGCCTGGATCTGCTCGAAGCGGCCGAGGGCATACACCGGATCGCAAATGCCCGGTGCATGCGGGCGCTCCGGTCCGTCTCCACGGAGCGGGGCCGTGATCCCAGGTCGTTCTCCCTGATCGCATTCGGAGGTTCCGGTCCGATTCACGCCGCGGGGCTGGCCGGCGAACTTCTGAGCCCCAGAGTCATCGTCCCTCCGTTGCCCGGGTTGTTCAGCGCGCTTGGGCTTCTGTTCTCCGGCGTAGAACATCACGAAGTCTACAGTTGTCTGCTTTCCGGCGACGGACTGAGCGCGGAAAAATTGGGCGGCATCCAGTCGGACCTGAAACGAAAGATGCTCTCCCGGTTCCGGGCGGAGGGTTATTCGGCTGAAAGGGTAGTGTTTGCCCAAAGTGTCGACGTGCGCTTCAGAGGCCAGGCATCGGAAATCCGGATCCCAATGCCCGAGTCGCCGGCGTCGGAGGCTACGATCGAGAGCTTGCGTCGAGCGTTTGAACGCGAGCACCGGCAGCTTTACGGGCATACGTCGGACCCCGATAATCCGGTTGAGGTGGTTGCCGTCCGCCTGATCGGCAGCGCCGGTCACCGCAAAACGGGGGGGCGAATGCGCGCTGACCGGCGGCACGTGCGAAAGTTGCCCTCGCGTCCGGCGTACTTTGGAAAGAAGCGGGGCACGGTGGAGACACCTGTTATCGACCGCACGGAGCTGACCGCGCCCCGGCCTGGTCCCCTGTTGATCGACGAATACGATTCCACGATCGTGGTGCCGCCGGGGATCCGCGTAAATCGGGACCGGCAGGACTTCGTGGTTCTGGACAGGACAGGGTCGTAGAAATGCCCCGCGGCAGAGGAGATGCAGAGAACGATGAAGCAGATTGACCCCATAACGCGCGAGATCATGCAAAACGCGCTTGCATCCGCCGCCGATGAGATGAGCGCCGCGCTGTATCGCACGGCCTATTCCACCATTGTGCGCGACTGTCTGGACTATTCCACGTCGTTGTGCAACGCGGAGGGGCAGATGATCGCGCAGGGCGTGACGATACCGCTGCATCTGGGATCGGTCCCCTATGCAATGGCCGCGCTGTTCGAGCGCTTCGGCGATGAGATCGACCCCGGCGACGTGTTTATCCTGAACGATCCCTTCGACGGCGGGATGCACATTCCGGATATTTTTATTGTGCAGCCGATCTTCTGGAAGGGGCGGCGGGTGGCCTTTGCGGTGAGTACGGCGCACCACCTGGACCTGGGCGGACGCCTGCCCGGCAGTTCCGCCTGCGATAACACGGAGATCTTTCAGGAAGGCATCCGGATTCCGTGGTTGAAGCTGTATCGCCGGGGCGAGCCGGACGAGTCCATCTTCTCCCTGATTCGGTCGAACGTGCGGGTGCCCCAGATGACGATCGGGGACATCAGGGCGCAACTGGCGGCCTGCCACATCGGCGAGCGGGCGGTGCATTCGCTGATCCAACGGTACGGGCACGATACGTTTCAGGCCGCCTCACGGGACCTGATCGACTACACGGAACGCCTGGTACGTTCGGAGATCGCGTCCTGGCCGGACGGATCCCATTCATTCACGGACTATCTGGACAGCGACGGCGTGGGCGGCCCCCGGGTGCGAATCCGGGTGACAATGACCGTTCGGGGAGACTCGCTTACGGCCGATTTTACGGGGACGGACCCCCAGGTGCGCGGGGCGGTCAACAGTACGCTCTCTTTTACGGCGGCGGTCGTTGCCCTGTGCGTGCGCGCCGTGATGCGGGAGGAACTTCCGAATACGGAAGGGATGTTCAGGCCGCTGGAGATCATCGCTCCCGAGGGCACGCTCGTGAACGTGCGGATGCCTGGCGCGTCGTCGATGCGCGGCGTGACGGGGTTCCGGATGACGGACGTGGTGTTCGGCGCGCTGTCCGGGCTGTTGCCCGACCGGGTGCTGGCCGCGGGCGAAGGAGGCAATACGCTCGTCATCATCGGCGGCCAGCGGCAGGACCGTTCGCACTATGTCTACTACGAGTTGCTCTCAGGGACGTGGGGTGCGCGGCCGGACCGGGACGGCAACGATGGCCTTTGCAATCCGGCGAACGTGGCCAGCAACATTCCCGTTGAACAGGCGGAGTGCGAATATCCGGTAAGGATCGACCGGTACGGACTGGTTTGCGACAGCGGTGGCGCCGGACGATTTCGGGGCGGAATGGCGATCGAGCGGGAGTGGACCCTGCTCTCGGGCGAGGCGCATCTGGCGATCCGGTCCGATCGAAGAGACCACCTTCCGTACGGCCTGTACGGCGGAAGACCGGCGACGGGATCGACGAATGTACTCTATAGTGGGGACGGCCGTGAAGAGTTGCCGACCATGATATCGACGTCGATGTCGGCGGGCGACCGGATCTACCACCGGCAGGCGGGCGGCGGCGGATGGGGGAGTCCGATGGACCGTGATACCGCGGCGGTCGCGCGCGACGTAAAAAACGGAAGAGTTTCGGTGAGCCAGGCGCGGGAGCAGTACGGCGTGGTGATGGATGGCGAGACCCTGTCGGTCAACGAGGTGGAAACGGGGAATGCGCGGCGACGGATGTCGGCCCCAGGAACCGCGCCCGGCAACGGCAACTCGGGTTGACTCGAACGTCGAATGGCGGTATATTTGTACCGGGACTGAAGGTCATTCAATCGGATGCATTTCGGAGGCAGCCTATGTCCAGAAAAATCAACCAATTCGTGCTGGTCCTTCTATTGTTGGGGTTCGCGGGCTGCGGTGCCCCGCTGACGGAATTGTCCCGGCGCGGAGACGTCGACGGCGTTCGGCGATCCATTGATCGCGGAAGAGACGTGAATGCCAGGACGCCGCAGGGGCACAGCCCGTTGACGCTGGCTTCCAGAGAGGGCCACCTGGATATCGTTATCGCCCTGCTCGGAGCGGGCGCGGACGTGGACGCCGTGGCATGGACCGTCGGCGCCCACACCGTCGAGAGCCAGGATCGTCACGGCGGCTACGCGTTTGTCAGGGAACGGTATTCCAATCCCGACAGTTCAGGACCCCAGTCCAGGTTTATGGCGCAGCGTACCCGGGGATCGGCGTACTGGGTGTTGAGAGACGGAAAGACGGCGTTGATGCTTGCCGCCGAGGCCGGTCATCTGGATGTGGTCGAAGCGCTTGTCGAAGGCGGCTCCGACCTCTTCGCCACAAGCGGCGGTGAAGTCGTGACCTCCGGAATGCCGTCGTATAAGGATTACGACGGGATACTCGCGGGTTATACCGGTGCGCCGCCCGAAGACATCAAAGGTGAAGAGGACAAACACGGCGGCAGTTACTACGGGCCGGAGCATGGCCGCGTTCTCTATTACGATGTCGTCGATTCGGATCGTCCTTCCTGGTCGATCGGCGGCAGCACGGCGCTGGATTTCGCGTACCGGAACGGACATAAGGAAATCATCGATTTGCTCCTGGAGTCGGGCGCCGGGATGACGCCGTCGGGTCTGAAGCGTGAACGCTCATCGCCTCGTGAGGAAGCGACCGATGCCTCGAACAATTAATCGTCTTTCAGCGCTGGTTCTCCTGTTGGCCGTTGCGGGCTGTGGCGTCTCGCTTATGGATCTATCGAAACGCGGAGACGTCGACGGCGTTCAGCGGGCGATAGACCGTGGCAGCAACGTAAACGGCAGAACGGTGCAGGGACACAGTCCGCTGACGCTGGCGGCGCGTGAGGGTCACCTTGACGTCGTTCAGGCGCTGATTCAAGCCGGCGCGGATGTCAATGCTGCGGCCTGGACGTTGGCTACCGTTCCACGTACCCGCGCGTATCGCCACGAGGGCGGGGGGCTTACCAGGGAACGCTTCGTAAACGCCGACAGTTCCGGGCCACAGTCCCGGTTCATGGCGGAACGTACTCAAATCGATGTCGACTGGGTGCTGAAAGACGGGAAAACAGCCCTGATGCTTGCCGCGGAGCAGGGCCATTTCGATGTGGTTAAAACACTGGTCGATAACGGCGCCAATGTGCAGTTGACAAGCGGCGGCTCGTGGAAGCTGGACAGAAAGCCGGATAAGGAGAGATTCGATTTTCCTATGCAGCCGAGGTTTCCTGAGCCTCGCGACCCGGTCGAAATCCCACGAAATCCCTATGGTGACAGCGGTACGTACGTTGAACCGGACGAAGCATCCGGCATCACGCCAGGCGTCGGATATGATGCTTATCCACGACGGTTTTACGACTCGCCGGACAGAAAGACCGCACTGGATCTGGCGCATGAGAAAGGGCACACTGACGTCGTCGACTTTCTACGCACAGCCAGCACGGTAAGGGGCTCATCGAGTGCAAGATAGGAATCCGAAGGGGTTCTTGCGCGAGAGAATCGGTCTCGTAGAGAGGTAGACTCACGAGACCGGTTTATTTTTTTGCGTTAAGCCGGTTCTTCGTATCACGGACATAATGGGGTACGACCGGTTCTGAGGAACCAATGCAGAGACGTGGAAAACTACACGAGTGAATGGTTGAGAATCTGTGTGAATAAACACGCGGTCGGGTTGGCATGTCGATGAAATTCTATCCTTTTCTCGTGATCTTTGTCCTGAGTTCGTCACCTGTCTTTGGAGGTGAGGCGCAGGCGGATTCGGCGCGGAGTGAGCGGCCGGAATTTTCGATGACGCCCACGTGAACGGGTTGACCCGGCGAGGGAGCACCGCTCCGGGGGAGTGGCATCCACACGAAATTCACGTTTTCCGGACGGTACGTGGATACCTCGCTGGACCGTCCGCAATGGCGGTTGACCGCGAATTACCGCCTGCATCATCGCTTGCAGGTCGGAATCGAACTGAATCCTAAAGCGAAAGAGGCGGGACCTCTCGTGACCTGTTTTCTGTTCACCGAGACGGAGACGCGTCCCGCACTCTTTCTCGGCACGAGTTCGGATCGAATCGGTTCGCCGGCGGGCGAGCAGTCTTACTTCGCGACGATCAGCAAATATATCCCATGGTTTCGCACGTCCTTCTACGCCAGCGTGAATTATTCGGAATGGGATGACAGGTTCAACGTTCCCTTTGGCATCGGGGTCGAACTGGGCAAGGGCTTCTCATTCCGACCGATGTACGATGGCGACAGGGGACACCTGATGCTGAACTATTTCGCGGCGGAATACGGTGTGAGCCTGATGTATGTATGGATTGAAACCATGGGTGTCGCGTTTTCCGTCGGATTTTGATCTGGAGGACCAATGCGTCTCCGCGTATTGATGTTTCTGTTTGTATGGCCGGTTTCGGCGCCGCTTCTCGCGGAATCCCGGATTCCGGATAAGGCGCTTTGCAGTGTCTGCGCCTTGATGGGCGGCGAGACCGAGCTGGAAAAAGTCAGGACCCATTCGGAACACGACGGCAAGTCGTACTATTTTTGCTCCAAAGACTGCAAAAAGGAATTCGACTCGGATCCGATCGCCTTCCTGCCCCCCGTATTCCCGCGGCCTGCGCCGGCCTTCGTCGTCGAAACGCTGGAGGGCGCGGACCGGGCGGTGGCGGATCTGGAAGGCAAGGTCGTACTCCTGGACTTCTGGGCGACGTGGTGCGAACCCTGTCTGGAGACGATGCCCCGGCTGCAGAAACTCCATGACGCCAATTCCGGCAAGGGTCTTGAGGTGTGGGGCGTGTCTATCGACGAAGACAAGAACCGGGTCGACAAGATCAGGAAAATGATATACAAACTGGGCATATCCTATCCGATCTTTGTCGACGCGAAACCGACGCCGGCCTGGTACCGGTTCAGGGTGAAGGCGATTCCGGCCATGTATCTTTTCGATAGAGACAGTCAGATCGTGGCGCAGTGGACGGGAAACATAGATTTCGTGGACGTGGAGAAGGAAGTCCAGAGGCATATTGGTAAAACGGACAAAGTCAAGGTGAATTGAGCGAAGTCGCCGCGAAGATTTCAGGCTTTGTAACGGCGACCGTGATCCGGTTTGACTTGACACGGGATCGTGGTTAAATTCGGTGATGGAGCAAGTTGAATCGGAATTCAGTCCACGTCGGGGGCGACCATGGCTAAAATCATCAAGCGGTACGCATTGCTCCTCGTAGTGACGGGCGCGGCCGGTTGCGGCGCTTCGCTTTTGGAACTTTCGAAACACGGAGACGTCGGCGGCGTTCAGCGGGCGATAGACGGTGGCAGCAACGTGAACGCCAGAACGGTGCAGGGACACAGTCCGCTGACGCTGGCGGCGAGGGAAGGACATCTGGACGTGGTCAACGCGCTGATTCGGGCAGGCGCGGAATTGGATATCAGGGCCTGGACTTTGGGTGCCCGCGCACAGGTACGTAGGAATCGACGCGACTTTTCCCGGCACTCCAGGGAACGGTTCGTGAATGCAGACAGCTCAGGGCCGCAGTCCAGGTTTATGGCGGAACGTACACGCAGTCGTTCCACATGGGTGTTGCGAGACGGGAAAACGGCGTTGATGCTCGCCGCGCAGCGCGGTCACAGGGACATCGTTAATGCCCTGATCGAGGCCGGCGCGAAACTGAATGCGACCAGTGGCGGGGAGATTGTGACCGGTCCGGGGCTATCGTATGAGGACTACCACGTCTATACGGCCGACGCACGTAGGCGCGGCGCGGCCGAATCCGCGCCTGAACCTGAATATCGCCCCGGAAATGATCGCCGCCCTGACGACCCAGGCCGTAGCTATTCCACCGTCGACTACGCCTATCCCAAACGTCCCTACTGGTCTCCCGGCGGAAAGACTGCCTTGGACTTCGCCTACGAAAACGGACATACGGACGTCGTCGATCTGCTTCTGGAAGCCGGTGCGCTGACGCGTTATGCCCCTGAAAAATAGGTCCCCAGGCGGTACTTTCGGTATGAGATGCGGTCTCGTGACAGGAAAACGTGGCGAGGCCGTTTTCTGTTAGGTTCAGGCTGTTCGCCTTGTCCCTGCATTTGTGGTGACGGATAATGGATCTGGTCATTTTCGGCGGGACGGTGGTGGACGGTACCGGCGCCGTTCCCGTCCCCGGCGACGTGGCCGTGGCGGACGGGCGGATCGTCGGCGTCGGCCGGATCCCGCGGCCTGACGGCGTGCCGCACCTGGATGCGTCCGGTTGCTACGTGACGCCGGGATTCATTGACATCCACAGCCACTCGGACTTTACCCTGATGGTCGATCCCCGGGCGGTGAGCTCGATCATGCAGGGGGTGACGCTGGAGGTGGTGGGCAATTGCGGGCACGGAAGCGCGCCCATCGGCGATCCGGCGCGCACGCGGTCGAATATATACGGGTGCAGAACCGGATATGAGATCGACTGGCGCGGCGTGGGCGAGTATCTGGATCGCCTGGAAGACCGGCGCCCGGCCGTCAATGTGATGACGCTGGTACCCAACGGCAATCTTAGACTCGCAGCCTGCGAGGCTCTGGACCGTCCGTCCACGCCGGACGAACTGCGGAAGATGAAACGCCTGCTGGCGCAGGGCCTGGAGGAAGGCGCGGTGGGGTATTCCACGGGCCTGGAATACGGTCCGGAACGGGATTGCCCCGAGGACGAGATTTTCGGGCTATGTGCGATCGCCGCGGAATTCGGCGGGATTTACACCACGCATACCCGCAATCGGATGGGCGAGGCGGACGAAGCCATCGCAGAATCGATCCGAACGGCCGAGAGAGCCGATGTGCCCCTGCAGATCTCGCATATTTCTTCCGTTGCCAGGCTGGCGGACGACGGCCGTCGGGCGGTCGATCATGCGCTCGAACAGGTCGACCGGGCGCGGGGCAGGGGGGTGGACGTTCAATTCGACATGCACACGCGGCTCTTCGGGACAACCAACCTGAGCGCGGCGCTTCCGCTTCGGGCGCAGGAGGGAAGTTCGGAGGAAATCGCGAGTCGGCTGCGCGTTCCATCCATTCGCCGCGAAATGGAAAATTGCGACAGTATCGTTGCCTCTCTGGCGCAGGGAGACTGGAGTCGGATCGTGGTCTTCCACTCGCCGGTGCAGCCGGAGCTTTCGGGAACGAGCATTGCCGAGCTTGCCGCCGCAGGAGCCGGGAATGCCTTCGACGCCATCTGCGACATTCTGATTGCGGCATCTGACCGGTTGCACGAGATTATGGTAATCGCATTCAGCTATCGCGAGACGGACGTCCGGGCGGCATTCGAACACCCGTTCTGTATGGTCGGTTCCGACGCGACCGCGCTCGCGACGGATGGGCCGCTGAAAGACGACGCGTTTCACGGCGCCTATACCTGGGCATCCTGGTTCTTCCGGCACTTCGTCCGGGACCGGAAGCTGTTCACACCACAGGAAGCCGTGCGCAGGCTGACGTCTCTGCCGGCTTCCCGTCTGGGGTTGACGGACCGGGGCGTGATTCGAAGTGGGGCGCGTGCGGACCTGGCGATATTCGATCCGAACGTGTTTGCCGAGCGGGGAACCACATTCGAGCCGAACCGGACGGCCGCGGGAATGCGTCACGTACTGGTAAACGGCGGCGTTGCGGTGAATGACGGCGTCCTTTCACGAGAACGGTACGGGCGGGTGTTGCGGCGCACCTGATGTACTTTGCGTCTTTTCACTGCGGTTGCACGGTAAGTGAGGAATCCTATGGTTCGAAACTCGATTTCAGGACGAATCCGCTGGACGTTCAGCGATGACAACCCGGTGATCGCCCCGGGTCAGTTGCACGAGGATATGGACAGCCGCCGCGCCGGCGCCGCCCACGTCCTGCAGCTTGGGGACCGGTACCGGATGTACTACTGGGGAACCGGAGCGAACGGGTTTCACCGCATTCTGGTTGCCGAATGCCCGGTGGATGAGCCCAACGACTGGGAACCCGTGGGCGTCGCGCTCAGCCGGCAGCGTGACACGGACTATAACGACGAGGGGCCGGGTTTTCCGTTTGTGGTTCCGAGGGACGACGGCCCCTGGCTCCTTTATTTCTGCGGTTGGGGGAAGCCCAGGACGGACGGCAAGCTTCCCAATACCACGGGCGTGGCCGTCAGCGACGACGGCGGGTACCGGTTCCGCTATCCGAAACGGGAACCGATCCTGCCGCTGGACCGGGACTGGGACCGGGAGGGAACCGGAAGCGTATGTGTCTTGCGGGCCAATGACCGGTACCATATGTACTATACGTCCATCGGGGCCTACTTCAACCGTCCCGACGGCGCGATCACGGGCCACGGAGACGTAATTCCCCGCATCGGCATTGCCTATGCGGCGTCGACGGACGGGATCGCGTGGACGAAGCCGATGAATGATCTGATGGTCAGCCCAAGGGGTTTCGACACCGAACCCTACGAGTACATCTGCTCGAAGCCCTTCGTCTTGCAGGAACCCGGAGGCTTTCGGATGTGGGTGAACACGTTCGGCACGGCCTATCGGATGAGGAGTCTGGTCGGCCCCGACCTCCGGAGCTGGCGCTGGTGCGACAGCGGGCCGGAAGGGGAGTTGGGCGTGGGCAGGGCGGGCGCATTCGATGACAGACAGCGGTGTTACGTGAGTATCGTCAAACATGGCGAGGAATACCGGTGCTGGTATACCGGCAACCGCTTCGGCGCTACCGGGATGGGTTACGCGGTGGGTAGGCTCGAGGTCGAGTGACAGCCGGGAATTTCCGATGCGGATTCGACGGGTCGGGCCTGCATGACGTCAATGATCGTCACGACCGGGTGTCATTGCGGGAAAACCGGGAGATTGACCCATGAAGCTGGACGAGGCGAAGTTGCGACAGTACGAGCACGACGGATATACAACGGTGGATGGCCTGATATCGACAGCCAAGGCGGCTGCGGTGCGGAACCGCCTTCTCGAGTTGATGGAAGGTCGGCACGACTGGCCGGACCTGCATTTTCAGGTTCTGGATCCCGGGAGATTCCGCAACAAGGAGGGTGGATTCGTGCCGGTCGGCGTCCAGAGGCCCGCGAGACAGGAGGCTGTCTTTCGGGAGATTGCGGACCACGACAATCTTCAGGGTGCGATGTCGCAACTTCTGGCCGGTCCGGTGAAACGATTTACCGATCAGGCGCTCATCAAGCACCGTAAGATTGACGGGCATTCGTTCTATCACCAGGATTCCTACTACTGGAAGATCGAACCCGGAAGGGGGTGCAATGCATGGATCGCGCTGGACGAAGTGGGCGTCGACGCCAGTGCGCTGGGAATTCTGCCCGGAACCCACAGGGATTGGACGCTGACGACCCACGAACGTTACTTCGACGAGCCGAACTATTACGCTGCGCGGACAGTGGAAGCGTTCAGCCGTTGGCGGATTCCAACGGACGGTCTGGACCTGTCCGGCGAAGTCGTATTGCCCATGCAGCCTGGAGACGCCGCGTTCTTCTCGAATTATACGTGGCATCGGTCTGAGGTAAACCGTTCGGGCGAGCACAAGACGGCCTATGCGATCGCATATCAGTTGCGGTAACGGCCGAAGACGGCGACGGTCTGAGCGTGGACGCTGGCGCACGCAGGAGACAGGTTTACATCCGTCACAGTTGATGGGGAGATGTTCTGCATGGTAAGGAGAAAGGAGCGCGCGCCGACCTCCCGCGTGCGCTTTGGCTTTTCGCGTGTGGATATTACGCCGCCGGTGGGGATCTACCATCGCATGTGGGGCGCGGCCAGGCACGACAGGGCCACCGGCGTTCACCGTCCGATTCTGGGCGACGTGCTGGTTTTCGGGTCGGTGGACGCACCGGGAGAAATTCGGCTGGTTCGCGCGCATCTGGATCTGGTCGGCCTTGTCGCCCGGCAGTATACGGCGCTGGTGACGTCGCTCGGCGACGCCGCGGGCGTGGGTCCTGAACGGGTGGACGTGACGTTCTCCCACACCCACGCTTCCGGATGGTACGCGCCGGATCGATTCGTCATGCCCGGAGGCGAGCTGATCGAGCCGTTTCTGAAAGAGGTGGGAAATAAGCTGGCGAAGGCTTGCGGGGAGGCGATATCGGGGATGGGGGAGGCGTTGATCACCTTTGCCTCCGGTCATTGCAACATGGCGGCGGACAGGGACTATCGGGATGACGCGTTCGGAGGTTTCGTCTGCGGATACAATCCGGAGGGTGACGGGGACGATACCCTGCTGGTGGGCCGGCTGTGCGACGGAGACGGCAGGGCCGTGGCGACGGTGGTGAACTATGCCTGCCACCCGACCACGCTTGCATGGGAGAATACCCTGATCAGCCCGGACTACGTGGGTGCGATGCGCGGCGAAGTCGAGCGGGTTACCGGGGCGCCCTGCACGTTCGCGCTGGCGCCCTGCGGAGACCTGGGTCCGAAAGACGGATTCGTGGGGGACCTCGACGTCGCGGAGAAGAACGGACGCCAGCTCGGGTTTGCAGCGCTTTCCGCTCTGATGTCGATGGGGCCGCCGGGCACGGACTTCGAATACCGGGGTCCCATAATCTCGGGCGCCACCATCGGCACGTGGGCGCACGCGGCATTCGGCAGGGATCGTCTGCGGGAGGTCTCCGTTTTTTCCGGAGGTGTGTATTCCGTGGATCTGCCGATGAAAAAACGCCAGGACCCTGAAACGCTCCAGGATGAGCTGGCGCGGTGGTCGGAAGCCGAACGAGCGGCCGATTCCGCCGGAGACGCCGTGGAGGCGCGAACCTGCGGCGCAAGGGCGGAGCGGGCCAGGAGATGGCTGGCGCGGATTGCGAACCTGCCGCCGGGCGAGACATACCCGTATCGATTCTCCGCATATCGGATGGGAGATGCCATCTGGGTGACCTGCGGCGGGGAACCCTACAGCGATCTCCAGGTGGCGCTGCGCCGGCGGTTTCCCGGGTTCGCGATTCTGGTTTCTCCTCTGGCGGGCAACGTGCAGGTCGCTTACCTGCTGCGGAAAGACGCGTACGGCAAGGGACTCTACCAGGAGGAGCCGTCGAGTCTCGCGCCCGGCTGTCTGGAGATCCTGACCGGAGCGATCGCGGAACGAATTGAAGAGATCACCGCCGAATAGATTCCAGGACGGGGGAGTGAAAATGGCCGAGTTCGCATATCGTCCGGCTGCCGACACCTATCGTTTCGAAACCGAGGCGATGACCGGCGAAATCCGCGCGTCCGGAGACTATCACGGGGTGTGGACGCTAACGGACAAAGTCACCGGGAGGCAGGTGATCCATCCGAAATATTCCGCGTTGAACCTGTTCCGGTTGTTCGCGGTTCACCAGGGTCTGGATCAACCGCGTCTGATGGACCGGACCATCGACGTCCGGGACAGCGCCATTGAAATACACTGGCCCGTTACCGAAACGCATCAGGGCGCGCTGACCGCCCGCTACGAGGTGGTAGAGCCGAATTGTATCGACTTGACGATACGGGTAGCGTGCGAAGGGACCTATGCAGGATATGAGCTCTTCCTTTCGAATTATTTCGACAAGACCCTGCGGCCTCACATTTATCTGCACGGAAGCCGGTACGGCCGGGCGAGCGAGGCCCCTGAGATGGTTGTTCCCATGGTGAATGACGCCTTTCGCGGGACCGTCATCGTGTTTCCGAGGGACCCGCACGCCGCGAGGCGCTGCGTCGACGGACGGTGGAACCGCAGTGAGAGCAACTCGCCTACCGTGCAGATGTGCCCGGTCCGGTACTATGGCTATCCCTTCTCGTTCCTGACCGACGCCGGGAATCGTCTGGGCGTTGTGTTGATGTCGACGGAGGCGGACTGCTATGCGATCAGCACGCGCTACCACGTTGAAGACGAAGCCGATCGAATGACGGATTACAGCGCGTTCGATTTCTCGCTGTTCGGCGACGACCTGGTGCCGGGCAGCAGTCGCACGGTCCGGATGCGGCTGGCGTTGACGGAGGTCGATGAGGCCCTGTCCCAGCCCCTGGCGTACTATCGGGCGTTTGCGGAAGACGGACGGTGACCGTCTGAACGATCGTCCGTGGACGGTTTACCGCGAGGTTCAGGAATTGCGCTGTCGTGCGGGATTCCGGCAACTGAAACAACTTCAGGGTTGAATCGCGGCTGGCTTATTCCTATTTTTACAAGGATGAAATTACTGAAACAAGTAAGAATTCGGCTCGCGTTCGTGGTCTGGGTGTCCGTGGCCGTGGCTGCCTGCGGGAAGACGCCGCCCACCGTGGACGATGATCTCTACGAAGCGTATCCCGGGTTGCCCTATGGAATCATGATCACCATCGCCGGCACCGGAGATCCGGGGAGGAGTGCCTCCGGATCGGGTCCTCTCGAATCGGAATTATATTTCCCCCAGGATATGGCCGTTGGCCCCGACGGCCGGACGTACATTCTGGACTGGAACAACAATCGGGTTGTCGTGATCGACAACGGAACCTTGCGCCCTCTGATCGGCAACGGCGAACCGGGCGCGGCGCCTGCGGGTTCCGCGCTCGAAGTAGGCGTTGATCATCCGGCTCATATTTCGTTCGATCCGCAGGGGCGGTTGATCCTGTCGGCCTGGCAGAACTCAAGGATCCTGCGATACGACGCTACCTCGCGCCGCGTCGAACCCATCGCCGGCCGGGGCGATCGCGGGTTCAGGGGCGATGGCGGCCCCGCTCTGGATGCCTCTCTGAATCTGCCGAGCTCCACGGTTTTCGATCCGTCCGGCCGCATGTATATCTCCGATCAGGGAAACCTCCGCATTCGAAGGGTTGATCTGAACGGAATCATCTCTACCGTCGCGGGCACCGGACGGGAGGGGTTTTCCGGGGACGGCGGTCCTGCGACCCTGGCCGACCTGTATGCGCCCACGGGTGACGCCGCGCAGCCTGCCGGCCGGATCACGATGGATGGCCGGGGCAACCTTTATATCGCCGATACGTTCAACAACCGGATACGCATGGTGGATACCAGCGGCAGGATCAACACAGTGGCCGGCGGCGGCAGTATTGGCGCAACCGCCGGTACGTACTCCGGAGACGGCGGGCCGGCAACCCAGGCCAGCCTGTCGCGCCCGAGCGACGTGGCCGTCGACGCGGAGGGCAACCTGTATATTGCTGACACAGGCAACCATTGTATCCGGAAGGTGGATACGGAGGGGACAATCACCACGCTTGCAGGCCGGTGCGGCGAGCCGGGTTTCAAGGGCGACAGCGACCATCCCCGGTGGGGAAAACTCAGGAGTCCGTATGGGGTCGCGCTCGATCAGGACGAGAATCTGTACATCGCAGACACCTTCAACCATCGGATCCGCCTGGTGTACAAGCATATCGCCGAACGATGATCTCCCGGCCGGCATGCGGGAAACATGATGTTCGGGATTCGATAACGTCTCTCGAGGGTTCGTCTATGTGTGGAACGAATCTGCTGCGTATCGCCGGTATCGTGCTGGGTGCGGGTCTGATCGGTTGTTTTACCGACGTCGCGGCAGCCGGACGCGACAAGCCCCGTCCCGTGCCGCGTGTGCAGGTTGTCACGATGGAAGGAGATACGCTGAATCTTGCCGACGTCTGCGAAGGCAAGCCATCCTTCGTCTATTTGTGGGCAACCTGGTGCAAGACCTGCAAGAAGGACTTGAAGAACGTCTTCAAGTTGAGGAAGAAATTCGGCGACAGGGTCCAGGTCTTCGGCATTGCCTGGAAGAACAGCGCGGAGGAAATTCAGACCTTCTTCGTGGACAGGAAGGAAACGCTGCACAGCTACATTGATGCGGATGGCCGGGTGTTCGAAGCCTTCGAGACGCGTTTGACGCCCACGGTTGTCATTGTCAATGCCCGTGGCGAGGTCCTTTTTTCGGGTTACCGTTCGTTTCGGACATACAGGAAAATTCTGGAAAAGTCATTGAAAGGCTAGTGTCCTGTCCCAAAAATTCCTCACCATTCGGCCGCCGATTCATCCCGTCTCGCTACGTTCCCCTCGCTCGCCGACCTTACGCAGGTCGACTGCGCTCGGGCGCCTTGCGATCCAGGCGACTCTGCGGTCGAATTCAGGCAACTTATTTCCGGGACAGAACACCAGCTGCAAATAACGTCGCTGGAGGATCCACGACCATGAGACGCGCGTTGCCGGTTTTCCCGATGATTCTGTTCGCCCAACTGATTCTCACGGACCAGCTCGTACTGGCGCAGCCGGGCGTGAGTTGACGCCGCCCCGTGCTCCCGGGCGGGAGAATGCTGCAGGGCAGTCTGATTTCGAAGGACCTTCTGGTTCTGAGCATGAATTACGAATACGAGTATCTGGGCGATGCGAAGTTCGGTACCGGACCGATACCCAACATCAACCAGGAAGTGACCAGCATGTCAACGGTATCCGTATTCGCAAGTTACGGGGTCACGGAATGGTTCGGCGCCGCCGTGGTGCTTCCGTTTCGTTCCATAACCAACGATAAAATTCTCCTTCCAGGTCAGTACGACAACCAGTATCTGGGCGGCGAGTACGTCCGGCACGCCGCCGGTCTCGGCGACGTCGTTCTGATGTTGAACTTTGCTCCGCCTCTGCCGGAAGCGTTGCCCGGGCTTCTTTTTTCGGCAGGCGTCAAGCTCGCGAACGGGTCGACCCACGCGGTCGATGAGTACGGCGAGCGGTTCGCCGATCTGCTGCAGGTGGGTTCCGGCAGCATGGACCCCATTCTCTCTGTCAGTCTTTCGCGCTCGTTCGACAACCTGTTCTTCTCCGGTATGCTATTCACCCGCATTATTTCCCGCGAGAATGTATACGGATACAAATACGGAAACGAGTTTCAAGGCATCTTTTCCATGGATTATCTCCACGGGGACAAGCTCATTGCGGGTCTCAGCCTGAACCACGTTCACACGGCCCGCGATTTTTTCCAATATGGAAAGATCGCCCGAAAACGTGGGGGCACCTGGGTTTATCTTGCGCCAAAGCTGGGCGTACGGGCGATGGAGAATCTGAGCCTGGAAGCGAGATTGCCACTTCCTGTTTACCAGAATGTGAATGAGAGCCAGCTGACTTCCAATTATCAGCTCCACGTGGGCGCCACGTATCACTTTTTCGCACGGTAGCAGCGGGAACGGCTGCACCGCGTGATATCGTCAAATTGCGGGAGGCCGGGTTGGCGCTTAATGAAACCGAAAAGATGTGGGCCGAGCTGGCGCCGTTTTACGACGTCATGTATCAGTGGAAGGACTATCGGACCGAGTCAGAGCGGGTCCATCAACTGATCCGGACGCACCGTTTGTCGCACGGCAACACACTGCTGGACGTTGCGTGCGGGACCGGGGGGCATACCCGATATCTGCGGGACCACTACGATATCACCGGCATGGATCTGAATCGGGAAATGTTGAAGGCAGCCCGCAGAAAAATACCCGGTGTCACATTTCTGTCCCGGGACATGACGTCCTTCAATCTCAAGCGTCGCTTTGACGCGATCATCTGTCTGTTCAGTTCAATCGCCTACGTCAGGACGTACCGGAACCTGAAACGGACGATCGCCTGTTTTGCAAGACATCTGAAACCTGGCGGCATTCTGATTATCGAGCCCTTTTTCACGAAAGAGACGTTCGTTTCAGGATCGATCCACGGAGGCACGCTTGAAGCCGACGGCGTAAAGATCTCCAGGCACAACGTGAGTCGCCGCCGCGGAAACGTGGCTGTCCTCGATTTTCATTTTCTCCTTTCTACGAAAAAGGGGACCCGGTATTTCCGCGACACCCACGAGATGGCCCTGTTCGACAGGGAGAGATTTCTCGAGATTATGGCGCATGCCGGTCTGTCGTCGAGTTACGACGAAAACGGTCTGATGCCGGGCCGGGGACTCTACGTCTCGGTGAAGGCCGACTGAGCCTCCGGTTCCGGCGCTGATTGCCCGGAATCGCCTATCGATGTCGATCCAAACCCCCACTCGATGATCCTGCATTGACCCGAGGCTCCGCCCCCATCCCGATTCGCCCCCGTACTGTTTCCTCCTTTGAGATCCCGCGTCCTTTCCGTATTATCTGGCAAAATCCCATCCATAAATGAACGCGAATCACAGGAACGCCTGCCAGTCGGAGCGTCGCCCCGGGTGAAGGGGTCAGCCCGGTTTGCAAAATCAGGAGTGATACGTAATGGAACCACATTCGGACAACGGCAATGCAGGGACCGACCGGAATCCGCAGGTCCTGGGCAAGAATTTCATGTTTCCGCCTCATGTGATCGACGATATACACATCAAGTCGAATCTCGGTCGGTACCGTATGCGCGGCATGGCGCTTTTCAAAGAGATCCCGTCGTGGGACGACCTGACGTTTCTGCCGGGCACGCTCACCCGGTTCGTCATCGAGGGGTACCGCGAGAAATGCGAAACCAGGACGGTGCTTGGGCCGATGGCCGAACGGCCGCTGGTGCTGGATATTCCCATTTACATCACGGGGATGAGTTTCGGTGCGTTGTCTTACGAAGCGAAGGTGGCGCTGGCCAGAGGGGCCACAATGGCGGGCACGGCAACCTGTTCCGGAGAAGGCGGAATGCTGCCCGACGAACGCCGGTATTCGGAGAAGTGGCTGTACCAGTGCATTCAGTCCCGCTACGGGTTCAATCCGCACCACATGCGTCTTGCCGACGGCGTGGAGTTTTTCATCGGCCAGGGGTGCAAGGTGGGCCTCGGCGGGCACCTGATGGGCCAGAAGGTGACGGACCAGGTGGCTGAAATGCGCTCGTTGCCGGCGGGGATCGACCAGCGTTCGCCGGCCAGGCACCCGGATTGGCTGGGTCCCGACGATCTGGCCCTGAAGATCGAGGAGATTCGCGAAGCCACCAACTGGCAGATACCCATCCAGCTGAAGCTCGGCGCGGCGCGGGTCTACGACGATGTGAGGATGGCGGCCAAGACCGGCCCCGACAGCATATACATGGACGGGATGGAAGGTTCTACCGGGGCGGGCCCCCACCTGGCTACCGAGGAGACGGGCGTGCCGGGTATCGCGGCCATCAGGCAGGCCAGAAAGGCGCTGGACGACGTTGGCAAGACCGGGGAGATTACGCTCGTCTATGCGGGAGGCATTCGCAACGGAGCCGACGTGGCCAAGGCGCTCGCTCTTGGAGCCGACGCGGTGGCCATCGGCACCGCGGCGATGGTGGCGCTGAATTGCAACAAGGATATTCCGGAGGCGGACTACGAGGGAACGGTGGGCGTGCCTGCGGGATCCTGCTATCATTGCCATACCGGGCTGTGTCCGGTGGGCGTGGCCACCCAGGATCCGGTACTTCGCAGCCGCCTGGACCCGGACGAGGCGGCGGAACGTGTGTATAATTTCCTGCATACCCTCGCCATCGAATGCCAGATGTTCGCCAGGGCCTGCGGCAAGACAGACGTCCATTCCCTGGAGCCGGAGGACCTTGCCGCGCTCACGATGGAAGCATCCGCCATGGCTGAGGTGCCGCTTGCCGGCACCCGCTATACGGTGGGGCATCCCGAGATGAACAGGTTCTGAAAAAAAGAAAAAAGAAAAAAGAAAAAAGAAGAAGGAAGAAGGAAGAGGACCGCAACGCGCACCACCGGTCTTGCGCTCCACTTTCCGGGACACTGAATCAGGAGAATCCGATGGACGAAGCCAGAGACGTGAACTACTACCTGAAGTCCACGGGGCTTGACTCGGACCGCGAGAAGGAAATCGGACAGCACATCGGATACCGGTACGACGTGAACCTGCCGCCGGACTATGCGCTCCTGACGCCGTTCCTGAAGGGGTACATCGAGGCGATGGGTTGGCGGGACCTGAACTGGCTGGAAGATGTACATATGGGATACGAAGACGGGAAGCCTGCGGTTTTCGACCGGAATATCAACGGCTGGGTGCTGGTGCCCGAGAATATGGCGCTGCCCGACAACCAGCAGGAACGGGACATGATCGCGCGGGAGTTGCTCGTCAAGTTCCAGATGTCCGAAAAACATCCCGTCATGGAGCTTGGCGACGCATACGGAATTGACCTTGATTCGTAAGTTCTCGTGGACGTGAACGGAACCTCTCCCCCCGGGCGCCCGAAAAGCAGGGAGACGTGAGTCACTATGTTAAAATGAGTTGAGCCTCAGCTTGTGAGAGTA
>JAPPFJ010000005.1 GCA_028877215.1 Gemmatimonadota bacterium | reverse complement strand
AACGCCGACCGGCGCTTTTGCAGCCGCGCGAAGACCGCTGGGAATTTTAAGACAGTTTCTTGGAACGGAGGGCAGGATCAACGTCACTGGCGTGTTGCCGATCGACAAGCCCCCGGGAATGACGTCCCACGACGTGATCGACCGCGTTCGACGACGGCTGAATATGCGGAAAGTGGGGCATACGGGCACCCTGGATCCGCTCGCGACCGGCGTCCTCGTGCTGTGCCTGGGCAGGGCGACCCGGCTCAGTTCATATCTCACGGATCACGACAAGACGTATTCCGCCCATGTCCGTCTCGGGGTCCGGACAAGCACGCTCGACGCGGAAGGCGAAGTCGTTGCTCGCTCCGGCCGCGTACCCGGCCGGTTGGAGGACGTCCGTGGTGCGGTGGCTTCCTTTGTCGGCGAAATCGAACAGATTCCTCCCATGTTCTCGGCCCGAAAGATGGATGGCAGGCGGTTGTACCAACTGGCACGGGAGGGCACGGAAGTCGCCCGACGACCGTCCCGCGTGCGCGTTTACGAAATTGAATTAGAAGATTTCAGGCCTCCCGATCTACACCTGACGGTCTCCTGTTCAAAAGGGACTTATGTCCGCACCCTGGCCGACGATATCGGCCGGAAGCTGGGATGCGGCGCGTATCTGGCCGGGCTCAGACGTACGGCCGCCGGCCCTGTTCGCATCGACCAGTGCGTCACGTTCGACCAACTCGAATCCGTTCGATCGAAAGCGGAGTTGCAGCCGTTTCTGATGGATCCCAACCGGTTATTGCGTGACCTGCCGCGTCTCAACCTGGATGCCGCTCAGGCAGGGAGTTTTGTTCACGGAAATGCCGTCGCGAATCTGGAAGACAGTACCGCTCTCGAGTCGGGCCGGCTCGTGAGGGCGCTCTATCCCGAGGGGGTGTTGCTCGGCATCGGACGCTGGCGGGCCTCCGACCGGATGCTGAAGCCGGTACGGGTGCTGCGTCAGCTGGAAAGTTGATCCGGATGCAGACACGGACATTGGAACAGACGCTCGAGGTGGAAAACACGGTGGTAACGACCGGCACGTTCGACGGTGTCCACCTGGGACATCGCGCCGTAATCGAAGCCGTCGTTACCATGGCCCGGGCACGGTCGGGCAGCGCCGTTGCCGTAACGTTCGATCCACATCCGCGGGCCGTTATCCATCCCGACGACCCGCCGGTCGTCCTTACGTCCATGGAGGAGAAGCGGCGGCGGCTTCAGGACGCCGGAATCGACATGCTGGCGGTCATCCCGTTCACCAGGCAGGTACAGATTCTGAGTCCCGAGGCATTCGTATCGACCTATCTGGTGACCTATCTGGACGCGAAGGTCGTGGTGCTGGGTTACGATCACGGATTCGGCAAGGGTCGCAGCGGCGATCCCGATACCATGCGGGCGCTCGGTCATCGGTTCGGTTTCGACGTTGCTATCGTGCCCCCCACGATGGCGGGAGAGCGCCCGGTGAGCAGCAGCCGGCTTCGGGACCTGATTCGAGAGGGCAGAATCGACGAAGCGCGCGAGATGCTTGGAGGCGGATATCCCGTTTCAGGCCGTGTGGCGCCGGGCGACGGCCGGGGGCGGGAGCTGGGGTATCCGACCGCGAATATCGTGCCCGACGATACCATGAAACTGTTGCCGGCGAACGGTGTTTACGCGGCGAAGGCGTTTGTGCCTGAACCGTACGCGGCTGTTGTAAACCTTGGAGTACGGCCGACTTTTAACGGCAAGAGCAGATTGTTAGAAGCCCATCTGCTGGATTTTTGCGGGAATCTCTACGAGCGCAAGATATCGCTGGAACTGGTGGATCGGCTGCGCGGCGAACGCCGGTTTCCGGATCCGGAATCGCTGATTGCGCAAATTCACAAGGACGGGCAGCGTGCCCGTGACATTATAGGACAGGCGTTAGCAGTCCGTTGAAAAAGCCCATCCGGGCTACGGCCGGCCCTTGCGGTCGAAATACTGCGTTGCGCGCCCTCGCCGAATCGCTGGATGGGACTCGGTCGCGCGCCTTGTCTTCGACCACAATGGCTCGACCTCGCCTGCAGAGCAACTTTCTCAATGGACTGTTAGACCATCAAATGGAGGTGAAGCATTGGGTTTAGCAAAAGAAAGGAAAGCCGAACTGGTGGATTCCTTCGGTCGGGCCGCCAGTGACACCGGCTCCGTCGAAGTGCAAGTCGCGCTATTGACGGAACGCATCAGGATGTTGACCGAACACGCCCGGCGGCACGGGAAAGATCACCATTCCCGCCGAGGGTTGCTCAAACTGGTCGGCAAGCGCCGGCGTTTCCTGAGATATATGCAACGTCGCGACCTGACCGGCTACCGTGCTTTGATCGTTAGACTCGGAATACGTGGTTAATTATACCTGTAGCGTATGTTTCCCATTGCGTTCTACAGGCCGGATGTACGTTCATTTTTGCTGAGGAGAAGGGGTGGATGGCAGAAAAAATAGAGCTGGAACTGGAAGGACGGACATTTTCCATTGAGTACGGACGCGTGGCCAAGCAGGCCCACGGCGCCGTCTGGATGCAGTATGGCGAAACCGTGGTCCTGGTGGCAACTGTGGCAGATACCCGAGAATCCGATATGGATTTTTTCCCGTTAACGGTGGATTATCGCGAGAAATTCTACGCAAGCGGCAGGATACCGGGGAACTTCTTCAAGCGGGAAGGCGCGCCCTCCACAACGGAGAAACTGAGCGCCAGGCTGATCGATCACCAGATCAGGCCGTTGTTTTTGAAACGGGACGTGGAAACGCAGGTTCTGGTAACCGTGCTCTCGTTCGACGATGAGAATGACCCCGCCGTGCTCGCAATGACGGGCGCATCCGCGGCCGTCTGTGTTTCCGACATCCCGTTCGAAGGTCCGATCGGCGCCGTAAAGGTGGGTCGGATCAACGGCGAGTACGTGATCAATCCAACCTACCAACAGTTGGATGAAAGCGACATCAACATCATCGTGTCCGGAAACAAAGAGTCGATCATTTCCGTTGAGGGCGAGTGCCACGAGGTGCCCGACGCCGACGTGCTGGGAGCGCTGCGGGCCGGCCAGGAAGCCATCGCCAGGCTCGTGGAGGTGCAGGAAGAACTCGTATCCAGGTGCGGGAAGCCAAAGCGGGAAGTCGTTGAACCCGAACCCAATGAAGCGCTCGAAGAAGCCGTGAGGGCACAGGCGGCGCTACGCATCGCAGACGCGAACCGGTTGTCCGAGAAGGAAGACAGGGCAAACGTCATCGCCAGCATCGAAGCCGATACACAGGCGGCCCTGGAACAGGAGTTTCCGGAGTCAAGCGCTGAAATCACCGCGGAAATCGAGGCAATCGTCAAGGCGGAGATGCGCCGGATGATTCTGGACGAAGGCCGCCGTATCGACGGCAGGGCCCTGGACGAGGTACGGCCGATTCAGATTGAACTCGGTGTTCTGCCGCGAGCACACGGTTCGGCTGTGTTCACAAGAGGCCAGACCCAGGCGCTGTGTGTGGCCACGCTGGGCAGCAAGCTGGATACCCGGATGGTGGACGATCTGGAGGGGATGTCCTACAAGAGTTTCATGCTGGATTACAACTTTCCCTCTTACAGCGTGGGAGAAACCCGCCGGATCGGGGCGCCCGGTCGGCGGGAGATCGGGCACGGCGTCCTTGCCGAAAAAGCGCTGGTTCCGGTCGTGCCCAACGAGAAACACTTCCCCTACACAATCCGTGTGGTTTCGGAAATCCTGGAGTCGAACAGTTCGTCCTCAATGGCAACGGTGTGCGGCGGATCGCTCGCGCTGATGGATGCGGGGGTTCCCGTCAAGACGGCCGTTGCTGGTGCCGGCGTCGGGCTGGTCATGGGGGACGACAATGCCAACTGGGCCCTGCTGACCGACATACTGGGCGCGGAAGACCATCTTGGCGACATGGACCTGAAAATTGCCGGCACGGCCGAAGGACTGACGTCTATTCAGCTCGACATCAAGATCAAGGGCATCAGTCTTGAGATCATGCAGGAGGCTTTCGGGCGCGCGCGGGACGCGCTGGATCACATTCTGGGCAAAATGACGGAAGCGATCGCCCGCCCGAAGCCCGAGTTGTCACCGTACGCGCCGCGAATTCTCTCCCTTTACATCGACCCCGCAAAGATCGGTACAGTTATCGGTCCTGGCGGAAAGACCATTCGCAGCATCGAAGAAACGGGAGCGACAGTAGCAGTGGACGACGACGGACTGATCACGGTCAGTTCGGTCGACGCCAGTGCCGGCGAAGAAGCCATGGAGATGATCAAGGCGCTGGTGGAAGATCCGGAAGTCGGCCGGGTGTACAACGGCACGGTCAAGCGAACCCTGGACTTTGGCGCCTTCATCGAGATTCTGCCGGGAAAAGAAGGGCTCTGCCACATTTCAGAGCTGGACTACCACCGGGTGAACAAGGTTGAAGACGTCCTGTCCGAAGGGGATAAGCTGGACGTCAAGGTGATTTCGATCGACGATCAGGGGAAGGTTCGACTTAGTCGCAAGGCGACGTTCCAACCGCCTCCCGGATACGTCGAACCGCCGCCGCGCCATGCACGGGGCCCGCGAAGGCCCCATCGGCGCTGACCCGCCTGGTAAGCCAGAGGTCGGCAAAAGGCGATCGGCACCATCCGGTCGTCTTTTTTGGTTTTGCGGAGCAAGGACAGATCGCATGACTTCGGAAGGGCCCCCGATGGCCGTACCCATTTCGATTTCAAGGATTGCAGAGTACGACGGGCGTGCCGTTCTTCTACAGGGCTGGCTGCATAACAAACGCTCCAGCGGCAGACTGAATTTTCTGCAGTTGAGAGACGGAACCGGTGTGGTGCAGTGTGTTCTGTTCAAGGGGGACGTTTCGCCTGACCTGTTCGAGCGCTCCGCCGGCCTGACTCAGGAGTCGTCTCTGCGCGTATGGGGAGTTGTCCGCGAGGACGCGCGCTCGCCCCTGGGTTTCGAGGTGGGCGTAACCGATATCGAGGTGGTTCAGACGTCGGAACCGTATCCCATTACACCAAAGGCGCACGGAACCGCGTTTCTGATGGATCATCGCCATCTCTGGCTGCGTTCCTCCCGCCAGCACGCCATTCTGCGCGTGCGAAGCGAAGTGATTCGGGCGTGCAGGAATTACTTCGATGAAAGAGAATACGTACTGACGGATTCGCCGATCTTTACGCCTTCCTCCTGCGAGGGAACGACAACGCTGTTCCAGACCGACTACTTCGACGACCAGGCGTATCTGACCCAGAGCGGGCAGCTTTATCTCGAAGCCAGCGCCATGGCCTTTGGAAAGGTTTATTGCTTCGGTCCGACGTTCAGGGCCGAGAAATCAAAAACCCGGAGGCACCTGACCGAATTCTGGATGGTCGAGCCGGAGGTGGCGTACCTGGACCTGATCGGGGACATGGATCTGGCGGAGGACTTCGTCAGCACCGTGGTGCAGCAGGTCCTGAAAAGCAGGCGAAGGGAACTGGAGTTGCTTCAGCGGGACCTCGAGCCGCTCGAGCGAGTAAAGAAACCGTTTCCCAGGATCTCCTATACGGAAGCGGTGGACATCCTGAATCGGAGTGGCGTTTCGCATCGGTGGGGCGAAGATTTCGGCGGCGACGAGGAAACCGTTCTGGCGGAACAATTCGATCGTCCGGTCCTGGTGCACAGGTATCCGGCCTCCTGTAAAGCATTCTACATGAAGGGGGATCCGGACGACGGCCGGCTGGCGCTTTGCATGGATATGCTCGCGCCCGAGGGATACGGAGAAATCATCGGGGGCGGACAGCGTGAGGACGACCTGGAGGAATTACGGCGGAAGATCGCCGAACACAGACTCGACGAAACCCCTTTTCAATGGTATTTGGACCTCAGACGCTACGGATCGGTGCCTCACGCCGGTTTCGGCCTGGGCATTGAACGGACCGTGGCGTGGATCTGCGGGTTGCGGCATGTACGGGAGACCATTCCGTTTCCCCGGATGCTGCAGCGGCTTTACCCATAAATTGTAAGTACATGGAGCCGTCAAATGGCTGAAATTGGATACGATTTCGAAGCGATCGAGTCAAAGTGGCGCACTCACTGGGAGCAGACAGGTGTCTACAGGAGCGGTGTCAGGAAGGGCAGGCCCAAGCACTATGCGTTGACCATGTTGCCGTATACCTCGGGAGACCTGCATATCGGGCACTGGTACGCGATGGTGCCTTCCGACGCCCGCGCCAGATGGATGCGGATGAAGGGATATAACGTCTTGTTTCCAATAGGGTTTGATGCGTTCGGACTGCCGGCGGAGAACGCCGCCATCGAACGGGGGATTCATCCTGCCAAATGGACCATGGACAACGTAGAGAAAATGCGTGGACACCTGAAGAAAATGGGTGCCATGTTCGACTGGGAGAGGGAGATCGTAACGTGTGAACCCGAATACTACAAGTGGACGCAGTGGCTCTTCCTGCAGTTCTTTCGTCACGGATTGGCCTATCGGAAAAAAGCTCCGGTGGACTGGTGTCCGCGTTGCAATACGACGCTTGCCAGAGAGCAGGTGTGGGGAGATGACCGCCACTGCGAGCGGTGCGATACACCCGTTGTGAAAAAAGACCTGGATCAGTGGTTGTTCCGGATTACGAAATACGCGGATTCGCTGCTTGATTTTTCGGGCCTGGACTGGCCCGGCCGGGTTGAAACGATGCAGACCAACTGGATCGGCCGCAGTGAAGGGGTGGAGTTTGAAATGGCCGTGAAGGGTTCGTGTGAATCGTTTCGGGTTTTCACCACGCGCGCGGATACGATATTCGGGGTTACGTTCGCGGTATTGGCGCCTGAGCACGAGCTTGTCGACTCGATTACAACCCAGGCCCATGCGGCGGAGGTCGCATCGTACCGGGAGAAAGCCGGCCGACGGTCGGAAATCGACCGGTTGTCTCTGGACAAGGATCACGATGGTGTTTTTACGGGAGCGTATGCGATCAACCCGATGAACAACGCCGAGGTACCCATCTATATCGCCGATTATGTGCTTACGACGTACGGAACCGGCGCGATCATGGCCGTACCAGGACACGACGAGCGGGATTTCGGTTTCGCGGAAAAGTACGGATTGCCCGTTCCGACGGTCATCGCACCGCCGGACTGGGATGGCCGACCTCTGGGGCGTCCCTTCGAGGGAAAGGGCACGCTGGCCAATTCAGGCCGGTTCAGCGGCATGCCGTCCGACGAGGCGAAGGTCGCGGTGGCCGAAGATCTGGAAGCGCGGGGAATCGGTGAGCGCAAGGTCAACTATCGGTTGCACGACTGGCTGATTTCCCGCCAGCGTTACTGGGGCTGCCCCATACCGATCGTCTACTGCGACACCTGCGGCGTGGTGCCGGTCCCTGAGACGGATCTTCCTGTGAAACTGCCGGAAGATGCGGAGTTTTTACCTACGGGCGAATCTCCACTGAAGCGTCACGAGGGATTCCTGCATACGACCTGCCCTGAATGCCAGGGGGACGCGCGGAGAGAAACCGATACGATGGATACGTTCATGTGTTCGTCGTGGTATCAGTACCGGTATCTCAGCCCGCAATTCGCAGCCGGACCGTTCGACCCGGAAGAGGGGGCGTACTGGCTGCCGGTGGATCAATATACCGGTGGTATCGAGCACGCGACCATGCATCTGCTCTATACCCGTTTCTTCACCATGGCGATGCGGGACATGAAGCTCATCGCCACCGACGAGGCCGAACCGATGGTCCGGCTGTTCAATCAGGGCATCATTCTCGGAGAGGATTCCGAGAAAATGAGCAAGTCCCGCGGAAACGTGGTGAACCCGGACGATCTCATCGACGCGCACGGCGTTGACAGCGTCAGGGCATATCTCATGTTCATCAGCCGCTGGGACCAGGGCGGCCCCTGGAACTCGGCAAGCATGGAAGGCGTTCCCCGGTTTCTGAACCGGGTCTGGTCTCTTGTCAGGGAGCCGGCGGCGTCGGCCGGCAAACCCCCGGGAACCGGGGAGACAACGGAATTGCGAAGGATCACCCACCAGGCGATCAGGAAAGTCTCGGAGGACCTGGAATCCTTCAACTTCAACACCGCCGTCGCCGCGTTGATGACCTGTGTCAACCGCCTTGGCAAACTGAAGACCGCTGCGGTCGTCGAAACGGATGCCTGGAAAGATGCCATTCGCTCGCTGTGCCTGCTGTTGGCGCCCTTTGCGCCGCATATATCGGAAGAGTTGTGGGAATGCATCGGCGGGAGCTACAGCGTCCACGAGCAGGCCTGGCCGGAATGGGACGAGGATTTTGCGCGTCCGGCAACCATTCAGATGCCGGTGCAGGTCAACGGCAAGGTCCGCGCCAGGTTTCAGGTGGACGTGGATGCAGAGGGCAACGACGTCACGAGGCTGGCGCTGGAGCAGCCGAATGTGAGGAGCCATCTCGCGGGCAAAGCGCCCAAGAAGGTGATTGTCGTTCCCAATCGCCTCGTCAATATCGTGGTGTAGATAGAGACCCGGAATCGTCGAGCGATTCCGGGTCTTTTTTCAAACCGGCTGCGTGTGCAGGCCCGCGTGGGCGTGAGATACGACACGGGCAGGGTAGGGGGGAGCCAGCTAACTGCCCGGACGCCGGTAATACGGCCTGCGAACCACCTTCGCCCGAAGCCGCCGGTTCCGGACGGCAACCAGCACTTCCTGTTCCCGGCGGGCAAGCTTCGGGTCCACAAAGCCCATGGCGATGTTCCTGCCGGTCCAGGGTGAAACGGACCCGCTGGTGATCACACCCGCGTCGCTGCCGTCCGAACGATGAATCCCGTAACCCTGACGTGGAATGCCCTTGTCGATCATTTCCAGCATGACCAGTCTCTTGCTGACGCCGCCCGCCAACTGTTCCCGGATCGCTTCAGAGCCGATGTAAGCCCCGGTTTTCGCTACGGCAAAACCCAGGTTGGCCTCCAGAGGGGACGTATTCTCATCGAGTTCGTGCCCGTAAAGAGCCAGCGAGGCCTCCAGCCGGAGGGTATCGCGGGCTCCAAGACCGGCGGGTACCGCTCCGCTGCGATTGCCGGCCTCGTGAAGCGCGCACCACAGCGATTCCACGTCGTTCGTCTCCACGAAGATTTCGAATCCGTTTTCCCCGGTATAACCCGACGCCGCGAGCATTACGGGCACGCCGGCAACGGTGTACGGGCGTACATCGTGGAAACGCAGGGCCCCGACGTCTTCCGGCGTCAGTTCCGACAGGATTTCAGCCGCCAGTGGACCCTGGAAAGCCAGGAGGGCCCGTTTGCCGATCCGGTTCTCCAGACGGACGTCCTTCAGGCCGGACCCTGTGGATACAATGTGCGCCCAGTCTTTTTCCGCGTTCGAGGCGTTGACGACGAGTGTGTATGAGTACTCACCGGTCCGGTAGACCATCATGTCGTCAATCGTACCGCCGCGCTCGTTCAGGAGAAAGGAATATTGGCATCTGCCGATATCCAGCTTCCGGACGTCGTTGGCTGCCAGATATCGCAGAAAATCCCTCGCGCCGGTCCCAGAGACCCGGACCTGCCCCATGTGGCTCACGTCAAACAGCCCCGCCGCCGTCCTTACCGCCCGATGTTCCTCAATGATGCCGGCATACTGAACCGGCATCTCCCATCCGCCGAATTCGACCATTTTGGCGTTCAGTTTGACATGCTGCCGGTAGAGTGGGGTGCGTTTCAGGGTTGCGTCGTCCATTTGAGTATCCTTCCGGAAGTCAATACCGAATCGCGAATCTTCCTTGAATTCAGGAATAAAATTTCCTATAATAATTTAGGAAAATAAATGGAATAATCAAGTGATGGAGGATCTATGTCCGACATTGAGATCGACCAGGCGGAGCATCTGACCATCGATCAAGCCGCGAATTTACTTAAAGTGACCACGAAAACGGTCCGAAACTATATAGATCGGGAATATCTGAAAGCCCGAAAGTGGAATGGCGCGTGGAGGATTCCAAAGGAAAATATATTGGAAATTTACAGAAAAAAATATGGAAAAATCCTGGAGCCGGAAAGACTGGAAGGACTCCATAACGAGTCACTCGTACGGCTCGACCGGGGCGATTACGACCAACTGCAACAACGAATTGGAAAACTGGATGCCGTCGAGCGGGCACTGGCGGAACGCACGGCCGAAATTCGCGCAATGAACGAACGGCAGGCCCAACTCGAAGCGTCGTCAGCGTCCGGTTGGACCGAAGCGCGAAAATACAAGGATGACATCGAAGGGTTGCGCGAAAGTCTCCGCGCCGCGGAAAAAACCAGGGAAGAGGCGGCGCTTTCGGCACATTGGCTGCGAAAAGAACTGAAGCGCCTTGGCGAAGAACGGAATTCCCTGAAAGAAAAAAACGATGCCCTCGAAAACAGCTGTGAGGCATTTAAAGAGGACCTGGCGGGCAAAAACCGGGAAATCGGGCGGCTGAAAACCGAATTATCCACATTACGGAACAAAGACCGCAAAAATGAGCCCTTCAGATAAAAAAGCGCAAAAAACTGCAAACAGCCCTATTTTGCGAACCGAAAGTTTACATAATATATATTATACCGGTTTTCGTCGGGTTCAGGATGGAATGCCCCGGACCGACCCCTAATAGAAAAACGTTGCAGCTGACGGTCCTGTCAGGTTCCTCAGTATGTAAGTCTGTAGAATCTCAATCCCATGATCAGGATGTTCAGCCCGGGCTGAATCGGTTGCACACCGGCATACTCACTTGCGTTGAAGCGATAACAGTTCTCGGTCCGTCGCAACAAATCTCACAGTGCACCGGTAGGATATCGGAGATCGGCAAAGGACTTACTGTAAACAAGTCAAGCGTGCGTGGTCTCCGTGTCGTCAACGGGTGGTCTCGTCAACATTTCCGATTCGTTGACTTTTGCCATTAGCGATTTTCTGAATTTTCCTGTGATTTCTTTCACGGCAAAAAACAACCAGTTGCCTGAAAGAGGCGATACCACTACCCGATGGATAAGTTCGTCCAAGTCTGCTTCATAGGTTTTACCGGGACCTGAGGTATCTTTGTTCACATGACAGGCGATCCGAACTTCCCGCTCGTACGAATAGTATTTCCTTTTGTGAAACAATGCCATTGCGTGCAACGGAGAGATCTTATACTCCTTATCATAATCGACGTACTCTACATATCCGGATATATATGGATCGTCCGGTTTACCGCAACCAAAGAGGGCTCTGATTAGGGATCCATAGTCCGTCTTTATCGCAACTCCGGTCCCCTCCTTGCCTGTGTAGATGCGCCACATAGCGTGCGATTCCTCAGGCATCTCATGCCAACACGAAACAACGTTTGTATCCCTTGTGAATTGTTGGATTCCGCTAGCAAGGTTTCTCCCGTCATCTGGCTGCCATTTCTCCAACGAGTCGACGCTCGCAGACGACAGGCTTCCTTCGAAACTGTCGTCAAAATTTGCGGGATTCGAAAAGAAAATCCCGCCCTCCGTCAACATGGAGACGTATTTGTCCAAATCCATGTACCTCCACAATACTGTGGACGCGCACGGCTGGCGAGGTTCCTTTATGGCTTCCAGCTCCTCATAGAGTTCGTTGTTGCGATACATACGATACGGCGCACCCATTTGGACTATTCCCATTGTTTTTATTCTGCAATTCGACGTTGATAATATGCTGTAACGTCGTTCCGCCTGCCGCCCAATCTTCACTCTAAATGGACAATACTAACTCTTTTCGAAATAAGCAAGCGACAGAGAAAAATAAACTCCGAAAGAGGTTGAAAATTCTTGTTACGTTGGTACGGCCAATCCCCATTCATGGGGATTGGCCTATTTGGCCGGGGTTGTTTGGTGGCACCCGCCCGGCGTCATTTTGAACTTCACATTGCCCCCTGCGCTCGTGCGGATATATTGGTGGCGTCACCAACCAATTTTACACTTCACACGTATGGGGTTTCCTATGGAACAGATATACGATACATATTACCAGACACGAGATTTTCTCAGGTCTGTTTAATTTCTTGCGTTTTTTGGCATTATCGTCAGTCTGGCTATTATAATATATCTCGATAATATATGGAAAGTGTTACAGGTGATCGATCTTAGATTGATGGAAATCCGAGACGATGTTTCAGATTTCGAACTCCCCTCGAAAAGTGAGAGCCAGGAATTCAAGTGGGACCGAGAAGCCGACGAACACTCGGAGAAATAGCTTCTTCAGGATTGCCAATTTGTCGGACACCGCGGCAAGACCAGGAAGAGTGTTGGATTTTTACAATTTTCCGATCACGTTGGCGTTGCCACTTCCCAGGCTTGGGGAATTTGCCTATTTCAGATCTCCGAAAAAAATGCAGCAGCTGCGTCTCCCCTCCCCCACTCTGTCAGACTCCCGGGCTTAACAAGAGTAGTCCTAAATGCAAAGACTAACCCAAAACCACGCCGCCGTGTGGCATTCGCGGGGCTTATTTTGTTTACGCCGTTGGCAACGACGCTTTGAGTCTTTACGGAGTGTCGCGTCACGAAATCGTAGATGGCTATCTCGTAACTACTGCCGGGCCATACTTGGCGATTTCCTCCGAATCCATGCCGGTTGAGTCGGGGATCGACTGCAGGGCGATCAAAAACACACTCTTCAATTGCCAAACGGGGTTTGTCGTCATAGTCAAGCATTCACGACATCGAGCGGGATAAAATATCGGCCAAACTAACCCCCGGCTCGGGTTCCCTCGATTCTGCGAGAAACTCATCTAAGGTTGTTAGATTTTCAATTTCCGAGTGTTTGACTTTCTTCATTAACGATTCTTTGAACTTCCTCGTGACTGCATTTACGACCTCAAGGGCCCAGTCCTCAGCGAAAGGTGATAGAACCACGTCATGGATAAGTTCGTCTAAATCCAAGCGATAGAACTCTCCCGAGCGTTCCGGATCTCTATTCACAATTCGGGCAATCCGAACTTCATGCTCATGAGAAAAGGACTTCCTCTTGCAAAACACCGGCATTGTGCTTAGCATCGCAATGTCGGTCGTTTCGTAGTCTACATACTCTACTCTTCCATAAAAATCTCTGGCTTCGGACTCAACGCCTTGGAAGATGGTGTTTATCAAGGACTGAAAGTTGGTTCTGATCGCTACTCCCGGGCCGCTTCCAGCATAGAGTCGCCACATGGCTTCCGATTCGTGTTCCATTTCGTGCCAGCAGTAAACGACATACTGCTTTCTTATGTTCTCGTCGAAGACTTCGACCCCTTTCGGACTGCCCAGCCATTCAAACGCTCGTTGCAATGTCTTGCGCGGAAGGCTTCCCTCGAATGGATCCCCCAATTTATGGACAAAGGGAAAGAAGACACCACCACTAATCAACATGTGGATGTATTTATCAAAGCTCATATACCTCCACAAAACCGAACTAGGGGACGGCTTGCAGGGCGATTTGACCATATCCCGTTCTTCCCGTAAAATGTCAGCTGTTTGTCTTCGTCCTTGTACTCTCATTTTGCACTTTTCCTATGAATACGATTTTTCCGTGATACGTGTGATATCGTACCTGACCGAAGGTCCAGATTTGCAAAGTTTGCAATTCTCGATCAGCCAAATAAACGTGCACACACTGTAACGTTTCAAGTAGGCTCATCTTCCTCTAGATTTATTCCCAGAGTCTTCCGCGACCAATTCGACTCAACTATGAGCGTGGCGATACTGCCAAGCTATGGTAAAATCTGCATGTCTGCAGAAATCGGTTGTCCTCCCCCACCTTTCTTGTTTCTGTCTACAATTATTGATATGCACACCTGTCCCAAAGCGGATTTGATTAACTACGACAATCGCAAAAATACGCGAAATATACGGATGGAAAAATCGTCCACAGCCATTGGCGAAACGAGTCAGTCCTGTCTTCGCGAAGACTGTCGTCCTGAGGAGGCCTCAAGGCAGTCGATGTGTCCGCGCACAAGTTCATCTACAAAGGGCATGTAGTACACGTACAATCGAGAATACGGGAGATTCTTCGCTGCGCTGTAGTTGGCATGTTTTGCGATAACTATTGGCGAAACGCTGAGCCCACACCTTCACAGTTACTGTCATCCTGAGGAGGCCAGCGCGCTCAGAATGACATGTCTTACGATTGTGATGCACGTGGCTTCCCGCTGTCATCCAGAGGAGGCCCCCAGGGCCGACGAAGGATCTACTGCAGCATCGGATCATCCCGCTGAGATTTTAACGTGTCGATACCTGAGAGGCAGCACGTCCGCCTGCTGCGCGGGACGGAAGCGGCGAAAGATCCTACGACTCCGCTCAAAATGACTCGCGTTGCAACAAACACCGACAGATGGCAACCTAGTTTCCGTTTTCTGAGTCAAACCCGTACAAGATTGCGAATTTAAGCCGCTATTCGATTCCTATCTCTGAGAATCCCACGGTTCTTGGACAGCAGTGGCGTCTTACCTTGAATACCCTATCGTTTTTTCATTCTTAGCCTCAATTGAGACTCCAGTATTACATGAATATCTGTCGTTAAGACGTTGGTATAGAGATTTTTATATTTTCAGTCGGAAACATCCAATGTAATCAGCTGTCGACCGGCGCAACAAATGAACCCGCTCTGCGCCGCGCTGAGCGAAGTGACGTTCGCCGGTAATTCCAGCGAGCCCTGGCAATGTCCCTCGACGTCGTACGTCCGGATCTCCCGGCGGTTGGCCGCGGCGGCGATTGTACCGCCTGACTCGGCGAGCGCGTGGATCCATTGCGCTTCGTTCCGATGCCATTCCATATTTCCGATGAAATCAAACCCGTACAGCATGCCGAATTCGCATGACGCGATGATGACATCGTCCATGGCGACGAGCCCTGTGATCTCCCCAACGAGATTGACGTGCCAGATTTCCTCGCCGTCCTGGGGCTTAACGGCGTAGATCCAACCGTCCTCAGTGCCGTAAACGACTTCCAGAACGCCGTCGCGGTCCAGGTCGCACAGCACCATATGTTTCAGACCGATGCCGCGCCTGGGCGTTGTGGCGTTGCCGTGCGATCCAACCTGCTCGAACGTGGACCAGCGAAACGACCCGTCGAAGTTGTGTACCGTAAGCGGCGTGTAATATTCCGTGCCAGCCAGGACCTCGGCTCTGCCATCGCCGTCCGTGTCTGTGACTTGCAACGCGGTGATAGCGTGATATCGAAACCACTCTGCCCATCTGGGGCTGCCGTCGTTCGCGAACGCGTTGACAAACCATCCCTCGGTACCGGCAAGCACGCTCAGGTCGCCGTTTCCCTCCAGGTCCGCCACGGCAATAGCGGAAACCCGCGTGCCGCGATTGAACATATTCGCCATTTCGCGCCGCCACCGTTCCACACCTGAATCCCCTTCCAGGACAATCAGTTGCGAGTCTTCGGTACCCATCACTGCTTCCGGATTTCCGTCACCGTCGATATCCGACAGATGAACGCGGCTGGCGCCGCCTTCCGCGTCAATACACCGGGACCAGACCGTCTCTCCGGTCGCCGCACACAGACTCGCGACCTCCGTGCCATACGCAAGGAGCAATTTTCCGTCGTCTGAGACGCAGACGTGGCGAATCCAGTGCGGGAATTCGCGGCGCCATCGTTCCGTCAGACCGCCCGAAACCGGTGGGCGGGCTGCGGGCAGGCCCGCCGGAGATGCTTCCGGCGCACGGCGGATCCGGGCCGCCAACTCGGGATCGTCCAGTTCCCGTTCATCGCTGTCGACCGCTCGTCCGCCCAGCCGTTCGACGCCATTCAGGACGGTGCGATTGCCCCGGACCAGGCACCCGAACATGCTTCCTGAAAGCTGAAGACCATCCAGTTCAAGGGTCCCGGCGCCCAACAGAGCGACTTCGTCTCCATCCGTGACCCTTACCGCGTCAGGACAGATCCGCTCAATACGAATGTCCGGGTCCGGGGTAAGCAGATTCAAAAAGGTAAACGACGTTCCCGCATCGAGGGTACACCCGGTTCGCTGATGCAGTACGGAAATCGTCCCGTCCGAATGCGGATAGCTCCCCCATCGGCTCTTGACGTGCGGATCCGGTACGATCTCCTGCGACGAACCGTCCGCGTTACGGATATGAAATTCCTCTCCCTCCTGTCGGATGCGAACCCCTTCCGCCTCGAGCGCCGTATCCCCCACCGTCCGCCACAGACACTGCAGACGATAGTTCCCCGCTTCAATGCAGCGCAGCCGGTCCATGACCACCATATAGCGACCCTTGCGCCAGAAAATGTCCCGCTGCCAGTCCACGCCGTTGTATCCCGCGGCTTCGGAACGGAGCGTGGCGAGTTCCGCGCCGTCGTTACCGATGCTCAAGGATGCCAGAGGGGGAATGACAACGCCGTCACCGGGCGACTCGAGGACCCCGACGCCGTCGCGCATGACCGTGACGGAATTGTGAAACCTGGGCGCCGCCCGGATGTAGTCCCCGTCCGCCAGCCAGGCCCTGTTGTTCCAGGTCAGCCGGACGATCGCGTTGGTATCCTCGTGTCCATGGCAGGTCGTGCCGATGCCCTCCAGCAACAGGTACTCGCTCTCCGGCTCGAAATCACGGCGCAGCGACAGCTTGTCGAAATACCGTCTGCGGGGGTCCGGATGATGCGCCTGCGGGGTATATCGACGCACCCAGGACAGTACCGCATCGGGCATATCCATCACGCAGATTCCAAGCAGGTCGCGGGGCGCTTCCGGCGCGCATCCTTCAATGGCGAAGCGGTCGCCCACGTACTCTACCGCCGAATAGAGGCCGTGCAGCGCCCCGTCCGTTGGGGGCCGTTTTGCCTCGCCCAGCCAGTTCAACGTCCAGAGGTGTCCGGGGTCCGGACGATACCAGGTCGAAACCATCAGCGGCCAGAGGCGCGCTTCCCATCCGTCTGTGGAGAATGCAGAATACCCGGAGGTATCGCCGTAACCGCATTCGCTGCGCATGTTGTCGGTGGTGACAACCGCCAGTTTGCAGAGGTCCGCCACGTGGCCACCGGCCAGGTAACGGTCGTCGTCGCGGTACAGAGAATAGCTGAGTGTTTCCTGGGGCGCGTGCCAGACGTACCCCACTCCCCCATCGTCATCTGGCTTGTAACAGTCCATCTGACCTTCGAATATGCGGCTTGCGATTTCTCTCGCCCGTCGAAACTCCCCAATTCCGTGCCGCCTTGTCATGTAGTCGCCGCCCACCGCCAGGTTCAACCCGATGAAAGTCGTGTGGTTCTGCCGGATTTCACCTGGAGGATTCACTTCCTCCGAGACGTACGAGAGCTTCATAAGATGTCTCAGCAACTCGGCGAACATCGTGACGGCCCCCAGACGGTCTTCCCGCGTAAACAGGGGGTTGTCTTCCACGAGGTCCCATAGATGAATATAGAGGTGCAGGTTGAAGAAACAGTGGTAGGCCTCAGGGTGCGCACGGCATTCCGCGCGCCACGGTTCTATGGATCCCTTCAGGATTTCCACCGCCGCTCGTGCCCAGACCGGGTGGTCCGTGAGGTAATGACGCCAGAGATACGTCAGCAGCCTGCCTCCGCGAAACGGCGAAGCCGACCACCCCGTTCCCCAGATCTTCAGATCGTCCCGTACCATCCGGTTGATCTCCGAAGCATCCGGCGGGCGGGGCATTTCAGGTCCTGAAGACGCGGCGTGGACCCGGTCCAGACAGCCGCTGCCGGCGGCGACGATGTCCGTGAAGACGCCGAGGCCCGCCGCCAGTCCTTCGTCGGAGCTGGCGCCCGCGACAATGCAATTGGGGCCGTACCCGAACGGATCTGAAATCGACTTGACCAGATAGCCGTTCGCGCCCGGGAACAAGGTATCCACAAAACAACACCGGGCGGTGTATAGTCGCTGGATCGCCCGGTTATTTGCCAGATTTCCACATGCAATGACGTGTCTTTCCCGGAACTGCTCCGGTCGGAAGCGTCCCTGCGGGATCGTTTCCGGCGGTCGTCCCACCTTCCCCACCGCGTCGCGAACGCTGGCGACAGCGGAATGGCGCAACATATCGTCCGGTACCACCAGCAGGATATCGTCCGTCAGGTTGGTCGGGTTGAATTCGCGCGACCGGGTCGTTTTCAGTTCCGGATCCGTCATCCGACACCACCCATTTGATCGAGTTCCTCCCCTGCACTTTGCGCAACCGGGCTCCTGGGATATCGGTCCAGGATGCGCTGGAGCAGCGTTCCGGCCTTGAGTGTATCGCCCGATACTCTGTAACAGCGTGCAGCCTCCCTGAGCGCATTGGGCGCAAACGGCGAGTCGACGAATTCGTCGGCGAACGCCAGGTATTTGGCTGCTGCACCTGCCTGATCGCCCTCTTCTTCCATTGCGGCCGCGATACCGGACCAGGCGCTGTACCTGGCGGGTCCTCCCCCGTCGAACGCCTGCAGGTATCTCTCGAATGCAGCACGCGCCTCCGCGTAGCGACCGGTTTCGAAATAAAGACCGCCGGCCAGTTGAAGCGCCCGCCCCGCTGCCGCATCGCCGCCATAGGCTTCCGCAACGCGTTCCGCGTCCAGAATGGCATCGTCGACCCTCCCCTGGAGCAACAATACCCGGACCCGGCCCTCCGCCTCCACCGCCTCCCTGGCCTGGGCGTCCATCTGGTGCATGACGAATACGCCGAGCAGGATCAGGACAACCACTCCCCCGCCGGCGGCAAGCACCCGGACATAGTTCTCTTCCACATAGGCCCACGCCGCCAGTATTCTGTTGACAAACTCGTCCTGCCTGAGTTCCCGTCTGGTCAACCGTCCCCGCGCACCCTGCATATCGCTTCCCTCCATGCCGTAACAGCGCCTGATGAATCGATATCCATTTCCTGTTGTTTCCGGAGTCGATAAATATAGGTATTTTCCGGGTACCGGCCAAGCGAAAGACGGGTACAACGGGCAATTCCGTTTCACAAAGCGGTCGCAGGACCCCGGGACAATCAGGGTGTCACGGTATCCGGCGGGCATTCGCCGGATTGTTGACGAATACCGGACGGGGTCTTGACGAAATGTGAAAGATTGCCCATATTCCGTACCGGTGGATAAATCCACCGCTCACGGGTATGCTTTAGCATTCGGAAGCCTGAATTTCACAGCCGCAGAACCCCCGAAATGGCGTTAATGGACATCGCATTTGCCGATCTGGTGGACGTAGCGGTCGTGGGTGTATTGATCTGGGGCCTGCTTGCCTGGACACGGAGAATGCACGCGCGAATGGCGCTTGTGGGGCTGGCGTTTCTGGGCGTCTTCTATCTGCTGGCCCGGCAATTCGAACTGCAGCTGACGGCGTGGATATTCCAGGGTTTTTTCGCGGTGCTGGTTGTGCTGCTTGTCGTTGTATTTCAGGACGACCTCCGGCGGCTGTTCGAACAGATTGCGGCGCTGGGCCTCGGCAGACGGGTATCCCGGCCCCGAGGAGGCAGCCTGGCGGTGCTGGTTCGTGCGATTCATCAGCTGGCGGTGAAGCGGCGGGGCGCCCTCGTGGTCCTGCCCGGGCGGGAGCCTCTGGACAGGCTTCTGCAGGGCGGGATCGCGCTACATGCCAATATCAGTGAAGAGCTGATCGACAGCCTGTTCGGCACGTCATCGGCGGGCCACGACGGGGCTCTGGTGATGAAAGATGACCAACTGGAGCGTTTCGCCGTACATCTGCCCCTTTCGGAAAACCGCACCGAACTCGGCGCGGGAGGCACCCGCCACGCCGCTGCGCTCGGGCTGGCCGAACGCAGCGATGCCCTGTGCCTCGTTGTTTCCGAGGAGCGCGGCACCATCTCCGTGGCGCAACAGGGAGTGCTGGAAGTCGTAGGCGACCCCGTTGAACTTCTGTCCAGGTTGCAGGAACATGCGCAGCACGTGGTCGCCGGCGGTCGGAAAAACGGACGGGGCCGGCTGGTGCGGCGTCTTTCGGAGGGGTTGCTCTCACTCGCGCTGGCGTTCTGCGCGTGGATGTTTCTGGTACCCGGCGCGGCGGTCCGGGAAACGACGTACGAAGTGAAGGTCGGCGTGGAGAATCTGCCGCGTGGCTACACGTTGAAGGGCGTTACACCCGCCGTTGTAGACGTCACCGTAAAGGGCCCGCGCCGTGCAATCCTGCTGGCGCCCGTGGACGACTTTCAACTCGTTATCGACGCCAGTTACGTGAGGTTCGGACGCAGAACCTATGAATTCGGCACCGAGTCGGTAAGGCACGGGACAGACCTGACGGTCGTAAACGTCGTGCCCAGGAAAGTCCGATTGGATGTCAGCAGGGAATAGATCGTGCAGGAGCGCGAGCGGCACGGCGTCCGCGAACCGGGATCGGCGATGCGGAGGGTCTGAAGCGGTATGGCCACGGGTCTATCACGGGCAGGGCAGCGCAAACCTACGAAGATACCAATCTTTCCCTGGCTTCCATCTTGCGAAGGCCGATAAAGAGCAGCAGGCCCGACAGCAGCGCGACCGCCATGCGATTCAGCAGTACGCGGTCGCCCCACAACGTGTCTTCCATTCCCACCGGGGGATCGAACGAATCCAGAAAAAGCACGAAGGGTGAATCGGGCATTGATTCCGAGATGATCAGAGCCAGGGCCATTACGCCCGTAGCCAGCATCGCGGCCGCGTTTCCGCTTCGACAGAGTACGGAAAAGTAAAACGTTAGCCCCGCCGCAAAACACGCCGGCAGAAAGGCATTCAACGCACCCCGGAAAATCGGCAGTTCCGCGAAAACGAAATAGGCGACGACCGTCATTCCCATAAGGGTTCCCGCCAGCACCAGATAGACCCCCACCATCCGAATCGTCCATATCCGGTAGTGCGACGACGTTGTGCTGAACAGCGTTTCCAGTGTACTCCTGTCACGTTCGCCCGCGACAAGATCCATCGTCAGATAAATGGCAAGGGCGATTCCGGGGATCTCAACCAGAACGTTGAGCGCCCGCGATACGCCGAATCCTTCGTCGGGACGCCAGACTGCAAATGCGTACATGGCGACGTAATAGACAAGCACGCCGATGGCCATGAACGTCAACTTCCTGTAGAAGATGATCCGGCAGCTCAGGCGATAGAGCCGCCAGGTGGTCAACAGCAATTCCCGCCAGTTCAGCACGGCTGTACCTCCCCTCCGCCAAGCAGGTACAGGTACGCGTCTTCCAGGGTTGGATCCACGGGCCGCCCGCCGACGCCAACCGGTGCGCGATCCGACAGGAACCGCATCCGGACGCCGTCAGGCGTTCGCTGGCGCGATATGAGCCTCAGTTCTTCCTCCATTTCAGAAAAACGCCCGTCCGAAACCACCGCTTCCCACACCCGCCCCGCCGCCAGATTCCTCATCTCCTCCGGCGTTCCCGTATACAGAAGACGTCCCTCGTCCAGTACCGCCAGCCGATTGCAGCTTCCCGAGATGTCTTCCACGATATGCGTGGAAAAAATGACGATCCGATCCTGGCTCAACCTGGCGAGCAGGTTACGAAACCGGATGCGCTCCAGCGGGTCGAGCCCTGCCGTGGGTTCGTCAACCACGACGATCAACGGGGCGTGCAGGAGGGTTTGCGCAATGCCGAGGCGCTGCTTCATCCCGCCTGAAAATGAGCCGATCGGATCGTCTTTTCGTTCGACCAGATTGACCTGCTCCAGAGATTCGGTCACCCTTTTGTCGCGGTTGGTCCGGTCCTTGAATCCCTCGAGCAGTGCCCTGTATTCCAGAAACTCGTATGCGGTAAGGTGTCCATAGTTTCCGAAATGCTGCGGCAGGTATCCAATCAGTCCGTGGATCGAACCCGTATTCAGGATGTTCCGGCCGTCGATCAGAATGGAACCGAAGCTGGGTTCGAGTACCCGGCAAAGAATACGCATTAACGTGGTCTTGCCGGCGCCATTCGGGCCCAGGAGCCCGAACATCCCCCTGCCGATTTCCAGGTTGACGCCCGCCAGCGCCCGGAATTCCGGCCGCGGAACGCCGACGAGAGGCAGGGCAGAGGCCATCCGATAGAACCACCCACGGAGACGCGCGAGACGTCCGGACAGGTCATCGGGATCGATCTCGCCTTTCCGCACCCTGTCAGCGAGCCAACGCGCCACACGATAGGCGGCCCACAGTCCGAATGTGGCAAGCGTGACCGAAAGCAGGTCCAGTCGCCAGTGCACATAGGCGATAAGCGTCAGTGGAAGAATGACTTTGTCAAGCAGTCTGACAATGGGAGCGAACGGCGCCGGCAGGTGCCATTGCCGGAGGTCTCCGATACATCGACCCACGTGGGCCGCCATAAAGGCGAGCGCCAGCGCGTGCAGATAGACCCAGATTTCGTCTTCGAAATAGACGGTGAATAACGACAACAGCGCAAGCAAAGGCAGCTTCCAGAAGAGTGCATCGCGAACCGCCTTGCGGTCCTGCGGATCCAGACCTGTTTTCATCAGCCGCCCGCGTCGGCGCTCATCACGCGCCCACTCCCGCACGAATCGCCCGGGCGCGCCGTAAATCTTGGTTAGGTTTCTCAACTGAATGGCGTGTACGGCGCTCGACATGCGGCGGGCGACTACTCGCGAGCGATGTACCTTCTGGATGATCCACACCCCCGTCAAAAAGACAATCCAGAGTGGTATTATCGACAGGCTTGCCCAGAAGATACTTTCATATCGGACATATATGCCGTAGCCGGCCACGGCCGTGGCCAGCAGCGAGAGCGCGACGCCGATTAACCCCATGTCTGCAAGCCAGTCTCCGATCTGATCCAGTCCCATATATACGACTGGAATCAGGATCAGCGTGGACACCATGGAGACCGACAAACCGCCCAGAACCGTGATTGCGAAAGGTGGCCAGATCTCAAAATCGCCGCCGAATTCCAGCGCCAGAGGAAGAACGCCCAGCAGCGTCGTGGCCGTTGTCATCAGGATGGGTCGTACACGGGATCTCGCGGCCGCCAGTACGGCGCGTTCCCGACGATAGCCGAATCGGGATCTGAGCACACCGACGGCGTCGATCAGGATAATCCCGTTATTCACCGCAATACCAAGCAGGACGATGAAGCCCAGGAGCGCCATGGGACCCTCCTGCTGGCTCAGGCCCGTGCCTGACATCATCAGCGCCCAGCAGGAGCCGATGGCCGCGGGCGGAAGCGTACACAGGATGATTATCGGAGAGGAGAGAGATTCAAACAGCGAGGCCAGAATCATATAGATGAGTACCGCGGCTATTGCCATCATCCAATAGTAAATCATCTCCTCGTGTGCCTCGATGACTTCGATCGAATAACCCTCGGGAAGCAGCATGTCCTGCAGCGTCGTGCGCACCGCCCTCCTCGCAAGATCCAATCGTGGTTGAGAATCCAGGACTTCCGACGGAAACCTGTACGAAACCACGAGCCGGCGTGTCTGGTCGGTCCGCAACAGGCTGCTTCTGCCCTCGTCCGTCCGAACCCGCGCGACTTCGTTCAGAGGTACGTAGTGGCCGTCCTGGTTCAGAATGCGCGAACGCCGGAACTCAGACAGCCCGTAGCGGTCACGGTCCTCCTCTTCGATCGTTCGCACTTCGATGGGTATCTCGGTGGCGTCGGGCAGCAGAAACGGAACAGTCGTTCGGAACCCGTCCCATCGGGTGTCACCCATTGCAGCAAGGACCTCCCGCGCGTCGAGCCGCCTGTCGAACAGGGCCGACGCGTCGGGAATCACCTGGACCTCGGGCGAACTCCGTTCGGCGTCGGCACGTACGCTGTTGGCATCCACCTCCTCGAGTTCCTCAAGCCGGTATGACACGTCGTTCGCGATCATCGTCAGTATCGTAAAGTCGTATCCGCGTACCACGACCTGCTCGGCAGGCGTGGTTCCGGTCAGATCGAACCCTCCGGAACTGCGCCGCCGGCGTTGACCTATCCCCTGCCCACGGCCGCCCCTTCCCGCCCTGGGTCTGGGTTCGTATCCCACGACACCTCCCTGTACATTCTGCAGTTTCTCGTCCAGCTGTTCCTTGATTTCATCCAGCGAGATACCACCGGGCCGCCCGGAACGGTTTTGCAGCAGGACGTTTACGTCGGCCTCGGCCTCCCGGACCGACGTCGTAAAGCGATCCAGGCCGGGCACGTCCCGTACGGATTCCTCCACCTGTTTCACGACGTCATCCGTGGCATCCAGCGTTGCGCCTTCCGGCAGATTCACGTAAACCGTAAAGCGCGTCTCCTCCCTCCGTACCTGTTGTTGAAGCAGGTAGAAGAAGGCCAGGACGAGTGTCAGCGCAAGGGCGGCGCCGACCACCAGGACCACAGATGCACGGTGCCGCAATGCGGCTTTCAACAGCAAGGTATACCGTTCGAGCAGGCCACGGACGTCCGGCGGCTGCCGGACCTCGCTGCTCAATGCGCGGACGGCGAGGGCGGGCACAAGCGTAAGCGCCACCAGCAGCGAAGCCAGAAGCGGAAACGCCATGGACAACGCGAGTTCACGCAGCAGGTCCCGTGCGTCGCTTTCGATGAACAGAACCGGCAGGAATGCGGTTACGGTGGTTGCTGTCGCCGCGATCACCGCGCGCCCGACTTCGGATGCCCCGTCCCGTGCCGCGCGAGCGGGCGACTTTCCTCGTTCGTAGTGTTTGAAGATATTCTCCATCACCACGATGCCGTTGTCCGCGAGCATTCCCATCGCAAGTGCGAGACCGCAAAGCGACAGCACGTTGACGGACAGCCCGCCCAGGTACATCAGATTAAAGGTCATCAGGAGGGAGACCGGGATGGCCAGCAGGAGGACCGAGACAAAACGCAGGTTACGAAGAAACAGAAAGAGTACGATGAGTCCGAGCACGGCACCGACGATGGCCGCCTGTTTCAGTGTGGAGAGCGCCCCCGTCATCAGATCGGCCTGGGAGGAACTCACGCCCAGTTCCACACCCTCACTCTCGAGATTCCGATTCAGCCGGCCAATGGCGGCTTCCACGTCAGCGGCCACTTCGATCAGATTCGCGTCGTCGTCCTTCTGGACGCGCACGCCCACAGAAGGTTTGCCGTTGACTCTGTGCCGATCGGCCTGCTCCTGAAGTCCGTGCCTGATCCGCGAGACGTCGCCCAACCTGAGCGTGCCGTCCTCGTTCAAGACGAGATTGCGAATCTGGTGCAGGTCCGTAAACTGTCCCTGAATGCTAACGGAATAGGCCCGGTTCCCGTCGTATACCCGACCCAGGTACTCACGTCTCCGGTTGTGGCTGTTAAGGCGTGTCCGTACCTGGCCCGTCGAAAGGCCGTGCGCCTCCAGCAGGAACGGATCCAGGACGATTTCGACCGCGCTGCGGCGCCCGCCCAATACGGATACGTTCACGACGCCGTCGACAGACTCCAGTTCGGGTCGGATCTTTTCCTCCGTGAACTCCCGCAACTGGTTCAGGTCCCAGTCGGCAAGCACGTGAAGCTCCATAATGCTGCTGCTGAGATCGGTCGAATCGAACCTCCGTACATCGGTCTGCGTGCGTTCGGGCAGCGATGCCTGCAATCGGTTCAGGTTGCTCTGCAGCTGAAGCAGGGCGAATTTCATATCCACATCGGGGGCGTAGGATACCCGGACACCCCCCCTGTTTGCCATCGCGAACGACTCCATCTCCTGGACGCCGTCGAGTTTGCCGATCTCGCCTTCTACGGGAATCAGCAGATCTCTCTCTACCTGTTCCGGAGAGGCCCCCTGCAGCGTCAGCGTAACATATACCTCCGGAAAGATCAGCTCCGGAAAAAGCTGTATGGGGAGCCTCGTCCACGACACGACCCCCAATATGGCGAACGCGGCGAAGAACATGGACGTCGTGACCGGCCGCCGGACCGCAAGATCGGGGAGAATCACGCCGTCCTCCTGTTTCTGAGCCGTTCGATCATTTCGTAGACGACCGGAATCACCACCAGGGTCATTAATGTGGACGTCACCAATCCGCCGATAACCGCCACTGCCATCGGCGCCCGTAGGCGGGCGCCTTCGCCGACACCCACCGCCATGGGCAGCAGTGCCAGAATGGTCGTGGCGCTGGTCATCAGGATGGGACGCAGACGATCCTGCGCGCCCTGGAGGACGGCCATCCTGACATCGCCCGCTTTCCGCCGCAACTGGTTGATGTGGTCCACCAGGATGATGGCGTCGTTGACCGCGATGCCTCCCAGCATGATCGCTCCGATGAAAGCCATCACACCGAAAGCCTCTCCCAGTCCCCAGAATGCGAACACCACCCCGATGCCGGCCAGCGGCACGGTCAGCATCACGGTAAACGGATGCAGCAGAGACTCGAAGAGCGATGCCATGACCATGTAGACGAGCACCACGGAAAGCAGAAGGGCGAATTGCAGGCCTCCGAACGATTCGGCACGCTCCCGTTCCTCGCCGGTTATGGTTATCCGGTACCCGTGTGGAATGGCCATCTGACTTACCGCCTGTCTGATCTGCGTTGCCGCCTGGCTCAAGACCACGCCTTCGGTCAGAAAAGCGGATACCCTCCCCACCCTGCGCTGACCGTCACGCAGAATTTCTCTTGGACCCTGGACCACGCGAAGGTCGGCGAGGTCTCCCAGCGTGAGCATTGCCCCGTCGGGGCCGTCGATTCTCGCATGTTCCAACTCACGAAGATCCACGTCTTCGAACCCCACCCGGATGGTTCGCGCACGCTGGTCCTTGGAGAGTTCTCCGGCTTCCTCGCCGCCCAGTCTGCGCTCGAGTTCACGCACGAGGTTCTGTGAGGTAAGGCCGAACGCGGCTGTGACGTCCGGCCGCAGCACGACGTCTACCTCGGGCTGACCGTCCTGGAAGCTGGTTCGTACATTATATACTGTCGACAGCACGTCCATGCGCCGTTTCAAGTCTGCCGTCAGCTCCCGAAGCAGTACCAGATTCTCACCGCTGACCTCGACCTGGACCGGTGCGGCGCCTCCACGTACAAGTCCTTCCAACGCAGATTTATGCAGTCGATAGTTAACCTTGACGTTCGGAACTTCCAGAAGGGCTGCATCCAGTGCGGCGGTGAGTTCAGTGACGCCCCGGCGGTCCGTTTGCGGGCCCAGGACGACCGTCAGCTCGGCCCTGTTCGGCCCTGTGGGTTCTCCCACGGCCGTGAACCGGTTCGGATCGGTTCCCGCCCGCAAGTAGATGTGCCGCGCTTCCTCTCCGGCAACCACCTGTGCAATTGCCGCCACGCGCCTCGCCACCCTGTCTGTTGACTCGAGCCTTGTGCCCTCCGGCATTGCGAGGTCCACGTGAAGTACGCCTTCGTCTTCCGTGGGAATGAATGACGTATGGATGGACGCGGCCATATAGAAGGCGGCCAGAAGGCAGACTGCCAGTACCGCCATCGTGCGGCCTTTATGGTTTAGGGACGCATCCAGAAAAAGCCTGAACGTCCGCGCCCCGGCGGCCCTGGTGGTTCTGCGCCGATACCGACTGAAGAGCCGTGCGGTCAACATGGGGACCACCGTCATCGCTACGGCAAGAGACGAAATCAGTGAAAACGCGACCGTCCAGGCCTGTTCCTTGAAGAGTTCGCCGGCCAACCCCTGAAGATAGACGATCGGCAGAAACACGGAAACCGTCGTCAGGGTGGAAGCCAGAATCGCGACCCCGACCTCGCCGGCGCCATTCACCGAGGCTTCCACGGCGGTTTCTCCACTTTCGAGGTGCCGGTAGATGTTTTCAATCACGACGATGGCGTTATCCACCAGCATGCCCGCGCCCAGCGCCAGACCGCCGAGGGTCATCACGTTCAGAGACAACCCCTGGAAATACATCAGCGTGAAGGTTGCCAGGACGGAAATCGGAATGGCAAGGCCGATCACCAGCGTGGCCGTCCATTGACGGAGCGCGGCAAGCAGCACGCCCACGGCCAGCAACGCGCCGATAACGGCCGCCTCTTCCACTTCATCTACCGCGCGTTCGACAAAGCGCGCCTGGTTCTCCACCACGGTAAACCGGATGCCGGCCAGATCGGCCTCCAGGCTTCCCAGTTCCTGGAGGACTCCGTTGACCACTGAAGAGGTATTCGAGCCGGCTTCCTTGTAAACCGAAAGCCCTACGCACTCCATACCGTCCAGGCGCACGATGGTTTCACGCTCTTTGTATTGCAGAGCTACGTTACCCACGTCGCTGACCGTGACCGGCACGCGGTGTGTCGAAGCGTCTTCTCCGCCGTTCGTCGATTCGCCCCTGCGCTCGCCCACAACCAGGTTATTCACGTCAGCCAGATCCGTCAGGCGCCCCAGGCCCTTTACCAGATAAGATCGCTGCCCGTCCTTCAGCGTTCCTCCGGAGACATCCGAATTCGCCTCGCGAATCCGCGAGACCACCGTCTCGGAATTAACGCCAAATGCTTGCAGGAGATAGGAATCCAGTGTGACGCGGATCTCTTTTTCGGCGCCCCCTTCGATTTCAACCGAAGCCACCCCGGACAGCCCTTCAAGCTTGGGCCGAATGATGTTCTCCACCCTGCCCAGTAATTCGTCGGGATCCTGCCAGTCCGCTCCCGATACGGCGAGGCGCATCACGGGCAACGCCTGTGGGTCTTCCTGTGTAACGTCCAGGCTCGTGATATCCGGGTCCGACGCGTACCGGGCCACTTTCTTCTGCACATCGAGTACGGCGAAATCCATGTCCGCGTCCCACTCAAATTCCGCGATTACCACGGCCTGCCCGGAGCGTGACACGGAATGTACCCGTTTGACGTGTCGCACCGTGCCGATGTCACCTTCCAGGCGCTGCGCATATCGTTCCTCCATCTCTCGGGGCGTCTTGCCCGGAAAACGCAGGTCCACGGTGATCACGGGCGAACGCAGGTCCGGCAACAGATCCACGTCCAGCCGCTCCAGCGAAATCCAGCCGAGAAGCGCTACCGTCAGTGTTGCCATAGCGACCGTCACGGGATATTTCGTCGAGAATTCGGGCAATGACATCGTATCGGCCCTTTTTGCGCAAGAACTGGTTTCTTTAACTCAGAAACCGTGATTTACATGGATGGAAACGATGGCAGGTAGAGGTCCGCGGGATCGAGTGTGACAATGTCTGGAGACATGGTGGGTCGCGGGTCCATGTCTCCGGTATGCGGGCATCGACACAGCGGAAAAAAAATCCTCCGGAAGGCCCACACGCAGTCGCTGAGCCCCAGAGGGGTCCAATCGAGATCTAACACGATGTTTCGTTCGTTGCGGACGGGACCTCTCGAGCCGGTACGGCAGACAGGACGATGGATGGACGGCGCTCACGGTTATTGTTACTGCCCCGATACGCCCTCACCGGTCACCCGCACGCGCGTACGCGGCCGCAGCGTTTCGTAGTTGCTGGTAATGAGGCGCTCGCCCGGTTCAAGCCCTTCGAGAATCTCAACCTGCTCCGGCCCCTCCAATCCCAGCCTTACGTCACGCATCTGCGCCCGCCCCTCCTCCTCGACGAACACCACCTTGCGATTTTGGCGCGTCAGAACGAATCGTCGCGGGATCACCACCGCGTCTTCGTGAGACTCTGTGACAATCTCTGCCTTCACGAACATCCCCGGCCGTAACATCAGGTTCGGATTGTTCACCGCCCCCACCACCCGGAACGTACGCGTCGCCGGATCGATGGCCGGGTCGACCACCTTGACGGTCCCCAGAAACCGCCGGTTAGGCAACGCGTAGTTCTCTACCCTCAAGACCTGGCCCGGTGAAACGGATGCGATATATGCATTTGGAATCTTGAGGTCGACGAACACCTGATTGTAATCCATCACCGTTGCAATGGTGGTGCGGGCCTCCACCAACGTGCCTTCGGTGATATCGGCCAATCCTGTCAGAAAACCGGCGATTGGCGTCCGAATCGTCGTCTTGGCGATCTGAACGAGAGCATCTTCATAGTTGGATTCGGCCTCGGCGAGGGCCCGGCGCGCTTCTTCCAGGTCTCTCTCCGTGCCCAGTTTGCGTTCTACAAGTACCTCCTGCTCGCGCAGCGTACGCGTCGCCGAGGAGCGCGCAAGTTCACGGGATTCCAGGCGCGCGTTCACAACGAGCTCCCTGTTTACAAGACGGGCGATCTCCTGGTTCCGGGTCACCCGCATCCCTTCCGTCAGTCGTCCGCCGACGCCCCGCGCCACGAATTGAATAATTCCCTCCACCTCGGTCTGAATACGGGCTTCTTTGAAGGGCCGGAGCGTGCCCGTGGCCGCCACTGTCGCCTCCATCGTGTCCAGATGCACTGCCTGAACCGTCACGGGGACAGTCAGATCCACGGACCGCTGTTCTGTTTGCCCGCCGCATCCGGCCAGAATGGCAGCTGCGGTGAATACCATATAGAAACCACTCAGGACTTTGCTCTTCAAGTTTCACCTCAAAAAAGGGTTATAATGGGCTGATCTCCAGTGGATTACCAACCTCTTCCACGCCATTGTCCTCCGCCGCTCCGGCTGCCCCCGCCTCGTCCGCTCCGGTCGCCGCCCCGACGGCCCCGGCCGAAATTCCATGCGGGTAGATCTTCTTCATACACCTCTTCCGGGTGGTCGGGGTCCACGTACCTCCAGCGTACCGCATCCGCATATAGGCGCCCGTTTGCCCGGTCGGACAGTTCGACGCGGGCCAACTCCCCGCCTTCGTACCGGTATCGTCCAAGGACGTTCCAGCCGCCCTTGAGTTTGTCCGCTTCGACCGCCAGTGTATCCACCTCGCCGCCGTGGCAGACCGCCAGACTGAATTCCGTGGCCATACGCAGGCGCCTGGCGAACCGGGGATGAACGAAATAATAGTAGACGTCGTAATCCCCGCTGTGCGGCAATCGGGCCGTCCAGACCGCCGGTTGCGCGCCGTCACCGGGTTTCTTCCACCTGTAGTTGGTTTCATACCGGCCGAAAGAAAACGGCATCTGTCGTTCCTGCCAGTTGTCCCCTTTCAATTGCGGTCGGAGATAACGCCGCACCCTCCGGACCGGCATTTCGAAGCCCTCGTCGTCGTTGTCTACAATGATCTCGGTCAATCCCGTCTCATCCGGGGCGACCTCTCGCACGTAAGTCGTGGCGGAACCGTCCATCGGCTGCTCAGGTATGCGCAGTGGCGCCATCAGGACGCGGCGGTTTCGTGCAAAAAACGGCTCGACGCTGATTCTCGACGGTCGTTCCCATAGGATCAACCCCACCTCGACTTCCTGCCCGCCTTCTATCTCAACGCCCTTCACCGCCTCGTCCTCGCTCCCCATCGCTCGTATCTGGACGAATCCGCGTCCCGGCTCTCCGTTTCGGACCCGCACGACGACCTGATAAACCATCATCCCCCACCCATCGTCCACCTTGTACGCCTTTGCCCTGGTGAGCGTATATCCCGGAACCTGGGTGCCGTGCAGCCAGTCGCTGACGAGGCGATGCAGGTTGGGTCGTTCCGCCCGGTTGGAGGAATCTCCGACAGCCGCACGTTCGAACGACTTGAAGTCGACTGCCGCGTGCCGACTCGCCTCTTCGAATCCGCTGACCACGTCCCGGAACGCCTCCTCTCCCACCACGGCCTGCATCATGCTGAACATGGTGGCGCCCTTCGCATCGACGACCGCCCGGTAGAGTTCGGTATCGGAATTCGGATCCAGCTCCGCGAAAGAACGCTGGCGCATCTTCGCCGTAACCGTATCCCACGAGACGCCTTGCGCGCCCCTGTTGCGGCGGAACCGACCCCGGAACCTGCCACGCCGCGAATAGAGGCTCTGTTGCAGGCTGGTCTCGAGATGTTTCTGGATATATACGGGCATTCCGCGCTTGAGCAGGGAATAGTGTTTGCCTTCGAATCCCTTGTTGAACGACCAGAGTTGCGCAACCGGACTCCGGTAGATGCCGCTCTGAGACGACTCACGTGCAAAAAATGTGCGCAGGATCGCGCTGACCAGAAGGTCCCGCTTGATCCTCGACGGGTCGTCGTTTCGCCGCTGCCGCCGTTGCATCCACTTGAGTCGCCGCTGCAGGTTGAGCCGCATCAGGACGTCCTCTTCCAGCATCAGCACGCCGGGCTGCGCCAGTCCGCCGGCCTCCTCCCATCCGTCGTAATACCATTGTATCTGGAATGGCACCTCCACCACCGTCAGGCGTTCGTAGGGGTATGCAAGGCCGGTTTCCTGCTCGACGCTATCCAGGATCTCACCCAGCGTCTCCATTGCGGCATCTATGGCGTCTACGAAGAAGGTAACCTGCCTGGCGTGGACCGGATGAACGTAAATGGCGCATTCCGTGTCATTGATTTTACCCTGAAAGACACGATACACGCCCGCGTTGAGCGAGAGAACAGGTACAGGGCGCTGTACTCTCCAGGTATGTACCTCCCGACCGCCGGCCGAATGCCGGCCGACCGGTACCCCCTGGGTGATGACTTCCAGCCCCGCGGGAAGAGAAATATCCAGATCCGCGGTCGCGAAGGACGCGGGTCTGCCTTCCCGGTGCCCGTAGTCCACCCCCGGCGACGGATACCACCTGCTGCGCGGCGGCAGGAATACGGAATTCCCCCGGATCCAGGCGGTCAGGTCACCTTTTCTTCCCGGCCCCGCGCGCCGCTTCTGCAATCGCCTCGCATCCGGATGCCGCCTCAGGTCGAATCCGCTGAGGTCAATCGAACCGTCGTATTCGAACGCCAGTGACATCAGGCTGTCCGGCTCGAGCGTCCGGGCCACCCGAACGACGGAATGATCGCGCCGCCAGTTGACGGCGCCCTCCCCTCCCTCGGGTGCAGTCACAGATCGCAGTTGCAATCCCGGGTTGAGACTGAAGACAAGTGTATCCAGCGGCGCGGAATGAGGGTTCGAAACAATCAGAACCGCCCTGCCCTGTAGCGGCGTCCGGGCGGTCGCAAGGTCCACGTCGAGCGCGTAGTGCGTAACGGCTACGGTTGGCTGTTCGGCATATCTCTCCTGAACTTCCAGCTGCGCCATCCGGTATGCCAGGTCTGAGGTGTCCCGGTTTTCCATATGGAAGTACAGGCACAGCGCGGCGGCGAATCCACCGGCGGTCAGACATCGGCCGAACCTGCGCCAGGCCCGGGACTGAGGCAGTCGAGGATACCGGTCGATTGAGAGACCGAAGAAAAACAGGGCAAGCAAGGTGTAGAAGAACCGGATTTCCACGACGCGCTGAATATCGCCCAGCCCGAGCATATCCGAGTAGAACACCGGGGCGAAGAATGCGCCGAAGTCGTAGATGCCGCCGTATCGGCGTCCGAGGAACAGGAGGACGATCAGAACATACGCGATGGTCAGCACGGTCACCGCGGCCTGACGGCGCAATACCGCCCCGAGGAAGAACGTAAGCGCGGACATGTAGATCAGCCCCGGCAGGTTCAGCAGGAGCAGGTACGTCAGATAGGGTCGAATGGCAAACGGCGCGCCTGTGATGCTGATTTTGGCCGCCTGCACACCCAGGCTGAGTACCAGCACGATCAGGCTCAGCGTTATCAGCGCACCCAGAACCCCGAGATACTTCCCCATGACCAGTTCGGCGGTAGAAAGCGGGCGCGCCGCGACCACCTCGTAGATTCCGGCGCGTTCATCCGCAGCCCGGAAATCACCCACGATAAACGCGATCACGACGGTCTGGAGGAGACTGTAGACAAAGAAGGGCATATAGGCGCCGATTCCGCTGACGGACTCGAATTCAGCGCCTCTGGATTCCGCGATCGCCAGGCCGATGCCCAGAACAACGGGGATGAGTACGCCGATACCGCCCAGGATGCGAAAACGGATCGTACGCATCAGCATTTTGCGTTCGTATCTGGCTACAGACAAAATGGTGAAGACGGTATTCACGGCCTACGCCACCCCTTCCGCATTCTCCATGCCCATAAAATAGACGTACGCGTCTTCGAGATTTGGCGTGACCGGTTCCGCCTGGGCCGGCGGCGGGCCATCGCCCACGAACCTGAGATCCATCCGGCCTCCGTCCACTGCGACCGTCACAACCAGAAACCGTTGGGATATCGTTTCAAATTCGGCATCGTCCGCCTGCACGCGCCAGGTCTTGCCTTCGGCGCGAGAAACCAGTGCCTCCGGAGATCCCCTGTAGACGATCCGTCCTGCATTCAGTACCGCCAGGTCATCGCAGGTACTCGAAATATCACCCACGATATGGGTGGAGATCAGGATTGCCCTGTCCCGGCTCAACCGCGCGAGGATGCCCCGGAAGCGTATGCGTTCTTCCGGATCGAGTCCCACCGTGGGCTCGTCCACAACCAGGATTTCCGGATCGCCGACGATGGCCTGAGCGATCCCCAGGCGCCGCATCATCCCCCCGGAAAACGTGCCCGTCCGGCGGTCGCGCGCTTCGTAGAGCCCCACGTTCTCAAGCGCGTCGCGCACCCGCGCCTTTCTGCCGTTCCGGCGCCGGCCCGCCGCCAGCCGGTCCATATAGTCCATGAACTCCCACGCCGTCAGTTGCGGGTACGAGCCGAAGTGTTGGGGAAGATATCCCAGACTGCGACGCACTTCGGAGCGGTTCTGCTGCAGATCCCACGTACCGATGCTGACACGGCCCGACGTCGGCGCCATCTGAGTTGAAAGAATCTTGATGAGCGTGGTTTTTCCTGCGCCGTTCGGCCCGAGCAACCCGAATGTTCCCTTTCCGATCTCGAGGTCCACGCTGTCCAGTGCGGGCACGGTCCCCTTCGGATAGATTTTCGTCAAGCCGGTCGCAACGATGCGCATTTCAGGCCCCTCATCATGGAACAGAGGGAAAAACGAACTTTATGAATTAGACCCGTCAGCGGTGAAGATCGTTCCTGACCTGTTCGCATGAAAACGCGCGGAACGGCCCCTTGCCGCCGGTGCGGTCAGGGGTTGTTCGAAACTGTCGTCGAGACGGGATCCAGGCGTCTTCCTGCCGTCAACTCCACCTTGATATGGCGCGCCTCCAGCTCAGGCATTGCGGGGCACGGCAACACGTGCACCGTATCCGTCGGCACCACTTGGGAGACAACCTCCGGGAAAGCCGCGGCGGATTCCGGGGAACTGACATAGGCAAATGTCAGACAGATATCCTTCCGCGAAAGCGACACCCGTTCGAGGACAGTCGCCAACTGTTCCGTAACGCGTTCCGCCTCCAGGTCCGGCCGCTCGCCGGGGGGCGCCCTCAATTCGCCCACCTGGACAAGTTCCCAGTCGCGAACGCGGCTGCTGCGAATCCGCAAGGCGCCCTCATCCGGGATTCCGGCAGGCGGCTGCGTTTCCGAGTGCCGCACGCCGTCGTCGTTGTCGGAAAGGACCCCCATGACCTGTATTTCCGCGAACAGGCTGGGCGGATCGCCGAAACTCCGGCTGTCAGACATCATCACGACGGGTCGCGGATGGCCTGCCCAGCGCTGTTCCACTTCCTCGCGGATGAGCCGCGCGATCTTTGTGCAGTGGGCGAAGGGACGGAGGCGCACGACGTCGGCCAGCGTGCCGCCCCCCTCCTCAAAAACGCCCTGGATGAGGTCGAACACGTGGCGGATCTGGCGTTCAGGTTGTCCATTGAACAGCGGGTTGATCCCCTCGTCCCATGCGACAACGCCCGACAGATGGATCTGCCGGCCTCCGCCGAATCGGGTCACAACGGCGGGGGCGAGTGCCATGAACTCGGTATCGTACAATGATTCCGGCCGCCACATGGTCTGCTGAAACGTCGCGCGGGCCTTCGGCACGTAACCAACCGCCTGGATACGCGTGGAAAGGTTTGCACTCGGATGCGCCCAGCCAAGCGTCGTAATCGCCGCGCGGTACGCGGGCCCGAACCGCGCCCGCCGTTCACTACGCATATGGGTGCCGTCGTACCGCCTGTTGTGCAAGACCGTCCACTCGGCAAAGGAATCGAAATTCCCGCCGAGACGGGCGGCGACATCCGTCAATGTGTCACAAAGCGCCACGTTCTGGGATTCGGCCCATGCATCGCGCAATGCCTCGCCGGCCTCCTCGGACCATGTTGCGCCCTGGATCCCGTGTGCGGGCAGTCGCGAACCCAGCTGATTGAGGTCGATACGCACGGCGTCGCCCCAGTCCGTATGCCTGATACGCATCCGGCGCCGAACGTCGGGTCGAGACATCATTGAACTTTCCGTCTGCCGTCCCGGGAAATGCGCTTTACGACCGTGACATGCAGGAACAGGGTTTTACCGAAGATCTTTTCACCGGGATGTTGCCCTCAATGACTGACCGGTCAACACACCGGGTACGCTGCGCGAAATGATCGTGTCCGGACGGGACCGGTGAATGCTCAACTCCAGGGGAACGGACTGTTGGATACCGGATGGAGCCTTCCCTCGGCATAGCGGGAAAAGCGGAACGGCGCCAGCAGACGCGTGGACTCGCCGAGGAGTTCCCCGGCCACCAGCTTGCCCACCCCGATCATTTTGTATCCGTGATTCGAGTCCGCAATGACGTAGCAGTTCTGGTGAAACCGGTCGAATACCGGGAAACTGTCGGGTGTAAACGCGCCAATGCCTCCGGACGGCTCTTTCTTGAAGAGCGATGACTTTCCTTCAAACCGCTTGTGACAGAATGCCAGCGCGGAACACCACTGATGGGCGAACTGCTCTCCCACGATGAAATCGGGGGATTCCGGTCCATAGGGGTCCACCGCCACGTCGTCCGGAGGTCGTTCCACCCGGTAGGGCATTGCCCCGCCCTGAACACCCCCGAAGTGGAAATCGGGTTTGTAGTAGATGCCCCAAAGGCGATCGGTAATCAACGAACCGTCTACGTCCGAATACAGAGGCGCGTCCGTGTCCAGATGAATCACCGGAGGCATCCTGCCGTCGTTGGTCTTGAGAAAATCGGGGTTGACGCCGAGCGTACCTTCCTGCAGACACCAGTAACTCCACATCGGTATATCGTGGTGCAATGCCCCGTCAGAACCCTTGATGGTCACCGACTCCGGCAGATCCAGCATGTCCCAGAGCAGCTTTGCCCACGGCCCCGCGGCGATCACGACTTCGTCCGCCCGGATTACGCCGCGATCCGTTTCCACGGCCGAGACCGCCCCGCCATCGAACCGGAATCCGGTTACCTCGACGCCTTCCAGAATCCTGACCCCTTCGCTCCCGGCCTTGGCGGCCAGGCCCGTCATCGACGCACGGTTGTTGGCGTACCCCCCTCGCTTTTCATGGAGAACAGACGTAATTCCCTTCGCCTGCCAGTCGTGAAACAAATGCCGCATATATTTCAGGCAGTCTGCGTCACCCTCTATAAACTCCGATTCGTAACCGATTTCGCGCTGCTGTTGTGCGATGCTGGCAACGTCCTCATGCATGGACTCGGGGCTGATCTGCATGTAGCCCACGGGATGGTAGCTGAACGCCTCCGGATCGGTCTCCCAAATGTCGACGCTGTGCGCCATCAGTTCGCGCATGGCCGGTTGGAAATAGTTATTGCGGATGACGCCGCAGGCGATGCCGGAAGCCCCCGCAGCCACCCCCTTCTTGTCCACGATCAGCACATCGGACCGGGAAGCTCTGCGCCGGCGCTTCAACGCCCGCGCCAGGTGATAGCCGGTACTCAGACCGTGAACCCCGGCGCCGATAATCAGATATGTCGTGTGTTCGGGTATCCGCACGGTTGCCTCACATTTACGTCTCCGGCGCTCCGGCGCCAAAAATACTAGTATTCCATTCCGGTATATAGCTCCTCGTCCACCCGGGCAGCCACGACCGTCAACTCCGGCTTCTCCAGCCAGGCCTCTCCGGTCCGCCGCATTTCCTCCAGTGTCGTCACGGTCACACCCCTTGCACCAAAGCCTTCAGCCACCCTCGCCCAATCCACCGGCAGGAAATCCACGCCGCGATACGGGATGTTACGCATGGCCTGGGCGACCTTCACAATTGCCAGGGACCGGTCGCACATCACCATCAGCAACGGACGTAGCCCAAGCCGACGCGCGGTTTCCAGTTCCTGGACCATCATTGCGAAACCGGCGTCGCCGAATACGCCCGCCACCGGCCGGCCGGGCCGTATGAGCGCCGCCGCCAGCGCCGACGGCAGACCGTACCCCATCGCGGAAAGGCCGTTTGACGTCAGGAACGTCCCCGGCGAAGTCGCCCGCCAGACCTGCGAAACCAGCATCTTGTGCGCGCCGACGTCGACGGAAAGAATGGTCTCACCGGGCAGCGTTTCGTGTAACTCACGCACCAGATGGAACGGGGAAAGCCCATTGGCGGCGGCACCCGTGCCTGGACAGATCGCATCCGCGACACCCTGCCTCGCGCCGCGGAAGTCGGCCGCCGTCCAGGAAGCGCGCGTCTTATATGCTTCGAGCAGGCGATCCAGCAGAATTGTGACGTCGCCCACACACTCGGAAGCCGGCATGAAGTCGCCAAACGCTATCGAGCAGCCTGCCAGAGAGTAAACCGGCTGACGAAGATGCCAGTCCTGGGCGGATTCAACCGGATCGAAACCCACCCCCAGAAGGCAATCGCTCCTCCTGATCAGATTCACGAGAACAGCGTCTCCCGCCGCAGACGCCACCGTGCCCAGATACCCCGGACCGAACTCATCGGCGATACCCTTCGCCTGCGGCAGCACGACGTAGGGAATCTGCGACCCGGTAAAAAACCGGCGCACCGCAGCGGAATCCCGCGCGGCGTCAAGCGCGACGCCCACAATGCCCACAGGACGTTCAGCCCTGTTCAATGCCGCCGCTATCGCGTCGAGACTCCCGCGGCACGCGCTGGTCAGGTCCGGCGCGGACGCTCCCTTGCCACGGGACGCGAGGTCCACGGCGACGTCATTCGGTATCGTGAGGAATACCGGCCCGGCCGGCGCGGCGGCCGAGACCCTCAAAGCGGACGTTATCGTTTCCCCAACGCCTGTTTTCGACAGTTCGACCGACCATTTGCAGACGGGACCGAACAATTCATTGAGCGACAGATTCTGCTTCTGACTGACCGCGGACCGGGATACCGGGCTGCGCGCGGATATGGCCAATATCGGGTCTCTGTCGAGGTACGCGGCGCCGACGCCCAGCACCAGATTGCAGGCGCCCGGGCCAAGCGTCGCCAGACAGACGCCAGGCGTCCCTGTGAGGCGCCCGACGGTGCTGGCCATAAAGGCGGCGGCGGCCTCATGGCCGGTCAGTATGAATCGGATCCCGGCCTTCTCCAGCGCCTCGATCATGTCCACGACCTCGCCGCCGGGGTGGCCGAATACGTACCGTACCCCGCCTTCATGCAGAGTTTCCGCGATTGCGGCCGCACAGGATCGCATGGACTCTCGGGCTCCTGGTCGATTCCCGGATTCGCTGCGTCGTCCGGAAAATCACGCCATTACGGGCTGGAACCGGCCGCCGGGCTCCTCACAGCTTGTCCACGAACTCCTGGTTGTGACGCCTGAGCCGGGCATCGCTGCCCAGCGCGTAGTGCCTGGACATATCCGGAGAATACCTGCTGGCCGGCGGACGCCGACCCAACGCTTCCGCGATCGATCTGACGTGGTGTGGCCCTGCTCCGCAGCAGACGCCGAGGTACCGCACGCCCATTTCGAACGCCTTACGAGCAAACACGGCCATCTCATACCTGTGGCATGTAAAGGGATCCAGCGCCGTGGGAAAAGAACGTCCCTCCGGCGAGCTGTGAGAGTCCGTTTCCCCGAGCGACTGAAACGTCGGTTGCTCATCTGTCGTGCGATACGGTACCGGCAATGCCGCCACGTGGCAGGACACCGAACGCCGGATGCGTTCAACGTCGGGCAGCATGGTCCGCGGTCCCCTGGTACAATTCACCCCCACGACGTCAGCGCCTGCCTGTTCAAGCCGAATTGCGGCCTCATCCAGCCGGATGCCGTCCCTCAATCCTTCCTCGCGATGGTGTGCAAAGGTGACGACTGCCGGCATGCCGGCGCGTCTGATGGACGCCAGCGCCAGCGCAGCCTCCCCGAAAAAGGAAAATGTCTCGGCGATCATGAAATCCACGCCCGCCTCGGCCGCCCAGGCCACCTGCTCGTCGAACATCGCTGTAACCTGCGCATCGGTTTCGCGATCGGCCGGATCCCAAATATTGGTATTGCAGATGTTGCCGGCAACCAGCGGGCGTTCTCCCTCGACGGAGGCAGCGACCGACTGCGCGATTGACAACGCGTTCTTCTGCAGCGGCTCCAGAAGGTGTTCCCTGCCGATGATGCGCAGTTTTTCGCGGTGCCCGTAGTATGTAAACGCCTCGATCACGTCGGTGCCGGCCCGCCAGAATTCGCGATGCAGCCCGGCCACGACATCGGGATGCTCGAGTACGACCTCCGGCACGTATGGCCCCGCCTGCAGATACCCCCGGCGCTCGAGTTCAAACAGGTACCCCTCGGCGCATATCACCGCGTCTTCGTCAAGCCGCTGCAACAGGCCCCTGGTGTTTTTCGGTGCACTTTCGTTCATCGGGATGAGTCTTTCGTTTATCCACGGCTGATCAATGAAATCATTCCCTAACCGGTGACGTTGGACCGGGATCTTCCAGCACGGTCTGGCCGTCGGGCGTATCCAGAAACCGGCGAATCACGTTACGGGTGATCGTCGAGACGTTATTCGCGTATCCGTTGTGGGAGAGGCTGCCCGTCCAGGTTACGGATCCAGCGGAAAATACCGCGCCTCCCCCGGCAAAGTCCATGATTGCCAGGTCGGCGGCAGGCGAGACGTGCGTGCGCCGGGCGGGGATAAAGTCGGGATGCGCCGCCCGGGCAAGTACGACGGGCTCAGGCGTGAACCGGTCCCACGCCCAGGACTGCACGGCATCCATTTCAAACCCCGCCGCGCTGCCCAGATTCAGACCGAAGTCTCCGATAACCTCGTCTTTCCCGACGCCGTCGAACACCCATGCGTATCTGACGTCCATGCTCGACGGAAGCCTCCGGAATCCTCGTTTTTCATCGGCTTCGATCCAGGCGTTCGACGCGTGTTCCACTCCGACCGTCCGGCGCGGCGGACGCCCACGCCTTGCCCATAGGCCTCCGAGTTCCAGTGTGGTGCTGTGTTGGGACTCCCCGGGCGCGGGATCGTACGTCGGTCCGTAGTCCCCTTCTCCGCCCCGGCGAAGTTCAAGAAGGTACGGCCGCCGGGGGTCGATGGACATCACCCAGTAGAGGCCGTTGCCGCCCAAATAGACGAGGCGGCCCCCGTTTCGAACATACGCCGACAGGCTGTCGACCATGGCTTCGGTGTGGTATTCGGGATGGCTGCCCATGACCACACATCGGTATCCGCAAAGCAGGCCGGCGCCCCCGCGGTGAAGGTCTTCGTCCGCCAATACCTCGTATTCGTACGCCATCGCCTCCAGCCAGTCGATCAGGTAGAGGTTCGCCGTAATGTTGTGCGCGCCCCAATTCTGAAACCCCGCGCCGGGATTCCATCCCCGCGTCGGTTGAAGGCGCGAATAATAGTGAACCATCGACCCGTCGCTGTGTACGTCGTACGTGCACAGCGTACGGTCCAGGACGCCGTCTTCAGTATAGCTGTACGCGGCGCGGTTGCTTCCGTATGCCTGCCACGTGAGCGTGGGAATCAGGAAGGCCATATCGGACCGCGGCGTCTTTGACGTCACGACAAACGGCACGAACAGCGTGTCCGAATCGGTCCGGGCGCGCAGGGTATATATGCCGGATCTCGCGTCGGGCGGTACCGCAACCGAAAAAGACGTCGGCCACCCTGCATCTTCCAGGTCGTCTTCGTGCAGGTAAATCGCGTTGTAATCGTCAGGCTGATCCGTATAGAGCCTGGACGGCATTCCCGTCCAGAAGGGCCCCGTCACCGCACGCCCTGGCGCATTGACGGCAAGCCCATGGTTCATGTTGTCAGACAGATCGACGACCCGGGGGCCGGACACCTCCAGGCCGAGATGCCAGCATCCGATAACGGGGCCGAGTGACAGCGGGTCCTGACCGTCTGCAAGCGCCTGGACCGCTTCGCCGTCGAGCGCGGCTCCGAAAATCACGGGGTGCGCGATCTTTCCCGTGAAATGAGCCCAGTGGCTGCCGCTACGATCGGGGTCCTGACAGGCCCCGAACAGCAACGGCGCGTTGCCCGCGAACACGGGACCTTTCCCGACACTTTTCGACGAAAGACTCACGGTGTCGCGGGACGATCGTGTTTCGATCACACCTGCCGTATCTCCTACCTGCTGGTAGAGACGAATTTCGCCCGGATCGGGACGGTACGAGAACGCCACGAACTGCCAGTTGCCAACGTGAATGTTCTCTCTGGCAGTTGCCCAGTGCGCCGTCCTCCCGTCGTGAGAAACGGCTGCCGTCAGAAACCGCTCGCCGGCGAAGAAAATCCCGTAGCCCAGGTTGTCGCGCGCCCACTTCACGGCGAGAGCCCGCCATCCGCCGCCGCCCAGCGATGGCTGAAACCAGAGCCCCACGGTAAACGCGACTGACGGATTCAACGTATCGGAGTGGGGAATTTCTACGTACGAACCATAATCCGTTGCCTGATCGGAAACCTCGATCCGTTCAGGCTGCCCCCATGAAACGCGTTCCTCCCGGTAACCCGGACCGTCAGGATTCGGATCGCCGTGAATCAGCCGCGAAAGATTTACCTCGACGGTACCCGGAGGACCGCCCAGTTTGAAAGCGACATCCGCTCCGGCCGGAAGGGTAATCTCATCGGCGTAGCCTTCCAGCCCCAGACCGGGGACGGGCGAGGATTTCTCGAATCGAGGATTGGACAATATTCGTACCCTCGCGAGCGCGAGCTACCAGTTGCGGTACCGATTCGGGCGCCGCTACAGGCGGGTACCCAGGAGTCACCTAAATATACCTCACCAGCCCGCCGTCGACGTCTATAGATGCTCCGGTAATGTAGCTTGCCCGTTTGCTTGCCAGGAAAGTCACGACGGCCGCGATCTCGACGGCTTCCCCCACCCTGCCCAGCGGTGTCTCCCGGCCGGCCTGTTCGTAATATTCCTCCAGTTCCGCGTCCGGCGCGAAATAGTCCAACGTGCTTCCCCAGGCCTGACTCTTCACGTTGCCGGGATTCACGCTGTTGACAAGGACACCGTATGGCGCCAGGTTGTCCGCGAGACCCTTGCTGAACGCCAGGCATGCCGCCCGGTCTGTGCTGTTGGCGATGTACTCCGGCGCGATCTGACGTCCGACTATGGAATTGATGTTGATAATCCGGGCCTGGGTGCTCTGTTTCAGATAAGGCAGCGCGGAACGCACGCAACGCATGGCAGCGAACAGCTTCACATCGAGGTCCGCGCGCCAGCGAACCTCGTCCACCTCTTCGAACGTACCGGGAAGCGCGCTGCCGGCGTTGTTTATCAGAATATCCAGGCCACCCAGCGCCGCGGCGGCCTGTTCCACGAACGACTGGACCTGCTTGCCGTCCGTGACGTCGGCAGTACGGGCGAATACGTCCACGCAGGTCTTCTCCCTGAGCGCCGCCGCCGTTTCTTCAAGTACGCCCGCGCCGCGGGCGCAGATCGCGAGAGCCGCGCCCTCTCCTGCGAGTTCGAATGCAATTGCCTTTCCAATTCCCTTGCTCGCGCCTGTCACCAGCGCCCGGCGGCCTTTAAGCCCAAGATTCATTAATACCTCCAATTGTCCGAATACCGGGGCAAGGCAGTACCTCGGGCGTGTTCCGCTACCCCTCCGTCCGTCGCCCGGATGGGCTTCTTCAGCGGGCGGCTAGTACATCGCACCCGTTGTCACGCTTATGTCCTCCCCGTTGATTCCCCGCGCTTCATCCCGGCACAGGAAGACAACCAGATCGGCGATTTCTTCCGGGCGCAGGAATCTCCCCTGAGGATAGGATTTCATGACCTCCTTGCGCATGGCTTCAAGGGAAAGACCCTGGTCGTCCGCCCACCTCTGCAGATGCATCTCACCTGACGGGGTCTCAATTGCAGCAGGGCTGACCGTATTGGCTGTGATGCCGTGAGGAGCCACTTCCAGCGCAAGAGACCTGTTGAGTCCCAACAAACCGTGCTTGGACGCCGCGTACGCACTGTAGTCGGGCGTGCCGACGTGTGCGTTTGTGGAGCCGATCGATACGATCCGTCCCCAACCGTTTTCAATCATATGCGGCAGCGCGTGCCGGGTACACAGGTAGGGTCCGAACAGGTTGACGTCAACGACCCGCCTCCACGATTGGTCGTCGTGGTTGAGAATCGGATGGATTACGTTTGTGGCGGCGTTGTTCACCAGAACATCCAACCTGCCGAAGGTCCGCACGGCCAGGCCGACCATCTCCTCCACGTCCGCTGAAGAACACACGTCTCCGTCCAGGGCGACGCAACGAACGCCTGTTTCCTCGATGTCCAGCCGGGTCGCCTCGATCTCGTCGACGGCGGCGAAGTATTTCACCTCGCTCTCCACCCGCTTCACGCGACGGCTGCTCAGGGACATGATACAGACGTCGGCGCCGCTTCCCGCAAGACGCATTGCGATGGCCCTGCCCAGTCCGCTCGCGCCGCCCGTGACAACTGCGGCGCGTCCCTTGAGGAAACCATCGGGCATATTGCAGTCTCTCGCGAGGCGTGAACAAGACGATCCAGTGTCCTGTCCCAAAAATTCCTCACCATTCGACCGGCGATTCATCCCGTCTCGCTACGTTCCCCTCGCTTGCCGACCATACGCAGGTCGGCTGCGCTCAGGCGCCTTGCGAGACAGGCGACTCGGCGGTCGAATTCAGGCAACTTATTTTCGGGACAGAACACTAGGGATTGCTTCCACCAGGACCGATCTCCAGCAGGTACATCACCATCACGTTGTCCCGACCGAAATTGAGGTGGAAGGCATCGGATAACTCGGCGACCCGCCGGATCTGGTCGGTATTTTCTTCGAATGTCGGGCTGAAGTGAAAAAAGCTGAAGTCGAGGAGCTTCGCCTCCAGCCCCGCAGCCGAAATCAACTCTGAGGTCCGAATCTGACTCAATGCCGAAATCTGCATCAGATAGGCCACGCCTCCATCGGCCAGCATCTCCGGAAGGAGAGAGAGCAGATGATCGAACAGGTTCCTGCCCCAGAAATCGGCGGGACGGTGCCCGGCCGTCTGTTTCATGGGATCCACCGGCATCTGATACAGGCTGCCGATTACCAGGTCGTATTTCTCTTCGGGAATATAGGTATAGAGGTCCAGTACCCTTCCGGAAATGCGGTCGGCCACGCCGTTTCGAAACGCGTTCGTCATTGTATTGCCCACCGCTTCCTTCTGGACGTCGATGGCCACAACCTGTTCCGCTCCGTTCAACGCGAGCTGCACGGACAGGATTCCGGTGCCGCACCCCACGTCCAGACAGCGTTTACCCTGACCGGCACGCGTTCGAAACAGGTGCTTCCAGATCAGAAAGCTGCCCTGCGTGGGAGCGAACACGCCCGGATCGCACACAATCTCGGGAAAAGGCAGCGGAAAGAGTGTCCTGTTGCTCTCGTCTACCCATGGATGCGGTACGACGGCATCATCATGGCGAATCCCTGCCGGCGCGAAGGCGTGCGGCTGGACCCGCTTTCGGCCCGCCTCCGTACACGCCAGCGCCTTCCTGGCTTCGGCAATGTGATCCGGCGTGACGCCGCAGCACCCGCCGACGATCTTCGCCCCTTCTTCACGCCAGGCCTCGGCCAGCATTGCAAAGCGCCGGGGCCCGACCGATGTGTCGAATTTCCAACCGGGATCCAGGTAACGACCAAGATTCGGGTATATGCCCAGTGGAAGATCAGTAAAGTCCCTCAGCCACGAGATCATCCCGGGTACGTGTTCTATCGGCAGACAGTTGATCAACAGGGCGTCAATCCCCATCCGCTGGAACCGGCCGGCCAGTCTGCCGAAATAATCTCCTTCCGGACCGCCCCAATGCTGTCCGTGTACCCCGCACAGACCCTGTCGGCAGCGCCGGAAGCTCAGCCACACCGGAATACCTGTCTGAATCATCATTTCAATCGCCGGAAGCGTGAGCTCGTCCCGGACGATTGACATTGTCTCCATCAAAACAAGGTCGGGCGGTTCGTCCGCGAATACCCTTGCCAGCAGTTGCAGACGCTCCAGCCGCTGAGGCGAATCGATGTCTCCGTTCACGCTGAAGGCCACCGCGCATTCGTCTTGCCGTCCCAACTCCTGATTCGCCTGGCGAGCCAATTCGATGCCGCGTCGGGCCACATCCATCCAATGCGATATCCCCTCGTCCGCCGTCCACCCGCGCCCGCCTATCTCCGACCCCTCGAGAATTCCCCAGGTATTGGTTGAAATCACGTCGCAGCCGACCTTTACAAATCGCCGGTGTACATCCAGCACCTTATAGGGTTCATGGTACAGTGCCCAGGTGCCCCAGAGGCTGTGATCGCTTATGGCGTGATCCTGAAGGCCTATCCGATCCAATTCAGTTGCGACACCGCCATCCAGAATCACACAACGGTCCTCGGTTATGGATTTCTGAATGCGGCGGTAGGATCTTGAGAAAATGCCGCCCATGCGGAATACGCTCCGATGCTCCGGCAGCCTGGCAGGCCGGCGACCATTCCTGTTCGTTCGGAACGGCACAAAAATCGCGCTGAGGGCCGTTCGCACGGTGGTGACGCAACAATGGACCAACGCCGCCAAAGATAGCCCGGAATGGCTGAATGCACAAATGCAATCCTCACAACCTTCATGTCGCCGTAAACCCTGAAGAAGAACGACTTATTTCGAATATTGCTTCGATTTCAAGGACATAAAAAAAGATCCCGGTTTCCTGATCCGGGATCCAAAGCCCAATCTTGATTCGTCGTTTTACGGTGACGTTAAATCGAATAGACGCGAGTTAATTCAGGCGATTCGACGTAGGATACCCGGGATGCTTCGGGTCACTGGACGTAGACGGAAGAAATCATCCCCTCGGTCGATCCCTGCGTCAGTTTCGGAAGTCTGCGGCGCGGCGCCACGGCGCTGTTTCCCTCAAATTGAGGCTAATTCAGTGAACAGGCGCCGGGGCCTCTGGGGTCTCCGCAGGTTCCGCACGGTCCCGGCAGCGTACTCGCATCGGTTTGACCGCTGCCACCGTTTACAGCGAAAACCGATAGCTGCTTTTCGAGATCGCCGCTGCCGCAGGACGGGCAACTCGGTTTCTGGCTGCCCTGAATCAGCGTCTCGAAGGGATGACGGCAACTTCCGCAGATGAACTCGAAAATAGGCATCGCCTGCTCCTTATTGCGCGACACGTTCGGGGTGCGCGTACAGGTTGAAACCCTTCCTCCGAACGAACCCCGCGAGGGTAATACCCACGTCGGATGCAAGATCCACCGCCAGTGAGCTGGCCGCGGAAACGCTTGCGACTACGGGAATTCGCGCGACTGCCGCTTTCTGTACGATTTCAAAACTCGCTCTTCCGCTCACGGTCAGCAAGGCGGCTCCCGCAGACGCTCCCACCAGCCGGTCGAGAAGCAGGGCGCCGACGGTCTTGTCCACTGCATTGTGGCGTCCAACGTCTTCGGAGCATACAAGCGCACGGCCGTCCCGATCGAATGCGGCGGCGGCGTGTACGCCGCCGGTATGGGAAAACGTGGGCTGAATCCGGGTCATCCGTTCCATCGACTCGATGAGCAGTTCCATCGGAATTTTCGGCCCGGGCGGCAACACCGGACAGCGCGCCACCAGGTCCGCAATGTCCTGCCGACCACAGACACCACACGCCGACGTGGTGAGTGTGCCGCGCCGGCTGGCGCTTACCCGTTCGATATCCAGACTGTGTCCGGGCGCAGGAAGTACGTCAATCGCGTTACCGTATCCTTCGGTCCCGGGCCGTCCGCAGTGAAAGACCCGCCCCACGTCTTCGACTGACGCGATGATCCCTTCAGAGAACAGAAACCCCACGGCCAGCCGCGCGTCTTCTCCCGGGGAACGCATGGTAACGGCTACCGCATCCCCCGCAACGCGGATTTCCAGGGGTTCTTCAACTGCGAGTTCGTCGTGGGTTGAACGCGGCGGGCAGCCGTCATCCACCCTAGAAACAACGCGCTGTGCAATCCCCGGATTCAACTTTAATCCTCAGGATGTATGTGGTTCGGGCACAATTGTTTCTATACGAACCGGGCATACCTTCAATTCCGCTGTCTCCGTGACCGGATCGTAGCCCGATCCCGTTAGGATATTCACCGGTACGTCGTTAAAGCCAAAACTTGCGAACACCGTGCCCGGTGGAGACTGCCGTGTCGCCTTCACCTTGATTTTGATGGAACCTCGCGCGCTGGACATCCGACACCAGCCGCCGTCGGTAAGACCCCATGCGGACACGTCCGAAGGGTGTACCTCCAGCGTCTCTTCGGAAAGAAAATAGTCCATTCCTGCCGCCCGTCCGGTCTGAGTCCGCGTATGGTAGGCCTGCAGCCGTCGGCCGGTTGTCAGCCATACCGGAAAGTCGTCGCTGACCGTCTCCGCCGGATTGCGATAACGATGCTTCGTGAAGATACCCCGACCGTTTGTGAACTCGCCCTCGTGCAACCTGGGGGTGCCTGGATGTCCGAACTCAGGGACCGGCCAGTGGTACTTGCCGTGCTCTATCCGGTCCCAATCCAGTCCGGCGTATATTGGAGACACACTGCACAATTCGTTGAACACGTCTTCAGCAGAGGCGTACTCGAACCCGCGCGTTCCCATGCGTTTCGCCATCTCACTGATGATCCACCAGTCAGGACGGGCTTCTCCCGGGGGCGGGACCGCGGCGCGCAGCCGCTGGACGCGCCGCTCCGTATTTGTACACGTGCCGTCCGTCTCTCCCCAGGCGGTGGCCGGCAGCACGACGTCGGCGAGTTCGGCCGTTTCGGTCAGGAAAATGTCAATCACCACCAGGTGGTCGAGGCTCTGCAATGCGTGCGTGCAATGCGCCCTGTCCGGATCGGACACGACCGTGTTCTCTCCGTCGATCAGCATCGCGCGGATCCTGTCTCCGCACAGGTTCAATGCCGCCACCTTCGTGATCCCCTTTTCAGCTTCCAGACGCTTACCGTACAGCCGTGAGAACTTCGCCGCGTTCTCCTGATCGTCGCACGGTTGGAACCCGGGGAATTTGTCCGGAACGGCTCCCGAATCGCCCGCGCCCTGGATATTGTTCTGGCCGCGCATCGGATTGATGCCGGTACCCTCTCGCCCCACGTTTCCCGTCATCAGCGCGAGATTACACAGGCACTGGACATTGTCAACGCCGCAGATATGCTCGGTTATTCCCAGCGTATAGTAGATCGCGCCGCGGTCCGCCATACCGAACCAGATCGCGGCGAGTTCGATATCCTTCGCCGGTACACCCGTAATCCGCTCGGCCCATTCCGGGGAATATTCCTTCACGTGCTCGCGGAATTCTTCAGACTTCACCGTCCGGCTATTGACAAAGTCATTGTCGATCAAACCCTCCCGCGCAATGACATGGGCCATTGCCAGCAGGAGAGCGACATCCGACCCCACACGCAACGGAAGATACAGATCCGCCATCTCCGCCAGCGGTATGCGCCGCGGATCCGCGACGATCAGCTTTGCACCGCCCCGAATTGCTTTCTTCAGTCGCGTGGCCGCCACCGGATGGCACTCGGTCATGTTTGTCCCGATGCAGAAGAACACGTCGGGCTTGTCCATATCGACCAGCGGATTCGACATCGCGCCCCTTCCGACCGTGGCTGCCAGACCGGCAACCGTTGGGGCGTGTCAGGCACGGCTGCAGTTGTCTATGTAGTTGGTACCGAAGCCGGCGCGGATGAATTTACCCATCAGGTACGCGGCCTCTGTCGGTGCACGGCCGGATGCCACGCCATACGCACCGTACTTTCCGTGTTCCGCACGAGCATCCAGGAAACCGCGAGCCGCGCGATCCAGTGCCTCATCCCAGTTCGCTTCGTGCAGTCTGCCGTCACTCCGGCGTACAAGCGGAACCTTCAGGCGATCTCGGTGATGCACGAAGTCGAATGCAAACTGTCCTTTTACACAGAGCGCGCCATGGTTTGCCGGACCGTCCATCGCGGGCTGGATACCCACGATTCTCTCCCCTTTAGTCATCAGGTCCACGGAACACCCAACCCCGCAATACGTGCAGATCGTACGCGTTTTTTCGATCTTCCCCGGTTCGCTGGCGCCGCGCAGAGCCTTTTTGTCGGCGAGCGCGCCGGTGGGGCAGGTCTGAATGCACTGCCCGCAGAACGTACAGGACGAATCTTTCAGCAGACCGTCGAACTCGGTTACAATCTGCGTACCGAAGCCGCGGTTCATCACGCTGATGGCGTCGTCTCCCTCCTGCTCGGCACATACGCGCACGCAACGGTAGCAGGAGATACACTTGTCGTAGTCCCGCAGCAGAAACGGATTGTCGTCCTCTTCCTTACTGCGTCCGGACTGAGTTCCCGCAAACCGGCCGGTCCGTGCGCCGTATCGATCCACCAGTGCGCTCAGTTCCTGGGAAGCGTATCCGCTGAGAGGGTCCACGTCGATCTCGGGATTTTCCGACGCCACCATCTCCAGCAACACCTTTCGATACTTCTGTATCGCATCCGTTTCCGTACGAACGACCATCCCGTGTGTCGCAGGCGTGGTGCAGGAAGCCATGGGGGTTCGGGCGCCTTCCACGTCGACCACGCAGAGGCGGCAACTTCCGAAGGGCTTCAGCCGGTCGTCGTAACACAGGGTCGGCACGGATTTCGAGTGCCGCTGCGCAACGTCGAAAACGGTTTCCCCGTCGGAGAACGAGACCGTCTCGCCGTCCAGGGTCATCGTGGCGGCATTGGCTCTATCTTTTTCTCTGGACATCACTCCCCGCCTTCCCGGACAAGGACGTTGGCGTCGGCACCATAACGGACACCTGTTGTAACACGTGCCTCTCGACCTGATCCGGAAAATACTTAATCAGGCTCTCGGTCACCAGAGGCGCCGCCGTACCCAGGCCGCACGCGCTGGTCGCCATCATCGTCTCGCCGATATCGTGTACCTCTGCCCGCCATTGCCCGACCTGCCCGGAGACGCCATCGCCGTCAAGCCGCTCGACCAGCCGGCGTGTGCCGATGCGGCACGGAAAACACTTGCCGCACGACTCGTCCGCAAAAAAGGCCATCGCGCAGCGGGCAACCTCCACCATGTCCCTGCTGTCGTCGAAGACGATGATGCCCCCGGCGCCCAGAAAGGACCCGTAACCGCGGAGGCTGGATTCGTCCAGCGTCGCTTCAAGTGCGGCGCCCGCTACAAAGCCGCCGGATAGTCCCGCCATCGTAACCGCCTGGATGTTCCGGCCGTCAGGGGCGCCGCCGCCCCAATCGTAAAGCAGTGTTCTCAGCGGCAAGCCGAACGGGACTTCGTAATTGCCGGGATTCGCGATATCGCCCGACAAACTGATAACTTTGGTGCCCGACTGGCCGTTCAATCCAAGATTTCGGTACCAGTCTGCGCCCTTTCGGATGATCTGAGGTACAGCCACCAGCGTTTCAACGTTATTCACCGCCGTGGGCCGGTCCTCAAACCCGTGGGTTACCGGATACGGCGGCCGGTTTCTCGGAAACGGATGCCTGCCCTCCAGGCTGTTCAGCAACGACCCTTCCTCTCCGCACACATAGGCCCCTCCCCCGCGACGGATATGTATCTGAAAGTTGAAATCCGTCCCCAGGATGCCATCGCCAATCAGACCGGCGGCCTCCGCTTCTTCGATGGCGCATTCGAGGATATTCAGCGTTTGCGGATACTCGTACCGCAGGTAGATGAACCCACGCGTGGCGCCGGTCGCGAACGCGGCGATGACCATTCCCTCCAGTACCGCGTGCGGATCGTAGTCCATCAGGGCCCTGTCCTTGAAGCAGCCGGGTTCTCCCTCGTCGGCATTGCAGACGACCGTTTTCGGACCGCCAGCAGCTCCCGCGACACCCTTCCACTTCTCGCCCGTGGGGAAGCCGGCCCCTCCCCGGCCGGCCAGCCCGCTCGCAGTAATCCGCTCCACAACCTCCGCCGGCCGCATCTGCGTTACTGCTCTCTCCAAGCCTTCGTACCCGCGTGTCGCGTGATACCCTTCGAGATTCGAACGGTTTGGTGCGCGAATATGGCGAAAGACGCACTCCTCCAATCCGCCGGGGTTTTCAGCCGGCAGCGGCGTGGGGACCTCCCGAAGGCGCCTGGCGTGCGTTCCCACGAGAACCCGGTGGTTCTGAATCACCGGCACCGGTTCGTCACACCTGCCCGCACACGCCATCGGGACACCGTTCAGGGCGTCGCACATCTCCTGCGCCCCCCGGAGCACGCATATCGGGCCGGTGCACACGCGGAATCTATCGAGTCCACCGGGCGTTCTGGAAATGTGATGGTAAAACGTCACGGTACCGAATAAATCGGCAAGTGGTGTTTTCAACCCGGAAGAAATGGACCGGATGGCTTCATCAGAGACGTATCCGTCCCGATCATGGAACGCGTGCAACACCGGCAGCAGCGGCGCGGGTTCGTCTTTCCAGCGTCGAACCAGTTCGGCGTCCGAAGGGTCCGCCATTGCACACTCCCTGTCGATGCGAACTTTACAGAAAATAACGCCCACCGGCATCCTGCCAGCGGGAGACGCTTGTGACAACTCGGAATAATATAGACAAGATAAATGTAGCTGTCAAGGCGGGTTACGGCAGGTCGAGTCTCGTGACTTCGCGACCGATTTCGCGTCGACCCGTCAATGCGGATTGGCATTGCAGGTTGAATAATGGCGGGCGACGGAATCGTTCACAAAGGACTTGGAAACAGCCAGTCCGGAAATTACAATTGTGGATAAACGGGAACACTCGGCTCGGCGTCCCGGTCTTCGCCGGCCCATGCGACTCAATTTCCTTCAACGTCGTTCCAGGAGGTTTGGGTGAACTTGCGCGACACAAACTGGCCGACTTCCACGGACGAGGAAGTCTACTGGCAGAAGATTCGCACAGCCTTTATGATCGCGGACGATGAGATCTATCTCAATACCGGCTCCGTTGGCGTGCAGCCCAGGCGTGTCTTCGAAAAGATGATCGCGATCCTGAAGGATGTGGAACGCAGCCCGATCCGGAATCGGGTGAAAAATACGGACGCCGTGGACGAAAGCCGCCGCCGTTTGGGTGACTTTATTAACGCCCCGCCGGAGGACATCGCATTCACCTGCAACGTCACCGCATCCATCAATATGGTGGTTAACGGCTTGGACTGGCGGCCCGGTGATGAGATTCTGGCCTCAAACCATGAATACGGTGCAATCGACCATTGCCTTCATCAGGCGGAACGACGGCACGGGGTTGTGGTGAAGCGCGCCAGAATCCCTCCAACGGCTGACAATCCCGAGACCATACTGGATGCATTTGAATCTGAATTTACCGTTCGCACCCGTCTGGTACTTTGTAGCCATATCTTTACCCGTACCGGCCGGATAACGCCAGTCGGAGCGTTGGCCCGCCTCGCCCACCAGCGTGGCGCGATGATCGCAGTCGACGGTGCCCATGCGCCGGGTATGATCCCGCTGGACCTGGATTCCCTTGAATGTGACTTTTACGGCGGCAACTGCCACAAGTGGCTGTGCGCGCCCAAGGGTACGGGGTTTCTTTACGTGTCGCCACGCGCACAGGAGCGATTGAATCACGTCATTGTAAGTTGGGGATACAGCCGCGAGGGTCCGAAACGGGGCGGGGACGGGATGCTCCGGATCAACGACCGACCGTTCATGTGGGGAGTCGAGAACTGGGGTACCCGGGACCAGGCCGCCTTTGCCGCAGTCGGAGAAGCCGTCGACTTCCAGGAACGGGTCGGTAAATGTCGAATTCTACGTAGAGGCCGGACACTGGCGGCCTATCTGAGGGAAGGAATGAAGGCAACTGGATGGGCAAGACTTCTCACACCGTCCAAGGCGGACATGTCCGGTTCAATCTCGGCGTTTCACGTCACGGGATTCGAAAGCCTCGACCTCTATGAGCGATATCGGATCACCGTGCCGGCGGAACGCATTGACGGCGCCCATTGGATCCGGGTGTCTACCCACATTTGTAACGGATTTGACCATGTCGACCGGCTCATTGAGGCCCTTAACGATCAACGACGCGGCTGAGTTTCGAAACACAGCAGGGTATTCAGAAATCAGCGGGGAACCCCGGACCTTTTCGCATAGGTTGACGATACCGCCCCGGTTGCGTTCAACCTGCCCCTTCATCGCCCTTACCGTCACCGCCTGTCCAATCGCGAGTCAACACCCGCAATGGCGATTTCCATGCATTTCGCACACCGCCGTCGACCTGCAACAACGCCGAAATATCCGCATCGGGATCGTCTGTTCCCTGCAGCGGATCGAGCCGGATACAGTGTTCGCGCGACGCCGAAAACTCAGAATGCGTATGAAGATAATTCGTGTAAGTGTCTAAAATTCAATAAAATAGGCGAATTTAAACACAAATGCATTAAAAACAATAGATTATGGAAATATCCCGGCCTTGAATTTCGGATCCGGGTTGGTGAAAATTCGTGTAACTTCTAGTAAATTTTTTTCTTGCGGCAATCAGCACTTTGGGTCTATATTATGTTTCGGCTCGATCGAGCAGGCCAAACGGAGGGACAAAATGACGACAACCAAAAAGGATCTGGCGCTCGAAATTTCCGACCGGCTGGGCGTCAAGAAGCAACTCGCCTACGAGGTTGTAGATACGCTTTTCAAGGCTATGCGCGAGAGCCTCATTTCCGGTGACCGCATCGAGATTCGTGGTTTCGGAGTACTTGGCGTAAAAAACACCAAGCCCAAGCCTGCCGCCCGAAACCCCCGGACAGGTGAAATCGTCTACGTGCCCGCACGAAAGAAAAGCTACTTCAAAGCGGGTGTACTCATCAAGAAAGCACTCCACAAGCCGCTGGAATCCTCGGGCCAGGAGGAATCCGAACCACCGCACGGGTGAAAAAGGATCCCCGGCCGGTACCGCGGATGAATCTTCAACCATTGGGTCAGCCCGTACAGCAGTTCGCAGACCCGGTATTCCGGACGACAGTCCCACAGTAGATGCAAAAAGCGGAGCGCCAAAGACGCCACTCCGCTGTTTTTGTGTACGAAATGTCCCTGATCCGTTGAACCTGGCTTTCACGAACGAACCGCCGTCGGCCACCCTTCATCCGCCCACGTCCCGGCGGTTTTCGCGTTTCATCCGCGGTCGTGTATCGCGAGGCTTCCCGATCGACGTGCGGTTTGCGTCTCGTGCGCCCGCCCGTCAAGGCTAATGGAATACCACCATCTTCAACTCTGTCATCTCCTCCACCGCGTACTTTGGTCCTTCCTTGCCCATCCCGCTATCTTTCAATCCACCGTAAGGCATCAGGTCCGCACGCCATTGAGGGCCCCAGTTAACCATAATATTCCCCGACTGCACCTTGTTTACGAATTGCATCGCGTGGTCCAGGTTCTCCGTGAATAACGCGGCCGACAGACCGTAATTGGTGTCGTTGGCCGAGGCGATGGCCTCATCGATTGTATCGAACCGTGTCAGTCCGACGGCCGGACCGAAGAGCTCGTCGCATGAGATCCGCATCTTGGGGTCGACGTCCGCCACCACCGTAGGCGCGTGCAACGTGCCGTCCCGATCACCGCCCACGATTACCCTTGCGCCGCCCTCTCTGGCCTCGCGAATCCAGGCGCCTACCCGCTCGGCATCTCCTTCGCGGATCATCGGCCCCATGGACACCGACTCATCCAGCTGATCGCCGATTTTCAGTGCTTCCACCTGAGGCTTGAGTACGTCGATGAAGTCCTCGTAAACGTCCTTATTGACCATGACGCGCTGCGCGGAAATGCAAACCTGCCCGGCGTTTGCAAACCCTGTCGCGGTCGTCGCGGCAGCCACCTTTTCCAGATCGGCGTCGGGCATAACGATTAACGGCGAATTGGATCCAAGCTCCATCGTTACTTTTTTCAACCCCGCTGTTTTGCAGATCTGTTCACCGACGTCCCTGCTTCCGGTGAAGGAGATCTTGCGCACCCGGGAGTCAGAAGACAACAGGTCGCCGAGTTCACCTCCCGGCCCCGTGATACACTGAACGGCTTCGACCGGCGTGCCCGCATCCAGAAGAACCTCCACGAGTTTCAACGCTGAAAGGGGCGTGTCTGTGGCCGGTTTTACAATCACCGAATTTCCGGCCGCAAGTGCAGGTCCCACCTTGTGACACACCAGATTCAAGGGAAAATTGAAAGGCGTAATGGCAACGACAACGCCGCATGGCACATGAACGGTAAATCCGAATTTGCCCTCCGCACCGGTTGCGCCGTCCAATGGAATCGTCTCGCCGTAGAGCCGTTTTGCCTCTTCGGCCGATAGCGTCATCGTATCGATTGACCGGGCGGCCTCGCCGCGCCCTTCGGAAATGACCTTTCCCTCTTCGGCAGAAATGGTCTGCCCGAAATCCTCCTGGCGTTCCGCCATCAACTCGGCTGCACGATGCAGAATCCGGTATCGTTCGTGAGCCGGCATCGCCGCCATCACCTCCGCGCCCCTGGCCGCCGTCGCGAGGGCAGCCTGCACATCTCGTCCGTCGGCGCGTGGCACCGTATCGACAACGGATCCATCGTACGGGTTCAACACTTCGACCTTTTCGTCCTTGTCGATCCAGCGGGAATTGACGAACATTTTCATAACATTGCCTCCTGCGGAATTGCACCGTTTTCAGAGTCAGGCCGGCGGTTCGACGGACCGCGGCCGATGGGTCCACTATCAGGTTTTTTTTATAACGACAAGACTGATATCGTCAAGTGGCTGGCCGAAATCGAGCACGTCATCCTTTATGGCTTTGAATATTCCATGAGCCGACAGCCCCTTGACACCGCGGAGAATGTCCTCCAGCCGATCGGGGAAATAGTCTTCGTCGCCCCGGCGATGGTCCGCCAGTCCGTCCGTATACAACAAAAGGACGTCGCCGGATCCTTGAAGCGTCCACACGTTGATCTCGTATTTTTTCTTGAAGCCAAGCACACTCTGGATCGCCTGCCGGTCTATATCCTCCTGTGATGGCAGGGTGCCGATTGGAGGAAAATTCACGAAGAGATCCTCGCTGACGTCCATAATCCGATCCTGCAGATTGGAGAAAACAACCGGGATGGGATGCGCGGCGGAAAGAAAAGTGAACGTGTCGTCCTCGCTGATTTCTCCATAGATCATCGTCAGGAATTTGCTGACGCTGGAAGAATTGTAGATCCGGGTATTCAGATTTTCAAACAGTTTCTCGGTGATCGTACCGAACTGGTCCAGCTCGTAGGTGGCGCCGAGCAGGAATGCCTCGTGCAGCATTCCGGCCAGCATTGCATCTGTTATCTGATGTCCGGAAACATCCACGAGGGCGACGCCGGCCATCCGCTCGCATCTCCTCAGATTCGCAGCTACGGTCCCACGCCCTTCCTGCTCCGCCTTGTGTATCCGTGCCTCCAGATCATACCGTCTCTTGAAGTCGACATATATGATATGATCACCGCCGATCAGGCCCTCAAGCGGAATCGTCTCTCCGTAGATTTCGATTCCCTCTAACTCGGGAATTTCACCCGACGGGGGCTTGATATGCTTGACGATCTCCTCGAAATTCTGCAATTCGCCTGTCAGACGGCGCAACGATTCTATTACATCGATCGACGATTCTTCCATGAACGAACTCCAGATTTGCAAAGATCCGCGGAAATCGTGTTCAGATGAAGATACGAAAAGTCTCCCAGCGAAACAACAGCAGAACGGCAATAACGTGAAAGAGGGACACCCGGAATGATACCGGCTGTCCCTCTTCGCTCGCTAAGGTGAAGCTCGATTCAGCTCTCTGACTCTTCCTCGACGTCCGTATTGCCGTTGGATGTCAGGTACTCATATGCCTTGTTGAGTACCAGGATCGCTTTGGGAATGTCGTTCACCCTCAGGCTGCTGGAACGATGCCATTCGCCTTGCTTGTCCCGGTAGCTTCTCTGGAACGAAACGGTACGGACGTTGAAGCTATCCTTGCCGCGGTTGTATTCGTTCTCGAAGACGGAAGCGCTGCAGGAACCGTGTCTGAACGTGATCTCCGGCTGGGCCATGGTTTCACCTCCTTTCCTCAATTGTTCTCATTCTCTCCGAGACAGTCTTAACGACGATTGCCCCCGTTACCGCGAGAATGGACTCTTACGCACAAATTCGGGCCTTTCCGCACACCGGACCCCGCGGAAATCCGTGTTAGGACCTGGTGTCCTGTCCCAAAAATTCTTCACCATTCGACCGCCGATTCATCCTGTCTCGCTACGTTCCCCTCGCTCGCCGACCTTACGCAGGTCGCCTGCGCTCTGGCGCTGGTTCCTGAGCCTGTCGAAGGATGCGAGCCAGGCGACTTGACGGTCGAATTTAGGCAACTTATTTCCGGGACAGAGCACTCGTCGGCTGCCCGTGGAGCTTCCGCGGGTCATTTAACCAGCACCACGCGCATCGTTCGGACGCGGGGTCCGTTTCTCAGGCGAATCAGGTATATGCCAGTGCCTACCGATCGACCCAGATCGTCGCGCCCGTCCCACACCGGTTGATGATAACCCGCGACCGCTGAAATCGAAAACCGCCTGACGGGTTGTCCGAGAACATTGTAAACCGTTAACTCCGCCGGATCGCCGGTGCTTCGAAACCCGATGGTCGTGTGAACATTGAAAGGGTTTGGAAATGGATACTCCGGGTGGGGATCCACGTCATCTGTGGTTATTCCCGACGCGTCTGAGAAGGCGGAGTCCGCCAGTGGTGTCGCCGTCCCGGGCGAATACGGCAGATGCGAAACGCGGTCGTGAGGCAACCATTTCCCGGGCGTGTGCGGGTCCGGTACCAGTGAGGCGCCGATCTGCCCCTTCACATATCGCACATCCACCAGCGTATCGGGCCCGGCAGGTGCGATCAACAGAATCCTGTCCTCGGTATCCAGCCCGTTCCCTATTCGGCCTCCCGCGGAAAAACATCCCCTTTTGCCCGAGCGGATTCCGCCGCCGAAGAGGATGAATCGCTCGCCGCCATTCAAGACCGCGCCACCAGGGAATTCAAAGGGACTTCCGTCGTCGTCACCGAGCGTCCAGCCAGACAGATCCACCGCGTGCTCGGCGACATTGTACAATTCGATGAATTGATCTCCGTATCGTTCCTGCTTGCCATCGCCATTGACATCCGTTATCGGATCGGCCAGAATTTCGTCCACGCGGATGATCGGCCGGGGCCGTACCGTGATCATGAATGTCAGGATCAGACTTTCGACGCCGTTCCGGCTTATGGAAACAGTTATTGTGCGTCGCCCCTTGTCTCCGGGGCCGGGGCGCCACACGAGAGATTCGCCCGAAGCGTCGAGAACGGGTCCCCCGTCTATCTGCGCCTGGATACCCTTCCTGATATCCAGTGACTTCCGCCAGGTTACGCCCACATAGGCAACGCTGTCCCGACGGCCTGCCGGATCAAGCCGGGGTGTTACGACATGTATGGTGAACGCCTGTTCGGTCGTGTCGTTGTGGTCTGCGGCCGCGACGACAACCGGCCAGGAGCCGGTATGTCCCGGCAAACCCTCCAGAACGATGTCGTTCCAATTCATCCATGCCGGGCGGCGCGGCACCCAAATAGACACCGGGTCGCTTTCGGGATCTTCAGCAGAGGGCGTGTACGTGTATGCCAAACCTGTTATGGCCAGCGTGTCGGGGCGCGAGATGAACAACGGGGGAAGATTGGATGGAGGCTTCACCCCGCCGGCGTTGCCGTCGACAGGCTTCGGATGAACCCGGACGACGGCGCTGGATGTGAAACGCCCGTACCGTGCATGCAAGACCGTTTCCCCGGGAGCAAGCCCCCTTACCCGCACGGCCGTTTCAAGCCGTGCGACAGCAGAATCTTCAACGCTCCACGTCAAATCGCCGGTGACATCTGTCACGGTTTCCGAATCGAAGACACCTTCTGCGGTAACGATGCGATCGGATCCCGATGGCACGTCCAGCGTATCGGGTACGACACGGATGGCAACCAGCAGTGGCGCGGCACGGCCGGGCGAAGTCGAGCCTGTATAGGGCAGAAGATCATGCCTTTGCAGCTTGGCGTCCCCCCTGCGGACCAGAGAGGTGCCCCCGGGCGCCGTGTCATAGCCGATGATGTCAAGCGTGTCCACACCCTCAGGCGATAGAAACACGATCGAGTCGCCCGCATTCGAGAGCCCGTCGCCGATCCGACCGTCATCCACAAAAGCGTTTTCGGGGAAGTTTGTAGTGGATCCGCCACCGAAAAGGACCAGAAACCCGTCTGGCGGGAGCATCGTACCTGAAGGAAATTCGAACAGGCGACCCATTGGCGTATCGTCATCTCCAAGCCTGCACCCGTCGAGACGGGCCGTGTCGGTTCCGGCATTCCACAGTTCCACGAATTCGTCCTGATATCCGTGGCGTTCTCCGTCGGCGTTGACGTCGCCGGTTGCCCCCGGGGCAGGATTCGCGAGAATTTCGCTGATTATCACGGATGCCGGAACTGTACCCGACGAAGTTCCGCCTCCACCTCCCTCGCCATCCGACTCCGCATCGCCATGGTCGGGACCGGAGCCGGGCCGGTCATCGGCGTCTTTTCCAATGACAGTACCCATCTCGGAGGGCAATCCGGGGGAGTAAACCCCGCGACCGGGAGGGGTCTCGTGAGGGACCCAGGCGGAACCATTCCACACCAGAGATTGGTCGATATCTCCCTCTACGGTATAGACGGCGCTGGCGAGCGTATCGTTCAAGGCGGAGTCGATTAACAGAATCACATCAGACTTGTCGGTCAAACCGTTACCGATACTGCCATCATCCACGAAAACCGGCCCATCGATGCCCTTTGACTGTCCGCCTCCAAACAGAACGGCGCGTTCTCCGGGTTGAAGTCTGGTGAAACCGGGAAACCTGAACTGCCTTCGTGCCGAAACGTCGTCGTCGCTCAAACGCCAATCCGAAATCCAGACCGCGTCCGACCCTTCATTCAGGATCTCGACGAACTCGTCCGACTGGCTGTCACGCGTTCCATCTCCATTCGCGTCACCGTTCAGGCCGTCCGGCGGGTCCGCCAGAATCTCGACGATTGCGATCTGTGGACGGGGTTCAACCCATATATCGAATTGCCGTACTGTCTTCTCGCCCGAACCACTCACCGCGGTCTGCCAGAAGCGAAATCGACCTTCCCGTTCCGGCCTCCACGAAATCTCGCCCGTAGAACGGTCCCATACAACGCCGTGTGCTCGGGTTTCCAGATGCACGAATCCGCCGTCGAGATTGCGAATTCTGGGCTTGAACCGGCAAAGCGCGCCTACCCGGCACCACGATGGTGGGGAATCCAGAAACTCGGGCCGGGAGATTTCCGCCGATTCCACGGGTACGGCAGGCTTCGGGTGCGGCCGACCCGGCGAAATCACCTCGCCGTCCGGCAAGTCGGCATGCGGAACGTACACGCCCTCGGCGAACCGCACGACGGACCGGTTCAGGTCCCCTGTTACCCGGAAGTCGGCGACAGCCACGGTATCGTCCGAGACGGGGTCGACGAGCAATACCAGATCCCCCTTATTGGTCAATCCGTTACCGATACTGCCGTCATCTACGAATACGAGTCCTGGGATATCTCGTGGATTACCCCCGCCAAAAAGCACTGCACGCATTCCCGGTTCAAGTGTCAGCCCGTCGGGGAAGTGAAATCGCCCTCTTGGCCCGACGTCGTCGTCGCTCAGCCACCATCCGCCTATCTTTAGGGGCTTCGAGTCTACATTCCATATTTCAACGAACTCGTCGGCCTTGCCGTCCCTCACCCCGTCCCGATTGGCATCCCCGCCCCCACCGGGAGCCGGATCAGCCAATACCTCATCGATCACCACTCGGGCTCCTGCCGGTTCGACGGGCGGCGCCCCTGCATTCGACTGGGCGTGATCTCTGACCACAATCCGGCCGGAAATAGAGATTGCTCCTGACACGCTGGCGGCAATCTCGGCAATACCCACGCCCACGGCGGTTCCGATAGCGCCTGAAAGGCTGATTACCGCATCGTTGGTGGTATGCCAGACCACCACCTCGTCCATCGTGGACTCGCTTCCATCGTTGAATTCGGCACGAGCTTCGAACCGGATCGTCGCTCCAAGTTCCACCGTGGTATCCGCGGGCAGAACTTCAATGCGTTGGATGTCCGAACGCCCCCGGCCCGGAGAAAACAGCGCGCCGCCACCCGGCAATGCGCTGTGGAGAACGAAGGGGCCCTGACCCTCTGGATGGCGAACCAGGGATTGGTTCCGGTCCGCCAGGGTATCGTAGGCGGCGGTCGCCATCGTATCCGGTACATTAGAATCTATCAGGAAAACGGCGTCGCTTGTGTTACTCAGACCACCACCGATCCTTCCGTCGTCGACAAACACGGGTCCCGGGAAACCGGTTGGACTGCCGCCGCCAAACAGGACTGCGCGTTCGCCCGGATTCAGCCGGGTATCTTCCGGAAACGTAAACCTCTTTGACACGGCCGCTCCTGCATCGCTTAATTGCCACCCCCCGATGTCGACAGGTCTCAATCCGATATTCAGGAGTTCAACGAATTCATCGTGGTAAGTATCACGTACCCCGTCTCCATTGGCGTCACCGGCGAGACCCGGTGGCGGGTCGGCGAGGATCTCCTGGATGACGATCACCTCGCGAACGCCCTCGCCGGTGAGATGCACGTTCAGAGAACCCCCATTGGTGCCGACCGTTAGGATTGCGGTGAGCACGCCAATGTCAGTCGGCTCAAAGATTACGGGGAGATTCAGGGCCTGGTCGGGTGCCAGCGTGTCGCTTGTATCGGAGAACGGGTCGCTCGGCAGCTGGAAGGCGGCATTGTCCACGTCGCCGGAAATCAGGATTACGTCAGCGTCACCCGTGTTTCGGATATGGACACTATCCTGGACGGAAGTCCACGTGCGCACAGGACCGAAGCGAAGCGTATCCGGCGTTGCTACCGCCTGCGCCCACAGCCCCGTCCGGTCAATGACCAGGAACACGAACACTAACACGAGCATCTGTTTCACACGTCTCTCCTTCCGCAGGCGCCTATACGTATACCGGACGATGCAATCCTTGTGCCAATCAGGATTTTGTGACATAAGTTATTTTTTATCAATCTGTTGTATCACAGGATCATCCGATCGGACACACTCGTGGATGAATACAATTTTCAGCAGAGGTTTTGAAATTGAAACATCGCTCGCGGTCGATAAGTGACGAAAATTCCCGACGGAGCCCCAGCCGCAAAACGGGAAATGTCCACGCTAGATTGCTGCGCCCCTTGCCGGCAGCGGCTTCAGCAAGGCTGAGAACCCCTTGTACCGATCCCATTTCTCCTTCCCAAAACGAATTCCCCTTGACACCGCGAAGACCCGACGCGATTTTACAGCGTAAAGGTTGATGTTTTCCACTTCAGCGCCCGCAGCCCGACCTGTCTTCGGAATCAATACGTGTGATCGATCGTGATCGTCCTCGTCCAGAAGGAGATCAAGATGGCCCGGAACGTCATTCTGCCGGATGATTTCAACGATCAACTCGACATCCCCAATGCACCCGAACGCCTCGGGGAGGCGCTCGACGTCGCTCGAAGAATCTCCGACGCCGGGGTGCCTTTGCTGCCGAATCCGGATCATGCCGCCATTTTTGTCGATCCCCCGCACGTCCTCTCCGGCCGACTGAAACGCATTGGATACGTCGCCGGCTGGGACACCCGGTGCTATCCGTCGCCGGTCGACGGGCACGACTACATAAATGTGCCTTCCGGATTGCCCGAGGACAGCTCCGCTCGAGGAAAGGGCTGGTTTGACTACGTCGCGGTCGTCCATCCCGTGGACGAAGCCGCCCGGGACCACATGCTTGCCCAGGGTCACGGGAATCCATTCGTCCACCATATGACATGGGGTATCGTGCCGCCCGTGCGGGATGACGAAGACGACTTCCACTACGCGGCGAAGGTGATTCCCTATCTTGCGGGGATAAGAAGGACCATAGGTGAGACCCTGGACGAATCGCCGGGAACGCTGGTGATGGCGCTACCGCAATCCGTGTGTGCGGATGACCGCTTCAGGGCATGTCTTCCTGTATGGATCGACGGGTTGGACCCCGAGGAATATCAGGTCGAGCCGATGCAGGGCGGGGGTTTTCTGCTGCAGTTTTTCGTCTTGACCGGAGGAAGAATCGAGGTTGCACTCCGTTCGGGCACACGCCAGACGTTCAATCCGATGAGCGTACAGAAGATTTCAAAGGACGAAATCAGCGCCGTTCAATCCGGAGGGTAGTTTGCCGGAGCACGGCCCGGGCCAAACTCACACGCGCACAAAAAAACCGGCGGAATCAGATTGGAAACAAGCCAGTCCATAAGATTCCGCCGTTTCTTTTTACTGCCGAGCCTACGTTCACGCCACTTTCAAATTGACTTCCTGTATCTCGCAGGGTTGATCTTCAACTGATCACGATATTTGGCTACCGTGCGGCGTGCAATGGCGATGCCCTCGTTTTTCAGCAAATCTGCAATCTTCTGATCACTCAACGGCTTTCTGGTGTTCTCTTCCGCAATCAATCTGGCGATCTTCTGCTTTACGCTCCTTGCGGCGATGTCTTCTCCGTCATTGCGGGCCAGACCACCATCGAAGAAGTATTTCAACTCGAAAACACCGTGCGGCGTTTGTACGTATTTACCATTGCTCACCCGGCTGATCGTCGAAACGTGCATATCGACCCGGTCAGCGACCTCCTGAAGCACCATCGGTTTGAGAAAGCCGACTCCTTTGTCGAAGAACGCGCGCTGACTATCGACGATACACCGCATGACCTTGAGCATTGTATTGCGGCGCTGGTTAATCGCGCTGATGAACCATCGGGCGGAATTCAACCGATCCACGACGAACTTTCTGGCCTGAGTACCCGGCTTTCCCGACTTGCTGAGCAGCGTTCTGTATGCCGGGCTGACCCGCAGGGCAGGAAGATTGCGGTCGATAAGCGAAACAACATACTCGTCGCCGACCTTCTGCACCTCGAGATCGGGTACAACCAGGTTGTGATTGATACGGCTTTCCCTGTAAATCATCGGTTTGGGGTTGAGGCCTGAGATCACACCTTCGGCGTGGGCAATCGCCGCGCGGTCCACACCGAGCGAGCGGCTGATCTTAATGTATCGGCGGTTCACCAGATCGTCCCAATAGTCGAGCACGATATTCATCGCAAGAGAATCCGCCAGCCCCTGCTCACGAAGCTGAATCGCCAGGCATTCCTGTAGATCCCGTGCACCCACACCCGGTGGATCGAACGTCTGAATAACCTCAAGAATGCCCGCCACCGTATCCGGCTCTTCTCCGAGAATTGCGACAATATCCTCGACCTGTGCCAGCAAAAAGCCGTCTTCGTCGATATTGCCAATGATGTACTCGCCGATCTTCTGCTCAGCGGCGTCCAGATCGGTAAGGGAGAGCTGGGCACGGAGTTCTGCTTCCAATGATTGCTGCCCGGGACCGTCGTACTCCCATTCTTCAGCACTGGGGTCAAATTCAGCCCGGGGCGCGGCGTACCCGGAATCGTTTAGGAGTTCGTTCCACTGATTCTCGTTCAACCGGCCGTCGGCCATCGCTGCGTCGCCGAAATCCAGTTCCGGCGGGTCCGCGTCATCCGCTTCGTTCCGTTCGACGTCGGTATCGACCGATTCCCTCCCGTCCGACTCCAGATCCCATTCCTCGTCTTCGCGAACCGTCTCTTCCGAAACCTCCAGGAGTGGATTGGTCTGTAGTTCCTGCTGAATCAGTTGTTCCAGTTCGAGCGAGGGCATTTGCAGCAGCCGCAAGGACTGTATGAGCTGGGGCGCCAGCTTCTGTTGAAGGGAGACGGTTTGGGTGAGTTGAATCATATGCCTTTGGAGATCTCTGGAGAAACGTACGAAACGGGAACGAGCATAACTGTCCTGCGGACAATCTCGTACAGGGAGTTGCAATTAAACTGTATATTATCAATGTGTTGGAATACAAGATTTCCAACGGAAAGAAATGGATGTACGATCAATATCTATTCGGCCGACTCTTCACCGCGTTAAAAATAATAATGAAAACGGGACAGAGTTACAATCCCAATTTTCAGTCAGTCCAATCGAAATCTGTCCCCAAGGTATACGCGCCGCACTTCCGCATTCTCCGCCAGTTCCGTCGGGCTGCCGGAGGTCAGAATACGTCCGCTGGAGAGAATGTAGGATCTGTCGGTTATCGCCAGGGTTTCGCGAACGTTGTGATCGGTAATGAGCAGTCCGATCCGGCGGTCCTTGAGCGCGCGAATTATGGCCTGGATATCTTCGACGGCCTTCGGGTCGATACCGGCGAAGGGCTCATCCAGAAGGAGGAAACGGGGACGTCTGGCCAGAGCACGTGTAATCTCAAGTCTACGTGCTTCGCCGCCCGAGAGCCCGTCCGCTCTGCGATTCGCGAGATTCGAGAGTCCCAATTCTTTAAGCAGCGACTCCAGTCGGGCCTCCAGTTCCCCGCGTGACAACTGAAGTGTTTCCAGCACCGCGAGGATGTTCTGCTTCACGGTCAGTTTTCTGAATACTGAGGGCTCCTGGGCCAGATAGCCGATGCCTTTCCGTGCCCGAACGTACATCGGCATACCTGTTATTTCCTCGTCTCCGAGATAGATCTCACCCCGCTTGCACGGAATCAGACCCACAATCAGATGGAAGGTGGTCGTTTTTCCGGCTCCATTGGGGCCCAGGAGGCCAACGATCTCTCCGGGATTCACCTCGAGGCAAACGCCGTCGACCACCGGCCGGCGCTGGTACGCCTTTACCAGATTCCGTGCGTTCAGGATCACGGCGCATCTCCGGATTCCGCCGGCTTGTATCGTCCCCGGACCCCGCCGTCCGCCTGGACATTCGCGAGCCTGTCCCCGTCGAACGTCAGTATCACGGAATCGCCCGAGAGCCGGATGTCTCCGGTCTTCCCGGTTTCAGACCGGTGGGCACACCGGGCAGTCTCCCGGATCAGGACCGCTATTACGGCACCCTCTTCGAAGTCAAACGCAATTGAGCCGCCGGAAATTTGACTGACGGCCGCGCCATCGGATGAAACGTATGCACCGCTGCCCTCCCCATGAACCGTGAGGCTATCCAGGTCCCCTTCCGGAAGGCCCATCCGGATTCGATTGCCCTTGAGGTCCACGCTGGCGCCGTCACGCGAGGTCAGCATCGTTGAAGCCTCCCCGGATGCATCGATGACGGCGATCCGGCCGTCTGTCATCTCCAGAACAACCGAATCGGCCTGTACCAGCTGCGCGTCGTCATTATCCGGCTGAACCGCTTCCTTCCGAAGCCTCGCGGCGCCAATGAGGACGATCTTATCGAGCGTATTGCCACCAGCGCCATGTACGTGCATCCGTTCGGCTTTCAGTGCGACCGAGTCAGTCCGTGCTTCATCGTCTTGGATCCAGACCGCAGAAGTCCCGCCTTCCAGTTCCAGCCGGTCCGTCCGTCTGAAATAGCGTCCACGTGGTGCCTGCGCCCGCATTCCGGCGTGGTCCATGCGGACTCGCCCCGAAAACCGTATGCGATTGCCCAGATTTGCGAAATGCATCGAATCCGAGCGAACAGCAAGCGAATCTCCACGTGTTTCAGGCGACCGTACGGCCTGAACGCCGCCCGTACCCGAACCCGAATCCGCCAGCACATGATACAACATTGCGGGTGCGCGCAATGAAATCTGCTTCCGGCTGTAATTCAGGGTAGCCCCGCCATCGGCCTCCAACAGGTTTGCCTTCTTGCGGTACGTCACACGCTGGGCAGACAGCAGTCGGTCCCTTTCAATCACCCTCACCCCGCCGTGGAATGTAGCCAGTTCGCTGCGCGGGTGATATGTCATGGCATCGGCGCCCAGCGTTCTTGTCGAATCCCGGTATATAACCCCGCCAAAGAATCTCGCTCGTGATAAAACGCCATCAGGAATCCACATGCGCGCGGAATCCGCAGTCACGCTGAGCGCGCGTTCCGTGTGCCGGTAGGAAACGCCACCCGATTCAATCCGCAAAACACCCGCATCCCGCAGAATGGTTTCGCTGCGGTCGGCACGGATCATCTCTGTTGCGTCAACGTGAGATACCGTCGCGAGGAAACACCAGAATAGATACAGGTAGAAGGACATACAAGAGGAAGGATAGGCGACGATTGCAGATAAGCTGATGTTTATCAGCCCGTTGAAAAAGACCATCCGGGCTGCGGCCGGCCCTTGCGGTCGAATCCTGCGTTGCGCACCCTCGCCGAATCGAAGGATGGGACTCGGTTGCGCGCCTTGTCTTCGGCCACAATGGCTGGGCCTCGCCCGCAGAGCGACTTTATCAACGGACTGTTATCGGAGGGAATCCGCCCCGCCCAGTCGCGTTGAAACCTGACGCATTTTCCACCACCGAAGATCTGAAGATGCCTCGAACCCAACCCCGGACTCCTCGCCGTCGGGTCTCCAGAGGTTCATCCGCCCGTTTCCCGTAATCATATCCGTGTCGCGGTTCCAGCGTAACGTATCGGTCTCCAGGCGCGTTCCGTTAGTGGCGACCACAGCCACCTGCCCAGTTGCCAGCATATCCCCGGATTCTTCGTGAATCTCCGCCTGTCGCGCCGTCAACACCGACACTTGCTTCAGCCCGGGTCCGTCATAGAAGGAAACTGCCACGCCGCTGTCGAGCAGGGCTGTCAATGTCCGGTCGTATTTCCTGAAATGTCCTGCCGCGACTTCGGCGCGTTTGCGGCCGTTCCGGGTAACCACCGTGTTCCATCCCCACGCCTCCTGGTCCGGAGGCCGGGGGATTGCCGTGTCTGGCGGCGACGGCTCAGGCGAGGGCGAACAGGCTGCGGAAACGAAAAAAAACAGGCATATCCCGATCGAGTACGAAACCGGGTACCCCCGGCACAGCTTCATGTTTCCAGCTCGATCTGCACGGATTCCTTGTGTCCCGCTTCGGAATGGCGAATGGCCGCATTGACAAGTCCATAAAACAGGGGCGCCGGGCGTTCCAACCGGGACTTGAACTCCGGGTGTGCCTGGGTCGCAATGAAAAACGGGTGTTCGGGCAGTTCCACGAATTCCATCAGCTTGGTACCGTCCTCCCTGCGGTGAAAACCTGAAAACACAAGCCCATGCTCCTCCAGCAGGTCGACGTATTTCGGCGCAACTTCATAACGGTGCCGATGTCGTTCAACCACTGCATTCTCGCTCGGCAGGATAACACCGCACCTGAACATCTGATCGGGACGCTTAAAAAGCTGCTGGACTCTCCAGGAATCCTCTTCCAGTCGTCCCGTGCGTTCGTAGAGGTCCATTACACGCGATTCCCGCCTCAATACGGCAGCGTACCCTCCCAGCCTCATGGTGCCGCCGTACCGGTTTTCTTCGATAATCTGTCGCTGCGCGTACTGAATGTCGATTACGGCGTGGGGCGTATCGGGATCCATCTCCACGGAATTCGCTTCGTTCAATCCGGCGACGTTACGTGAGTACTCTACCACAACCATCTGCAGCCCGTAACAAAGCCCGAGGTATGGAACCTGATTCTCCCTGGCGTAACGGACGGCATTGATGGCGCCCTCGGCGCCCCCTTCGCCAAACGCACCGGGGACAATAATGCCGTGATATCCGGCCAGCACCTCGTTGGCATCGTGGTGTTCGAGGCGGTTGGTGTCGATCCAGTCGATTTCGACCTTTGTATCCGACAGGGCGCCGGCGTGTTCAAGAGACTGGTTGACGGAGATGTACGAATCCTGAAACTCATAGTCCCCGATTCCGACGTATTTTCCAACCATGGCGACGCGTACGCGTTCCCTGGGTGCACGAATCATCTCCAGCAGTTCACACCAGCGATCCCAGTCCGGCGTCTTTTTCGGAGACAGGCCGAACTCATCGAGTATCTTCTCGCCCAATCGGTCTTTTTCGTATTCCAGCGGCACCTGATAGATGCTGTCGACGTCGGGTGCGGAAATAATCCGGTCTGCCGAGATATTCGCAGAAATCTCGATTTTTCGCTTTCGTACGTCGTCGAGTGCCTCAACGGCGCGGCAGATGATGAAATCCGCGAATATCCCGTTCTCACTCAATGACCGGATCGCGTGCTGAGTGGGCTTGGTCTTCATCTCCCCGACGTGACCGGGAACCGGAAGGTAGGTGACCAGCACGTAGATGACGTTTTCTTCTCCGACTTCCCGCTCGAGGCTCTTCATTGCAAATAAAAAAGGCCGATTTTCATCGTCGCCGATCGTACCGCCAATCTCTACCAGCGCAATATCGAATCCATTCGCCGAGTCTGTTATTCGCTGTTTGATTTCATCGGTAATATGAGGAATCGGCTGAACCGTCTTGCCCAGATATTCTCCCCGGCGCTCCCGTTCGATCACGGTGTGGTAGATTTGCCCGGTGGTCAGGTTGTTCGTTCGTGGCAGGTCGATACCCAGGAACCTTTCGTAGTTCCCAAGGTCCAGATCGATTTCGCCGCCGTCGTCGGTTACCCAAACCTCCCCGTGCTCTGTGGGACGCAGGGTTCCGGCGTCGTAATTGAGGTAAGGATCGATCTTTATTCCCGTTGCCTTGTATCCGTGCTGCTGCAGGATCTTTCCGATGGACGCCGTCGCAAGCCCCTTGCCAACACCGCTCATGACGCCGCCGGCGACGACGATGTATTTGGGGCCACTGTAATCCCTCCGCTTGACCATCCGCTCCTCCACGTGCCCAATAAAAAACGGCGGTGTTGAAATCCCGCCGCCGAATTCTATTCAATGACTTTCGGAACCCTGAAATGGCCGTAGCCTGAACTCGGCGCATTCGACAGCGCCTCTGCCTGAGACAGAGACGCAACGGGTGCATCCTCACGAAACACGTTACAGACCGGCAGTACGTGCGACGTCGGTGCAACGCCGGCCGTGTCCAGTTTCTCGAGAGCAGCCGCATAATCAAGCATCTGATTCAGGTCGGCAACCAGCCGTTCCTCTTCCGCCTTGTCGAACCTCAGCCGGGCGAGCTGCGCAACCTTTCGGACGTCTTCCAGCGCTACCGACACAAAAAAACCCATGAAAATGGATTGAGGTTTTATCCGTTCTTCACTGTGATTGTAATATGGGCCAAATCAGGCTCGAAATCAAGAGGATTCTGGCGATGAAGGCGAAGTGCCGGCTGTCCAGATGGCTTCAGGTCATCCCGGCCGAAGACCGGCGAATCGGACGACCACCTTTTTCGTTGAACCGTCCTGAAAGCATACCGTGAGTTTGGTATCCGGACCGCTTCCGGACCTATCCACGATGTGCCCCCGTCCCAGGGTTGGATGGAGAACGGCGGCGCCGGCTTCCATGGGGAACGGGTCGTCGTCATTCGGTCTGTTCGTCGGCCCGGATGCCGGCGAAACCTCCCTGACGGCGGTGCCCGCTTCCATCGGGTCAGGGTCGCCGCCTCCCGGTTTGTTCGCGGACTTCGATGTTGGGACAACCACTGAATCGGCTCCGCCTCGAACGATCAGACCATTCGGAATCTCCCGCAGGAATCTGGACTCGGCATTGACCGTCGCTCCTCCGTATCGCCGGCGCTGTTCGGTACAGGTCAGATGGAGCCGGTCCCGCGCTCTCGTGACGCCCACGTAGAACAGCCGCCGCTCCTCCTCCACGGCCGCGTCTTCGGCAACCGGATCGTCCTGATCCCTCAGGATAGGGAACAAGCCTTCTTCCAGACCCGTAATAAACACCGCACGAAACTCGAGTCCCTTGGCGCTATGCAGCGTCATCAGCGTCACGGCATCGGCCTCTTCGCGCCACTGATCCACGTCGGTGACCAGCGCGACCTCCCTCAGAAATGCCGACAGCGAAGGGTTGTCGGATCGTTGTGCGAATTCCTCGATGGCCGCCAGCAGTTCCTGCACATTCTCCGAGCGGGAGATGGTCTCGGCCGGTGTGCGGTCTTCCAGCGTCTGCAGATACCCCGTTTCCTGGACGACGTGCGCCGCCAGCACGTGGGCCGGCTCGTCCTCCAGGCGGCTCCGGAATTCTTCGATCAGGCCATGAAACTCGACCATCGCACTTCTCGCGCGAGCGGTGAGGCCCTCAATGTCGACGGCGCGAGACAGCGCCTCAAAGGGTGCGATGCCCTCGCCCGTCGCATAGGAATCCAGTTTCTCGAGCGAGGACTGGCCGATTCCGCGGCGCGGGGTATTGACGATTCGATAGAGACTGATCGAATCGCTTGGATTCACGATCAGCCTCAGGTAAGCGAGCACGTCCTTGACTTCCAGTCGCTCGTAGAATCGAACCCCCCCTACGATCACATAGGGAATCGCCCCGTATCGCAGACCGTCTTCCAGGGCCCGGGACTGAGCGTTCGTACGATACAATACGGCGATCTGACCGTAACTATATAGCGTTCGCAGACGCTTCAATTCACGAGCGATCCGCCGGGCTTCATCCACTTCGTCCGCGCATCGGAACAGCTGAATCGGTTCACCGCGGTCCCGACTCGTCCAGAGTTCCTTCCCCTTCCGCCCTAGATTGTTGCGAATCACGGCGTTTCCCGCGTCGAGAATCACCTGTGACGACCTGTAGTTCTGTTCGAGGCGGACAACGCACGCGTCCGGGAAATCCTTTTCGAAATTCAGGATGTTTCCCAGATCCGCGCCGCGCCAGGCATAGATGCTCTGGTCGTCGTCTCCAACCACGAAGATACGGCCGTGTTCTTCCGCCAGCAGTCGCGCAAAGAGATACTGCGGCCGGTTGGTATCCTGGTACTCGTCGATCAGGCAGTGCTCAAACCGGTTCCGGTACCGCGCCAGGATCTCAGAATCCTCCGTGAAAACCTGCACGGTCATCATCAGGAGATCGTCGAAATCCACTGCGTTGTTCTGTTGCAGGGCCGATTGGTACTGCCGGTAGATCCGGGCGACCTGCTGCTCGTAGAAAGAGCCGGAACGATTGGCGAAAGAAACCGGATCGACCATCCGGCTTTTCTCGGAACTGATCCGCGCGCGAACCTGCCGCGGCGGAAACTGCCGCTCGGAGATCTCCTGATCTCGAATGACCTGTCGAATCAATGCAAGCTGGTCGGCGGCGTCGTAAATGGAGAAATCGGAGTCGAGACCGGCAGCCCCCGACTCCCTCCTCAAAATGCGCGCGCACAGGGAGTGGAACGTTCCCAGCCACATGCCCCGGGTATTGCGGTTCAACAGATTCTCCACGCGGCCATTCATTTCACCCGCAGCCTTGTTGGTGAAGGTCATGGCCAGAATCGCGCCCGGATGGACGCCGCAAACCTCGATCAGGTACGCGAGCCGGTGGGTCAGTACACGCGTCTTTCCGGATCCGGCCCCCGCCAGCACCAGAACCGGGCGGTCCACAACACACACCGCCTCTCGCTGCTGTTCGTTCAAGCCATCCAGTATCGACCGCATTCTCTGGGTTTCCGGTTTCAACGCGTCCCCTACCTCCGCCAGCTGCGTCTCCTCGCCGATCTGGTCCTTCGCTTCGCTTCTTCATGTTCGCGGACGGTTCTGCTGAACACGTGCGATCCGTCTCCCTTCGCCACAAAATAGAGATAATCAACATCTTCCGGGTACAGCGCCGCCCTCAACGACGCGGCACCCGGATTCATCACGGGACCCGGCGGCAGCCCTCGATGGCGATAAGTGTTGTAGGGAGAGTCAATCTTGTAGTCTCTGTAAAACAGCCTGCGGGGTCCGTCCTCGATGACGTATTGAACCGTCGGATCGGCCTGAAGGAACATACCTTCCTCTAACCGGTTGTGGTACACAGCCGAAATTGTCGCGCGTTCCCGGTCCAGAAGCGCTTCCCCTTCTATAATCGAGGCGAGCGTGACGACTTCATGCGCCGACAGGCCGGTCTGATGCGCTCGTTCCGCCATTGTACTGTCAAAAACCGTGAAGAAATGCCGTACCAGCATCCGGATGACCTGCTCTTCATCCCTGGTCAACGGAATCTGATATGTTTCGGGAAACAGGTAACCTTCAAGGTTGTCCGCAGGCACACCCAACCGGCGGCAATATCCCGGATCGTATGCGAGCCGCCGCATCTTATTGTGGTCCAGGTCCAGTTCCGAGGCAAGGACCGCGAGGGTCCGGGCGAGGGTCATGCCCTCAGGCAGGGTCACCCTCCGAAACTCGTCTCTGGAAAAGGCAAGTTTTTTGAGAGCTTCCCAAGTGCTGAGGTTTTCGGGGAACCGGTGCATTCCAGCCTTGAGGCGTCTGCTGGTTCCATCGAACACGGAAAACATGACCAGAAGCCTCGGACTTCTGATCACGCCTTCCCTGTGCAGCAACTCTCCGATCTGTAGTACCGTCATCCCCTTCTGAATGACGATATCCTTTGCGCCTGATCCCGTGGGCCGGTTCAAGGCGAGAACCACCAGCAACAGGCCTGCAATGCCAGCGCCAAAGAGCGCGATTATTGAACGAACAACCACCGACCGGACGCCAACTGGCCTCCGGGACGGGCGGACGCCTGAATCGTTAGACGCGAGGCTGTGTTCGTCCTGGTTTCGCATCAGGGTTCCGCCGAATCCTGCGCCTGCAAATAGTTGTTCAGGAGTAAGACCGCCGCCATTCGATCCAGTGTTCCCTCTTTATTCCGATCCCTGAGACCTGTCTCCCGCATCGTGCGCCGGGCGGCAACCGTGGTAAGCCGCTCATCCCAGAGGCGAACAGGCAGCCCCGTCGTTTGTTTCAGTGCAGCGGCGAACGATTCCGCGGCTTTGGCCATGGGACCTCTGCTGCCATCCATATTGAGCGGCAGACCAACCAGAAGTGCAGCCGCCCCGACGTCCGAGGCCACCCGTGCCACGGAGCTGACGGCCGAACTTCGTGAATGCGCCCGTACCGTCGGCAGCCCACGCGCGGCCAGTCCCAGTTCATCGGAAACCGCCAGCCCCACGCGGCGGCGCCCGTAGTCTACCGCGAGAATTCGCATTTCAGTGCGCATGGATCAAAAAAAGGCGAAACATGCGGCGCAACTCCCGGAAATCTCCCGGAGCCGGCCTGCCATATTCCGCTTGACGTTACCCGACTTTCAGCCATCCTGCCTGTACAGATCTTTGAGGCGATGCCGCTTGTTCATCACCTCGCGATGCACGTGGACCAGCCGTTCCCTGGCCTCCTGATTACCTGATCGTGCGTGTACAAGCATCGCCTCGACCAGTTCTTCCAGTTCGTGAATATGCACCTGCAGCGCCTGTCGGTATTCCTGCATCATTGCCTGGGTTTCTGTCCGTTCCGCCCCGGCGCCTGCCGCCGGTCGCGGGGTGTGTAGAGTGACTGAATGTAAGTCGATTCCGGATCCTCCGCCGGGCGCCCCCACAGATTCCTGGCGATCGAGGATAATCTTGTACGCATCGTTTGCTTTCTGTCTTTCAAACACAGCCGCCGAATCGCCCTTCTCGACGTTCGCTCGGGTACTTCGCGGATAAAATCCGCAGCGCTCATGCCCCTCTGGTGGGCGTGTTCCATCAGATTCGAAAACGCCTCGACATCGACCGGATCCTCAAGACGCGCCAATATCCGATCGTCTTCTGAATATCCGTCAGGTCCCTTGGACATCCTACGCCTCCCGATCTCTGATGGCAGCCGGGCGAGACCATCACGCGATGTTCCGATTGCGGGTCGAGCAGGTTCCATACGCGGCTGAATGCCGGCAAGCAGGGGGCACCGGCGCACGGAACGGCTTCTGTCCGACCAAATAGTATGGCATTCCAGGACCGATGTCAACCCTTTTGCCCTCCGCGACGCGGATCGTGCCGCGACCGATTCGCCAGCGCCCCAACTTGCCCGCTATTGTCTCTTATTTTCCTGCGAATGCGGGCCCGGCTTGGAGGGAAGCCTCACGCCGAAACCGTTTGCACTCCCAACTGAGACACGTCCATCTGCAATTTCAGGTTGCCCGTTCACCCAGTCGATCCATGGCCTGCACGACTCGGCCAGTGGATCGTTATCTATGGACGCGATCGCGTTTTTTTTCGCGAAAACTGTTCGACAAGCTTCGCCTTCCGGTAGGCGAATATCTTTCTCAGTTCGCCCGCAACGAACAGACGGTTAACCACCGCTCCGCCCGGGACGTCGTAATCGACCCTGTCAATGACCCGCGTACCTCCCGGCACCGGTTCGAATATATGCCGATGGATCCAGAAACGGTAAGGCCCCCGTCGCTGGACATCGCAGAACTCGAACGGCGGGCGCCATTCGGTAATCTCACTTGTCCAATTTACCGGTATGCCTCGGATCCATATACGGTACCGGATGACCGTGCCTTCCCCCATTTCGATGGGCAGGTCGCTTCTTATGGAAAACCTGAGCCATCCCGGCGTGAGTCGCCCCAGGTTCCGGGCATCCGAAAAGAACTGGAAGATTTGCTCCCGGGGGTATTGCAACAGCAATGCCTCGTTGATCTGAAAGCCCACTGCGCCCGGACCTCTGCAAAGTGCAAGACGATTCGGCGAACCGTCGTCCCATTCCGACCCAAAAAAATGCCCCTGGCAGGACTCGAACCTGCGACCAACGGATTAGGAATCCGCTACTCTATCCTCTGAGCTACAGGGGCATCTTCAACAAGCTATTAACAGGAAACCAGCGCCGTCACATTTTCTCCCTTCAGTCTCGAGCGGCCGTCGAGTGCCGTCAATTCGATGAGAAATGAGATACCGGGAATCTGACCGCCCAGTCCCTTGACCAGACTGACAGCGGCTTCCATGGTGCCGCCCGTCGCGAGCAGATCATCGAGGAGAAGCACGCGCTGTCCGGGGGTGACCGCGTCGGTATGAATCTCGATGCTGTCTGTACCGTATTCCAGCACGTAGTTCGCCGAAGCGGTCTGCGACGGCAACTTCCCGGATTTTCGGATTGGTACGAATCCCGCCCCCAGGTCCCGTGCGACGGCGGCGCCGAGTATGAAGCCCCTGGACTCGATCCCCGCCACAACGGACACGTCTTCATTCCGGTACGGGTCTGCAAGCCGCCGAACGGCGGTGTCGAGGGCCGCGGGGTCCTTCAACAGGGTTGTGATGTCCTTGAAGAGGATGCCCGGTTTCGGAAAATCGGGTACTTCTCGGATGTATTTCAACAGATCCATCGTACGCCCCGCTTTCTACCATTGAATCTCAAATCCGGACTCCGGACCCGGAGAAGGACGCATTTGCGCAAACGGTTCACGGACGTTGGACGGAGACTCATGCGTCTTCTTCGGGCGCGACCGCCTCCCACAGAATCTGAATCGGGTGCCGTGCGGTCCGTCCGGTGGCATGAAGAATCTGTTGCCTGCACGACAGTCCGGCCGCGGCGATTTCGGTTTCCGGACCCGCCTGCCGGACGACCTTCAGAAGCCGGTCTTCGCCCATCTTCAGAGAAATGTCGTAGTGTTCCGCCTGATATCCAAATGCGCCGGCCATACCGCAGCATGCCGAATCGATGGCCGATGCCGAGTATCCGGGCGGCAGGTTCAACACCTCGAGAGAAGGTGCGATGCCCCAGAGCGCCTTCTGATGGCAGTGTCCGTGGACGAGTATCTCCTTCTTCAAGTCCGAAAAGGTCACCTGCAACTCGCCGCGTTCCGCCAGCAGGCTCAGATAGGACTCCATCGTATAACACCGCTCGGAGACCTCCCGGACACGGGTATCCGTGTCAAGTTCGGGGTAGTCGTCCGTCAACATCGAGACGCAACTGGGTTCAAAGCCCACGATATCGTACCCCTGCGCAACGTACGCATGCAGGTGCCGCGTATTGAAGGCCAGATTCTCCTTGACCTGTTCTATCATGCCACTGGACAGGAGCGGCCGGCCGCAACACCGCTTCGCTGGCAGGATCACCTCGTACCCCGCAGCTTCGAGAAAGCGCGTGGCCGAAATGCCGATTTCGGGCTCATTGAACGTGAGGTACGTGTCATTGAAGAGCACCACCTTACGGTCACGACGACGCTTCGCTCGCCCGGCAAACCAGTCCGTGAACGTACGCCGGGCAAACGGAGGCAATGCCCTTTTTGGCGCGATGCCGAGGAACCGCATACCCGCACTCGCGAGCCCGGTTCCGGCAACCCAGTTCGAGAGGGGCGCCAGCGCGCATCCGACGCGGTTCAGGGTTTCGATGTTTCCGAACAGCCACTCGCGCAGCGGCCTTCCATGTGTGCCGTAGTAATGCGCAAGGAATTCATACTTGATCTTGGCCATGTCCACGTTTGACGGGCATTCCGACTTGCACGCCTTACACTCAAGACACAGGTCCAGGATCTCATAGACCCGCTCGTCGGCCAGCCCGCCCTCGAGACCGCCGGATATGGCGGCCCGCAGGGCGTTTGCTCTGCCCCGGGTTGAATGGGCCTCGTCGAGTGTCGCCATATATGAAGGACACATCGTCCCATGGAGTTTCTTTCTGCATGCGCCAACGCCGTTGCACATCTCCACCGCCCGATGAAATCCTCCGTCGGCCGAAAAATCGAAGTGAGTGCGCGGCTCCTGAGCCCTGTACGCGGGCCCGAAACGCAGATTTTCAGTCATCATGGGCGCGTCCACGATCTTTCCCGGATTCATCAACCCATGCGGATCGAACGCGCGTTTGACTTCCCGAAACGCATTGTACAGCGTGGAACCGAATACGCGTTCATTCCAGCAACTTCGGGCCAGGCCGTCCCCGTGTTCGCCGCTCATCGCTCCGCCGTACTTCAGCACCAGATCCCGGATTGCCTCGGCGATGGAACGCATTCTGGCCACTCCGGCGGCAGTCTTCAGATTCACCATCGGGCGGATGTGGAGCAATCCCACGCTGGCATGTGCGTAGTACCCGGCCGTGGTATCGTGCTCACGCACGATACGCTCGAAGTCGCCAATATAGTCGGGCAGCTTTTCCGGCGACACTGCGGAGTCCTCGACGAATGCCACCGGCTTCGTATCCCCCTTGACCCCCATCAACAACCCCAGGCCCGACTTGCGCACGTTCCAGACATTTGCCTGTTCTTCGGCCGACACGGCCCGTCGGAAACCGTAGCCGAGACCCTGTTTCGACATGGCGTCCTCAAGCGCGTCAAGCCGCGGCGTCAACGCTTCGAGCGAATCTCCGAAATACTCAACCACGAGCACCGCCTTCGGATCTCCTTCAACCCAGCCGCGTTGCCTGGACAAGGCGATAGATCCGAGGGTCTGCTCCAGAATCATGCGATCCACCAGTTCCACCGCCGCCGGTCCGGTTTCGAGGATGGGTGAGACGGCCGCCATCGACTCGATCAGGTCCTCGAATTGCACGACGCCCAGGACCCTGGCGCGCGGAAGCGGAATCACGCGCAACCTGGCCTCCAGTACAGTGGCGAGGGTGCCCTCGGATCCCACGATCATACGGCTCATATTGAACGGTTGCGGCTTCGTGAATTCGTCCAGGTTGTAACCGCCCACCCGACGGAGGATCTTCGGGTACCGCCGATCGATTTCCGACCGGTGGGTCCGGGCCAGCCGCAGGACCTCACGATATGCCCCGCCCTCCAGGCCCGTCAGTGCGGCTTTCTCGACGACTTCCTCATCGGACAATGCCCTGAACAGGGTTTCGGTACCGTCCGCGAGCGCCACCTCCAGTTCTATTACATGGTCGATGGTCTTCCCATAGATCACCGAATGGGCTCCCGCCGAATTGTTGCCGATCATCCCCCCGATCGTCGCGCGGCTGCTTGTGGCCACGTCGGGGGCGAATTGCAGACCATATGGCTTGAGGTAGGAATTCAACTCGTCCAGGACTACGCCGGGTTGTACCCGCACCCATCCCTCTTCCTCGTTCAATTCGAGGATATTCGTCATGAACTTGGACAAATCCATGATCACGCCAGGGCCCACGCACTGTCCTGCAAGCGCCGTCCCGCCGCCGCGCGGCAATACGGGGACCCCGAATTCACCGGCAAGCCTCAGGACCCTCAGGACGTCCTGCCGATGCCTGGGCAGAACGACCCCCAGCGGTTCAATCTGATACATGCTCGCATCGGTGCTGTACAATATCCGTGAGGCCTTATCGAACCGCACCTCGCCGGACAGTTCCCGTTCGAGCGCCGATAAGAGGGCTTTCATCAGGTCTCCCTGGCACGGTTTTGCGCAGCCTGTGCTTAAACGCTCATTGCAGCTCACGGCGCCGCAAAACCGGTTGCGAACCGATCTCGCCAGCGCCGACAAGACGATAATGTAACCCATACCAGCTGATACGTCAAGATCCGAGGCCCGGCAGGACGCGTGTTCCGCGAAATCGCTTGACGCTTCCGGCAAATTGCGCTATCAATGAACCACTTTTCCGGCTGAATCTCGATATGGAGGGCTGATCGTGCTGGAAACCGGCTTCGGCGTTCAGGACTTTACACCCGTAGAACCGTCAGACGGTGCGTTCCGGGTCTACGATCCGATCTCCTTCCGTGTGCTGATCCTGAGGCACGGGGACACCAACGTCACCTTCCTGGCCGGAGACTGTTTCAGCATTGAAGAAGATATAATGGTACGCGTGAGGGAACGGGTAGGGGACATTGTCTGGCTGGATCCCAACCACATCCTGCCCTGTGCGTCCCACGTCGGCACAACGCCCATCCTGTTTCAATCGTACGTAAGCATTCCCTGCGAGGCGCTCAAGTATTACGGCAGGGAGGATTTTTTCGCGGACAATATGGCAGCAGCCATCCGTGAGGCCGCCCATGCGATGGCACCCTCCCGTATGGGCGTTGGCGCCGGTTCCGCTCCCAACGTCCTCTATAACCGGCGTTCATACGACGGGGACGGCAAACTGGTCATGAGCAACTTCAAATTCCCCTACCTGCGCCCCGAACTCACCTATGCCGAAGTGGACGACAACGTATACGTCATCCGGATTGACGATACGGAGGGCAATCCGTCCCATTGTGCAATCGTCTTCGGCTGCCACGCTCTGTGCAGTACGGACAAATACGGGCACATTTCCGCCGACTATCCGGGTGTCGCACGCAGAGTGGTGGAATCCGCGGGTGTCAACGCTTTGTTCCTTCCGGGCAGTATCGGCAACGTGGTACCCGTGAGCCGCGCCGGTCGTACCTGTGAGCGCGTGGGCAACAGCGTCGGAGGTGCGGCACTCTATGCGTTGGAACAGGCGGGCATGTACGACTCCGGCAACCTGCGGGTTACACGGAAAACCATTAAAGTACCCACATTCGCGCACGAGGATCCCGATGCCGTGGAGACCGAACTCAAAGCGACTCCGAATCGGTCGGACGGACTGCAGCGATTTCAGGCCTACGGCAGCCGGCATTACGCAACTGGCAGGCAATTTCTGGACTATACGATTACACGGGTCTCCGCGTGCGGGGTCAATATTGTCCATCTGCCGGGCGAAATCTTCGTGGAGACCGCGTCTGCGATCAGGGCTGCGGCGCAGGGTGTACTCACCATTGTCCTGTCAGGTCCGACAGCCGACGTCGGTTACCTGAGTACCCCTGAGGCGCATCGGGAAGGCGGCATGGAACCCAGGTATGCCGGGCTCGCGGTAGACGGCGAAAGACTGATCCGCGATGCCGCCTGCGAACTGGTAGCGGATTGAATCCTGAATGCGGGAGCGGTGGTTTCCGACTGCGTGTCCATTTCCACAATTGACCATGTCGTGCCTGCGCCCGGGATCTTTCCGGGCGATACCACGGCCGGAAATGAAGGGATGGTCTTGGTCCATTCACGGGAGAATTGATGCCAGATGTGATTTCTGCTGATCGGCTGGCGGTGAACGGGGGCACACCCGTACGCGATCGGCTCGAGAATCCGTGGCCTTCGTGGCCTGCAAACACCGAGAAGGAGTGGGAACGCGAAATCGAGCCGGCACTTCGGGAGGTCTATCTGGAAAAGACAGAGGGTCTTCCGGCAGGCAGGAGCGCCCGGTTCGGTCAGGCGTTCGCGGCCTATTGCGGCGCCGGGTACGGCCTGATGTTGCCCCATGGCACAGACGCGATTTCCGCATCCATTGCAGGTGCGCTCGATCTCGACGGTCTGCGGGAAGGCGGGGAATTCATCATCCCGAACTATACCTTTATCGCAACGGCCAGCGCCGCCCTCTCGGTGCGGTGCAGCCTGGCGCTGGCGGATATCGACCCTGTGAGCTATACCCTGGATCCGAACGCGGTTCAGGCGGCCATAACCGATCGGACGGTAGGCATCCTACCCGTGCATATGGGGGGGCATCCCGCGGATATGGAAGCCCTGAACGCCATCGCCGACAAACACGGCCTGGTGGTCGTCGAAGACGCCGCTCAGGCACACGGCGCCGAAAATAGCGGACGGAAGGTCGGCCCGCTCGGCGACGTTGGCGCCTACAGCTTTCAGTCGAGCAAGAACCTGACGGCCGGAGAGGGGGGCTGCCTCGTCACCAACCATGCACACATTTACGAACGGGCGTGCGCATTCAAGGACGTTGGTCGACGCCCCGGCGGGGAACGTTGGGAATACCCGCGGCACGGTTGGAACTACAGGACCTCCGAATACATCGCGTGCATCCTTCTGGCCAGGCTCAGGAGCCTTCAACATCAGACCGAGATCCGAAACCGCAACGGGGCCCACCTGACACGTGAGCTGCTAAGGGTCGGCGGCGTCATCCCTCCGACGGCTCGCAACTGGGTCACAAAGCACGGGTACCATCTCTACATGACGCGCTACGACCCGGAGCAATTCGGCGGCCGAAGCAGAGATGAATTCGTCAGGGCCCTGATCGCGGAAGGCATCGACTGCACGCCCGGTTACCAGCGACCTCTCACGGACGAGGGCGCGTTGAAAAGCGTCTCGGAAGCCTATCCCGATCTGGTACGCCGGCTTCCGTGTCCGCATGCTGAATCCGTGTGCAGGCGCAGCGTCTGGTTCTATCAGTCCATGCTCCTCGGCACCCGGGAAGACATGGACGACATTGTAGAGGCCGTGAACAAGATCAAGCGGGCGTTCACCCGCTGACTTCCTGCATTGCTCACGACCCCGGAACCTGCAACAACGCGATCCCGGACGTTCGCCCGTGAGGCGTCGATAACCATAATGGTTGATGTCAATCCGTCCGAAACCCTCGGATGAACCCGGCAGGATATGCGCGTTCCTCGCTGCTGGCGGGCAATGAGTCGGGGTCGCCCCTCGAGCGGGGCGACCCCAACGTACCTCCTGAGACCGCAAGCGGGCAGTCGACGGTCAAGCCAGCTCGCCGCCGCAACTGCTTCCGGCGCCGGCGGTGCAGCCGTAACAGTGGTCTGCAATACGGATCCTTCTGTCGACCAGCCATCCGGGCGGCACCTCCCACAGTTTTTTCGGTCGGCCGGCCAGGTGCATATCCAGCATCTGGTTGAAATCGCAGTCGTAAATATTGCCTTCCCAATCTACGCTCACCAGAAAACGACACATCAGACGATCGATCGTCTGTGCATTGAACTGTTCCCGCAACCTCTGCGTGTAGCCATCGTACTCCCCCCGACGCCTCAGATAGTCGTTAAACCGGCTGATCGGCATATTCGTGATGGTAAACAGGCGATTGAACGAAATGCCGTAGCGCTCCGCCAGAACCCGTTTGTAGTCGGCCTCGAGTTCGTCCTGCGGCGGCGGAAGCGAGGCGCCGACCGGATTGTATACAAGGTGAAGCAGCAGGCCTGAATCCGGCTCTCCGTATCCAATTGCATTCAGACGCCGGAGCGCCTCGATGCTGTCGAAAAACACGCCTTTTCCTCGCTGCTGATCCACGTTCTCCTCCAGATAACACGGCAATGAACAGACCAGTTCCACCTCGTGCTCCCGGTAGAAGTCGGGCAGATCTTCCAGGCCCGGCTCAAAGATCACGGTAAGGTTGCACCGTACCATCACGCTGCGCCCAAGCCGTCGAATCTGTTTCACCAGATACCTGAAACCGGGGTTCACCTCCGGCGCACCGCCGGTGATATCCACCACAGGAATATCCGTGGCGGCGAGAAACGTCAGGATCGACCGCATCGTCTCGCGCGTCATCACCTCCTTCCGGTTCGGACCGGCATCCACGTGACAGTGCCTGCACGCCTGGTTGCACAGTTTCCCTACATTGATCTGAAGCGTCTCCAGCGCATCACGACGGAGATCGACACCCTCACGTCCCAGGCGCTCCTCAAACGATAATCGGCTGCCCTGGGCTTCTTCCTGTGCGCGGGGCTGAATCGCCAGCAGTTCCGGCGGCGCTCCCATGGGTCTCTCCTTTACGGAATCGATACACCGGCAGGTTATTTGAATGTACCCGTTGGTCCGTGACGGGCCAGGTTGCGGGACGAGGTCGCCGAAGCACTGTATCCCGCGCGCGATCACCCTTTGTTTAACGGGTCAATTCCTTGTGCAACGCCCGGTCGTTAAGTGTCCAATCGTACGGAAGGTATCGAATGGTGACCTGAGGATGGGATTGCAGATAGGCCCGATCTTCCTCGGCAAGATGGATATTCAGGTAGTCCGTAATCCGTACGTCTTTCACCCGATATTCACGTCGATACCAGTCAGTGAAATCATAACCGAACCAATCGAGGATTTTCGAAAGAACCAGAGTGCCGCTGTCACGGTCCAGGCGGACGTGCTGAGGATCGCGGATAAACTCCCGAACTGCGGCGTTCAACTGTTTTTCAAGCCGATCAGGACTGTAGACTTCCGGCCGAAGCCGCGGACAGGACGCAGCCCCGCAATTCAGAGCGGCGTGGATTCGGGGGTCCCCGAACTCTTTGCGGACGATCCCGTGCTCAATATCGTCAAGTGACCTGGACTTGCCACCGACGACGTGGAACACCTTGAAGAATCCCGGCTGTTTATGGATATTCCTGACGCTCGTTTCGGGATACGCATTGACCACCCCGGCAATCACAAGCGCATTGTAGGCGTTGATCCAGTACGCCAGCCGGTCATCCCGCCCGGGAAACAAAGCGGGATGGCTCTCCGGGCTGGCCTCCCTCAGACGCTTCAGGATAAGCCGCAGGTCGGATGGCTCAGCCTTGATACCCGCGTAGTCAACCCAGCCTCGCGCGTCCACGAACCTGCCCAGCATGCGTTCCAGCGGGCCGAAATCAAACGGCGTCGCGTCGCTGCTCCACGCCGGTGAGGACCACAGCGCGATAAGCAGTATTACCACTGGAGCGTGCCCGGACGTCTTCAAACCGGGTTTCCGCCTGGCGATCCGTTTGACATATTGCATTCTTAACTCTCCGGTCTCTCCCACCTGGCGGACCAATCAGCCGACATCAGACCCCTCGGGTTTCCCGCTAAAGAAAGTCAAATACGGTTGCCCGGTAATTTCACGCTTCAGCAGCACCGCCAGTTCCAGCGCGTGATAATCTCCCCACATCGAAGACTCGCCGTTCGGCACGTTCTGACCCTCCCGGCGTCGATCCCATCCGTTGGGGCGGTGATAAACGGAATGCAGGATCAGCCCCTGGTGATTCTCGTCGTCGGACAGGTAAGGCGCATCGAACAACGTTCGGGCGACCGTCAACGCGGCCCTCGTATATGACCGGCCCGCTGTGCCGCCAAGGTACCTGCCCAGCCGGTACAATCCCTGGGCCGCAATCGCAGCGGCTGAACTGTCCACGGGCTCGAATTCATTGAACGGATCCGCGGCCCTGCCAAGATAATCTCCCATCTGCGTCAATCCCGGAGCGCCCGTATCCCAGTACGGGATTCCGTCCGCCGCGGATGCGCCTGCTACGTAGTAGTCTGCCGCCGCGGTTGCGGCCCGGGTCATGAATGCCGTGACGTGGCCGCGACCGCCACAGCCGGCGAGGTCTTCATCGTCGACGACCTCCAGAAATTCCAGCAATTCGGAATATCCCGTGACGATCCACGCGAGGCCTCGTGTCCACGTGGAAAAGGGCGAATATCCCTGTTGTGTGCTCGGACATCTGTAATTGCCGTCCTGCACGTTGAAAATGGACTCATGCGCCACCCGTCCGCGTACGTCGTAAGCGTCACGGCCGTCGCCGTAATATACATTGTACCTTGCCGTTGTCTCCGCGTGTTCGATCATGCGATCGAACAGCGAAATCGCCCGGTCGTTCTCCACCATCAAAACATGGCCCAATCCGTGTGCGAGTCCGAGGGACCGACAGGTCCGGATCGTGTCGGAAAACAGCGAATGAGCGCCGTTAAACGAAGGGATATACCCCTTTCCGTCCCGAATCGTCGTCCAACGGGCCCCCTGCACCGCGCCGGACGCTTTCAGGGCAAGCTCGTAGAACCGCTGTTCCCACGAATCGACAGGGATGGCACCTTCGAGCATCAGCCGCCTGAGGTTGCCATACGTCGATATGTTGTTGAATCCGTGGTCGTGTACGCCAGTATGGGTCACGTGCGGCGCCATACGGTCCACGGCGCCCCGTCGACCGATTTCCAGAAACTGCTTCTCTCCCAGAGCATCGAACAGCAGGATCGCGCACCCATATTGGAATCCCTGCGTCCATTCCGTCCAGCCCCGGGTAGCGTATTTCCCGCCCACTGTATAGACCGGCGCGCCGCGACAGGGATCCCACGTCTCGGATATGGACGTGATTTTGCTCCTTGCGAGTTCGATACACCGGTCGAGTCTGGAATTCAGATCCCTCAGGCGGATGGAAGGATCAACGCGCATAGCCTGTCCTGGAAACACGTGTCGACGTCCGTATCGCTCTTTCTCGGCGCGATTTGTCCATGCGCCCGGTGCCGTTACCGTTGCCTCTGTACATTTGTTAAGACACGTCTCGGCTCCCGAATTCTTCTTGGAGCCGAATGTGGAGATCCCGCGGGGCCCTACTGTCTTGTATAGACGAACACCGTGCCATCCGTTGCATAGAGCGTAAGTTCTTCATTGTCAATGTAATACCCGAAGTCCAAGGCGTCCAGAAACAAGGCCCCCTGTTCGATTCGCCAATTACCGGTTGACGTTATCCGGCTTCCGTCGAAGATCGTATTTATGAACGTGTAGACGCCGTTTTCTTCGAAAACCAGTGTATAGTTCACCGTCACGGGTTCGTTTCCCGCCCGTGTCAGCTTCCACGTGCCGAGTATCATCTCCTCAGGGGACAAAGGATCCCCGCCGCAGGCCGCGAAAAACGCAAGAAGGGCTGCCATGCGGAACGCTTTCGCAATGCCGAGGTACGCGGCGATTCGCGCGGGCCGATTACATTGGGCGCGAGACACGTGGAGTTCCTCTCGCAACTCGAACGTATCGCCGGGCCGCGACGACCGAATGGTTCCGGTAAACGTCTCAACACCCTTCGGGGGCACCCGTCCGGCCCGACGTCGCAGAGGATTCGGGCCGCCCACCGGAAACACCCGGATCACATTCGTGACGCCAGCAGTCGTTTCAGGTACCGGCAATACTCATTTTCTGCCGAATAATTCGCGATGTCCTCAAGTTTCTCCGCGCTGATATATCCCTTTCGAAACGCGATTTCTTCCAGACACGCGATTTTCAATCCCTGCCGGTGTTCGATAATCTGCACGAAATTGCTTGCTTCCAGCAGGCTCTCGTGGGTTCCCGTATCGAGGTACGCGATTCCCCTTCCCAACAGCTGGACCCGCAATTCACCTTGCCTCAGGTACTCGTTATTCAAGTCGGTGATTTCCAGTTCCCCCCGGTCCGAAGGCTTCAATCTCTTCGCGATATCAACCACGCCTCCGTCGTAGAAGTAGAGTCCGGTAACCGCGTAATTCGACCTGGGTTGTTTCGGTTTTTCTTCGATGCCCACCACGTTCATGCAAGCATCGAATTCAACCACGCCGTATCTCTCGGGATCCTGCACGTAGTAGGCGAAGACCAGCCCGCCCTCGTCGTGTTCGCCCGCCTCCTCCAGCAGACCGGAAAGACCGTGGCCATAGAAGAAATTGTCTCCGAATATGAGCGCGCATGGCTCGCCGTCGATAAAGTCCTCACCGATGAGGAACGACTGCGCGACGCCCTCCGGACGAGGCTGGATCGCGTAGTCGAAACGCAGGCCCAGACGGCTGCCGTCACCCAGCAGGTTCCTGTAGAGCTCGATATGTTCAGGCGACGAAATGATCAGAAACTCCCGAATGTTTGCCAGCATCAGAACCGAAAGAGGGTAATAGATCATCGGTTTGTCGAATATGGGCAGAATCTGCTTGGAAATCGAAGTCGTGAGCGGATACAGCCGGGTTCCCAGCCCACCTGACAGTATAATTCCTTTCATCGGACGGCCCTTCCCGACCATTGACGACGTCCCGCGCCGCCTGCGGCGTCGATATCCTCGCTGTGGGCGAGTGGAACCACCTTTTCGGGACGATGATGATCCCCGGCCATCAGTGCAGGAAGCCGGAACACGCTGTCCCCGCTCCTGCTGCAGAAATAGAGGCGGGAGTCAGAAGGTTGACGCGTGTGTCCATCCGCCCAGAAGGCATAGAATTCCGGATGCGCGTTTACCGGTCTGCGCACGTAGGTATGGTTATATTTGCTGCACCGCGTAGCCTGGCGGGTTTTCTCCCACGCCGCCCCCTTATTCCCACTGGTCCACACGGCCACCTCTCCTCCTGTATTATATGGCTGAGGACCCGTTTCGGTGGGTGCGATGATCCGCCAGGTCCCGTCCGGCTCGATATGAAGTCCCCCCGCGTCGTAGTTGTTGTCAGACGGGAATGCCGGACGGGCCTCCCATTCGTCACCCGTCCAACGGAGTGTGGTCCAGATGCGCGGGTCGTTTTGAGGCCCGGTCTCCATCCCCCGGCTAGTCAGAATCAGGATAACGGGATTGCCACGAGCGTCGAAATTCAGATCCTTGACGAACACTTGCAGGCCCTCTTGTTCGTAGTTATGCACCATCGCGTCGTTGCGGGGGTTCGCCAGCGGGAGATCCATGTCCGTTCCAGCGGCATTCTTCCAGGTCTTGCCGAAATCGTCCGTCTGAAGATAGTAAAGATTGGTCCTGGGCGGACCCGGCTCTTTGACCGGATGGTAGTTGAACGCGGTGCCAACCCGTTTACCGGCCCGCCAGCTGACCTGATAGTGTCCGTGGCGGATTTTCGATAACGCTCTGGGTGGAGACCAGTCTCTGCCGTCAGAACTGGTTTGAGCATAGAGGAACCGGCCGCCAAGGTACCTTGTATGCAGAAACAGAAATCCATGATCCTGAACATGCCAGGGCTGCGGATAGGAGAAGTTCGTCTCCGTCACACATTCGAATGCACCCACGGAATAGGGCTCGTCACTCTTGAAGATAAACGCCGGTCTGGCGGTACCGTGCGCGCTTACGAAGACCCAGATGTGTCCCTCATCGTCCAGCATCAGAACAGGGTTGTCGTGTGCGTCAGCCGTGCCCTTGTCCATCAGAATCGTCGGTCTCGGGACCGTACCGGTGGCGTGATCGTAACAGGAGACCATTGCCAGTATCCGATTCTTGTCCCTGTACGTCCCTCCATAACAGAAGTACGTCTTGTGCGCCGTTTCGGAATAGTATGCCAGCGGGATATGCTTTGCGGTGTAGGTCGCGAACCCGCCGCTGTAGTACACGTATTTGTACTCGTTGTCCGCGGGCGTGTCCCACCACCAGATCCCCCGGTAACCGTCGTCGGTATCGCACTTTCCCACAATATCTCCCTACGCAAATAACTGCCTTCCAGTAGTTTTTAGAAATTAACTAAAGTTTCAAGCCAACATAGTCAGGAGTCCCGCCGCCCAGTGGGTCCGTGCGGACCCAGGTCAACCGGGACTCTCCCCCGGCGCTTTCCTGAGTGCTTCCGTGGCGGTCCGATCAATCTTCCAGTTCCGGTTGTCCACGACCACGCCGTACTCGTCCCGGGCCGCCTCTAGGGACACGCGACCCTGTCGTACGTCGTGCATTACCAGATCGGGATCACGAGTCTGCGGTGAAAAGTAGCCGCCTCCGCCAGGTAGCTTCAGGGTCACCGTCTGCCCAGGTTGAAGTTCGTATTTTCCCTTCGGGTGCGGACGGGACCCGTCGGAGAGGATCACGTCGCCGACGGCGCCGCTCCCGCCGCCCAGGAAACCGCGCGCCGGGCTCCGGGTGCGGTCATACATACATGAATGCAGCACCGCCGAGTCCGTGTCCATCCTGAGTACCATTTCCTGTCCCAGCCCGCCGCGGAAACGGCCCGCGCCGCCGGAATCCGGGCGCAACTCCCGCTTCAGCATCAGTACCGGCGAAACCGCCTCGATGGCCTCGGCAGGTACCCCTTTGATGCCGCTGGGAAAGGCCGTAGCCGAAAGTCCGTCCGAAGCGGGCCTGGCGCCCATGCCGCCGGCGGAGAAGAAGATATAGGAAAACACCCGTCCTTCCCTGTCGTGTCCCTCCAGCTGGGTGTTCCACAATCCTGCCGAGCCGTCGGCCAGGACCCGGTCCGGAATCGCCCGGGACAGGGCGCCGAATACCGCCTGAGATAGAAAGTGCCCGATCAGATGCCGTGCGCCCACGGCGCACGGAAACGTGGCATTGAGAACCGTACCCGGCGGCGCAGTCACCGTAACGGGCCGGAAACTGCCGGCGTTGTTCGGGACGGAGGGGCTGATTGAACACGCCAGCGGATAGGTCGTATAGGCGTGCGTATAGTTGTAGACCACGTTGATTCCACGGTCCACCTGCGGTGACGTGCCGTCGTAGTCGACGACAAGATCACGGTCATTTACCTGAATGGTTACCGCGATCTTCAGCGCATGGTCGAAACCGTCGATGATCACTTCATCCCGGTACGTGCCGTTGGGTATCTCCGCGATCGCATCCCGCGTGGCGGCCTCCGACCGGTCCAGAATCAATGACGCAAGGGACTCGATGTCCTCCATTTCGTATTCCGACATCATTTCCGTAAGCTTCTCGGCGCCCACGTCGTTGCCGGCCTGCTGGGCATGGAGGTCTCCCACGACGGCATCGGGGGTGCGGACATTGGCGCGGACGATTTCAATCAAGTCGCGATTGACCTTCCCCTCACGAAACAGGAACATAATCGGAATATGGAGTCCCTCTTCGAATACCTCGCGCGCGTCCGCGCCCAGGGTCCGCCCACCGATATCCATGGCGTGGCACGTATTGGCGAACCATCCGACGGCCTTCCCGCGATAGAAGACGGGTGTGACCAGGGTAATGTCGTGCAGATGCCCCGAACCGAGCCATGGATCGTTGGTCAGCAGGCTGTCGCCATGCTTCAAACTGTCTATCGGATGCGCTTTCGCAAAGTGCCCGACACAGGTCGCCATGGTATTGATGTGGCCCGGAGTGCCGGTCACAGCCTGCGCGACCATATCGCCGGCGCGGTTGAATATACCTGCTGAAAGGTCGCCTGCTTCCCGGACCACGGTTGTAAACGAGGCGTGCATCAGCGCGGCGGCCTGCTCGTTTACGATGGAAATCAGCCGGTTCCACAACACCTCGAGCAGAACGGCATCCAGCTTTTCGGCCGACATTATCCCAAACCCTCCAGGCGCGTCAGGAGAAGGTTCCCGCAGGACTGTGCGGCAATCTTCCAGCCGCGCGGCACAACGGCGGTAGACTCGGCTTCTTCCACGATTGCCGGCCCTGTCGCCCGAAATCCCGGCTTCATCCTGTATCGGTCAAAAACCGGCGCCGGTTCCGGGCCGGATTCCGCATCGATCAACACCGGACGAACGCCCTTGACCACGTCCCCGCCCGGCGTAGGCGGCGTGTTGGGGTCGCCGAGGTCCGGTTTCGGTCCGGACATCCGGACCCGCCAGTGAACGGATTCGATCTCCACACCGTCGCACGTGCGTGTGAATTTCCGGGTATATTCCCGGTCAAAACCATCGCGGATTTCGTCCAGACTGCCGGGGCCGAGTCTGCCGCCCGGGACCGGAATCGTGATCTCGTGGCCCTGTCCCACGTATCGCATGTCTGCGGTGCGTACAATCCTCATCTCGGCGGGAACCACGCCCGCTTCCCGCAAAACGCCGGCGCCCTCGAATTCCATCTTTTCGAACAGGGTGTTCAGCCTTGCGAAATCCAAAGCCTCCAGCCGGGCGACGTAGCTCCTCGCAAAGTCGAACGAAATCGGCGCGAGCATCAGCCCGAACGCCGAACTCACGCCTGCCATGGGCGGCACGATCACGGTTTGTATGCCGAGGCGCTCGGCCACGCCGCAGGCATGTACGGGCCCGGCCCCTCCGGTCGCGACCATGGCGTAGCTCCGGATGTCAATACCGCGCTCGGCCGCGTGAACGCGTGCGGCATTTGCCATGTTCTCGTTGACCATTCTGTGAATGCCCCACGCCATACGATTCACGTCCATGCCCAATCGCTTCGACAGCCCGTGGACCGCGCTCCTTGCACGGTCCGGATCCAATGCCATCCTGCCACCCAGGAAATAGCGTGGATTCAGCATGCCCAGAATCAGGTCGGCGTCGGTCACGGTGGGCGCTTTTCCACCAGTTCCGTAGCATGCGGGCCCGGGAACCGATCCCGCGCTTTCGGGACCGACAGCGGGCAGCCCCATTTCGTTCAGGTGCGCGATGCTGCCGCCGCCGGCGCCGATTTCGATCATATCCAGCACCGGGACCAGCAACGGAAGCCCGCTACCGCGTTTGAAGCGATAGACACGTGCCACCTCGGATTCGGTTGTGACGGGAAACGCGCTGTCGCTGCCAAGCACGGCTTTCGCCGTCGTGCCCCCCATATCGAACGCGAGCACATCCTTCAGGTTCGATCGGCCGCCCCAATAGGCTGCCGACAACGCGCCACCGCTGGGACCGGATTCGACGAGTCGGACTGGAAAGGCCGCGGCCGTCTCTGCAGAGCAGACACCGCCGTTGGAAAGCATTATGTGCAGAGGCGCTGCTATCCCCTTTGTTCCCAGCCCTCGGGTCAAACCGGCCAGATACCGGCGCGCGAGAGGTTGCACGTATGCATTGGCGACGGTCGTGGACGTCCTGTCGTATTCACGCAACTCGGGCGATACCTGATGCGATACCGACACCGATGCGCCCGGCATCGCCTCCCGAACAATCACCGCCGCCTGTCGCTCGTGTTCCGGGTTGGCGTACGCGTGCAGAAAACAGATGGCAACGGCTTCCACCCCTTCGTCGAGAAACGTACCGCAAGCCTCCCGGATCGATCCTTCATCCAGGGTCTCGAGTACTTCCCCCCTCACATTCATCCGCTCCAGTGCACCGAATCTCAACCTGCGTTCCACCAGTGGTTCGGGCAACACCAGGCCAAGATCGTAGATATCGTACCGGCCTTCGCGGCCGATCTCCAGCGCATCCCGAAATCCTGCCGTCGTGATCAGCCCCGTGCGTGCACCCTTGCGCTCGATAAGCGTGTTGGTCACCAGCGTTGTTCCGTGGATGACGCGTTGAACGGCGCTAGCGTCGACGGAACCCGGCAACGAGTCGATTCCGGATAAGACGGCCTCTGACGGATCAGGATACGTCGTCGGCACCTTGGAAATCGCTTGTCGGCCGGTTTGGCAATCCAGAAGGACGAGATCCGTGAACGTGCCGCCGATGTCGATTGCCAGGACGTACTGTTCTTCGGCCATCCCGCCAGGCTCCAATTGAACGTTCAAGGGAATCTATAGTGCCACAATTTCCACACACACCAAAGACGTAAATATGCGCCTCGCACCCATGAATGTCAACTCAAACGCGGGTTCGTCAGCCTGAAGCCGGGTTGACACCGCCGATGGGAGAATTCCGGCTACTCTTCAGTCCGGAACGGACGGCTGAGTCGGTCGATGGTCCCGGTACCAGCCCGTTCTGCGTATTATGCCTTGACATCCTCGAGTCCATTACTTAATTTTCACTTCCGCCTGCAATCGCAGGCCATTGGGAGCGGGAATAGCTCAGCTGGTAGAGCACAACCTTGCCAAGGTTGGGGTCGCGGGTTCGAGTCCCGTTTCCCGCTCCATTCAATCAGTACGCGAATGCCCGTTAAACCTGGCCGTTTAACGGGCGCTCTTGTTGGCGCGTATCGTCCCGGTGCCCGCGCGCAGGGCACCCCCGGGTGGTTTCCTTTCCCCGAGGCGATCAGATGAATTCTGAAGGGCACGACGGGTTCAGACACCATCGCCTGCCGGACACCGCCCTCTGGACGCCCGGACCTCACGCACTCACACCCGCGGTCGAACGTGTCCTCAGAACCTACCGGGCCACGTATTCCCACCGTTCGGCCGAATTTAAGAATGTCTACGCCAGGGCGGTATCGCTCCTTCGCGACGCATTCCACATCTCGGAGGGATTCACGCCACTCGTATTCGGACATACTGCCAGCTACAATTGGGAGATGGTCGCCGTTAACACGCCAACCGGCTACGGCGCCCTTGGCCTGGATATGGGCGCATTCTCCGCCCGCTGGTCAGGTGTTTTCGAGCGGCTCGGCCGCTCCATCGAGGTCCTGAACGTGCCCTGGGGGCAGGGAATCCAACCCGGGACATGGCGGAACGCATTGCGGAGAGGCTACGACGTCGCGCTGCTGACACACAACGAAACCGCTACCGGGGTGATGCTTCCCGTCGACGCCCTCTGCGAGGATGCGCGCCGGCTGGCGCCGGAAATGCTTGTCGCCATCGACGGCGTGAGTATCGCCGGTGCGGTTGAAGTTGACATTGGTTCGATGCGACCGGACTACTATCTTTGGAGCCTGCAGAAAGACTTCGCGATTCCCGCCATCGGTTCGGTGATGATCGTCTCCGAACGGGCAGTTGAGGCCGCAGAAAACACCCCTCGGCGAGGATACGTGCTGGATCTGATCGAATGGCACGCCCGAGCCGCCGACGGGCAAACGCCCGTAACCGTGTCCGACCTCGTGTTGCGTTGTCTGATCGCCCGCCTCGAGGAGATGCTGGATGAAGGCGAAGGCCGCTTTGATCGACACAGGAATCTAGCGCGAATGCAGAGGGACTGGGCAGGGAAACACGGCCTGGATCTGCTTGCGCAACCGGCATTCTACAGCCCCACGGTCACCACTATCCTGATGCCCGATTCAATCCCGGCTGCGGAATTCGTCCATGCGGCGAAGAACCTGCTGAATGTTCAGATCGCGCCGGGATATGGTCCGATGCAGGATACCGCAATTCGGATTGCCGCAATGGGAAGCACATCGGAATCGGAAATGGAGCGGTTTCTGGCGGGACTTTCGCAGATTATCGGGAACTGGGCGGCCAATCGCCCCGCCCTCGCACCGGCGGCAAGACGGCAGGTCGCAACTTGAACAGAGGGTCGTTATGCCTCAGACGTCGATGGTCTGCCCGGGATGCAGGAACCTGATAAGCACAGAAGAGAAAAAGTGCCCGTACTGCGGCGCCTACCGACCGGGCCTCTGGGGGTTCGGCCCCGCCCTAAGTCGGCTCTTCGGATCGAAAATCGACGTTCTCACGCTGATTCCCACCGCGTGCATTGCACTCTATGTGCTGAGTCTACTCCTTGACCTGGATGCCGCGCTGTCCATGCGCGGCGGCTTCTTCAGCATGCTCTCGCCAGGTCAGGGTCCTATGATCGTCCTGGGACTGACACACGGAAATGCGCCGTGGTGGACCCTGTTCACGGCCATCTACCTGCACGGCGGCTTGCTGCATATCCTCTTCAACGTGCTGTGGATCCGGCAGTTGGGCCCGGAAGTCGGCAATCTCTACGGTCCGGCGCGGTATTTCATCATCTTCACGACGGGCGGCGTCGTTGGTTTTCTCCTTTCCAACGTCGCATCCGGCTATCCGACGATCGGAGCCTCAGGGTCGATTTTCGGACTCCTGGCCGCCCTCATTGTCTATGGCCGCAGCCAGAAGACCGGTTTCGCCGCGCTGATGACACGTCAGATATGGCAGTGGGCTATCATGCTGTTCATATTCGGCTTTCTCATGCACGGTGTCAACAACTGGGCTCACTTCGGCGGATTCGCCGGGGGTTGGATCGCTTCGCGGCTCCTCGTCTCGTCCGCACGCTGGCGCGAGGGCCGTCTCACCGTGGTGGTCGCCCTGCTCCTTCTCCTGATCACCGGCGCCGGTTTCGTGCTTTCTATATATGACGCAATCTGGCGGATGTAGGTGCTAACGGGCGGCCACGTCAAAAAAACCCCCTTCCGCACCTTAAACCGGATTTCTTGGGCCGGCCAGCGAATCTTCGCAACATCGTACCGTCCGGCCGGATCAACGCTAAAGGCGACCGCGGTTTCGCCGCTCCGGCCTATTGGAATTTCCGTTCCGCCCAGTCCTTCCGGTTTCTGACGACGTTCTGCGGCTCGTTCCCGCTCCTGGCCAGGTGCCCCTTCTGCGGACGCATTGTAGGCTGCGTCGCGTCCTGGTACCGCCAGTCCATGCTCCAGCGCACCGTGCGGGTCCTGTTGGGGAGTCCGCAATGGAACATGAGGTTGTGGAACAGGACCACGTCGCCGGGGTCTACTTCGATGGAGACCGCCTGCCCAAGACGCAAGTCCAGCTCCTCCCGTGCGATCTCCAGGTAATATTCCCGCTTTTCATGAGGCACGACACCCAGTTTGTGCGTACCGGGCACAAACTGCATACAGCCGTTTTCCTCCGTGGCGGGCACGAGGGGCGCCCAGACGTTCAACATCCTCAGCGTCTCGACGCCCTCGGCAGCCTGCGCCGTGTATCCCCCGTCCTGATGCCACAGCACGAGCGTTCCCTTCCACTCAGGAAATTTAGGGCGCGCCGTATAATTCGGATACAACCTGATCTCCGGGCCGAGGAGCAATTCTGCAACATCCAGAAGGCAGGGGTGAAAAAACAGATCGAACAGCCTGGGTCCGTGCAGTTCGGGCCGGAATGACGTAGGCGCCAGGTCCATGCAGTGTTCGAACAACCGCGCGATGCGGGTTTCGAACGGCGCACGATGGAAGGTATCCGTAATTCTGCCCGCCGCTGTCAACCGCTCCGCCTGGCGGTCGACCAGAACGTCCAACTCGTCTTTTACCCCTTCGATAACGTTCGATGACAGGAACGACTTCAATATCACGTATCCGTCACGATCGAACGCCTCTTTCAAACCGGTTTCGCCCACCTGTGTCAAGCTTGACATAAAACCTCCTACAAGACGGACAGATAGAGCATCCGGCACGCGGCTTCATCCAGCGGCCTCGGGTTTGTGGGGCTGCAATGGTCCGCCGCCGCCTTCGCAGCGAGCGGTTCCAGAACTTCCCGTGTCACACCCAGGTCCGACAACGACTCCGGTATGCCCAACTGCCTGTTCAACGCCTCGAAATATTCCGGCATATCGGACCCCTTCTTCAGGCGCAGCCGCCGCGCCATCGCGTCGAGTCTGTCAGCACAATGATCGGCATTGAACCTCAGGACGGCGGGAAGAAACAGGCCGTTGAGCGTACCGTGATGCAACGAGCTGTCCAGCGACCCCAGCGGATGGCTCAGGCTGTGCACGGCGCCGAGGCTCTTCTGAAACGCGAGACCGCCCTGCAACGCGCACATCATCATCCCCTTCCTCGCCTTTCTGTTTCTACCGTCACCAAACACGGTTTCAATGTGACGACAGCCGCGTTGCAGTCCGTCGAGCGCGATCGCGTCGGCAACGGGGTTGTATCGTGTGCTGCAGAACGTCTCCACGCAATGTGAAATCGCGTCCATACCCGTGCCGGCGCTCAGGGCAGGCGGCATTGTCAGCGTCAGTTCCGGATCGCACACCGCGGCCGCGGGCGTCAGATAGCGGCTCAGGATTGCCACCTTGTCGCCGGATCCCAACGTCACCAGCGCGGCCCTGCCCACCTCGCTCCCGCTGCCGGCCGTGGTTGGCACGGCGACAATCGGCGGGATGCGGCGCGTGATCCGCTCCGTCCCGCCCCGACGCAACGCATAAGACTCGAGCGGCCCTTCGTGACCAACCAGAATGCCGGCGCATTTCGCGAGATCTATGGACGAACCGCCTCCCACCGCGACCAGTCCGTCGCACCGCCCCGTCCGGTAGACTTCCAGCGCATCCAGTACCTGCGGCTCCGAAGGGTTGGTCTTGACGCCGGAGTATACGGGCGCGTCATGCAGGCAGACGCGCTTCGCGATACCCAGATCGCTCAGGCCCGGATCGGTCACCAGGAGCGGTCGGCGTATGCCGTACGCCGCGAGCAGGTCCGGCACGACTTCCGAGACGCCGAACCCGAAATACACATCGGTCAGATAGGAAATCGTGGGTTGAATCATAGACGATCCAACCGCCTTTCGACCGGCCCGGGCATCCAGTCTGCGTGGATCCCGAGGTCCCGCAGAATCACCTGCGCACAGTTGTATCCGGGCAGACCCGTAATGTTGCCGCCCGGGTGGCAGCAGGAACCGCACAGATACAGCCCCCGAAGGTGCGTCCTGTAGCCTCCGGCTCCCTGAAACGGGCGATTGAAACCGATCTGGCCGTTCGTGAACGCGCCAACGAGAAGGTCCCCCTCTCTCATATTCGGAAACGTGCGCTCCACGTCCAGCGGGCTGCGTGCGAACCAGGATATGAGGTTATCCTTCACGTTCGGCGCAAATCGGCACCACGCCTCCAGCATCTCCTGTCCCAGACGGTCCCGTTCCGAATCCCAACGCGTCGGATCGCCATTCAGCCGGTACGGTGTCTTCTCCCACATGAACGCGGTATGCTTCCCCGCCGGTGCCTGCGATGGATCGAACAGGGTTGGACAACTCCCCCACATGATGTTCGGCGGCTTTCGTCCCGCGTGGTGACATGCCACCATCTCCAGGTACCGTTCCACGTGATCCAGTCCCAGAATGACCATAAACGCTTTTTCCAGGTGCGGACGGATCTCGGTGGCGGGATAGCGTGGCGGTTCGTTCAGGTTGAGATTCAGGGCGAACAGAGGGGCAATGAGATTGTATCTGAACGCCTTCGCTCTTTCCCGCCATGCACCCGGCAGCGCATCTTCATCCAGAAGATCCAGAAACGTCTGGTGCGGATTCAGACCGGATACGACAAAACGCCGGGCCATGAAGCGCTCGCCCGACGTCGTTTCCACACCGACAACCCGATTTCCTTCCCGGATGAAGCGTTCGGGTTCCGTATCGAGGCACAGTTCGCCGCCGCTCTCCCGCACCGCCGACACCAGTGCCCGTGCGAGGACGACCGATCCCCCGCGGCACATCTGCGCCTTGCCCGAACTGGCCAGGAGCGCGGCAATATGGTGTCCGAACCCCGGGCACCGCAGATCGACTTCACGCAAGCCGTTAAAAAAAAGCAATCCGGCCTGAATCACCGGATGCCTGAATTCCCTGCGGACAAATTCGAGTGGGGACAATCTGCTGACCTCGAGCAGCAGTCGGCCCTCCCTGCTTTTTTCAAGCAGGGCGCGCCGCCGGGCGGGTTCCAGCGGGGGCGCCTGCGCTTCAGGTACGATTATCCGTTCAACAATCGGCAGGAATGCTTCGCGCCACCTCCTCAGTGTCGCCGCGTCCTGGCTGCTGAAACGCGCGAACGAGTCGGCCGTTCTTTCGAAGTCCGTCCACCATTCCAGTGCTTCGCCGGCCTCTGACAGGAGGACAACGTTCAATGCCGGCTCCAGGTATACCGCTCCGCGTCGTTCGAGGTCCAGATCGCGGTACCACGGCATCGTGTTCAGGGCACGATGGTAGAACGAATGCGTATTGTGCAGAAACCCCGGATTTCGTGCGTCTTCGATCGTCTCCAGCCCGCCGCCGGGTACGCTTCTCCGTTCGATACACAGCACCCTGAGCCCTGCGCGTCCGAGATATGCCTGCAGGATGAGACTGTTGTGCCCGGCTCCGACGATAATGCCATCGTAACTCGGTGATGTCCCGCTATTCATCGCGCCCTCGACGACGACCCGGGAACCAATCGCTGTTTCTCCGGGAAGCCGCAGTGCAGGCGACTCGCCCGGTCAGTCGCCTTGCTCCTCTACCAGTAGCGCTCGATATGCACCTGGCCCACTGTTTTTCGTGTATGCTCGCTGAATCCTTCAGACTCGAGAAGGGCGAGCATGTCCTCGCACATCTTCGGGTTGCCGCACAGGAAGACCTGTGTATCTTGCGGTTTCGGGTGTTTTCCCCAGGCCTTTTCCAGAATGCCGCCCGCCCAGAGATCCTGAACGTAACCTGTCAGACCGTTCCAGGGTATGTGCTCGTTGGCCGGACGGCTGATCAACGACAGATACGTCAGGTTGGTGCACAGTTGCTGCATGATGGTCAGTTCCGACCGATAGCCCAGATCCCAGGATTGACGGACGCCGTGCAAAACGGCAAAGCGGCGTCCGTTGTCTCTCGGCAGGCGGGTGCGCAACATGCTCATGTACGGAGCGAGCCCGGTCCCGGTCGCCACAAGCACGACATCCGCGGTCCCGGGCGCCTGATCCAGCGTGAAGGCGCCTGATACCTTGGGACCCAACCAGACACGGTCACCCTGTTCCAGTGCGAACAACCTCGGCGTAAGCGCACCTGAATGGACGACATTAATGTAGAACTCCATATGTTCCCGCGCCGTGGACGACGACGCGATCGAGTACGCCCGGCGAATCAGCCGCTTCGGATCGGGTGCATCTGTCTCGGGATCGGACCGTTCGCTTCGGGGGGCGATGCCGGGAAGGCCCAGGACGGCAAACTGACCCGGCTCGAACTCCGGTAGCTCCCATCCGTCGGCCCTCACCTGCAGAATGATCAACTCGGGGGCAAGTTCAATCTTTTGTGATACAACGGCGTTGGTCAGATCCTGCGCCACACGTGCCTTCCTTTCTTCGCCTCCTTCGTGCCGTCTCCGGTATCATCCCGTTAGCAGCATGCAAACTTTCGGCGCCAGCATCGCGAAATCCGAGACTGCGTCGGCGTCCGGTACCCACCCGGTCGTCCTTTCCACCTGCTGTGACCATAAATCTGACGTGCCTGTGAATTCTACGCAACCTCAAAGCTGGCGGACGCATACGTCACGGACTGCCCGGGTTCGAGTTTCACGACGTTTGTATTCGGCGACAGAAACCCGACCATTTCCTCAAAGCCACCGATATCCGCCGGCTGTCCCACCGCCTCACCGTAGTGGCACGGAATGACGATATCCGGTCGAATAAGGCTCGCCGCGCGGGCCGCTTCCCGGATTCCCATCGTGTAAAGACCGCCGACGGGAAGAATGGCCACCTGGGGTCCATACATCTGGCTGATCAGCTGCATATCGCTGAACAACGCCGTATCCGCCGTATCGTAAACGGAAATGCCGTTCGAAAACTGCATCACGATCCCGCAGACGCCGCCGTCGGGACGGAAGTAATCATCCTCCGGCGCATCGCCCAGCGCCTGATTCGGCGACATCGAGAGCGAATGGAAAGCCTGGGTCGCGGTAATGCGCACGCCGTTAACCTCGATGGTGCCGCCCGGATTCATCGGCTGCGCCCGTTCTCCCAGGGCGAGTCCGTTTTTCTCCGCGGTCAGACAAAGTTCGTAGTTGCCGGCAAATACAGCGCCGGTGCTTTTGCAGATTTCAAAGGAGTCGCCGATATGATCGTCGTGACCATGCGTCGCGATCACCACGTCGGCGTGCGCAATGTCTGACACACTCAGTTCGGTTGTGGGGTTGTTATTCAGCCACGGATCAAAATAAACCACCTCACCGGTATCCGGTTCCAGTCGGAAAGACGCGTGCCCCAGCAGTGTGATCTTGATGGTCGCCATCAGTGACCTCCCATTTGCAGTTTCGAATCATGAGTAGACGCTCCACCGTCGGCCGTTCCCGCTCCGTCGCCTGTCTCGCAGATCTGACGCCAGGTTTCGTCATCCACGAATACGCCCTCCGCTTCACCCTTTTGTCGAAGACGGTATTCGATTTCACCTGGCAGGTGGATGCTGTCAAATCCCGGCATCAGCCTCGAAGATTTCAAATAGCCGACAAAGCCGTCCACCTCGTCCCTGAACCGCTCCGGCGGGGTAAACGCCTGAATATCGATCGCCATCAGGAATACGCCGTTTCCGCCGGACGGGGCTCCGGCGCGGCTGCACCCGCCGCCGCCGAGGGCGCCCGAAAGAATGTCGATGACGACCGCCAGTGCGTAACCCTTGTGCGCGGCGTTTCCGCCGAAGGGCAGAATCGCCCCACGCGGCGGACCGTAGAAATCCTCAGGCCGTTCCACGGGTCTGCCCTCCGCGTCTATCGCCCAATCCTGCGGCAGGGGCTCTCCGCGGTTACGCTTCACCCGAATCTTGCCTTCGGCAACCACGCTGGTTGTCATATCCACGACGATTGGAAAGTCGCCGCCCGTAGGAACGCCAACGGCCACGGGATTGGGAGACATCCTCGCGTCGATCCCGCCGAACGGCGAAAGCAGGCGGCCGCCGCCGTGATTGTTGCACATGACCACACCGACCATGCCCCTTTCCGCGGCCTGTTCCACGTATTCTCCGAGGCGGCCGATATGGCTGCTGTTGAACAACTCCACCGCGGCGACGGACCGCTCCCGGGCTTTTCTTGTCGCCAGTTCCATGGCCTGCGCGCAGACCGTCTGCCCGAAACCCCATTGCCCGTCGACCACCGCCGATGCGTCCGCCTCGCGGACGACGCGAATGTCGCGCCCGCCCTTTACAATACCGTCCTCCAGGGCCTGCACGTACTGCGGAAGCCGGATAACGCCGTGGGAATCGTGGCCCATCAGATTCGCGAGAACAAGCGAATGAGAGATTCTGTGCGCCTCCGTTCCGGATAACCCCGCGCCTTCCAGAACCCTTGCGCAGACCTGCTCCAGCGATTCAACCTCAATGATCGGCATCGACTCTCCCGGGCAACACTGGCGGGACCGTGGTCATCCTTAGAAGCAGTCTTAAAACCCCCGGCGGTCTTCGCGCGGCTGCAAAAGCGTCGGTCTGCGTTGGTCAAATCCACCCGTCTTACGAGATCGAGGCTGCGCTTGCTCGCCTCTCATAGCCGAATTTGCCCGCCTTGACCGACACATTTTCGCTCGCGCTCGGGACTCACCAGGAATTTTAAAACAGCTTCTTAGCATCCGAATCGCCATCATACCATGGGGACCTTCCGTTTCAGGACCTGGATAGCCACTCCCCACGGATCACGCAGCATTGCCAGCTGATCGCCGGCATCCGTCGTGTACACGTCGTCTACGACCTGTGCCCCTGCGTCGAGCAACCGGTCGCGTTCCCGCTCGATGTCGTCCGTGTAGAAGGCGAAGTGGAGTACTGAAACATGCATCGAAGCATAGTCTGGGGTTTTCAGCGTATCTTTCTCGTAAATTTCGAACATGGTTTTCCCGGAGGCGTCTCTAAGAAAGGTCATGTGAGAAGGAGGGCCACCGTACCGGACCAATTCCATGCTCAGATGTTCGCACCACCAATCCGCCACGGCCTTGGTATCCTCAACGAGAAACGCCGTATGCTCAAAGTGTAACATTACCAGGCTCTCCTATCATGTTGACGCACCATGTCTCGACTACGGGGTGAAGACGATCCCGGATTGGCCTCGAGCGTTTCCGGTAAACGGCACGACTTCGCGGAAACAACGGGGTTTCGCGTCAGGCTCAACGGCCGGGGCGTCCTGCAGGATGATTTTCGACAGGAAATGAATAAAATAGCGTCTCTTCGGCAACCGGGCAAGCACTATCGAGGTTTTTTGACGCCTCCGTCCGCTATAATCACCTGCGCTCTAGAGGAATAGGGAGATCCACCCTGACGTTTCCCAGCCGCTGTGATTCCAGAAACCCGATCATGATCTCAACGACCCGGTGTGCGTCCTTTGCCGGCGAAACCGGCTGGCCGCCGCTATCGACCAGGCGCACCAGTTCCTGGACTCCGGCGCGAATACCGCTGACGGGCCACTCTGGCGCCTGGATCTCTTCCCGTTCACGGTCGCGAACGAGCAAGGCGTTTACGCGGCCGATTTCGACGGAACCGGTCGTGCCTACGATTTCACACTTGAACTTGGGACCGGCGGAGGCCTTTGAACCGCCCGCGAAAAACCCCCTCACGCCGTTGGCGAAATGGATGTATCCGCTCGCCGACGGTTCGGTAGCCGGGTCGTGACCGCCATCGCCCCTGTACTCCGCGTAATCCTCGTAACCGGCTTCCAGCTCCGCAAACACCCAGTCCGGCTCCGAGTCCGCATAATAACAGATCGAATCCACCAGATGCGTACCGTTTCTGAACAACATGGAACGTGGACCGTTCAGCGCCGCCACGATCTGCTGAACGGATCCGATCTCTCCACCATCCACGATCTTTTCCTTGACGTGGCGCCATAGCGGCTGGAAGCGCCTTGTGTGATCGACGGAGAGAATCGCACCGTTGCGTTCAGCGGCGTAAACCATCCGGTCCGCGTCCGCCAAATTGGTCGCAAGGGGTTTTTCACAAAAGATCCCCTTTACACCCGCGTTGGCCGCATCCACGACCAGATCCGCATGCATGTGGTCGGACGTGGCCACCGTAACGATATCCAGGTCCTCTTTCGCCAGCATGTCACGGTGATTCGAATATGTATTGAGACCGGGCCACTCGGATTGCCAGCGGTCTCTGAAATCGACAAGTGTGGATTCCTCCAGGTCGCACGCGGCGGACAGGGTCGCATTCTCCAGGTTCAGGAGTCCCGACGCATGTTCGACGCCAATGCCCCCGCATCCAATCACACCCACGCGGTAAGATGTCATCAGACACCCCTTTCCTGTAGAGCATAATTCCCCTTCAGGTATCGAAGGGTCTCTTCCATTCCACCGTCCACGGCCGCCCTGTGAAACCGCATTCGCCGGGCGTCATCGAGAAACGGCGCCGCCATCGCGACATTCCGCTCCCAGGTGCGCCGCGCTTCGTGTTCCGGCGTGTCGCATCGTCGCAACCTGAGAAATATGCGCTCCAGTTCCCAGGGGTCGTCCTCCAGCGCCCACGGCTTGACCAGGTCGAGGTATTCGCCCACAACCCCGCAATCGATAAAGCCGACACTGTCTTTGCGTCCGAAACGGTGAATCGCTGCCATGTAGCTGGCGTTGCCGATGCCGAACCCGTCCACCATGGACCACAGACCCATTATAATCGGTCGCCAGTCTTCGATACCGTATACGTGGACGGTCACCTCATCCCGGAATGCCTCGTCCACGGTGAGGTGAGAAATGTACCCGAGCATCATGGCGACGTCCGCACCGGAAAGCCGCCTTGGATCGGCCAGGTCCGGGTGGGCCCCGAACAGCCCCGCAACCGACCGCCCCCACGTGTCACGGCGATCGTCGGAATAGAAATGGGTGGCGAACTTACCCCGCTTGCCGACAAAACGCAGTCCGTCCGGCGCACACGTACCGGCGAGCAGGTCGGGCGTATGTGCATCCGCGAGCGCCGCCGCCTCGGGGCACTCCCGGTGAAATCGCTCGTGCAGGGCTGCCAGCAATGCAAAATGGCAACGGCCTCTTGGCATCGGGTTACCTCACGGTTTGCCGGATGTGAAGTCGATTCCCGGACAAATCGCCACAAATCTAAGGGATGTTCACGGCCCGGTCAAGATTGAATGGTTGCGCGTGCGGCTTTCAGATGCCGCCCCCGGCCGGTTTGCGCGCGTTTGTCCCTTTTTTGAGTTGACGCGCACCGGCGGAACGTCTAAGTTCTGACTGCCGTTCAGTCTTCAATTTCCGTCACCCCTGCAGAGCAGCTTTTTCAACGGACTGCCTTAATGTCCAGAATTGCCGGCGTCGATATAGGTGGCACCTTTACGGACATCCTGATTCTGGATGATTCGGGGCCGCACCTGATCGTCAGGAAAGTACCGACGACCCCGGATGATCCATCGAGAGGGCTGATCGAGGGGATAGGTGCGATCGGGCAGGCGGACCGCGGAATCGAACTCGTCATTCACGGAACCACCGTGGCGACGAACGCCGTCCTCGAGCGCAAGGGCGGACGATGCGGCCTGATCGCCACCAGGGGGTTTCGGGATATCCTGGAACTCCGGAGGCGCGACCGGCCTCATCTATACGGGCTTACCGGAACCTATGAACCTCTGGTTCCACGTGACCGCCGGCTGGAAGTTGCCGAGCGAATCTCGGCGGAGGGCGAAGTGCTTGTTCCGCTCGACGAGGACGAAGTCCTGTCGTGCGCGGAGAAGCTCACGGCTGAACGCGTCGACGCCATCGTCATCTCGTTTATGAACGCGTACGCCAACCCGATCCACGAACGACGGGCGAAATCGCTTATAGAGAATCGCTATCCGGAAATTTACGTGGTTGCGTCCGCGGAGGTCCTTCCGCTGATTCGTGAATTCGAACGCACCAGCACGGCAGTCGTCAACGCGTACGTCCAACCCGTCGTCAGCCGATATCTGGCCAACCTGGAACACAGCCTGGAGCGCCGGGGATACAGTACCCATCTGCTCGTCATGCAATCCAACGGCGGCATGATCCCCGCCGGCGAAGCGGGAAGATACGCCGTCCAGACGGTGTTGTCGGGGCCCGCGGCGGGCGTCATCGCTGCGACGGCCACCGCTGCCGAGAACGAAGTCCGAAATCTCATTGCCTACGATATGGGGGGAACCAGCCTGGACGTATCTCTGGTCACGGATGGCGTTCCGGTTCAGGCCGATGGCACGGAGCTTGATTTCGGCATTCCGATCCTGCTCTCCATGGTCGACATCCAGACCGTTGGCGCCGGCGGCGGCAGCATCGCGCGCATCGACGACGGCGGCATCCTTCAGGTTGGCCCGGAAAGCGCCGGCGCGGATCCGGGTCCGGCGAGTTACGGTCGCGGCGGCCGCCTGCCGACACTTACGGATGCGAATCTCGTGCTGGGTCGAATCAACCCGGAATACCCGATCGGGGGCCGCGAGGGTTTCTCCTTTGACCTGCCGAAAGCCAGGGTTGCGCTTGAAGAACACGTCGCCGGGCCGCTTGGCCTCTCGGCCGAAGAAGCCGCGCGGGCGGTCGTCGCCGTATCCAACAACCGCATTGCGGGCAGCCTCCGCCGGATCTCGATCGATCGTGGCCGGGACCCCGGAGACTTCACCCTGTTCGCCTTTGGTGGAAGCGGCCCACTCCTGGCCGGATTTCTGATGGATGAACTCGGCATTCCCAGGGGTCTTGTCCCCTATCATCCGGGTATCGCATCCGCCTGGGGCTGCGCAATCGCGGACGTGAAGCGCGATTACGTAACGATGGTCAACCGCCGCCTCGACGACCTCGACGAGACAGAAGTCAGGCGGATCTTCGACGACGACCAGTCGCGCGGGAATGCGTTCCTGAAGCAGGTAGCCCTGCCGCTCAGCCATATTCATCTTCTCCGTGAAGCCGACATCGCGTACGAGGGTCAGACCCACGTCATCCGCACTCCGTTGCCGGACAACGATTCGAGTCCGGAGCGCATCGCGACGCGGTTCAGAGCCTCGTACCTCCGCCGATACGGAAGCGCACACAGCGGCTTCGGCCGTCTGGAAGCGCTGCTGGACGGCATACCCGTTAGACTGCTGAACCTGCGGACCACGATTATCGGGGTTAGGAAACACCGATCTCTGGGCTCGATGCTGACACCGCCGGCGACCACGCTGGATCAGGCGTACAAAGGCAGCCGCGACGTCTGGGTTGAAGACGCGTTCGTTGCATGCCCGACCTACGAGCGTTCCAGAATTCCCTGGGGCACCGAACTCTCCGGACCGGCGGTGATCGAGCAGTCCGACACGACCGTCTGGCTGGACCCTTTCCTCCGCGCCAGCGTTCTGGACGGCGGCACCTTCCTCGTTGAATCAACCCTGCGGGCACCCAGGAACCGCCCCGGAGTCTAGAAGCCCGGTGCATTCGCAATCTGGAGCAACTTCGAAATGGATCCGATCACTCTGGCGGTAATCCGCGGCAGCCTGGAACAGATCGCCGATGAAATGGATGCCACGCTGGAACGCATGGCGTTCTCGCCGGTGATTTCAGACGGCTTCGACCGGGCCAGCGGCATCTATGCGGCAAACGACGGGGCCGTCATCGTACAGGGGCCTCGCGGCCTGCCGAACTTTATTTGCGTGATGCAGCACACCGTGCGTTCAACCATCGCCCACTTCAATGAGCCCGCCGAGGGGGACGTCTACATTGTCAACGACCCGTACCTCGGCGGCACGCATCTGATGGACGTAAAGTTGATCAAGCCGTTTTTCTATCGAAACAAACTCGCATTCTACCTGGCCAACAGCGGGCACTGGCCTGACATTGGCGGGCGGGTTCCCGGCGGGTTCTCGACGAAGGCCACGGAGGTATTTCAGGAAGGCTTGCGGCTGCCTCCTCTCAAGCTCATGGACGATGGCAGGCTTAATCAGGCTGTGGTCGACGTCATCCTGCACAACGTTCGCGTACCCGGCGAACGTCAGGGCGATATCATCGCCCAGGTGGCATCGCTGAATCTCGGCGCCGATCGGCTGACGGCATTGTTGGATCGCTACGGCGAAGCGACCGTATTCGAGGTCGTCAGCGAGCTGGAGCTTCGTTCCGAGAAGATGATGCGGAAACACATAAGCACCATTCCCGATGGTTGTTACGCCTTTGACGAATACATGGACAGTGACGGCGTGGACTGGAGGCCGTTACACATCCGTCTCGAAATGACTGTTGACGGCGACAGCGTTCACATCGACCTCTCGGAAAGCAGCCCGGCCTGCCGAGGGCCGCTTAACAGTGTATTGAGTACGACAATGGCGGGTGTCTTTATTGCCTTCAAGCATTTTTTCCCCGACGTGCCCATCAACAGAGGTTGTTTCAAACCCTTTTCCTTCAATATTCCTTCCACCACGTTCCTGCACGCCCTGCCGCCGCGCCCCGTCTCCGGCTGCGCAGCCGAAGTCTGTCAGCGAATGATCGACGCTGTACTGGGCGCAATGAGCCAGGCCCTGCCGGACCGCTGCTACGCCGGCCCCATGGGTACCGTCACCAATCTCTCCGTTGGCGGTGACGATCCGGAAAGGGGATATTTCGTTTTCTATTCGTTTATAGGCGGGGGTTACGGCGGCAATTATCTGACAGACGGGCTCACCAACGGCAATCCCACCATCGCGGTCGCCCGCACCCAGGCGCTGGAAATCTTCGAGTCCAGATATCCGGTACTCTTCGAAACCTACGCCCTGCGCGAGGACTCCGGCGGGCCCGGGTGTCGCAGGGGCGGATTCGGCGTGGTGCTTCAATTTATGCTCAGACGAGGCGAGGCCAGCGCCTCGCTCCTTGGTGACCGGGGTCGGTTCCGGCCATTCGGTGTACTTGGCGGCAAACCGGGCAGACCTGCCGAGCACACCTTTACGCTGCGGGGCAAGGCGTACCGGCCACCGCACATCACCAAGGACGAGGGCGTCCATATGGTCGAAGGGGACCGACTCCGCCTCGAAACCCCGGGCGGCGGCGGACACGGCGCGCCCGACTCGCGATCGGATGAAGCCGTCCTGGAAGACGTGAGGCGAGGGTATTACCGCAGGGAGGCTGCAGAAGCGGACTACGGTATTGTGATCAGACCCGATGTGCTTGAAATCGACAGATCGGCGACAACAAGGCTGCGGAACTCACGAACGCGTACCGACCCATGACCGGTAACGCCCGGCGTATTGTGTCGTTCATACGCCAGGTCTACCGTTTACATCGTACGTGCCAGCAATCCCCCATCCACCACGAGCGAGGTGCCCGTAATGAACGACGCCGCGTCAGACGCCAGGAAGAGCACGGCGGACGCGATGTCGGCAGGTGTGCCGACCCGTTTCGCCGGCACCATTTCGGCCAACCTTCGCCGTTCATCGTCGGGGACGCCAACCCGATCCCAGAGCGGCGTCTGAATCGCTCCGGGAAGCACGGCATTTACGCGGATCGCGGGCCCGTAATCCAGCGCCAGGACCCGGGTAATGCCCAGCACTCCGGCCTTGGCGGCATCATAGGCCGTGTTGGTCTCGAACCCCACCAGTGAGTGTACCGAACCCGTGTTGACGATCGACCCGCCGCCCGTCCTCAACATGGACGGTATCGCGTACTTGGCGGCCAGATAGATCGCTTTCAATCCCGTATTCAACGTCCTGTCCCAGACGGATTCCTCCAGTTCCGTGGCAGGCGCATTTCGATACCAGATCGCGTTGTTGTGGAGTATATCCAGCCTGCCGAACGCCTTGTCGGTCTCCGCGACCATCCGGCGCACCTGCGCTGCATCGCTCACGTCGGCTTCGACAAAGACCGCCTCTCCACCGTTGGCGGCAATTCGGTCCACGGTCTGTAAACCTCCCGCCACGTCCACGTCCGCCACGGTTACCCGGGCGCCTTCAGCGGCCAGCAGATTCGCCGTACTCTCACCGATACCCGAAGCCGCCCCCGTTACAATGGCCACCTGACCCGCGACGCGTCCCGATTTGTGATTTCCCACAATCCGCCTCCCTTGTGATGATGTTCCCGAGACTTGCTTCCTGCGTTATTCATGGATACATCCATGCCCTAAGAGGGTCCGTAAAAGACCCCTTCCGAGCGCAGTCCCTTGATGCGAAACCTGAAACATGCCCTGTCAGGACGCCCTTCCCCGCGCGGCGCCACAGTGGCACCGCGCGTGCCAGTCTTTTGCAATTTTGCAAAAAATCCGCACCGGAGCCGGGAAATTCCTATCTTTAGGATGGGCCCGCGGGAATACCGGACCCAAAGTGTTTTACCCGGAAACCGACTCCTGAGTCGGATTTCGACGCAGCTGCGGCACAGAAATAATGCCAATGCCGGGAACACCGGGTTATTTCGGATCGCACGGAGCCCGCAGTGTCTTCCGAAGAAGATAGACAGGAATCCATCATGGCGCCAGTCGCACTCGTAACGGGCTCGAGCAGGGGAATCGGCCGGGCCATCGCCTGTTGTCTGGCCGACGCCGGTTATGACATCGTCGTCAACTACGAAAGAAACCGGGCGGCCGCAAAGCAGACCGCCGACGAGGTCCGGAGAAGGAATCGCCGGCCGCGCATCTGCGGGGCGTCTGTCGCGGTTCCCGAGGACAGCCGACGCCTTGTCGAATTCACCCTGGATGCGTTCGGCCGTTTAGACCTGCTCGTAAACAACGCCGGCATCGCCCCGCGGACCCGCGCAGATATTCTTGAAACGACGCCCGAGAGTTTCAATGAGGTTCTTGACACCAACCTCAAGGGGCCCTACTTCCTGACCCAGCTCGCGGCCGGTCATATGATTCAGCTCACCAGGAGCGAGATCGTGCCGAAAGCCAGAATCGTAAACGTCACGTCGATCTCGGCCTTCGCAAGCTCCACGTCCAGGGGCGAGTATTGCGTCTCCAAGGCGGGCCTCAGCATGATGACAACGCTCTTCGCGGTCAGATTGGCGGAACACGGAATCACCGTTAACGAAATCCAGCCCGGCATCATCAAAACGGATATGACAGAGCCGGTCAGAGAGATATACGACCGGCGAATCGCCGAAGGCCTTACGCCGATCCGGCGCTGGGGTCTGCCCGAAGACGTTGGGAAGGCCGTCGCCGCGGTTGCACTGGGTTATTTCGACTTTACAACCGGCGCCGCGATCCCGGTAGACGGAGGCTTTCACATTCGGCGCCTTTGATTCCTGCGAAATGACATTCGCAACCGGGAGATTGACTTATCGGCAGTCCGTCGTTATATTTGTACCAGCGTGTCGAAGTCCTGAATCCGTCCTGTTTCAAGTACGCTCGGGAGACAATTAAGGCAAGATTCAGGGCCTGTATCGGAAATAGTCAGTGAGCTCCTGTCCGCCTGCAAACGCAACGTCCAGGACGACCTTTATATTCGGGTGAAGCCATATGCTAAAGGGCATCTTCAAGCGTGACGAGGAAGAAAACCCCGCTTCGAACCGCGAGAGACAGATCGTTATCGAGGGTCAGACGGAAGAAGTAGAAGAGGCGATGCATCTGCTTTCCGAGAAGGACACGGACGACCTCGACGAAACGATGGAGGAGATCGACGCTGCTGTAAGGAAGGCCGCAAAAACCACGCTCCAGGACATCCGGATGATGGAGGAAGGCCGTTGTCCGGCATGCGGCCAAAAAACGCGGCAGTTTCTCTTTACCAGTGTCTGCGCAAGCTGCGGCTGGTTTTCGTTCATCTCGCCGGAAGAGGGCAAGTCCATTATACACCTCAAAACAGGTCGCAACATCGAGTGCGGCACCACGTTTGACACCCAGGGCGACTATATCCTGGGGATTACGGACGGCGTGGTGCGCGCAAAAGTCACCAAAGACAACGTCCAGCACATAGAATACGTCTGGTCCGACGAGGAAATCGAAAAAAAGCGAACGGCCCGCGCACGCGAACAGGCCGGTATCTGCAGCTGGTGTGAAAAGAGTCTGACGCTGGCCGAAGAGGACGTGATTGTCTCCTACGCCGCATTCGGCAGCTTTCAGGACCGGTACGTTTTCTGCTCGAAACACTGTTCGGAGGCCTTTCAGGGTCAATATCCGATCAGGGTGCATAAGAACTGCTACAACCGGCCGTGTCCGGATTGCGATCTGTGCATCAAGAAATACAGTGGAGAAGACGAGACGCTTCTCCAGCGCCTACAAACGGTTAACGAATAAGCACGGCCCGGACATATCGTCACTGCGCGTTGCCTGTGTTCCCGCCTGACGCTCCCATCCTTCACAACCCTTCATCTTCAGTTAATGGTGTTCTCACCGGTCTGCCCGCCGGCGCCGCCTTCGGTCAATCCTGCATGCACCGCCGCCGGACTCTGCTGCTCGTCGTTCAGCCGACTGTATACCCCGCCCTGAGACAGCAGTTCCTCGTGGGACCCCCATCCGGCCATTCGTCCATTCTCGAGTACCAGGATCCTGTCGGCGCGGGCGGCCGTTGAAATCCGGTGTGTGATTACGAATGTCGTCCTTCCGTCCATAACCTGATCCAGAGTCTTCTGGATTCGCGCCTCGGTACCGGCATCCAGCGCCGATGTCGTATCGTCCAGGATCAGGATCGCCGGGTCGGTCAGGATCGCCATTGCCAACGCCAGGCGCTGTTTTTGACCCCCGGACAGATTGCTGCCGCCTTCCTCGACACGGGCTTCGTATTTCTCCGGCTGGCTCATAATGAAGTCATGCAACTCAGCGCGCCTGGCGGCCTCCATGATCTGATCCGGCGTCGCGCCATCCCTTCCGTACACGATATTCTGCGAGATCGTGCCCGAGAACAGTACAGGTTCCTGCGGCACCATGCTGACGTGCCTCCGGATGCACGACAGACGGAGGTCCCGGAGGTTGTAGTCGTCCAGCAGAATACTCCCGTGCGTTGGTTCGTAGAGCCTCAGCAGCAGGCTCAACAGCGTGCTTTTTCCAGCCCCGGAAGGCCCCACAACCGCCACGGACGTGCCCGGCCTGGCCGAGAAAGTCAAATCCTTTACTACGGCGTCCGCGAGGGCATTGTATTGGAACCAGACGTTTCGGAATACCACACGGCCACGAACCTGTTTCAGGTTGATCGCTCCCGGACGATCCCGAATCAAGATCTCCTCGTCCAGTACCTCGAACACCCGGGAAACGACCACGATCATCTGCCTGATGACCACGTTTACATTGGTAAGCGCAACCAGGGGCATGAACAGATTGGAAAGCGACATATTGAAATAGATCAACTCCCCCACCGTCATGTTTCCGTCGCGGACCATCAACGCCCCCCAATACAGGATCAATGCACCCGCCGCGGCGCTGATGGCCGCGCAGACCGCGCGCAGACTGGCGTTCAGCACCGAATTCCTCACCGACAGCCTGAAAATGGATGCGATACGTCTGAAAAACAACCTTCGTTCCGCGCGTTCATTCGCAAATGAGTACACCACCCGAACGCCTCGAACCCGTTCTTCCAGGGTGCCGTACGTGTCGGCGTAGGCTTCTCTCATCCGGGCGAACGTCTCTGATAAAGGGCGCTGGAATAACCGGTAAGTGAGTACGTAGAGTGGAAGCGCCAGCAGCGCGAAGGCGGCGAGCTCGACGTTGATCAGCAGCAACACCACGATACCGATCAGGATCTTGGCTGCATGGCCGATCGTTTCGACAAAGGTCGTGGTCACCTCGCTTTGCAGCAATTGTACATCGTCCAGAATGCGCGACATGATCTTGCCGATCTGTTTCCTGTCGAAAAAAGCCATCTGCAGTTTCTGTACCTTCTGGTGCAGATCCAGCCTTACCCGAAAGACGATCCGATTGCCCACAAACGCAATGTTGTAATTGAAGAACCAGTTCAACCCGGCAAACAGGAGGCGTACGACCATATAGACGCCAAACACGACCCAGAGCCATTTGATCTTTTCCGACCGGGTTCTGGTCGGTTGCGGACGATCCGTGTCCCAGCTATGCGGCAGGACCCGCTGAGGGTCCCGTCCGATTTTCTGACCCTGTGTCCCGTGCGGGGGCCGTATCTGTGCCGGGTCGGCGGGGCCCGCACCCGCGTCTTCGATGCTCCCGGGCCGGATCTGCAGTACGTCATCCACCGTTGCCTTGGTGATGAAACCCAAAATGTAGAAATAGGATCCCGTTATACCCGCCAGCACCATCACCAGTGCGACCCGGATCCAGAACGGACGGATATAGTTTGCCACAAATCGTTTGAGATACGGATTCATGTCAGGTTCATTTCTGCACGACGAATGAACGTAATACGATCACGACTCAGACTTCCGCGATCCCGGATTCAACGTCTCCAAACTGCTGGTCGACAAGACGCCGGTAAATTCCGTGCGGTATCCGCATCAACACGTCGTGTGTGCCCCGCTCAACGATTTTTCCCTGGTCCATAACGACGATTAAATCGGCAGCCAATACGGTGGACAGCCTGTGAGCGATGACAAACGACGTACGTCCCTTCAATACACTGGCCATTGCCTTCTGAATCAGGGCTTCCGAGAGGGAATCCAGTGAGGAAGTCGCCTCGTCCAGTATAAGGATCCCGGGATGGGTGAGTACCGCCCGCGCGATGGAAAGCCTCTGTTTTTCGCCGACCGAGAGCTTGATGCCGTCATCTCCCACCCTGGTGTCGTATCCATCACGCGTTCGAATCGCGAACTCGTGGATCTCACCCACGCGCGCCGCGTCGATTACGTCCCGTTCAGGCGCGTCCGATCTGCCGTAGCAAAGGTTCTCCCTGAGCGTCGCGTCGAAAAGCACGGAGTCCTGCAGCACCTGACCGACCTGTCTTCGGAGGGACCGGACTTTCACCTCCTGGATGTCGTGTCCATCAACGCGTATTACGCCTTCCGTTACATCGTAATACCGCATCAACAGGCTGGTCAGCGTTGTTTTCCCGCATCCGGTATGACCGACCAGAGCGACCATCTGCCCCGGTTGCACGTCAAGACAGATATCCTCCAAAACGGGCTCACCGGCCTTGTACTCGAATCCCACGTTCTCAAAAACGACATGGCCCGTGACTGCGGGAAGGTCTGGCGCATCGGGGGCGTCGCGGATCTCCACCGGATGGTCCAGGATCTCATAAATCCGATCTACGGAAACCATCATGTCTTCGAATTGTATACCGACGTTCATCAGGTTCAAAATAGGCTCGAAAACCCGCATGGCGTACGCCAGAAAGGCCATAACGCCGCCGTACGTCATTTCCCCCTGAATGACGAAATAGCATCCCAGACAGAAAATCAGGGTATTACGGATTCCTGACACCACCCAGAAACCGGAACGCGCCGAGGCACGATGCGTTTCCGCCTGCATCGCGAAGTCCATGCCGGCTCGGGTTTCTTCCGCGAATGCCCTGTCCTCGCGTTTTTCGCGGCCGTAGGCCTTTACCAGTCGTACCCCGCTCAGCCGCTCCTGCAGTCCGACCGACACATCGTCCATCTTCTGCCGCCAACGGCGCCTGGAAGTACGGATCGGACCTACGAAGATCCTGTAGTTGAGAATGTACAGCGGCATCAGAATGGTCATCAGCAGAGCGAGTTTCCAGTTCAGCCCGTAGCAGATTACCAGCGCCGTTACAATCGATATCAGGTCCGTCACCGTGCGCAGCACCTGCATCGTAACCATCTGTCGCACGGTTGCCACGTCCCCCATCATCCGCGACATGATTTTGCCAGTGCCCATTTCATCATGAAAGCTCATGGCGAGCCGGAACACATGACTGTACATCGAGAGGCGCACATTCAGGATCAATCGGTGAGCGGCGTACGCGAGTGTTAACGCATTTGCAACACGCAAACCAGCCGTCAGCACAGGAACCGCGACCAGCAACGCAACCATAATCTCCAGCATCTCCCATCGGCCGCTCACGATAACCTCGTCGACGATGTACATCACGATCAGTGGCGGCAACATTCCCAGAACCGCCAGCATCACGGTCAAGCCCAATGCGCCGGACAGCCTCGCGGCGTACGGCCGGACGAATTTGAGCAACTTTCGGAAATTTTCAGTTCTCGATGGGGGTTCCACCTTCATCTCCGGAGACTATCCTCAAGAAAGGCATCGGCCTTGGCGTGCAATACGCCCTATCAAACTTGAACATGGCTTGACGGAGGAATGAGAAGATCCATATAACAGGCGCTCACAGAATCAACTAAAAATTCCAGTTAATAAGTGAAGGGTCGACCTGTTCATGCCTGGCGCCCGGCGTTTCCCGCTGCCACCAAACCTGTAATCGCGGTTCGAACGGCGTTCAGAAGGCAGATTGACTAATATATAAATATACATCGCTGAATTCAAACTCCGGCGGATGAAGGCCGGCCGTACCCTCTGCGGCGTTACTTGCGGCATCAACCGGCCCGGTGCGTGCCGGGACGCTCTTCGGATCCAGCCGGCCTGGTCCTGACCCCTTCGGGACCGTCATCCGGTCTGCGTCGGCCGGGGCCGCTTTTTCTTGCATGTTCAGGAGAGTTCGTCCATAATTCAGCGGTCGTACCACGAGGATCCGGGTTTCCGCGTCCACATCGTTGGATTACCGCTGTCAACAGCCTCAATAACCGCTGCCGTTTGCCAGAAATTCGTTCCCATGGACGTATCCGGTCTCACCATTTCTCAAGTTCGAGATCTGCTTCGTTGTCCAGACGATATCGATGCAGCGCTGTTGGATATACTGGACGCCGATTCTCGGGCCGGCGTTCGCCGTCTGGTCCTCAAAGAGCGCCGCCGCAGAAAATCCGTCACGGCCGAACGTGCGCGTCTGGAGAAAATGCGGGCCCTGGAAAAGCAACTGCACGAGCGGGGCCTTTGCCGCATTGCGGGTGTCGACGAAGCCGGACGCGGGCCCCTGGCCGGTCCGGTCGTTGCCGCCGCGGTCATTCTTCCCCGGGAGGTCGTGATTCCCGGCCTGAACGACTCCAAGGTACTCACGCCTGACAGGCGGTCGAGCCTTTACGCGCGGATCACCGAAACCACTGTTGCCCATGGCATTGGCGAGGCTTCGGCGGAGGAAATCGACCGCATCAATATCCTGCAGGCCACCTATCTCGCCATGCGCCGTGCTATCAAGCGGCTTGACGTCCCACCCGACCACGTTCTTGTGGACGGCGCCGGCGTACCCGGGAGTCCATACCGCGAGTCCGCCGTGATCGACGGCGACGCCGTTTCGCTCTCCATTGCGGCCGCATCCATACTCGCCAAAGTGACCAGAGACCGCCAAATGGCCGCTTTCCATAAAGAATTCCCTGAATACGGTTTCGCGGACCACAAGGGGTACGGCAGCGCGGACCACCGGCGGGCACTGCGCGTACATGGCCCGTGCCGGATCCACCGGCTGTCCTTTAATGGGGTGCGGTCGGCCAACCATACCGGAAGCGCGCCGGAATTCTCCGGAACGACCGGAGGCACAGCGGACGAGGATGGACGTCCGCCTCGCGCCGGGAATGTGCAGACCCAACTCTTCCGGACCGGCAGGAGGGGGGAAAACGCGGCCGCGGCCATGCTCGCAAAAACGGGTTACCGGATTCTCCGGCGAAATTACCGGGCGGGAGGCGGAGAAATCGACCTGATCGTGTCGAGGGGTCCTATTCTTGCGTTTGTCGAAGTCAAGACCGCCGCCGCAAAGGGCTTCGGCCCTCCTGAAGTCCGCGTAACCAGGGAAAAAAAGCGCCAGATCGCGCGTACAGCCAGCGCGTATCTTCAACGCCACCCTGCCCCGGATCTGGCGCCGCGGTTCGACGTGATCGCCGTACACTTCGGGGACGGCTCGCCTCGAATCCGGCATCTCGAATCCGCATTTCGGCCGGAAATCTGATAAATCTTGACATTGAGCAGTCTTGTGTGTATCTTTGTCGATTTGGCTGAAAATCAAGGGCTTATCCAACTGGAACCGGAACACGATGGCGACTGACCTCATCCCCCGCGTCAAGGGTGTCAGGGATTTCTATCCTGAAGACTGGGCCCTGCAAAAATGGCTGGGTGAAACGTGCATCGCACTCGGCGCCGGCTTCGGTTACCAGGAATACGAGGGTCCCGTCATGGAGTACATGGACCTCTACCTGGGCAAGACCAGCGAGGAAATCGTGAGTCGGCAGACGTTCACGTTGTCCGGCCGCGACGAAAGACCCCTGGTCCTCCGTCCGGAACTTACGCCGACCCTGGCTCGTATGGTAGCCCAGCAGGAAGATCGCCTTGTCTTTCCCTTGCGCTGGCAATCCTACGGACGATTCTATCGATACGAACGCCCGCAGCGCGGCAGAGGAAGGTCCTTCTTTCAGTGGAACATCGACCTGCTCGGCAGCGACACTCTCCATGCCGACGCCGAAATCATCACGATCGCCTGTGAACTCTTCAAGACGCTCGGACTGTCTCCGGATCAGGTAACGGTAAAGGTCAATGATCGACAGGGCCTCGAATGCCATCTCATCCGCTCCTTCGGCCTTCGCTCCGGTCAGATCCGGCCGCTGTTCGCGATCGTCGACCGGATCGACAAGATGCCTTACGGGAAGTTTAGGGTCGGTCTGGCCGAACTCGGCCTGGATTCCGAACAGATCGACGGGCTTGTAGAGATGCTGGAAAGCAAGGACCCGGGGTTCTCGCCGCGGCTTGAACAGGTCATCCGGCTGCTTGAGAGAAACGATGTTTCGGAATACGTGGAACCCGACCTGAAAATCGTGCGTGGATTCGACTATTACACCGGCATCGTCTTCGAGGCCTGGGCGACGCATTCACTCAGGCGCGCCCTGTTCGGCGGCGGGCGATACGACAACCTGACCCTCCAGGTCGGTGGCAGAAAGCCAGTGCCGGGTGTGGGCTTTGCGGTCGGTGATATGGCCATAACAGAATTGCTGAAAGAATCCGATCTGCTTGACCACGTGACCTCGCCGGTCGCGGACCTGCTGGTTTCGGTCTTCTCGGAGGACACGGCCGAACAGGCCGCGTCATATGCGCGCCTGGCCAGATCCCGGGGGCTCGCAGTGGAACTCGGTCTGAAACCCGGCCAGCGTCTGGACCGGCAACTGAAATACGCGCACCGCAAGGGAATCCCGTTCGTCACAATCATCGGCCCCGACGAAGTCAGTTCAAAAACCGTCCTGCTGAAGAATCTGGCAACCGGCGAACAGACCGTCCTCCCTTCCTGCAACGTCGGAAAACTCACAGAACTCATAAGGCGTTATCGTCAACGTTGAAGATATGATCCGCGGGTGCCCCTCACCGGCGTTCCCGCGTTACATCGGGTCCACTTAACGGAGTTTTGAACATGGCGGAATCCCTTGGCGACTGGAAACGCACACACTCCTGCGGCGACCTGCGCGCCCGCGACATCGGCGGGCAGGTCACGCTCATGGGGTGGGTCTCCAAACGCAGGGATCACGGCGGCGTGATTTTTGCCGACCTGCGGGATAGAAACGGGCTCACGCAGGTCGTATTTCGACCCGATCTGAATCCTGAAATACACAGGAAGGCGGAAGCCATACGGAATGAGTTCGTTCTGGCGATCAGGGGAAGGGTGGAGTCCCGGCCGGAAGGCATGGCCAATCCCAACCTGCCCACGGGCGCAATCGACGTCGAGGCATCCGAGCTGCGTATTCTGAATGAATCCGAGACGCCGCCGTTTCTCATCGAAGCCGAGTCGGATGCCAACGAAGAGATCAGGCTCCGTCATCGATACCTCGACCTTCGCCGGCCGGACCTGCAAGCCGACATCCTGCTGCGGCACCGAATATCGCAAGCCACGCGGAGACTCCTTTCCGATGACGGCTTTATCGAGGTCGAAACCCCGTTTCTGATGAAGAGTACGCCGGAAGGGGCGCGAGACTATCTGGTGCCCAGCCGGATCAACGCAGGCCACTTCTATGCTCTGCCCCAATCCCCTCAAACCTACAAGCAACTAATCATGGTGGCCGGATTCGACAGGTACTTTCAGATCGTGCGCTGCTTCAGAGATGAAGACCTGCGCGGTGACCGGCAGCCGGAATTCACGCAAATCGACATCGAGATGTCCTTCGTCAATGAAGAAGACGTCATGGAAGCCGCCGAACGGCTGACTGCCAGCCTTTTCAAGTCAATCCTGGATATCGACCTGCCGCGTCCCTTTCCCCGCCTCACCCACAAGGAGGCGATCGACACCTACGGCTCCGACAAACCCGACACCCGTTTCGGTTTTGAAATCGTCGACCTGGCCGGGGCCGCCGAAGCCTCGGACTTCCAGGTGTTCAAACGTGTGCTTTCCAACGGGGGCCAGGTTCGCGGCATCAACGCGAAGGGATGTGCCGGGTTCTCCCGTAAACAGATAGACGACCTGGGCGTTTTTGCCAGCGGATTCGGCGCCAAGGGTCTCGCATGGATCAGGGTGACCGACGGCGGTATGGAATCGGCTATCGTCAAATTCTTCCCGGAACCGGCGCAGGTCCTCCTGAAGCGGGCTCTCAACGCCGAATCCGGCGATCTGCTGCTGTTCGCGGCCGACCAGCCGGCCGTTGTAGCCGAAGTACTCGGCAATCTGCGCCTGAGGCTGGCGAGTCAGCTGAATCTGCTGAATCGCGATCACTTCAGCTTCGGCTGGGTTACGCATTTTCCGCTCGTGGAATGGGACCCGCGCGAAAAACGTTATGCGGCGTGCCACCACCCGTTCACCTCGCCACTGGACGAGGACATAGACAAAATGGCTACGGACCCCTCGGGTGTACGTGCGCGGGCGTACGACCTCGTCCTGAACGGGAACGAAATCGCAGGCGGCAGCATTCGTATCCACCGCCGTGAAATCCAGGAAAAAATGTTCGAACTTCTGGACATCTGTCCGGGTGAAGCCGAAGAGAAATTCGGATTTCTGCTGGACGCTTTCCGGTATGGCGCGCCTCCCCACGGAGGGATCGCCTTCGGGTACGATCGACTGATCGCCCTGATGGCGGGCCGGGATTACATCCGCGACGTGATCGCCTTTCCGAAAACCAACAATGCCGCCTCCCTGATGGACGGCGCTCCGTCCTTGGTCGACGCGGACCAGTTGAGCGAACTGGGAATCCGGTTACTGGGCGGCGAATCGAGTCATCCCCGAACCTGATGACCGCGTTTTCGTACAAGCGTTCATGTGGATTTTTTACTTGACTTCAACCTATTCTTGTAGTAATTTGGTGGCATAAATGTAGCGTCGTCAGACGGTGATTTCGCGCGTTTTTCCGTTATGTTTGCGTTAGACGCCGGTTTCAGTTTGTCTGCCAATTCATCGTCCATTCAACGCATGAACACGTGTCCCTAAGGAGACATCGATGGCTAAGCGCAACCTGATGGATCGTTTTACGGGATTTGGCGTCGTGCTGGCGCTGTTCTTGCTGCCCCTTCTGTCGGGCTGTCATGTCATGGCATCCGAAGAAGACCTTCAGATGCTGGAGGAGGCTCGGAACAACGCGCGAGCGGCCGAAGCGGACCTGAATGCCTGTCGGCAGAAGCGGGCTGAACTGGAACGCACGCTGGCTGAGAAGAAACAGGAACTTCAAAGATTGACCGCCGATAGGGACGCCGTGCAGAACGCCATGAATCCGTAATGGAAAGGAGTTTCCAGTGAAGAATCGTACACACATCGGGTTTTCGCTCGTCTGCACCGCGCTGGCGATTGCTCTTGTTCCGCTGGTCGCCCTTGCCCAGTCGGATAACGGAATGACATACGAAGAGTATGAAATGCAGCTTGCAAGCGTGCAGCAGGAGATCCAGGATATCAAGCAGAAAGTACAGGAGTGCAAGGACGCCGGAGACAAGATCGCACAGCAGATCGCCGGTGTGGATGCCCAGATTGCAAGCACACATCAGGAAATTCTGGATCTGGTTGGCTGTCCCGATCAGGCGTGCATCGACGCCTACATGGCCGCACTGGATCGTGTCGAAGGTCAACTGAGGGCCTTGATGAATCTTCCCGATGCCGATCTGTTCGACCAGCGGGATCACTTCGATGCGATTTCCGAAGAGGTCGAAGGCCTCAAGCAGAACAAGATCCGACATCTTCCCAAAGCGAGCATGAAACTCAAGAACATCGTGCAACTGGTCGAGAGAATCGCCGCCAGGATGCCTGCGAAGAAGATCAAGGACTACACGGTGCTTCGGAACGACAATCTCTGGAATATCGCCAAGAGCGAGGACATTTACGACAATGCCTATCTCTGGCCCCGAATCTATCTCGAGAACCGCGACAAGATCAGGCATCCGGATCTGATCTACCCTGATTGGGTGCTGCAGATCCCCTTTGGCGTTGACAGAGGCCAACACTTGGTCCTTCAGGGCCATACACTCACGAGTATTGCCGGGATGATCTACAACGCCCCGACGAAGTGGCACCGCATTTACCGGGCGAACAAGTCGCAGATCAGGGATCCGAACCTGATCTTCCCGGCCCAGGTCATCGACGTACCCGAAGATTGACGGATTTCAGGACCCCACGGCTCCGAGCTGCGGAGATTTGCGTCCTTAAAAAATGGAAAGCGACTCACACGACGAATAAGACATTTGAAAAGCTCTCGTTACCGGAGTCTGGCCGGAACGGGAGCTTTTTTTATATGTGAAAAGACCTAACCTGTTGAGAAATCCTACCTTATCTCATCAGCTGTCTATTCAGGGCGTCGATCCCCTCACATTGTACGGCCACAACGACGTCAACCTTCTGGCGCTCGAAGCCCGATACGGCGTCCACGTCACGGCCCGTGGCGAGACCGTCACAATCACCGGCCCCGCGTACAAAGTCCGGCATGTTTCCGGACTCCTGGAAGAGATGGTCTCGTGCCTGCGGCGCGGCGACGCGCCCGATGAGGCAGACGATTCGAGGGAAACAAATCACGACAACGGTCCTTCCGAAGCGAGCAAGATGGTACTGGTCACCCAGAAATGCGTGATCCGGCCCCGCTCGAACGCCCAGCAGCATTATGTGACCGGAATTGAAAAATTCGACGTCGTCTTCGGCATCGGCCCCGCCGGGACCGGCAAGACCTACCTCGCCGTCGCCTGCGCCGCAGCGGCTCTCAAGCGCAAGGAGGTATCGAGGATTATCCTGACCCGTCCGGCCGTGGAGGCCGGAGAACACCTCGGGTTCCTTCCCGGCGATATTCAGGATAAGGTCGATCCCTATCTGCGCCCGCTATACGACGCGCTGCGGGACATGATTCCCGGCGAACATATACAACACCTGCTCGAGAATCGGACACTGGAAATCGCCCCTCTGGCATTCATGCGGGGTCGTACGCTCAACAACGCGTTTGTCATTCTCGATGAAGCACAGAATACGACCATCAGCCAGATGAAGATGTTTCTCACGCGACTGGGCGCCAACTCCAAGGCGGTTGTCAATGGCGACGTCACACAGATCGACCTGCCGCCCGATGAATTGTCCGGACTCGTACATGCTCAGCAGATTCTATCACATATAGAGGCCGTAAGGTTCGTACAATTCACCGAAGAGGATGTCGTGCGTCACGCTCTGGTCAGGAAGATAATTTCCGCATACGACCGGTATGAAAGTGAAGAGAGGCTGCAGGCAGCCGATGAATCCGAGCCGGACGACGGAATTGAAGAGCAGTAATTGTAAATTGCAGGGTAACCCACCCAATGATGCGTAGTTTCCGACAACTGCTCCTGTTCACAGGACTCGTGAAATGGGACGACGGCGACCGTGGTACGCCGTCCCCTCACAAACTTCGGCTGCGGCCGCGGGTTCTGTTTCGGGTTGGACTCATGTTCACCCTGGTTGCCCTTCTGACGTATTTTTTCCCGATTGCCAGAACGGACTACGAACACAGCGCCTTCAGTGAGGGAACCATCGCGCCCTACGAAGTGATCGCCCCGGAGAACTTCAAGGTGCTGAAGAACGAAGCCGAATACGCCCGCGAAGTGGAGGCTGCCCGCGGCGACGTTCTTCCCGTCGTAATCCTGGACGCAGGGGTGTCGGCCGACAGACAGCGTGGGCTTGAGGGATTCCTGGAAGACCTCAAGCGATTGAGCATCTCAGCCATTCCGGATTCGGCCGTCCATCAGCTACATCAGGCACATTCGGAAATCGGTTCGGTGTCTCAGACGAGCTTACGTTTTCTGATCAACCAGGCGGCCAATTACCCCGAAGGTTTTGAAAAGCTCCGTACGGCCGTCCGGGAATTGCTGGTATCCAGTTACACCGCGGGGGTTTTAAACCAGGACACCGAAGTCCTTGGAACCGGCAACAAGGAGATAACCCTCGTCCAGGGCGACCGGGAACAACGCGTTCCGTCGAATCCCATCCGAGGCCTGGAATGGTATGAACGCAGCCTGCAGGATGAAATCGACAGTCAGTTTCCACAGGGTACGCCTGCTGAAATAAAGACCGTGTACGAACTCGTCGTCGTGTTTCTAACGCCCAACCTCACCTACAGCGTGGAAGAAACCGAACGACGCAGGGGTGTGGCTGCAGCGAGGGTCTCTCCCTATAAGGGAACCGTCCTTGGCGGTGAGCGCATCGTCGACAAGCACGACCGCGTGACCCCGGAACACATGGACCAGCTGCGGTCGATGGCCGTACACATGAACAGAGCGGTCGATCGGGTCCCCTATCTGTATCATCTCCAGGTTGCCGCCCAGGCCGCTGTCAGCGCCATGCTGGTTGCCATTCTGTTCATGTTTCTTCAGGTGTCCCGTCCCACGGTCATTGCGTCAACGTCCAACCTCGTCCTCTTTGGCATTCTGATCATCATGCCATGCCTGGTCGCGTCATACGCGGCAACGGTGTCGTCCGTCACGCCCCTGCTGGTACCCGTTGCGCTTTCTGTGATGCTGGCGACCGTACTATTCGATACCGAGGTCGGCCTGGTTGTGTCGTTCGTGTGCGCCACGCTGTGCGCGAGCATCGTGGGAAGTCTTTCGTTCGGACTGATTTACCTGATTACGGGCGCCGCCGGGGCTTACTCGGTGCGTCCGGTCAACCGTCGCAGCGATTTTTTCTACCGGTCCATCGCCTTCCTGGTCTGCGCCTATCTGCTCTCAACCCTCGCTACAGCCATCCTGTTATTCAGCTATTCAAGCTTCGGCGAATTCTTTCAGAAGGTCAGGTGGGATCTGGTTCTGGGCACGTTTACTGCCTGTGCATCCTCCGTGCTGACCATCGGCCTCCTGCCGATCTTCGAAAGCGCGTTCAGCGTGGTCACGACCTATACGCTGCTTGAGCTCTCGGACCTGAACCGGCCATTGCTGCGTAACCTGGCCATTCGAGCGCCCGGCACGTACAGTCACAGCATCATTATGGCCAGGCTTTCGGAGGCGGCCGCAGAAGTCATCGGAGCCAACGGCCTGTTAGCCCGGGTCGGATGTTACTACCATGACATCGGCAAGATGATCCGACCGCACTATTTCATCGAAAACCAGAAAGGCGTAAATCCGCACGATGAACTCCAGCCTCGTCTGAGCGCCCTGATTCTGATCTCCCACGTGAAGGACGGCGTCAGAATGGCCGAAGAGGAAGGTCTGCCCCGGGTCATCATCGACATGATATCCCAGCATCACGGTACGAGTGAAATTGCAGGTTTCAAAAAGAGCGCCTTGGAAAGCAGTGCCCCGCGCGAAGTGCTCGACGCGGATTTTCGATATCCGGGTCCTAGGCCTCAGACCCGAGAGGCGGGTATCGTCAGCCTGGCCGATGCAGTGGAATCCGCCAGACGCAGTTTAAACAGCAGTTCCCCCGAAGAAACGCGCGACCTGGTGAAAAGACTCGTAAAGGGAAGATTTACGGCAGGAGAACTGGACGAATGCGACCTGACGCTCAGAGACCTGACCCGAATTCAGGAAGCATTTCTGCCCATTCTCGACGCCACCTGGCACAGTCGCGTCGCCTATCCGTGGCAGCACGGTCAGAAGCGGAACCCGCACAGGCGCAGGAAGGAAGTACTGTGACCCGTGTCCGAATCGAACAGGAAGCGCCGCTTCCCGAAGCCTGCGACACGATAGACCTCGAATTCCTGCTCGACAGCGTACTCGAGGATCACTGCGCCGAGGGCACGGTCACGTTGGTCCTTGCCCGGGACGCAACGCTTCGTCGCCTGAACGGTCAATTCAAGGGCGCATTCGTGCCCACGGATGTTCTTTCTTTCGATCTGGCCGACCCGGTCCATCCTGATTGCGAAGATCTTGGTGAAATCTACATTTCCGTGGATCGTGCTGCATTGCAGGCCCGTGAAGGTTCAAGGTGCGTATCCGAAGAATTAGCCTGGCTTGCCATACACGGAACCCTGCATCTGCTGGGATACCGACACGACTGTGCTCGGTCCGGTGCCTCAATGCGGCGCAAGGAGCGGGAGTATCTGGCGCGGCATCACGCAGGTATTCACATGAAGGGAGTGTGAGTCCATTTTGGATGACTCCGAATGGTTGGCCGTACTCGTCGCGGGCGGGTCCCTGGTTGTTACCGCGCTGATCGCGAGGATGGGTGCGATCGGCAGCACGATTTCACGGGCGACGCTCGAACGCCTCCGGGTCGAAGCCGTTCCCCGTGCGAACCTCCTGCTGTCTATGTACCGGACAAGATACGCGCTGGGACTGACGGTCTCGTTCGGCCAGACCCTGTCCATAGCGGCTGGCGCTCTTGCGTTCGCATTTCTCGTCAGGTTCGGATTGCACGAGTTCGCATGGCCGCTTCTTCGGGACCTGCTGAGTATCACCGCGTTCGTGCTCGTCTCCCTGGTGATCGCCAATGCAATCTCCTTCTACAGGCGCGAAGAGGGGTCCGACCGTCCCCTGCCTCACCTGATTGCCATCTATTATCCATTTTATGTGCTGCTTCTGACGCCGGCGTTGCTCCTGCTGAAAACACGGAGTATTTTTATCAGCGAAACCGATACGAGAGCGATCAAGGAGGAAGAACTGCGGCAGATCGTGGAAACCGAGACCGAGGAAGGTACGATAGAAGAGGAAGAACGGGACATGATCGCCGGCATATTCGAATTCGGCGACACAACCGTAAAGGAAGTAATGGTACCGCGTATTGACATGGTGTGCGCCGAGATCTCCTCCAAACCGGAGGAAATCCTGGCCCTGATCCAGGAAAAGCGACACTCCCGCATTCCCATTTACCGCGAACGCGTGGACCATATCGAAGGGGTGGTTTACGCCAAGGATCTGCTCGAGCTTCTGAGTACAGGACAGGACTGGACGCCCGAGAACGCCATGCGAAAGCCGTATTTCGCTCCTGAAAACAAGAAAATCGCGGAGTTGATGCGAGAGTTCAAGACCAACAAGGTGCATATGGCGATTGTCATCAATGAATTTGGCGGCACGTCCGGGCTGGTAACGCTCGAAGACCTGATCGAAGAGATCGTTGGCGAGATTCACGACGAATACGATGAGGAAGAGCAACTGTTCCACTGGGACGAAGACGGACACGTGCTGGTTGCCGACGCGCGACTCGATATAGACGATCTCAATCTGATTCTGAATATAGAACTTCCGCGCGAGGGTTACGAAACCCTGGGGGGGTTCATCTACAACCACCTGGGCCGCGTTCCGGGGCCGGAGGAGACCTTCGTGTTCGAGAACCTCACCCTGTGGGTCGAGGAAGTGGTCGGCCAGCGCATTACCACGGTTCGGATCGTCAAACAGAAACCGGATCGAAACAAACAGGACAAAACACAAGAAATCGCTTGACAAAACGTCCCGGATTGATAGATTCTCCTATATAGGAGATCATTGGTCGCGGGGTGGAGCAGTCTGGTAGCTCGTTGGGCTCATAACCCAAAGGTCGCAGGTTCAAATCCTGCCCCCGCTACCAAAAAACAGGGCGTCGAGAAATCGACGCCCTGTTTTTCCTTATCAAAGCCGCGGCCCGGTTCGGCCTTCCGCAGTCTTTCCTTCCGACCCCAAATGCCAGGCTGGGTTACTCGCGGATCTCTCTTTCCCAGGGACTACCCGTCCACCATCGCCAGAAAGTCCCGCCTGAGCCGCTCACGCGCATCGATCACGGTCTCTCCCCAGCTGATGAGCGGTCCGGGCGACCCGTTCCAGCGGGCAGCCGGGCCGAACAGGATATAGATGTCCCACGCGACTTCCACGTTTCTGTCATACCATGCCTGCCGCGCGAACCACCTCCCGGTGACGCGCTGCTCGTCCCACAGATGAACGACCCTGCCATCCGGAAGCAGGCTCTGCTTCCACTCCGAACGGGCATCGCTGGCGATCATCGGAAGCCATACCGCGTAGACCCTCACGTTGGCCTCGCGGTCCCTGCCCAGAATCTCCTTCTGCACCCAACTGGCGCCTGCCTGACAGACCGGTCACGTGGGAGAGAGCAGCAGGATAAGGCGCGGGGCGCCCGCGTCCCGATTGAATATCTCCCTGAGTTCCTCGATCCTGGTGAGGTCCCTCAGTCCCTGTGAGGATTCGTCCGATACCGGATCATCGCCGCAGGCGGCGGACAGCCCCGTCGCCAGGAGCAAGATCAGTGGCCAGAGCCGTACCGGGCCGGCCGCTGTCGACGACCGGTGCGGGAAGCGTGTCATCACGGATGATTCCCTTCTTCAGGTGGCTCGCTGATTACCGGAATCAATGCAACAGCAATTAAGCGGCAAAATTACTCGGTCCTCGGGAATAACACAACAGATATCGCAATACCAGGTGAAGGAATCGCGGTGGCGTCCCTAAACTGTCCTCATCGCAGCTATGGCGCACGTCGTCCATTGTCGACTCCGGGAAATTGCCCGTCCACGGTCGTCACGATCGCAAGTTGAACCATTTGACACCTTGCCGCATCCTTTTTCAACGTTATATTTTATAGAAGCCGCTATGTGACATCCCCGCGCGTGGCGTCGATGAAGAACGAACCTACCTCACCTCCCCCGCCCGAAACGCGGCGAATCCCCTGATTGAATCCCTTTGTGCCTTCCGGCGGATACCACACCGCCGACTGGAAAGCTCCCCTGCAAACCAATAACGAGTGTACCACGGCCTGTGTTTTGTTTCCAGTGTCCCACGACAGGAGATTCACGCTATGCAGATCCATCTCAAGGTCCTTCGGTACATCCTGGTTCTCTCTCTATTGGGCGGTGCGTTCCCATTGCAGGCGTCCGCCGATGAATCCGACGACGTCGAGGAAGGCACCGAAGCGGAAGAAACTGCCGAAGAAGAGCTGGTCGTCTACGAACTTGACGCCGTTACCGTCACCGGTTCTCGGATCAAGAGCGAGGATCTCCTCACGCCTGCGCCCGTGGTTGTCATGTCTCGGGATGAAATCAAGGTGCGGGGCCTGGCATCCATAGGAGACGTCCTGCAGACTCTGACCGTTCAGTCCAATGCCATCAATACCCAGGCAAACAACGGTGGAGACGGCTCCACTCGTATCAGCCTCCGGGGGCTGGGCGCTCATCGAACGCTGGTCCTGCTCAACGGACGCCGGTTCGTGCCGGGCGGCACCGGGGCCAATTCCTCCGTCGATCTCAACGCCATTCCCGCTTCCGCCGTTGAGCGCGTCGAAGTGCTCAAGGACGGCGCGTCGGCCGTGTATGGTTCGGACGCGGTGGGAGGCGTTGTCAATGTCATTACAAGGGCTGAGACAGAGGGGCTTGAATTCGAAGTCTACCGGGGCGTCGCGGGCGCGGGCGACGGCGAGACGCTGGACGTCAGCGTGACTGCCGGTCTGAAGAGCGAAAAGGGCAGTGTCCTGTTTTCGGCCGGCTACCACAACCAGGCGCCCGTATGGACGGGCGACCGGCCCTTCAGTACGGAAGACAAGACGTACGACTGGGAGAAGAACGACGGCACCTACGCCACAAGCGGCAGCTCGGCGACGCCGGAAGGCCACATCATCGACCGAACCGGCGACCCCGGCAACGCGGCGTGGCAGGCCGTGGTAACGGCTGCCGGGGAAGACGCCGGCGACTACCACCTCGACCCCAACGCGGGTTGGCGTCCGTTCAACTGGGCGGGCAATTCTTCAGACGGAAGCGGCGACCTGTACAATTACCAGCCGGAAAATTACCTCTACACGCCCCAGACCCGATATACCTCCTTTCTAAGCGGCACGTATGAATTCGCCCCAGAGGCAGATGGCTTCTTCGAGGTCTCGTATACCAACCGGCAGTCCGATCAGAAGCTCGCCCCGACACCTCTGTTTATCATAAGCGAAGGTCTCTCCATTTCTTCCACGAATGTCCATAATGAATTCGGCCGCACCTTTCACGACGTCCGCCGCCGGTTTGTCGAAGCGGGCAACCGCAATTTCCTCCAGGATATAAACACCTACCGCATTGTCCTCGGCATGGAATTCCCGATCTCGGGTTTCGACGCCGATGTATCCTATTCATACGGCCGCAGCGAGGGAACCAGTATCAACGAAGGTCGATTCGTCCGCAGCAACCTCGCCCATGCTCTGGGACCGGCCGAAGAATGCGCCGCCCTTGGCGACTGCGTGCCCCTGGACCTGCTGCACGGCGCAGGCACCATCACACAGGAAATGCTGGACTATATCCAGTATACGGGTATCGCCACGGGCTATTCCAAGCAGAAGATCCTTCAGTTGAACGCGACGGGACAGCTCGCCGAACTGCCGGCCGGATCTCTGAGTGTGGCCGCGGGCGTGTCTTCCCGCTGGGAGGCAGGCGCATTTCTTCCAGATCCGGTTACGAGATCGGGAAATACGACCGGCAGCAAGCAGGAAGCGACCGAAGGCGCGTATTCGGTGAGAGCGCTCTACGGGGAGACCTCCGTGCCGGTCTATCGAGCGGAAGCCGCAGGCCTGGATCTGACGGCAGCCGGCAGGGCATTCGATTACGACACCTTCGGGAGCGGCTTCACTTACGAGGCGGGGGCCCGCTGCGAGCTTCCCCGCGGGCTGACGTTACGTGCGACAATTTCCAATGCGTTTCGCGCGCCCGGCATCGCCGAGATGTTCCTCGGCCAGAGCGATGCCTTCCCTCTGGTAAGCGATCCCTGCAGCGTGGTCGACGAAGCGGGAAGCGCCCGGACACTGACGGCCGAGCAACAGAGGAACTGTGCGGCAGCCGGCGTCCCGCCCGACTTCGAGGACTCGCGCGCGCAACTGCGCGCCAAGGTCGGCGGTTCCACCGAGCTCGATCCGGAAACCGCCGCCATGATTACAGCCGGCCTTGTTTACCAGCCGGGCTTTGTCGACAACCTGGATTTCGCCCTCACCTACTATACCAATAAGATAGAGGATGTGATCGGTGCGCTGCCCGCGGGTCTCATTCTGAGCAACTGCTATTCGCAGGTAACCCCATCCTACTGCGATCAGATCGAACGAGACCCGAACACGAAGCTGATTACGACCATCTTTTCGCAGGGCGCCAACGTGGGCGAAACCGAGACCAGCGGACTGGACGTCGAACTGGATTACAGGGTCGACACGCCGCTGGGCTTCCTGACAACCCGCACGGAAAGCAATCTACTGTTCCAATACGAGCAACTTGTGCCGGCCCCGGGCGGCCTCGAACTGGTGAAGGGGAGGGGTTACTACGATCTGGGTGTCTTCCCCAGATGGCGGCATGCGCTGACGGCGGGGCTGAGTCAGCCGCGCGTCGCATTCGGTCTGAACCTGAAGTACGTCGGCGGATTCCTGGAATGCGAAGACGACGACTGCAAGGGCCTGTACCGCGAAGACGTGTCGGAAACGCCCGTGAGCCGCAAGGTCAACTCAAACACCACACTGGGTGTCTACGGAACGTATAGACTGGGTACCCGCGCCGGTGCGTCCGTATTGACCGTCGGAGTCAACAATGTCTTCAATCAGCGGCCGGCGGTGATATTCAACGGCTTTCTCGGCACGTCGGATTCCAGCACCTACGATTTCATGGGCAGATATCTGTATGCGCGGCTCTCGCACTTTCTGTAGTGCTTGGTCATCGTCAGGGTCGGGCAATTGCAATAGGCCGTCATCAACAACCTGAACCCCTCCTTCGTCCGCAAACTGTACACACCGGATATAACGACCAAACCTTCATTGGGTCGAGTTCGTGCCTCCCACGCACTCGCCGGTGCGGCGCCCTCGCAACCCGCCTTCCCCAGACTTCCGAAAGCCGCCGTCTTACATACGGTATTGACGGACACTATCCGTTTTGTGATATTCCAACAGGAGGTTCTGGATACGGCGGAAGTTCAATATGAACACGCAAGACAATACCCTTCTTATCAACTCGATTCAGGATGTCCAATGATCCATCGCATCATCGCCATCGGCTTGATTTTTGTGTGTATTTCGGTCGCCTGGCTCATTCTGGGACAGACCGTCCACCTGCGCACCATGGAACAGGACGGCAAGCTCAAAGACGCCGTAGGCCAACTCTGGGGGACTTCCCAGACCCAGCAGGCCCCGCAGGTTTACCGGCTGGAACGCATCACACGCGTCGAAACCGACACGGACGGCCAGACCGTCTCGCGCACGGTCGACGAAAAGCATTATCATAACCTGGCCGCGAGCCGCATCGACGTCGACCTGTCTCTGGAGCACCGGCGAAAGGGCTTGTTGTGGTATTCGACTTACAACGTCCAATTCGCCGCATCGTACACCCTGTCCAACCCAACCGAACGGAGCCTCGGGCTCTATTTCGATCTGGAGTTGCCCGCCCGTCGCGCCGTGTACGACGACTTCACCGTGGGCGTGGACAGCCTGCGCATCGCCGACGTCCCTGTCCGCGCCGGGCACCTGGTCCAGCCTGTCGATCTCGCGCCCGGCCAGATACTCACAGTCCTCGTGTCCTATCGCTCCCGGGGTCTGGACCAGTGGCGCTACAGTTTCGGAGAAGATGTCAGTCAGGTGACGGACTTCGAACTGGTGATGCAGACAGACTTCGCCGATATCGACTTTCCCGCCGAAAGCGTATCCCCCACTTCCAAGATCCGCACGCGTGACGCCTGGACGCTGACCTGGCGATACGATCATCTCCTGACAGGAGTCGATCTGGGGATGGTCATGCCTGCCCGCCTCAATCCCGGTCCCTGGGTACGGCAGGTCGTCCTTGCTGCCCCAGTCTCCCTCTTCCTGTTCTTCTTCCTGCTCTTTGTTTTCACCACCGTGCGGTGTATCGACCTGCACCCGATGCACTATTTTTTCATCGGGGCTGCCTTTTTCAGCTTCCACCTGCTGCTGGCCTATCTGGTCGACCACATGCTCATCCACTACGCTTTTGTACTCGCCTCCGCGGTCTCGATATTCCTCGTTATATCGTACATGCGCCTGGTCGTGGGCGCGCGCCTGGCCTTTGTCGAAATCGGCGCCGGGCAGTTCATCTACCTGGTTCTGTTCTCCTATACCTTTTTCTTTTCCGGCTATACCGGACTGGCCATAACCCTGCTGTGCATCGCCACCCTTTTTGCGGCAATGCAGTATACCGGGCGCACCAACTGGAATACGGTTTTCGAGAAAAAAGCCGCTCCGTCGCCCTGACGGGGACTGACCCGCCCCGCCCGGACTCCGGAATTACTACAAAGTCCCAGTCGTCTGTCCTCCGGAGCAAACGATGTCTCCGCGAGCGCTAATCAGAATGCGCATTTTGCCGTTTCTGGCCGTACTAATGGCGTACTCCGCCGCCTGGCCTGGCGTGCCCGGAGACTTCAACGGCGACGGTCTGGTCGCGTTCGATGATTTCGTCGCTTTCGTCCGCAACTTCGGTACGTCCAGGTCCAATGACGGCTTTGACGACCGCTATGATCTGGATCTCGACGGGCGGGTCGGATTCAGTGACTTCGTTCTGTTTGCGACCGCTTTCGGAGAGGCCAATACGGACCACCGTGAAGATCCCGATTACCTTGACCGGCAGATCAAGCACATCAGCGATCCCGATCTCTTCGCAGCCATGGATCTGGACCGTTCCGGGCTCGAGGACGTGAAGCGCGCAGTGGACCAGACAGACTACGCCGCAGCCTACAAGGCGTGGGGCGCTTACTGGGACGACCGACCGGGATTCGACTATATCAACGTCGGCATCCCCTACCACACCATCGAGCAGGCATACGAGTACTTCAGCACCAGGAACTATACGGCTGCCGCGGAACGCGTGGCGGCCCACAACATCATGGGTTGGGGCGGCGTCACCATACAGCACGGCCCGGTCGTGGATTTCAACGCGGATTATGGCAGAAGCGGGAAATACGGATTCCACTACTGGGGTTGGTCCGGACCCCTGCTGTGGGCGTACCTCGGTACGCGGGACCCGAAATACCTGGATGTCTTCGACAAGCTCTTCAATCAGTGGTACGAACAGCGGGACGACGTCGTGGGCGCCTACCCGCATCTGAGTCCGATCTGGTATGAACTCGGGCTCGGGTCGCGCAGGAACCGCGTCTTCCTGGAATTCTACAAGCTGAACCGTGACCGGATTTCCGTGCGGACTCACGAGCGTATACTCAAGAACTTCCTGGGTTCCGCGCGCTGGTTGTACGAACTGGAAAAACAGGGGTACCGGTCGGGCAACTGGCAGGTGATGGGGTCCTACGCACTGGCGGAGCTCGGCATCAACCTGCCGGAGTTCAAGGAGGCGGAACGGTGGGTTTCACAGGGCGTCTACCGGATTGAAGAGCATCTCCAGAAAGATTTCTACGAAGATGGATGTCATTCCGAGCGCTGCCCATCCAGCTATTCCGGTATCGTTTACCGCGACCCCAGGAATCTGGCCTACCTTCTCGATCGCTTCGGCGGCAAAGAAGACCGCGAGGCCGCCTTGCGCCCACCGCTCGAACGCACGTTGAACCACTGGATGTACCTGATCAGCCCCCTGGGCACCCAGCCTGCCGTGAACGACGGCGGCCGCGGCCGTTTCAACCGCGACATCCTTATCGATGGAGGTCGTGCCTTCAATCGCCCGGACTTGCTTTGGGTGGCCAAAAACCTCCTCGGCGCCGATATCGATGACCAGGTTGAGCCGCCATCCAAAACGTCAATCGACTTCAGACCGTCGGGTTTCGCGGTCATGCGCCAGGACTGGACCCGCGAGAGTCCATACCTGGTCATCAACTACGGCGAATTTGGCGGTGGACACTCACACCCCGACATCCTCAGTTTCGAGCTCTTCGCGTTCGGGCAGCCGCTGGCCGTCGACGCCGGGATCGGGGTCAGTTACGACGATCCGCTCCACAGACCGTGGTACAAGACATCGATAGCGCACAATATGCTCGTGATAGACGACGCGAACCTCAACCGCAGGATTGCGGTAGGTGAGAAACCCTTATGGAGCAGCCAGGCCGGCCTGGACTACTTTTCCGCGGAGCACGCCGGCTATCGATCACTGGGCGTCTTCCATCGCCGGCATATTCTCTTCCTTAAGCCGGCAGCCGGAGCCGATGCCTATTTCCTGGTATTCGATGCCTTCTCCTCCGCCGACGGCGCCAGGCGAGCTTCTTTTTACCTCCACTCCCCCACGCCGCTGCAGCGGGGCGGAACCGCGGTGTTTTCCACCGAAGCGCCCGGCCTGCTCGTGGCCACGCCCGATGCCCCGTCCATACGCCTCGGCACGGGAATGGCGCATCTGGGGGGCATCCCCGGCCGGCGGCCCGCCCGGCAGCTCATCCGGTGGGCTTCGCTCGACCTGATGACTTCCGGCGGCGGCCAGGTGGACGATCTCGCCGTGTTACTCTATCCCTTCGAGAGCATGCCGCTGCCAAAAGTGCGAATCCGTCGCGGAGAAAACGGTGGGTCTGGCGGCACCACGTACCTGATCGTGGAACACGGCGGCGGCGTGGATCACATCGTAATATCAGACGGAACCTACAGGGCGTTCGGCGAGACCAGACTCGCCACCGACGCAATGTGCGCTGTTATCAGGACCGGTTCCGACGGCGCCTATCTCTCCCACGCGACCGTATCCGGCACAAGGCTGATTTTCGGGGACCGGAACCTGGACGTGAGTTCGCCTTGAGGCGGACCCGGCCCCATTCCGGTTCCGCGAAAACGAATCGACGACGGATAACTCGTCGGGCGTTTTTCTTCGTCGCAGAGCCAAATCTTCCAACGATCCGCTCGATGGTCCGTTTTCTCCAACGGCCCCGATAAACGGAATTTCCAATGACCGGAAAAATCGTACGCTGGATGTGGCTGGGCGTCCTCGCGGCGACCCTGCTGATTCATGCCGATGCCGGTTCGAGTTTGCCGGGGGACTTCAACGGCGACGGCCTGGTGACGTTCGACGACTTCGTCGCCCTTGCCCGGAACTTCGGAACCGACCGTTCGGACGTCGCCTTCGACAACCGTTTCGACCTGGACCTCGATGGTCGCGTCGGCTTTGGCGACTTCATTCGATTTGCAAGGGTCTTTGGTGAGGCGAACGCAGATCTCAGGGAAGATCCTGTCTACCTGGACGAGCAGATCAAACACATCAGCGACCCCGATCTCTTCGCCGCGATGGATCTGAGCCGTGCCGGGCTCGAGGCCGTGAAGCACGCCGTCGACCAGGGGGACTACGCCGCAGCCTACAATGCGTGGGGCACACACTGGGACAACCGACCGGGATACGCCTATATCAATGCCGGCGTCCCCTTTTACACCGTGGAAGAGGCCTTCCGGTTCTTCAGTACGAAATCCTATACTGCGGCGGCTGACCGCGTGGCCGCCCACAATATCACCGGGTGGGGCGGCGTCAACATCCAGCACGGTCCGGTCGTTGACTTCAATGCGGATTACGGCAGAGGCGGGAAATACGGATTTCACTACTGGGAATGGTCCCAGCCCCTGCTGTGGGCCTACCTGGGCACGCGGAACACGAAGTATCTGGACGCTTTCGATGAACTCTTCAATCAGTGGTACGAACAACGGGACGACGTCGTGGGCGCCGAACCGGACAAGCACCCGATTTGGTACGAGCTCGGACTGGGCGCCCGCCGGAACCGCGTCTTCCTGGAGTTTTACCGGCTGAACCGCGGAAGGCTCACGGCAACGACCCACGAACGGATCCTGAAGAACTTCCTGGGATCGGCCCGCTGGTTGTACGAGCTGCAGAAGCAGGGTTACCGGTCGGGCAACTGGCAGGTGATGGGCACCTACGCCCTGGCCGAGCTGGGCCTCAACTTCCCCGAGTTTGAAGAAGCGGAGCGCTGGGTCTCCCTCGGCGTCCATCGTATGGAGGAGCATCTGTCGAAGGACTTCTACGAAGACGGCTGCCATTCCGAACGTTGTCCATCCAGCTATTCCAACGTCGCTTATCGCGATCCGAGGAATCTCGCCCACCTTCTGGAGATGTTTGGAGGTCATGACGACCGGGCGGCCGGCCTGCGTCCCCCGCTCGAACGCACACTGAACCACTGGATGTACCTGATCAGCCCTCTGGGCACCCAGCCCGCAGTCAATGACGGCGGACGGGCACGGTTCGACCGGGACGTCTTTGTCGATGGGGGCCGCATATTCAATCGGCCGGACATGCTATGGGTGGCCGGAAACCTGCTCGGGGCCGACATTGGCGACCACGCAGTAGCGCCATCCGGCACGTCAATCGACTTCCGGCCATCGGGATTCGCCGTCATGCGCCTGGACTGGACCCGGGAAAGCCCATATCTGGTTATCAACTACGGCTCCTGGGCCGGCGGGCATTATCACTACGACATTCTCAGCTTCGAACTTTTCGCCTTCGGCGCGGCCCTGGCCGTCGACGCCGGGCTCGGCGTCAGTTACGACGATCCACTCCACAAGCCCTGGTATATAACCTCCAAGGCGCACAACATGCTCGTGATAGACGACCGGAATCTGGATCGTCGCATCGCCGTAGGCCAGAATCCGATATGGAGCAGCCAGGAAGGCATGGACTACTTTGCCGCCGAGCACGAAGGCTATCGCACTCTGGGGGTCCGGCATCGGCGGCATTTTCTATTCGTCAAATCATCGGGATCGACAAATGTGGCGAATCCCTACTTCCTGGTTTTCGATGCCTTCTCTTCCGCCGATGCCGGCAGAAAAGCCTCGTTCTTCCTTCATTCCCCCACCTCGCTGCAGCGGGGCGGGACCGCGGTGTATTCGACCGAAGCACCCGGCCTGCTCGTGGCCACGCCCGATTCTCCGTCCATACGCCTGGGAACGGGAATGGCGCATCTGGGGGGCATCCCCGGCCGGCGGCCCGCCCGGCAGCTCATCCGGTGGGCTTCCCTCGACCTGATGACTTCCGGCGGCGGACTGATGGACGATCTGGCCGTGTTACTCTATCCCTTCAGGAGCCTGCCGCTGCCAAAAGTGCGAATCCGTCGCGGAGAAAACGGTGGGTCTGGCGGGACCGCGTACCTGATCGTGGAGCACGGCGGCGGCGTGGATCATATCGTGTTATCAGACGGAACCTACAGGACGTTCGGCGAGACCGGACTCGCCACCGACGCAATATGCGCTGTTATCAGGACCCGTTCCGACGGCGCCTACCTGTCACACTCGACCGTTTCCGGAACAAGGCTGATTTTCGGGGGCCGGAACCTGGACGTGAGTTTGCCTTGAGGCGGACCCGGCCCGTATGCAATCTGCATGGGAACCTCGCTTTACTATCCTGATATAAATCAATTCCGGTCAAGGACGATTGGTACTGGTTTGTTTTTAAGGGTGTTAAGACAAATCGCACGCAATGGTGACGCTGCGCGTATCGGGTTGTAAACGCCTCTTCCGCCCACCTGGCCACGTTCAGGTCTGCGCGGTGGCGTTCGTAAGCTCCAGTTGGATTTCCTACGGCCGCAACTCTATTTTTGCGCCAGATTCACCCTGGATTCGGCAAATTGGATTTTTAAAATTTTCACTTGACAAAACTCTATATTTGGTATTATAATAGCAATACCCCACAATATAGGGTCCTTTAACCCGAGGACCCTATATCTGTCCTTATCCACGCTCTCCGTGAGTTTACGGGAGAACACTCGCATGAGATGTCCCTACTGTGGAACAGTGGAGGACAAGGTCGTTGACTCCAGGTCCAGCAAGGAGTCAACGGCCATTCGCAGACGCCGGGAATGTCTGAATTGCGGTCGGAGGTTTACAACCTACGAATCCATCGAAGACACGCCGCTTATGGTCGTCAAGTCCGACGGTCGACGTGAACCGTTCGACAAGAACAAGCTCTTTTCCAAGTTGCATCTCGCATGCAACAAACGGCCCATATCCATGGACCGGCTTGAAGAGATTGCGGACCGTATCGAAGCCAGGCTGAGCGGCACCGGCGAACGGGAGATTGAGGCCAACGATATCGGCGAACTGGTCATCAACGAACTCAAAGACCTCGACCAGGTCGCCTATGTCCGTTTCGCATCGGTCTACAGACAGTTCAAGGATCTGAGCGACTTCGAAAAGGAACTGCGGCAACTCGCTTCCCCTCAAGCGGGCGGCTGAACCCAATTCACTCCCCTCTCACCATCGTCACCGGACGCGCCTTTCCCCTTCAGATGCGTCTCAGGAAGCTGTTTTAAAATCCCAAGCGGTCTTCGCGCGGCTGCCAAAGCGCCGGTCGGCGCTGGTAGAATCCACAGGTATCTATAGATGCGAGTGGGTTTTCCCGTCGGCGCTGCGCGCCCCTCGTGCCTCTTAACCGCCACGTGTTCGCTCGCGCTCGTTAGTTCACCAGGAAATCCAAAACAGCTTCTAAACGATCGAAATAACTGACCGCTGTAACCTTGTCCAGGCGGCGCAGGACTTTTGCGGCTCGAAACGATACGTGAAGTTTACCAGGCAGGTCCTCTTTGTTTTGCCGTTTCATACCCATTCCAGATACCCGGAGGAAGTCTCCATATGAAGCTTGAACGCAGGCGGACCACACCCGGCCGGAATCCGTTGGATCAGGTTGAATACGTAAAGAAAACTTCCGTTATCACCAATCCCGACGGGTCAGAAGTCTTTCGCATGGACGACGCCGAAGTACCGGCCGAATGGTCACAACTGGCAACGGATATCGTCGTATCCAAATACTTCAGAAAAAGGGGCGTCCCAGAGACCGGACACGAGACGTCCGTGCGGCAGGTGATGCACCGGGTCGCCCGCACCATCCGCAAGGCCGGGGAGGACCAGGGAGGATATTTCGACTCCCCCGAAGACGCGGACACCTTCGAAGCGGAACTTGCCTACCACCTCGTGCATCAAATGGGCGCGTTCAATTCGCCGGTCTGGTTCAACTGCGGGCTGCACCACGAATACGGCATTCAAGGCAGCGGTGGCAACTGGCACTGGGATTGGGACCGGGAATGCGTATCCGAAACCGAAGACTCCTATTCACATCCCCAGTGCTCCGCCTGTTACATCCAGTCCGTCCAGGACGACACCATGGACATTTTCGAATTGCTGAAGAGCGAGGTCCGACTCTTCAAATACGGATCCGGCACCGGTACCAATTTTTCCAGAATTCGCGGAAAAATGGAGAAGCTTTCGGGCGGCGGCGTTTCTTCCGGCCTGATGTCCTTTCTGGAAGTCCTGGACAAGGGCGCCGGCGCCATCAAGTCGGGAGGGACGACAAGACGCGCCGCCAAAATGGTCTGCCTGGACATGGATCACCCTGAAATTCTCGACTTTATCAACTGGAAGGTTAAGGAAGAGAAGAAAGTGGCGGCGCTTATGGCCGCCGGCTACAGTTCGGACTTCAACGGCGAGGCGTACCAGACCGTTTCCGGCCAAAACTCCAACAACTCCGTGCGCGTCACCGACGCATTCATGCAGGCCTGTAAAGACGACGGCGAGTGGCATACCCGGCTGCGCACAACCGGCGAAGTCTACGAAACGCACAAGGCACGCAATCTCATGCGGCAGATCGCGGAAGCCGCATGGGCCTGTGCCGATCCCGGTATGCAGTACGACACCACGATCAACCACTGGCACACGTGCGCCGGCACCGACCGCATCTACGGTTCCAACCCGTGTTCGGAGTTCATGTTCCTCGACGACACGGCGTGCAACCTGGCCTCCATCAACCTCATGAAGTTCCTCAATGATGACGGTACCTTCGACATAGACGGTTTCCGTTATGCCTGCAAGATCTTTTTCATGGCCCAGGAAATCCTGGTCGATTTCGCATCCTATCCCACGCGGATGATCGCGCGGAACAGCCACGACTACCGCCCGCTCGGCCTCGGATACGCCAATCTGGGCACACTCCTGATGGTGCAGGGACTGCCCTACGACAGCGAGGGCGCCAGGGCCATTTGCGCCGCCATTACTGCAATTATGTGTGGACAGGCCTACGCAACGTCGGCCCGCATGGCAGCCGACAAGAATCCGTTTCCCGGCTTCGAAAAGAATCGCAGCCCCATGCTCAACGTCATGAACATGCACCGCGACGCCGCTTACAATATCGATGCCCGTGCCTGCCCGCGCGACCTGCTTCGCGCGGCACAGGAAGACTGGGACCAGGCGGTCGAACTGGGCGAAGAGTACGGCTATCGTAATGCGCAGGCTACGGTAATTGCGCCTACAGGCACCATCGGCCTGCTGATGGACTGCGACACAACCGGCATCGAACCCGACTTCGCCCTGGTCAAGTTCAAAAAGCTCGCGGGCGGCGGCTATTTCAAAATCGTCAACCACGCCGTACCGGAAGCCCTTGAACGACTCGGCTATGCCTCCCACGAAATCACGGATATCCTCACCTACCTCTGCGGGCGGCTCTCTCTGAAAGACGCACCGCACATCAACGACGAGTCGTTGAAGGCAAAAGGCTTCGGCCCAGGAGATCTGGCAAAGGCGGAAGGCGTCCTTCCCGGCGTTCTCGAGCTGGAATTCGCCTTCACACCCTGGATTCTGGGAGACAGCCTGATGGGACGCCTGGGCTTCTCGCCCGAACAGTACGGCGCACCCGGTTTCAACCTGCTTTCCGAACTCGGCTATACCGAATCACAAATCGACGAAGCCAACGAATTCATCTGCGGCCGCATGACCGTCGAGGGAGCGCCCCACCTCAAAGATGAACATCTGCCCATATTCGACTGCGCGAACAAGTGCGGCAAACACGGCAGGCGCTTTATTGCGCCTATGGCCCACCTGGGCATGATGTCCGCCGCCCAGAAGTTTATCTGCGGCGCCATTTCCAAGACCGTAAACGTCCCGAACGAAACCACAGCCGAGGAAATCGAAGGTCTCTATATCAAGGGATGGGATCTGGGATTAAAGGCTGTAGCCATCTATAGGGATGGCTCTAAACTCTCTCAGCCCCTGAGTACGGCCACAAAAACCGACGCTGAAGCTGAAGAAGCCGAAGAATCGCCCGGGCAGTCGGCGGAAGACGGCCGCGGCAAGTCAGCACCGGCGCCTGTCACGCTGGTAAGCCGACCGACCAGGCGGCGGCTACCGCAAAGGCGAAGCGGGTTCACGCAGGAAGCGCGTGTCGCCAATCAGAAAGTCTACTTGCGCACAGGCGAATATGAGGATGGCGCTCTGGGTGAAATCTTCATCGACATGAGCAAGGAAGGCGCACCATTCCGCAGTATGCTGAACTGCTTTGCCATTGCCGTGTCCAAGGGCCTGCAATACGGCGTACCCCTCGAGGAGTACGTAGACGGCTTTACCTTCACGCGTTTCGAACCCTGGGGAACCGTCGATCATCCCAATATTAAATTCGCTACATCCGTCATCGACTACGTCTTCAGGGTTCTCGGCTATGAATATCTCGGTCGGACCGACTTTCTGCAGGTTAAACCCGAAGACATCGCATCCGATATCAACGATCGCCACGACCTGGAATCCGAAGTGATCTCACTCTCAACACAAAGTCCCGAAGCCCCCGGTACTCGTGCCGATTCGCCGGGCGCTTCAACGTCGGCAGACCCCGAGCCCAAAGCCAATCCGGCGTCCAACGGCGCGGGCGGTGTCGGTTCACAGCAAACGGTGTCCAACGGATCGTCATCCCAGACGGAAGCGCACGCACATCCTCAAGCGATGGTTCTGGACGGTCAGCTCTCGCAGATGATGGGCGACGCTCCATTTTGCGACACATGTGGTCATATCACCGTTCGTAACGGTTCGTGCTATCGCTGCCTGAATTGCGGGAATTCGGTTGGTTGTTCATAGCAGAGCCGTGTGATAATACGAAGAAGGGCCGGACGGCAATCCGTCCGGCCTTTTCTTATTTCATTGGGCCGCACACCTGTCCAAAATCTGATTTGATTGACAACGAAAGTCGCGAAAATACTCGAAATATATGGCTGGCGAAATCGTCCACAGCCATTGGCGACTCGAGTCGGTCCTACCTTCGCGAAGACTGTCATCCTGAGGGCATGCCCTTAGCCTCCCGAAGGGGCCTCCAGGCAGTTGAAGCGTCCGCGCACAAGGTCGTCTTCAAAGGCCATATGCGACACGTACAATCGAGAATACGGGAGATTCTTCGCCGCGCTCTGATTGACATATTTTGCGGTAACTATTGGCGAAACGCTGAGCCCACACCTTCGCAGAACATGTCATCCTGAGGAGGCCAGCGCGCTCAGAATGGCATGTTTTTACAATTGTCATGGGTGCGGCTTCCCGCTGTCATCCAGTGGAGGCCTCCAGGCCGACGAAGGATCTACTGCAGCATCGGATCATCCCGGTGCGAATTGCACGTGTCAATTCCAGAGAGGCAGCACGTCCGCCTGCAGAACGGGACGGAAGCAACGAAAGATTCATCGACTCCGATCAGAATGACATGCGTTGCAACAAACACCGACCGATGGCAATCTGTTTTCCGTTATCCGGGTCAGCCCTGTACAAAATCGCCAATTGAAGCCACTCTTCGAACCTCATCTCTGAGAATCCCACGGTTCTTGGACAGCAGTGATTGGGCCGGATTTCCAACTACCGGTGATCATGTCCGTTTCCAATTAGCCGCGATATTCAAACGATCCATATCGGGATTCAATTGTGAGACCAGCCGGGCCACGCCCGAAACGGCAGGTCGAGTGAAAACTGGTCAATGCCGAAGCAGCCGAATATAGGTACCATTTGGGCTTTTCTACGCTCGCCGCGGAATACAAACAGCAGACATTAACGCCAGTCCTTCAGCGATGCGGTATTTCCGCGCAGGTGAATGGATTCAGGACAAGCGCCCGGTCTTGGATGGCCGACCATGCGATAGATCCCACCGTCGCAGAGGCGAACTTACACACGCGAAACCGAACAAGATCGAGGCGGCCTATCAACGCAACGACTTATTCCGTCACAGGGCTGAAGTCATGGAACGTCGGGGGCGAAATTATCGTCGGGCAGTATAAACAGTGAACTTTTCCAAAAAAATTCCTCTATCCAGCGTCTGATATATGGCGCTGTTTATTTTAAGTTTACGTCGAAATACGGTATCGGTAACCGTTTTAGTATCAATGCCATTTTTCGAGAGGGTGCGATTTGCGTATCTAGACCGCCGAAGCTATTTTAAAAAGACGGAAATTTGGGCGCCCAGCAAATCTACCAACTATTAATGGAAATGTTGGGTCCCCAACATTTGACAATAGGCCGAACTGTCGGTGGCTGAAGGTGAACAGACCGATGCCAAATCAGGAGGATGAAATGGCGCGAGATAAGAGGTTGGAAGCAGTGTGATGAAGGACCAGCACACGGACAAGGTCGAACTGCGGCACAGGAAATGCGTTAACGAAAGCGATACAATTGAGAGCGATTCAACGCTCCCAGATGGGCCTCGCGAGAGATTGGCTTGTGCCGCTGCGGCAAGCAGATACAGTTTTTCCGGGTTCCATAGATCGGCAGCGTCTGCCCCTCCGTAATGGCACCGCCCAAAGGCGCGCGGCGCTGCATGACCGGGTCGGGAGTCAAATGCCAACAGATTTGTAAGGTGTACATCAAGATGAAGCACTACGTGGTTCGCCATCATCCGTCATACAGCCGCACGTGGCAACCTGTCAGCCATTTCGAGACGGCACAAGAAGCACTGGCGGAATATGAAGGGCAACTCCGAGCCTTTCCTCGTGAACGCGTCCAGGTCGTCGACCTGCGCAACGGCACGGTGCTTGCCGACAGTCGAATCAAGTAACTTGACCGTCCGTATGGCTGACTACATCGGCGCTCAGACCATAGGCCAGGGCCGGTGAGCGGTTCCGAGTCCTACACTGGCAAAGACGTTTCCTTCTCAGTGCGTTTGGGCAGCCTGGCGACGCCGCGATGTCGCTGGGGCGCGGCGGAGGCACGTCGACGTTTTGCGCGGGACAGCAGGGCCGGTACCGCATCCAGGAATCGGCAAACGGGGCGACAATAACAGATCGGGAGACCGGAGCAATGGTGCGGGTGCTTGGTTCCGATCCGAAGCGCTTGCACGGCGCGGCGCCTCGCCTGCTGTTGGACCAGGTACCTTAGTGGCCGCCTGAGCGCGTGGGGCAGATGCTGGCGGCGTTTGAGATGAGCCGCGGCAAGATTCCGGTCAGTACGGCGTTGTAGCTGTTTGCCTAGGCCGGCGTGGCACGAGCGGGTATTGTCAAGGTGGACCACCGACGGCAATGGCCGACGGCCGAGGCGAATGGTCGAAGACTAAGGCGGAGGACTGTTGCAGTCAGTAGTGAGAGGCCGACGCGGAATAACGAAGAAAAAGGAGGAGAGAGAGATGAGCGCAGACGACACCAAGGATGCCAAGCAGCGTGAGTTGATCCGGTTTTGCCGTGATCTATTCAACGCCAATGTAATAGCCAAAGATTTCGATGATGTTCAGGTTCTGCCCGTAGCGAAGCGCGATTTTATCCAACAGCCCGGTGGCACGGGGCTGCACGTCACGTTCAGCGTCAGTTGGCATGCCATCGGCAAGACGGGCAAAGACGCGCACGATGCGTTGGACGCGTTCACGCCAAAGGACGGTTGGGACTGACCCATTTATGACACCGCCCTAAGGCTTGCGGAGGGGCCAGACCGTGGTTGGGGTGCCCAACTGGGCAGAGGGAGGGACAATGGACAAGAAAGTACTGGAAAACATCGCATGCTTGGAAGGCCTAATTGGGGCGCAACGGCTTGTTTTGGCAATGCTAATTTACGCTGCCCACACCGACACCCCCTTTGATCTCATACGCAAAAAGATTGACAGCATCTACCAAGTTTTCGAAGAGGATGTGCAGACGTTGTTTCCCGACCAGCGTCTCTACTTCGCTATGGGAATGCGGAGCGGTCTTAAGTCTACTTACGGTTTGACTGAATCGATCGCCATGATCATGGCTGGCACGGGCCACAATACAAGTGAAGGTCAAAGATCTGATAGCGAGTCTTGAAACCGCGCCCGATGCCGACTGCACCAGCCAGCGCGAGGCGTTCCGCCGCTACCTGACCGTGACCGTGCAGCCGCTGGCCGCCGTTCTGGAGCGCGAACTTGCCGACACTCTGGACGCGCTCGACACCAAGCTCAAGTTTGAACTCTTATACGACGACGACCTGCAAGACCGCGCCACCGCCTTCCAGACGCTGATCGCCGGAGGGCTGGCGGTACGTGAGGCTTTGGTTACTTCCGGCCTCATCGCCGGCGAGTGAATAGACACCCATACGGATAACAATACCGCGTCTTCGTCAAGGCGAATAGTTCCCGACTATCTGAAGAGAGAATCCGAAAACCAACAAACCAACGCCCCATTTATCCCACCTATTGTACTTGGCCTTCTCCTCAGCTTGATTGGCGTTAGCCCATTTTCCAATGAGAGCGGCCCGCCAAGACCCAACCCGGAACAGGAAAAAGACGCCAACTATGTCAGACACCAAGCCAATCGTTACCAGATGCTTACCCAAGAGATTATATTCCATAGCCATTTCGGTTCCCCCGAATTGGTCCCCGCCTATCTACTCGAAGTGATAACTTTAGTAATATCCAGTTTTCTGACATCCCCTTAAGATATTTAATATCATATATTTGTTGCGTGAAACCCCAGAAGGCAATCCGTCCGGCCCTTCAGTTTGCTGCACTAGTATGAATCCTCTATTCACCGGTCGAACGCGGCAGAAATTCCGCCGCGCCGGCGTGGCAGGTTGCGCAGGTAACCGGCGTCCCGTCCGACGTGACCAGCGACCCCTCGTAGTGGTCCATCATGTATTTGGCCATCAGCTTATGTCTGGTTGGCCGCTCAGGCGCGAGGCGTCCGTCCTCACGTCTGACGTGGCAGAATTCACAGTCTACACCAAGCGCCTTCTCAATAGCCTTCATCTTCCGGTAAATCTCCCGCCGCGGCATCCGCTCCGACAGGTTGGAGGGACTGGCGTTCTCAACGTCCCGTGGAACGAACCGGGCGTTTCCCTGGTGGCAAGACATGCAGTCCAGCGCCTTTCCATCGGCGGTTTTCAGTCCGTCCACAAAGTGAACTTTCATATGGACGGCTGTCTGCTTGAACAACGACGGCGCCTTGAAATCAGGTTTTCCGTCCGTCCGGCGTTCTGTGTGACAATGAGTACACCGTACCCCGAGTGACGCGGCAATTCGCTCCATATTCTCTTCACTCGTGTCCATAACGTGGCCCCGGTCGTCGTGCGCGCCGGTCGCCGCGACACCCATTCCGAGCAGAATCAGCAACAGTTTTGTCAAATCGTCCCCCTGATAGATATCGGGAAAAGTACTGGAGTGCCCCGCGGCGCGTCAATGCGTCCGCCCCGCGCGACCGGCCATGGCTCAGTTCACACGGCCGGCGACCAGGGACTGCCCGTCCACGCCAGCGGGAACCTCGAGTCCGACGGCATCAAAGAGCGTCGGAAACACGTCGATCAGCCGGACCCGGCGCGATAGATCCACCTTGCGATTGATGAAAAACATCGCGTCCGAAAACGTATGCGTGCCATTTACCGGGCCGCGATCCATCAGTACTTCACTGTCAAAACCGCCCTTCAAATCGTAACCAGCCGCTGGCATGGCGATCAGATCCGGCGCCAGGTCGAAGGCATTGCCGGCGTAGAGTTCCTCGCGTCTGAAGACTCTCCGGATCACCGGCTCCCCCGTTTCCGGGTCCCGGATCTGCATCAGGCCGTCGGCGATATCCCCTCTCAGCGCTTCGTATTCCGCGCCCGGCGCCACGCGCCCCCCGCGCTCACGACCCCGCAGCGAAAGATACATGCGTCCGGGCAATAGCGAATAACATCGCGTGTCGGGCGCGAGATCGCGGAGCCCCCTGGCCGTTCGGCCGCGAAAGCGCAGGAAACCGGCCTGGTGCAGCCAGTAATTCAAATGGACCTCATACTTCAACTTGCAGAACCCGTGGTCGGAAACAATCATCAGCAGTGCGGCATCGTCAAGCCGGTCCGCAACCTCACCGATGGCGCGGTCAACACGGTCGTAAAACCTGTGAAACCAGGGCAGATAGGACTGACTGCCGTCTTCGACCAGACCCCAGAGAAAATGGTGTAGCCTGTCCGTTTCCAGGACGTGGGCGACAAACAGGTCCCAGGGTTCCTGGTCCAGGAAATGGAACATCGCGTCGAACCGCCGTTCCATGGCCTGAAAGACATCGTCGAGGAATCGTTCCCTGTCCCTTCGGGCGAGCCAGGCGTCGATGTCGATCCGATACCCCATTGCAGCCAGCTCACGCGCCACCGAGGCGGGATAGGTACTCCGGTTCAGATCCGGCGCCAGAAACCCGGAAATCAGGATTCCGTTTACTGCCCGTGGGGGGTAGGTTGTCGGAACGCCCATGGAAAAGACACGCCTGTCCATCCCGCTGAAAATCTCCGTCCAGGTCCTGGCGCGCATCGTCCTGGACGTAGGAATGTACATTTCGTGGGTGTCAGGCACTCGATCTATAAAACCAAAGATATTATGCTTGCCCGGATTACAGCCGGTTACCATCGAAGCCCAGGCGACCGAGGATACCGTCGGCAGGACCGATTCCATTCCCGCCAGACTTCCGGCTTGCAGCAGCCCAGCGAAATTCGGCATCCGGCCGTCGGCGACAAACCGGTCTATCAGACTGCAGGGTGTACCATCCAGGCCAATGATCACAGCCCTTGATGTGCCGTTACGAAGGTGGTTTATCGGAATCATTGGTCAATTCAGGCGTTAAAAAACCTTTGGCTCCAATATCCCCGGAGAACCAAAGGTGAGAAACAGCCAGGCAAAGAATGGGGTGAGTGAGGGGACTTGAACCCCCGACCTCCTGGGCCACAACCAGGCGCTCTAACCATCTGAGCTACACCCACCACAAGCTGATGTAATACACTCCCGGCAGGACTCGAACCTGCGACCTACTGCTTAGAAGGCAGTTGCTCTATCCAACTGAGCTACGGGAGCTGCAAGCCCCGCGCACGAAGCCGTCTGCTGGAAATCGGACGTTAAAGATAGCCCAATCTCCCGGTGGTGTCAAGCAAAAACGGCGCGACAAATGGTTGTGTAAAGATTTGTAAATTTGAGCTCTATGTAAACTCACGAAAGAAAATCCGCCTTGCAATACGGACGCATGTAAGGTATATTTCAACGCTGGAAACCGGACGCTTAGTGCGAGTTCACAACTTTCGGATCGAGGAAACCCCGAATGCGGACGTTCGCGGTACTCTTACTGTGCTTCGTGGCGCGAACCATCGCGGCGCCCGCCGCCCTGGCCCAGGGCGGTGTCAGCTGACGACGGCCCGTGCTCCCGGGCGGGAGCCTGATGAAAAGCGGTCTGGCCGTACAGGATCAGCTGAAGCTCAGTGTACATTACGACTACGAATTCCTGTCCGACCCCCACTACGGGTCCCGCTCCATACCGAACGTCAATCGCGAGCGAACGGACAATGCGACAACCACCCTGTTCGCTTCCCTGGGCGTGACGGAGCACATCGGTCTTGCGTTGGCCGTACCCATCCGTTCAGTTACGAACGAAAAGGTGCTGTTGCGCGGACAGAACCCCAACCAGTATGAAGGCGGGAAGTATGTCCGGCATGCTTCCGGTCTTGGCGATATCGTGGCCATGCTGAATTACGCCGTACCCCTCGCGGCGGGTTTCCCCGGGGTGAATTTCGGCGTTGGACTGAAGCTGGCAAACGGTTCTGTAGATGCCAAGGACCGGTACAACGAGCGTTTCGCCGACAATCTGCAGATCGGCTCAGGAAGTGTGGACCCGGTTTTCGCGCTCAACGTGCATCATCGATTTGAGACCATCTCGGTTACGGCGGGCGTATTTACCCGTATCACGTCGAGACAGAACATCTACGGCTACAAATACGGCAATGAACTTCACGCAAGCCTTTCGCTGGAGTACGGGGGTGAAGGCTGGTTGTACGGCGGAGTGAGTCTGAAAAATCTGATCACCTCGAGGGACCGTTACCAATTCGGCCAGATTACCAGAGAACGCGGAGGCAAGTGGATGTATCTCTCGCCTGAATTGGGGGTCAACGTACTGGATAATTTGAGCATTGAATTTCACCTGCCCGTTGTCGTATTTCAAAACGTGAACGAGAGCCAGCTGACATCGGACTACCTTATAGAGCTGAGCACATCATATGCTTTCTCGCTCTAGCAGCCCGTTGGAAAAGTCCATCCGGGCTGCGGCCGGCCCTTGCGGTCGAAATACTTCGTTGCGCTCCCTCGCCGAATCGAAGGATGGGACTCGGCCGCGAGCCTTGTCTTCGGCCAAAATGGATCGGCCTCGCCTCCAGAGCGACTCTATACAACGGACTGTCAGGCGATCCGGCGTGGACCGTATTGGAACAACAAGCCGCCGGTTCGTCTTTTTCGTGTTGTTTGCAATCCTCTTTGCGGCAGGCTGTTCGCTCTATCTTGACGACGAAGAGCCGGAACAATTCTACAAGATTGAGGATTTTGAAATCCTGGAACTCGGCGTGAATATTGCCGATATGGTCATGGATCCGAACCAGCCATATCTGTATCTTGCCGACTATGGTAACAACCGGATACTTCGCATCCACCTTGGCAGCCAGATGACGGTCGACGGGAGCCTTCAGGTAGGTTCCCACCCGATCGACCTCGACGTCACGCCGAACCAACGCCACCTGGTGGTGGGATTGAACGGAGAATCGAACCTCAAAATCATCGACCTGAATTCGTTCGCCCTCGTGAAGACGGTCCCTTATTCCCTTAATGACATTTCCCATATTGTCTGCGGAACCGACTCGATTGTCTATGTTTCCTCTTTGGATGAACCGCTGCTGATTGCAGTGTCGATTGTCGACAATCGGGAAACCAGCGGAAATGTGCGCTCCGGCGCACTTCAGATGAATCACGGAGACCGAAAGCTCTTTGTTGCAGCCAGAAACAACGTTCTGAAATACGATGCTTCCGGTCGTTTCCCCACCACGGAGACCACCTCCACCCGTTTCAGTTTCTCAGCCAGGATCAACGATTTCGTCATCGGACCCTTCAACGAGCATCTTTATCTGGGTCTTGCGGATCCGGAGGACCGCGGCCACGTGAAGGATCTCTGGGCGTTCAGCGCACACGACCTGACGCTGACGGGAAAATTTGAAATCAAGTCTCCCGCACTGGGGCTCGCACTGAGCCGCGACGGCCGCCGGCTATTCGTTGCGCCTACCGACGCCGATGAAGCGGGCGTGTTTATTGTTGAATTCGATACGCAGACCAAACTGGAGACGAACTACCTTCTTGCGGCGGGAAATCTCAGAGAACGAGGCATCGCCATTGACAACAACGATCAGTACCTGTACGTCGCGGTATATACGCCTGGAGATGACGATACTTTCGAACCTTATAATATCGATTCATACGACCTGCAGCGAATCAGGATCGATTGATCCGCGACCGTCAGTCCGCTCCGCATGCGATCGGATTGCGGCGAGAGCCGGCCGCCGCCCGGATGGGCTTTTTCAACGGGCTGCCATTCTCATCCGACCTGAAGTTCGTGGTAGTATCTGCACAGCCTGGAAACGGGACATGCGCCGCAGGACGGATTCCTGGCCGTACACACGGTCTTGCCGAATTCAACCATATTTATATGGTAAGCCCTGGCTTGGCCCTCCGGGATCAGAGGCGCGAGTTCCGTGTGTGCTTTCTCACGGCTGCATCGCGATGAGACAAGCCCTACACGACGCAGAATGCGATACACGTGCGTATCCACGGCGCACATATCCCGATCAAACGCAAAGGCGAGTACGATATAGGCCGTCTTGACACCGATGCCTCGGTGTTCGGTCAACAGGGATACCGCGGCCTGATTCGGAAGTCCCCGCAGGAAATCCAGGTTCAGATTCCCCCGTTTGCGCTTCAGCCAGCGCAGGAACGCCTGCATATTCGGGGCTTTTGTATTCGACAGCCCCGCCACGCGTATGGCGTCCTTCAGTTGCGCCACGTCCGCCGCCATCACGTCGCCCCAGTCCGGAAACCGCGCACGCATCCTGTCGTATGCCCGGTCCCGGTTTTCGTCAGTCGTATTCTGGGACAGGACAGTACGCATCAGCGCGTCCAAACCGTCCGGTCGCGCGCGCTCAAGGTCCCGGGCCGTGCCACCGAATGTTTCCTCGAGTACGGTGGACATTTCAGCGATTACGGCAACTCGCGCCCGAGACAACGGGCTATTCCACCAGTGTTTGGAAAAACCCATCGGCACCTTCTCCGAAATGCTTGCTTCCCCACCGAAATTTCGGCCCGGCGACTTTCCGGGGTTACGTTACTGCCAGTACGGTTTTCCGGCCTTGCGCCGTCCGCGACCTGTATCGTATCGTAAATTCCGATGTACGAAACCCTCAACCACACCAAATCTCAACTCCCAGCGCCAGACTTGACTTGCGTAGTGTCGATACCGATATTGCGAACGATTCCATTAAGGACAAAACACGAATGACGAGCGCCACGCCAGGGACCAAATGCCCGATGGCGTACCGCTGACCCCCCACCAGCCGAGTGTTCTTCGATGCCTGTCGACCTCCGGTTTCTGGATTCGGGCAAGGCCATCCGGGATCCGATCTGGGGACATATCCATATTCCCCAATATCTGGTCCCGCTGGTCGACGCCGAGGAATTCCAACGCCTGCGTGACATCTCTCAACTGGGCCACGTGCTTCTGGTGTATCCCGGGGCGCGCCATTCCCGGTTTGAACACTCGCTGGGCGTCTTCCACATTACCGGACAGTTTCTTCGCCGGCTTGTCCAGGCGGACCCACCTCCGGACATCAATATCGAAGACGCACGCGTTCTGCTGGCCGCCAGTCTGTTGCACGATATTGGCCACTACCCGTTCTGCCACGTCTTCGAAGAAATGCAGATGTTTTTCGCCGACCACGAGGAACGTGGCCGTCAGATCATACTGGATCCTTCCACGGAAGTCAACGCTGCACTGGTGAGGGCAGAGACGGACCCCCTTCGGGTGGCTAACGTGATTGACTACCGCAACAACAGCGTGGACATCCCCGATTCGGACATGCGCCTGGCGCATATTCTCAGCGGCACCCTGGATCCCGACAAAATCGACTATCTTCTGAGAGATGCGCGCTATTGCGGGGTGCCCTTCGGCGAATCTGTCAACCGGGACCGCTTGTTGGGTTCGATTACGTTCGATCCGGCGGGACAGCGACCCGCGATCACCTACAAAGGCGTCTCGGCGGTGGAAGCGCTCATATTCACGAGTTATCTGATGTATCGGAACGTATACTGGCATCACGCCGTGCGGTCTGCAAATGCAATGTTCAAACGGGGCGTCCAGGATCTGTTGCTCCACCCTGCTTCAAGCCTCGGCGAAGAAGACTTCAACCGGGCGACCGAAGCCGACCTGATTCACCGTCTGGAACTGGAGATGGATCGGCTGGACATCGATCGACGAAACAGCATGATAGGGCGCCTGAAACGTCGCAGACTGCACAAGGTAGCGCGGGTCTTTTTCCCACGGGAACGAGAAACCGGTCTGACCGCCAAACTGGAGGGGTTGTATTATCAGCCGGCCGACCGGCGGAAACTCGAGATCGAACTGTGCAGGACATTCGGAGCCAAGACCGGGCTCAAGCTCGACGGCGACGAAATCCTGATCGATATCCCCCGGCTCGGGAAGAGTCCCGAAGTCAACCTGAACGTCTTTTTCGGGTCGTACATTCCCCTTGACAAAGCCGACCCTCTTCGGTTCGACGACCCGGAAGTCTCGATGCTCAAGGAGTATCTGATCGGTAACTTTGAAACGCAGGCCAAAGTCGTACGTATCTTCTGCGTGGATCACCCGATCCTTAGAGAAACGTTGAAGGCTGAAGTCATCGACCACATGACGACCGCCTAGCAGCCCGATCTGTACCGTTTGATCTCCGCCTGCCGGTCGGCTTCCCTTAATCCGCGGCGATCCCATGAATCCGGGTCGTCGCCGTCCGTATCGTCCCAGAAAAACAGTGTGTGACTGCTCAGCACACCGGTCGTCGAACGTACCGCGCCGGTGCGCTCGCCATCATACCCGGTTGGTGCTTGCATGCCGCGATGCGGGTTCCCGACAGGGCTCCATTCAGTCGAGTTTTGCCTTGACAAATTCGTTGAAAAGTCCGTTATTCTTGACGGTCGGAATATAGTTCAGGCATACAATCTGTCTTTGGCGTAAGTAACCGACGACGAAAGGTTTCGTACATGTGGAAGAGAAACCTGACGGTGATGGTCATACCCCACAATAGAGATCAGATGCGGCAGGTCAGGGCCTCTCGCCCCACCGTTTGGGGGCTTGGGGCCGCATTGTTGTTTGGGTGTCTTGCCCTCGCCGTCGTCTTTTATGCATTGGGGTATTTTGTAAACCGCCAACAGGAGACGAAGCTATTGGCGTTGACGTCCGAGAATACCGTGCTCCGGAATCAGGTCAGCCGTTTGCAGCAAAAGGTGGAAGGACTGAGGGAAAACGTCAACGACCTTACTGAAATGGACCGCAAGTTCCGCATCTGGGTGAATCTGGCCGAACCGGGAGACGACGTTCGAAAGATGGGCGTGGGCGGATACACCACGGGTGCGCCGGAATGGGAAGGCCACGTGCCCCACGACATTGGCGAGCGGTTGGCGAGAGCAAATACCGACGTGGACCAACTCCTGCGAGAGGCCCGTTTTCTCGAAGCCAGTTTCGATCATATCGGCTCAATCCTCGACCAGAACGAGATCGCCCGCCTGCATACCCCTTCCATTCTTCCGGTACCCCCGCAGTCCGGATACTGGATTTCCTCGGGTTTCGGTTATCGGACCAATCCATTCACCGGCGCCCGGCAGTTCCACAAGGGCATCGACATTGCGGGCCGGTCCGGTACGAAAATCCTGGCCACCGCCAACGGCCGCGTGGAATCCGTGGGTAAAGACAGGTATCTCGGCTGGTTCATAGCCATCGACCACGGACTGGATTACAGGACGCTGTACGCCCATCTGCTGAAGAAGCCGTCGCTTGGGGTGGGTCAGACCGTGAAACGCGGGCAGGTGGTTGGCAAGATGGGAAGATCCGGGCGTGCGACGGCGCCGCATCTGCACTATGCCGTGACGAAAAGGAACGGGGATAAAGAACACCCGGTGAATCCGAGAAAGTTTATCCACAATAAGTAGGCGCGGAGAAACCGTCTCTCCCGATTCCGACGATTCCTGCGTAAATAAACCCCACGAAAGGACGCATCGACCATGCGTCTTTTTTTCTGTGTGCCCGGTGCCCGGGTCACCTACCTCCGGGTCCGGATCAGCAGAAGCGCGCCCAGACTCAAGAACAGGAAATTGGCGGCCCACGCACTCGAGAATGGTGGCAGGATTCCGTTCCAGCCCATCACACGTCCTGCCTGGATGCACCCATAATAGACGAACGAGATCAACAAACAGATTCCCACAAGAAGAGGCTTGCCCGCGCGCTGGGTACGGGACGAGAGTGAAATACCGAACAACGCCATCACGAACCCGGTGAATGGAAACGAAACGCGCATGTAACGTGCGACCTGTACGCGAACCACGTCATCGCCCATTCGCCGCTTCCGCTGGATGAGCGCGGTTAGTTCGGAAAAACTCAGCTCCTCCGCGGAACGAACGTCCCGGCTGAGGTCTTCCGGGGTGAGTGTGACTTTGCGCACAGGCATTGCCGCAAACTTGGATATCTTTTCTCCGCCTGCTTCTGAAAACCTCCTCACCTCTCCCTTTAGAAACGTCCATCCCCCGCTCTGCCACCGCATTTCTTCCGCGCGCAATTTCTCCACCAGACGCATCCCGTCATACGTGTCCAGTGTCACTTGCGCCCCGCGCTCTTCGTTGCGGAAATAGGTTCCAACGGAGAGAATCTGTCCGTTGACGTCCTGAAGGACAACCTGCGAAACAACCGGTGTTAAGAAAGCGCGGCGTTTGCCCTGAACAATTGCCTCGCGTTTCCGGTTTGCTCCCGGCATGACCCGGTCGGTCAGAAAGTACGACGCAGTACACACGAGAAGAGAGGCCCCCAGAACGGGTGCGGCGATGCTGTAAAGCGATATACCCGCGGATTTCATTGCGGCAAGCTCGCCGAAGCGCGCGAGATTGCCAAAGCAGAAGAGACTGGCCAGCAGCATCGCCATCGGCAGGATCAGGATTCCCATATAGGGTACGGAGAGCGCATAATACAGGAAGATCGTGCCACCGCTCACCCCGCTGTCGATAAAGCCACTCAGCCTGCCGGCCAGGTCGACGACAACGAAAACGGCCAGAAATCCTGCAAAACACAACGCCAGGTATACGAAGAACTGTTTCTGCACGTATCGACTCAGGATGCGCAAGGTTGCCTCCTCCATCGACCGATACGCCACTCGAGCACCGTGCCGAATACGAGCCATGCACCGCAGGAGAGAACCAGGAGGTTGGGGCTCCACATGGCAACCCACGGCGAAACAAATCCGCGATCGGCCAGAGTTTCCCCGCTGATCAGACAGAGCCACCACAAGAGAAAGAACCCGATGCTGATTCCTGCCCCGACGGCCGGGCTGCTCCCTCGCACCCGGATCCCGAGCGGGGCGCCAATGACAACGAAGACAATACACGCTACAGGTATCGAGAGTTTCTTGTGGATTTCAACCCGGTACCGGTCCGCCTGCCGAAGTTTGTGACGTCGAATTGCTGCGTCGGTTCGAGATTTCCTGGCCAGGTCCGCAACGATTCCAACGGGCCGCCGTTCGGTACCGGGCTCGAAGAGCAGACGCTTCAGTGCGGCGCCTGCGCTGTCAGCCGCTTCGGCCTGTAATGCAGACGCTTCCCGCTGGTGCGCGTCCACTCTTTCCATCATCGCACCCAGTCCCATCTCCCTGTCTGTCCGGTAATGCGACATGGTGCGTATGAGTTGTCGGCCGGCTTCCCCGAGGCGCAGAATTTTTTTTTGGAAACGCGCTCTGATGTAAACGTCAGGGTCTTCCCTGTCCACCCGATGCCATTCTCCGTTTTCCAGCGTCACGAGTGCTTCGTCACTCTCACTGTCAATTCGAACCTGACCGGTTTCGGCTGCAATGGATACCGGGTACCCTCCCGCTTCATACCTGTAAATCAGGACATCCTTGAGCATCGAAGTCCGCCTGTCGATATCTCCTATCAGAATCCGGTAGTTGGCGAAATCCTGAATGAACACACCACTCCTGTCCTCAAGGGCAACGGTGGGCCGTTTACGCTGGATATCTCCCATCAGCATTCGGGCCCGATAGTTGAATTCAGGCAGAACCCGGTCGTTGAACACAACCAGCCCGAGCGCCAGCGCAGCGCCGGAAAAAAAAACTGGCAGAATCACACGAAAGACCCCGATTCCCAGCGCCTGCATGGCAGAAATCTCTCCGTCCGCGCTCAGCCGGCCAAAAGCCATCAGGGTGGCGACCAGTACCGCCATCGGGACCGCCAGGGCGATCATCCACGCAGTGTTTAGCAGAAAAAGCTCCAGAACGACACCCGGTGCGATTCCTTTTCCGAGCATCAGGTCCATCTTCTGCAGAATCAGGTCAACGACCAGAAGAAACATGATGACGGAGAGGCCGAACACAAACGGCACGACGTGCTCTTTCAGTACGTACCGGGAAAGCACCATACCCCGCCTCCATGGAACCGCGTGTTTTCAAAAGAGTTAAAGATACTGATATCGAAAGACCCAAGAATATACCGGATTTTTTTTGCTTCGGTAGCCCTTTCTGAACCCTTCACCTGCCCGGCGTGGAGAATATTATTCCTAAATCATTGTTTATAAGTGTCTTACTTATGAATCATTCGGTTCGGGTTTTCCCTTGCTCTTTGACACGCGGTTCGGTATTATTATCCTGATCCCCGGCTCCTGACCACGTCGCGTGGGACCGTCCTCGACCAAGACATTCCGATTCACGCATGCAGATCCCATACATCTTCAGAGAATCACAATGGGGATCGATCCTCCCGCTTCCTCCGGTCCTCGCCTTTGTGCTCAGCACGTGTCTTCTGTCCGATTCGGTCAAGCTCCATGCTGAACCGGGCATTCAACTCTCTTTCGGAGACACACCGGCGCACGTCTTCCATCGTTCTCCCGTCAGGCTCACGTTTTCCCGTACCACCGCCTTTCAACCTCTCTTCCGAAAACGGCGACAGTTCACCCGGACGGTCACCCGCCTGCTCAAAACGGATGCGGGCACGCTGATGGTTTACAAAGCCGCCGGCGACGTCGTTCATGGCATACCGGCGGTCATCACCATAAAGGGGCTGTTCGCATATAAATTCGACGCCGACTTTGGTCGCGTGGTCGCCGACAAACTCAGCCTTCCCGTGCAAACTCGCCGTGGGATGGGCGGGGCGCTCGTGGATATCAAGATACCCGTCAAGGTGCCCAAAGCACTGAGTGTCATTACCGGTGAAGGCGATACGAATATCAAGATTACCGGATCGCGGCGCATCGATCTGTCGGGCGTGAACACCACCGTGGGCGGACAGGCTCAGACAGTTCGCGCACGGGCGGCTGAGGGGTTCACCGTCAATTTCGAGCAGGAATCCCAGCTAAACGTGCAGGGCACCATAGGCGACCGTATTACGCTGAACCTGCAGCAAGACAGCCGCGGCCAGAAAGATATCAGCGAGTCGCTGCAGTTTCGCTACGACGGAGACGAAGACGATATCATTCAAGAGATTGAGGCGGGAAGAACCTCCCTGAGTCTGCCGGGCACCCGTCTGGTCGGCTTCAGCTCGTCCAACCGAAGCGGTCTTTTCGGAATCAAGGGCCGGGGACGTCTGGGCGGATTGGACGTAACGGTGGTCACCAGCCACGACCGGGGCGCCAGCAACCGAAAATCCTTCCAGGGTCAGGCGGAGGAAATCGCGCATAGAATCAGGGACTATGACTACGAAGAAAACCGGTACTTCTTCCTCGACCAGGTATACCGCCGGAGTTTTCCGGACGAACCCGGGCGCCCGGATCTCGTGGACATCAATTCCGTCAGGGTCTTTCTGAATGACTTCAACGATCGCAACGATATTGAGCAGCGCGCCGGACGCGGGATCGGATATGCGTTCTGGTCCGACGGACCTGCTCCGCAGCCCGATGCCAATGCGGGTGATGCGCAGAGCGGGGGTATCGAAGAGGGGTTTTTTCACGAACTGGACCGCTCCGAATTTCTGGTCGACGCCAGAGGGTATCTGATTATGACCCGCCAGAGGGTCCAGCGAAGTCACACCCTTGCCGTTGCATACCGGACGGCCGACGGTCGGGTCTTCGGCGACCTGAATTTCATCCAGGACCCCTCAGATCCCGAAGCGAAGATCAGACTGAAACTCATTCACGCTCGACAACAAAGGCCGGAATTTCCAACCTGGGACCTGGCGTGGCGAAACGTATATTTCCTGGGCAGCCGTGACATCGAGCCAGAGGGCTTTGAACTCGAGATCCTCAGAGACGTGCCCGGCCAGGAGGCGGTGGACAACCAGAGCGGTACACCCTACCTTCAGATCTTCGGCCTGGACAGACACACGAACGGCGCTTCGGAGTCCTCGCCTCCGGACAACCTGATCGATATTGACGGAGGCACGAACCTGCCGGGCCTCAATCTACGAACCGGCCACCTTGTGTTTCCGGACCTCGAGCCATTCGGTGAACGCGGTGTCGGCGCAGAGGCGCTATCGGACGACACCCGGGTTCCCGAGATCTACAACACGACCAACAACACCACCCGGGCCCAGAAAGGCCAGTATTTCCTACGTATCCGATCAAATCGCAGGGCCACCAAATTCCAACTGGGGTTAGGCCTGATTGAAAACAGCGAAGAGGTGCTGTTGAACAATCGTCCGCTGACCCGCGGGCGGGACTACAACATCGATTATGAATTCGGCTCAATCGTATTGGTTGGCGAAGCCGCGGACCTCGCGGCGGATCCTTCCGCCAGCCTGGTAATCAACTACGGATCCAAGAGCCAGTTCGGTCTGGGTGGCGCGCAGAAGAGCCTTCTTGGCATCCGGGCGGAGCACCCGTTCAGGGACAACGTCTCGATGGTGGGCCTGAGCCTGCTCTACGGCAGCGAAAGCGCCACCCAGCAACGAGTCCGTGTGGGCGAAGAGCCTGCGCGAACCCTGATCTGGGATATGAACGGCCGGTTCCGATTCAAACCGCAGATCCTCACCGACCTCGCCAACCGGCTGCCGTTTGTCTCAACCCAGGCGCCATCGGCGTTCAATGTCGACGTGGAAGTCGCGCAGAGCCTTCCCAACCCGAATACGAAGAACGTAGCGTACATCGATGACTTCGAAGGCGCCGAAAGCAGGAAGTCGTTCTCGACGTTTAAATTCGACTGGTCCGCCGGAAGCTTCCCAACCCGGAACGGACTCCCGCTCTCAATGCCGAAGGGACGCCTCACCTGGTACAATCTGGTGGACCGGGACCGCATAACCATCTACGAGATTCAGCCGAGCCGCGACGATATTCCCGTGGAAAGCAGCATCGTCGACGACGTTCTCAGCCTCCGGTTCGAGCCGCATCGCACCAACGGCTTTCCCGAGACCTCAAGGAACCCGGCCGGCGGCCTCCCTGAAAACTCCTGGGCGGGCATTTCGAGTTATCTGTTTGGCATGGACTTTTCCCGGTCAAAGTTTATCGAGCTCTGGGTCAGGGGGAATTCCGGCCGGCTGCATATCGATCTGGGTGAGATCTCCGAGCGGGCGGACCTGCCGCTCGACCACGCGACGTTCAACCCGCCGCCTCCCGGGCAGTTTCGCACCGAAGACCGCCCCCTGCCCGGCTTTCCCACGGGCGATGACGTGGCCATACCGGAAGAGGACATCGGCCTGGACGGCCTGACCGACGCCCAGGAAGATTCGGTGTTTCGCCTGATCTACCCCGGCGTGACCGTACCCGACGATCCGTCGGACGACAATTTCAAGGACGTGGATTTCGACCAGGAGGACCTTCATTTCCGGTACCCGGCGGGCATTAATGGTACCCAGAACAACAATTCCGAGCGGGAGCAGAGACCCGATTCCGAAGACCTCAACCGAAATGGCATCCTGGATACCCGAAACCATTACCTGCACTATGGCGTCGACCTCGCGTCCGATCGGGGCTGGAATCCAGCGACGGGCGGGTACGACGGCCCTTCCGTGCTCGTCGTGGGCAGCCAGTCGGATCCTTCCGACAGGCCCTGGAGGCTGTTGCGTATCCCTCTGCGCGGCAGCAATGCGCCGCGCGCCGTCGAAGGCAATCCAGATACCACCTTCGCCGGTGTCTTTGACTTTGCACGAATCTGGATCGAACACGACGATACAACCTCCCTCGACATCTATACAATTGCCGCCGTAGGAAGCGACTGGCTCGAAGATGAAAACCCCGAGGGACAACAGTCGGGTGACTTCAGGGTAGCCACCATCGGCACCGACAATCAGGTCTACGAACTTCCGCCCGGCCTTGAACGCGAGATCGATCCACAGACGGGAAGACAACTCCTCGAACGGTCGCTCGTTCTCCGGTTTGAAGACCTCTTTCCCGGTGAGAGCGTGTCGGCTTCACGGACCTTTACCGACGGACAGAATTATACGCGATACGGCCTGATGACCATGTTCGCGCACGGCGGGAATCCCACGTCACCCACCTACGAGTCCAATTTTCCCGCAGAACCCGATTCGGCCGCGGGCAGTTTCAGCCCGATCGAACTCTTCGTAAGGTTTTCACCCATCGGCGAAGATACGCTCAACTTCTATGAGTACAGGAAGCCTGTCTATCGGGGCTGGTCGCCGGAGAACAACACATTCAGAATCGAGCTCGACGTCCTGACGCAGATCAAGGCAAAGCTTACGGACCTCAAGGCCATCGGACAGGCGACCGACACCCTGAGGATTTCCCTACCGAGCGGAGAAATCCCGGCCGACTACGACAGCGAAGCCAGTCAGATTCGCGCGGACCTGCACGGTGGGACGTATACCGTCCGCGGCAACCCGGCACTGTCGAATATCAAATCATTCGTGATCGGCGTAAGAAACACCGGAGATTTTCCTCTGGAGGGCGAAAACGAAATCTGGCTGGATGAACTCCGTGTCGATCGTATCCGCAAGAAAAACGCCGTATCCATGCTACTGAACGTTCAGTCGACACTGGCTGACCTGGGCAATGTGAGCCTGAATCTGGAACGCAGAAGCGGTGACTTCCAGGATCTCCAGGGGCGCTCCACGGGCAATACGACAACCCAGGTCAGCATGAACGGTTCATTCAATCTGAATAAATTCCTGCCCGACAGGTGGAACACCGTCATTCCGGTACGGTTCAATTACCTCCGGAACGGATCGGTACCCCGCATCCGACAGGGTTCCGACATCGTACTGACCGAACAGCAGAAGGGCAGGGAGAACGCGGTCCGCGCTTCCTCACGGTTCAATGTCTCTCTGCGCAAACGTCCAGCGGCGAATGACCGCCGCTGGATAGCCAGACTTCTCTTCGACCGGATCAACGCGACCTTGAACTTGCTGTCCAATAACGCGGTCAGCGGCGCGATCACTCGGCGCCGGTCCAACAAAGAGCATAATTTCAACGGGAGTTTCAGCTATGACGTCAGCTGGCCCAGACAGCAGGGCGTTAAAATCCTCACCTGGGTCCCGGGGCTGGGGTCCTATTTCGAGAAAGTCCAGTTCTTCTACCTCCCGTCAACGCTTCGATATAACCTGCGCTTCGACAGGAAGAACATCAACAGACGCTCCTTCTCGGCCATCGAAGGCGACACGTCCGACGTTATCGCGGTTCTGAACGAGACCTTCAACGTCAACGAAAGTTTCGCCACAAAACTGACTCCCTTTCGAAGCCTGAACGCCAACTATTCCCTCGCGGTGAACCGCGACCTCCGGAATTCATTCGATTTTTCCAGGCTTCAGTTTGGCCGCGAGACCACCCGAAATCAGGAGGTGAGCGTCAACTTTACGCCCCGCGTTTCCAAGTGGCTCAACATCAATTCCGACTACACCTCACGATATCGTGAGCGGCTTGAAACGGGGGGCCAGCGTATCCCCATCGGCAACGAACGCAGAGGTCTGACCGTGGGCAACGTAAGCCGCGTCGGCGGCAGGTTCAGCCTTAACCTGCCTGGTCTCTTTCGCCCTCTGGCACGTCCTTCGAAGGACCGGACCGGGCTTTCCGTAATCCGGCTGATTGGAAAAATGGGCGGGGCATTGGAAGCCGTACAGGTCAACGTCCATCGAAACCGAACATTCAATCTCTTCGGCCTGCGACGTCGCCCCGCGTTGAAGTTCCAACTCGGTCTCACCGACACGACGACGTCGCCCCGTTACGGATCAGGGGGCATTACACGCGTCAACACCAGAAACATCACGGACAATGCGATTCTTAAGGGCGGAGTCCGCCTTCCGGCCGGTTTTCGTGGCAGTACGAATCTGACGTTTAATCATACGAAGAGTTTTGGCAATGCCAATACGGAAGAACAGAAACTGGAGTATCCGGCTTTTGGCATAAACTGGCGCGGCCTCGGGGAAATTCCGGTCTTGAGATGGCTGTTCACCAGTTCGAATCTCAGCTTCAACTATAAGACTAACCGCATCCTCCGGGGCGACGGCGGGCTGGATGACAACGTCCTGACCAGCGATACGCGGAGAACCGAGTTCAGGCCCCTTCTCGCCTGGCAGGCCAAATGGAAGAACAAAATGAACACGGTTCTCCGCAGAAACCGCAGTCGTCAGAGCGACCTCCGGTACCAGCGTAATGTGGCATCCGATACCACTCTGGTACAGCCGACACTGGAGGAACGCCTGATTGGTACGACCATGACCGAAACGTCCCAGTTCACGGCATCCCTCAGGTATTCACTCAGTTCGAAGTTCGTCAGGAAATTGCAGAGCAACCTGGACCTGACCCTTGAGTACGGAACCAACACTAACCTCAAAAGGGAGATTCCCCGAAGCGCGGAAGCGACCGAAACTGAACAGGCCGTTGTGCGCCAGAGCGAAGATCGCTGGCACGCCAGCCTTGCGGGCCAATATCAGTTCAGCAGCAAGTTTACGGGCGGGACCCGCTTCCGGCACGAAAACCGGAAGGACAAGCTCCGGGACCTGAACAACAGGGTCTGGGAATTCAAAGTATGGGGAGAAATCCGCTTCAATTGAAGAATTCGCCCGCGTTTCAACTCTGATCCGGCCTCGCTATTTTAATCGGAGTACACATGTTTTCCTTCAATCGCAAGGAACGGTTCGTATTGCTGGGTCTCACTGCCGCACTGCTGATCGGAGGGGCGGTCAATCTGGTTGAGCGATACAGCGGGAGCGACCTCCCGGATTTTCACATTCAGAAGGGTGCGGTACCGGTACCCGGTAAATCGAAAAAAACAGGATCCATAGAGCAACACGCCGGCCCAATTGATCTGAACCGGGCTTCAGCCGGACAGCTGACGCGCCTTCCGGGTATCGGTCCCAAAATTGCCCGTCGTATTGTGGACGACCGCAATCAGCGAGGCCCATTCAAGTCCGTGGATGAATTGACCCGTGTAAAGGGTATTGGAAGAAAAACGCTGCAAAGACTGGGGTCGAAGATAACGGTGGGCGGTCAATGACCCGGGCGACGGGGATTCAGATTGCCGGCGACCGGCTTCGATTGGCGTGCCTGGAACGCACACCGGCGGGATACCGGCTCTGTGCGCTCTTCGAGACCCGCCTGGCCACGCCTGTTCTACCGCATTGGCCTGTTCAGCCTCTAGTCCGGCAATGCATTGCGGAGGGTCTGCAGAATGCATTCGCACAGGTTCAGAAAGTTCCAGGGTCCGTTGTTCTCTCTCTGGGAGGCGGCTTCTTTCACCTGCAGAAGTCTCACTTGGAACTGGCTTCGTCCGAAGACCGGCAGGAACACATCACCTGGGAGGCAGCGCAAACGCTGGTCGACCCAATCGAGAGGTATGTCGTCGATTACATCGCCGTGGGACGGGCAGCGTTCTGGATTGCCATCCGCAAGGAGGTTCTTGATTTCTGTTCGGAATTGCTTTCATCGCTTCTCGTGACGAAGTATCGGCTGGAAACCGAACCTATCGGACTGTATTATGCCTGTTTGATGGCGAAGGGCCGGGCCGGATCCGGTGCCGCCGTCATGGGTGGACATCCCTGGCTCTATTTTGTGGCGACGGAATCCGGCAAACTGGTTTCGGCGGAAGCTGTCTGCCTGGAAAACACGAGGCCGGTGGGCGGGTCGCAGGATGAGACCTCGCGCGAATACGCGATCCTGGAAAGAACCGACGCCATATTGCACCGCTGGCTCGATGAGAGGCGCCACTTCAACCGGAACAGAGCCGAATTCGATCATGTTCTGTTGTGCGGGGAGAATCATCGGATCGAGACCCTCGGCCAGCGCATCGAGAAAGCGGTAGGGTCAGGATTCGAAACCCTGCTGCCCTTTTTGAACTGCACGACAGAGACGCTCCCGGAGTCACAGCGGCATTTCCTGGTGAACCAGTCTACCTTCAGTGTTGCGGGTGGGTTGGCATACATGAAGCTAGCAAGGGAACAGACATGACCGCGGCGATCTATCCTGGAACCTTCGATCCGGTAACGTTCGGGCATCTGGACCTGATCGAACGAACGGCAAAGGTCTGCAGCCGTCTGATCGTCGCCGTGGGCCTGAATCCTGAAAAGCGCCCTCTGTTTTCACCAGATGAACGTGTACAGATGATTCAGGAAATCTCTTCGCACTGTCCCAACGTGGAAGTCGCGAAGTACAGCGGATTGCTCGTTGACTTTGCCAGAAAAAGCGGTGTCTTCACCGTTGTGCGCAGTTTGCGCACGACCACCGAATACGAACTGGAAATTGCAATGGCAGTAGCAAACCGGCGGATGGAACCCCGGTTGGAGGTCCTCTTTTTGATGCCCAGTCAGGAATATGCGTATCTCAATTCCACCCTCGTTCGGGAAATCGCGCGTTTCGGAGGCGATGTAACGGCTTTCGTACCGCCGGCGGTCGAGAAACGACTGAAGGAAAAGTTCGCCTGACGAGTGCGTTCAGTTACAGGTTGCGCGCCAGACCATGTTCATTGACCAGACCATACTTACCGTGAGATCGGGTGACGGAGGTAACGGTTGCAGAAGCTTCCGGCGCGAAAAATTCGTACCACGCGGCGGTCCTGACGGAGGGGACGGAGGGGACGGAGGAGATGTGATCTTTATGGCGGATGCCGCCCTGAACACCCTCGTGAGTTATCGCTTTCACAGGAACATTCGCGCCGAGCACGGGAGGCCGGGAACAGGCAAGAAATGCAAGGGCCGAAGGGGCGCCAGCGCCACGGTACGCGTTCCACCAGGCACGGTGGTCCGGGAAGCAGATACGGGAGAGACACTGGCGGACCTCACCGGGCGAGACGAACGGATGGTCGTGGTCAAGGGCGGACGCGGAGGCAGAGGGAACGCGCGATTCGCAACTCCTACGAACAGGGCGCCGGAAACCGCCCATCCGGGCGAAACAGGTCAGGAAAAACGCCTTGAACTCGAACTCAAGCTAATCGCGGACGTCGGATTGGTCGGGTATCCCAACGCCGGCAAATCCACGCTGCTTTCCCGAATCTCAGCCGCGCGCCCGAAGATTGCGGATTACCCGTTTACAACGCTGCAACCGCACCTGGGCATTGTTTCATACAACGATTTCGACAGCTTCGTCGTTGCCGACATCCCTGGCCTCATAGAGGGAGCTCACCTGGGCAGGGGTCTAGGACACCGATTTCTACGCCACATTGAACGCACCCGAATCCTGCTGTTTCTCATCGATTCCACGTCTTTGAATCCCGAACAGGACCTGGATGTCCTCCGTAACGAACTCCATCACTTCAGCCCCATGCTGCTGAAGAAACCCTCTCTCACCGCGCTTACAAAGATCGACATCCTGGCCGCGGACGAGCCAAAGCGCAGATGTCTGTCGGATCGATACCCTTGCTTCTCATCCGTATCGGGAGAAGGCATTCCCGGACTCGTGCAACAACTGGGTAAGCTGGTCGGCAGGAACCGCCCTTGCGAATCCGCCGATGAACCCATTCTGGTATAGCCGGTTTGACCAGGCTTCAACTCCCTTCCTCGTTCCGTCCTCCTGCAAGTTCCTTTCGAACGCGATGCCGCATCTGAAAGTCCCGTTCACCGCACCGCGTCTACCACGCCGCAATTCCCCGGTTTTTTTCTGGTACTTTTTTTGCATACAGCTAACAGTCCGTTGATAAAGTCGCTCTGCAGGTGAGGCCGAGCCATTGTGGTCGAAGACAAGGCGCGCGACCGAGTCCCATCCTGCGATTCGGCGAGGGCGCGCAACGCCGTATTTCGACCGCAAGGGCCGGCCGCAGCCCGGATGGGCTTTTTCAACGGGCTGCTAAGCTGAATCTGCCGCGCACCACACCTGGTTGCCGTCTACGATTGTGATTCGTCGGCCAATATGCCCAATGAAATCCTAGACTGGTTAACGCTTCATTCGGTCTCCGGACTCGGACCCGCAGCCTTTTCCGCATTGCTGCAAAAATTCTGCAGCCCGGGAGAGATATTACGGGCGCCCCGTGAACGTCTGTGCACGGTGCCGGGTATTGGCCCGGAACTTGCCGATGCGATCCATGCGGATCGCGACCTGTCATGGGCTGAAGAGCAACTTCGACGCGCCGAAGATGCCCGTGTCCATCTGCTGACGCTGCAGTGTCCCGACTATCCGGTCTATCTTCGAGAAACCCACGCGCCACCGCCAATTCTCTATGTACTTGGAAAAATAGATGTTTGTGCACATCCCACGGTCGCGATCGTTGGCTCACGCTCATTCACGTCCTACGGGAGGGAAATAGCCCATCAGATGTCGGGAGAACTCGTTCGCCGGGGAATAACCGTGGTCAGCGGTCTGGCCACCGGCATCGACACACACGTCCACCAGGCGGCGCTTGCCGAACGAGGATACACCGTCGCCGTGCTGGGTAGCGGGCTGGACAGGCCGTATCCGCCACAAAACCGGGACCTGTTCCGGGACATCAGCGAAACCGGAGCCACGCTCTCGGAATTCCCCATGGGAGCATCCGCGGAAGCCCACAATTTTCCTCGCCGCAACCGAATCATCAGCGGACTCAGCCTTGGTGTCCTGGTCGTGGAGGCGGGCGAACGCAGCGGCGCACTGATAACCGCCCGGCTGGCGCTTGACCAAAACCGGGAGGTCTTCGCCATTCCAGGACCGGTTCATTCAGGCCGAAGCCGGGGCACCAACAACCTGATCAGGCAGGGTGCGGTTCTGGTCCAGTCCGTGGAGGACATAGTGGATGAACTTCGTCCGCAACTGACGAGAATTTCGCCCCCGAAAACCCGCCGGAAACCGGCGGAAGAAACCCCTGAACTCTCGACACAGGAACGTCAGATATACGAATGCCTGTCCACCGACATGCCGGCCCACGTCGATACCATCGCCGACCATACGGATATGCCAGCCGCCGGCGTGCTTTCTGTACTGCTGTCTCTGGAGTTGGCCGGAGTCGCCGAGCAACGACCTGGAAAGTGCTTCGTTCGGAAGCCGGTACGAACCGGATGAGGCTAACCTGGATTCGAAATTTTTCGGGTACGCAAAACCGAATATGTGCAAGTCGATAAAGGCGATTAAACTGCGGGTTACCAGAATACACCAGGTTGCTGGACATGAACCGAAAAAAGGTCTTTTTGGACGACCTCTACGCCCCGTTTAAGGTGTTTACGTCGGGTCGCCGCGTTGCCGTATTTTCGGCCCGGGGCTAGAGGCCGTGACCGGGTTCCGTCACTCCGGCTGCCTGGTCACCTCGACCGCTCCCAGACCGGGAAACGGCATCACGCGGAAACGAAAACCGCCCGTTGCGACGTATCACAAAAATACCCCCCTCGAAGCGAGAGAGGCGGAAATTCAGGACGCTGGTGTCAATTTCAGAAACGGCGCATCAGACCCACAATCTTGCCCGCAATGCGGAACTCGTCGCGGCCCGGTTGCACCACGATGGCATCGAACGCTTCGTTTTCAGGGGTGAGCCGTACACGGCCCGCCTCGGGGAAATATCGTTTCACAGTTGCCTCCTCCCCGATCACCGCCACCACAATCTCGCCCGGACTCGCGGTGTCCTGATGGCGTGCCAGCACATAGTCGCCATCCAGAATGCCCGCATCGCGCATGCTCTCGCCATTGACCCGAAGAACGAAAACGTCCGCTGACGGCAGAAAAGAGCGATCGACAGCCACGGTACTCTCAACGTTTTCGGTTGCCAGAACGGGCTCCCCGGCAGCCACCCGTCCGATTACCGGGACATTCCTCGTTTCGGACACGCCCGGAACGTCGCGTTCCATGTAGTCCGTGAGTTCGATACCTCTCGACACCATCGGACGCCGCCGGATGTAGCCCTTTTTCTCGAGTGCGGCCAGCGTGGTTCGCACCCCGTTGGTGGAAGCAATGTTGAACGCGTCCATGGTTTCCCGAATCGTTGGTGGAGCACCCCCATCTCTTATCGTTCGGGCGATAAATTCGTAAATTGCCCTCTGCCTGTCGGTCAGCTTCTGACGCATCGCGTGTCTCTCCCCACAAGCCAGATCTCGAAGCCTGTAACGATCGTCCTGCTTGTTCCGATTGGGCCCATTGACACAGGCACTGCTCATTTGAATATAGTGAACATTAGTTCATTCGTCAATACCTGATTTGTGCGGTGGGACCGTCTGCCACCGCGAAAACCAAGCCAATCTGCCATTGAAAACCTGGTTGCGAGAAAACTGAAATCCATTCATCCCACCACGAAGTTCAATTGCAAATCACTGCAAAACCTATACTTAGATAAACCATAAAGTGCTTGACAGGTATGCCGGGTTACTTATATTTATCCGGCTCCATCGATCGTCCAGCAGTCTGTTGATTAAGTCGCTCTGCAGGCGAGACAAGGTATCCGGTCCCTGACGGGCACTTTCAACGGGCTGCGTAGCAAGGGATGGCGTTATTTGAAGCCTCTACGTTACTCAGACTGGTCGCTGTTCGGATGGCACGGGCTGACGCTCGAAGTGCCTTTGGAGTGGAATCCCGGCAAGATATCGGGCGATTTCAAGGCAGGCAGCGTTCGACTGGACGACCCCACGCTGGCAAGACTGGAAATCGAGTGGAAGGATGCCCGGGGCGACGAGCGAGTCGCGCCAATCGTGGACCGCTTTCTCGATGGACTTGCCGAGAGTGCCCGCAAGGGAAAGAAGAGCGTCGACATCAACCGCAGCCCCGACGCTGGGTGGCTCGACCTGCACGACGCATGCTCGCCGGTCTCATTCAACTGGCACGCCGAGTACCGGGTCCACGCGTTGGCTTTCTACAGCCCGCCTTCGGACCGGCTCGTGTTCGCCAGAGTCAGGACGAAACAGGACGAGGATGCCGGCGACAGTATCCAGCGGATTCTGAATTCAATTAGGGATACTTCACCCGACGGTCACCGGACCTGGGCGTTATACGACCTCGTGTGTTCATCCCCTCCCCGGTTTTCGCTTGAATCTTACGAACTCAAATCCGGACACCTTCGCCTCTGTTTTCAGCGCGGCCAGGACATTCTTCAGGTCGACCGGCTCAGCCTCGCCCAGGTGCTCCTGAAAAGACGCACCCTTCTGGACTGGTATCAGGAGTTCTTTCGCAAGAGCCTGCGGCAGGTCAATCTGGACTTCCGCGAAACCCAGGTCGGAAACCACCCCGGTCTGCTCCTTTCCGGAAAACCCAAGAGCCGCTGGCGGGGCCTGCTGATGCCTCTACCGTTCTGGAATGTCAGACCGCGTCTGAATATGGAAGCCCGTGTCTGGACATGCAATCACGAAAACAAGATATACGCGGTTCACGCCTACTACAAAAAGCAGAAGGATGCGCCGGACATTGAAAATGTCCGACGCTCCGTGATCTGCCACCGGGATGCCGTTCCGGAGCGCGCAACAACCTGACGGGCGGTCCGCCGGAATCTCATATCCACCGGAAACCCTATGGCCTTGTTTTCCTTGAAGAAACAGCCCAAGATCAGCCGGGAAGCGATGTTCAATTCCAAGCCTGCCCGGAACAGCCAGCTGGAATGGAAAACGAACAAAGACGAGGAAGTGACTATTACGTTGAGGCGCGCGGATACCACCAGAGTGAAGATCCTCTCCAAGATTTTCTGGGTTCCTGAAAAACGAACGCTGGTCCTGGATGAGATCGGCTCCCAGGTCTGGAATATGTGTGACGGCCGCACGTCCGTGGCCGCAATGATAAAGCGGTTGTGCGAAACCCACAAGCTCAACGCAAAGGAAGCCGAAATCTCTCTATTAAGCTACCTCAGAACCCTGGGACGCAAGAATCTGCTCGGGTTTCTGGTAGAGAAGAGCGATCTGCGAAAAAAGAAGAGAAGCGCCAGCGGAAAGGTCTGGGGATAGCGTTCAGCTCCGGGTCATGAAAAAACAGCCCCGCGGTCCGGGACCGCGGGGCTGTTTTGTGTCCGTGCTGTAGATACGGGACTCCCGTGACAGGATCCGCATCGGGTCCGACCGTGAGGACGGCACTCGGGTCTACCGCATCATGGCCTGAACGGCGTCACCTCCGTTCAGGAAGATCGCGGTAGACGTTTCGGCCAGATCGGCCAGCGGCGCCCAATAGACGCCGAACAGCAACGTACCCACAAACAACACGGCGAGAGTGGCCGTGCCGAACCGGGAAATAACGACGGGTGCATCCGAGCGTGGCTTCTCCAGGTACATGGCGCGAACAACTCTCGCGTAATAGTACAAGGAAACGGCACTGTTCAGCGCGCCAACGACCGCCAACCAGTAGAGCCCGCCATCGACAACGGCGGCAAACAGATACACCTTGCCAACAAATCCCGCGGTGGGCGGCAGTCCCGTGAGAGAGAACAGAAACGCAGACATCGTCAGCGCAATCCAGGGCGACCGCCATCCCAGGCCGCTGTAATCCGCAATATCCTCGCTTCCGATTCTTTCCGCCAACAGCAATACAACCAGAAACGCACCCAGATTCATAAACAGATAGGCGCCCGCGTAAAACATCACAGCCTTCAGGCCCGCTGACGACAGCATGACCACACCCATCATCATGTAGCCGGCGTGCGCAATACTGGAGTACGCAAGCAGCCTCTTCAGGTTGCGCTGCCAGATGGCCGTCAGATTGCCCAGCGTCATTGTAAAGGCCGAGATGAGAGCGAGCAACTGCGGCCATGCCACACCTAACGTTACGCCCGTGCCCGAAGCGCCGTCGAATGCGGACAGACCCACGTAGAAGAACCGCGCCAGCATGGCGAATCCGACCGCCTTTGGGGCGACCGAGAAAAACGCTGTAACCGGCGTCGGCGCTCCCTCGTAGACGTCAGGACACCAGAAATGAAACGGAACCGAAGCCACCTTGTATCCGAATCCGGCCATCGCGAGCGTCGCGCCGAGAAACAACGTCAGTTCGTATGGCGCCGTGGTTCCCAGACGCGCCGCGATCGCATAGATATCAAGAGTGCCCGTCAGGCCGTAGATCAAGGAGAACCCATAGAGCATGATGCCTGAAGAGACGCCGCCGTAAACGACATATTTCAACGCCGCTTCGTTGGATCGCTGCACCCGCTTCTGATAACCCGCCAGCACGTAGGAAGGCAGGCTGACGAGTTCGAGCGCAATGTACATCATCAGCAGATTGGTCGCGCCGGCCATCAGAAAGCCGCCCAGTCCGACAGAAAGAAAGAGCGCGTAGAATTCACCGATGCGGTCGGTGTCGATGTCCCGGGATTGCAGGCCGAACAGGGTGACCACGATGGTCGTGACTACGATTAAAAGCTTGAAGAACAGGGCAAAACCATCCAGGGCGATCATGCCCATGAACAGCGACCTGGGCGGCTCGTCGTAAAGGTCCGCGATCGAAAACAGACAGACCACAAGAACAAGAAGTGTCAGGCCCGTCAACAACGCCTTCTTCTTTCCGGTCAGAATCAGATCGACGGTCACGATGCCTATAATTGCGACCGTAATGATAATCTCGGGCCAGATATATTGCAGGCCGTCCAGATTCACTGCGATCGCGTTTTCAATGGCCTCGACCAAAAGAACGTTCCTTCCATCGGCATCCAGCCCTGAATCCGTCTAAGAGCCGGGCTATCGAACTTACTCTCAGGCTGTTCGTATTCAGTCCAGAAACAGGTTGCCGAAAGGTGGGAAATTTTCGGGACAGGGCACTACGGCTGCAACGCGGACATAACCGGCCCGTTCAGGTCTTTAACAAGCTCTCCGAGCGACTGCGCAAGCAGATCCAGCACCGGTGACGGATAGATGCCCAGGACGATGACGATGACCGCCAGCGGCGCAAGGCAGAAAATCTCGCGGCCGTTAATCTCGGGCAGGTCTTTCCATCGTTCGTTGAACGGCCCCATGAACAGACGCTGAAAGGCCCATAACATGTAGGCGGCTCCCAGCAGTACGCCCAGCGTACCCAGGATTGTCATGGTTCGATGGACCTGGAATGCGCCCAGGAAGCAGAGGGCTTCGCTGATAAACCCAGAAAGGCCGGGCAGACCCAGCGCTGCGAAGTAGGCCACCATCGTCAGACTGCCGTACACCGGCATGTGCGACCACAACCCCCCGAACCCCAGTTTCCCGCGCAAATCCGGATCTTCGTAATCGTTGGGGTATACGATATAGCGGTGATGCGCCCGGTCGTAAATCACGCCAACCAGCAGAAACAACATTGCCGTAATGGTGCCGTGGTTGAACATCTGAAATACGGCCCCGTTTATTCCGTGTGGCGTAAACGACGACATGCCGAGCAACACAAAACCCATATGGCTGATGCTGGAATACGCCACGAGTTTTTTCAGATCCGACTGCGCCATTGCAACAAGCGCACCATAGATGATGTTGATGACCCCGATAACGGCCAGGAAATAGCTGAAATCACGCGTGACATCGGGCAACATCGGGTAATTGAACCGCAAAATGCCATAGGTACCCATTTTCAAAAGCACCCCGGCCAGAATGACGCTGATGGCCGTAGGCGCTTCGACATGGGCGTCGGGAAGCCAGGTATGGAACGGAAACAGAGGCACCTTGATGGCGAAACCGATAAACATGGCAATCCAGATGATCACCGGAGCCGAATACCCGAAAATCAGGCCGGCCCGAAGCCATTCAGAGTGGTTGGCCTGGTCCATCATGACCAGCATATTGAACGTATGATTTCCCGTATCCGGATCGGTGACATTGAAGTAAAATGCGAGCATGACCAGCAACAACAACACGCTCCCCGCCAGCGTATACAGAAAGAACTTGATGGCGGCATATTCCTTGCGCGGGCCTCCCCAGATCCCGATCAGGAAGTACATCGGCAACAGCATCACTTCCCAGAAAACGTAGAACAGGAAGAAATCCAGCGACACGAACACACCCTGCATGCCGGTCTCAAGCAGCAGAAAGAGCGCGAAATATCCCTTTACGCCGCGGTTGATGGACCACGAGGCGGGGACGCAGAGGAAACCCAGCAGCGCCGTCAGCAGAACCATCGACACACTCAGGCCGTCTATGCCCATATAATACTGGATATTGAACGATTCGATCCAGGGAAGCTGAACTTCATACTGCATGTCGGGTATAGACCGGTCGAAATCCTGAAACAGCCAGATGGCCAGCAGAAGGCAGAGTCCGGTCGCAGCCAGCGCAACCCGGCGGATCGCATTGACCGCCCTGCCGGGCATCAGCAGAATGACCACCGCTCCCAGCACTGGAATAAACGTTAACAGTGTCAGAATCCACTGATCCATTTGTCGGCTACCTCCCTCATCAGAATCGCGTGGCGCCACCCGGTCGGGCGGCGGAACCGCCCATGGCGCCAGTTTCCCGAATCGTCCCGTTGCTCTGCATTCGGCGCAATGATCGTCAGCGTGCTGTTCCGGAGTCCCCGCGTCCGGTTACAACCTGCAATTCACATAAAAACAGTTCATGCAACCATCAATCTGATCACCATCAGGGCCAGAATGCCTCCCATAACCAGAACGACGTAGGTCTGCAGGCGTCCCGTCTGAATGCGTCTCAATCCGCTGCCCGCCCACCTGATGATCCCTGCAACGGCGTTCACGAGTCCGTCGACCACCCATTCGTCGAACAGTCGATCGACAAAGGAAATACCCCGGGTCAATGTGGCTGACAGATTCACGAGCCCGTCTACAATGTGAGCGTCGAACCAGTTCAATACCGTTCGCCCGACCATCACCGCACGGACAAAGCTGGCTTCGTACAGCTCATCGAAATACCATTTTCGGTTCAATATCCGGAAGATTCCGCGCGACTGCAGCAAGTTCGCCTCCAGGGCGATCATTTCCTCCCGCCGGTTGTAATACTTCCGGTAAGCCGTATAGATGCCGGCGCCGGCAACCAGCAACGAAAGAACCATCGCCGGGTAGTGCGCCGCGTGCGCGGCGTCGCTGTCTGAACCCGCTGCATAGACCTCCGCACCGGGCCCGATCGGCAACGCCTCGCCCCTGCCCGCGAGCAGCCCCGCTTCCGGCCGCTTCACGAGATGTTGAAACCAGCCCTCTCCGCCGAAGGGGTTCCAGGCATAGAAGATCCAGAAACTCAGAACCGCCAGCACAATCAGCGGAACCGTCATCACGCCGGGAGATTCGTGCGCGTATTGGACAAGGGTTTTCTCCCTGGGTTTTCCGTAGAACGTGAGAAAGATCAGCCGGAACATGTAAAACGCCGTTAAACCCGCGGCCGCAAATCCCAGCAGCGGAAGCAGGAAGTGTGTCGGCCGGGAGAAACCGCCGAAACCCAGCGCTCCGGCCAGTATAGCGTCTTTGCTGAGAAATCCGGACGTGAGCGGCACCCCCGCCAGGGCCACGGTCGCAATCAGAAATGTCCAGAACGTCCGCGGCATCTTCTCACGAAGCCCGCCCATATTTCGCATATCCTGCGGGTCGCTCTCATTGTGCGTCTTGTGGAACGCATGTTCCACGGCATGGATGACGCTTCCCGATCCGAGGAAAAGGCATGCCTTGAAAGCCGCGTGTGTCATCAGGTGAAAGAACCCCGCCACGTACGCGCCGACACCCAGACCCATGATCATATATCCGAGCTGGCTGATGGTCGAGTACGCCAGGACGCGCTTGATGTCGTACTGGGCAACGGCGATGGTTGCGCCCAGAATCGCCGTTATCGCGCCGATGTAAGCGATCGCCACGAGCGCGTCGGGCGTCAGGATCGGGAACATCCGCGTGACCATATATACGCCGGCCGCGACCATCGTCGCGGCGTGGATCAGCGCGCTGACGGGCGTCGGACCCTCCATGGCGTCCGGCAACCAGACGTGCAGCGGAAACTGCGCCGACTTCCCGACCGCGCCGCAGAACAGGCACAGGCCCGCAATCGTGAGCAATCCTCCGCTCAGACGGCCGCTGGCAACACCGTCGTAGACGCTCGCAAAGTCGAATGCGCCGACCTTCCAGAATACGATCATTATCCCTACGAAAAAGCCCAGGTCGCCGACCCGGTTTACCAGGAACGCTTTTTTGCATGCCGCGGCCGCCGACGGTTTCTCATACCAGAAACCGATCAGCAGATATGAAGAGAGCCCGACGAGTTCCCAGAACACATAGAGCAGCAGGAAATTGTCAACCAGAACCAGGCCCAGCATCGAAAAGGAAAAGATCGCGAGAAACCCGAAAAAACGGGAATACCGGGGGTCTCCGTGCATGTAACCTATCGAATAGAGGTGCACGAGGCCACTTACAACCGTGACAACCATCAACATGACGGCGGTGATATTGTCGACCAGCAGGCCTACGCTGATCTTCGCGGCGCTCAGGTCCAGCCAGACCCACGAATCGAGCTCGAGGCGCCACCCCGGATCGTAGGCCGAAAGCGCCAGGATGAAGTACCGGAGAGATAGCAGAAATGAAATGGAAATTGCAGCGAGGGGTACCCAGTCGCCCCCGCGCGGCAGACGCCGGCCCCAGAAAGCCTGTACGGCGAATGCCGCCAGTGGCAGCACAGGGATGAAAAGCAAATCCAAGGGCATCTACTCTCCCGGAACCTTCAGAAGCTGTCCTAAAATTCCCAGCGGTCTTCGCGCGGCTGCAAAAGCGCCGTTCGGCGTTGGTCAAACCCACCCAAGAGTGGCGAGGGGCGCGCAGCCACGATACATCAGTATATGGGCGGGTCTTCCCGTCGCCGCTGCGCGCCCCTCGCGTCTCATAACCGCCACTTTTTCGCTCGCGCTCGGGAACTCACCGGCAATTTTAAAACAACTTCTCAACCGCTCAATGAGTCCAGTCTGTCGATGTTGACCATCTGGTAATTGCGGTAGATATTCAGAACGATCGCCAGCGCAACCGCCGCCTCCGCCGCGGCGAGGACAATCACGAAAACGGCGAACACCTGCCCCTCCAGACCGGAATCGGTAAACCGCGCGAACGCGACAAGATTCAGGTTGGCGGCATTCAATATGAGCTCCACCCCCATCAGAATGCTGATTGCATTGCGACGGGTGGCAACGGCCAGAATTCCCAGACAGAAGAGAATGGCCCCGACGACCAGGTAGTGCTCCAGGGCAATCATAACTCCCCCTCGTCCTCCTCCTGCCCCTTCCCTCCTCCGGCCAGCATCGAAGCGCCGAGCAGCGCAGCCAGCAACAGCATGCCGGCCACCTCGAACGGCAGGACGTAGGTTGTCATCAGCGCCTTGCCGATCTCCGCCGTACTGGAAGCGGGCGCCGGTCCCCCGGACAGCGGCCACGACGTTTTCAGGATCACCATGACCAGCAGCGCGAACCCGGCGCCGACGACAACCACGCTGGGCAGGAACTGCACCCGTTCGGCCAGCAGATTCAAATCGTAGATGCGGTTGGTCAGCATCACGCCGAAGAGCAACAGAATCAGGATTCCGCCGACGTAGATCAATACCTGCGCGCCGGCCAGAAAATCGGCATCGAGAAATACGTACAGACCGGCGACGCCGAAAAACGTAAAAAGCAGGGCAAATACCGCGTAAATCAGCCGGCTTACGAACACGACGGCGGCCGCCGACCCCACGGTCACGGCCGCAAACAGGTAAAACACGATTGTTGAGAGTTCCATATGAAAACCAATCCCGGAGGCTACTGCCGTTCGGCGGATTCAGCGTCAGCGGGTTTCGTTTCGTAGTCCCATGGACGGGCGTAACGGTAGACCAGGTCGGTCCGATCGTAGACCGACGACTCGTAGTTCGGGGTCATGACCAGGCATTCGGTCGGACACGGATAAGTACAAAGACCGCAATAACAACAAAGCCCCATGTCGATATCGAATCGCAGAACCTTGAGCCGCTTTTTCGTTCCCTTGGACGTCAGGCCCAGATCCTCGTCGGGACCGGCTTTTTCGCACTCTATATAAATACAGTCCACGGGACAGGCTCTTGCACACTGGTCGCAGCCGATGCAATCATCTATATCGTTGAACAGCTGGTTGCGCGCCCGTTCCGGCATCTGCCAGCGCTCGTCCGGATATTGAAGGGTAATCGATGGCGTGAACATATGCTTCAATGTGATATTCAACCCCACCCAGATGGAAGCAGCCGACTGATAGAGATTCCTGAAATACGATCCCATTGCATCACCTATGGAGGAAAAGTCCCTTGATTCTGACCGAGGTTTAGCGCCCCGCTATGATACCGTCTGGGCACGCTGTGAACGCCCCTGCATCAATCCCTGAGCGGCCGAACGCAACAGGAAGGCGAGAATGACGGCCATTGCGCCCATCAACCCGACCTTGGAGAGTTCCTGCAACCATGCCGGAACGGCGAAGTGCCACACAACCGATCCGAGCAGGCACAGAAAAGTGGCGGGCGTGAGCACTTTCCAGCCCACGAACATCAGCTGATCGACGCGCAGACGGGGAAGCGTCCAGCGGATCCACATCTGCACGGCTACCAGAAGGAGACCCTTACCGATCATCCAGATGGGCCCGGCCGGAAACGAACCGCCCCAGGGCGCCTGCCAGCCGCCCAGAAACACGACCGCGCCAACCATACTCACGGCCACCATCGCCGCGTATTCCGCCACGAAAAAGAACGAGAATCTCATGCCGCTGTATTCGGTGTGATAGCCGGCCACGAGTTCGGATTCCGCCTCGGGTATATCGAACGGCGTCCGGTTGACCTCGGCAAGCGACGCGATAAAGTAAAGGATGAACGCGAGAAACGTAAACGGATTGCGAAACACGAACCAGTGATACAGCGACCCGGACTGCGCCGCGACCAGGTCCTGCGTGCTCAGCGTACCCACGAGAGGGATCACACTCAGGAACGCCATGGCCACGGGAATCTCATAACTCACGACCTGTGCGGCCGAGCGCATCGCGCCGAGCAGAGACCACTTGTTGTTGGACGCCCATCCGGCCATGAGAATGCCGAGCACGCCCAGCGACGAAATGGCCAGGATGTAGAACAGGCCGATATTCAGATCGCTTACGATAAGGCTGTCGCCGAAGGGGATGCACACGAAGATGGCCAGGGTTCCTGAAAAGACCAGCAGGGGCGCCAGAATAAACAGGCCTTTATCCGCCGCCGCCGGAATGATGTCTTCCTTCAGCAGAAGCTTGACGCCGTCGGCGATCGGCTGTGCCCAGCCGTGCCAGCCGCCGGTCCGCATCGGTCCCAGGCGGTCCTGGATGTGGGCGGAAATCTTCATTTCCATATAGACCATAATGAGCCCGAGTACCGCGACCAGCGTTACGACGACAATCCCGGCGAGCAGCCCCAATGCAAGGGTCACCAGGCCGATCGGCACGGCGCTCAAAAAGTCCACCTGATTTACGAGAGTTTCGGCCAACTCGAGCATAATGCGATTCCCTAGCGGTCGATCTCGCCCAGTACGATATCGATACTTCCGATGATGGCGATAATGTCGGCCAGATAATGGCCCCTGGCGAGTTCGTCGAATACGCTCATCACCGTAAAGCAGGGCGATTTCACCCGCACCCGGTACGGCACGTTGGTACCGTCGCTGATCACGTATACACCCAGTTCACCCCTTGGATTCTCGCTGCGGACGTAACACTCCGCTTCTTTGGGGGGCCGCACGTTTCTGGGGACCGCAGCCTGGACGTCGCCGCCCTCCGGAATTTGATCGAGCGCCTGAGACACGATCCGTGCGCTTTGCTCCATCTCCCTTATCCGTACCATATACCGGTCCCAGCAATCGCCCAGGGTCCCCATCTCTCCCCTGCCGTACGGCACGTCGAACTCGAACCGATCGTATATTGAATACGGTTCGTCCCGGCGAAGGTCCCACTCCACCCCGCATCCCCGGAGATTCGGGCCTGTAATGTTGTGGCTGTACGCCGATGCCAGCGACAGAACGCCGACGTTGGCCGTCCGCTCGATGAAGATCTTGTTGTACGTCAGCAGGTCGTTGTACTCTTTCAGTTTTCCTTCGAACGCGGCGAGGAAGTGGCGGCAACGCTCCACGAAACCCGGCGGCAGGTCGTGAGAGACCCCGCCCACCCAGATGTAATTGTACAACATCCGCGCCCCGCACGTCATTTCAAACAGGTCGAAGATGTCTTCCCGTTCCCTGAAGGCAAACAAAAAGGGCGTAAACGCCCCGATATCCATTCCATAGGTCCCGAACGAAACCAGGTGGCTGGCAATCCGGTTCAACTCACACATGATGACCCGGATGTATTCCACCCGCTCCGGAATCTCGAGCCCCATCAGTTTCTCTACGGCCAGAACGTACCCCATATTGTTATTCATCGCCGCCAGATAATCCATTCGATCCGTGAACGGGATCACCTGTTGATACGGCAGATTCTCGGCGTGCTTTTCAAAGCAACGATGGAGATAACCGATATGGGGTTTTGCCTCCTCTACAATCTCTCCGTCCGTCCTGATCTCCAGGCGCAGCACCCCGTGCGTGCTCGGATGCTGGGGTCCCATATTGATCGTCATCATCTCGCTGTTGAGGTTGTCGTCCTCCACGTCGGCTACCTGCGGCAGCCCCGGCCGCTCCACCGTCACCTCTGTCGCCGCGTGTGAAATCTCTGCCATAATCTATACCTCAACCCGGATACCGCGATAATATTCCTGAACCTCGTAATCCTTGCGCAGGGGCCACCCTTCCCAGTCGTCGGGACACAGGATGCGCCGTAGATCGCTGTGACCTTCGAAGACGACTCCGAACATGTCGTACGTCTCGCGTTCGTGCCAGTTCGCGACCCGCCAGATACCCTCCACGGTCGGCAGACTGGGGTCCTCTCTACCCAGATCCGTCTTCAGCGTTATCTTGTGCAGGTGCGCCGAGGAGAACAGATGATAGACCAGCGAAAGGTGTTCCGGATAATCCACCCCGCTCAGACACATCAGCGATTCGAACCCCATCGCCTCGTCGTCTCGCAGATAGAGACCGATATCCGCGATTGCGTCGGCGCTTACCCGAATAAACGGGTCCACGTTCTCGGTCAGATCCAGAACCCGGTTGCCGAACTTCTCTTTAAGCCGGTCGAAAATCTCCTGCGGCGTCATCGGTCGCCTCCACAAGCGTTCCCGCGAACCCGCTCAGCTCACTCTCGCGATGGAATCGATGCGGATCTTGTCCTGAAGTTTCATTACGCCCTCCAGCAGGGCCTCCGGCCTCGGAGGACAGCCGGGGACATAGACATCGACCGGAACCACCCGGTCGACACCCTTCAGGACGTGGTACCCGTGCTGCCAGTACGGGCCGCCGGACGTCGCACAGCAGCCCATGGACATGACATACCGGGGCTCCGCCATCTGGTCGTACAGTTTCTTTACGCGTGTCGCCATTTTCAAAGTGACCGTGCCGGCCACAATCATCAGATCGGACTGCCGGGGGGTGGCGCGCGGGACCATGCCCAGACGCGACCAGTCGTACCGCGACGCTCCCGTCGCCATCATCTCTATGGCGCAGCAAGCCAATCCGAACGTCATCGGCCAGAGCGAGGAAAGCCGCGCCCAATTGACGAAGTAATCGACCGACGTCACAATGACGTTATCCTGGAAACGACCTGTGAGTTTTCCCATAAACGGACCTGCCTCCTGAAACGTCCAGCCACGTGATGCAGATCAGATACCGTGGAGGGCTGCGAAGAGTATCCGGTGAAGCAATGCAGGCGAAACGAATGGAGCGAAGCGCCGCGGGTGGGCCGGACCAGGATCGATCGATCAGCCGACGCGGCTTCCAGCCGCAGAGGCCGGCACGGGCGCCAGACGCCCCGACAACTTGGGGCGAACCCACTCGAGCGCACCCTTCCGCCAGGCATACGCGAGGCCGAGCAGGAGTACGACCACGAAGATCGACATTGCGCCGAAGCCGTACCAGCCGAAATCGTTTGCAACGACCGCCCAGGGATACAGCAGGACCACTTCCACGTCGAAGATGATGAAATCCAGGGCGATCACGTAGAAGCGGATATTGAATTGAATCCACGATCCACCCACGGGCTCTTCGCCGCACTCGTAAGTACTCAGTTTCTCCGCGCTGGGATTCCGTGGCCGAATCAGGCTTCCAATGAACAGATTGACCACCACGAAGAGGCCGCCGACACCAAGAAAAATGAGTACGTTGGCATATTGATCCAGCATCGTGCCTCGCCCGGAAAGCTGACTGCGGACGTGCGCAACATTGCGCGTCGACCTGAATTCGCTGTTTTTCACATTCGGAACTGACGGCGATAAATTAGCGAAATCCGGTCGCTTCTGTCAAGAGAAAAGCACCCCTCGGAGATCGATCCTCCCGGCCGTGCGAGTGTCAGCATGATAACAACCGGATTAAACTTGACTTTTTCGTACATTTTTAATCTTGACACATGGATGCGGATTGGGTATGTTAAGCCTGAATTCAGGAAACGTTATCGTCGCGTCGCATAAACAACAACAAAACTAATGCCCTTTCAATATATGGAAGGAGCGTCGGATGAGCGAAGAAGTGCAGGAAATCGAAGAACTGGCAACGAGAGAATACAAGTACGGTTTCGTTACAGACGTTGAACAGGATGCCGCGCCTCCGGGTCTGAATGAGGACATCATCGCCTTCATCTCCCGGAAGAAACGCGAGCCGGACTGGCTGCTCGAATGGCGCCTCAAGGCCTTTCGCAACTGGCTCGGCATGGATGATCCCACCCGTCGCAAGCGGAGCCGGCAGTGGGCAATGGTCGACTATCCGGATATCGACTATCAGAAAATCATCTATTACTCGGCGCCCAAAGCCGCGGAAACACTGCAGAGCCTCGACGAGGTCGACCCTGAGATCCTCCGAACTTACGAAAAGCTGGGCATTCCTCTGGAGGAGCAGAAAATGCTGGCGGGCGTGGCGGTCGACGCCGTCTTCGACAGCGTTTCCGTGGCAACCACCTTCAAGGACAAGCTTTCCGATCTGGGGATCATTTTCTGTTCGTTCTCCGAAGCCGTTCAGGAGCATCCCGAACTGATAAGGAAATACCTCGGTTCGGTCGTGCCTTACAACGACAATTTCTTCGCCGCGCTCAATTCCGCCGTCTTTACCGACGGTTCCTTCTGCTACATTCCCCGGGGCGTGCGATGTCCGATGGAACTGTCCACTTACTTCCGCATCAACGCGGCCAACACGGGCCAGTTCGAACGCACGCTCATTATCGCGGAAGAAGGGGCCTACGTATCATATCTCGAAGGTTGCACGGCGCCGCAGAGAGACGAGAATCAGCTCCACGCCGCGGTTGTGGAACTGGTTGCCCTCGACGATGCGCAGATCAAGTATTCGACCGTTCAGAACTGGTATCCCGGCGACGAAAACGGCGTGGGCGGAATCTACAACTTCGTGACCAAACGCGGCGCCTGCCGCGGCGTCAACGCCAAGATCTCCTGGACCCAGGTTGAGACCGGATCGGCCATAACGTGGAAGTACCCCAGTTGCATTCTGCAGGGCGACAACTCCATTGGAGAGTTCTACTCGGTGGCCGTGACCAGCGGGCGCCAACAGGCCGATACGGGCACTAAGATGATCCATCTCGGCAGGAACACGCGCAGCACCGTCGTGTCGAAGGGTATCTCCGCAAAGAACGGTCAGAACACCTATCGAGGCCGGGTGCAGGTTATGAAGGGCGCGTCAAACGCCCGGAACTTTACCCAGTGCGACTCCATGCTCATCGGGGACCGCTGCGGCGCACACACGTTCCCGTACATCGATGTAAGGAACACGACCTCCCAGGTAGAGCACGAAGCGTCCACCTCGAAGATCGGTGAAGACCAGATCTTCTACTGCAACCAGCGCGGTATTTCCACCGAAGACGCCGTGTCCATGATCGTCAACGGTTTCTGCAAGGAGGTGCTGGCCGAGCTCCCGATGGAATTCGCAGTCGAGGCACAGAAGCTGCTTGGCATCAGTCTGGAGGGCAGCGTCGGATAGCGCCATGTCGCACCAGGCGGCGAAACTTGATTATCATCCCGGGCGGCTCGGCGGCCTTCAATAATGACCGGTCGCACCGGGCTTCACCCCTGAAACCGAGTACAGTCTTGCAAAAGGAACACGAATGCTGGAAATAAAAAACCTTCACGCAAGCGTCGATGGTACCGTTATCCTTTCAGGAATCGACCTGAACATCAAGGCCGGCGAGATCCACGCCATTATGGGGCCCAACGGATCCGGCAAGAGCACGCTTGCCCAGGTGTTGGCAGGCAGGGAAGAGTACGAAGTTACCCTGGGCGAGGTTACCTACGAAGGCGTAGATCTTCTGGATCTGGACCCGGAAGAACGCGCCCAGGCCGGCGTTTTCATGGCCTTTCAATATCCGGTGGAGATTCCCGGCGTCAACAGCGCCTATTTTCTTCGTACGGCACTCAATGAGCTCCGCAAGGCACGCGGCCAGGATGAACTCGACGCCATGGACTTTTTGACCCTTTCCAGGGAAAAGCTCGAACTGGTGGAAATGGATGAATCCTTTCTCAATCGGGCGGTAAACGAGGGCTTTTCCGGCGGAGAGAAGAAACGAAACGAGATTTTCCAGATGGCCATGCTCGAACCCAGGCTGGCCATTATGGACGAAACCGACTCCGGATTGGATATCGACGCCCTGAAAATCGTGGCCAACGGCGTTAAAACGCTTCACCGGAAAAACCCCGGGGGCGCGGTCCTCGTGGTCACCCACTATCAGCGGCTGCTGAACTACATCGTGCCGGACTTCGTGCATGTACTTCTGAAGGGCCGGATTGTCAAATCGGGCGACAAGGACCTCGCCCGGAAGCTGGAAGCTGAAGGCTACGATTGGATTCGAGAGGAATCCACGGCCCGATTCGCCCGCGCCTAAGAAGATGTTTTAAAATTACCGGTGAGTTCCCGAGCGCGAGCGAAAAAGTGGCGGGCAAGGCGGGAAAATCCGCCCATATTTAATGTATCGTGGCTGCGCGCCCCTCGCCACTCTTGGGTGGATTTGACCAACGCCGACCGGCGCTTTTGCAGCCGTGCGAAGACCGCTGGGAATTTTAAGACAGCTTCTAAAGGAGGCAGCAGCAACATGGGGTTCGATGGCACACACGCCTATCTGTCGGCATTTGCAAAATCTGAAGAACGGCTGAACGGAAAGCCCGCCACGTCCTTGCACGAGCTTCGCAAGTCGGCGATCGGCCGATTTGCGAAACTCGGGTTTCCGGGTACGAGGGACGAAGCGTGGTTTCACACGAATGTCGCGCCGCTTGTCCGTACGCCGTTTCGCACCGCGACGCCGAAGGATGCGCGTCGACCCTGGAAATCGGAACACGCTCTTCGGGAATTGGCTGCGACACGCCTGGTCTTCGTGAATGGCTTCTACAGCGCCGAAGACTCGTCGGCGGGAAACCTCCCCCAGGGCGTGCGGGCCTGCAGTCTTGCCGAATTGAAGGCCTCCGAAATCGACTGGATGGCAGGCAAAATCGCGCGGCACGCCGCATACGATGAACACGCTTTTGTCGCGCTCAACACCGCGTTTCTGCAGGATGGCGCCTTTATATACGTCCCTCGAGGAACCGCTGTCGAGACACCCATTCACGTGGTTTTTGTTTCGGCAACTTCAGGCGTCCCTTCCATTTCACATCCCCGCACCCTCGTACTGGCCGAGGAAAACAGCCAGGTAACGATCATCGAATCCTATACAGGCGACGGGGCCTACTTTACGAACGCGGTAACCGAAGTGATCGCCGACGACAGCGCGATGGTGGATCACTACAAGCTGGAGCTCGAGAGCCCGGAGGCGTATCATATTGCGACCATGCAGAGCCGCCAGGGCGCCCGTAGCGATCTGTCGACGCACACGATCTCTATCGGCGGCAGACTGGTGCGCAATGAAGTCAACGCGCTGCTGGACGGCGAAGCCGGCGAAGCCACGGTCAACGGCTTCTATCTGACCGATGGCGAGCAGCATATCGACAACCATACCCTGATCGAACACGCCGAGCCGAACTGCAACAGCCACGAACTCTACAAGGGCATACTGGGCGGCACGTCCAGCGGCGTGTTCCGAGGCAAGATACACGTTCACCAGAAGGCTCAGGAGACCGACGCGTACCAGAGCAACCAGAGCCTTCTCATCTCGGAAGGCGCCGACATCAATACCAAGCCCCAGCTCGAAATCTACGCCGACCAGGTGAAGTGTTCACACGGCGCGACGATCGGTCAGCTGGATGAAAACGCGGTCTTTTACCTGCGCTCGCGAGGGTTGAGTTTCGCCACCGCGCAACGCATCCTGGTACACGCGTTCGCCGTCGACATCCTGAACAGAATCAAACCCGAATCCGTTCGAAACTATCTGGAACGAATTGTCATGGATAAATTCGAACAGGCGCGAGTCGCCGGGAACGCGCAATGAGCCCAGGTGCGCAAGCTCTTGCCGAACGGCTCACATGCCCGCTCGTCGAACGAACGGGGCCTTTCGATCCTCACCGTATCCGGAGGGACTTTCCGGTCCTCGACCAGACCGTTCGGGGCAAACCACTGGTCTACCTGGACAACGCCGCCACAACCCAGAAGCCCAGGGATGTTCTCGACGTCCTCGAAGTCTTTTACAGCGCGGCGAATGCAAACGTACATCGCGGGGTCCACCATCTCAGCCAGATCGCAACGGATTCCTACGAGGGTGCACGCAGCAAGGTGCGCCAGTTCCTGAACGCCGCCCACGACCGCGAGATCATCTTCACAAGCGGAACGACGGACAGTATCAATCTGGTCGCCCGCACCCTGGGACGAAAAACCGTAGAGGCCGGCGACGAAATCCTCGTTACTGCGATGGAGCACCATTCGAACATCGTGCCCTGGCAAATGCTCTGCGAGGAGAAAGGCGCACGACTTCGCGTTATTCCCATGAACGACCGGGGAGAGCTACAGATCGACCGGTTCGAACCCCTGTTGAACGAGCGTACGAAACTCGCGTCCGTCGTACACGTGTCGAATGTCCTCGGCACCCTCAATCCGGTCGCTTCAATTGTGGAAACGGCGCGCGAACGCGGTATCCCGGTACTGTTGGACGGTGCGCAGGCGGTCCCCCATTTCAAGGTGGACGTTCAGGCGTTGGGGTGCGACTTCTATGCCTTTTCGGGGCACAAGCTATACGGTCCGACGGGCATCGGTGTACTCTACGGGAGGAGCGAACTGCTGGATTCGATGCCACCCTACCGGGGAGGCGGCGGCATGATTCGAGAGGTTTCCTTTGAAGGAACCACCTATGCCGATCCGCCGGCCCGATTCGAAGCCGGCACGCCCCATATTGCGGGTTGTATCGCTCTGGGCGCCGCCATCGACTATCTGAACCGGATCGACCTGCAAGCCGCCGCCGAATACGAAAATCAGCTGCTCGCCTACGCCACGGAAGCCCTTTCCGGGATTTCGGGTCTGAGGATCATTGGCACCGCAAGAGAAAAAGTCAGCGTCATTTCCTTTGTGATGGATGACGTCCATCCGCACGACGTCGGCACCATCGTGGACGAATGCGGCGTGGCGGTCCGCGCGGGACACCACTGCGCCCAACCCGTCATGCGTCATTTCAACATTCCGGCGACAACGCGAGCGGCCACCGCGTTCTACAATACGCATGAAGACGTCGACACGCTTGTACGGGCGCTGCACACGGTCAATGAGGTCTTCCATTAATGTCCGATCTCAGAGAACTCTACCAGCAGGTCATTCTCGACCACAACCGGAGTCCGCGCAACTACCGGTGCATGTGCGATGCCGACCGCACGTCTGAGGGACACAATCCGCTATGCGGCGACCACTTGAGCCTTTATGTCAAGCTCGACGGGAGCAGGATAGCGGATATCGCTTTTCAGGGCGAGGGGTGCGCCATCTCCAAAGCGTCGGCTTCCCTGATGACAGACGCTGTGAAGGGCCAGACGCTCGAGGACGCTCAATCGCTCTTTGGAAAATTCCGTGACCTCGTAACAAGCGATTTGTCCACCGAACCCGTCGTCGACGGCATCGGCAAGCTGGCCGTCTTCGCCGGCGTGAGAGAGTTTCCCGTGCGTATCAAGTGTGCGACCCTGGCGTGGCATACGCTCGAGGCCGCACTCGAAAACAGCAAATCGCCGGTGACCACCGAGTAGGCATCCGTCGGGAGGTAATCACCTTGCTGGAACGACTGCTGAACCGTCTTTACGGAAATGAGGAAGACGAAGCCGCGGCTCGAAAGGAAGACGCGCCGGACGCCGGCACGGCGGACGCGGCGAACCCCGTGGACACGAGCGCGCTTGAAGCGCACGCCGCGGAACGTGCAAAAGGACAGCATGCGGCGCCCGGGACGGCTGAATCCACCGGCCCGATAGACACCGAAGCCGTCAAGGAAGACATCATCGCGGCCCATCGCACGGTTTTCGATCCGGAAATCCCGGTCAACATTTACGACATCGGCCTTATTTACGACATCCGGGTGGAACCCTCCGGGATGACACACGTCCAGATGACCCTCACCTCCCCCGCCTGTCCGGCCGCGGGAATCCTCCCCGGCCAGGTAGAAAGCGCTACCCGGTCGGTTGAAGGAGTGCGTGACGTCATCCTGGATCTGACCTTCGACCCGCCGTGGAACCCGGAAATGATGTCTGAAGCCGCGAGGCTTGAGCTCGGGTTGCTGTAGCCGGAATTCAATCAACGGCCGCCGGCATCGCGGCTGGCGTCGATTGTACGAAAGTACTGTGTCAGGACATCTGCGACAGCGCAGGAGCGAATCAGGCGTCCATCCCGACCAGGATTGCGATCATTCCATGAAACTAAGCGCAGGTGAAGAATACGGTCTCCGGTGCCTGCTCCAGATCGGTCGGCGGCAGAGAGAAACCGGCGGCGGCCTCTCCATATCCGAGATCAGCCACATGGAGGGCCTCTCGGCCCCGAACGTCGCTAAGCTGATGCGCCTTCTCCGGCTCGGAGGATTCGTCGAGAGTTCCCGAGGTCAGTCCGGAGGGTACCGGCTCTCGCAGTCGGCCGACATGATTGTGGTGGGAGACGTACTGGCCGCCCTGGGCGGGCGGATGTTCGATCCCGAATTCTGTGAAGATCACGCCGGCCGGGAAGGGCTGTGTACGCACTCCGTGGACTGTTCCATCCGGTCGTTGTGGACCTCCGTGCAGTCCGTGATCGATCAGCTCCTCAGCCGCGTCACGCTGGACGACCTGCTGGGAGAGGAACAGGCCATGGATGCATGTATGCAGAACGTAACGGGAGAGTTGATTCAGGTATCCGGTTAGCAACCCACACGAATCCAGACATCCTTTCAGAGGTGTTCAATGGGACTTGAAACGGGCCTTGGCGACAACGTAATTACAACCACGCTTTCAAAGATGATCAACTGGGCGCGCAAGTCATCTCTGTGGCCGATGCCGTTCGGCACGGCTTGCTGCGCCATCGAAATGATGGCCACACTCTCCGGGCGCTTCGACATGGCCCGGTTCGGCGCGGAAGCCGTGCGGTTTTCGCCCCGCCAGTCCGACCTGCTCATCGTATCGGGCCGGATATCGATCAAGATGATGCCGGTACTCAAAAAGATATATGACCAGATGCCGGATCCGAAATGGGTGATTTCGATGGGCGCGTGCGCATCGTCCGGAGGTGTCTTCAATACCTATACGCTGGTACAGGGCGTGGACCAGTTTCTGCCGGTCGATGTCTACGTGCCCGGCTGTCCGCCCCGACCCGAAGATCTGCTGTCCGCGTTGATGAAGATCCAGGAAAAGATAGACCGGGAACAACCCGCAAGGTCAGCCGTGGCGCTGAAATCCTGACCGTCCAGGCATTGCCAATCTCTCCAAGGGGAAGGTCGATATGAATATCACCGTTACCGAAGCCGCGCAGAAGGAAGTTGTCAACCTGATCGGGAACCAGGAAACGGACATCGTTGGCGTTCGCGTCAAGGCGGAGGCGGTGTCGCCGCTGCAGGCCAACTACCGGCTCGCATTCGTCGCCCGCGGTCAGGAAGAGGAAGACGACGCCGTCACGCCGTTCGAAGGGTTCAATATCTACATTGACCCGGAAAGCGTTCCATATGCCGAGGACATTACGCTGGACTTTGTGGACAGCCTGATGGGCAGAGGATTCAAAATCGAGAATCCCAACAAAGTTCCTCCGCATCTGAAAGGCACGGCCGCCGAGAAGATCCAGAACATCATCGACGAGAAGATCAATCCCAGCGTGGCCATGCACGGCGGCCACATCTCGCTGATCGACGTGAAGGACGACAAAGCGTACATCCAGTTCGGAGGCGGATGCCAGGGCTGCGGCATGGTGGACGTGACGCTCAAACAGGGTGTCGAGGTCCTGATCAAGGAGGCCGTGCCGGAAATCAACGAGATCCTCGACATTACCGAACACGCGGACGGCACTAACCCCTACTACCAGACCTCGAAGTAATAATCGGCAGAAAACATACGGCAGACTTCAAGGGGAACCTCCCCGTCGTCTGCCGTTTGTTTTGGTATACGACCCATGACGACCACAAGCCAATCGCGTCCGTTCAAAGCCGTACTCGTGTCCACCTACGAACTGGGTCGACAGCCATTCGGTCTGGCCTCGCCGGCTGCGTGGCTGCGCAGGGCGGACATCGATGTGGTCCAGGCCGACGTTTCCATAGATGACTTCCCGTCTGACGACGTTCGCGCCGCCGATCTGGTGGCCTTTTACGTGCCAATGCATACCGCGACGCGCCTTGCCGTTCCGCTGGCCTCAAGGGCACGTAAGCTGAATTCCAAAGCACACCTCTGTTTCTACGGTCTCTATGCTTCGGTCAACGAATCCCTTTTGAGAAGCCTGGGCGCACAGACCATACTGGGTGGTGAATTCGAAAACGGACTGCTTCAGCTGTGCAATCGCCTGCGGGGGGATTCCGGCGCTGTTGGAGACCAGGAAGCCCCGGTCGTTTCCGTGGCCAGACAGCGTTTTCTTCCACCCGACCGCGCAGGCCTTCCGGACCTTTCCCGCTACGCACGACTGTCCACGGGCGACGGGCATCTGAAAACCGTCGGCTATACCGAGGCGAGCCGAGGCTGCAAGCATCTCTGCCGCCACTGTCCGGTTGTGCCCGTATACGGCGGGAGGTTCCGGATTGTACAACCGGAGATCGTGCTGGACGACGTTGCGAGACAGGTTGCCGCGGGTGCGGAACACATCACGTTTGGCGATCCCGACTTCTTCAACGGAATCGGCCACGCCGTACCGCTTGTCGAAAAACTACACCACAGATTTCCCCACCTTACCTACGACATCACTGTAAAAATCGAACATCTGCTGAGGTATGGGCGCTATCTGCCCCTCCTCAGAGATACCGGGTGCGCACTCGTTACGACCGCCGTAGAATCCCTCGACAACCGCGTTCTCGCGCTGCTGGACAAGGGGCACACGGTCGACGGCTTCTTCGAGGTCGTCGAGCTCTTCAAGAGACATCGGCTCGTGATGAATCCGACGTTTAGCCCGTTCACGCCATGGATCACGTTGGACGGGTATGCCCGTTTTCTGAACACACTCGCCGAACTGGACCTGATCGAACACGTCTCGCCCATTCAACTCACCATCCGGCTGCTCATCCCCGGGCAATCAAAGCTGCTGGAACTTGCCGAGGTCCGCAATCTGGCGGGCCCATTCACGCCGGAAGCCCTCTCGTACCCGTGGGCGCATCCCGACGCCCGTCTGGACCGGCTCCAGAATGAACTGACCCGGCTGGTCGCCCGGCTTCAGAACAGCGAAACCGCCCGGACAGAGATCTTTCGCAGGATCAGGTCGCATGTGCACGGGATGCTGGACCGGCCGGCTCCAAAGGTCCATATCGATGCGGACCCGAACCGCCGATCGCTACCCCGCCTCACCGAACCCTGGTACTGCTGAGCGGAGCCCACCGAAGAGCAGTTCGCTCTTGTCTGACCTGAGAAGCTGTCTTAAAATTCCCAGCGGTCTTCGCGCGGCTGCAAAAAGCGCCGGTCGGCGTTGGTCAAACCCGCCCGTATAGACAAATATGGGCGGATTTTCCCGCCTTGACCGCCACTTTTTCGCTCGCGCTCGGGAGCTCCCCGGTAATTTTAAAACAGCTCCTGAAGGACCTTAAAGAAAAACCCGATCGAGACTGTCCCGATCCCACCGGCCTGTTCGCAGCCTTTCATCCCTCAATCACGACCTCGAGCAGTCCGTTGGCCTCACGGAGCGCGGCTTCCACGGCCTCGGGTGTCCTCCCGCGCGCAAATATGAACCCCAGATACCGGTCTCCCTCGGGCAGCGGCTGGACGGGCTGACCCCGTGGAACGGTTATCGTGACGTCGACAACTTCCGGCACGCGCCGCGCGCATGCCGCACCCCGGACGCACCGCAGGGTTCCCGCCCGTGGCACCGGCAGCATCATGACCCCGGCAGCGGCGTTTTCCCTGCGCAGATCGCCCGAAGCGTGACCCGTTGCCTGGCGCAGAATCAGTACTTCCAGCGACACGCCCGCGCCAAATCGCAACACCCGAGAACACAGCCCGCCGATGGACCGAGCGGCAATCTCCACGACATAGATCCCACGCGTGTTCAGCCGAAGTTCCGCGTGCACCGGGCCCACAGTCAATCCGAGCGCGCGCGTTGCTTCCTGCGCAGCGCCTCTAACCCTTTCCTGGATGCGTTCCGGAAGCCGGGATGGCGTCGTGTACAGTGTCTCGGCGAAATAGGGCCCGCATAGCGGGTCCGGTTTATCGAACAATGCGAGGGTCTGCAGTTCACCGTCGACAAGCAGTCCCTCCAGCGCGACCTCCCGGCCGGGAATGTAGTCCTCGACAAGAACACAATGCCTGGCCTCGGGCGAGCTATCTTCGGACTCCGATATCAACTCGAGAATCCGATCGAAAGCAGTCACGAATTCCGCTTTTTGATCCGCGCGAATCACACCGCGGCTCGCAGAGAGAGAAACGGGCTTCAGTACGCACGGATAGTCGACGGCCGCGGCGGCGGCGGCAGGTTGGTCCCGAACTGAAAAAAGCCTGAACCCCGGCGAGGGCAGGCCTTTCTCGGCAAGCATCTGGCGCATCAGGTGTTTGTAGCGGGAAGCCCTGACGGACGGCACCGGATTGTGCGGAAGTCCGAGCGCGCTGCAGGCCATCGCGGCAAGTACGACGGTCTCGTCGTCGACGCCCACCACCGTCCGGACGGGGTACCGTTTCGAAAAGGCGACGATCTTTTCGACCGAGGCCGCCGGTCTTGCGAAGTCCAGCGCAAGCGTCTTTCCGGGTGTCAGACCTGCGAGCGCCTGCCGCCGGTCCGATCCCACGACTACGGCGACGTCGAGTGCGGCCGCCGCGGCCATGAAATCGCGGGTTCGGTAGGTTGACGTCGGAATGAGCAGCAGAAGCCGGTTCACTACGCGCTCACGTCGTCGTCACCGGAATCCGCGTCGGCATCCGCCTCGGCTTTTCGCCGGTCTCGCTTCTCCATAAGGGCTTTCACTTTCGCCAGAAGATCGGGCGCCAGGTCCAACAATCCCTTGATGGACCCTTCCTTTTCCTGGACGGGAAGAATCTGGGCTTTTCCGTCTCGAATCACGACAAATGCCAGGGGTTCCACGGATGCGCCGCCGCCGGTGCCGCTCCCGCCGCCGTCCGACTTGTCCGCACCGCCACCGGCGCCGAACCCGAAAGAAATCCTGGAGACGGGCACCACAACGGTGCCTCCGATTTCGATCGGCTCCCCCACGACCGTCTCCGCCTTGACGATTTGCCGGAATTCCGTCATCACCGTCCTGATGAGATCCTCAACTGACATAAAACCCTCCTAAACAGCCCCGACAATGCCCTCCTCAGGGTGTTTACGGCTGCGTCGTTCCGAATACCACGCAAGCGCAACACGCCACCCGAAATAAGCCGATGCCAGCATCAACCTGTGGGGATAAACCCGGATTCCCACCTGGGCTTCTCCGTCCAGACGCTGTGTCTTGAAATCGGGCGTCACGTTGACGCTTCCCCTGGCTCCCACGATAGAAGAAGCAGCCATGAAATATCCGTAAATCCGGCCGGTCGTGGCCGGATCGGATGCGCCGAACTGTATCTTGCATTCTATGCGGCGAAGCCGGAAGCCATTCAGAAGTCGCAACGCGGACCGCCGCAGGGGCACTGACAGCTTCCTCAAACGCCGTCCGGACCGTACGAACCGTTCAACCGTTGCCGAAAACCCGTCCGGCACGTCCGCTTCCGTCTTCTTTGTCGCGCGCGGCCCCTGCTGCTTCTTCCGGACCTCCCGCTTTCTCAGCGGTACCGCCAACACGGTCCACCAACCGAGAAGTACGCCTGCACGCCATCCGTCGTCAATGTAGAAGAGACGGATACCCGCCAGACCGATCCACGGCCTCAAGCGGATATCCAGGGTCGGCCCCCGCCCCTCGTCGTTGCGGCCACACACCCACAGCCTCACGGGAAGGAGAAGGAACAGGACGCACAAAAACAGCAGGAAAAAAAGTATCGTCATATGACCAACTCCTTATGCCGCGACGTCACTCCGGCTAATTGCCTTCCCTTGAACGTCGAACGGATTCACTGAAGTCTAATCTGCAAGGATTGCTGTGCTCCAACGATCTCACCTCACAGATCATTGGGAGTCAATCCGGTACGTTTGGCAATACGGGACAACATGCGAGGCCCTATTTCTTCCCGCAAATGGAAAGCGAATACGTAATTCGGCCAACCCGGCCGCGCCAGAATGCGATGAGGAGTACCGGACTGACGCTTTATCGTCCAACCAATCTGCAACAAGGCAGCCAAGACCCGGCGTGCGCTTGTTGACGGCCATCGATTCATACGGATCCTGCAAAGACATCACGGATTTCCGGTATTTCCTCGCCGTGCTCTATGCGATCGGCAAGAGCCCGCAACGCCAGTGCCTTAACTTTCAGAATGGCATCTTCTTTATTGTCTCCGTAAACGACCACACCGGGTAAATCAGGCACTTCTGCAATCCATCTGCCGTCTTCCTCTCGTTCAGTTTCTATTTTCATATATGACCCTTCCGTCCCGTGGAGCGGGTTTGATCACCAGCGCGTGACTGTCCTGGTAACGTTCCAACTGCACCGGCGTGAAAACGATTGCATCTACCGCTATCCCCACGGCATATCGAAAATATGCGCAATGGTTTCGGAAAATCAAACTATTTTGTGTTGATCGGCGCGTCTCAACCGATATATTAAAAGCCGCGGCGCCGTCCGGCGCGCGTGCGACATGCGAGTCGCTGTCTTCGACGGGATTGACGCGTAATCATCGGGAACGGATCTGTGAACAAATCGCCGACGGGCCTGTTGGAAAAAATCCGGTTCTGGGTCGCCGCTGGGGAACTGTCCGAAACCGCCGGTGAGCAAGCCGCGCTCTGGCTCACCGACCCCCGTTTCGCGGATTCGATGGACGAAATTGCACACCTGATCCGTACGGGAAACCTGAACGAACTCGAAGACGCGTTTCGCGTAAAGATCGAGTTCGGCACCGGTGGCATTCGCGGCGCGATGGGCCCGGGCCCGAACCGCATCAACCTGCGTACCGTCGGCGAAGCCGCACAGGGGATTGCCCGGTACGTCCTGAAATCCGGCGCCGACGCACCCTCCCGCGGCGTGGTTATCGCGCACGACACACGGAACAATTCACAGGGCTTCGCCAACGAGGCAGCGGCCGTTCTTGCCGGCAACGGCATCCGCGCCAGTATCTTTGAAAGCTGTCGGTCCTCTCCTGAACTCTCGTTTGCGGTCAGGTCGACCAACGCGGTGGCCGGCGTGGTGATCAGCGCCAGCCACAATCCGCCGGGCGACAACGGGATCAAGGTATACTGGTCCGACGGGGGCCAGGTCGTAGCCCCTCACGACCGAAACATCATGGCCGAAGTCAACGCCGTATCCGCGATCAAAAGGCTCGACTTCAAGCACGCGGTAGATCAGGGCCTCGTCAGAATCCTGGATCCCGCCGTCGATACCCGCTATCATCGCCACCTGGCCGGGCTCACCCTGAGACCCGAACGCCGGATTCGGGTGGTCTACTCCCCGCTGCACGGCGTGGGATTGACGTCGATATTGCCAGCGCTGGAAATCCTAGGCTATAGAGACCTGCACGTTGTCCCGTCGCAGGCGAAACCGGACGGCGATTTTCCCACGGTACCGGATGGCATCGCCAACCCCGAAGATCCACGCGCGCTTGCCGCGGCCGTCCGGGAAGCCGCCGGGTCCGGCGCCGATATGGTCATCGCCAGCGACCCGGATGCGGACCGGCTCGGCTGCGCCGTTCCGGATTCAGGATCCGGGTGGAACGCCCCCCTCGAGGATCTTGCCCTCAACGGCAACCAGATCGGGGCTGTTCTATGCCACTACATCCTCGAACAAAAAAAAGGCCGCCGAGAACTGCCCCGCGGCGGTATTGTCGCAAAAACGATCGTTACAACCGACCTGACCTCCCTCATCGCGCGCGCCTTCGGCGCAACGGTCGTAGACGAACTGCTTGTGGGATTCAAACACATCGGCAGGCTGATCGCCGATCTTCCGCCGGCCGCCGAGTTCCTGTTCGGAGCCGAAGAAAGCCACGGCTATCTGACGGGAACGTTCACGAGAGACAAGGACGCCGCGGTTGCGGCCGTCCTCCTGTGCGAATGCGCCGCGACCCTCAAAGCCCGTGGCCGCACATTGAGGGATTACCTGGACGAGATTTATGTGGAATACGGTTACTTTCGTGAAATCCAGCGGTCCGTACTCAGAACCGGAGCACAGGGCAGCCGGGATACCGTTCACATTATGGAATCCCTGCGTTCCCACCCGCCACAACAGATCGGCGGATGCGACCTCGTGGAGATCATCGACAGAAGGACAGGGCAGGCGCTGAACCCGAGTACGGGATCCATCCGAACGATCGAGGGCCTGAAGGGCGACGTCGTCGCCTTTACATTCACCCCCGCCGGCCATACCCGGGTCACCGCCCGACCGTCGGGAACCGAACCCAAAATCAAATACTACGTCTCCGCGGCATCGGTGGACAACCCCCACCTTTGCGGCCCCGGCCTGGAGGAGACGAAAGAGGAAATCGACCGTCTGGCGGTGCGCATCCTCGAAGGCATGGTCGGCGAGGCCGAGTCACGCATCAGTGGGGCAAATTCCTGAAAGGCGCAGCTTCCGTCCGCCCGGCGGCGTTTCTAGAAGATATCGCTCCACCAGTAAAAGGGGCCTTCGCACTTCGGGAGCGATGCCATCCATCCCGATACGGATGCATCCGTTTCGGCCGCCTTCTGGCCGTACAACGCGCGCCAGAATGTCCCCTCGTCCTCCGGTGCCCCTCCTTGTGGTTCCCGGTTCAACTTTTCCCGGATCGTTCGCCAGTTGATCCCCTTCAACATCATTTCATCGTGGCTGCCCCACGCTGCTGTGGAACCGCATAACGCCTCGAGAGCGCCTACCAAGCCGTGTCCGGCGGGGAGGCTGCCCTCGATCCGTTTCAGTCCGTACCGGCGGGCGCACCCGCAAATCAAATGCGCAAGGTCGACAAACACGCCGTCACCCGATGGATTGACACATCCTTCTTTCACCCAGATCCGGTCCTCGGACGCGTCGAACGTCGCATAGCCGCAAAGTTCCGAATCCACCATGATGCCCCATCTTGGGAAAACCCCCCGTATTCGGGAGGGGCCGGCACGCCAGTACTGTTTCGGTCTGACTTCGGGGCCCGTCATGGAACCGGAACATTGCTCGTATATCGCCATCACGGCGTCCAGGTCCCGGTCGACGTCCAGAGCACGCGCACGTGTAGACCGGCGGTCGCTGAGCTCAGACTCCAGATCGATTGCAAACGTGGGCAGCGGGATGGGCGTCCAGTCCAGAGCCCTGTAGAACGGCGTCCCGATGATCGTGAACAGGAGCCCCACGTCGTAACCGGCGTTCAGCAGGTACGTTTCCGTATCCCGCATCAGTGCGCGCGCATATCCCCGGCCCCGATATTCGGGATGGGTCAGCACGCTGCCGATGCCTCCCGCGCGAAGCACCGCCCCGCGCATGCGGATCTCCCGGTCCCATACCCGAAGGTGCGCCACGATTCTCCCGTTTAACGTGAGAACCCGGGACTGATCCATCCGATAGCTCGGATCGTCCCGCACGTAGGTCCGGTACCGTTCCAGCGCACCCGCCCCCTCGTGCGGCCGGAATACCATCCGCTGGAGCTCCAGCGTCTTCTCGATTTCGTCCTCTCGGACGGCTCGAATTTCCATCATCGCTCCAAAGACCGGTTACGCGTGAAGACGTTGCATCCAGTGCACGCTGCATCCCTGATTCCCTACACGGGCGCCAGCCAGCCGCCATCCACGGGCAATGCCACGCCCGTGATCCACTCCGCATCCGAGGACGCAAGGAAGATGCATGCCCGACCGATATCCCGTGGCAAACCGAATCGGGGAAGCGGCGTCCTCTCCAGCGCATCCCGGATCTGTTCTTCGGTCAGATAATCCTGAATGGCGGTTTCAATATACCCCGGACAGACTGCATTCACCGTAACGCCGTCCGGCGCCACCTCCATCGCCAGGTCCCGCGTGAGGTTGACCACACCGGCCTTGGCGGGCGCATAGGCGGGCCCACCGCCCCCGCCGAAGGAATGCACGGACGCGATATTGATTATTCTCCCTGCCTGAGATCGTTTCAGATGAGGGATCGCGGCTTTCGACGCGACGAAGACGCCCCTGATGTTGACGCCCGTCACCCTGTCCCACGCCTCAAGCGACAGCGTCTGGCTGTCGCCGGGAATGTGTATGCCGGCGTTATTCACCAGTATATCGAGGCCGCCGTACGCGTCGACTGTTCGCTGCACCAGCGCATCGACGGCAGCGGCATCGCCCATGTCGGTCTGGACAAACGTCCCTTCACCGCCAAGGCTCTGCACCTCCTCGAGGGTGGGTGTCCGGACCTCCTGTTCGTGATATATGCCCTGCTTCGGCGCCTCCCGGACGTCGGCTACGACAACAGTCGCGCCCTCTTTGGCGAATTCAAGGGCAACGCCGCGGCCAATGCCCGAACTCCCGCCCGTCACGATGGCCACCCGGTCTTTGAGTACCATTATAGCTCTCCATATCTAACGATACACCGGCAACCGAACGAAAAGTGATTTGCATCCGGCCGCATCGACCCGTCTCACCGAAATCCCCCATCCGATTCTCAACTGCCAATGGAATCAACTCGAGACCCAGATGGGGCTTGCCCATGCCCACTGGTTGTTTTCCTGCGCCACCCGTACGTAATAGAAGTCTGTCTCACGCTCCGGTCCCGCGTCTTCGAATTCCAGCGTCGTCCGAAGCTGTTCCTCGGGCACCGCCCGGTGCACAAGCATCGCCTCGGAACGCCATCCCCGGATAAACACGCTCCTGGAACCCGCCAGGAGATCCGCCAGCAGGTATCGACATGCTATACCGTTGACTTTGAATTCCAGCGCCGCAGTGCGCGGGGCGTCCAGTTCCAGAACCAGCGCGTTCGTGCCGCGCAGATATGGATGCTCGTTTCCCCGGGTGTGGGAAAACCACGCCACCCGGCGTTCTTCCTGAGCCACGATCCCGTGAACGGGCTCCTCGCCGGTTGCCAGAATCGCTCCGTCCGCCGACGGCGCCAGAACGGGATCGCCGGTGAAACAGGGTTCCACTGAAAGCAGCCGGCCATCCGACAGACGCACACCCGCGTCCCACCGCACCCACTCCTCCTTGTCGCCCCATCCCCATTCAACCCGGACCTTCGCACGTACCGGGTCGGGCGGTTCCGCCTCGGGCGGGGGCCCGAAGACCCGTTTCAGGGGACGGTTGTTCTTGATGACCTCTATCCGGTCCAGCGCGTCGGCTCCACTGACGGACACCCTGACTTCGCGGACGCCTGTGCCCCCGGTTTCCTCGCCCATTTCCGCTTCGTTGACGGAAAACCGCAACCCGATGCGATCCCCGGTTACCGCATAACATCGCCTCGCCCGAATCGCCTCCCAGATTGCCTGCCGGGTGAGTTCCGGAGCATACACGCCGGTTCTTCCCTCGCCGTAGTGCCCGGGATATCCCCCATGATGATCCGTACCTCCCAGGAACCCGAACCGGTGACCGAGCGCAAGTCCGTGCGCCACGGTACCGCTGTATTGTCTGGGGCCCATGGTATGGTACATCGGGTAGGGGCCGCCGTCCCGTTCGGACCCGCCGTGACCGGAAAATACCTCGATGGCGGGGGACCGTCGCGGGTCGAAATGCGACCAGTTTATTCCCCTGAAACCCGCACCATAGCCGATATGGTGCGGGTGGATCATGACATCCTGCCCTGCAAACGCCTCGTCCAGCTCCTCCAGGCTGTCGCGCTCGACGATTTCACCGCCATCGTCCAGATAGTAGACGTTGTGGTCGCCGAAAGCGCAGGAATGCCACTCGTAACCCAGAAAGGAAACAAACCGGCCCGGCCGGTTATGTTGCCGAACCGTTTCCTGCACCTGCGCCCAGTTTCGCCTCAGCCTGTCGAAACCCTCCCGGTGATAATCGATAATGAAGCCGTGACGCGCCCGGTCGACCGGCATATCGTGCCACGTCGCGTGTCCCACCACCGAACAGAAATCCAGGTGCTCGTTCGCCAGCCTGAATGCCCTCTCGAGACTGCCGTAACCATAGCTGATCGCACAGTGCGCGTGCAGGTCTCCCCAGTACAGCGAATCGTCCATCTTTCACTCACTCACGCTTTTTCCGGTGGTCTCGCCGCGGTCGAATCCGACGTGGAAGCAGATACGCCGTGTCATGCGACTCCCGGGCGCTACGATTGCCCAAGCACGGCGGCGATCGATTCGCAGAGATAGTCGACGTTCGCCTCGGTGATTCCCGCGACGTTTATCCGCCCTGAACCCACCATATAGATTGCGTATTCCTCCCGCAGGGCGTCCACCTGCCGGCTGTCCAGTCCCGAGAAGGAGAACATCCCCCGCTGCCGGGCGATAAAGGAAAAATCACGACGTACGCCGTTCCGCTCCAGGGTATCCACGAATAACGCCCTCATGCGGTTGATCCGGTTCCTCATCTCAGCCACTTCGCCCTCCCACTGCAGACGAAGTCCGGAGTCGTTCAACACTTCCGTCACGATGGACGCGCCGTGGGCCGGCGGATTCGAATAGTTCGCCCGGATACAGATCATCACCTGGCTCATCAACGCGCTTGCCGCCTCAGGCGAGAATGCAACGAGAGTAAGCGCGCCGACACGCTCGTTGTAAAGGCCGAAATTCTTCGAAAACGAACTTGACACCATCAACTCGATGTCCGATCGGCAGAACGCCATCAGTCCCCGCCTGTCCTGCTCGATCCCGTCCCCGAGCCCATGATAGGCAAAGTCCACCAGAGGAATCCAGCCGCGCGCGCCGGCCACGTCCGCGATCTGCGCCCATTGTCCGGGCGTGGGATCGATCCCCGTGGGATTGTGACAACAGCCGTGCAAAAGGACGACATCTCCTTTGGGAACGGACTTCAGTGCATCGCGCATTGTGTCGAAATCGAGATCGTTCGTATCCTTATTGAAATAAGGATACGTCTCAACGGCTACCCCGGCGTGTTCGTAGATATTTGGATGGTTCGCCCATGTGGGATCGCTCAGCCAGATTCTCGCCTGCGGATACAGCTTGTGTATGAAATCGCCTGCAACGCGAAGTCCTCCGGTCCCCCCGGGCGCGTGTACAGTCGCCGCCCTCTTTCCGGTGACGATTTCGTGTTCCGGGCCGAACAGCAGGGCCTGCACTGCCGCCGCGTATTCCGGCGCGCCCGGAATCAGCAGGTAGTCCTTTGTGGTCTGGCGTTCGAGGACCCTGGCTTCCGCTTCCTTCACAGAGTTGAAAACCGGCGTGTTGCCCTCGCCGTCCTTGTAGACACCCACGCCGAGGTTGATTCGATCAGGGCTGGTGTCTTCGTTGTATGCTGCGGTCAATCCCAGAATCGGGTCCGCGGGCGCCATCTCCAGCGTTTCGAACATCTCTTTTCCTTTCCGGGTTTTGGGTGTTGTTTAGCCGGAAGACTTCAGGTTGACCTGCGTGATTGAGGACGGTTAACGCGTGGAGCATTCTATAGTAAACATCTGCAGCAGCGGTTGAGCTTGTCATAACGTGGTCCCTGAGCCTGTCGAAGTGCCCACGTTTTCGAAAACCCTTCGGTACGTTCAATCAGCCCTTCGCCGAGCCTTCGACAGGCTCAGGGAACGGCTCAAGGCACGGCTATGGGTTACAGGTTCCGTAAACAAACACCATACGTTCGCATCCTTCTTCTTAGAAGAAGCAAGAAACGTGAGCTGTTTTCGTCTCCTGGGAATAACTGCGGTCTTCAACCCGGCCGGACCCACCGCGCCCGAATTCGGGGTAGACCGGAATCTATTCTTCATCTGTACAGTGAATGACCCCTGTATCGTCGGGGTTCCGCCGACTAATACGTTTTCGTTTACTCAGATTACGGCCATCGCCATTCCGGGAGAACCCGGATCGGCTCCCCCGTCGAGGGTTCCCGTATCCGGATCGAGAATGATGCCGTGAACCGACGCAATCCCGCCGTAGCCGTCCAGCAGCGACTGGACTTCGTGGCCCATCGCCCTGACGCCGTCGCAGACGGAAGGCGCGACTCTGGAGTGGGCGACGATCACGTCGCTCTGACAATCGAACCTGGGGGCGGCGATCGCCTCGGTGGCAGACATTCCGTGGTCGATCACGTTCAGAATGGCGTGCAAAATCCCGGTTACAATACGCGTACCCCCGGGCGCACCCACGGTGAAGAAGGGCCGGTCACCCGTTTTCACCAGCGTGGGCGCCATACCGGTCGTTCTTGACTTGCCCGGTTCGATCGAATTCACCTGCCCGGGCACGGGATTGAAGCAGTTCATGCAGTTATTGTACATGAAGCCCAATCCCGGTGTAATCACATCCGAACCCGATCCCAGCGAGTGCGTAAGCCCCACCACGTTGCGCCATGAGTCCACAGCGGAGATATGCGTGGTACAGGGCGGCTCCTGGGGGTGCCATCTCGGAATCGTGATCTCTTCCCGGGCATCGATGCGCCGGCGCCAGGACGCGGCGCGTTCATCGCACAGCAGGTCCTCCACCGGAACGTCCACAAATGCGGGATCCCCGATCAGATTCGCCCGGTCTGCCCATGCGGCCTTCATTGCCATCGACACGGTATATACGTATTCCGCCGAATGGTGGGCCATATCCGAAAGGTTGTATCCCTCGAGGATCCTGAGCATCTGCAGAATCGTCAACCCCCCGCCGGGAGGCTGGTTGGATGCGACCGCAAATTCCCTGTACTGTGAGACCAGCGGCGAGGTTACCGTCACCTCGTACCGGCTCAGGTCTTCCAGCGTAACAAACCCCCCGCCCCGCTCCATATATTCGGCTATCGTCCCCGCAATATCCCCGCAATAGAATACCTCGGCGCCGCCCTCGGCCAGCACCGAAAACGTCCTGGCCATATCCGGGTTGGCGATCAGCTCGCCCCCGCCTTCTTGGGGCGAAGCCGTTATCGTCTTCCAGGGTGTCTCTTTGGACGTCGGAATCTGTTTCCACGCGGCCGCCGCCGCGCGGGTCACCTCGTATCCGCGGGTTGCGACCGCGATGCCCGGCTGGAGCACCTCCCGCCACGGCATTGTCCCGAAGTCCGTCTGCGCCTTGTGGAGACCCGCAACCGTACCGGGTGTCGTTACCGAGCGGTATCCGACTTCGTTGACCTGCCCTTGAAGCGTGTATCCGTATCCCGTGGTGTTCTCCCGGACGATATCATGCTCCCACATATCGGGTCGAACCCGCGCTCCCGCCTTGCCGTGAAAGTCCAGAATCGTCTCCGTTTCAGGCGTATGGATGTACATCATCCCGAAGCCGCCCACGCCGCAGCTGCGCGGCGTCGTCACCATCTGGACGAATGCCGCCGCTACGGCCGCGTCGACGGCATTCCCGCCTTCGGCCAGTACCCTGACCCCGACGTCGACCGCCAGCGGCTGCGGCGCGGTAACCATGCCCTTCACGTGATTTCCTTTCAATCCGGAGGAAAAAATGCACGTTGAAATGGAAGACAAACCGTGATTCTTCTTTGCTGATCCACTCCTCGTCGGCTAGCCGGGACGTCGCTTGCAGGCGCCCTATTCCTGTTCGCCACCCGCCGGACGAACAGGAAGCGCTGGTAATGCATGTGGCGGGATATTATATTCCCGCGCCACATCAAATGCAAGTGCAAACCCGATTCAACGACGGAGGCAACCCCCATGGAAATCTCACTCGCGGGCTGGAGCATTCACCGGCGGTTCAGGGATTCGGAGAACCCATTGCGTCTTCTCGACTTTCCGGCTCTTGCCGTTGAAGAATTCGACATTCGTCTGCTGGAACTCAACAGCCCCTTCTTCGTCTACGCGGATCCGGACAATCCCGCAACGAGCCGACTGGCCGCCGGGTACCTCGTCGAGTTGCGCCAACGCGCCCGGGATTCCGGAGTACGGCTGCTGAATATCGCCGTAGACGGCCACGGCGACCTTGCCTCACCAGACGAAACGGATCGAAAACAGGCCGTCGACAACCACAAGAAATGGATCGACGCCTGCCTGGCGCTGGACTGCAACGCATTTCGGGCGAACAGCGGCCCCGGCTGGGGGGAGCCGGTCACCGAAACCCATATTGGACAATGCACCGAGAGCTTTCACGAACTCTCGGAACTCTGCGCGCAGGCGGGCATCCGGCTGCTGATGGAGAATCACGGGGGCGTATCGGTGTCGGCGGAAAACATCCTGCGGGTCATGGAAGCGGTCGGGAGCGATACCTGCCGGGTCCTCGCCGATTTCCTCAACTGGCCGCCGGAAGACGACAAGCTGGAGAACCTGAAGCGGGTCGCCCCGTACGCCTGGGCGACCCACGCGAAATTCCTCAGCTTCTCCGCGGACGGTGAGTCGCGGGAAATCGACTGCGCCGGCGCCATCGGCATCCTGAAGGAAGCGGGCTATGAAAACCCCTACGGCATTGAATACGAGGGCAGGACCGACGACCGCGAGGGCGTGCTGAAGAGCAAGGCACTACTCGAAAAACACGCCGGGATGTCCGAATAACGAAGCAACGGAAAGAAGGATGGGGCCTGGCAACTACGTCTTCGCGACGGGAAACCGGATTTCGGTCACGAAGTCCTCCGGATTTCCATCGGGTGCGAACTTCAGGTAGACTTCCCGGCCGGGTCCGGTAATCCGGTAGCCGTTTTCCCGGATCCAATGTCGTACGGCCTCGTACGCGCCGCGGAACCCGTCGAAAGGGCCGTGGTGAACCAGGCACGCCATTTCACCGCCCGGCAACTCCCGTACCCCGACGCGATCTCCCTCCGGCAGTGGTTTGTCAACCGGCAGCGCCGCCTCCGCGTCCAGGGAATCGTGCCAGATTGTGATTCCCGGCCCGACGATGTTCCCGTTCTGTTCCCCGATATACGAGACGACCTCATTGTACAAACGGTTCATGGCCGAACCGATGGCGCCGAAGTCCGGAATGGATTCGCGACAGGAAGCGACGAGGACCGGCTCGACGGACTTGATCTCGACTTCGTAATCGGCCATATCATCCTCCAGAGGTTGTCAGGCCTTCATTCGGGCGACGCTCAACCGATCGCACAATGCAGCAGCGGGGACTCGCATTCTCGGACCGGGATTTCAGAAGCACCCTTGGTATCACCCGGGCGCCGTGAACTGAAACGCATACAGCTTGCAGTCTCTGATGACGAAACGTATCCTGATCGGCCTTCCTGACAGTTCGCCGACGTTCGTTCCACCGCGCCATCGCACGGGCATCCGCACAGAATTGCCGCAGAGCCAGGACGCGTCCATTTCGGAGAAATTCCCGATCGGCCGGCCGAGATCATCCTGCAACTCCACCTTGACGGAACCTCCCCCGCCGGTATCCAGATTCAACTCCAGCTGCGTCCCCTCAAACCGAATCGGCGGAGTGACAAGCTCGCCTCCGCCGTAGCCGGCATCCACCGATACGAACCCGTCCAGGCGCATGACGGCCCGGCCGATTCCGCTGAGATGCCTCCCCGCGGTTGGGTCGACAATGCCGTCGTGATCCCTGTTGTTCCCGCTGTAATAGAGCCACAACTCGTCCCCCATCGGTACGGGATGCGGCATCGCCCACACCATTCGAGAAGAGAAGCTGCCCTCACTGCCGGGCTTCAGGAAGGCCCGGCGGCCGCCGCATCGCTGAAAGTCGATGCCGTCCCGGCTGACGGACAGCCGGGCGTCGAAACGACTGGGGCCGTAGATTCTCTGGGTTTCTTCCCGCGGGACCCCCATATCGTCCCGCACGACGGTGACAATCGGCTCCCGGTCGTACCAGTACCAGTTTGCGTTGGCCAGCATGATATACACGCCGTCGGGGTCCGGATATTTGAATACCAACGCGCCGTAATAGTCCACCGGTACCCGTCCGTAAGGTTTTTCCGGTCCTTCGGGGCAAAGGGGAGAAGGCGTTTCATAGGTGTCCATGTCCGCGTCGTCGGGCCGCATGACGATTCGCTGATTGCCCCACTCACGCAAATCATCGGACTCCAGCCTGCGAACCGTGCGGTAGTTGAGATTGCCCGGGGCGGTGCCGTGCCGCTGCGCAAACCAGTGCCGGGTGTACATCGCGTAGCGCCCCACCGGCGGGTCCCAGAAGACGATGGATTGCGTATCCCACCCGCCACGGCTCAGCCGGATGTCGCTCGCGAGTTTCCAGTGAATCCCGTCAGGTGATCCGTGCATGTGCAGGTGGCCCCATACCTCGGGCGGCGAATATACCTTCGCCTGGTTCCTGTAACGGGACTCAGGTTCCGCGTGAGGATCGATCCAGACGGAACTTCCCCCGATTTTGCCCGGGATGACGATATTATTCCGCGTTGTTCCGCCGGATTCGAACAGATTCAGGACCGGCCTGGTGAAGTGGATGCCGTCTGCAGACTCGGCGTACCCGACGTAGGCTTCGTCCCGGCCGGACCGGTAGTCACCGATGCGAACGTGATACCAGGCGCGAATCCTCCCGTCCACGTCCTTGAGAATGCTGCTGTAGATCCCGTAACTTGCTCCGGGCCGCCGTTCCCATGTTTCGTCGGGCATCAGTACCGGTTCGTCAGCCTGATAGGGCGGATTCATGACAAATGTGACGCCCGCGCTGGATTCGACGAACTTCGAATCCACGAACAATTGCTTTCCGGATCCCACGTCGATTGCTTGTTTCGGCATGGCTCAACCTTCCCCGTCTCCTGGGCGATGATGAACGCCATCGGCCAGGAGCAGTTACGAACGCGGCGGGAGGCCCGCCTTCCGGTTCCATTCCCGGACCTCTCGCCACAATTGGTTCGCGTTGACTTGGAAGCCGTTTTCGGTCAGGCGAATATAGGTGCAGCCTTCATAGAAATTGTAGACTTCGAAACCGTCTCCGGCGATACGGCGGATCGTCCGCAATTCCATGTCGACGAAATCCTCCTCGCGCATGCCCTCGAATCTCGGATTGGGCGTGTAGGCCGTTCGCAGTCCAAGTTCACCGCAGAAGTTCAAGGCCTTTCGATAGAAACGGTCGATTTCCTCCTGCTGCCCGGGTGAGAGATTTCTCGCCTGAAACCTCTTGAAATTCACGACGTCCACCCAGCCTTCCGCCATCCATCTGCGCCAGTTCCAATATATCTGAGACAGGCTTTGCTGACGAGGCTCCCGGTCCATGCTTGGATACGCCGTGAGGTGGATCCAGGTTTCCTTGCCGTGAGACCGGATCAGTTCGGATGCGTCCTTCAAAAACAGATCAAAGTATTCCCCGCGCAGTTCCCGCCAGGCGCCCCGATCGAACGACTCACGCGTTATGTCCACGCCGTATCGATCGCGAAACGCTTCTACAACGGGCTTCCCGAACCCATAATTCTCGAAATCCATATTCTGCGTATGGCTTTCGACCCGGATGTCCACGCCGTCACAGCCGGCGTCGAGTTCATACTGGACGATGTCGAGCAACCAGCGCCTGACGTCCGGGTACGCGAGTTCGACCGAGGACGTAAGAAACCGGTTTCTTCCTCGTGCGATCCCTATGAACGGCACCTTGTCAACGTTCAGCCGGTACCTCCCCGCGGAGTGCTGCCAGTCGTGTCCCCCGGGGTGGTTTTCGAACGGAATGAGCCAGTTGGCGTCGAATCCGATGCCGGCCTCCTCAAACGTACCGAGAGACGTGGAATAATCGGACCTGGGGAAGAATCCCCAGGTAAAGACCACGGGCGCTCCAGAAACGTCTTCGACTTCCACGAGCGCGGTCAGTGTGTTCGTTAGGCCGACTGCACCGGCAAACCGGATACCAAAAAACGGCTGGGATATCTCGAGGCCGGATATCTGGATGCAGGCGAATTCCCCTTCCTTTGCGAAACGCCTCTCCGGCGCCGGCGCAAATACCGGCGGCGTTCTCCTCCGCACGGAAACGTCGACCCGGCAGCTGCCCCGATAGGGCGTGTATCGTGCATTCGTCTCACTGACTAACAGCTCGATGTACGGAACCCCTTGCAGGCGATCCGTTTCGTGCCAGAAGCGGATAGTCCGCACGGGTTTTCTAATGCCTTTCGCTTCCAGTAGGGACGGGTGAATCTCCACGCGCCGGTCGGGATGCTCGCGCAGCCATCGGAACGCCATCTGGCCCGAGCCGCCGATCTGTGGAATGCCAGGCAGCACGTCGGGCGCCGTACCCAATGGATAAAAGCGTCCGGGGCCAAAGCTGGCCATATCGTTGATCTTGTGTACCGCGTATACCTTAAGTCCGACGTGATGCGCCTCTTCACACACAAACGCCAGCGGATCGGGAACGGATTCCACAAATGCCCTGGCCCCGCCCGTGAGATCGGTGGACGAACCCCGATCCCATTTGCCCATCTCCTTGTCCCCCATCTCAATCCAATGAATACCCTGCATACCCAGATCAGCCACGAGGCGGATATATTCCCGAAGCCGTTCGGCGGTCCAGGGGACGGACGCCGCGGTGAAGTCGTCCCTGAAATCCAGGGTCATATGAAATTCCATTCTGCGACCCTTCGAAGTCCCGGCGAACTCTCAAATGCGAACGACAGCGCCTCTCGGGTCGACCACCCGCCTTGACATTCGCGATCAGTGATCCTATCTTCTGGTATCCCGTAACGAAAACAGGTTGCTATCCGGCAATCTGTCTCCGGGTTGGAACACGATCTGCCATCAAGGTGGGTTTGTCAGACCCGCGAAGAGGAAAGAAGCCCCCATGCCGCTGACGATCAACAAGACAATCCGGCCAAATGCGATCTGGCAGGAGATGTATCTGCAGATACGGGAGGGCCAACGGCTCGTCATCTCCGCCGAAGGCATCTGGTCGCCGGAGATGCGTCCCGCAACCATCACCTGGTGCGGCGCAAATGGAATCGAAGGCTTCCTGGCCGGTGACGAGTACCTGCTGCCCGGCACCAACGTCGGCGCCCTGATCTGCAGGGTCGGTCAGGACAATCCGCCCCTGGCGGCAGGCGTCTATTTCGACCTGTTCTCACCTTACGAAGGACCGCTGTTTATGGCAATGAACGAAAACCCCGAATACCAGAACCAGGCCGGGTCGATTCAGGCCCAGATCATTCTGTTTGAACGGTGATCCCCGTCTCCGTCATTCGCGTCCTCATCCGTGAGTACGGCCTTTCCCTGGTATTCGTTCTCGTCACACTCGGGATCTGGGAGTTGCTGGTCAATGCTTGGGACGTCGCAGATTATATCCTTCCGGCGCCGTCGCAAATCTTCGGCAAACTGGTTTCGGCGCGCTATACGCTCCTGTCCCATGCGTGGGTGACACTGCAGGAAGCGCTCTGGGGATTTCTTCTTGGCGCGAGCATCGGCGTCGGCGGTGCCATCATCATGGCACGCTCTCCCATAATCGAGAGAATGCTCTACCCCATTGTTATCTCCTCCCAGACCTTTCCAAAAGAAGCACTGGCCCCCCTGTTCATCGTCTGGTTCGGCCTTGGGCTGTTCCCCAAGGTGGTTATCGCCGCGCTCATCTCCTTCTTCCCGGTCATTATCAACACCACTCGCGGCCTCCTGGCCGTGGACCCGCTCATTCTGGATCTGATGCGGGCGCTTTCCGCGGGACGGCGCCAGATACTGTTCAAAGTCCGCCTGCCGCACGCCATTCCGTATCTCTTCGCCGCCCTCAAAATCTGTGTCACCCTGAGCGTGATCGGTGCGGTAGTAGGAGAATTCGTGGGCGCCAGCGCCGGACTGGGGCATCTCACGCGGCTGGCCAACTCCGAACTGGCCACCGATCTCATGTTCGCCGCGCTGATTGTGCTTGGCGCGATGGGCACGCTCCTCTTCCTGATCGTGGAGGGTCTGGAAAAACTCCTGCTCAAACGCTGGGGCGATTTCCACGAACCGCTCAGAAGATAGACATCAATTCGAAACCGTTCAATGGGGGAATCCGATGAAACGTCTGGTCTGGCTCTTCATTGCAATACTGGCTGCCTGCGGGAAACCACCTGAGACGCTACAACGGGTCCAGCTGCTTCTGGACTGGAAAGCGCAGATGGAACACGCCGGTTTCTTCGCGGCAAAGGCGAAGGGATTTTACGAAGCCGAGGGGATATCCGTTGAGATTCTCGAAGGTACCGGTGCGCCTACCACGGCGCGTCTCGTGGGCAGCGGCAAGTATCATCTCGGGGTTTCCAGCGGATCGGCCACCCTGATCGCCCGTACGAGGGACATCCCCGTGGTCTCCCTCGCCGTGATCAACCAGCATTCGCCGGTGGTGGTTTATGCGTTGGAAGAGAATGACATCCGAAAACCGGAGGATCTGATTGGCAAACGGGTTGGCGTCAATATCGGGGGCACCAAGCACCGGGAATTTCAGGCTTTTCTCAAAAAGGTGGGTATCGAAGAAGAACGCGTGCAGGTGATGGGAATGACGGAATCCAGTCCCGCACCCCTCCTTGCCGGCAAGGTCGACGCCATGCTGGGCTATACCGAAGACCAGCCCGTCACCGTTGAGCTCCGCGGTCGAGCGGTAACCCGTATCTCATTTGCCCAATACGGCATCGACCTCTACAGCACCAACGTCATTGTCAATGCCGACTATCTGAAGAAAAACCCGGACGTCGTGCGAAGATTCGTACACGCCAGTATGAAGGGCTGGCGCTACGCCGTGGACAACCCGGAAGACGCGGTGGCGGCATATATGGCCGAACGCCCGGAGAGCGACGCCGAATTCAACCGCGCGAATTTCCAGAAGCTCTTGCCAATCCTGATGAGCCCGGACGTGGAACGCATGGGGCTGGGCGCACAAACCGCGGAACGGTGGTCGCACACCCGGGATATTCTGTTCGATCTGGGGCTGATCGACCGCAAGATCGACGTTTCCGGGCTCTTCGTTTCCGATATGCTTCCCGTGGCTCCCTGACCGCGGCAGTGAGCGTACCCTGGCGGGCGGAACCGTGTCCCTCTTGCCAGGCGCCGGTGAAGACGCGGTATCCCCTCTAGCCAGCCATCACGGTTCTCAGGTGCGCCACCATCTCGACGAAGCGTGGCTGAGAAAGCAGTTCGACGTTTCTGGGCCTTGGAAAATCCACCGCGACGTCTCCCACGAGCCTTCCTGGTCGCGGCGACATCACCACCACGCGGTCCGAAAGCAGAACGGCCTCCGGGATGCTGTGTGTAATGAACAGCACGGCCGGTTTTGCACCCCTCCAGATACGCAGCAACTCCAGTTGCATGCGTTCTCGCGTCATCTCGTCCAGCGCGCCGAACGGTTCGTCCATCAGCAATATCGCAGGTCGGTACGTCAGCGCCCTGGCGATGGCCACTCGCGACTGCATGCCCCCCGACAGCTGCCTTGGATAGGCGGATTCGAAGCCCTCGAGTCCTACCGTTCGAACCATTTCAAGGGCTCTGGCCGCCACTTTGGAATCGTCAAATATCTCCCCAGGCAACCCGACGTTCTCTTCGACCGTCCGCCAGCCCAGCAACGCGGGACTCTGAAACACCACACCTATTTCCCGGGCATTCCTGGCTTCTGCGGGCAATTTTCCATTCACCCGAACGGTTCCGGACGTGGGAGTCTCCAGGTCGCCGACAATGCGCATCAGGCTGGTCTTTCCGCAACCGGACGGCCCCACAACGCTCACGAAGACACCCTGAGGCACCTGAAGATTCACGTCCCTCAGCGCCTCCACACGCCCGGTATCGCTTTCGAACACCTTGTTCACGCCGCGGACGTCGATGGCCGGACAGTTCATCCCGCGATCTGTCATTTAGTACCCGTGAATATAGTGGCCGCCTTCGGGGAACCAGATCAGGTCCACCAGAAAGGAACATCCAACGGCGAATACGTAACCCACAATCAACCCGTAACAGACCGGCTTCACGCGCCGGTACAGGGAGATGCCGCCGAAGCGGAGGACCGTCAATTTGGCAAGCCAGACCAGGAAAATATCCAGTACGTATAGCCGGACGTAGCCGCTCGACATCAGCATGACGCCCAGGGGATGAAACGGCCACCATGAGAATCGGCTTTGCATTATCTGTATGGCGCCCGCTGCGAGGCCGCCAAGGAGCCACACGCCGATCTTGCCCGGATCGGTAACCTCCGGGTCCGTATCCGCAACCGCCTTTGCGATCCCCTCGTACATCCCTCGCGGCGCGCCTACCAGGGACCACGTGCGAAACGTGCTGCCCCCCTCCTGGTAACAGATGGATACCGTATAGAGGATCGCCGCCAGCATGCCCGCCACGAGGCTGACAGCCACAACCCATCCCGTACGGCCCGGACGCCCGTCCAGGCGTTCCACGTGAGGAAGCGCCGCCGGCAGCCGCCACCCGGCCAGCAGCCTCCAGTTTACCAGGCGCAGCCCCACGAGCGTGGATTCGTTCATCCGGTTCGCGCCCACGGTCATATTCAGGATCGAAGTCGGAAAACTGGGAAACAGATAGGCAAACCCGCTCGCGGCCAGAAACTTCATCACAACCAGGATACTTGCCCAGAAAAGCAATAACCAGGACAGGCCGACAGAGACGCTGTAACCCGCCCGACTCAGCCAGAAAACCATATAGACGCCGCCGGCCAGAATTGCAAGCAGGGCCAGTCTGGGAGGAAGAATCGCGGTTTCCGGCTCTTCGCTGTCTCGCGGCCTCAGCACCTGACGAAAGACCCTCTTCAGGTGGCCCCGTGCCGCCCACAGGGTCCAGACCACCATGCCCATGCTGACGCCGTGCGTGAACAGACCGAGAATTGTGGGCGGTTTGGCCTCCTGCCCCACGAGGCCCACCGAGAATCCAACCCGGGACATCGCATACAGACCCAGCTGTCCGGAAAGCCACAACGACCAGATGCTGAACAGGATATCCAGGTCGCACAGGAACGTAAAGCCGAGTACGGTGGGCAACATCCGGTAGGAGAATGGCTGCAGATAGCGGGACAGTTCCGCGCCTCGGGGCCCCGTCGGACCATAATACGCGTCAAAGATCGCCAGCCGGGGAAACCCGGGACTCCAATATTCAATCAGGTTCCACAGCAGGGGGACCGCTGATATCGCGAAGCCTGTCCAGAACAACCACTGACGCGCAAACGGGGGCCAGCCTCTCTTCCGGTCGAATCCTTCCGTCAGATCGATCGGCACCTGCGCCAGGGGATAGGTGAGCCGTTCGTGCCGGACCCACTGCTTCTGGAACACCGCGGTCAACCCCACCCCGATCGCCGTCATCGCGGCGCCGGCGGACATCGCCCAGAAAACCGGCCCCAGCCATGCCCCCCAGGGCACGCCCGCGCCCTTTTCGACTCCCAGGAAAAACCCTTCTGTGACTCCGGGAAAATCAGATGGAAACATCCACCAGGGCAGGTAGTCGAAGATCAACTCGCGCCACCGGTTCTCAGGGGAGGCGTAGTACCTTGGAGCCGCCATTGCGCCCACCCACTGAGTGATCCAGTTGTATCCGGCAAATGAACCGCCCACCCAGAGCATGCTCAGGGCCAGCCTCAATTCCGCCGAAGTCAGGGAAAGCCAGGGTACAAACCGCTTCAGCAGGGCGTTGACCAGAAGCCAGGCCACAAAGGGCAACAACACGGCCAGAGGCAGATTCGCCATGGCCATATGCGCGGAACGGGACCGAAACTCCAGAAACGTCGCGGCCACACAAGCGAAAACCAGCATCGCAACCGATAATGCGATTACGGTCCCGCGCAATCGCTCCGCGTCTGAGTCCTGGGAATCTTCCGACAGCGGAACGCGGATGCGGGAATCGGGCTGACTCATGGCATTCTGAACCGGTTTGAAGTAAACAAACGGACGATAACAGCCTCGTCAGCGGATGGGGCTCGACCCTGCTGGACCGGCGAGGTCCCGGACACGACCGCCGTGATGTCCGGACGAAATGCCAGCCGGGGAAACCGCGGCATCGCTGGCAGGTCGTCCAGAGTTGTGGAACAAAAAACAGAGGCCGTCCCCACGGGATTCAGCCTCGGTTGTGCTGTATCCGCCCGTTTTGGCATCTCTAAGGATTGTACACCAGCCCATGCTCGAGATACAGGAAGTCCTCGTCCACGCCCCCGGCCACCAGCACCCGTCCGTCGTTCAACAGGGTGGCGGTTGCGCCGCTCCTGATCCTGCCGGGGTCTCCACCGACAAATTGAAACACCCGCGTATCGGGATCGTAGATCTCGGCATCAGCCGCCGCGCCGCCGACAATGAGCACCTTTCCGTCGCGCAGCCTGGTGGCCGAATGTCCGAACCTTGGCATTAGCATGCTTCCCGGGTCCCGGAATGACGGGAGTTCGGGATCGAAAATCTCCGTGCTGCTCACGGGGCTGAAAACGCCCGCCCCGAACTCGGCGCTGCCGCCGGCCAGCAGCACACGTCCGTCTTCCAGCAACGTTGCCGTATGCCCGAATCTGACGACCTGCAGGCTGGCGCCGCCAGGCGCCGTGAACCGGTCGGTTACCGGATCGAAGCGCTCGGCAAGTCCCCTGGCGCCGCCCGCGATAAGCACGTCTCCACTGTTCAGCAGCGTCGCGGTCTGTTGAATGCGCCTCGTACCTACGTTGAGGGTCTTTACAATGATGTCTCTTGCCGGGTCGTAGATTTCCGCCGTGAACGTTAGATCACCCAGCAACAGTACCCTCCCGTCCGGCAACGCCGTCACGGATCTCGGACGCTGGATTCTGCTACCGGCCGCGCTGCCCGCAAAGGAACCGGACTCGGGATCGTACAGGGCCAGCGATTGCTGACCTCCCCCGGCGATCAACACCTTGCCGTTACTCAGCAAGGCGGCCACGTGCCCGCTGCGCCCGTCGGGCAGATTGCCTGTTCGCCGAAACCGCCCGGTGACAGGATCGAACACCTCCGCGCTCGTCAGCGGTTCTTCGACGCCGGCGGTCACCACGTGAATCCCCCCGGCCACCAACACGGTGCCGTCGGACAGCAGCGTGGCCGTATGGTCCCGCCTGGGTTCGACCATGGGGCCGACCGCCCCGAAGGACCTGGGCGCCACACTTCCCAGCGGCGATCCTGTTTCGTCGACCCCGCAAGCGCACAGAACCACGACCGCAAGGGAGGACCATACGACGGGAAGGACCCTCCGGCCGCAATGTGGGATCCGCCCGCGTGCACGGCTGTCGTTTGTCATCAGTCCCGATCGCTTTCTATTCCACCGCTCCGTAATGCGGACCCCAGTCTGCCGCCACCTGCCGCCCGACACGCTCCGCTGCGAGGCTGTCCGCCGCATCCAGCGGCGTAATCCGCCGCGCCCATTCCACATTCTGCACCAATTCGGCCTCGGAGTATACCCCCACAACCGCTGTACCGACCCCGGGCAGCCCAAGCGCGTACCGCAACGCCGCTTCATGATCGTGCGGCCCATGCGCGGCGAGGGCCGACAGCGTCGGTTTGTCGTAGTTCATGTCCAGCGCCCCACCGTAAACCTTCATGGCCGCCACGCCGACGTTTTGTTCATGAGCGATCGGGAGTACCTCGTTCTCAAAGTTATACGTGTACCGGTCCGCAATGTTCATAGCAAGCATCACCACGTCGAGCTCCGCTTCCTTCAATACCCGGGCGGTGCGCCAGGGCGCGTTGTGCGCCGTCACTCCGATAAACCGGGTCCAGCCTCGCCGGCGCGCTTCCCGCAGGCCCTCGAGCGCGCCATCGGAGTCCAGCACCTGGTCCACGTCACGATTGCCCATCGAATGCACGTAAACCAGGTCGACGCGATCGGTCTGCAGGTCTTTCAGGCCTTTCTCCAACATCGAGAGCGCCTTGGCCGCGTCGTCGGCCGGCGTTTTTGTGACCAGGAAGACCTCGTCCCTGCGGCTGGCCATGACCTGCCCCAACTGGAGATGAGCCCGGCCATACCCGGGTGCTGTATCGATCAACGTCACGCCGTGATCGATAGCCATGTGACAGAGCGAAATGGCTTCATCGTCATCCATCCCGATACCGCCGGGTGCCGAACCGTAGCCAAGAATGGGCACCCGCACACCGGTTTTGCCCAGAACCCTGTGGGGTAACTGCATTGTTCGATTCCCGGTCTCCTCTGCAACCAGACCACTCGCAACGGACTGAGCCATGCCGTTCTCCCGTATATGAGGTTTCCCCGCGGACTTCCCCTGACGTACCCCGAATATGACGTCGCAATGCCGGAACTGTCAAACACAGATGCGACTGACGCTGTCCTGACCGGCGCCGTTCAACCCGTCAGCTCCTCACCCATTCTTTGCAGGGAGTCGTACGTATAGATTCCCGTATCGTGCCCGTCTCCCCACCTGATCTGTATGGCGTACCGGCCTACCGGAACCACATCTGTGACTTCGGCGGTCGCGTCGCGCTCCTCGGGCGTCAACATGTGCAAGCCGGCGCCCCGGACCTGCTGTTCACGACGGTCCGAACACAGCGCACATGGACACCAGCGCCGCAGCCCGGAGAGAGGCAGACGGTGGACGCGGCCGTCGCGCCACTCGATTTCCATATCGCCGTCGTCGCTGTTCACGTCGATGCGAACCGGAACGACCGTTCTATCGTTCATAACGCCACGACAGGCCGTGTAATGATGGATCCACGACCCGTTTTTCAAGTTTGCTCTTGACTTTTGGTACGCCTGAGCTAACTTTGTGATTTGTCACTCCAGGGACGCCTGCGGAACTGCGGTGGACCGATTGTTCACGAATGTAACTTCGTGCCGTCTCACTATCTGCCGGGCCGGACTGAGGGTATCCATCGGCCCGGAACCTTTTCCCGATCTGTGGGTATAAAGTGGCAAAGAGTTGACTCGGACCAATCTGGAAGGTCGTCGGCTCGAGTGCCCGATTCTCCGATGTGAGCGCCACAACAAAGTACGAATCGGTACCCAACGCCGGCATTCTTTGAATTTAATCATAACCCCAGTCATCTGAACAATGAATATCGTTCACCATCGCTTCAGTCATTCGCTTCTGGCACAACTGGCGCGATTTCGTGAGCGCCAGGAGAGGTTCCTGCGTCTCCTGAAGGATCATCCGACAGGTGTACGGGTTTCGGTTCGCTCCAAGAATCCCGACGTGGACCTCAAGCGCGACTACGGGGCCCGATTTCTGAAGTCGCTGGGTGCGTCCTTTCTCCTCATGCTCGTCACCGCTCTCATCTACCCGGAACATATCCCCACCGTGGTGTTGAACGAACCTCAGATCGACGTCGTGCAGTGGGCACAGATTCCCGAAACATCCCAGGCCAAACGTCCGCCGCCCCCGCCTCGACCGGCCGTGCCGATCGAGGTTGAGGGTGAGGAGGTGCCTGAAGACGTCACGATCGAGACAACCGAACTGGACCTCGATTCGCTCCCTCTGGACCTTCGCCTCAGGGGGCCGATAGCCACGGGCCCGCCGTCCGATGCGCCGATGGACGAGTTCGACATCGAGTACAAACCTCACCCTATCCGGATCGTGGCGCCCGAATATCCCCGGCTGGCCCACAAGCAAAAGCTGGAAGGCACGGTAAAGGTGCGGGTTCTTGTGGACAGGAAGGGGCGCGTGGAGAAGGTGGAGGTTGTCAGCGGGCCCGAAGTCTTTCGAAACAACGCCATCGCAGCCGCGCGCCAGTTCCGATTCCGCCCCGGGAAGCACGAAGGCGAGAAACGCAAAGTCTGGATGATCATGCCCATCGGTTTTTCCCTCAAGTAAACCCCTGCCCCGTACCCCGTTTCCTTCCGGGCGGCTTCCCGCCCACTTGCGCCGAACCCGCTTCCCCGAAATTCGTTTGCGGAAAACAACGCAATCGGCGACCCGGGAAAACATCCTCGCGGGTCGCTCACCGTTCAAGCCCGTGCCGCAGAACAAGCTCCTGAAGCAAAATGCCGTATTGTTCCCTCAATCCGGGATCCAGCCTGAATGCGGTCTGAAAGGCCTGCCGGGCATTTTCGTAAAATCCCTGCGCCGTCAGGACCCGACCCATCAACACGTAATTCGGGGCGTATTCGGGCGCAAGTTCGGTGGACTTCGCGATCATGTTCATGGCTTCCCGGAGTTCGCGCCGCTGCAGATAAATCCATCCCAGACCCTGATATGCCTGAACCGTTGCGGCATCGACGTCGATTGCGTCCCGATACGCCTCGAGGGCCCGGGCCGCGTTTCCCAGCTTCCCGTGCATGAAACCCAGCGCCACCCTGATCCCCGCGTCCGCAGAATCCAGCACGGCAATCCTTTCGCAAACCGGAACGGCCGATGTGTAGGCCTCGCGCCTCAGATAGGCGCTCGCGAGCATACGCAGCACGCCGACGTTCGCAGTGTCTTTCCGGGCGAGCGCCTCGAGTTTCGCCGCCGCCAACGAATACGCTCCCGCTTCCATGGCGGCCGCGGCAACGTGCAGTTCGGGCGCAAGCAGCGTGACCACGGAATCCGCGGCAATATACAGACTGTCTTCCAATGCCGTTACGTTTGGATTCGACTCCGGCGTCGCCGGGTGTGAAAACATCACGAGGAAAGTAAACGCAATCGTCACCGTCTGTTTCAATGGCGTTCTCCTGCAGTAAGGCCGTGAGTGAAACCATCGTTCAGATCAGATGGGAAGGCATCGTTACCTCCCCCTTTTTTCGTTTGACAGGCGAAAATCGGCTTCGTATTTCATGCATCAATTTCGAATTCCATTCCTGGTTCCATTCCAGCGGGGTACCTCTATGTTGCTCGAAGGCAGGAAAGCACTCGTTACAGGTGCCCGGCGCAGCATAGGCCGGGGCATCGCCCAGGCTCTGGCTGATGCCGGATGCGACGTGGGCATCAACGACATCGAGCGCGACGCCGATGCCGAAACAACCCTGGACCTCGTTCGGAAAACAGGACGCGAGGCAGCCTATTTTGATGCCGATATCTCAAACGCGGAGGCGGTGAATCGGATGTTTGAGGCATTTCTGGATCGCTTCGGCCGCGTCGACATCCTGGTCAACAACCCGTACGCATCCGAAAGCCGGCCGTTTCTTGAAATCACCGAAGCCATCTGGGACCGCACGCTGGACGTCTGTCTGAAAGGGTATTTCCTCTGCAGCCAGGCGGCCGCCCGCAACATGGCGGAACGGGGCGAGGGCGGGAGCATTGTGAGCATTTCCTCGGTACACGCACAGGCCGTGTGGGCAAACGACACCTGTTACGGCACAGCCAAGGCGGGGATCCTGCGGCTTACCATGAGCATGGCCTACGAACTGGCGCACCTCGGCATTCGCTGCAACGCAATTCTGCCAGGTTATATGGACACCGAACACGGTTTCGGCCAGCAACCCCCTGCGCGGGGCAGCGCGCCGGAACGGCTCAGCGGTTTCATTTCGACGAGAAGATATGGCACACCGGAAGACATCGGACGCGCCGTGGTCTTTCTCTGCAGCCCCCACGCCGCGAACATTAACGGCGCATCACTGCCGGTGGACGGCGGCCTCCTCCTGACCGGCGTCCCGTAGAAAAGACGGTTCCATGTTCGCTGCTACTGCCCGTATTGCTGGGCGAAGGCTAAGAAATCCTGAAAATCCACCGATCCGTTACCATTCAGGTCAAACCGTGCATCGTAACCTTGATCACCCTCGCTTCGCCCGTATTGTTGGGCGAACGCTAAAAAGTCCTGGAAATCCACCGATTCGTTACCATCGAAATCGGCGGTCATCGGGGGTTCCGGCGGATCGGGACCCGGGTCGGGTTCCCCCTCCACCTTCGCGAAGCCCAGGATTGCCAGCGGCGCTTCCAGCCCGAAATTCGCCATAATGCCCGCATATTGTGGCGGCAGGGGTACGACCTGTATCAGAAACAGCGAATCGTCTCTGGTGGTAAAACCAAGCGTATCGCTGACCGCCGCTTCTCCTCCCTCAACCGTCGGCGTCAGAATCAAACTCGTATCCTCGACACTGAACGCACCCGCTTGCTTGAATGTGTCGACAAAAGTACTGTCGATGCTCTGACCCAGGAGGGGTATCGTCAGCGCTACCTTTACCGACGTGACGTAGTCCGTCTCGTATGCGCCGGAACCGGCATCCAGTTTCAGAGTTCCGAATACGGTTCCGTCGATGGACTCATTTTCGACCAGACCCAACAGGGCAGCAGAGGCCCAAACGGGCATTGCCGTCGAGTCCGCCATCCACGCGCCCGCCGGATCGCCGCCTTCTCCTTCCGGTTTCTCCGCCCCGGGTTCCATCAACTGCGCGTGCCCGATCGCCGGACACAACAACAGCAATCCAACGAAGTTCCATCTCAAAAAGAAACGCATAGCCACCCTCCCGTGGGTTGGTTATTGACAGTTGCAATGATCCGGTGATTGAGTTACACGATCGTCCACTTTGTTTGGGTACTCTTGGCCAGACAGCGGTGTTTTTCGCCGCGGAACAACAACAGTCCGCCACCGTCACGTAGCACCACGACTGAGTTTTCACAACATAAGCAAATAGACTACTCAAGTCAAGACACCGGCCCCTGCGCCAGAGCACGTTCCGGCGGATTCATGAAAAAGGAAAAAGGCCCATCGTGACAATGAGCCTTTCTCGTTTCCATAGTTTCCAGTATCATCGACGCAAAATCGGAAGCAGCGGGCGAATTGCGGTGGCTGTATTTCACCTAGCCTTGTCGAACGCCATCATATCCACAGGATCGGGACTTTCAAAAACGGAGCGGGGCAACTCGTCGAAAACGGCCACGTCGGAGTGCGCCCTTGTACCGCGCCCCGCGGAAAGCAGAATCCTGCCGTGAGATTTCCACCCGGTCCAGGGGCCGACGAAGCGCGGCTTCTCATCTGACGCGTTTCTATAGAACGCCCATTGTTCCACCAGCATGCGTTCCCTGTCCACGAAGACGTCGTATTTGTTCTGCGGGGTCACGCCGACGTTTTCGAAGGTAAGCGTCAACACGTACGCGTCCCGCCCATTCTCCATCTTTGCCAAGCCTCGGTACGTCAGGGTCGCCCCGGAATCCTTCAGCTTGTAGGGCATCACGAGCCAGTAGGAATCGTTGATCCAGGCGCGGTATCCTCTTTTAAGGTATTTTTTCAGAGAATCCGGCTCGGCGGTCTCCTCCCCCGCGCGCCATACCCGACCATGACGGGTATGGACGTTCATCAGCGTGATGCGATCGGCCTCTTCAAAGCGAACGTCGCCAGTCCACCGGTCCCAAACGTGCAGCCGCCTGCCGAAAAATCTCCAGGTGAGGTACCGGGTACGGTCCCAGTTTCCCCGCCCGCCCATTTTTTCCATTACGGCGTCTGCAATCTCAATTGCCCTTGCGTCGGAACCGGCTGAATCGAAGCCGTCCGCCGCAGGGTTCTCTGTACCAGGCGCAATCGCGGCCGCGCCGAGCAGAAACAGAATGAAGCATAATGCGACCATAAGGTCTTTCGATCTACGGCCAACGCGTTTCAAATGCATCGCCGCCTTCTCCGTAAACCAGGTCGCCGTATGTCTTCCACGTCGACATCTCATCCGGCGCCGGTTCGCGGGGATCAGACAACACCGTGAGGTTTTGTCGCAGGTGACTCTCGGTGGCCGGCGCGGTCAATGCCACGCGGACGGCCCGGTGCTGCAGCGCGAACCGGTAACAATCCGCCGCCGAGGGGACCCGCCTCTGCCATTTTGCATGCCCCTCGAGCAGGGACCCCCAGCGCGTGCAGGTGAACGCGACCACGGGGACGCCCGCGGCAATGGCGGCGGGTAGCACCTCCTCCTCCGACTTCCGGTGCGCCATATTGTACCGGTGCATCAGCACCTGAATTCGGCCGCTGGCGATTAGGGACAGCGAAAGCGGACGGCTGTGCGCGGTTGCGCCAACGTAGCGGACCTTGCCCTCGTTCTTCCATTTCCAGATTTCATCGATTGCGCCGCCCTCGCCCAGCACGTCATCCGGATCGTCAGCGGGCGACACGTATTCCGCAAAGAACAGGTCGATCACATCCACGTCCAGCGCCGCAAGTACACCGTTCAGACAGTCCCGCATCTCGGACGGGTCCCGGGACTCCGTCCCGGTGGCGACGAATACATCGTCCCGACGCTCGCGCAGCAGCCGGTTCACGCCGTCCACCATCCCGTCAATGTGCAGGCCGTAGAAGAAGTAGAAATCCACGCCGGCACGTCGCGCGATGGATGCGAACCCGCTTTGCGTGTCGGGTGAACCGGCAAGGCCCAGCGGCTGGACCGCTTTTCCAGCCAACGTCTTCATTTCATTGGAGTCGTTCACGATTCGCCCGGAATATCAAGCCCAGGAAGTAATTTCGACCCGGCGGCCGGTCTCGCTGGACGCGTATGCCGCCTCGATGATCCTGGCCGTCCTGAGCGCGTCTTCGCCGGTGGCCGGCGGCTCACCGTCTCCGTTCACGGAGTGGAAAAACCGTTCTAGAAACGCAAGTCCGAATGCGCCCCCGTAACAGTCAAGCTCGGACAGCGCGTAATGAAACGAGCGCACGGGCGAGGCCCGCCAGCCCTCTGTCACGCTCTCGGCGTGCAATACCGGCGGCCGGTCGACAGGATTCCAGTACACCCGTCCTTTCGTCCCGTGAAAACCCACGTAGGTGTCGTACGTGGCGCCGGAATAGCCGGGGATACTCATCGCAAGCTGGTACCCGGCGTGCAGGCTGCCGATGGCGCCCTTTCCGAACCTGAACGCAAGCGATGCCACGTCTTCCACGTCGATGTCCTCGCCGCTGAGGGTATCGGCAATCGCGGAAACCTCCACCACGTCGTCGTCCAGCACGTAACGCAACAAATCGATATAGTGACACCCGAGCCAGGAGAGAATCCCGCCGCCCGCTTTCCGCCTGTCGAACAACCAGTGACCGGGATTTCTGAATTTGACCTGGGACGTAATCATCCTGGCCTCACACCCGGTGACCCGCCCGATGATTCCATCCTGCACCAGCCGGCGCGCCTCCCGGGCAACGGGATGATACCGGTTCTGGTACATCACACCCAGCTTCACGCCTTTCCGTGACGCCGCGTCGACAATCCGGGACAGCTCGTCCGGGGAGTTGGAAACCGGCTTCTCGCTGATCACGTGGACGCCCTCTTCGATCAGCCTGAGGCACAGCGCCCCGTTCAGGTGATTCTGAAAATCCGCGACCCCCACCTCGAAGGACTCGCCATCGAGCAACTCATCAAGGTCGTCATAACCGCCATAAACCTTGGTACCCATTTTTTCCTGAACATCCGCAACAACCCGTGTGTCGTCGTCAAACAGGACGATGTCACTCACCATATCGGACAACTGCAGTGTCTTCAGGTGCCCGAGAGCATGCGGGTGCGTCAACCCGAACAGCGCCACTCGAATCCTGTCCATAATTCCGGCCTTTCCTCCCGTGCGACGATCGGCCCGCGACACGTCGCAGATCCCGGAATGAAATTTCGCAAGCTATTCTGCGGCAGCGGGTTTCGATCTCCGGTTACAGTCCGCTACACGTCTGCGGACCCGTTGGCGATTCGGCTGGACATTCACCCCCGAGGCAAGTTCACACAGTCCAGTATCCGCTGGAAATTCCCGCCCAGGACTTTCTTTTTCGCCTCCAGCGGCAACTCAGCCCAGACCACCCAGCCGAGCTGCTGCCGGGGGTCTCTCATCGGCGCATCCGTTCCGAACAGCACGTGGTCCTCGTCCGTCGCCGCAACCAGAAACTCCACCACGCGGTTCGTGACGGGGGTGAGCGTAATCTCGGCGTACACGTTCGGGTGATCCCGAATACACGCGGCCACCTCTTCCGCGAACGGATAGCTCCCCCCCGCGTGCGCGATCAGCCAGCTCACCTCCGGGAACCGATCCGCCAGCCGTCCGATGCCGGCCACCCCGCCCGTGTGACCGGCCACGTGCATCAGTGCGTACAGGCTGTGCTCGTTTCCGAACTCCCACCAGGGTGTGAATCCGTCGTGTTCATAGTTCAGGTTCATCCGCACGTACGGTTTCATTCCCACGAATCCCTGGTCGATATGCCTCAGCCGTATCTCCGCCTCGATCTCCGCCGGGGTCATATGGGTGGGATCGATTACCGCCACGCCGATCACCTGGTCGCCGAACTGTCGCATGGCGCGTCTGACGATCTCGTTGCCGTCGTGCGCATCCACGCAGACCGGCGCGTTCCAGCTCATCATCGCCGTCCGGTCGATGCCGCACCGCGTGTTCAGGGCCAGCATGTGTTCGGCATCGCCATCGTACATGAGATAGTTCACTCCCGCCGTCTGACCGCCTTCGTGCAGAACGTGGGAATGCGCGTCGAGTACTGGGACGGAAAGCGGCCGACCCGATCTGGCTTCGGCCATGATGCCGTCGGCCTTGCGCGAGGCCGGCGCCGGTTGGACCGGCCCCTGCCCCTTCAGCAGGCGTTTCAGGTTCTCTCCGGCGATCCGGCGTCTGGAACCTTCCGGAATCTGAGCGTAATCGACGTAAAAACGCGCCGCCCCGGGCGACTTTTCGGTGCCTCCGGTACCGAAAAGCAGGCGTTCGTCTCCGAAATCGGCCACGTACTTCTCAATCCCCCGGTTGATCTGGTAGGATGAGAATTCCAGGTGCAGGTTCTCGTGTCGCTCCATCAACGCGTAGACGTGGCGCTGCTGGCTCCACACGTGGTCCGTCAACAGCACCGGCAACCGCGGGTACCGGGACAGCAATTCGTGGAAGAACCCGAATATATCGGGCATTCCCCACCCCACTTCCAGCAGCGTCAGGATGCCGTGGTGCTGCAGCACCTCAAACGTGGGGCCGACGATTTCCGGATGCATGGAAAAACCGCCCGGCATCAGACGCACGGCGCGGACGTCCTCCGCCTCCATCGCCGCGATCAGCGCGTCCCCGTCGGCAAAGAAACCGGGGTCACCCAGCGGAACAATGCACCACGCGGCAAACAGTCTGTCCGGCGCCTTTGCCCGTTCCGCCCGCAGCCGGCGATTTCCGTACACCGGATCGTAACTCCGGGCGACGCCGTGCGTGACCAGCGCGCCGGAAATCTCGGCCAGGTCCATATCTTCGAGAAGATGCTCCGTGGACCAGCGCACCCGCGGGTGTTTCATGGGCCGTTGACCGACGGTCGCGTGACAATCAAAATAGAGCAGATTCGACATGCCGTTCGCCTCCTGCCTTGCGCCTCAGGGACAGTGCGATCCGAACTCCCTGTACTGCCTGACCGGCTGTTCGTGGTACTCCCTGACCAGGCGTTCGAGACGGTCCACCGCCAGGTTGAAGACCTTCTCGCCCTTCTCCCTGCTGGCCGCGCTCGAACTGCCCATCGTGCCGGTGACGTCGCGGGTATCCCTGCGGCGTTCAGAGAACCCGCCGAAGTGCCGCAGGTCCTCACTGAACGGATTCGGGAAGACGTCGTCGTTCATCAGGGATTTCACGATGAGATGCTCCCGCAGGTACAGCATGACCGATGTCTCCCACTCCCCGCCGTGTCCCACGCTCCCGTTGTCCGCATCGCTCCACGCCAGCATTTCGTCCTCGACGGACTGCCACCAGCTGTAAGCCACCACGAACACGTTCTCTTCCGCGATGGTGTCCCGAACGACGTGATTGGGGGCCATATTCCCCCCGTGTCCGTTGACCATGACGATACGCTTGAACCCATTGTCGTGAATGCTCCTGCAGACGTCGCCGACCAGGTTCAGGTAGGTCTCGATCCGCAGGCTGATCGTACCGGCAAACCCCTTGTTGTAGTGCGTAAACCCGGACCAGATCGGCGGCGCGACGATTACCGGGAAATTGTCCACCCGCTGCGCCACTCGAACTGCCATATAGAACGGGCCCACAATATCCACGTCCATCGGGCAGTGCGGGCCGTGCTGTTCCACCGAACCCGTGGGAAGAATCACCACGGGATCGTGTTTCAGGGCGGCTTCGAACTCGTGCCGCCACATCTCCTGCCAGAGGACCTTCTTGTTCGTACCGTCGTACGACACCTTGTACATGGACGCCTCCCGTGTGTCCGCCCGTCAGTCGAACGGCCAGAGCCTGAGTACGGTCCCGCCCAGAATCCATTCCCTGTCCGCGTCGCTCAGAAACGCAAACTCTCTCCTGACCAGATCCAGCGCACCGGCATAGCCGCACTTCTGTTCGACGAGCGGCCAGTCGGTGCCCCACATGAGCCGTTCCGGCCCGAATGCGTCGTAAACCTGTTTGACGACGGCGTGGGTGTCCCGATACGGATAGGGTTCGCGAGAAACGGCCCAGGTGCCGGATATCTTCGCGTAAACCTGCGGATATCGTGCGAGTCGCAGCAGATTCGCGGCGCTATCCGGCCGGTCCACCGGCGGCCATGCCATGTGGTCGACGCAGACCTGCACGTCTTCGTATCTCTGAATCCAGCGCTCCAGGTCCGGCAGGCGCTCTTGAGCCGTCAGGATGCACATCGGCACCTTCAGGTCGCGCGTGCGCCGCCACAGCGCATCCAGGTCCGGGCGCGTGAACCAGTCTCCTTCGGGACCGGGCCCCGGACTCAACCGAACCCCCCGGAATCCGTACTCCTCCACCCATCCGCTCAGATCGTCGGCCGCGGCCGGACTCTCCGGGTCCACGCGACAGACGCCTTCGAAGCGGTCGGGGTATTTCTTCAAACAATCGCCCGCGTACCGGTTGTCCCACTTGTAGTGGATCACCTGCACAAGTACGGTCCTGTCCGTACCGTGCCGCGCCATCTGTTCGAGCAACTGCTCGCAGGACGCATCTTCCGCGGGCGGATTCGGATTGTCCGGCGCCCAGGGGTACGCCGGGTCGTTCACCCAGACGTGGACGTGAGGATCGATTATGCGCATAGACCTTATGTATTTGATTTGGACGAAATGGCGTGGCCTTCAAATCGTATAGCACTTACGGATGTCGGATAAGATTCCCGCCCGTTTAAACCTTCAGGTCGCTTCCTGCACTTTTCAGTATCCCATTTGCCGTATGTCGGCTTTTCAAGTTATACGGCACCAACAGAATCCTTCCAGTCTTGAGGCACTTCCACTTCTCGTGCGAACCCTTTGCGTTTTTCCAGTACTCAAAACCCAGTTTGGAGATTTCTCTCGTAACAATGCTGTAATATGCACTTGCCAAATTACGTTAACATCCCTTCCGTTTCGGATCTCTGCCACAGGATAGCAGGAATAAGATCCTTCAATGGATGTTCGGCGATTTCTGACAAGCTTCGATGGTTGGCCATGATCAACTCGGGTGCCTCCTCAATGATAATCGCTTCGAATTCGTCGAGACTAGAAGCCTCAATGTGCAGGCCCTCAATGTCGCTTTGAGAATAGAACACCTGCGCCTCATCGTCCCAGATGGCCTTCACGTTAAATGTCCGTTTCATCGTGCATACCCCCGTGATTCACAGCCAGTCGTCATCCCTGCGCCAGTTCTTCCGCAAGCGAGCAGATCGCGCGGGTGGCTTCATCCACGTCGTCACGGCTGATGCCGAGGTACGGTATGGCGCGAATCGCGGTCGGACCCGGTGTGCTCACCCGGACACCCCAACCTTCAAGCAACCGGCTCGCGAACGCCTTCGAACTCACCCCCGTCCCGCCCACGTCGAACTTCACCATGTTGGTTTCGACTTCGTCCGGATTCACCTGAACGCCGGGCGCATCCGATATGCCGACCGCCAGCCTCCTGGCATTGGCATGGTCCTCCGCCAGCCGTTCTATATTGTGCCTCAACGCGTATATCCCCGCTGCCGCCACGAAGCCAGCCTGACGCATGGCGCCGCCGATCCTCTGCTTCCACTGCCAGGCGGCTTCGATGAACCCCCTTGAGCCCGCCAGCACACCCCCGATTGGCGCACCCAGCCCTTTGCTGAGATCGATCCAGAGAGAGTCGAACGTCGCCGCGTAGTCCCGCGCCGGGATTCCGGACGCGACGACTGCATTGAACAGGCGGGCGCCGTCCATGTGCGTCTGCAGGTCACGCTCGTGCGCCGCATCGCACACCTCGCGCATCTGCTCCAACGGCCAGACGCGCCCACCCGGCCGGTTCGTGGTCTGTTCCACCGCTACGAGGCGAAAGCCGGGCCAGTAGCGGGTCGCGGGCTGCACTTCCTCCGCCACGTGTTCCGCTGTAAACTGCCCCTTGTCCCCGTCGACCGGGTACAGGGTTGCGCTTGAGAGAACCGCCGCGCCGCCCGCTTCGGAATGCAGGGGATGGGCGTTCCTTTCAATCAGAACCATATCGCCCGGGCGGCAATGCACCGCAAAGGCGATCTGGTTGCACATCGTGCCGGACGGCAGCAGCAGTGCGGCTTCCTTGTCCAGCATCCCCGCCACCGTCTCCTGCAGCTCATTCACGGACGGGTCTTCGCCGCGCTGCTCATCGCCGACTTCCGCCGCGCACATGAACTCGCGCATTCCGCGGGTCGGTATGGTTGCCGTATCGCTGTACAGATCGATTTTCAACAGGGAACTGTCGGCAGGTTCCGGATACACATTAGTCTCCTTATATGCTGCGGTCGTGACGGGTTGAAACGCGGCGGCCGGATCGGCCGCGGGAAGGATTCAGCGGATTGACGCGGGGTAATCTGCTCGTGAGATCCGGAACGGTGAATCCGGGAATCGTCACGTTCCGGGATTTATGTATCGGGTAAACAACGGAATGGCAGGCGGGTGACTACTTAACCTCGACCGGAGCCGCTGTCCTTTCGAAACAGCCCCAGGAACCGGTCCTCGTAGAGTCCGTAGAGGTTCCAGCGGTCCAGTTCACGCTTCAACAGTGCGGCTTTCTCCTTGGATGTGTCGTGTTCGACCTCTCCAAACAGTCGCTCAATCCGCTCCATGACGACCTGAGGCACCTGTTCCTCGTCCACTTCCTCGAGTTCGATTTCATCCTCGTTCTCGTGTTCCATGGTGGAGAAGGTGGTGCGAATCTTCTCTTCTATCTGGGACATGGTATCGTCCATGCGTTCCACCGCCTGGTCGATTTCCTCCATGTTCACATCCAGGTCCAGCATTTTCGCCCAGGCGCGGACGATCTCGCGGGACGCTTTCGGATTCGGCATCATCTGGGCGTACATCGGCATCGTCGCCAACAGGCATGCCGCACGGATGTTTCGAAGCCCGGCCGTTCCCAGCAACAGCCCGTTCAGCCCGGCGATGTGTCCTTCCTGCAGGATTTCCACGCCGTACCGCTCGAGCGCATCGCGCAAGGCCTCCTGGTTGGCCGCGCCCAGGACCTGAACGCGTTCGTTGTGGCTGATGGGCATCGCGTACGCCGCACCGGTATAGATGGTTTCCACCTTGAACCGCTGTGCGAGGTCGAGCATATGGCCCATGAGGACCGTGCCTCCCATGCCCGGTATCTGCGCTTCACTTTCGGATATGATCAACGGCGGCTCTTCAACGTAATAGAAGACATGGCTCGGCAAGTCCGAAAACGACCGGGCGAGTCCCTTTTCCACAACCACCGCTTCCGGGGCGAAGTACTCGCTCATGTCAATCTCCGCGAACGGCATCGCGTCGAGTTTCCGACGCAGATAATCCAGCGCCCCGACGCCGACGCTGCCCATACCCGGCCATGCGGCCAGCATGACCGAAGGGCGCATCCGGTCCGAGATGTCTCTGGTTATTCTCGCGTTCATCTTGATTCCACCTCCCGCCTGGCAGCCCGCTGCCACATGTGCAGGCTGGAAACCGATGCGGTCCGGATCAATCCGGACCCGCTCACGATAATATACGACAATCCCGCGGGATGTCCAACGCATCCGCACTTGAGCATGCGGCTACGCGTATCTTGCCAGCGGATGGGTCCGGTCGGACATGGGAAACGCCACACGGGCGCCCGAGATCTGCGATGCATAAGCTCCCAGCACCATTTCCAGGGCTTTCACCGCATCCACGCCGCTGGAGAGGGGCTGCCGGTCGTGCTCGATCGCATCGATCAGGTCCAGAACCGCCAACCGGTTTCCGTCGGCGAACGGTACGGTTTCCAGATCCAGCACGTTCCAGACCCGGGTCTCGTCCTCCGGAAGCCATACGCTGTAAGGATAAGCGGCAATCAGGGTTGGCGCCCCGCCCCGCATCATAAACCTTCCATCCCGCCCCACCAGTTCCAGGCCGAAACACTCCCCGTTACCGGGCTGATCCGCCCGGGATACAAAATACCCGGCGGCGCCGTTCTCAAACGCGAAGCAACTGTGTATGCGGTCACCTGCGATCAGTCCGACGGGTTCCGCCGCCTCGCGGGCATCCCCCGGACGCAGTTCCCGATCGCCCACGGTGACCTGAGCGCTCATCCAGGCCACGTCGCCCGCCAGGAACCGCATCAGATTGAACAGATGCGTACCAAGGACGATCATGTCCTCGCCGCCACCGCGATGGTCCTGCTTTCCGGTTGCGTAAATCGCCTGCAACGGACCTATGTGGCCAGCTTCCAGCATGCGTTTTGCCGCCTGAACCTGAGGCAGATAGACGCCCTGATGCGCCACGGCCAGTTTGACGCCCGCCCGTTCCGCCGCGTCCACCATGCGGTCCGCCGACTCCAGGCTGTGGGCCATCGGCTTTTCGCAGTAAACGTGACAGCCCGCGTCCACACACGCCAGTACCATCTCTTCATGACAATCCACCCAGCGGGGTCCCACGGTTACAATCTGCAGCGCTTCCTTGTTCAGCATCTCCCGGTAGTCTTCGTAGGTCCGTTCCACGCCGACCGCCTCGGCCGCTTCGCGCCGCCCCTGCGGATCCGGGTCCGCCAGGGCCACCAGGTCCACCGCATCCGCACCTGCCAGACCCAGATGAAGGCCATGCCCGTAATTGCCGCGGCCCGTCCGGCCGATCGCGCCGCCTCGATACCGTCTATCAGACATTTACGATTCCCCCTGACTTCGTGGTTTCCAACGAACAAATGGTGCTCAAGGCAACAGTACCACGCCAAGCGCTTCGTTGGGCCGCTGAATGAGGTCTTCACAAGCCTCCGGCGCATCGGAGAGCCCGACCCGGTGCGTGATCAACGGTTCGACGAGCATTCCGCCTGACGCCATGAATTCGAGACACTCCTCGAGGTTCCGTCTTGTGGTCCATTGCATGAACACTGGCGGATAGTCCCTTCCGTGTTCCCATGCCTCATCGTGGTATCCCGGCCCCGTCCGGGCCGCGCTCCGCACGTCCAGGTTACCCAGGCCCGATGCGAATACGTGCTCGATCTTCGCGCCGCCGACGATCGTGATCCTGCCCATCTGGTGGGTATCGGGCGCCCGCTTCATCATCGCCACGATCGTTTTGAAAGCCTCGGTCCCGTCGCCGCCAAAGGCCAGTATGCCCGCATCCAGGCCATATCCCCGTGTAAAATCCCGCGACGCCTTGACGGGGTCCTCCTCGCTCACGTTCACGATGCGGTCCACGCCGCTCTTCTTCGCCGCCGAAAGACGCATCGGGAGCCTGTCCAGTGCAAGCGTGTGACAGCCGGCAAGCCGCGCCCACTGACTGGCGAACTGCCCCACCGGCCCGAGTCCTACCACCGCAATGTATTCACCCAGCGTCAACTCGGCGCGGCGAACGGCGTTCAACGCCGTCGCGACCAAATGAATGGACGATGCATCCTCAAAGTGCACGGCATCGGGCATCGGGACGGCCATATTCCGGGGTACGCAGACGTGACTCGCGTGCTGTGCGTAACCGCCGCCCATGCAGGCCACCCGTGTACCCTTTGGAACATCCTCACACCCTTCTCCATGTCCGATTACGACGCCGGAGTTGGAATACCCGAACGGGCGGGGCGGAGCGCTTCCCGGTTGTTTGCGAATCCTCTTCATGCCGCCAAGTTCCGTACCCGGACTCACGAAACTCGCCCGGACCTCGACCTGAAGCTGTCCGGGGCCCGGCCGTGGAATCGGCTCCTCGATCACAACAATCCGACCGGCGCCGTCTCTGGCCGCTACCTTGCGTAGACCTTGTGGCATTACATTTCTCCTTTTTTGTAAGGGATCTCTCCTCCCGGTGCCTAAAAGGCGGGGAGACGCAAGACGGGAGACGGGAGAGATTACCTGCCTTGTGTGGTTTCTTCTCGTGCCGAAGGCAAGAAGGAACAAAATACCGGGCGAGGGTTTCTTCTACCGGCTCCCCTCTACCGTCTTACCGCTTTTGGTCTACCCTCTACCCGCATTCAAGCCTTTCGTGGCCAATTTTTCGGTTTTCTCTTTTGGAATTGACGTCAATACACATGGATTCTGTGGCCCTGCGGCATGAACCAGACGGCGTCCAGAACGAGTCCAAGCGCTATCGCAAAGACGTACCCGATAAGGAGGCCGATGAAGAACGGCCGCGAACGCCGGTAGAACGCAGCGCCGAAAAAGCGCAGCAGAATCGCCTTCAGGCTCCACGCCAGAAAAATCGTAAATCCCGTCAGGTGTGAAAGGGCGGAGCCGGAAAGCGCAAAGCCGATGGGATGAAACGGCCACCACGTGAACCGGTAACGCATGAACGTGATTACCGCCATGGCGATCACACCGACGATGAAGAACACATACTCGCTGGACTGCATCGGTTTGGGCGAGATGATGTCGCTGACCGCGCCCTGGAAACCGCTGTGTCCGGCCCGCGTCACCAGCCAGTTCGGCTCGAAATTGTATCCGCCGACCGTGTATCCGAGCCAGACGACGTACAGAGTGGACGCCACCAGCCCCACCAGAAACGCGGCGCATACGGACCAGAACAACCGTCTCTTGTTGCCTGTGACGAAATCGCCCAGCCGGTTGGCATGCATGCCGAATGTGAATATGGTTCCCTTGAAGTGGCTCAATGCCACCGCGGTCGGGTAAAATATGGCGTGGGTCGCCGCCGGTATACCCCTGGGCCCCCCGAACGCAGCCTGAACAAGGCTCCGGGCCGACGTCGGCGAACTCAGAAAAACCAGCCCTGAATCCGCCAGGATCTTGCCCATCGCCAGGTAGACGAGAAACATGGTCGGTATCGTCAGCGCAATCACACCGGTATCCATTCCGGCATTCCACAGCCAGGCGATGGCGTAACAGCAGGCGACACCCAGACCCAGAAACGCGGCACGGTAGGAAATGAGTTCGCGGCTGTCGTCTATATGTTCGCTGCGTGGATTCAGCGCTTTCATAAATGCATCCCTGAGATGACGCCGCGAAATCAGCACCCAGAAAACGGCCAGACAGACGAACGCGCCGGCGGTCTGCCACGTATACGGTCCGGCAGAACGGTAGGAATGCCAGGACGGCATACCCAGCCGCGTCAGGATTCCCGATTCAACCACGAAGAAGAGGTCAAAGAACCAGAGACTGAACAGGACTTCGAGACTGGCGAAATAGGCAAAGCAGATCACAAACGTGTTGAACGAAATCCAGAGGGCGGGAAAGTCCCTGGCCAGAGGAAGGTACCAACCCGGCGTCATGCGAAAGCTTGGAAAGGCCGGGAAAAACCAGCCGATCATATTCCAGCAGTAGATGAAGGCGCTGACTGAAAATCCCGTCCAGAACATCCGGCCCTGCATCAGTTCCGGCAACAACCGCTTTCCGGAGCCTCCCTGAGATGCGATTTCCACGATCGGCTCCATGGCCGGATAGACGAGCTTTTCATATTCCGACCACTGGCGGTGGATGATGATGGACGCGCAAAAACAGGCGAATGCCACCGCCGCAATAAACGTGAACCACCAGAAAAGCGGCCCGGCCCAGCTTTCCCACGGCACGGCAGTGTCGGGAGGCAATCCGTTGTAAAACCAGCTCATCTCCCCCTTCCTGTTCTGGGGAAAGATAAAATCCGGAAGATACGGATGCAGAAACTCCGACCAGCGGTTTTCCGGCGTGGCGAAATAGTACGGAGAGACGATCACACCCACCAGGTATCCGCTCACGCCATACGTGGGCCCAAGCGAACTCACGAACCCCATGGTGAAGACGGTAAGCCACTCTGTTCTCGAAAACACAAAAGGCCTTCCGAATCGAAAGGCCAGTACCGAACAGACGACCATGGACAGCATAGTCAAAATCAGGTTGCCCATGGGCATGTGGCTGTAGGCCATCAATGAGCCATGAACAAGATAGAGCACAGTGTTGGCCAGGAGGCTGACCGCCACCGCCAGACAGAGTCCGAAAGCGATCGATCGAAGCGTGACACCCCGATCCTCAGCCGCTATCGACGTATCAGGATCCGGTTGTGCGGCCTGCGTAACCGCCGCGCCGCTTTCACGCATCGAACAGCCCCCGATATGGACCAGAGGATATTTCGCGCACCCTCGCGGCCCGACAGAAAAACCCTGACGTTAGTACCACTTGTGCAGCGTATGCCCCTGTTTGCCAAAGAATACCGCGTCTACGATCAATCCCAGCGTGGTAACCAGAATATATGCAGTCAGCGCGCCGACGAAAAACGGCCGCGATTTCCTGTAGAACGCGGCGCCAACCAGCTTCAGCAGGATGAATTTCACCAGCCACGCCAGGAATAGCGTAAAACTCGTCAGCCTGGTGAGCCATGCCCCTGAAATTGCGAATCCGACCGGGTGAATGGGCCACCAGCTGAAACGGTATCGCAGCAGATTCAACGCCAGCATGACGACAAAACCCACCAGAAAGAACCAATAATCCTCCACTTCGGACGGTTCCGGCGAGAGGATGTCGTTCACACCTCGCTGGTACCCGCCCACACCTGCGCGGATGATCAGCCAGTTGGGCTGGAAGTTGTACCCGCCGATTGTATATCCCAGCCAAATCGTAAACAGGGTGGACCCCACGACGCCCACGACAAAGGCGCCGAGAACCCCTCCAAAAAACCACCTGTGGCCCCCGGCAAGAAAATCTCCCAGCCGGTTCAGATGCATCCCAAGAGAAAATGTATACGCACGAAAATGATTGAGCGAAACGGACGCCGGGTACATCAGCGCGTGGTTGGCCGCCGGGACGGCGCTTGCGCCGCCAAACGCCGCCGTTGTCAGAGACCACGCCCTCGTTGCCGAGCCGATGTATATGTGACCGGTTTCGGCAAGAATCTTCGCCACCCCGAAGTAAATCAGGAACATCGTCGGAATCAGCAGGCAGATAACCTTCAGGTCCATACCCGCCTGCCACAGCCACGCGACGGCATAGGCCGTTGAGATGCCCAGCCAGATAAACGCCGCCCGATAGGATATCAGTTCGCGCCGGTCGTCGATCGGACTGCTTTCGGGGCGAAGCGCCTTGTGAAACGCCTGCCAGAGATGGGTCCGGGAAACCAGCAGCCACCAGACGGCAATGCCGATAAATGCCCCGTAGATCTGCCAGGCGTATCGCCCCGTCATATAGTGAGGTGAAATCGCCTCGACCCCGAGCCGGTTCAGAAACCCGCCCTCGAAGATGAATACCAGGTCGAAGAACCAGAGACTGAACAACACCTCGAGGCTTGCAAAATAGGAGAAACAGATGACCACCGTACTGACGAAGATCCACTGAGGCGGGAACGCTCTTCCCAGTGGAATCCAGGTTCCCCTCGCCGTGGGGAAGACAGGAAAACCGGGTTTGAACCACCCAATAATATTCCAGCTGAAGACAAAGAAGACGATTGCAAAACCTGTCCAGAAGGCCTTGCCGGACATGAACTCCGGGAGCCATCCTCTGCCCCTGCCTGCGTTCGCCGCCATCTCCACGATGGGTTCCATCGCCGGAAAGACGATCTTTTCGTTCTCCGACCACTGCCTGTGGATGATTACAGACGCACACAGGCAGGCGAGCGCGACCGCACAGACGAACGTAAACCACCAGAACAGGGGCATCGTCCAGGCTTCCCACGGAATGGGTGCGCCCTGGGGCAGACCGTCGTAGAACCAGGTCATCGCCCCGTCTTTGTTGGTGGGGATCATCCACTCCGGGAGGTACGGATGCAAAAATTCGGCCCAACGGTTCTCGGGCGTAGCGAAATAATAGGGTGTCACAATGACACCCACAAGGTAACCGCTCACGCCGTAGGTCGGGCCGAGGGACGCGATAAACCCCATTGCAAAAATCGTAATCCACTCACTGGTCGAAAATACCAACGCGTTGCCGAACCCCCTCGCCAGCGCCGCACAGACCAGAATCGACAGCAGCCAGACAATCAGGTTCCCCATCGGCATATGGCTGTATGCCATAAACGACGAATGGAGTATATACCGAACGACATTCCCCAGAACGCTGATGACCAGGGACAGACACAGCCCGAAAATCAGCGCCCGAACCGTCGTGCCGCGGTCTTCGACGGCCACGTCGACGGGGTTTCTCGCCAGACGGGCCAGACCCCGTGTGGAAATCCTGTTCGGTTCAGCCATCGACACTCCCGGATCAACCATCAGGGCAGCCGATCCTCAATCTGCTCCCAATGCACCGTTCATCAGAACTACAGCGCCACGATCTTCCTCATACGCCTTGCCGTCTCGATCTGCGCCTCGCGATTTCCCGAGACCTCGTGAACAACCGGAGAACCATATCCGACCGCGCGAAGGTCGGCCATAACCGAGGGCCAATCGGTATCGCCGTCCATCAGATCCACGAACTGGTGCCGGCCGCGGCTGAAATCCTTGAAATGCACCCGCACTATGCGGCTGCCAAGACCACGAATCCAGTGTTCCGGAAAACCGTACGCCATCATATTCGCGGTGTCGAGATAGGTTCCCACGCGGGGGCTCCCCACGGCATCCACAAACGCGGCCATTTCCCGCGGACTTAACAGGAACTTGTTCCATACGTTCTCGATGCCCACGGACACGCCCTTCTCCTCGGCCATCGGCGCCAGATCCCTGATCGCGCCCAGCATCAGGTCCCAGGCCTGTTCGTAGGTCCCTTCGGCCGTGAGCTGGCCCGGGTGCAGCAGCACCGCGTCAACTCCCAGAACGTGTGCGATTTCTATGGACCTTGCGAGACACCTGACGCCCTGTCCCCGGTCGTCCGATTTCAGGCTGAGGAAGTTCCCCCGATCCCCGTATTGCGCAATCGAACTGCCGACTTCGATGCCGGCGGCATCGCATTTTTCGCGCACTTTCCGGATTTCGTCGTCGCTCATATTGACATCCGGGTCGCCGCCTTCGCCGAACACCAGCTCCAGCGCCTCATAGCCCGCGGCCTGGCACAACTCCAGCGTTTCGTCCAGCGAATTCCGGCCCAGGATAATCTGCGTCACGCCAATTTTCATTTTCCTCTCCTCATAACAAGCTTATGCCCGATTCCCGATGCCGCGCGATGCGGTTCTCCTGCAGGCTGGCTATGCGCGCTGCGCCTTCCACGAAATCAGGGCGTTCGCGATGGTCTCCGTCATTTCTCTCACGTCGGCGCCATGGGACTCGATGCTGTCGGGAACGGCTTGAAGAAAGGTCCGGACCGTACCCGCATGCTCGATGACGTAGCGGTCTCCATATACATCGAGTTCGGGCTCTCGGGGATCGATCAGTACACGCCGGTTTTCAAGAGGCTGAACGTGATAGTTCTCCACGATCGCCGACTCGACCACGGCGCCTTTTTCCCGCAGATGCCGAGGCATGGTTTCCTTGTCGTGCATTCCGATACTCCGGGTGAACCCCTCCCGGGTATAGTGGGCATGTACCTCGATCGAGGCATCCGGCCGGACGTCAAGCAGGTAATTCCAGAGGGCCTCGGTTTCCCTGGCGGCGCCCCTGCCTTCAACGAGGTTGTTGATCCCGAATTTGGGCACCTCCCCGACCGCGTTGGTCACGCTGTGGCCCACGAAGACGCCATCCGGATTCAGCATCGGCATTAGGCAGAACTGCACCTGATCCAGAAGCCGCTGCGCTCGCGCCGTGGGGATGGTCAACCAGTGGGCGACGTGCATGATACCCCAAGAGACCGGCTCGCAGGACTGCATGGTTGCATCCACGAGGAGCTTCAGTTCGCGCCGCGGCGACTCCAGGACCGGGAGGGGCCGCCCCTGCGCGGACGTCCCAATCTCCCGGCAGGTCCAGATGTCTGAACTTTCCGCCAGCCGCCGTGCCTTCTCGAGCACCGTATCAGGGGTTTCATAGGGCGCTGAGGCCACGCGAACGGCTTCGCCCGGATCAATCTCCACGTGAGCGTCCATATACTCATGTTCGTGGTAGTCCTCGTCATCCGGGGGCAACCACGCCCAGCCCGTATCCTGGCGCCAGACCCACCACGGCGGATACATATAATTGGAACCCTTTCGGCTGAGCAGAAACCGGAGCTTTACCCGCTTCACGGCATCGCCCGAATTGCTCACGCGCACATGGGCCATGTATTCTTTCGGTACCCCGGCCCCGTCGAACAACTCATCCAGCAGGTCCTGAAACCACTGTGGAATCACCTCCGGCTGATAGCCGATTTCATAGCCGCCGCCGTTGGTGATACGCATCTCGCCCGCACTGCTGCACGGAAACTCGTCGTCGATCTCAATCCCGGCATCGTCATCCACGAGTCTCATCGATCACTCCTCCTCCTGGTGTCCCGCGTTGACACCCAGCCCCCGGCGATAGGCTTCCAGCGTCATCAGGTCATCCGGCAGCACGTTGCCCAGATTCACGTCCGGACCGTACCGGTCTACAAGGGTCCGCCGCATCCGGTGAACGTCGTGCGGATGCACCCCCGGGATCCATGGGCCCGGCAATTCGAACATGACGTTCTCCAGACCGGCCACTACCACGGCCCGCTCGACCTGCCGCGCCTTGTCCGGATCCTCGTCAACCAGTTCGGCCGCTTCCAGAAGTACGATCCGGGACCCCGCCTCCAGGCACGCCATCACATCGTCGGCCATTGGGATGCCCGCATCCAACCCTTCCTTCTGGCCCACTTCGCCCAGCACCGTCAGTCCATGCAGCGCGACCGCCTGCCGGATCATCTTCAACTTCCATTCGTGCGTCACCGCCGCCAGATTGTCCGACACTTCGACCCAACGATAGCCCGCTTCCGCCACGGCGGGAAAGTACAGGTCAGCCGCGCCCTGCACCTGCGCGTATTCCAGGTACTGCCCACCCGGAAACGGTTCGATGTCATGATCCAGGTAACGCCTGATTTTCGCTTTGAGCGCATCGTCGGTCAGCAGCCTCGAAATGCCGACGGCCACCTTCGCGAAATCGAGAAAGGGGGCCGTGGTCTCAATCAGATCGGACTGCGCCCCGGACCCTAGACCCCAGTCTACTACCATCGTCAGCCCCAAATCCCGGGGTTTTTGCGACCGTTGGCGGCCGTCCAGTCCTTCAAAAACGTGAATGTCGTTCAATATGCACACCCTCCTCCCCGGTACACGGATTCGGTAAGCCGATACCGGTTCCGGTATTCCATAGCCGACGCGGGTATCCGGGGAAACCGGCGCGCGGCCGGCGATCAGTTGCATTCCTTCCGATAGACCGGCTCCGCGCCGCAACGCCGCGTGAATACGGCTTTCGAACCACCGGTCAGGTTGCCGCAGTTGAAGTCGCCGTCCCGCTCGGCGTCGTAGTCGAAAACGGCGCCGGCGTACACATCTTCCACGCCATTGTGGGAAATTCTGATTCCCGACGCTCGACCCCGTCCGTCGTCAACCCGTTCGACGGCCACGTCCGGCACGTCGCCGGTAAATGGATAGAGGACGGAAAAGAACCCTGCGCGCCCGCCTCCCGGCTCAATCCGGCCGGGCAGCCGGAAATACGGAATGTAGACCCAGCCCGGCCCCCCTTTTGGCGGGTATCCGCGGCCCTTCCAGTCCTGTTTCCGGAACCCGCCGCAGAGGCCGCGGTGTACGGGCAGGGGCGTTGATCCGATATCCGCGGAACACCACAGCAGACCCTGGTTCCCGCAACCGTACCCGAAACACACGCTGCCAGCCGCCTGAGACTCAACGTCGCCGTAGACGTGCAACAGCCAGTCCAGGTCGAATCCGTCGGCTTCGGCGTGAAGCTCGTCGTGGATGAGGAAATAACCGCGCCGGGGATGAACGATCGAACGGCGGTGCACGAGGCCCTCGTAGCCTTCGTCGTGATACGCACAGACCATATCGACGTCGTCATCGGTATGCCAGAATACCAGTTGACCGGTGCATTCGTTCTGGCTCGTGTTGTTCGCCAGCACGGTATTGTGCGATATCGTCTGTTTGTGCCAGGTGTATTGTTCCGGAAAAATGGAGTAGTGCGGCGAATTCGACGCATCCGGAATCCAGTGGTGCCCGTTGGCGAACATGACGAAGCTAAGCTTGTCGGGGTGGCCGTGTCCGCCTCCGTGCGGGCCGAAATCAAAAATCAGATACGCATCGTCTTTCGACCACCCGTCTCGCATAACCGCCAGTCCGGCGTCCGGCAACAATACCGAGGTATAGGGAGGGTCCTCCTGCGGGACGGGCGCGAGCTTCTCTCGCAGCAGTGCTGGCGCGTCCCCGGAATCCCCCGCCATCCGCAACAGATCACCCCGCCCGATCAGGTAAAGCGGGACCTGGAGTTCCGGATAGTCTGTCAGCAGATGGCCGTCGTTTCCGTTGGAGTCGTTGATGGATGGAACTTCCCCGAAGGGCGTCAAGGTCTTGCACAGCGCCTCCAGCACATCCTCCAGCGATTTGCCGTTGTACGCCTTCGACCACACCGCATCTCCAATCAGATGCCTGCCCAGCGCGTACCTGCACATTCCCCTGATCATATAGACCGAGTGCGAAGGCGAACACTCCCACCAGTATCCGTCGTCCAGGAAGGGCTCGAAACAGGACCCATACAGCGCATCCGCCAACTCCAACCAGCGGCCCACCTCCGGAAAACCCTCCAGATAGTATGCCAGGAAGACCATTTCCGCCAGCGAACACGACGCCCAGTTCTCCCGCGCCTCGAATCGGTCCCGCATGGCCAGGTACTGGAACTCACCGAGATCCAGCAGAAAAAACAGAAAACGCAGGCGGTCATAAGACTCAAGGTGTGGTGAGTCGACGAGAAGGTCGTACGACTCCATCATCTCCCTGAGGTTGTATGCCGGATCCTGAAAGGTGACGGCTTTCCAGTCAATTCCGGTAAACCGGAACGACTGGTAACGGTCGTAATGGTCCAGATTTGACAGCAGTACATCCCGCGCCTTCAATGCATACCGCCGGTCGCCCGTAATTGAAAAAGCGGCCGCGCACCCCTGAAGCACGGTGCGTCTCGCGGAATCCTTTTCGTTGACCGCCCGCCCGGTTGGTTGCCCGTTGTAGAGACGCTTCGGGATGGGCGCCCACGTGGGGACCTCGACATCCAGCAGTGAAGGGTCCGGCGTCCGGTGGCTGCGCTTCGACAGATCGTACGGCATGATCGCCAGCCTGGGCGTGTCCCGATCGAGAAACGACTGAATATATGCAGGAAGCCGGTCCGCCGCGTACGCCTCCACTCCGTACAGGGCGACAACCCCGCGTGGATCCGCCTCTCTGCCGTGCAGATCCTCTCTGACGGGACGCGTAATCCGGACGCGCAGCCCGTCTGTCCGCACATCGTCGAGCAGATGGAGTTTCACCCTGGGCCCCAGAATCACGTTGTCACGTATCGAATCCAGCACCTGCCACGAGCGGGATCCGTGAAGGGCGACATCGTAATCCGCGGGCATCGCCTTCCATCTCAGCACCACCATCCGGCAGACCACGGGGCCGTCAAACCGGACCTCGAACCCGCATTCTCCAGACACCGACGACCAGTTTACCGCGGTTTCGACGTCGCCGTCGTTGAGGCACGCGAGGTTGGGGTCGGCCGCTCCGATGATCTTCACACGGTCATCGCGGACGAGGTTGTTGTCCATACGCTGGAATCACTCCGGAGTTGGATAATCCCGACCGGATTGCGGCTTCGCCTCGAAACGACACGAACCGAGGCGAAGCGACCTGGAGAGGGTATGCGGCCATTTCCAGGCTACAGAAATAACTTGAAAATTTCATATTGTCAGGTATATTTGAATATGACAGTCAAATTTAAGTTTGCCGTTCATTAGAGATATTGCCATGTCAATTGCGAAAGTAGGACGCCGCGGTCAAATGACGTTGCCCCGGGAAGTTCGTCGAGCACTCGACGTTCAGGAGGGAGACCATATTGTCTTCGTTCGAAGGCGCGACGAGTTTTCGGTTCAGCCTCTGAACCGGACCTTGCTGGAACTGCGTGGAAGCGTACCTGTTTCCGGCCCCCAGGATTTCGAAGGCATTCGCGAACAGGTCCGAAGAGATCGGGCCCTTGCGAGGACTAACCTTGATTCGTAAGTCTTCGGGTACGTAAATTCGAATATATGATTGTAAATAAAGGCGATTAGACGGCTGATTACCAGGATACACCAGGTCACTGGACGTGAAGGAAGAAACGTCCTTCTATACGTCGATAACGCCCTGTTTCGGAGGGTTTTATCGCGTCGCCGCGTTGCTGTTTTTTCGGATTGAGGCTAACCTTGATTCGTAAGTCTTCCGGTACGTTAATTCGGATATGTGCTTGTAAATAAAGGCGATTAGACGGCGGATTTCCAGGATACAACAGGTCACTGGACGTGAAGGGAAAGGACGTCCTTCTATACGTCGATAACGCCTCGTTTCGGTGGATTTTATCGCGTCGCAGCGTTGCTTTTTTTTGGATTGAGGCTAATGGCGGCTCCTGAACGCGTTTTTGTGGATACCAATGTATTCCTGCGGTATCTGACGAACGATGTGCCGAAGCAGGCCGATGCGGTAGAGCGTCTTCTGCGCCGGGCGGGCGCCGGCGAGGTTGTACTCGTGACCGGCATTCTGGTGATTGCCGAGATCGTCTGGACCCTGGAGTCGTTCTACAAGCTCTCTCGCGTCGATATCCAGGAAAAGGTCCGGGCTATTATCAATACGCCCGGTCTTGAAGTTTACGAACGTATCGTTATTTCTCAGGCCGTTTCAGACTATGTGGACAGGAACGTGGATTTCGTGGACGCCTATAACGCGTCATGGATGCTGGCGCAAGGCATTCGCTCCGTCCGGACGTTCGACCGCCGGCATTTTTCCCGCTTCGATAGCCTTGAAGTTCGTGAGCCGAACGGCGCCTGAAGATACCTGATTTCAGTTAAAAACAGACCTCTGGAACGTGGATCCGGGGGTCTGTTTTTTTTGCGGTACAACGCATCGTGGGGTTTGACCTCAAGATAAACCTGCGGTCAGATCGAAACAAATACTTTTCCGATACCCGGGGCAGAACAAGAAACCGGACGTACTCCGACGGCGGCTTCAGTTCCAGCCCACGCACGTTGCGCTAGAATTCTATACCCTCCCGTGCGGGAACCCCACGGGCATAATAGTGCTTGACCTTGCGCATTTCCGTCGCGAGATCGACGCGTTCGACAAGCGCGTCCCACACCTTGTGACCTGTCAGCACCAGTTCACACCGGCGGTCCCCGTCGTACAGATCCAGAAGACTTGCCACGTCCTCCCGCTCCAGAAGCCCGTAGACGGTCGCAGCGAGAATCTCGTCCAGTATCAGCAGATCCTGAGTGCCTTTCCGAAGCAGCATCCGGGCGATTTCGAGTCCGCGCCGCGCTTCCTGAATGTCCTGCGGCTCCGCGCCGAATCGAAACGTCCCGTCCGGCATCATGCGTTCACATCCGGTCGGATGCAACCTCACCCGGTCGAGTTGCCTCAGGACGTGGCGTTCGGAGTAGTGCTCCGTCTCTCCATCGTAACCCTTGTCGAACTGCACCAGGTCCACCTTCCTGCCGGCACCGACAGCACGGACGGCCAGCCCGATGCAACTGGTGGTTTTGCCCTTTCCGTAACCGTAATAGACATGGACCTGGTGAATCCGTTCTTCGGCCCGCGCCGGTGGAATGACGCGCGGCCGGGCCGGTGTTCGCTTACGCTTTGTCATCTGTATATCGCCTTGTGCGGAAACGTGAACTCGAACTCGATCTCAGTCCGTCGGGCGCCTGACCTTGATTCGTAAGTCTTCGGGGACGTTAATTCAAATATGTGCTTGTAAATAAAGGCGATTAGACGGCTGATTACCAGGAAAAACCAGGTCACTGGACGTGCAGGGAAAAAACATCGTTCTATGTGTCGATAACGCCCCGTTTCGGGGGGTTTTATCGCGTCGCCGCGTTGCTGTTTTTTCCGGATTGAGGCTAAATCTGGCGGATTCGAATATTATCAATTATCTTATATGTATGGATACGCTCGCAGATCCGGCCGCGGTATCACGCCCGGTACCCGCGGCCACGTCGCTTGATGACGCGTTCGCCTATTGCGAAGCCCTTACGCGCAGCCACTATGAAAACTTCCCCGTGGGTTCGCGGCTGATTCCCGCCAGAATACGGCCGCACGTGTACAGCATCTATGCCTTCGCGCGTACTGCCGACGACGTGGCCGACGAACCCGGCCTGGCTCAGGCCGAACGCACGCGGCGGCTGGATGAATGGGATGCGAAACTCGCCTCCTGCACGGTTGCGCCTGAAGGCCCGATACTGACCGCCCTCGCCGAGACGATCCGGTCACAGCAACTTCCCCGCCGACACCTGCACGATCTGCTCCACGCATTCAAGATGGACGTGGTCACGCACCGGCATGGGACCTTCAACCACCTGCTGTCCTACTGCCGGTACTCCGCGGCCCCGGTGGGTCGCCTCATTCTGCACCTCTTTTCCTACACGGACGCGCGACGCGCATATCTATCCGATCTGATCTGTACCGCACTTCAGCTGGCCAACTTCTGGCAGGACATCGCGATTGACTTCTCCCGGGGGCGCATCTACCTGCCCCGGCACGATATGGACCGTTTCTGCGTTACCGAAGACGATCTGGCGAAAGGCCGGCCCACCGACGGCTTCAGAGCATTATTGACCTGCGAAATCGAACGCACGAGGCTGCTTTTCCAGAAGGGCGCCGAACTGCCGGACCTGGTCTCCGGCCGACTCAAATACGAACTGCGGCTTACCTGGCTGGGCGGAATGCGAATCCTCGACAAGATTCATACCGGCGGTTACGACGTCTTCAGTTGTCGCCCGAAGATTGAAAAACGGGATATTCCAAGCCTGTTCCTGAACGCACTCTTCCGGCGCCCGCGTGCCTGCAAGGAATCCCGTTTCCCAACCCTATGAACATCAAATCCTACACCGCGGCACTCGTACGCAATGCGCGCAGCAACTTCTACTACGCATTCGTCTTTCTGCCCCGGCCAAAGCGAGAAGCGATTTTTGCCACGTACGCCTTCAGCCGCCACACCGACGACCTGGTCGACGACGCGTCATCGCGTGAAGCCGCCGTCCGGAACCTCGCGAAGTGGCGGGCCGAAACCCACGCGTGTTTCGACGGCAGGCCGCAACACCCGATTACCGCCAACCTGCACAAAGCCCTGAAGCGCTTCAGGATCCCGAAAGAACACTTTCTCAAGTTGATTGACGGCGTGGAGATGGACCTTGTCAAGAATCGCTATCAGACCTTCGGCGATCTATACGAATATTGTTACCGTGTCGCTTCCGTAGTCGGCCTGATATGCATCGAGATCTTCGGCTACACCAGGCGGGCATCCCGGGACTACGCCGTCAACCTTGGCATTGCACTGCAACTCACGAACATCCTCCGCGATATCAAGTCCGACGCAATGAGAGACCGCATCTACCTTCCACTGGAAGACTTGAGACGGTTCAATTACACTGAAAGAGACCTCTTCGACGGGATCACCACAACCCGTTTCAGGAACCTGATGCAATTCCAATGCGGACGGGCGTGGAGCTACTACAAAAAAGCGGCGCAATGCCTGCCAAGAGAGGATCGCCAGAGCCTCTTTCCGGCCGAAATCATGGGTTGCATCTACAGCCGTCTTCTCAGCCGTATCGAAGCCCTCAATTACAACGTGTACCAACATCCGATTCGCGTGAACAACCTGAAAAAGCTGGGCATCGCGCTTGAACTCTGCCTCCGCAACCGGATTGGCATACGGGAGAAATCGCCGTGATTCGTGTCGTCATTATCGGCGGCGGGTTTGCGGGTCTCGCCGCGGGAGTTCGCCTTGCGGAACGGGGAACCTGCGTCGTCAACCTGTTTGAGCGCAGGAAACACCTGGGTGGGCGAGCCTATTCATTTACCGATCGAGCAACAGGCGATACCGTAGACAACGGTCAGCACCTCTTCATGAAATGTTATCTCCAGACCAGGGAGTTTCTGGAAACCATCGGTACAGGAGACCGTCTGCGGTTTCAGGAAAAGTTCCGCCTGGACTTCCTGCGCCCCGGGCTGGGCCATACCGCCCTCAAGTTTCCCCGATTTCTGCCACCTCCCCTCAATCTGCTGGCCGGATTCATGCGTTACGGACCGGTCAGCCTGAGGGACGTCGTTCGGCTATGGCGCGTCAGGACAGCTCTGGCGACACCGTTGCAGTCCTGTGTAACGGTTAACGAATGGCTGGAGGAATGCAGGCAATCTCCGGCCATCCGGAAGGCGTTCTGGGACCCGCTCTGCATCTCCGCGCTGAACCAGCAACCCGAGGCCGCACCGGCCAGGCACCTGACTTCCGTCCTGAAGCTTGCGTTTCTCGGGCGCTCCGATTCGAATCTGATGGGCTATCCCGCCGTCGGGCTGGGCGCGATGTACACCGACGCGGCAAGGCGCTTCATCCACCGACACGGAGGTGCCTGCCACGTTGGCGAGGCGGCCACGGAACTGCGCGTTGCCGAAGACGGCCGAATTCGGGTCCGGCTGAAGTCGGGGCCGGCTGTGACGGCCGATGCCGCCATCTGCGCGATCACACCACCCGCGCTGTCTCGCCTGTTGCCGGAGGGGCTCGAAGATCTCAAGGTTCGTTTGAAGTCCTTCTACCCTTCCCCGATCCTTTCCGTTAACCTATGGTTCAGGGCGCCCGTACTCGACATGCCTTTCGCCGGCCTCCTCACGGGACGTATGGACTGGATATTCAACAAGCCGATGCTCTACAACGGTCGCGACAAAGCGTCGCCGGGACACGTAACCCTCGTTGCCAGCGCCGCCGGCAGGCTGGTGGACCAGCCTGACGAACGACTCGTGGAGATTGCGCTGGGTGATCTGCATAAGTTCCTGCCCGAAACCAGAACCATACCTCTGGAGCACCATCTGGTTGTGCGGGAAAGACATGCGACGTTTGCGCTTCCGAAGGGTCATGCTCCCCCACCAAATCGCACGGCCGCGCCCGGACTCTATGTTGCAGGAGACTGGACCGACACCGGCCTCCCCGCCACGGTAGAAAGTGCCGTGGAAAGCGGCTATCGGGCGGCCGCGCATGTTCTCGAATACCTGAACGCATAGCCCGTCGAGGCGATTTACCCAACCCGGAAGTTCGCTACGCCCTGTTCAATATAGACCCGGGTCTCAATGTCCACGGCAGTAATTCCTTCGATGTAGGGATTGCCATTGACGTCTACCGCGGCCAGCGGCAGTCCGTCGATCTGGTAGAAATCCTCGCCGTCGTGAGCCTGAGCGGTCAGTTCCGGATCCGCGCCGGTGCGCGCACTGAATCGATCGTAGAAATCGTCAGGAGCCATTGCGTAGAGATTGGCGCCGGTGCCCACGTACTCGCCCGTATCCGGGTGACGGCTGAACCCGAGTCCCGCGAGGAAATCCGCGTGGGCTTTCAGGTTACCCATCACCACGACCGTATCCTCTTCCTCAAGAACGAAACTCTGAAATTTCCCGATCTCGCGCCTCTTCATCGGCCGGCCGCGTCCTTTCGTGCACGATTAACGACCCTCCAGCGTCCTGCGGGTCGCTTGCGTCTTCCTGCAGCGACTCACCGCCGCCGCGACTGAAAAAAGCCGGAAGGGCCCGCATCCAGGCGAAACGTCTTACCCGCCGTCGGCGTGGTCCGCCGCTGCCATGGTCTCGGTATATTTCAACCCCGTACCGGTATTGAACAACACGACCCGGTCCTCGGTGGAGATCCACCCGTCCTCGATGAGTTTCTTGAGGCCGGCAAGCGTCGCCGCGCCTTCGGGCGCCGGAAAAATGCCAGTCGCGGAAGCCATCTCATCGACGCATGCCAACAAAGCCCCATCGGTGACAGCGACCGCCGTGCCGCGGCTCTCACGGATGGCATTCAGCATGAGAAAGTCACCTACGGCGCCGGGCACCCGGAGGCCCGACGCAACGGTTTCCGCGCCTTCCCAGAAACCGGCCGATTCCGCGCCCGTCTCAAATGCCCTGACGATAGGCGCACAGCCCGCTGCCTGTACGGCCACCATCCGGGGACGCGCGGAGCCGATCCATCCCATTGCTTCCATTTCGTCGAACGCCTTCCACATGCCAATCAGGCCCGTACCGCCTCCCGTGGGATACAGTACGACATCCGGCAACGCCCAACCCAACTGCTCGGCGAGCTCGTACCCCATTGTCTTCTTTCCCTCTACCCGATACGGTTCCTTGAGCGTTGAAACGTCGAACCAGCCCTCTTCGGCCTTTCGATCGGCCACCAGCCTCCCGCAATCCGTAATCAGACCGTCCACAAGCGTCAGTTGCGCACCCAGTTGCCGGCACTCCACCATGTTTGCCTCCGGTGCATCCGCCGGCATGAATATATGTGCAGTCAGCCCCGCCCGCGCCGCGTAAGCCGCCGTTGCCCCTCCCGCGTTCCCCGCCGACGGAATGGCCACTGCAACCGCACCCAGCTCCACCGCCCTGGATATTGCAGCCGACAATCCGCGCGCCTTGAAAGATCCTGTGGGATTGACCCCCTCGTCCTTTACGTAGAGGACGGGCACGCCTAACCGCTTCCCCAGCGCATCGACCCGCAGAAGTGGCGTGAATCCCTCACCCAGGCTCACCCGGTACGCCGCCCGTTCGACGGGCAGGACTTCCTCGTATCGCCACATCGTCGCCTCCCGCCCAGGCAAATCCGCTCTGTCGACGGATCGCGACGCTCTCTCGAGATCGTACCTTGCGAAGAGCGGCGCCTCGCAGCAGGCGCTCAGATTCCAAAGTTTCTGTTTTTCATGGCTTCGGTCACAGCGGGTACATATCAGGTCGACCAGAAATCCCATCCATCCTCCTGCAGTGTTCCGTCCAGGAAATAGGGCAACCGGCAGCCGGGACTGGGGCGTCGAATCCACACATTGAAACGGTCCTATCATGCACTGCCGCCCGCCGGAAGTCAAGCGCCGGCGCGGGTTCGGGCCGGCGGGTCTTAACCGTGCCTTCCGACAGGACGTCGACCTTATCCTCCGAGAAGCCCGTAGTCCCTGATCTTCCTTCGGAGCGTCGGCCGCGACACGCCCAGGATCTCGCAAGCCATGCCGCGGTTCCAGCCCGTCGCATTCAGGACCTGCTCAATATGCCGGCGTTCCACTTCCGAGAGGGTCAACGGTTCTTCGGAATCGGGCGATTCATCCGAGATCAGACCCTTCAGGTGATTACACTGGATCGTACGCCCCCGGCAATGGAGCGCCGCCCTCACCAAAACATTCTGCAATTCCCGGACGTTACCCGGCCACGGATGGACCATCAGCCTGTGCATGGCTTCCTGAGAGATGCCCCCCAGGCTCCGGCCGGTACGGTGCCGGACCTCGCTCAGCGTGCGCCGCGCAAGCAAGGGTATGTCCGCAAGGCGGTCGCGAAGTGGCGGCAGCAGGACGGTTACCTCGCTCAGCCGGTAGTAGAGATCCGCCCTGAACGTCCCTTTCGCCACCAGACTTTCCAATTCGGCATTCGTGGCCGCGACCACCCGTACATCCGGTCGGATCGTTTCCTGGCCGCCCACACGACGGAATTCAACCTGGTCCAGCACACGCAGCAGCTTGGCCTGAAAGCCAGGAAGCGCATCGCCGATCTCATCCAGAAAAAGCGTACCGTGGCTGGCCTGTTCGAAACATCCCGCGCGCCGCCCAGCCGCTCCCGTAAAGGCCCCCCGTTCGTGCCCGAACAATTCGCTTTCGGTGAGGGTCTCCATAACCGCCACACAGTTGAGGGCCACGAACGCCCCGGGTCTTCGCGACGCACGATGGATTTCCCTGGCCATCAACTCCTTTCCGGTGCCGCTTTCTCCACAAATCAGTACCGTTGCCGAAGTGCCGGCGACCGCTGCAATCGTCTTAAGCGCCTCGACCATCTTCTGGGAACGTCCTACAATCATCTCGCCGCCGACGTGCGGGACGTGTTCGAGCGGGCACGCTTCTACCGGGGACTTTCGCTCCCTGCGCAAGCGGTACAACAAGCCGTCCAGGGTGGGATCATCCACCGGTTTGGTCAGACAGTCGAAAGCACCACCCGAGATTGCCGAATAAACCTGATCGGGCGAGAATCCCTCACTCACCACGACCACCGGGGTGTGGCGGTGCGCCTCCTCGAGTACCGGAAAACCGCCCCCGTCCTGGGGTTCGGCCTCGGCGAAAACACATGCGGGGCGACCGCGCCTGTAAAGTCTCAATCCTTCACGGGCGGTTCCCGCACACGCGACACTCACCCCGCGCCGCGTCAATCGGTCCTTCATCTCCTTCCGGAATCGACTGTCGCCGTCCACCAGAAGCACGCGCTGCATAGACCGTCCTCCGTTTCGTGACCCGTACACAACCGACGAACTCCTGGTGGCTATGCATAAGACGTACCGGAGCGACCATCCTGTGAAAAGAAATACTGCAAATTTCGCGTTTACAGGGACAAGCGTGCCTGAATCGCTGGCTGGAGGAGCCGCTGTTCGCGGAAGGATGTCGTGTAAACCATGGCAGACGAAGTTTCGATTGTCACGTGCCGTGCGTCAGAGCGCGCGAAGAAGATCCTTGAAGTGCCTCCACCTGTTGGAATGTTGCAATCGGTTTTTACCGCGTTCGTCACAGTGTACGGATGTCTATGTTCGCCCGGGGCAACTCGTCAACCCATCGACACCTTTGGGTGACGTGCTCGTGGCAAGGATTGGGACCGACACGGAGTACACACAATCAGAGTTGAGCGGCGCATCGGCCGATTTCCGTATCCGTAACGGAAACCGGACATCCGATGCCCGTTCCATCGGCATTGCCAGAAGAAAAACAGCAGAGCGCCGGAAGAGACGGCACTCTGCTGTCTGCCAATTGCACGATCGGTCGGTTAGACTACGGTACGGCTACAACCGCCTTGTCCGACGGATCGCTGAGTGCCGAACCGTCAAGAGACAAGACGTAGTAGATATAGGTGTTGCCCGATACGACGTCCGTATCGATGTACCTCGTGCTTGACAACCTGAATGCCACGGTTTCAAACCGGTTGCTGGAAGAAGCGCCGGCCGTCTGCCGATAAACCCCAAAACTGGAAATGCCCGCCGGCGCCCGCCAGGTGACGACGACGGCAAGGCCCTCATCCTCCAGCTCCCGTACAACCGCGGCGACGTTTGTGGGCCTCGGCAACAGTCTTCTGTCGCCGGTCGTCAGCGACACCGCATTCGAAGGCTCACTCTCGTTTTCGCTGGCATCGACGGCGCGAACCTGGTAGACGTAAGTCATTGAAGTTTCCAGACCCGAATCGCGGTATCTCAGGTTCGTGGAGTCAACCGTAGCAATCAATGAGAACCCGGCCGATCCCGTGCCCCCCGAACGGTAGATCCTGTAATGGGAAAGGCCGGTCTGTTGCGTGCCGTCCTCGTCGGTTGTGGAAGCGCGCCAGGACAGCTGGATCGCCGTATTACCCGATAGTTCCGCATACAGGAACTCCGGCGGACCGGGCGCCTGCTCATCTTCTACCGCTGTGCCCGTCTCCAGCGATACCGACCTGGAAGCCTCGCTTTCGTTGCCGGCGCCGTCTATAGCGCGCACCTGGTAACTGTACATCGTGGATGCCTCCAGACCTTCGTCCAGATAACTCAGCCTGGTCGAGTCGACTGTCGCAATCCACTCATACCCGGCCGAACCGGATCCTTCCGACCTGTAAATCCTGTACTGATGCAGGCCCGTCTGTTCCGAACCGTCCTCATCGGTTGTGGACGCACGCCAGGTCAACTCGATATCCGTATTGCCGGACAATTTCACGTACAGGAATTCAGGAGCCGCCGGCGCCAGGTCGTCGTCCAGCACGGTCGCCAACACGAAATCCGACAATCTGCTGTTAAGCCCGCCCGAGCCCAGCGCACGAACACGATACGCATAGGTCTTGCCCCCGACGAGCGGCGAATCCACATAGGCCGGCCACGGGGTACTGAACGTGGAGAACACGTCTGGCTGCAGCGGGTCGCTGTAGCGCAACACTTCGTAGCCGCTCAGCTGCGCCTCTGAGTTTGGCGCCCAGGCCAGTGTGATTTTGGCCTCGCCGGCGATTGCCGCAACCCGGGTGGGGGTGGCAAGACCAGGCGTGCTGACGGACACGGGCGCCGACCGCGGTCCACCGTTTTCTTCGAAGTCGACTGCGTTTACGGTGTAATAGTACAGAGTAAGCGGCTCCACAGACGTGTCGCGGTACGTGGTCTGCACGCCGGGAACCTGCGCCATCTCCACGAACGAACTGGCGGTCTCTTCAGATCGGAAGACCCGGTAGTGGGAAAGTCCTGTCAGCTCGTCGCCTCCGGCATCCCTTGTGGGAGGCGCCCAACTGAGCAATACGACCCCCGCATTCTCATCATCGAGACTGACGCTCAAGTCTGACGGCGCTGACGGCGGCGATTCATCCGCTTCGGCCCTGCCATCGACAAAGGGTGACTCATCACCCACGACAATGCCACGTTCGGGATCCTGTACTACGGTCTTAACCCGGTAAAAGTAAACCTCATCTACCTGCACGTCGGTATCTATATACACGGTCTGGGCCGTTGTAAACGGAGCATCTGACGACACCGGCTCAAAGGGCGCCTGGGTGGACTTCGACCTTAAAACCAGGTAACCCAGGAGGTTATCTTCGTTCGACGGGTTCCAATGCAATTCGATCTTGCCAACTTTGCCTACGGTCCGCAAGCCGCCCGGCGGTGCTATCCCGGTCTCCGCCGCACTCACCGAAACGGAGCGGGAGCGCGCGCTTTCGTTGTCGAACCTGTCGACTGCGGAAACCTGGTAGAAATACCTGACGTCCGTATCCACCTGCGTTGTATCCATATACGTCGTCTGGGAGGCGGGAACCGTGGCAATCAGGACATAGGCGTCTTCGGAGTCTTTCGCCCTGAATACCCGGTAACCGTCCAGCCCGGTCAGGTCCTGGTTGTCTGCGTCCACCTTGGGCGCATCCCAGAAGAGCGCCACGCGACCGGTGTTTTCGTCTCTGACGGCGGAAAGATTCGCAGGAGAAGCCGGCGGCCTCTTGTCTTCGCGCACCTCGGCGCTGACGAAGGCGGACCTGTCGCTGGATTGTCCGTTGACATCCACGGTGGTAATTCTGTAAAAATAGACCCTGGAAGCAGAAACCTCCATCGTGGAATCGACAAAGACCGTGCGGCCGGTGGTTATATTCGCATCGTTCGACTCGCCGCGCAGCCGGGTGTAATCGCCTGTGGCCGATGCGGCGCGCCACACGCCGTATCCCGCGAGTTCATTGATTTTCACCGCGTCCCATGTCAACAGAATTCGGCCGATGTCTCCCTGTGCGCGAATGTTTCCGGGGGGTTGCAGTGTTCCGCCGCCGGGAAAATTCGGATCGACCGGGTTCTCCCGTTCGCGACCGCAACGCCCCGCCCCAGCCAGTACAATGGCCATCATGCCCCACACTCCGAGTCGGATCGGGCTGAATTTCCAACGCGCCATAAACCTCTCCTTAGAAGCTGTTTTAAAACTCCCAGCGGTCTTCGCGCGGCTGCAAAAGCGCCGGCCGGCGTTGGGCAAAGCCACCCGTCTTACGAGGTCGAGGCTGCGCTTGCTCGCCTCTCATAGCCGGCTTCACCCGCCTTGGCCGCCACTCTTTCGCTCGCGCTCGGGAACTCACCGGTAATTTTAAAACAGCTTCTTATTGCGCAAAAACTGCGGATCTGTGCAGCCGACCGGAAGACGACAACGGCCGCCACGACTAAAATTGCCTTTTGACGGCGACTTTGACCATTCGCTTGTTGACGTCGCTCGTCAGGTCCACGTTGAGCTTCCTTTTCGGACGTATCTTAACGGGGTTGTCGTCCACACCGCTTGAAAGAATCAGGCGCAACCCACTGGCCAGCAGAACGATAGATAGCCCGACGCTCATTTTGCTCTTGGTGTCGTAATCACTCGTACGGTCGAACAGACGCTCCGCTTCTTCGGAAGTACGGGCAAGTTTGTAATCGTCATAAGTCCGGTTGGCGTCCCGGCGGAAATCAACGGCCTTCTTGGCCGTAAACGCGCTTCCGCCCAGAAACAGCACGCCGAATGTCCGACGTGACGTAAAGAAGGACTTCGCCTGAACCGGCTCGGCCGTCAGTCCGACCGCAACCGCAAGCAGACAGCAAAGGGCCTGCGGGACCCGCTTAAGCATAATCAGACTCCTGCAAATCGAAAACCGTTCTCCCGCCTGTCAGTAGAGTTAGACAGCATGAATCGTCCTAAAGTTTCGCGGTTTCTCCTCAGACACTGGTACCTGCCCACGATGGTGCGCGACCCGGGGCTGTTCGACTGATACCTGAGGTTTGAAAATGCCGGGAAATGACGTCATTGCGGGAGGCAGGTGCGGCAGCAGGGCGGTAACCATGGAGGAAAAGTCAACGTTCTGTCCCGGAATAAAGTCGCCAGAATTCGGCCGTCGAGTCGCCCGTCTCCCATCCTTCCACTGGCTTAGAAACCAGCGCCTCCGACCGGCGTATGGTCGGCGAGAGAAAGCACTTCGACAAGCTCAGTACAAGCAACGCCGGGAGACGGTATGAATCGGCGGGAGAATGGCGAGGCATTCTTGGGACAGGACACCAGGACAGTATAACAATATAGGCGACGAAAGGCAACCCGAAATCGTCAGGCCGTATTCGCCTGATCGCAGATCCGGTTTTCGTCGGTCTCTTCCCACGTGCGGCGCACCCGCACTACGCACGTTTCCGACAGCTTGTCGTGAAGCGACTGCCTTCGCGGGTCCCAGATCATCCAGAAGGTGCTGACGCCCAGCGTCAGCCCGAATAGCAGGTACTGCCCCCAAAACCGTATCAGCGCCCGCGTTACCCCGACGGGTTCCCCAGTCGTCCGGACAAGCCGGATGCCGACCTCCCGCATTCCCGGCGTACGTCCGGCGCGCCCCCACGCCGGCACCGTCAGCATCGCCCTGAAAACCAGAAAACACAGTGTAACCAGGCCCACCTGCAACCACCTCTCTCCGTTCTTCCACGCCGCCGAATCGCCGGCTAGCAGTCCGGCGCCGAACTGCCGTAGCGGCGACGGACCCCGGCGTGCTGAGACGGTAGCGGCCGCCCACCCGTCGCTCCCGAGGCTCGATACAAGCTGAAGCACCGACCAACCTGCGAGAAATAACGCACCCAGAATCAGGAGGTGAATGAAGAGATCAATCAAGCTTGCCCAGAGACGCCGCGGCATGCCGGCCGGCGCCGCCTTCGACAGGGCCTGCCGGTCGGGCCGGCGCTCCAGACCCGCCCGCCGCCGTTCGATCTCCTCAAGCAATTCACGCGCCCTCAGCGGATATTCCCCGCTGTCCACGTGCGCGAACATGTCCTCCAGTTCCGACAGCGAACTGGATCGAACGCGGTTCTCGTAGGCGATGTCCTCCGGACCCTTTTCCGCACCCGACTCCATATCCTCACCTGCCAGGGCACCTATTTCTTGCGGTCAACAAGCGAATAGAGCGTGGGTATCAGTACCAGCGTGACCAGCGTCGAGATTACGAGGCCGCCAATTACGGTAATCGCCATCGGCGCGCGGATTTCCGCGCCCTGACCCACCGGGAAGACGACGTTCAGTGCACCCATAATGTAATTCAAGGCCCCGCCGGACAATACGTTGTCCAGACCAGATTCCACGTTTGCCACGAACGGCCTGAAGTCGAAGATGCCAAGGGCCATGGGCAACAATCCAAGCACCGTCGTAGACGTGGTCATCAGAATGGGGCGCAGTCTTACCTGGCATGCGCGCTCAATGGCCTCGCGCTTCCCCATTCCCCGATCCCGGCGAAGCGCATTGATATAGTCGATCAATACAATCGCGTTGTTCACGACGATTCCCGCCAGCATAATTAGCCCGATCAGAACCACCACGCTCACCGTCTGGCCCGTAGCCAGCAACATCCAGACCACACCGACGAGGCCGAAGGGAATCGAGAACATGATAACGAATGGATGGACCAGCGACTCGAACTGTGAAGCCATGACCAGGTATACCAGGAATACCGCCAGCAAAATGGCCAGCTGCATACTCTCGAACGACCGCTTTTGTTCTTCATTCTGGCCGCTGATCTTGACATGGTAATCAGGAGGATAGACCATGTCACGAATCACGTTCTCAATGTCGGCCACCGCCTCGCTCAGGCTGCGTCCCTCGAGGTTTGCGGAGACGACCGCGACCCGCTCCTGATCCGCCCTCAGAATCTCGGCAGGCCCCATTTCGACAGACAGGTCGGCAACAACGGCGAGAGGGATTGGGGCCGACGCCCCCGCCGGGCTCACGATAAGGCGTTTAAGGTCTTCCACCGTGGCCCGGTGCCGTTCATCCGCACGTACGCGAATGTCCACCTTCCTTTCGCCCTGGGCGAACTCCGTGGCCACCTCCCCCTGGATCTTGTTCCTTACGAGACTGCCGATCTCGTTGATGCTTGTCCCCATCTGCGCGACCCACTTCCGATTGAATCGGATCTGTACCTCAGGACTGCCGCCCTCCGCGCTAGTCTTGACGTCGACGAGACCGGGGACGTCCTCCAGCCTGCGTGCCAGTTCATCCGAAAGCGTCTGCAAAGTACGGAGGTTGTATCCCGATATCTCGACCTCGACAGGCGTACGCGATGAAAAAAACGAAGGGCGGGCAAATTTGCACTCTGCCGCGGGTATCCCGTGGAACGCACGCCTCAGCCTGTCCATTACGTCATCTTCCCGCGCCCGTATAATGCCATCTTTCAACGCTACCTGAATCTGACCGACGTTCTCGCGCTCCTCTCCCGCGGCGCCATCGGACGACCCGCTCAGACCGACGGTACTGTAAACCAGTTCCACCTCCGGCTGAGCCTGAACGATCCGTTCCATGCCTCGAATCGTCCGTTCGGTGGCAACGAGAGGGGTACCCACCGGCATGGCCACGGAGATACTGAACTCGCCCTGACTCATCTCCGGAATCAACTCGCTGCCAAGAAGACCGGCCAGCAATCCCGACACCCCCGCAAGCGCAAGCGCGACAAAGAGCACCACCGCGCGATGTCCGAGCGCCCAGCCGATCACTCTCGGGTAGATTCGATAAATGCCGCCCAATGCCCGTTCGAAGATCCAGAAAACCGGGCTCAGGAGGGTGACTACCCCGTTAACCAGCGTCCTGCCCGCCCGAAGGAGAATGCCCAACCCCGTTGTCAGACCCGGGGTGGAGCCGGGACGCGGGAGGCCGGTTGCCGTCCCCGGCGCCGCAGCCTTCCGACCGAAGTCAAAGGACGCCAGCATGGGAATCAGGGTGAGCGCCACCAGCAGGGAGGCCACCAGGGAGAACGTGACGGTCAACGCCTGGTCTCTGAACAACTGACCGGCGATCCCTTCCACAAACACGATGGGCACGAATACGCAGATCGTGGTCAGGGTGGAAGCCACCACCGCTTTCCCCACCTCACTGGCTCCCTTCACCGTTGCCTCGGGCGACGACAGTCCCTCCTCGCGGTACCGCTGTACGCTCTCCAGTACGACGATGGAATTGTCCACCAGCATCCCGATGCCCAGCGCCAATCCGCCGAGGGACATGATGTTCAGGCTGACATCCGAGCTGAACATCAGCAGAAACGTGCAAACGACGGAAATCGGAATTGAAAGGCTGATTATCGCGGTGCTTCCGGGATTGCCAAGGAACAGATAAAGCACCAGCACGGCCAGAACCCCGCCCATGATTGCCGTGTTGAGTACTTCGGCGACAGACGCCCTGATAAACGTCGCCTGACTGAAGACCACCTCGATACGCGTGCCGGCCGGCAAGGCGCCGGCCTCCTTCTCGATACGCTCCAGCGCCCCGTTTACCCGCGCGGCCACGGTCACGGTATTGGCGTCGCCCTCCTTGTAGACGGCCAGTTCCACGCTCTCGCGCCCGTTCATTCGGTTGACGACCCTACGCTCCTTGTGTCCCCTGAAGACGCGGCCCACGTCGGCGAGGGTAATCGCGGCGTCCTGACGTTCTCCGACAACGATATCCCGAATCTCCTCCACCGAACGAAACTCGTTGACGGTACGCACGACGTACTCCGCCTCGCCGTCCTTCAGTTGACCGCCGGTCAGGTTCACGTTCTCCTGTCCAAGACGCGCGACGACCTGCTGAACCGGGATGCGCAGTGACGCGAGCCTGGGTTCATCCAGTTCAATCTGTATTTCCTCTTCAAGCCCTCCGTTCACGCGCGCCGCGGCGACGCCCTCCAGGCTTTCAAGGTCCAGTTTGATATGGTCCTCGGCCAACAAACGAAGGGCGACCAGACCTTCGGGACCATATAGCCCTATCCGCATGATCGGATCCAGCGATGGATCGAAACGCAGCAGGACCGGTTTTTCCGCCCCTTGCGGGAGTTGCAACCGGTCCAGTTTTTCCCTGATGTCCAGCGATGCGAAGTCCATGTCCGTACCCCAGGAAAACTCCACGACCACCTCGGAAACTCCCGGACGGGACGTGGAACTCACCCGGACGACATTCGTCACCACCCCTACGGCACCCTCCACCGGCTCCGTCACCAGACGTTCCATCTCCGACGGGGACGTGCCATCGTATTCAGTGCGAACGGTCAGCGTGGGATACGTTATATCAGGCAGCAGATTGATCGAAAGCCGACGGAACGCAACCAGACCGAAAATCACGGCGGCGACGACAAACATCGTAACCGTCACCCGACGGCGCGTCGAGAATGCGATCAGCTTCATTGCGGTCTCCCGCCTCTGGACGGCAGGACGCCCTTCCGCCGCATTTCACCCATGAACGCACGCCATTTTTCGCCGCTTGTCGCGAGATCCGGGTCTCCCTTGACACGTGCGTCGTATGCCTTCTTCAGATCGGGAAACCGGGCGAACATCCGTTCCTTCATCGCTTTCATCTGATTATCATCGCCGTCAGGGCGGCCGCCTCCCTTCCGCGCCCCGGCCGCGGTGGTTGCCGGAACCCCCTCGCCGACCAGACGCACGGCCGTACCCGGGCGAAGGCCTTCGTGACCGACGGTGATGACCTGCTCGCCCTCAGTAAGGCCATTCAGGATCTCCAGGTACTCGTTGTCGGAAAACCCCATTTCCACCTTCCTGCGGACCGCCGTTCCCCCACTCTTGTCGCCGTCCCGTTCGTATACGAACACCTGATTTACTTCGCCCTCGTGAACGAGCGCTTTCTTGGGAATCACCAGCGTATTCCGATGCACCTCGGTGATGATATGTACAGATGCGAACATCCCGGGCCGGAGGATGCCGTTTCCGCCGCCCGGAATCCGGATGGTGACCTTAATGGTTCCACTTTCCGGATCCACAACGGGACTGATCATTTTCACGACGCCGCGGAACAGCCGGCCCGGAGCGGATTCCACCGAAACCCTGGCGCCCTGACCGATCGCCACTTTGCCCATGTTCTTTTCCGGAATCCGGATGCGCGCCAGCAGTGGGTCGAAGTCGGCCACCGAGAATACCGCCTGATTCGCGGTGACCACGTTGCCGACCTCCACACTTCGAATGGTCACCGTGCCTGCCAGCGGCGAGACAATTGAGGTGTAGCTCAGGTTCAGCCGCGCCTGTTCCAGCTCGGTTTGCGCCCGGTCCATCTGCCCTTTTGAACTCTCGTGCCTTTCCTTGCTCAGGAGTTCCCGTTTATACAGCTTTTCGTCTCGCTCGAAGGCGCGGCGCGCCTCCTGGTAGGCCACCTCCATGCGTTTGACCTGAAGCGCCGGCTCCTCGGAATCCAGACGCGCCAGCACCGTGCCCACGTTTATCCGGTCACCCTCTTCTTTGAGGATCTCCACAACCTGGCCGGACGCCCTGGAACGCACCTCGACCCACTGAAACGCCTCCAGCGTTGTATTGGCCAGAATTGAACTCGAAATATCTCGACGATTCACGGGTTCGACCCTTACCGGCACCGCCGCGCCCCGGCGCTGCTCGCCGCGGCGTGCCGGACCTCTTTCACCCTCTCCGCACCCTGTTAAAGCCGCAATAACGCCAACGACGCACCATCGTTGAAATCGGAACATGCATCCTCCCGTAGTACCTGGTCCCGGCAAGGGAGACTCAGCCGGGACCGGTAGTCGCCGTCGCGATTACGAAACGCGTGATCCCCGCTCCCCGTATAATATCCAGAACGCCCATCACATCCCCGTGGGGGAGGTTACGGTCGGCGCGCAACACAAGGCCGCCGGAGGCGTTGATCTCGTCCGAAGCCGTCTGCAACCGGACGCCCAGCGCGGCGCGTTCGACCGGCTGGCCGTCGTATTGGATCCCGCCGTCCGGAGCCACGTCCAGCACAAAGCGTTTCGGCTGTTGGACACGGTCCGCGTTTTCCATGGACGGCAGTTCCACCTTCAATGCGGACTGCTCGATGAAAGACGTCGTCACGAGAAAAAACGTAAGCAGCAGGAAGAGAACGTCGATCAGCGACGTGATATTGATGTACGGCCGACGTTTCGGTTTCTGATAAAACTGCATGCCGCCGTCCTTTATCCTTCCGGTCCCTTATCCTGGAAGCCCCGAAGCTTCTTCAGAAGCGCGTTGGAATACTTCTCGATCTCCAGGACCAGACTCTCCGCCTTGCTGCTGAAATAATTGAAGAAAACCAGGGATGGTATCGCGATAAACAGCCCGGCTCCGGTTGTCAGGATCGCCTCCGCGATACCTCCCGCGAGCAGGTTGCCCTGTCCGACGCCGACTTCCGAAATCTCCCGAAAGACCTTGATCATCCCCAGCACCGTACCCAGCAGCCCCAGAAGCGGAGAAACGCTGGCCACGGTCTCCAGAACAACGATCCCCTTCTGCAGCTTTCCCATTTCCTGTCGGCCCTGATCGACAATACTTTCTCTTATTTCTTCAGGGGGCAGGTAGCGGCTCTCCAGACCTATGCGGACAACCTGGGCGAACGGTCCTTCGTACTGGTTGCAGACCGAGACCGCAAGCCCGATGTCCTCGGGACCCTTTATGTTCTCGATCACGCTGACGATCTCTCCTCGAATGATCCGATGGCGGCGCAGACTGAACGCCCGTTCCAGCGTGATGGCCAGGGTGAGGATCGAACACAGAGAAAGGGGATACATCATCAGACCCCCCTGCTCGAACAGCTCCCATCCCATGCGGCAGCTCCGGTGTTAACCTGGATTCGTATATCTTCGTGGACGTTAATTCGAATATGTGCTTATTAATTAAGGCGATTAGAAGGCGGATTACCAGGATACACCAGGTCTCTGGGCGTGAACGGAAACATGTCCTTCCGGACGAAATCTATCCCGCGTTTTGCACAGTTACCTTCTGTGTCTATTGTGCTTTTTGTGGCCAATTTGATTATTGTCTTTTTTTGAATTGACGCTAACGGGAATCGAGTATCAGATAGTGAAACAGGGCGGAAATTTCCAGATAGTCGTCCGGAAAGTGCGCCGGCAGAGGTCGGAAATCGGCCGACAGCTCTACCGCGCGAGTGCTGGTATCCCGAAGGTACGGGCTGCCTTCGAAGTCGACAACCTCCAGTTTCACGAGGCTGCCGTCAGGCATAATCCTGAATCTCAGCCGCGTTTTGCCCTGGATCAGTCCCAACTGCGTAAATGCAGCCGGCGGATGAATATGGTCTCCGACGTGGCGTTTGAGATAGGCCAGATACGGCGCAAACTCCCAGTCATACGTACTGAGCTGCAGCCCCCCCTGCTCGAGGGCGTGACTCTGCAGGTTTTTCATCGGTATGACGCCGGGCGCGTCCGGACGTCCGAACAATGCGCTCTTCGACGGTTCGGGTGACCACGCGTTCCTTTGCTTCAAGATCGGCGCGGAATCCGTGGAGACCGCCTCGTCTTTGGCATCGGCGCGCAGACTCCGGTCGACTTCCACGTCGGCATCGGCCTCGCCCCGCTTACCCCTTTCGCCCTCCCGGCCGATTCCGGTTCGGGGCTGCGACGGGGACTGCACGAGACCGTCGACGTAGGGCAGGTGGGATTCCGGCAGTTCCAGTTCGTGCCGGTCCCTGGCCCGGGAGGCACGGTCGGACCGTAAGGTTGTCGATTCCGGCGGCCGTTCGTCCGGCGCCGTGTGGGGCAACTCGACGAACTCGAAGAACATCGGACTCGACTCGTGGGCAGGCGGATCGATACGCGATTGCGGTACAAGGCTCAAGAGGGGCACGTAGAAGACAAAGAACAACAGATGAACGGCCAGTGCCGCCCCGTACGCGAGGGTATAGCGATTCGCGAAAAAACGTCCGATATGCGCCATAATTGGGAATTCCGCATGGTCAACGGACCGCCGGCTCTCAATAAATATAGTGTAACCCGATGGATAAACAAGAACAAAGCCCCATAAGAGAAGCGTGACGGGGCGAAAAGGCAAGGCAGCTCAGCCGAAGCCGGGTGGCTGGCCAGCCGTCACGCTATTCGATCCCGCGACGGCAAAGACAATGGCCCGGCGTCAGCTGCCTCGCCGGGCCCCGGAATTCGTTGATGATAGGGAGGTCTCAATCCGCCGCGGGGGCTTCGGTTCTGGAGAGCGCCGTACGCAGCCGTTGAAAACGCCCCTGGAACATTGACATCCACCCCACGTAAAAGAAACCCAGGCCGAAAAGCGCGAGAAACGGGACCGGGAAATAGATCGAGTTGTCGATCGCAAAGCCGATCACCCACAGAAAATACAACCCAACGGCGAGTTCCAGGAGAGACAGCAGGTTCTTGTGCACCGCGTACCGCTTGCCGCGCCAGGTATCCCCGCGGTCCACGACCTGGTATTTGGGCGTGCGCCGAAACTCCGTCTGGTGGCCTGCCAGCGCCTCGAGTACGGCCCGGGCGTTGTTGAACGAGATCCCCATACCCGCGGCGAGTACGCAGGGCATATATTTGATGCGGCGCTTCCAGTCAGGATAGAGTTCCTTCTGTGAATAGATATAGAACCGGGAGACCGCCCCTGTCGCGGAAACAAACAGCGGAATGTCGACGAACACGACCCGGAACCACCCCAGATCCAGGCGGGCGAGCACCGCGGGGAAGATCAGCGCCGCCAGCAATGCCATCAGCAAATAGGCGAAATTGCCGTTCAGATGGATCAGCGCTTCGAGCTTCACCCGCCACGGCAGGCTCGCGCGCAGAACGCGTCCGACGAGTTTACGCGCCGTCTGCGCGGAGCCCTTGGACCAGCGGAACTGCTGGGTCTTCCACGCGTTCATTTCCACCGGCAATTCGGCCGGCGCTGCCAGGTCGTCCAGAAACAGAAAGCGCCAGCCCGCCAACTGGGCCCGATAGCTCAGGTCCAGGTCTTCCGTCAGCGTGTCGTTCTCCCATCCCCCCGCGTCTTCGATACACTGCCTTCTCCAGATGCCTGCCGTGCCGTTGAAATTGAAAAACAGCCCGGCTCTGCTGCGGGCGCCGTGTTCCATCATAAAATGCCCGTCGAGGAATATCGCCTGCACCTGCGTGAGCAGCGAATAATCGCGGTTGAGGTGCTCCCACCTGGCCTGCACGAGTCCTACGCCCTCATCGGTGAAATAGTGAATCGTCTTCTTGAGGAATTCACCCGGGGGCAGAAAGTCGGCGTCGAACAGCGCAATGTATTCGCCCCTGGCGACCCGCAGACCTTCGGCGAGAGCGCCGGCTTTATACCCCGTTCGTTCGGTGCGATGCAGGTAGACGATGTCGTGCCCCGCCTCCCGCAACTCCGCCACGCAACGCTTCGCCACTTCCGTCGTTTCGTCGGTCGAATCGTCCAGAACCTGGATTTCCAGACGATCTCGCGGGTAGTTCATGTCCGCCACCGCCCGGATCAGCCGCTCAACCACGTACAGTTCGTTGTAGATGGGCAACTGCACCGTCACCGCCGGCAACTCGTCGAATCGGCAAATCGGGACCGGCCGCTTGCGCCGATTCTTGAAATACAGCCGCACCATCACGTGCCGGTGAAGACTGAAGATCAACAGCAGTCCGAGCGTCACACTGTATAGTATAAGCAAAGCTGTCTGGAACCATGTGAGCAGCAGATCGATATCCATGTACCCTCCAGCGCAAATGCGCCTCTGTCCGACCGTGGCGCCGGCCGCGCCTCCTCACTGACGTCATGCCAACCGATCCGTCACGGCACGCCCGCCGGCGCCATCGCGGATCGGTAAATCCACTTCGCTCCGCCGGGTGCAGGAGTCACGGCCGGCACGTGAGGACGTTGACAGGAAAGTAAGCAATTCCGGTCCCTGAAATCAAGCCCATTGCACGTTCGAGAACTCAGCGAATCCCGCGCAGAGCACCGGTTTGACCGGTTGAACGCAACTCGCTGCCGACACATCCAATGCGCGGCGGCACCCGCGGCTCCCGGGCACGCCTCCCCCGTTTTCGTCTGTTTCTGTTGACAATCAGCGGTCTACCGGTATATTTTTCCCCGCTGTCGTTCGCGCGCTGGAACCATCGTTGTTAAGGACGCCTCTTCGGGTTAAGGAAGACCCGTCGGCAATCAGGCAACCCACCTCAAGGAGTCCAGATCCAATGTCAGACAAGAATCAGTTCTATACCGACTACAAGCTTCCAGCCGATAACGAGTCGGAAGTCGGATCCAAATCGGGCAGCCTGCTCGACGGCGATTTCGAATACCCGCTTGAAACTCACTGCTGCGTTACCGGAGAGGAAGTCAAGCACAGCTTCTGCCGGTATCCCGACCCGGAACTTGGCACCATGATGGTGATGTCCCACGAAACCATGCTTCGGTTTTCCCGCCCGGGAGAGAGCCTGTCGGAAAAATTCGAGCGCGTGCTCAGGCTTCGGCGCAAGCACGAAGCCAGCCCGCAGGATTAGTCCGTCCCGGCACGACAACACCCGGAGACAGCTTACATGCCTGTCCTTCGTTCGAGCCGGGGACCCGGATGATGCTCGACGCCGCCCCGGCCATCCTTCACCGGCGAGTCAGGATTCCAGGCGCGCTCCTGACGGACGCCGGATTCGAGGGTCGGAGCCTGCGCTTCGGCGGGGATATCCGGCTGGGAGACCTGACGGGAGACGGCCGTCCCGATCTGCTGGTCTACCGCTGCGATGCGGGAAGTGAACTCAAGCCCTGCTTTCTTGGCGCCTTTACCCTCGACGGGGAGATTCTCTGGCGCCACGGCGGAGGCGGCGCCCAGCCCCTCCGGCCCGCGTCCGTGTCCATCCACGACGTGGACGCGGACGGCAGTAGCGAGGTGATCTGCTTCTTCCATCGCCCGGACGGCGTCACGGCCAGAGAGTCCCTTGGGGATGTCACGATCCAGATACGCGAGGGCGCAACGGGTGCGTTGAAGCAGGAATCCCGGCCGGAGATTCTGAAGGCCTGCCGCGGCTGGGGCGCCAACTGGTTTCATCAGCGCCTGTTCATTGCCAACCTCAGAGGCACGGCCGTTCCCCAGGATATCGTGGTCAAGCTGGGCGAACGGGTCCTGGCGTTCGACCATCGCCTGGACCTGCTCTGGGAATACATCATCCCGTGGAACGAATACAGCCGCTGTTCCGCGTACCTTCCGGCCGTGGGCGACCTCAACGGCGACGGTCGGGACGAGGTCCTGGGAGGCTATTATATCCTGGACCCCGACGGCGCTCCCCGGTGGGAGCGTCAACTCGCCCCGAATATGGACTCCGTATGCATCCAGCCGTGGGACGACGGACGCGTGCGCGCCATCTGCTCCGGCGGCGGTCACGTCCTGGACGCGGATGGTGGTGTCGTTCTGGCGCTTGGGGAGGGCAACGTCCCGCACGGACAGGAAGTCAGGGTGGCCGCCTTCCTTCCGGACGAACCCGCGCCTCAAATGGCTATTCGCTATCTCGGACACCACCCTGACGTTCTGCTGGCGGATAACGGCGGCAGGATCGTCCGTAGATTCCGACTCAACCGTTCGCCGAACGAAACCGGTATGGAAACGGTCTTCTGGAACGGATTCGACGCGCCCGCAATGCTGTATAACGGGGGGATGCTCTTCCACGGCAACGGCGATCCCGCGGTGATTCTTCCGGATCTGCCGCCGCCGGCCGGTCCCGAGAAAATGGGCTGGTATCACGCCGTTCCCGCCAACCTCTGCGGCGACGATCGCGAGGACCTGCTGGTGTACAATCCCTGGTCGGACTCCGTCTACGTCTACACGCCCGCGCCGTTTGACCCGGGCGTCTACTCCGGCTATCGGCCCGGCCCCCGCCAGTACAATGCCCGCCTGATGGACTGAAACGGCCCGGAAGCTTTCCTCCCGGGCCGATCATTTTCATCTCCGGCGTCCTCTGACGCACCCATTCCAGGTTGACCTTCCCGGAACCGTCAGTCCAGAAATCTCTCGACCACCTGTTCGTCGGGATCGATCATCGGATGGTTCTCGTCTTCGAGGGGTAACGGCACGAACTCGCCCGTCTGTGCCGACTGGTAGGCCGCCGTCGTCATCTCCGCAACCGCCAGACCGTCGGCCACGCCCATGACCGGGTCCCGGCCCTCTTCGATACAGTCGATCAGCTCCTGCACGCACGCATCCGAATACTCCACGGGCGCCGGCGTCAATTCCATCGACACGCCATTCACCAGCAATGTATCGGGCTCCGCGTGGATCCAGTGGCCCTGTGCGGTCACATCCACCGCGTTCGCCGGCGGCCCCTCCTCGTCGAGCTTGTTCCTGCCGGTCACCAGCGTCGCCACGAATTCGCCGTACTCGCACACGACCGTCGCCATATCTTCCGTCCCGAATGCCTGGTATTCGTCCCAATAGGCATTCCGCATGCTGCTGAAGATGCGCCGGGGCATACCGAACAGGTGCTGCAGGTAGTCCACCGCGTGACTGCCCAGATTCATCAGTTCGCCGCCGCCGTTCACGTTAACCGGCGTGGGGTAGCTCACGTACTGCATCAGGTCGCTGTCCTCGAACTGCCGAACGAACAGATGCGTGTAGGACGTTATATTCGCATAGGCGCCGGAACGGATTCCCCGGGCGAGGGCCGCGAGCCCGGGCTGGCAACGGATGGGGTAGGCCAACACGACCCTGATCCCCGTGCCCTCGACCGCGTGCGCAATCTCCCTGGCTTCCCGAACGGTGCGTGAGATCGGTTTGTCCACCAGAACGTGCTTTCCGCACGCAACCGCCCTGGCAATCAGGGGTCGTTTTAAATAAAAGTCGGTAGCAATGGAAACGATATGCACGTCAGGATCTTCCAGCACCGCGTCGTAGTCCGCGCTGCAAGCGACGCCGAAACGCTCCTCGAGAGGCCCGGCCTTGTCAGCCCTGTGTTCCGCAGCCGCGACAATCAGACAATCCTGCCGCGCTTCCAGGATTGGGCCATAGCTCATCTGATGGGCCCGGTTTCCCAACAATCCGACACCGTAGCTCATTCCTTTACCTCATTTCTAAAAAAGACAACAGTCAAATTGGCCACAAAGAGCCTGAATGCGGGGAGACGGTAGATCAAAAGCGGTGAGACGGGAGCCGGTAGAGGTTAGAGATTACCTGCCTTGTGAGGTTTCTCTTCGTGCCGGAGGCAAGGAGGGATCAATTGGCCGGCAAGGATATCTTCTACCGTCTTACGTCTCCCGTCTACCCGGATTTCTCCCCCTCTACCGTCTTCCGTCTACCCGCTTCTGAGGGGCCGGGGGGAGAGGTCCCGTTAACGTCCACGAAACGTTACGAATCAAGGTTCACTCTCCTGCCGGCGTCTATCACCAGTTCAATTCCTGCACCTCACCCGTACGAATTGCTTCGACGGCCTGCAGCGCGAGCATTGTCGCCCTGACACCGTCGTCCAATTTCGCCGCATTCGCGGGGTCCACGTCCCCCAGCGACCAGTCCACGACCGCGCGCATCTGCTGGGTATACCCATGTGCGAAGTCCGTATCGTCACATCCCGGAATATCGTCGACGGTCAGCCGGTCGGGTTGGGCGCCCCACAGTCGAATCTCGGGATTCCAGTGGTAGTTGAAAAGGCTGGCCGTCGTTTGGCCGGCGAAGACCTGATAGGCCGCTTTACCCATCAACGCCGGTCTGCCCACGTCCCCGATCGCGACATTGGCAACCGCACCGTCTTCAAACCGCAATGTACACGCAACCGCATCGGTAATGGGCAGCGAGGGATGGTGATAGTTTCCGCCCGCCGCGTAGATGGATACGACTTCTGACGGATTCAGGAACCGGACCGCGTCGAAGCAGTGACACCCCTGGCTGAGTACGTTGCCGCCGCCGGCAACCGGATCATTGGCCCAGCTCTGCTCTCCCCATCTGGGGTCGATATACTGCCCGATCGTCAACCACGGACGGGGCGCGGCCTCCTTCAACCTCAGGAAGAACGGCGAGAACCGCGCCTGAAAGCCTGTCAGGAATTTGACGCCTGCCGCACGCACGGCATTCGCGATCGCCGTGCAGTCCTCAGCGCGAATCGCCAGCGGCTTCTCACAGAAGATGTCCTTGCCGGCTTCCGCTGCCGCCACGCACATGGGCGCGTGGAGATGGTGGTGCGTGCAGATGAACACGACGTCGACGGCCGGATCGTCCAACGCCCGCCGGAACTCCGTGCTCACTCCCGCGGCGCGGACCTCGGCGCCCAGCGACCTGGCCGCGTCCTCGTCGGTATCCACCAGCACGCGCAGAGACACGTCGTCAAAGCCGGAAAGCAACCGCGCGTGGGTGCTCCCCATATTCCCGCAGCCGATGATCGCGACGCCCAACCTGCCCTCAGTCATGTCGTTCCCTCCATACGCCTTCGGCTGTGGACGGCTCAAACGGCGCCTGGCGGGATGGATGGGTCGCGTCCGACAGAACACCGTACAGCTCCGGCCTCCGGTCTTTCAGATGGTTCCCGCCGGTCGCCGTCGCAAGGTCGATCTCGTGGACCAGTACATCGGGCACGCTCGACTGGAGTTTCGCGTCGAGCTGACCCGTCGGCCCGGCGATGAACGCCACGGCGGGATGGGCGAAACAGACGAACATCTGGTTCTCGTAGGATCGGGTGCGCATCCACCATTCATTATCCAGGTGCGACATCCCGTACGTGGGCATAAGACAGACCTCTGCGCCCTTCAAACGGAGTACGCGCACGGTCTCCGGCCATCGCCGGTCGGCACAGATGGCCAGGCCCACGGTCCCGAAGTCCAGCTCGAAAACCGGAAGATCCTGTCCCGCTGCGAAGCGACGGTCCTGGTTCTGCAGATGCGTCTTGTAATAGGTGCCCAGAATCTCGCCGTTGCGGCCCGCCAGCAGCGCCGCGTTGTAGAAGCGGCCGTGCTTCGCTTCAGTAAATCCGAACGCGATATGCGTTTTTGAGCGCCTGGCCAGATCCAGTACTCTTCGGAGGTATTGACTCTCCCCCACGGTCTGAGCCACACTTCGGAACTTCGGGACGGTCCAATCCGCCTCTGTCACGGCGTACCCGTCGAGGAAACACTCGGGCGTGACGAAGACATCCAGTCCGAAATCGCGATGCCGCGCGAACTCCTCCTCGAACACGGCCCAGTTTGCTTCAACGTCCCACTTGGCAGGCATCGCCTTCAACATGCCGATGCGAACCACGCGATTCCCTGGCGGCACGTATGGTCCTCCCCGATCGGACTTCCAGTCACAGGCGCGCCCGCGGTCCACGCATCCGACAGCCGCGGAAGCGGACGCCGGAACAACCCCCGGATGCGCGCTACCGCATCTGCCAGCGCATGCTCATCACCTCGCCCTGCCTGAACGTAAACCACTTCGTCCAGTCCGACAGCGATCCGCCCACGCTCACGGTGCAGTCCACGTGCAGCACGCCGCTGCCGTCTTCCACGCCGTTATTTCGAATGTCCATCCGCACCGTATCCTCGCCGTATTGTGTTTTCAGGTACCGGATCGCCTTTTCTTTCATTTCGGCTTCACTCAATGGTTCTACCATGGTTCGCTCCCTGAATTTCGATGAGCCATTTTGCCTTAAAAAGGGTTGTTAGGATAGGTGCATTAATCGCCAATCAACTCCACTGCCGCACGATGGATTGTCTGGTGGTGGAAGCCCGCCTTTCGAAATTGCCTGTCGAAACGTGGTCATTGAGCTTGTCGAAATGCCCGTGTTACTCGGCCTGTCTGCGCTCGTTTGCGCCCTGCGCCGACCCTTCGACAAGCTCAGGGAGCGGCTCAGGTCGCAGCAGCCTCACTGACGCCTTCCATTATAACGTCTTCCTCAAGGTTCCGGAACCGATTCCCTCCCAACACGATATCCTTCGCCCGCCGGCCGATGCGTATACCGACTCTCTGTCTGCCCTCGCCCGTGTCTTCAATCCGGCAGTTGCGAATCTCGACCTAGTGCGTCTCTCCAAGAACGTCCACGCCTGTACCGTCGGCCGCAAATCCGTTGTCCCGAATCCGGCAGGAGACCAGGACGTTCCGGTGGGCGCCTCGGAATTCCGACTGGGGCTCGCGAAATAGCACGCCCACCTTATGATTCCGCTCGATGATGCAGTCACGGATCCGGTTGTCGGTATCTCTGTGTCCGATGGAAATGCCGAAGTCGAGATTGTCCGAGCAGATGCAGCGCTCCGCGAGCCCGTCCGTCACCCCCCAGCAGAAGAAGATGCCCTGGCTGTTGCCGGTTGACCGGCAGTCCCGGAACACCGGCCGCTGCGAACCGCTTCCGGGGTGAAACCCCAGATTGGCGTTCTGCTGCGACACGCAATTCTCAAAGACGAAGTCATCGCAGACCTGAAAGCTGAATCCGTCTCCATTGTAGTTCCGCGCGGTTACATTGGAGAACCGGTACCGGTGACAGCGCTGCAGGAACACCGCGCCGGAATAGTTCCCGTTTATCTCCTCGTTTTCCTCTCGGTTTCCGTCGAGCACGAGGTCCTCGACCCGGACGTCGTGTACGCCTTCCTCCGCGGTCAGGATCGGAAATACCGTGGCCAGGGTCGCGCGTTCTTCCAGCCACATGTTCTTGTAGATCCGCCTGCTCAGCGAAACCAGGTTGCCTTCCACCGCCGTTACGGTGTCTTTGACGACTTCCATGCGGCCGTCTCCGCCGCGAAACGCCCGGAGCATCACCCCGCATCCCGCGCCGAATCCGTCCGCGTCCCGGACGGCGACGCGCGACTCATACCAGTCCGAATCCCGAATCAGATCGGTCTTGAACCCAGGCGCCTTCTTCAGCACCGTCGCTTCGCCCTCGCCGCAGACCGTAAGTTTGGGATGCAGATAGAGCGCGTTGCGCATTGTGTACTCACCGGGGAGGATCTGCAGGATTCCGCCTCCCAGCCGGCGAAGATAGTCCGCGCCGGCCTGCAACACCCTGTCGTCGCTACCCCGCAGGTCGCCTTCGCCCTGGCCCACCCGCAGAACCATCTCCCTGCGCGCCGTTATCGGCCGGTTGGTTGAAAGATCGTCCATCGTTCTGTCTGTTCCTGGTGAATTGGAAGCGGTCGGGCGACTCGTAACCGACGTCCCACGATTGCGTCACGACCTGTTCCCACGCGATTGCAAAATACGCCGGCCGCCGGATGGTGTCAAGCCCATGGACCGTCAACCGACAAGAGGCAGAACCACCCGGGACGGATGAACCGGACCGTGGAATATTTCCTGGCGCGCCGTCTCGAACGCGGCTTCCCCGTAATCGTCGCCTCCCGTGTTGTGATTCCGGTCGAAATTCGGAAAATCCGAACTCGTCACGTCCAGCCTGATCCGGTGGCCGGGACGGAACAGTACGGCCGTGGGCAGCATCGGGATCCGGTATCGACAGATCTGCCCTGGCGTCAGCGGCTGCGGATCGTCAAACCCGATCCGGAATCTCGCCCGCGCGATTCCATAGCTGACCTGATGTACGAATCCGTCCGGATGGACGTCCATCAGCTTGACGATAAAGTCCGTGTCCCTGGCGCTGGAGGCCGCATGCAGCACCACTTCCGGCCGGCCGACCAGGCGGACGCCGGACCGCAGGCGGCCTGTCGTGTACACAAGCACGTCCCGCCGGCCGTCCAGCCGGCGCTGATCGTACGGCGCATCCTGGCAACTCTCGTAGAACAACGACATCACGGGATCGCGGGGGTCGTAATCGTACCGGTCGCTGCCCGTCTTTCGCGGACGTCTTCTCACAAGCCGCCCGTCTCCCGAGGCTGTGTTTGCGCAGCCGCCGGAGACCAGGTGAAACGACGCGGACTTCGCCCCGGGTACCGGCCACGCCGACGCGGTGCGCCACCGGTTCTCTCCCATCACGAAATACCGGACGGGCGCGGTCCGCATCATTCCGTTGGACTCACCTTTAAGCCAGTAATCGAACCAGCGGATTATCATCGCGTTGAAGTCGACGGCCGCCGACTTCCCGAAGTCCACTTCGCCGACCCGCCGGGGACCCTGCGATCCGTGGGACCAGGGCCCTACAACCAGCCGCTGCGCCTTTCGGGCGGCCGGCGTGCGGCCGTTGGCCCGCATACCCGCGAAGTGATCGACCGTCAGGACCAGCCGGTCGTGCCAGCCCGTGATGTGCAGGACCGGCACGTCGACTTCCCCGTGCCGCTTCTGGAAATCGAAAATATCCTCGTGATGGTGGTCCAGCCAGTAACGCCAGATCTCCCGGCAGCCGCCGGCGTACTCGTCGGGCATGTCCTTCAGAGGCAAGAACCACAGAGGCTTCTCTCTATCCTTACCGGCCGACTCTCCCGCCTCGGCCGGCGTGTGCGGCGGGGGCAGACCCTCGCGGCGCCGCAGGTCCGGGCCGAGCGTCCGGAAGAGCCACTGCTGCACGCGTCCGGTGCGCAGCACACCGCCCAGCTCCCAGTCCGTCAGCCGGGTGGCGTACCCCCCGTTGAACATGGCGACCAGGTGCGGCGGTCTCAAGGACGCGAGTTCCCAGGACGCCCACGAGGGATAGGAGATCCCGTATGCCCCCACTTTTCCGTTTGCGTACGGCAGGCGGGCCGCCCACTCGACGGTATCGAAGCCGTCCGCCGCGTCCCGGTACCCCGGCATAAACTTGGGTGTGAATACGCCGTCCGAAGCGTAGCGGCCGCGCATATCCTGGGAAACGACGACGTACCCCGCCTCCGCCAGGTGCGTATTGGCGGCCTTACCGTACGGCGTACGCTGAACGAGCGCCGGGAACTTCCCCTCCGCGTCGGGCCGCGCCACGTCGGCGCGGAGGACCACGCCGTCCCGCATCTTCGCTTCCACGTTGCGTTCCACGCGAACCTTGAATTTCCCCGCATTCGTCGCCACGGCCCTGCCTCCAAAGTCCTCTGCTATTTCAACAGGACGCGGTGCGTTTCGCCCCGGGCGGTTACCGTGGCCACCACCTCGCCGTCGACCACGTCGCCTGTGACCGACCCGTCGGAACACGCCCCCGACGCCATCAGCACCAGGAAACGCGCCTGTTGTCCCGCGGATACCTCCTGCACGAAACGCGCGTGGCAGACCGGCGCCCGTTGCGCTGACATATCCGGATGATAGCTCAGCGGGATCATGCTGGGGCCCCAACCGACTTCCACGCTTCGGATCGATTCAGGCCACGCGGGCGCCAGCCTGATGCCGGGAGTACCTTTGCTGACGACCGCGCGATTGTCCGCCTCGCGAAGTTCATCGGGGCAGCGCAGCGTCCAGCGCAGCGTTCGCGAATCCTCGCTCTTTGCGGCATCCAGCAGGTCGTAAATCAGGAAATACCTTCCCTTTTTCAACAGTACCGTCCGTTCGTGCCGTACGCCCTTCGAGCGCAGGTATCCCTCGTGCGAGATGCGTATCAAGGTCTCTTCTTCCGTATCCCGCCACTCGAGAAGTCGGCCCCAGATCCGACGCTTGTCACCTGGACGCCAGAATTCCTGGTTCTCTCCGTCGATCCAGACCGTGTTCTGTCCACGCGTGCTGTAGTACCAGGGCATGTAGTCCGGATCGCTGTATGCGAACGGAGACCCGGGAGAGAGCGCCGCGGGGCGACCCTCCACCCAGGCCGAAAACGAAGCCTGCGCACCGTACGCGTGCCCGCCTTCGGGATGTCCGAAATCCAGCACCAGAACGTTCGCGTCCCCATCCCACCCGTCACGAAGCACCGCGACGCCGGAATCGGGAAACAGGCGGGAGTTCGGGGCGGGCGCCTTTACGGTCAACCCATCGGGTTTTGGGACGCACAGGTCGTTCAGTATGGTATTTCCCCAGCCAGGGCCGCCCTTCTGGACCGGTACGAGGTCCGGATGGTACCCGCGGTCGATGTGCCACTGGAGCACCGGGTCCTTGAAGAAGGAATTGCCCGCCGCCAGAAACGCCGGCCAGTCCTGCGCGTACACCGCCGAATTGATGGCCGGCGTGAACCCGTCCGGCGTCCGGATTTCGGCGAGGAAGCGGTGCATCTCCAGAAAACGCGTCCGGAAGGGCTCGGTATCGTAAAAGCTCGGTAGCCCGCGTCGGGCAAGGATCATCTGCAGTGTGGCGAACGCGCGGATGACAGTCTTATGATATTGCGTACATATTTCCTTCTGAAATCCGTCCGGATACACCTGGTACAGGAGCAGCACCTCCTGGATCTGTCGAGCGGTTTCGAGCCAGTCTTCCGCGGATTCCCACTCGGGCAGCAGCGCGCCCACACCGCCCAACCCCCCGCTTCCTGACGAGATGAAGTTCAGCTGCTGCTGCCATTCCACCGCCGTCTGTGACGCCACCTGCCCGTACAGATGCCGCGCCAGGCGCCAGATCATGATGGAACCGGCCCGGCAGTCTCCCACGGTCCAGTCCGGATGGGCGCGCAGCGCGTACAGCGCTTCGCCCAGGGCTTTCAGCTTTAACCCCACGGACAGCGTATTCCAGACCGCGTAAAACCCGCCTTCCTCCTCGCCACGCCCCATTATCAGCGCTTCGTCGCGGATATCGTCCATTTGTTCGAGGTAGCTTCGCACACAATCCCCGACCACGCGGACGTACTTCCCCTCGCCGGTCAACATCGCCGCCCGGATCGGCCACCTCAGGATAAACATGTAGTGAATCCCGCCCCAGCTCATCGTCCTCTCCGGATTCGCGTTCCAGTCCAGGCCGACTCCCGGCACGTAGTCCACCGTATCTTCGCCATAGATCATCTTCCCTTCGATCAGCAGATCCGACTGTTCGACCCATACGCGAGCCAGCCCCGGCCAGTGGGTACGGATGGTGTCGCCGAACCGCTCCGAATCGAAGTGCCACGTGGGCTCCGCCCTGCCGGCCAGATAGCCATGCCAGGCTCGCCACGCGGCCGCTTCTTCCGCGGGGTCCGACACGTCCGCCGGAAGATCCAGCCCCAAAACATCCCGCTTTACCTGACCCCAGAACTGCCGTGCCTCGTACACGGGGTATTCAATCTCGCTCACCGTTCCCTCCTTCAGGTGTTTTCACTTCCAATTCCGGTTCCCAATCCGACCGGAGCATTCTGTCCCTTCCCGCCGGATTCCTTGACACGGCCGCGGGTTTTGGTTAATTTAAGTGCCTGCAATTCCAGTAAAATGGCGTTTCGGACGATCGAAACGGTGCGGATGTGGCTCAACTGGATAGAGCACCTGGCTACGGACCAGGCGGTTCCGGGTTCGAATCCTGGCATCCGCACCATATAATAACGGGAAGTTGGGAGCAATTCTCAACTTCCCTGTTTTTGTGTTCGTCGCGCGCAAGATAATACGATCGGCGTTACGGGTCAAGAAGCCGGTTTATCATCGCTCGTCCAGGAATACACACAGGCCCCGCAAAACGCGGGGCCTGTGTTTGTCAGGAATGCGGTACGCGATACGAGTCCCCACTGTTTTTTCGACTAAGGAAGTCCGGCCGATGGTCCCCTTTCCGCTAATGATTCAGATGACACTTGATGGTCGGCGGCGGCGTTCCGAACGAACGCACCGCGGGCCGCTTTGACGCGCCGGTACTCTTGAACGCCGACAGCCCGTCCATGGCGATCGTCGCCCGGCCGCCTGTGGCTTCGTAGAAATTGTACCAATCGTCCAATCGATCCTCGCCAGCGTGGCTGAACAAAGACGCGTCGTTGCTCAGCGCCTCCAGGAACTTGCGGGTGGCCGGATAGTCCTCGCTCACCAGCAGAATGACCGCCGCGCGAAAGGCCTTTTGGGACCGGGTGTGATCGGGCACGCGCCTCCCATGCTTCGCGATGATATCTTCGACCGTATGTGTCTTGACCTTGCTTGCCGTAAATTCGTCAGGGTCACCGCCACGCCCGGATTTCACAATTTCTCCATCTTCCGCCACCCAGAGGTCGGGCACCTGCTCCGGTGGGATGAGTCCCGCCAGGTACATCTCGATCGGGCTGTACGGTTTGAGATTGCGCGCCCATCCTCCGGTATAGACGTTCGGAGCGCTGTAGCGGCCTCCCCCATGATCCACCAGTTTTGCAATGTCGAATCCGCCGAGGATGCCGTTGGCGCTGGTGAAGTCCCAGTGAGGAATCGAGGGCCCCACGATGAAGTTCGCCCAGCGATGCATCAACTCGTGCAACCCGGGTCCCCACACCAGACCTGTATGTTCGGGTTTCGAGCTTGCAGCGTGCGCGAAGAAAACCGCGCCCTGCAGTTTCCCTTCTGACCCCCAACTAGCGTCAAAGTAAATCGTCTGACCTGTACCCTGCACCTCGTTCTTCACGCTGGCATAGTAGGCGCCTCCAAACGCTTTGGAATCAAGTTGCTCCCAATGCAAACTCGGCATGAAAACCAGAAAATCGAACGCATCGCTGAAATATTCATAGAAGCGCGTAGAGTACTTTTCCAGCGGCAGATTGCCGGCCGAAAGGTCTTCTGAGACTGGCAGGACAAACACGTTGCCGTTATATACTCGCGGGTCCGTGAAGACGATCGTCTCATCAAACGAAACGCTGACTCCCCTTGCCTCGAGCGCCGGAACGTGTACGTTGATTGAAGTGGCGCTCAAGGGGTTCCCTCTCACGTCAATTGTGTCCCGTGAACCCAACCCGTTGTTTGCCACCAGCGGTGACAGGTCAGTGATGCCGTTGTCGTAAAGAAATAGCTCTGTCAGGGTAGTCAATCCGGATAGTCCAGACACGTCCGTTATACCGTTGCCGCCAAGGTTCAGCCATGTCAGGTTGCTCAGCCCGGCTAAAGCAGAAAGGTCCGTGAGTTCGTTGTTACCGAGGTGCAGGACAGCAAGACGGGTGAGTCCTGTGAATACGTCCGCTGGCATCGTAGATAGCCGATTGTTCTCCAATCTTAACACTTCGAGGTTGATAAGGTTGGAGAACGCGCCATCAGGCAACTCGGCCAGTTGGTTGCCTACCAGCCACAACTCTCGCAGACCGGCAAGATCGGCGAACACGCCGTCAGGCAATGCCGTTAGTCCATTATGTTCCACATAAAGCCAACGGAGGCTGGTAAGCCCTTCGAACACGCCCTCAGGCAACGACGTTAGGGATCTACAAAAATACACATATATCGCCTCTAGGCTATCGAGCCCGGCAAATACGTTGGCAGGCAGTGTTTCTATCTGCAAGTAGCCCAGTACCAACTTAGAAAGGTTCTGAAGACCATCGAATCCGTCAGCCGGCAATTTCTTTAGATGGCTCAAAGCGAGCCACCTAAGGTTGGTCAAGTTGGACAGCGCGGACAGGTTTGAAACGCTGTTGGCCCGAATCCTTAGATCCCATAGATTTGAGGCATATTCAAGACCTGTCAAATCAATAGTGTCCGAAACCCGCACCACGAGGCGTGTAAGGTTCGCCATCTCGGCACGTGCGATTTCGACGCCCCGCGCCTTGCCAAGGCTGTCCGCGATGACCGCTCGCAGGTTCTCATCGGGAATGATGGAGGCCGGAGGGGATACGGGCGTTGGGCACGTTGTGCCGAACACCCCCGCGAACCTCAGGAAGTCCGATAGATCGACGGCGCCACTGCCATCCATATCCAGGTTGGAATCGTAGTTGGCATCCCCTGACCTGGCGCCAAAGCCGCCGGCGAACGCCAGGAAATCAGCCAGGTTCACCATCCCGTCGCCGTTGAAATCGCCCGGGCACGCCGGCGCGCGCGTAAAGGTCAGCAGCGACTTCGACACGTCCAGGTTCTGCACGCCGCCAGGGCCGGCCGTCGACGCCCGTTGAACCGAAAGCACGTCCGATGACGCCAGCGCTCGGCTCACGCTCAGGTTCACCTGACCCAGATATCCGCTGCCAGGGATACTCACGGCGGACAGGGACAGCATCGACAGCGTGGGGTTGCCCGAAGCCGATACACCGGATAGCAGCGCGCTGCCGTTCAAATCCGTTCCGGACACCCTGTCAATATAGCTGGCGAACGTCTTGCCCTTCAACGCCAGTTCGACCGTATATCCCTGGATCTGACGCCCCGCCGCACCTGGCGCGAATAGCTGAAACTGGATGGTATCGCCGGTCTGTTTCTCCGGCAGTTCCAGTGCGTTGTTGTTTTGCGCAGGCGTCTCGATTTGCGTATCCAGACGCAACTGCTGCCCAAACGAGAGCGATGCCTGACCTGCGAGAATCGAGGTTGTTACCATGGCGAGCAGCAGTAATGGCCTAATCGGAATCATCGGGTTACCTTCCTTCTTGAAGAATCGAAACAACGCGAAGACATCCTGATGCAGTCGGCTTCCGGTAAGGTTGAGTCTTCGCTCAATAATCGGAGTCGGATGATTTACCATCGTCCATGACACGCAAGACACGTCCATTCTCATCGATTATGGATGTCGGGCCTCTGAGAATGTCGTCTCGAAGACTTGAGGATGTGCCTTCGGACGCCTTACCGGCACCTGCAATTTGGAACGGTTCGGCCTGCGTAATGTCCACCTCATAGCCCAGGTCGGCCAGAGACTGTATGGTGATGGCACTTAGCACGGTGCCTCCTCCATCCATCATGAGTTCTCTCGGGAATCCCCAGCCGAAGGCATCCCCATCCCAATGACCCAGGTCCTCGGACACGGGCACTTTGGCGCCCGCGTAGTTCACGCCTCCAGCCACGTCGAACGCCGCAATGGCGAGCGGGCCACTGAAATAAGGTTCTTCGCCAATACCCTTGATAAGCCCAAGGTCGGCCCATATGGTTCCGATACCCAGAACGTGACCCAACTCATGAAAGATTGTCCAGGCGCTGCCGTCACCATACCCGGCCGCTTCGGAATCCAGTACAAAACGCCCGGTAGTCGGCAAGAAGGAGCCGTCGCGTTTTCCACACGGGCCTCCGATTCCCGTTCCACCTAAAATCGGAGCTATTTCCACGAAGACGACGAGATCATCCACTATTCCGTAGAAACGATGATCCTGAACCCGCCAACCGCAATCGTTGAAATCCCCGAGTAGAGGAACGTCTGGAAGATCGCCCGTGATGACTTCGGTCCAGCGTTTGGCCATTTTGCGCGTTGCCGAACGCACGGTTTCGGTCACGGGAGTGACGAAGACCAGATCCACATTGAAGCTATTGGGATCCGGCGCGCCAAGCACCGTGACATCAACGCGCTGTAACGCGCTCAATCCATCCTCGTCGGTTGCCGTCACGAATAGCGAAGTTGCGCCTTTTGATTTTGGCATCAAAGTTATCGCGCTTCCGTTGACTCGTCCGCTGACGAATTGCGCATTCTGCGACGCGACCGAATAAGTCAGCACGGCGCCATCGGCGTCGGAAAAGTAACTCCGTAGGTTTAGTTCGGGTTCCGGACCGGAAACTTGCAAGATATGAGCAGGGATTCCTCCTTCCGACTTCGGCCAGCGCTTATCGGAAGCCGCAAACAGGTTTATCGGGTTCCCGGTGCGGATTTGAAGACCGTCAAACCCGCCCGGTACGCGCGTCACCGGACCCCACCCGACATAGGTCGCTGTTGCTCCGGTCCCCATGACGTTTGCAACGGCACTGACGGTACCGCCGGTGCTAATCGTGAACGTAGAATCGGACGTCGATCCGTTGACGATCACCAACTGAGCAGTGATCTCGAACGGCGTTCCCTCCGCGACTTTTACGGCCACGCCGGCAGGGCCCGGCGCCAGGCGGTCTGGGCTGTCCGTCCGTTCCAGATCGAGCGTAAGCGCAAACGGCGCACCGGGGTTCCCGGCCAGGCTGAGTGAGCTGAGGTTGGTTACGCCGACGAAAAGTCCGGCCGGCAACTCCCTGAGCTGGTTATTTCCGAGGCTCAGTTTGGTAAGCCTTGTGAGGCCTGCGAATGCACCCGGGGGCAGCGAAGATAGCTGATTGCTCTTCAACCACAGTGTTTCGAGATTGACAAGTCCGGAGAAAACACCATCAGGCAACTCGGCCAGTGGATTGCTCCGTAGCCACAATTCTTCAAGGCCGGAAAGATCAGCGAACACGCCGGCAGGCAATCCTGTCAGTCCATTATTGTCTAGAGAAAGGCGTCTAAGATTGGTGAGCCCGTCGAACACGCCATCAGGCAATGAAGTTAGGTTTTCGTTGGAATACAGGCTTAAAGACTGAAGGTTGCCGAGTCCGGCAAAAACGTCGCGGGGCAGCTTTTCAATCTGGGTGTAGGCAAGTGACAAGGAATTAAGGTTGTGGAGACCACTGAAGACGTCAGCGGGCAATTCTATTTGCATGCCAAGCAATTCCAACCTCCTAAGTTTAATTAACTTAGAAAGTGCAGACAGGTTAGAAAGTGCAGACATTTTCGAGAAATAGGTGGTTCGAAGACTCAGGTATTCGAGGTTGATTGCATATTCCAGCCCAGTCAGGTCACGGATCCCCCTGTTACTGGCCTCGATGCGTGTAAGGGTCTCCATCTCCGCACGAGTGATTGTGGTTCCGCTCGCTTTGCCAAGACTCTCCTCGATCACCGCGCGCAGGTTGGCATCAGGAATGTTCACGGGAGGGGGCGGCGGGACCGGGCACGTCGTGCCGAACATCCCGGCAAATGCCAGGAAATCCGACAGGTCGATTGCGCCGCTGCCGTCCAAATCCAGGCCGAACTCGTAGTTGGCATCCCCGGAACGCGCGCCGAATCCGCCTGCAAAGGCCAGGAAATCTGCGAGGTTCACCATCCCGTCGCCGTTGAAATCGCCGGGACACGCCGGCGCCTGCCTAAACGTCAGCACCGCCTGCGTCACGTCCAAATTCAGAACGCCTCCCGCGCCGGCAGTGGACGCCGACTGAACCGCAAAAACGTCCGACGACGTGAGCGCCCTGCTCACCCTCAGGTTCACCTGACCCAGATACCCGCCGGCGGGGATACTCACGGCAGAAAGGGACAGCATCGACAGCGTAGGATTGCCGGTTGCAGAAACCCGCGATAGAAGAGCATTACTGTTCCAATCGACGCCGGATACGTTGTCGATATAGCTGTCGAACGTCTTGCCGCGTAACGCCAGTTCAACCGTGTATCCCTGAATCTGACGCTCCGCTGCTCCTGGCACGAATAGCTGAAACTGGATGGTCTCACCCGCCTGCCTTTCAGGCAGCTCCAGCGCGCTGTTGTTTCGTGGGGGATTCTCGATCTGCGTATCCAGCAACAAGCGCGAGTGGCTGGAAAGGTCCTCGACGTATTCAGGTATGGCATCCAAAGGGTACACACTCTGCGCCAACGCGGAGCGCGGTCTCAGACTGCTATCGTCTCCCGTAAACGTCGGACTGACCAAAAGCAATGCCGCAGATACCGTTGCAACCAAACCCCTCCACATAGCTGCCTCCTATCGCCCGTCACCTGTGAGATGAACCGAAAGCGCGTGGGCCGCCGGGCGACCGCCCGACGCAGATTGAAGTCGAAGATGAAACCGATTCCCGGACAGCCTTGCCGCGGACGTCCGTCCGTCCCTGGAAACACGCCGGGGCGCCGTAACTGGATTGATCCGATCATGGGCGGACCAGCGTGTACATCTGCGTATGTTGTAACGGTGCGGATCGGCTGAGGATTGGAAGCACGAGAAAAGATAGGAGGACGGCTTGTGGCCTGGAAAAGGAAACCGAGCAAGCCGGAGAATCAGGTAAGCCTGAGGGGATGCCGAACTGCAGCCAGTCTCTGATGGTGGAACCCTGAACCGCAACGGTGGCCCGTTGCTTCCCATGGACGTGGAATCCCGGGACGACATTCTGTCTCGAATCTTCGGTCGATACCGTTCAAACATGATTCACAGATTCTGCGGTCAGCGAATGTGTTGCAAATTGCGTCAGTACACAAGGGCATAAGATAACACGTAAATTTAAAAGTATCTCTGATATTAACGTGCTCTTTGATGATTTATTGGTGAATATTCGTGCTTTTTTTCCAATGATTCAAAGTTCTACAACAACGGTTCGAATCACGTCGCGTTTTCGGCAATAACGATCAGGGAATCATCGGGGAAGTGATGCCTTGAGAAGCGGGGGCAGTTATACTTCCTTGCGGGCGGTGCGAACGACCGGCGCTTTGGAAGAATTCCATGCCGCGGGAGACCTGCGTGCTGCCTCTCGGGTACGGACACGTGAGAGTCGTTCAGGGGTGATCTTATGCCGCAAGATCCTTCGTCGGCCTGCATCGCAAGACAGTCTACACACACGTGTAACCGACGCGTTTCGCCGACGTCGTGCGCAGGCCTCCTCTGGATGACAGTGGGGGTTACAATGGAATCCGACAGTCGAACCACGATGCGGGCAGACAGGAATGTCCGCCCCACCTTCACACCGGGGAGGCGACCCGTCCCCGGCACCGAGAGGAAGGCGGACGTGCTGCCTCTCAGGTATGGTCACGTTCAGGGCACGCAGGGATAGTACCATTCCGCGGGAGATGCTTCGCTCGCCAGCAGAATGACCGTCGCACGCTTCGAGCCGGAGAGGGTTTACCCGTCAAGTTCCTGGAGAATTGTAGGATAGGTGTCACGGTCCGCGTTCTTGCCCATAAAGACATCGAGGTGGCTGTAGGTCGGAAAAAGATGGAGCGTATGATAATTCTTGCGATAGCCGTCAAACCATTCGAAGGACTTCACCTGGCTCTCGTAGAGAAAACAGCGATTCAGGCGACCGGTTAAAAACGCGACTCGCGCGTCGGTCTGCGGTTCCTGGGCGCAGAAGTCGGCCGGAAGTTCATCAAATCCTTCGACCGAGATCACGTTGCCCTGTCTTACAGAGCGAGCCATCTGCTGGAAGAACCGCAAGGGTACGTTGCCAAACTCATTCTTAAGCCATTCGTGCGTGGCGTCATTGAGGTTCTCATGTCGCCAAAGGGCCGGGTATCCTGATCCATAGGTAAAGCTCACCTGCTTGCAGACAGGATTGTTGCACTCGTGGTGCGTCAGGTTGACGAAGAACCGGATCAGCTTCGCCACCAGTGTAGGGGCCTCCAATCCCCATTGGGGATTGAGATAGCTGGTTGCAACTTTCAACATGGGCAGGGCCATGTTCAGTTTAAAGGAAGACCAGGCAGGTACTATGGGATGCAGCGCCACGCCATTGGCAACAATGGTCGTCACCTGCGGAATAAGGCCGGCCACTGCCGACATCATGAAACTGGTGGATCCCACGCAGTGGATTATGGCTTTCACCTGCTCGCTGCCGGTGGCTTCGACCACGGTCTCCACCGCCGCGGGGTGGTCATAGGCGGCTGCCTGATCGAGGGTCCACGGATTCCTGTCGATATCGCTGCTGGCTCGCCAATTCTCCAGCCAGACGTCGTAGCCGTGGTCTATGAGGCACTGTACCAGCGTCGTTTCGACCGGAGCCCTGAAGATATTGGCCCTGACGCCGGCGCCGTGGACAAGAAGCACGGGCCCTTTTGAAGGCCTCTGAAGGCCTTCCACGTGGATGAGATTGCCCTCAAATTGGTCTCGCGCGGTAAAGGGGACGATCGTCTCCCGGTAGTTGGAGACCGCGTTTTCGCGAGACGTGGTTTCCTTATGCTGACGGGATGGCTCCTTAGAATCTTCTTGAGCGAAACCGTAGGTTCTGTAAAGAACTCGCGTGAAAAACGCACCGAACCTGGCAGTGGCCTTCAGGGCATCCGCTACCGAACCGGCGTTGGTTGCTTTCATGGTCGTGAGTTGCTTCATAAAATCCTCTGGTTTGATTCTGAGGATTCCCTTTCCTATGAGTTCGCCCTGGTCGTCCTCACCCTGCCAGACCGAGATGTACAGGGTCGTGGTATCGGACCACATGTCCAGTCCGAAATCGTCCCGTAACACTTTGTAGCCGTAAAAATAAAAGCGGTCGCCTGTCTCGGAGGTCAGTTTCATGCGGTATTTCATGTTCTTGGTACCAGGTTCGTCGGGATGATCCACGAACAGGTTGAAGTATCCATCAGTGACGGTCAGGGGTTCGTCCGAAAGCGCTGGGGCAATGACGGACCCGAGCATGCGCGCAGGGTGGTGGTCGTCCGCGATCATGTGTTCCATGTCGTCCGTTTGGATCGTCAGAATAAACTGGAATTCCGAATTGTCCTCTTTGCCGCGATTATACGCGTCCTTAAAATCATCTTTGACCCTCGTAGAAAAGTAGCCTTTCATCGTCTCGGTAAATTGTATGCCGACCTTGTCCTGGATCACAGGCTGTTTCGGGGCGGAGGGCAGGTCCACGTCGTACTTCCAATCCCGGTCCATGGCGATCAGGGTACAGCACCGTTCCGAAATAGCCGAGATGGTCAGCAGGGGATTCACCCCTACCGCTCTGGGGATGACGGACCCATCGGTAACGTAGAGCCCTTCGTGGACCTGGATGCCGTCGCTGCTGCAGAACACCTGTCCTTTGTGGTTCACAACGCCACGCCGGGCTTCCCTGCCCATAACGCACCCACCCAGCGGATGTACGGTAACCAAGTCGTGGCCGAAGAATTCCGACCAGAGCAGATTTTTGACAAAAATGCCGTTGTGCGCTTCGGTGACCTTATTGAGGTTTTCGTTGACTTTCTTGAAGATTTCCTGCTTGCCGACCCCGGGCCATTTAATGCGCAACCTGTCGTCTTGCAGGTACATTTCGCCGTTGGCGTCGTCGTGGGTCATTACGAGGTATACCTGCGTGTTATTCAGCGCGCCCTCGTACGCGCCGCGGATCAGACTCTCGGTCTCCCGGGCGAACTGCCGGGCGTCGTCCGCCCAGGTCTTGGCCGTGTCCTTGCCCACCAGCTTGGCCTGAACGGCGAACGCCAGTGGCAGCGTCACGGACAGGGCGCCGGGGATGACGCCCTCCTCAATAATCATGCCGTCATTCAGGTTGTCCTGGCCGCGCAGGTCGATCACACCGGTGATACACGGACCCACCGGATCGATCGTGCCGGGCTTTTTGTCTCCGTAACCAATGCTGTTGATTTGACGGTCCGTATTATAGGCAAACCCCAGGACGTCGCCGTTGCCGCTGAAGCGCTTACCCAGCATATTTGACGTGGATAGGCCCTGTTGCTTCGAACGCAGCAGGATTTCGGTTGAACCGAGCGTACCGGCCGAAAGAACAACGACTCCGGCACGTACGGTCATGTCCGGCGCATCGAATTTTTCCCGGGCCGACTCGACCAACTGGTAGTGGACCAGCCAACCATCCTCCTGCCGCTCTACGTACCGGACGGCAGTGCGCGCAAAAATCTCGGCGCCGTGGTTTCGGGCGTCGGGCAGGTAGTTCATTTGCGTGGTATTCTTGGCGCGGTAGTTGCATCCGGTTACGCAATCACCGCAGCATTGGCAGGGTTGCTGCGCCACACCCACGTGGTTCGGGCCGTCGACGTCGAAATTGACGTTGATCGGGGGACGGGCGAACCTGGCTCCCATCGCCTGCGCCGACGCTTCAAGAGCCTGCAGTTTGGGCAACTCGGGCGCGTCTTCCGGATAGGGCCTGGGCAACAGCATGGCCATGGCGCGCTCATAGCCCTGCCGGATAAGCCCGTCTTGCCGGATTTCGTCGGGCCACACAGGATCTTCGAACACCCTGTCTTCGGCCTTCAGCGAGACATTGGCGTTGATCAGGGAGGTACCCCCGAGGCCGCAGCCGACCAGTACATTTATGTCCTCGTTCAGATTGAAATCGAAGAGATCCGTGCGTCCACCTGTGTAGCCGATCGCTGAGTTCGTTTGAAGCTCGCGCAGGGCTTCGACCGATTCATCGGGGAAATCTCCCGGCAGGAACTCCTTGCCACGTTCGAGTACGCAGACTTTTTTTCCTGCTCGGGCCATGCGGCTGGCGGAGATACCTCCACCGTATCCGGAGCCAACGACGATGACGTCGTAGACGTCTCTAATTCTGTTATTTGGCAGTGAAAGCGGCAGCATTGAACTCTCCTTGATGATCGCGATTATTGACGGGATTGGTCGAACCGTTTGATTGGCTGGTTCAGAGACAGTCCTCTTGCTTCTCATTGTTTGCCGGCGTCTGACACCTCGCTGCCGGCGGATTTTCGCAGCGGTTTCCTGTTCACTTTCGTTGGAGTCTGTATTTCCACTTTTTGGGCGTGCGTTTACGCGTCGCACGGACAGGTCCGCATGACATTGGCGATGTTGGCGCCTCCGCCGCCGGTCCGGCCTCTGGTCGTGCCTTAACGAAGTTCCGGAATCCCCCGGCTGAAGATCACTTTCACGCCCGGTTTGGCCGCAAACGCGCCTTCCGTGGCCTGTGCCGTTTCTTCGGCGGTAAGGTCCGACAGGAATCCGCGTACGTGGCCCGTTTGCAGATCGCGCAGGATGGCCATCGGACGGTCCGTCGTTTCGTCCAGCGTGGCTGAGCCACCGAGGCCGGACAACGTGATGGTTGCCAGATTTCCGGCCCATTCGGGCTGAAGAGGCAGGGCGAACACGAAGCTGGTCTCTTTGCCTTCAGAGCATCCAGTGACCGGCATATCGAACGCGTATGAGAAAACGGGGGTCCCGACGTCGTTCGCACCTTCGATCGTGTACTCTACGCCAGCGGTAGGAAGGGAGGGCACCGCGTCAACGACGAAGGCGGGATCCAGATACGGGACCCCGCCCTTGTCCCGTCCGCCCCACAGCAGGAGAGTGGGTACGGAAGCCGCCTTCTCGGCCAGCACGGCCGCCGGTTCTGGTGCAACTTCGGTTAGACGGTGGTCGAAGGCCTTGTTGTAGAAGAAATCGCTGATCCAGTAGTTGTCGCGGCAATAGGACATGATGTCGTGGGCGCCTGGATCAACCAGCGCACGCCGCTCGGGGTCGTAACCGTAGACCCCGATGCGTCCACCACGATGTGGGAACCAAGGATCGACGCCGGAGACGTTGATGCCGCACGGCGCGTGCAGGAGTCCCAGATTGTGACCCAGTTCATGGGCCACGACGCGTGAGCCGGCCTCCACATCGATCATGCTTTGGGGTTCCCCGACAGAACCGACATTCGGGAAAGTGGTGCGGGAGGGACGTGGTTGTGCGAACACCCCCATCCAGTACCCCGTACCGCGTTCCATAAGGCGCATCGCTTTAACCTGGGTCAATCGCTGACGAGAGTTCCTAAAGGAGGTGGTCACGTGTTCATGGGCTATCACCACGAGTTCACCGACCGGCAGGATTGTCCTGACGTCGTCGAGCAACTCGTGGCTTCCGGTTGGATCCGCCGACATTTCAGCGACGGTTTCCACAGCACGCGAATCCGGATCGCCCGCGGTAAGAAATGGGATCAGAGTCAGCCGGAAAGGCGCCAGAGACCGTACGTCAACGGCCAAGCGGCCGGAATCCGGAATCCGCTTCGTCACCCCGAGTGCCGGATCAAGCGTCCCGCCGGGGTCGACTTCGATCACCATTTCCAGGCCGGGCGCAATCAGCCACGACGGAATCTCGGCGTTGGCCGACACTTCAAGATCGCCCTCGGTGACTTCGGTGGGAATCGTGTGGGTGCTCGCTGGAATGTCGACCGAGTGCAGTTCGCCTCCGTCCGTGTAGAACGTTGCGCGGACCGCGGGCATCGTTGCCGTATCCCCACCGGGAGTTGTCACAAACACGCGCAGCAGCGCCGGCTCTCCCGCAAGCAGAGGCACGGGATCGTCCCACGACTGTACGGTTTGGGTGAGGTAGACCGTGGCCCCACCCTCGCAACGCACCAGACGGCGGTCTGCAATGTTGCGGAACCACGCGTCGAAATCGGACTCCGCCGGGCGGCACAGTCCGGTCCCTCCCGCCATGAACCGTTCGAGTTGCGTGAGCGCAGTGAGGTCGGAAGGCAATGGTCCCGCCAAGTCGGCGTTGTTCGCTAGAATTAGCGAGGTCAGCAGGATGAGATTGCCGAATTCCGCAGGAACCGGACCGGACAGCGCGTTGGAACGGAGGTCGAGGCTCTCGAGGTTCGTCGCCCGCCCCAGTTCGGCTGGCAGCGGACCCGTGAGTTCATTCTCGCCGAGATCCAGCGTGGCCAGCTTGGACAGTTTGCCCAAATCCGAAGGAATCAACCCGGAGAGATCGTTGCCGAAGAACGAAAGCTCACGAAGACTGGCAAGGCGGCCAACTTCTGCCGGAATCGATCCGGTCAGGTGGTTGCCTGAAAGGTCCAAGACCGACAGGCGATCCAGGGCGCCAATCCCCGGCGAGATGCGACCAGTCAACCGGTTGTCGGCGAGATCGATAGACTCAACCATACCGAGGTTATCGAGCTCCGAAGGAATGCTTCCGTCTAACTGATTCCCGGCGAGCAAAAGCCTCCGCAGACGGCTCAGTTCACCCAGTTCTGGCGGGATTGAGCCAGAGAGTCCGTTGTTGGATGCATCGAGCGACGTCAGCTCCGACAGCTTGCCGAGTTCCGGGGGGATGTTACCGCTGAGTTGATTCGAGTCGAGCCAAAGCCACCCCAGACGGCCCAGGTTACCCAACTCCGCCGGAATTGAGCCGGAAAGCCTGTTCACAGACAGACTCAGGCCCCCGAGTTCCGAAAGTTTGCCGAGTTCCGGGGGGATGTTACCGCTGAGTTGGTTCCGGCCGAGCGAGAGCCGATCCAAACGGCCCAGGTTACCCAACTCCGCCGGAATCGAACCCGAAAGCTGATTGCCGCGAAGGTGCAGAATTCTGAGTTCTGACAGCTGCCCCAGTTCCACTGGAATTGGACCGGACAGTTCGTTCCACGAAAGTCGCAGCTCGACGACCCGCCCGGCAGCATCTGTCTTTACGCCATGCCACTCAGCCAATGGAGCATCGGTCATCCAGCCCGCGCTTTCGGTCCAGTTCCGACCGTTGGTATTGCGGTACAGCCATTCAAGGATTTCACGTTCCGTGAGAGGAGGACACTGTACCCCCGTCCCACTGTGGTGCGGGATGCCGTTCAGCCAGTTCCGGAATCCGGCATCGTCCGGCACGCAAAGCGACGTGGCCCGGTAGTCGAACTCCCCCAACGGTATTCCGACCAGCGACCGGGGCAGCCGGCCGGCAAGCGCATTATCCCGTAGCCGTAGCTCCGTCATGACGGCAAGCATCCCTACGGCCTCCGGAACATAGCCCGACAATCCATTGCCGCTCAGATCGAGACCAGCGACCCGCCCGACTGAATCGGTCCGCACACCGTGCCACTGGCCCAGATCCTCGTCCTCCAGCCAGCCGTCGGACCGCGTCCAGGCTGACCCGTCGGTTGCATCAAAGAGGGACTCCAGAGCGGATCGGTCCATCTCGTCGCAGAAGGGGATGTTTACGGGAAAGTCAACGGCTCCACGCGCCACGACCTGCCGCGCCCATTCCCTGAACGCGTCCGTGGCAGGCAGGCAGACCCCTTCCGATTTCTGGCAACTGAAACCGTGCAGCTTTAGACCCAGGAAGGTTCTTGGAACGACACCTGTCAGCATGTTGCCGGTCAAACCGAGCTGTTCCAATCCATTAAGGTTTCCGAGTTCCGGCGGGATCGAACCCGTAAGCTCGTTGTTACTTAGGTCGAGGCTTTGAACGCTGGTAAGGTTGCCCAACTCCGGGGGTATTGGGCCGGTCAACTTGTTGTTCTCGAGCCACAATAGGTATACGTTGGTAAGTTCGCCCAGCTCCGGCGGGATTGAGCCTGTGAGCCCGTTGCCGAAAAGCCACAACCGACCCAGTTTGGCGAGGCTGCCCAACTCTGCGGGCAATGAGCCAGTCAGCTTGTTATTGCTGATCTGCAACTGACTCAACTCGGCTAGTGCGCCCAGCTCTGGGGGTATCGGACCCGTAAGCGCGTTGCTGTCGAGATGCAGATCTCGCAACTCGGAAAGGTTGCCCAGTTCGGGCGGGATCACGCCCTCCAGCGTGTTATCCGGCAGTTGGAGATCGGTCACGCGCCCGGATCCGTCCGTATGCACTCCATACCATTCCCCCAGCGGCGCGTCAGTCAGCCAGTTGGTGTTGTCGTTCCAGTTCGGGCCGTCCGTTGCATTGTACAACGCGACCAGCGCCGCGCGGTCTCCGCTGACCGAACCGCGAGGCCGGTCCTCGCATTTAGTCCCGAACACTCCGGCAAAAGCCAGAAAATCGGACAGATCGACCGCGCCGCTGCCGTCCAGATCCAAACGCGCGTTGAAATTGGCATCCCCGGACCTCGCGCCGAAGCCGCCCGCAAAAACCAGGAAATCGGCGAGGTTTACCTTCCCGTCGCCGTTGAAATCACCAGGGCATTGCGAGGACTGCCCAGACACCGCGGACGATACCGTGACATCTCCTGTCCACGTCACGCCGACCAGCGCAAATGCCAGGCACAACCATACAGCCACGTACTTCCACATAGCTCCCCCTTACATCGTCACTGCAACACTGCCCGACTCTTACCGAAGCTCGGGGATCCGCCGGCTGAAGAGCACTTCTACGCCCGGTTTCGCCGCAAACACGCCTTCGGCCGCCTGCGCCGATTCCTCCGCCGTAAGGTCCGAGAGGAAGGCACGTACCTGTCCCGTTTGGAGATCGCGCAGGATGGCCATCGGACGGTCCGTACTCCCGTCCAGTGTGGCCGAGCCGCCGGGGCCGGACAGTGTGATGCTCGCCAGGTTGCCGGCCCACTCGGGCTGCACAGGCAGGGCGAATACGAAGCTGGTTTCTTCGCCCTCGGCGCATGCAGTGACCGGCATGTCGAAGGTGTACGAAAAGATGGGGATTTCGACTCCCGTCGCTGCTTCCACTGTGTAATCGCCGCCCGCGGGCGGAAGGGTGGGCATCGCGTCAACGACGAAAGCGGGATCCAGGAACGGGACGCCGTCCTTGTCGCGTCCGCCCCATACCAGGAGAGCGGGTACGGGATCGGCCTGCGTGGTGAGCTTTGCCGCCGAGGAAGTGACGTTGGCGAGACGGTGGTCCAGGGCCTTGTTGAAATTGTAGTCGCTGATCCAGTTTGGTGGAGTACAGTAGCCCATCACGTCCGCCGTGTGCGGGGACACCAACATGTCGCGTTCGAAATTGTACCCCCAAGTTCCTATGTTTCCGTCCGAATGCGGGAACCAGGGGTCTACACCGCTGGGACTGCCGCACGGCGCGTGCCGGAGCGACATGTTATGCCCCAACTCATGCGCCATTACGTCAGCGATCGGCCTAGCGAAGCTCGACCTCCCTGATGCCGTTCCCCCCAACCAACCTCTGGCGTTTCCTACGCCCATCCAGTATCCCGAACCGCCTTCCATAACGCGCATCGCTTCTACGTACCCCAATATCCGACGGGCAAAATTGGTCGATACTGTGACGGGCTCACGACCCGCCACTTCAATTTCCGCGACAGGCAACAGGGTCCGCACATAGCGGAGCAATTCGTGACCACGTGGATCAGCCGCCATGTCGGCGACGGACTGCACGACGGATACGTCCGGGTCGGTTTCCGAGATAATCGGGATCAGAGTCAGGCGAAAGGGTGGGACCCGCCGCACGTCAACGGCCATTCGGCCCGAATCGGGAATCCGCTTCGTCAGGCCAGGCACCGGATTAAGCGTGCCCTCCGGGTCGACTTCGATCACCATCTCAAGGCCGGGTACAATGACCCAGGAGGGTATCTTGGCGTTCGCCGACAACTTGAGATCGCTTTCGGCGACGTCGTGGGCAATGGCCTGCGTGCTCCCAGCGATGCGAACGGCGTGCCGTTCGGCGCCGTTAACGTAGAAGGTGGCCTTGACCTCAGGCATCGCTACATCGGCGCCCTGTTGCGCAGTGACAAAGACCCGGAGCAACGCCGCCTCTCCCGCCAGCAGCGGCACGGGATCGCTCCACGACTGCACGGTCTGCGTCAGGTACACATCCGGCCCGCCCCGGCAACGTGCGAGGTAACTAAGGCGTATGCCGCCGAACCATGCGTCGAAGCGGTCGTCCGCCGGCCGGCACAAGGCAGTGCGTTGCCCCATTAACTGCCAGAGCTGTACTAGCGCAGCTACTTCAGCAGGCAGCGGCCCGGCCAAACCGGCGTTGTCCGAGAGGATCAGCGACCTGAGTAGGTGGAGGTTCCCGAACATCGGCGGCACCGGACCGGAAAGCGCGTTGTGCTGCAAGTGGAGAAACTCAAGATTGGCGGCATGACCAAGTTCGGCGGGCAGTTGCCCTGAGAGCGCGTTTTCCTGCAGGTGAAGTTTGACAAGACTCGCGAGATTACCCAACTCAGCCGGGATCGATCCGGAGAGCTTGTTGTTGGCCAGGTCCAGCACTTTGAGCTTTGCAAGTTCGCCAAGTTCTGCTGGAATCGAGCCGGACAACCGATTGCCCGAGAGGTTTAATAGGGACAGACGGTCCAGGGCGCCAATCCGCGGCGGAATGCGGCCGGTCAACTGGTTGTCGGCCAGAACAATGGTGTCGATCTCACTGAGCTCGGCGAGTTGCGAAGGAATGCTTCCGCTAAGCCGATTCCCTTGGAGGTTGAGCGACACAAGACTGTTCAGGACGCCCAACTCGCGCGGAACCGGGCCCGACAAAAGGTTGTGGCCGAGGTTCAACACCGTGAGGTGACGAGCTTTGCCGAGGACTCGCGGAATCCCGCCGTTGAGCAGGTTTGCTCCAAGATTGAGCTGCTCCAGGCGGCTCAGGTCGCCCAGTTCCGTTGGGATCGAACCCGAAAGGCGGTTGGAGCCAAGGTCCAATTTTCTCAGTTGCGACAGCCGACCAAGCTCAGGAGGAATGTCGCCGGTGAGCCGATTTCGTCGGAGGGTGAGTGCTTCCAGATTGTGCATGTCAACCAGGCCCGGCGGGATCGAGCCCGACAATTCATTGACGCCAAGATCCAGGATCCTCAGGTGCGACAGCTCCCGCAGCTCTGCCGGAATGGAGCCGTACAGGCCGTTGTTTGCAAGCTCAAGCCCGACGATCCGCCCAGCCTCGTCGGTAGTCACTCCATGCCACTCCCGCAACGGACCATCGCTCAGCCAACGCTCCGACCGACGCCACTGGCGCCCGCCAGCATTCCTATATAACGATTCAAGAACCTCTCGTTCGGTGACCGGAGGGCACTGCATCTGGGTCCCGATGTGGCGCCGTATTCCGTTCAGCCATGCCTTGAAACCAGCGTCGTCCACCGCGCACAGAGACGTGTTGGCGTAGTCGAACTCGTCCAGAGACAGGGCGGTGAGCGACAGAGGCAACCGACCGGTCAGCGCGTTGTCCCGGACCCGCAGTTCCCTCAAATTGAAAAGGCGCTCCAGTGCCCCCGGTAATTGCCCCGACAACCCGTTGCCGCTCAGGTCGAGGCCGGAAACCCGCCCGATCGAATCGGTCCGAACGCCGTGCCACCGGTCCACATTCGCTTCCTCCAGCCAGCCGTCTGACCGCGTCCAGTTCTCACCGTTCGCGGCAATGAAAAAGTCCCGCAGTACCTGTTTGTCGATCTCGTCACAGAACGGGACGACGATCGAACCCTTGCTATATTCGACTTGGTGGATCCATTCTCTGAACTCGTCCGTAGCCGGCGTGCATACACCCTCGCTCTGGCGACATTCTATGAACGTTAGATTGGGCAGCCTCACGAATTCCAGCGGCAGGGAACCGGTCAGCCGGTTGTCGCCCAGGGAGATTGTCGCCAGTTTCTTTAGGTTTCCGAGTTCGGCGGGGACCGGTCCGCTCAGCTCGTTACCAGCCAATTTCAGACTCCTCAGATCGGTGAGATTCCCCAATTCTGGCGGAATCGGCCCCGAAAGATTGTTTGCTTGCACCCACAGCCACTGCAACTCGTTCAGGTTCCCCAGTTCCGGCGGAATCGGCCCCGAAAGTTCGTTGAAACTCAACACCAACACCAACAGCCTCGACAAGTTCCCCAGTCCCGGCGGAATCGGCCCGGTGAGGTCATTGCGGCGCAGATTCAGCCAACTGAGACCTGTGAGGTCGACCACCCAAGGCGGAATCGGTCCCGTCAGGTTATTGGAGTCCAGGTCAAAATGCCGCAGTTTCACGAGGCTGGCCAGTTGCGAGGGGATCTCACCCTCCAACTCGTTCTCGTCCAGCCGGAGTATTTCCAAGTCAGTGAGGTTGCCCAATTCGCGTGGAATCGCGCCCGTGAGCGCGTTTTTTCTGAGGTCAAGCCTTGCAAGGTTCGCGAGGCGACCGAGTGACGGCGGGGCAACACCAACCAGTCGGTTGTCCTCAAGGATAAGCTGTTTCAAGTTCACAAGATTCCCCAATTCCGGCGGAATGGTGCCCAAAAGACTGTTTATCGAGAGGTCAAGCCTCTCAAGGTTCGCAAGGTTCCCGATTTCCGGCGGAATCGAACCCAGGAGTCCCCCGCCGATCTGTTCTGATCCTTCCCACCAGCCGCTCAGATCAAGTTCGACTACTCGCCCGGACGCGTCAGTTTCCACCCCATACCATTCCCCCAGCGGCGCGTCGGTCAGCCAGTTGGTGTTGTCGACCCAGTTCGGTCCGTCAGTTGCATTGTACAAGGCAACCAGCGCCGCGCGGTCGCCGCTGACCGAACCGCGAGGACGGTCCTCACAGTTGGTCCCGAACACACCGGCAAAGGCAAGGAAATCCGACAAATCGATCTCCCCGCTGCCGTTCATGTCCAGACGCGCGTTGAAATTGGCATCTCCGGACCGGGCGCCGAAGCCGCCGGCAAAGGCGAGAAAGTCAGTGAGGTTCACCTTCCCGTCACCGTTGAAATCGCCGGGGCAGGACGCGCCCTGCGCAGAAACCGATTGCGGTACCACAATCCCGAAGTCTCCGGTCCACGTCGCAGCGACTAAAACCAGCGTTGCGCAAGTGCCCACAATCAGGATCCTACCCATAGCAACCTCCTATGACTCGTCAACCTTTGCGATGCCACGAAGGGGTGCGGCCATAGAAGCGACGATGTGGCATCGCCATGTCGTTGCCCGGATTAAACACCGGCGTTTCTCCAATTGAACCCCAGTAGGGAAGCGTATCCTGGAAGCGTTTCGCCGATCGGACGTTCATCGACCGGAGCATCCCCGGGTGCCATATATGGATTGATCCGATCACGGGCGGACTGGTGTGCACGCCAACGAATGTCGTAGCGGTGCGGATCGATGGAAAATGCGAAGAAGGAAAAAAGAGAGGAAGGCGGTTTGTCGACGGGAAGAAAACAACCGAAAAAGCCGGTGAGTCAGGTTTGCCTGACGGGGATGTCAGGCTGAAGGCTGTCTCTGATGGACGTATCCTGAACTGCGACATTGGACCGCTGCTGCCTAGTTGCGTGGAATCCCGGGACGACATTCTGGCTCGAATCTTGAAACGATACGGCTCGAGGATGATTCAGCGACGCTATGGTCAGCGAATGTGTTGCAAATTGCGTCAGTGCGGACGGTAAGATAGGCAATTTAATTTGAATTAACATTGAAATATTCGACTTTTATGATGATTTTTTAATGAATTCCAGCCTTATGTCGCCTAATTTAGACGTGGATTCGCTACCGTGATTCGAAACACGCCGCTTTTGCCGGAGCAGCAATAAGAGACTCATCGGAGAACCGTAGACGCATAAAAAAGCGGTTGTGCTGCCTTTCAGGAGCCGCCACGTGCAAATCGCGCGGGGAATGTTCGATGCTGCAGTAGATCCTTCGTCGGCCCATGGGGCCTCCTCTGGATGACAGTGTCGGCGACGTGGAGTTATCCATGCGGGCAGACAGGAATGTCCGCCCCACCCTCACGTTCGTTTTTCGGGTATGACAGCGGGAAGATCGAGTGTAGATCAGGAAGGATATGTGAGGACGAGAGGCGGACGTGCTGCCTCTTGGGTATGGACGCGTGCAAATCGCGCGGGGATGCTACCATGCTGCAGTAGATCCTTCGTCGGCCTGCTCTGTACGGCAGTCTGCTCTTACGCGTAACGGACGTGTTTCACCGACGTCGTACGCAGGCCTCCTCTGGATGACAGTGGTGGTTTCAGTGGAATCCGACAGCAAAACCACGATGCGGGCAGACAGGAATGTCCGCCCCACCCTCACGGTCGTTTTCTGAGTTTGTCAGTGGGAGAATCGAGTGGAAGTCGGGAACGATATGCGAGGTCGAAAGGCGGACGTGCTGCCTCTCGGGTATCGTCAGGTGCAAGGAGTGCGCGGATGAACCCTATGCTGCAGTAGATCCTTCGTCGGCCCAGGGGGCACCCTTCGACAGGCTCAGGGACCGCAGGCTCAGTGCAAGTCCTCTGGATGACAGTGGGGTTTCAGTGGAATCCGACAGCAAAACCATGATGCGGGCAGACAGGAATGTCCGCCCCACCCTCAGGTCCGTTTCCTGAACATGAAAGGACGGGCTTACGTGTATTAAACCCGTTTCACGGATGAAGATGGGCAGACCCTTCATTCTGAGTGCAACCGGCGGATTCTACATAGTCTACACCGTCGTTTCGGACTCTGCTCGTGTCTTAATGAAGATCCGGGATCCCCCGGCTGAAAATCACTTCCATTCCAGGCTTGGCCGCAAACGCGCCTTCCGCCGCCTGCGCCGCTTCCTCCGCGGTGAGGTCTGACAGGAAGCCGCGTACCTGTCCCGTTTGCAGATCGCGCAGGATGGCCATCGGCTGGTCCGTGCTCCCGTCCAGTGTAGCGTCCCCGCCCGGTCCTGACAGCCTGACGCTTGCCAGATTGCCGGCCCATTCGGGCTGCAGAGGCAGGGCGAATACGAAGCTGGTTTCTTCGCCCTCGGCGCATGCAGTGACCGGCATGTCGAAGGTGTACGAAAAGATGGGGATTTCGACTCCCGTCGCTGCTTCCACTGTGTAATCGCCGCCCGCGGGCGGAAGGGTGGGCATCGCGTCAACGACGAAAGCGGGATCCAGGAACGGGACGCCGTCCTTGTCGCGTCCGCCCCATACCAGGAGAGCGGGTACGGGATCGGCCTGCGTGGTGAGCTTTGCCGCCGAGGAAGTGACGTTGGCGAGACGGTGGTCCAGGGCCTTGTTGAAGGAGTAGTCGCTGACCCAGTTGGGTGGACCGCAGTAGCTCATGAGGTCGTAACGCCACGCCTCCACCAGGCCGCCGCCGCCAAAAAGATCGTATTCCCCAGCGAAATCGTATCCCACGGCGCCAATGGTTCCGTCCGGATACGGATACCTGGGATCCGAGTTTGGAGAAGCGCACGGCGCGTGTTCCAGGCTCATGGTATGGCCGAGCTCGTGGGCGATCACATCGCCGACAGGGATCGAAACGCTCGACAGGCCGGAGAGATACGCGACTCCCCCGACGTCAGAGAATTCGGTCATCAGGCCCATGTAGCGGCCGCCACCCTCCAGGATTCGGATCATTGCCGTCTCCCTTAGCACGTCGAAACCTGAATTGCTCGAGCTCATCACCGGCGCGTGAGCCGTCACGTCGATGGCGGCCACGGGAAGGAGCGTGAGCGTTTCCTGAAGCAGTTCATGGCCTTCCGGATCCGCCGCCATGGCCCTCGCAATCCCGATCACGATCGAGTCCGGGTCGGGAGTCCAGAGGAAAGGGATGACCGTAAGGTCGAACACCGGTACCTTTCGCACGTCGATCGGCAGCCGCCCCGCCTCCGGAATCCGTTCCGGGAGACCCAACGCCGGGTCGAGTGTTCCGTCTGGATCTACTTCGACCACCATTTCCAGGCCGGGCTGCACGAATTGGGCGGGAATCACGGCATTGGCGGAAATCGACAGGTCGCTCTCGTCGACGCTGGCTGGAATGGGAACCGAAGTGCCGGGAACGTCGACCGTGTGGGTCTCCGTCCGGTTCAGGTAGATATGCGCCCGGACGGGAGGCATGCCCACGCCGGAACCGCGTGACGACGTCACAAACACCCTCAGTAGCGCATCCTCGTCCGCTACCAGCGGCACCGGCAGCGTACGCGACTGTACCGCCTGAGTGAGGTAAACCGCCGACGGGGCGCAGGACGCGATCTGAGCATCGGAAATGGCATTGAGCCACGAGCGGAAGCCAGCATCGCCAAGGGGTACGCAGAGGTCCGTACCTCTGGCGAGGATCGCGTCGATGCTGCGGAGGCTCGTGAGGCTTGGCGGAAGGGCTCCCGACAAGCCGGTGTTGTTCGCAAGATCCAACTCATTCAGGTTCACCAATGTCCGCAGCTCCGGGGGAACGGAGCCGGACAGGTCGTTGACGCCCAGCCGGAGAGTTCTCAACTGGACGAGCCGGCCCAGTTCGACGGGGATCGGGCCGGAGAGGCTGTTACCGGAGAGATCGAGCCACGACAGGCTGGCGATAGCTCCCAACTCCGCGGGGATCGGGCCAGAGAGGTTGTTGTCCCGGAGATCGAGCCACGACAGGCCGGCGATATTGCCCAGTTTCGCAGGTATTGCGCCGGATAGGTCGTTCCAGGCGAGATGTAGAAACTTCAAGTTGTCGAGATGCCCAAGTTCGGACGGAATCGGACCACTGAGGTCGTTGTCGTACAGGTACAGTTTCTCCAGGTTCGCCAGCGTGCCCAGCTCCGGAGGGATCGGGCCGGAGAGGTCGTTCTGAACGAGCGCTAGCGACTTCAAGCTCTTGAGATGCCCAAGTTCTGGAGGGATCGGGCCGCTGAGATCATTGCCGCTGAGGTCCAGTTGCTCCAGGCTGACGAGCATCTCCAGCGACGGCGGGATCGGACCAGAGAGGCCACGGTCGGAGAGATCAAGCCCGACTATGCGCCCCGAGTCGTCGGTTTCCACGCCGTTCCATTCCCCGAGCAGCGCGTCGGTCATCCACTTGTCGCTGTTGCCCCAACCAGGCCCGCCAGTCGCACGCCACACCTCGACGAGTATCTCTCGCTCCGTAAGTGGCGCGCAGAGGACCCCTGTTCCATTGTGCGAACCTACGCCGTTCAGCCATTCCCGGAATGAATCGTCCGCGGGGTAACAGACGTCCGTGCCTCCGTAGTGCAGCGTGGAAAGTGGAAGCCCGGCCAACGACAACGGCAAGCGACCGGACAGCGCATTGTTGTCACCAATCCGCAGTTCCGTCAACTCGCTCAGATGGCCCAGATAGGACGGCACGAAGCCCGCGAGGTCGTTGTTCTCGAGGTCGATCTCTGTGACCCTACCCAGTGTGTCGACACCCACGCCGTGCCACTCACCCAGCACCGGGCCCCCAAGCCAGCCATCGGATTCCCGCCAGTCCGGGCCGTCGGTAGCCTCCCATAGCGATTCGAGAACTGCCGAGTCGGACTGGTTGCACCACGTTACCTCGAACGACTCGAATCTCTCGATCCAATCCGAGAATGCGCGGGTTCCGGGCACGCAGAACCCATAATCATTCGCGCAACCGAAGCTCGTCAGCTTCGTCAGGTTCAGGAATTCCTTCGGCAATGGGCCGGTCAGGAGAGTACTGCTGACCTCCAATTCCTCCAGATTGGTGAGGTCCGCGAGTTCCGCAGGCAGCGAGCCCGTGAGTTCGTTTCCACCAAGTCCCAAACGCCGCAGGTTGGTCAGCCTTCCCAGTTCCGGCGGTATCGAGCCAGTGAGACCGCTTCGGGAGAGGTTCAGCGATTCCAGATTGGTGAGGGTGCCCAGCCACGGCGGGATCGGCCCGGTCAGGTTGTTCCAGGAGAGGGCGAGGCCTTCCAGGTTCGTCAGGTTCCGCAACCACTCCGGGATGCGGCCGGTCAACTGATTGCTGTCAACCGAAAAGAATGACAAGCCCGCAAGGTCCTTGAGTTCCGCCGGGATCGTTCCAGTTAGTCGGTTTCCATGCAGGTTCAGGGACTGCAAGTTGGTGAGTTTCCCGAGTTCGGGCGGAATCGGGCCGGAAACCCGGTTTGCAGAGATCCCCAGTACTTGCAGAGCCCGAAGATTGCCCAGTTCGGGTGGGATCCGTGCCGACAAGTTATTTCGGGAGAGCCACATTTGCTGCAGGTTGGCAAGTCTGCCAAGCTCCGGCGGAATCGGACCGGTGAGGTGGTTTTTGTCAAGGTCCAGCCTTAACAGTTCGGTGAGGTTGCCGAGTTCCGGCGGAATTCGACCGGTTAATCGATTGTGTGCCAGCGACAGATATTCTAGTGTGGCAAGTTTGCCCAGTTCCGGCGGTATAGGTCCATCCAGTCTGTTGCCGTTGAGCCACAGGACGTTGAGCCTGGCAAGTTTGCCCAGCTCCCGCGGAATCGGCCCCCTTAGACTGTTCCGAAAGAGGGCGAGGTGCTCCAGGTTCGTAAGCTTCCCCATGTCCGGCGGAATCGAGCCCAAGAGGCCATTGCCGGTGTATCCTCCTTCGCCCCAAGGGCCGCGCACATCAAGCTTGATCACCCGCCCCGACGCGTCCGTTTCCACCCCGTACCATTCCCCCAATGGCGCGTCGGTCAGCCAGTTAGTGTTGTCGACCCAGTTCGGGCCGTCTGTCGCGTTGTACAACGCCACCAACGCCGCGCGGTCCCCACTGACCGAACCGCGAGGCCGGTCTTCGCAGTTGGTCCCGAACACCCCGGCGAATGCCAGAAAATCGGACAGATCGACCGAGCCGCTACCGTCCATATCCAAACGCGCGTTGAAATTGGCATCTCCGGAACGCGTGCCGAAGCCACCGGCGAAAGCCAGAAAATCAGCCAGGTTCACCTTCCCGTCTCCATTGAAGTCGCCGGGGCAGGACGCGCCCTGCGCAGAAACCGATTGCGGTACCACAATCCCGAAGTCTCCGGTCCACGTCGCGGCGACTAACGTGACTGCCAGGCATAAACATGTCGTCATGGATTTCCACATAACTGCCTCCTATTACACGTCTCTGCAACACGACTCGCGCTCTTACTGTAGATCCGGGATCCCCCGGCTGAAAATCACTTCCATTCCAGGCTTGGCCGCAAACGCGCCTTCCGCCGCCTGAGCCACCTCCCCTGCAGAGAGGTCCGACAGGAAGCCACGAACCTGGCCCGTCTGCAGATCGCGCAGGATGGCCATCGGGCGGTCCGTCGTTTCGTCCAGCGTGGCAACCCCACCGGGGCCGGACAGTGTGATGCTCGCCAGGTCGCCTGCCCATTGGGGTTGCAGAGGCAGGGTGAACACAAAGCTGGTCTCTTCACCTTCGGCGTCCCCGACGATCGGCATGTCGAAGGGGTAGGAGAACATGGGTACGCCGTCAGCGTTCGCACCCACGATGGCGTATTCGGTGCCTGCGGGAGGAAGAGCGGGTACGGCGTCAACGACGAAACCGGGATCCAGGTACGGAACCCCATCCTTGTCCCGTCCTCCACAAAGAAGGAGAGTGGGTACGGGATTGGCCTGTGCGGCCGGCTTTGCCGCCGTGGCGGCGGCGTTGGCGAGACGGTGATTCAGGGCTTTGTTGAAGAAGAAGTCGCTGATCCAGTATAAGGACTGCGTGCAAAAGGACATGACGTCGGCGGCGTCAGGCGTCACCAACGCGTTCAGTTCAAAGTCGTATCCCCATGCCCCGATGCTTCCGCCGGAATGCGGGAACCAGGGGTCTACGTCATTGGGATCGCCACACGGCGCGTGCGGGAGCGAAAGGTTGTGTCCCAATTCGTGTGCGATCGTGCTCGCGTCTCGGATTGACATGGACGCCCTGCCGCTGAGGTAAGCAAGTCCCGCTGTCGCAGGATGTGATGAGAACTCGGAGCTGTAGTTCGGCTGCCATACGCCCATCCAGTGTCCCGAACCGCCCTCCATGATGCGCATGGCCTCAACCTGCGCGAGTCTCCTATTTATGTTCTGGGTCGACGTGTGCACGGGCTCGCGCGCCACAGCAGTGAATTCTGCAATTGGCAGAAGCGTCCGTACGTCGGCCAGCAACTCGTGTCCCTCCGGATCGGCCGCCATTGCAGAGACGGACTCCACTACGGAAGCGTCCGGTTCGGTTTCCCAGAGAATCGGGATGAGAGTCAAGTGCAAGGGGGGCACGACCCGCACGTCAACGGCTATGCGGCCGGAATCCGGAATCCGCTTTGTTACGCCAAGCGCCGGATCCAGCACCCCCTCCGGATCGACTTCGATCACCATCTCCAGTCCCGGCGCGATGACCCACGACGGAACCTCGGCGTTGGCCGAAGCTTCAAGATTGCCCTCGGTGACCTCGACGGGAATCGTGTGCGTGCTCGCTGGAATGTCGACCGCGTGCAGTTCGCCTCCGTCCGCGTAAAACGTTGCGCGAACATCGGGCATCGTGACCGCGCCGCCACCGGGAGTTGTCACGAATACACGCAGCAGCGCGGGCTTTCCCGCAAGCAGCGGCACGGGATCGTCCCACGATTGTACGGTCTGGGTGATATACACACCTGTGCCGCCCTCGCAGCGTACCAGACGGCGGTCGGCGATGCCACGGAACCACGCGTCGAAACCGGCGTCCGCCGGACGGCACAGTCGGGTCCCGCCCGCCATGAACCGTTCGAGCTGCCCCAATGCCGTGAGTCCGGGAGGCAGCGGTCCGGAGAGCGAGGGGTTGTCCGCAAGAATCAGGGACCTGAGTCGCGTAAGATTGACGAACTCGGGCGGAACCGGACCGGACAGCGCGTTGGACCGCAGGTCGAGACTATCCAGCCTGGTGGCTCGCCCGAGTTCCGCTGGCAGCAGTCCCGAGAATTCGTTATCTCCTAGATTCAGCGTGGCCAAGTTCGCGAGATTACCCAATTCCGCGGGGATCGATCCAGAGAGTTCGTTGCCGTAGAACGTAAGCTCCTGAAGATCGTCGAGGCCGCCGAGTTCCGCGGGAACCGGTCCGGTCAGCTGGTTGCCCGACAGGTTTAACACGGACAGGCGGTCCAGGGCGCCAAGCTGGGGCGGAACGCGGCCGGTCAACTGGTTGTCGGCGAGTTTGATCGATACGACCGTTCCCAGCTTGCCAAGTTCCGAAGGGATGCTTCCGCTGAGCTTATTCCCGACAACGTCGAGCCCCACCAGACTGCTCAGGTCACCGAGTTCCGGAGGAATCGGGCCCGAAAGGAAGTTACTGCCGATGTTCAGCGTAGCCAGGTTGCCAAGCTTGCCGAGTCCCCGCGGCAACTCACCGCTGAGTTGATTGCCCTGAAGGCTGAGTTGCTCCAGACGTTCCAGGTCACCCAGTTCTGATGGAATCAAGCCCGAAAGCCGGTTATAGGAAAGAACCAAAACCTGTAAATCCGATAACCGCCCCAGTTGCGAAGGAATGCTCCCGCTGAGTTGATTGCCCTGAAGACTGAGTTGCTCCAGACGGCCCAGGTCGCCCAACGCCGGCGGAATTGGGCCCGACAGCCGATTCCAGGATAGTTTCAGAACCCCAAGATTCGATAGCTGCGCGAGTTCCACGGGAAGCGATCCGGACAGTCGGTTGTTCGAAAGCTGCAGCTCGACGACTTTTCCGGCGGCGTCGGTCTCCGCGCCGTGCCACTCCGACAGTGGCGCATCGGTCAGCCAACCCGCGCTCTCGCGCCAGTTCACACCCTCCGTGTTAACGTACAACAACTTGAGAATCTCACGTTCCGTCAGGGGTGGACATTGGACGCCTGGTCCGCTGTAGCTCGGGATGCCGCTTAGCCAGTCCCGGAAACCGGCATCGTCCACCACGCAAAGGGACGTCTCGGCGTAGTCGAACTCCTCCAGCGGAACACCGACCAGCGTCAGCGGCAGCCGGCCGGCAAGCGCATTGTTTCCGATCTTCAATTCCGTTAGGCTCGCGAGCGATCCCACGGCGTTAGGAACGTATCCCGACAGCCCGTTGCCGCTCAGATCGAGGGCGGCAACCCGCCCGATCGAATCAATCCGTACGCCGTACCACCGGCTCAGATTCTCGTCTTCGAGCCAGCCGTCGGACCGCGTCCAGCCGGAGCCGTTCGTGGCTTCGAAGAGACGCTCCAACGCGTCGGCGTCGATCTCGTCGCAGAAGGGGATATTCACCGCCAGTTCGATGTTGCCGCGGGCCTCCACCTGTAGCGACCACGCCCTGAACGCGTCCGTAGCGGGCAGGCACACCCCCACAGTCCGTCGGCATCCCAGGGTTTGCAGTCTATTCAGCCCGGTAAAATTCAGCGGAATGGAACCTGTCAGCCGGTTGTTAGACAGAAAAAGGGCCTCCAACTTTGAAAGGTTTCCGAGTTCCGGCGGGACCGGACCCGTCAGGTTGTTGCTATTCAGGTTCAGCTTCTTAAGCTCAGTAAGTCCGCCCAACCACTGCGGTATCGGGCCCGTCAACTCGTTGCCCCACAGACTCAGAGACGTTAGATTGGTCAGTTTGCTCAACTCCGACGGAATAGGCCCCGTCAGGCCGTTCGAATACAGCAAAAGCGACCGCAGATTCGCGAGTTTGCCCAGTTCCGGCGGAATAGGGCCTGTAAGATTGTTCGCGTCCAGGTGCAAAACACCCAGCCTCGCAAGGTTGCCCAACTCCGGCGGGATCGGACCCGTCAACTCGTTGTAGCGCAAGCTCAGTTCCCAAAGATCGGAAAGGCCCCCGAACTCTGGTGGAATCGGGCCAGTCAAAGCGTTCCACCCCAAATCAAGAGTCGTCAAGCGCGCAAGGTCGGCCAGTTGCGGCGGAATCGGACCCGTTAGTTCGTTTTCATCCAGGCGCAAAATACTCAGCCTGGTGAGGCCGCCCAGCTCCGGTGGAATTGGACCCGTCAGGATGTTGTATTGGAGAGCCAATCTCTCCAGTTTCGCAAGGCCACCAAGTTCGGACGGGATGAGACGCGTGAGCCTGTTCCGGTAAAGTGAAAGTACCTCCAGGTTCGCAAGGCGCCCGAGTTCCGGCGGGATCGAACCCGTCAGACCGTTGGTGCTCAGGTTAAGCTCCTGCAGGCTCGTAAGCCTTCCGAGTTCTGGCGGGATCAAACCGGTCAGCTTGTTGTCGCTCAGGTGAAGTTCCTTCAGGCTCGTCAGGCTTCCGAGTTCTGGCGGGATTACGCCCCTAAGGTCATTGGGCGTCGTTCCCCATTGCCCCTTCTTCGAGTCCCACCAACGGCCGAGACGAATCCGGACCACCCGCCCTGAGGCATCCGTCTCCACGCCATACCATTCTTCCAGCGGCGCGTCGGTCAGCCAGTTGGTGTTGTCGACCCAGTTCGGGCCGTCCGTTGAGTTGTACAGCGCCACCAGCGCGGCTCGGTCACCGCTGACCGAGCCGCGAGGACGGTCCTCGCATCTAGTCCCGAACACTCCGGCAAAGGCCAGGAAATCGGAAAGATCCACCGAGCCGCTTCCGTCCATATCCAGGCGCGCATCGTAACTCGCATCCCCGGAACGCGTGCCGAAGCCGCCCGCGAAAGCCAGGAAATCAGCCAGGTTCACCTTCCCGTCGCCGTTGAAATCACCTGGGCACGATGTTGATTGCGCAGAAACGGATAGCGGCTCCAAAACGCCGATTTCTCCCATCCACGTCGCGGCGACCAACGTGACTGCCAGGCATAAACATATCGCCAGATTCTTCCACATAGCTGCCTCCTATGAACCGTCAGCCAGGCGATGACGCGAAGGGGCGCGGCAGGCCTTGCGACGGCCCGGCGCCCATTGAGCAGTGCCCGGATTCAGCGCGTGTGTATTTCCAATTGACTTCAAAGTGGGAAGCGTTACGAGAACTGCGTTGTCGTTCGTGGACGTCCGTTGGCAGGAACGCATCGGGGGACGCACACGGACTGATCCGATCACGTGCAGACGTTCGTACGTACCGGATCGCGTCACGGATGGATAGATTTTGTTAAAGAAGGTGAAAAGCAAGGAAGGCGGCTTCTCGACGGGGTAAACTATCGAGCATGCCGGTGAGTCAGGTTTGCCTGACGGGGATGTCAGGCTGAAGGCTGTCTCTGTTGGACGTATCCGGAACTGCGACATTGGCCCGCTGCTGCCTAATTGCGTGGAATCCCGGGACGACATTCTGGCTCGAATCTTGAATCGATACGGCTCGAGGATGATTCAGCGACGCACCGGCAAGCGAATGTGTTGCAAATTGCGTCAGTGCGGACGGCATGATAACACATTTTTGTTGAAATCTCACTGAAATATGGGCTATTTTTGATGATTTTTTGATGAATTGCGGTGCTTTTTTTCCTAACGAGATGCGGATTCGCAACTGAGATTCGAAACACACCGCGTTTTCCGGAGCAGCAATCAGGGATCTTCGGGGAACCAGCGACGCAGAAAAAGGCGGTAGTGCTGCCTCTCAGGAATCGACACGTGCAAGGCACGCGGGGATGATCCCGATGCTGCAGTAGATCCATCGTCGGCCCAGGGGGACACCCTTCGACAAGCTCAGTGCAGGCAGCACAGGCAGGGCAAGTCCTCTGGATGACAGTGGTGGTTTCAGTGGAATCCGACAGCAAAACCACGATGCGGGCAGACAGGAATGTCCGCCCCACCCTCACGGTCGTTTTCTGAGTTTGTCAGTGGGAGAATCGAGTGGAAGTCGGGAACGATATGCGAGGTCGAAAGGCGGACGTGCTGCCTCTCGGGTATCGTCAGGTGCAAGGAGTGCGCGGATGAACCCTATGCTGCAGTAGATCCTTCGTCGGCCCAGGGGGACACCCTTCGACAAGCTCAGTGCAGGCAGCACAGGCAGGGCAAGTCCTCTGGATGACAGTGGTGGTTTCAGTGGAATCCGACAGCAAAACCACGATGCGGGCAGACAGGAATGTCCGCCCCACCCTCACGGTCGTTTTCTGAGTTTGTCAGTGGGAGAATCGAGTGGAAGTCGGGAACGATATGCGAGGTCGAAAGGCGGACGTGCTGCCTCTCGGGTATCGTCAGGTGCAAGGAGTGCGCGGATGAACCCTATGCTGCAGTAGATCCTTCGTCGGCCCAGGGGGCACCCTTCGACAGGCTTGCTTCGACAAGCTCAGCACAGGCAGGGCAAGTCCTCAGGATGACAGTGGGGGTTCCCGTGGAATCCGACTGGAAAACCTCGTTGCGGGCAGACAGGAATGTCCGCCCCACCCTCACGTTGGTTTCGTGAACATGGCAGTTGGGAAATCGAAAGCGACTGAGGAAGGATGTGCGAGAAGAAGGGGTTGTGCTGCAGGAAGAGGCAATCCGACGCCAACCCGCGCGCGGCGCCTACCGATCGAAGAAATACTGTTCGGTATGGGTGTAGCCCGGGGTGAGCAGCGGGTTGTCGCCCAGGCCGGTTTCGGGGACGTTTCGAAAGTCGTTTTTTACCACGAACACCTGGTCGAACCCGCCACACACGCCGATCCGCCAGAGGTTTTCCGAGTGCATCCGCACAGCCTGCTTCACGAGCGCCACCTGCTCGTTTTCGTCCATCGTGGTCATCGCCTGCTCGTAGATCTCCACGATGCGGGCGATGTCCCCGGTGGGTTTTTCTCCCGCCCTTCCCCCGCTGCTGTACCAGAGTCCGTGCAGCGGCGCCCAGTACGCCGTTGACGCCGAAGGGAAGAACCACACGGGATCCATCAGCGGCCGAAACCCGCCCGACGCAGCGTAGACGGAGACGTGGTGTTCGCCGGCCGTGGCGCGCGTCACCCACAGCGCCACGTCTTCGGGTTTGACCGTGGACTGGATGCCCAGCGCGGTCCACTGGGAGGCGAGCAGTTCGGCCACGTCCACGTAGGCGGTCCCTGGCGTGAATCCGGCAATCGTGAACTTCAGCCGTTCTCCGTCCGGTCGCAGCCGGTATCCCGCGCCGTCCCGCCTGTCCAGCCCGACCTCATCCAGAAGATGATTCGCCCGGTCCGGGTCATACCTGGTGTACAGCGTATCGGTACTCGGCACACCGTGCAGTTCGTCTGTGAACGGGACGACCTGCCTGGGCTCGGTCACCCCCATATAGAACAGATCGATGATCTGTCGCCGGTCGATCCCGAGCGACAGCGCCCTTCTGAATCGGCGATTCCTGAGCAGAGCGCCCATTACCGAATCCTGGTGGGAGTAGTTCTGATTCAGATATACCGTGCCCTGACCCGTGGTCGCCGGCTTCCAGCGCAGGACCCGGTAGCCGCCGCTCTCCCGGTGCTCCATCAGCAACGGATAATTCATGAACTCGACCCGCCGGCTTTGCATGTCGATCTCTCCGGCGATGGCCTTGAGCGTCACCGTCTCGGCGCTCTGCACGAGCGTCATCTCCACCCTGTCAATGTAGGGAAGCTGGTTGCCCGCCGGGTCGACCTTCCAGTAATACGGATTGCGCTCCGCGATGAAGATGGCCGCGTCCGCTCCCGTCCTCGCCTGCCAGGCGCACAGGACGGGACGTTCCGGATTCAGAAACGCAATGCTCTTGGTATCGTACAGCGCCATCCAGGTGTCGTACCCTTCCTCGACCACGACGGCGTCCAGTTCAGCTTTCGAAACGTAGCTGGGGTGGAACTGCTTGAGATAGTGCTTGGGCGGCGGCCCGGCGACGATGTCCGTCCAAGATGCCAGCCACTGCAGGATCACGCCGTTCGGCTTCACGAAACGAAACCGGATGGTATGGTCGTCCACGCGCTCGACAACGCCCAGTTCACCGGCGATCGTGAGCCAGCTCGGCTTGACGGGGTTCAGGTCGTCGTTCAGGATCACGTCTTCGTACCAGAACATGTAGTCGTCGGCCGTGAACGGCGCCCCGTCGGACCAGCGAATCCCCTTTCGCAGATGGAACGTGAATTCCCGGCCGTCTTCCGAAACGTCCCAGGAGTGGGCGAGATTGGGCTCCACCCTTGCGTAGTCCTTGGACCAGCGCAGAAGCGGATCGTAGGTCAGCCGCATCCACCCGGCCCGATCCGGCATGCCCATGTGCACCCGACGCCACGTCCCGCCGTACCGGCCGACACGCTCCACCGGCCGCACCACCGCCGGCGCCTCCGGCAACCGCTCCCTCAACGCGGGAAGCTGGCCGTTCCGGACCCGCTCTCTGAGCATCGGCGCTTCGTTCAGCGTCCTGAAGGAAGCCTGCACTTCAGCGGCGGCGGGCGAACACAACCAGGCGAACAGAATGACCGGACTCGCCATGATGCCCGCGGTGCGGCAGGCTATTTTGCGGAAAACTTTCACGCTTCGATGCCGACCAGGTTTAACGTATCGTTGAAATGGCAGCGGACGAAATGCGGGTCTGAATCCGCCGGCGCGACGTTGACGAGTTCGGGCGACTCCTCCCGGCATACGTCCTCCGCGTACGGGCAGCGTGGATGGAAATAGCACCCTGACGGCGGATTGGCAGGATCGGCCACTTCGCCCTGCAGCAGAATCTTCCGCTTCTTGTGTGACGGATCGGGTTTGGGAACGGCCGAAAGCAGCGCTTCGGTATAAGGATGTTTCGGCGTTGCAAACAACGTCTCCTCATCCGCCAGCTCCACGATCTGCCCGACGTACATGATGGCGATCCGGTCGCTGATGTGCTCCACCACCGCCAGATCGTGGGAGATGAACAGATACGTGAGCCCCATCCGATCCTGCAGGTCCTGGAGCAGATTCAACACCTGCGCCTGAACCGACACGTCCAGCGCCGACACGGGTTCATCGCCGATGATCAGCCTGGGGTTCAGCGCCAGGGCCCTGGCGACGCCGATCCGCTGGCGCTGGCCGCCGCTGAACGCGTGGGGATAGCGGCGCATGAACTGCGGGTCCAGCCCGACGACCCTGAGCAGTTCCGCCACGCGGTCCTCCAACTCGGCGCCGCGCGCCATCCGGTTAACCACCAGCGGCTCCGCCACGATGTCGAAGACGGTCATGCGGGGATTGAGCGAAGAATACGGATCCTGAAACACCATCTGCATATGCCTGCGGAACGTCCTCAGCTCTTTCCGCGAGAGCCGGCAGACGTCGACCATCGTTCCCCCGTCCTCGAAAAGCACCTCACCGCCCGTCGGTTCGATCGCCCTCAGTATGCTCCTGCCGACCGTTGTCTTGCCGCAACCGCTCTCACCGATCAGGCCGAGCGTTTCCTGTTTCTTCACCGCGAAACTGACGCCGTCCACAGCCTTCACCTGCCCCACCACGCGTTTCAGGAACCCTTCGGTAATGGGGAAGTACTTCCGGAGGTTCTTCACGTCCAGGAGTACGGAATCGCTATCGGACATTGTGACTCTCTATGGCTGTTCCGGGTCGGAATACAGGAAACAACTCACGCCGTGTTCGGAACCGATGGTGGTCAGCTCCGGCTCGAACCGGTCGCAGATGCCGTCTATCCGGTCCGGGCACCGCGGATGAAACATGCAGCCTTTCGGCAGTTCGTACGGATTCGGCACCGATCCTTCGATGGACAGCAGCCCTTCCTTCGCCTTGCGTCCCAGCCTCGGAATGGACTTCAGCAGGGCGCGGGTATACGGATGTTTCGGATCGTTGAATATGGTCTCGCAGCGCGCAAACTCGACGACTTTGCCCAGGTACATCACCATCGCGTGGTCCGCGAGTTCCGCCACGACTCCCAGGTTGTGCGTAATCATCATGATGGAGGTATGGATCTCCTCCTGCAACGCCTTCAGCAGGTCCAGGATCTGCGCCTGCGTGGTCACGTCCAGCGCCGTTGTCGGCTCGTCGGCGATCAGCAGGCGGGGCCGGCAGGACAGACTCATCGCGATCATCGCGCGCTGCCGCATGCCCCCGCTCAACTGGTGGGGATAGGCGTCCACCCTCCGCTCCGGCTCCGGGATACCGCATTTGTGCAGCATATCGACGGCGATCTCGCGCGCTTCCTTCCGGTCCGCGCTCCGATGCAGCCGGATGGCCTCCTCGATCTGATTCCCGATGGTATGGACCGGACTCAGACAGGTCATGGGCTCCTGGAACATCATGGCGATTTCCTTGCCGCGGATATTCCGGATCTCCCTGCCGTTCGGCTTCAACCTCGCCAGGTCGACGACCTTCCCGTTGGCCCGCAGCAGCACCTCTCCCGAGACGATCCGGCCGTTCTTGGGCAGGATCTGGAGAATGGACTGTGCCGTCACGCTCTTGCCGCAGCCGCTCTCACCCACCACGCCCAGCGTCTCTCCCTTCATGATCCGGAAATCCACCCCGTCGACGGCCCGCACCGTACCCTCGTCGGAGAAGAAATGAGCGCGCAGACGGCGGACTTCGAGCAGAATCGATGGGTCCATGGTTCCCTTCTACCGTGAATACGGATCGGCCGCGTCTCTCAGCCCGTCTCCAAGAAAGTTGAACGCCAGCACGGCGACGATCACGAACCCGCCCGGCAGCAGCAGCCAGGGGAAGTGCGCCACCGCCCGTATGTTCATCGCGTCCTGTAACAGCACACCCCAGCTGATCGCGGGCGAACGCAACCCCAGCCCGATGAAGCTCAGCGCCGTCTCGCCCAGAATCATCTGCGGCACCGCCAGCGTGAGCGCGGCGATGATATAGCTCAGAAATGAAGGCACCATGTGCTTGGCGATGATCCGGCTCTCCCGGGCGCCGCCCAGGCGCGCCGCCATCACGAAGTCCTCTTCCCTCAACGCCAGAAAGCGTCCGCGCACGACCCGGGCCAGACCGGTCCAGCCCACGAAAGCGAGAATGATCGTGATGCCGAAGTAGACGCGGATGATCGGCCAGTCGGGCGGCAGCGCCGCGCTGAGCGTCATCCAGAGCGGCAGGCCGGGGATTCCCATGATGAACTCGATCAGCCGCTGGATTACGTCGTCGATTCGCCCGCCGAAATAGCCGGAGATGCCGCCCATGATCAATCCCAGCACGAAGCTGATGGCGATGCCGATCAGACCGATGGACAACGATATCCGCGCCCCATAGGCGATTCGCGAAAGCAGGTCCCGGCCCATCCGGTCCGCCCCCAGCAGGAACAGGCGTTCACCGTTATCGAGACCGATCAGGTGGCGCTCCATCTGGACCCATCCCCACAGCGCATAGGGATCACCCTTGACAAAGTACCGTATCGGGAAGCGCTCGGAATGGTCTTCGTGATAGGAGAGGCGGAGCGTGACGAGGTCACGCTGTTGGATATGCCGGTATACGAAGGGCCTGAAATGAAACGCCCCCTCAGCGTCGAAGAATCGAACCTTTTGAGGGGGCGCGTGGATGTATTTCGTGTTCAGGCGGTGCGGATCGTGCGGCGCAACGAACTCGCAGAACCCGGCCACGAGATAGAAGAGAATCAGGACCGCGCCCGCGATCTTCGCCAGCTGGTGTTTCCGGAACTTCCACCACATCAGCCGCCACTGAGAAGCCACCAGCACCTGCGCTCCGGTTCCTTCGTCGGCGGACCGGGGCCGGGAACGCCCGGGCAACCCGGGGATCCCGTTCGCCTTTAGCTTCCGTAAGGCGTCCTTCAACGACTGCGCCACGGGCGGCAATCGCCTGGAGAGCCCCTTATTGTGCGGTCTGGTTGTAATTACAGGCGACTCCTTGAGATTTTCCGGCGTACCCGGAGATCTACGAATAGCGAATTCTCGGGTCCACCCAGGCGAGCAGAATATCCGAAATCAGCGTCCCGATCACGGTCAACGTGCTCAGGATCAACATAAAGCTTCCGGCGAGGTACATATCCTGATTGGTGAGCGCGCCGAGAAGAAGCGGCCCGGTGGTGGGCAGATTCAACACGATGGACACCAGGATCTCTCCCGCGATCAGCCGGGGCAACAGCCAGCCCAGGGTGCTGAAGAAGGGATTCAGGGCGATCCTCACCGGGTATTTGAACAAAAGCTTCAGTTCCGACACGCCTTTCGCCCTGGCGGTGACGACATAGGGTTTATGCAATTCATCCAGCATCTGGGCGCGGATCACGCGGATCGTTCCGGCCGTCCCGGCGGTCCCCAGAATCACCATTGGAATCCAAAGGTGCGCGAGCAGGTCCAATGCTTTGCCGAACGACCAGGACGCGTCGATGTATTCCGGAGAAAAAAGCCCGACCAGGACGCTTCCGGTAGACACGAAGACGATCCACAGCGCGATCAGGGCCAGCATGAACGGCGGCGTGGCCAGCCCAAGGAACCCCAGAAACGTGAAAATGTAATCACCGATGGAATATTGCCGAACGGCAGAATAGATGCCGATGGGTATCGCAACCACCCAGATGAAGAGCACCGAACTCGCGCTCACCATCACCGTGAGACTGACCCGCTCCCACAACAGTTCGCTCACCGGCCTGCCCCACAGCAGGGACATCCCGAAATCGCCCTGCGTGATGATGCCCGTCATCCAGGTCCAGTACTGAACGTAGACCGGACTGCCCAGCCCGTAGCGCGCCCGGAGCGCCTCGATGACCTCCTCGCTCACCGTCTCGCCCATCGACGTGAGTTGCGCCAGGTACGACGTGAGGAAATCTCCCGGTGGAAGCTGGATGATCAGGAATGACACAATCGAAATGGCGAAAAGCGTGGGAATCATCATCAGGATTCGCCACGCGATGTATTTCAGCATCTACACGTCTCCGTTGACGTCATGGCTACGCCGGCCTGACGGAACCGTCGTTGCACAGGTCCGCCCAAAAGCTTGAAATATAACGCCTGCCGTCGGGGCTTACAAGAACATTCCGTTGCATGACAGCGATTCCTGAGTGTCGGTTTTTTCGCGATACAGGCACACAGGCGATGTAATATACGCTCTGCGTTCCCTGATCATGGTCAACGAATCCACGCGTATTATCTGTTGACAGGGGTACGTGAATGGCACTGTGCCCGCCGGCGGACGTTGCTCCTGCGATCTTCTCTCCCGTTTCGGACATTCGCCGGCACAAAAAAAGCCCTGCTGACCAAAGCAGGGCAAATGCAATTCCCGATAGGTTCTAAAGCGCCATCGTGGCTGCCAGGCGCCGGTTCACGGTTCGCCAGAAGACGGCAACCGCCTCTTCGTCTTCATCGAAGAAATCCTCGAAGAAACCGTTGCCGTTCAGAGACGGCGGATAAGCATACCGCTCACCCTCATCTCCGTACACGGTCACCCAATCTCCCGGCTCGCGGGAGTCCACGACCTCGAACAACTTCGCGGAATACAGATACGGACGTCCCTGGTCGCTCAAGACTCGCAAATCGCCCGCTTCGATCCCAATGACCCCGTATTCCTGTCCTGGAGTCAAATCGGGGTAATCTGCACGTCCTTGTCGAAATTTAACCGTCATTTCGAGCAATCCTTTTCCGCTTCAGTTCGACACGGAGTACGAATGTTGTCTTTTTGTCTACTCTATCAAGATGCCATATCCCGCCTGCGATGTCAATATTTGCAGACGTCCTCAAAAATCCCGGTCGGCCTTGCTCGGCACCGGCTTTATTCCTATCTTTGGCAAAGAGGTCGCAACGGCATGACGATGGTCCCCTGGCATTCTGACGGCGCAGGCCTGAAGGATGACAGTTTGAGTCAGCATGTGACGGAAACATCTCGCCAATGGTCATTACAACGCATGTCATTCAGAGCGCAGCGAAGAATCTCCCGTCTTCTGGCCGGTACATGTCGCGCAGGCCTTTGGCAGATGAACTTGTGCGCGGACCCTTCATCGATCCTGCGGCCTCGTATGCATGCCAGTATCAGCGAACACTTGACGGATACATTTCACCAATGGTAATTGAAAATCATGTCATTCAGAGCGAAGCGAAGAATCTCCCGTCTTCTGGTCAGTACGTGTCGCACAGTGCTTGGACGGACGAACGTGTGCGCGGACGCTTCGTCGTTGAAGTTCACAATCGATGAACCAATACTTCGTCTACATTATGGCAAACCGGAGTGGAACGTTATATATTGGTGTCACCAACGATCTCAAACGACGAGTCCTTGAACATAAACACACGCTTTCTGCAGGATTCACAAGCAAGTACCGGATGAATAGGCTGGTGTATTTTGAAACAACATCTGACATACGCCGCGCAATTTCGAGGGAGAAGGAACTGAAGGGCTGGAGCCGACAGTAAAAGCTCGAATTGATCAATTGTACCAATCCGGCCATGGGAGACCTGTCCGGTGACTGGTAGCACATTTGACATGTTGCGGCGAAGTTTCGCAAGGTTTGCATGGCATTGTCAGAAGAATTGACGATCGTCCCCGTGTCGTCCTGAACGTGCATGCGGTCGTGCTGCCTCTACGGGTGTCGCCACGTGCACAGTCGCGCGGGGATGATCCAATGCTGCAGTAGATCCTTCGTCGGCCTGCTCTGAACGGCAGTCTGTTTTCACGTGTAACGGACGTGTTTCGCCGACGACGGACGCAGGCCTCCTCTGGATGACAGTGGGAAGCAACGCGCTTGGCTACAGGCCAACGTGTCATTCTGAACGCGCCTGCCTTGTCAGCACAACAGTCCTGGCGTACAATTGAAGGCTACATTTCACTAATGGTTATTGAATATCATGTCATTCAGAGCGCAGCGAAGAATCTCCCGTCTTCTCGATTGTACGTGTCGCACATGCCCTTCGCAGACGAACTTGTGCGCGGACCCATCGCCTTCGTGGCCGCTTCCGTTCAACGCATCAGGCCGACGTGCCGCCTCTACAGGTGTCGCCACGTGCAAATAGCGCGGACGGTCCGCTGCTGCAGTAGATCCTTCGTCGGCCTGCAATGAATGGCTGTCTGTTCTCACGTGTAACGGACGTGTTTCGCCGACGTCGTACGCAGGCCACTTCGACAGGCTCAGTGCAAGTCCTCTGGATGACAGTGGGAAGCAACGCGCTTGACTATGGGCCAGCATGTCATTCAGACCGCGCATGCCTCCTCTGGATGAAAGTTTGGGCCAGCATGTGAAGGATACTTTCGACAGCAGATTCGTAACGTGGGTAGACAGGAATGTCCGCCCCGCGTTCACACCCGTTTCCTGATCCTGACGTTACGGCAGACACGCGACGGAGACGTTTCACGTATGATCCCCGAATGTCCATGAAAGTCTGGAAATCCGGTATCTTGGTCATTACCTTTCTGATCCTGGCCCTGTCGCTTTCTGCAACCGCGTCAGGCGCCGAGGAGAACCTGTCGAGACTGCGGGTCGACGGACACAGAATCGTCAGCGCGACCGCCGCCGACGCGGACTTCGACGGCGGCGGACAGGTGGACCTTTCGGACTTCCTTCTGTTCGCGGAAGCCTACGGTTCGTCCAGGGAAGAATACGACCTTGACGGGAGCGGCAGCGTCGATTTCGCCGATTTTCTGGCGTTTGCGGACGTATACGGTCAGAACGTGGACGTTGTGCTGCGCGGCGTGGCCGTGATCGATCCGTTCTTCCTGCACGCCTCGACCCGCCGCGGAATGGAAGCCCTCGACCGCCTGGCGGACGACTGGAACGTGGACGTCATCCGGGTCCCCATTCATCCCGACCTCTGGGACAGGTATCGTGACTATATCTCCGTGTTCGTGGACCCGATCGTCGACTGGGGGCAGCGGCGCGGCGTCTACGTCTTCCTTGGCTGGCACGCGCACGGAAACCCGCTCACCGGACAGACGGAGAACCCCGAATGGGGGTACCGACACCCCTGGCGCGGCAATCCATTCAATCCTGACCTGTCCCTGGCGATCGAGGCGCTCGACGCAATCGCCCGGAGATACAGCGATTTACCGCACGTCATCTACGGCACGTTCAATGAACCCGCGTTCATCACCTGGGCAGAATGGCGCCCTGTCGCCGAGACCCTGGTGGACGTCATCCACAACGTGGACCCCCGGGCGCTCGTCCTCGTTTCTGGTACCGACTGGGGGTACGACCTCAGCGGCGCCCTGGACGACCCCGTGGACCGGCCTAACGTCGTGTACGAAACGCATCCGTACCCATGGAAAGGCGAAGCGTGGAAGGGCGTTCTTTTCAACCTGGACAAAACCGAAGCGGTCTTCCTGGGTGAATGGGGTTACGGTCATTCGGAGGACCCAGGGAGAGTCAGACAGGAGTATGCCCGGCCGCTCGTCGATTTCTGCGAGACCCGCAGTATCGGGTGGACGGCCTGGATCTGGCACGACGAGTGGACGCCGTCCATGCTGACTTCGTTCAGGACCTTCGACACGACCGACTTCGGCGACTTTGTCAAAATGGTCCTCAACGGCCGGCAATAAGCGACGGTACGACACGGCGGACAATAAGAGGAGTGGCGATACGTGGACCGGAATATCCCCGATACAACCTCCTGGGGCGAACCCGACTGGGGCATCAGGGTGCCGCCGCGCGACGAGCGTGGCATCTTCCTTCCCGACTGTCTTGTCGGCAGGCCGGGCGCGGTTCCGGACCGGGCGCCGCCCAACCACGGCCTGGCGCAGCGGGGCTCCGTCGTGGACCCCAAGACCCCCGACTTCGACTTCGGCATCGTTCAGAAGACCGAGGTCTGGGCCGAGAACATCGCCGACCTGGTCGAACAGGCCAAACAGGGCCAATGGAATGCGACGACGGATATCCCCTGGCGCGACCTGCCCGAACTCGAGGATGACCTGGAACGCGCGGTCTGCCAGATATGCACGTTCATGATCCAGAATGAATACCTGGCCCTGTACCTGCCTGCCAAGTTCATCGGCCGCATCGACCCGTGTTTTTCCGAAGTCATCCTGTTTCTCTCAAGCCAGGTGATGGACGAGGCCAGGCACGTGGAAGTCTTCACCAAGCGCGCGCTGGCCAACGGCGGCGGGCTGCAGTACGTCTCCTCGGCCACGGAGTGGTCCCTGCAGAGCCTGCTCGCCCAGGAGGACTTCACGGACGCTTCGTTCCTCCTCCACGTGCTGGGCGAAGGCACGTTCATGGAGCTTCTCAGGTTTCTGGAGGAGGTGTCGCCGGACCCCGTCACGGCGCGGGTCTTCAAGCTCGCCCGGCAGGACGAGGGCCGTCACGTCGGCTACGGTCTCTCCCACATCGGGTATCACGTCCAGCAGCGCCCCGAGGTCATCGCCCGGCTCGCCCAGGCGGCCGAAAAACGCACCGCCTTCCTGCAGCAGGTTTCGGGCGCCAGCCCCTTCGTGCTGAACGCGATGATGACCCTCGCGGGAGGCGGATCCTCGGCCGAGCAAATCGAAAAGGGCCGCGGCCTCGTGCGCGACCTCTACAGCACGATGCACAACAAACGTATCAAGGAACTGGTGCAGGTGGGCTTCGACGAAGAGACCGCCGCCCGTATCTCCGAGCTCCACGGCAGCGGCGTCAGAAACTTCATGTAAACGCAGGGGACGGTGTACTCTGAAGGGTTTACATGGGCGTTATACATCGGTTTACAGGCGAGCAGGGCAACTACACCTGGGAAGGCGTCGACGTCGAGACCTACGACAAGGGTGGCGCCGTGGGCGGTTCGAAACAGGTCGTCATCGGCAAGCGCGACGGCGCCGTCAACTTTGGCATGCGGTACTACGAAATCGCGCCCGGAGGGCAGACTTCGTTCGACCGTCACGACCACGACCACGGCGTCTACGTCCTCCGGGGCACTGCCCGGTTGCTGATGGGCTGGGAGGTCTTCGAAATCGGTCCCGGCGATGTCGTCTACATTCCTCCGAACGAGCAACACCAGTTCGAAAATACCGGCGACGAACCCCTCGGCTTCCTGTGCGCCGTGCCGCCGAGGGACTGACCTCGATTCGTAAATAGCCACGGTTTAGTTGGCCACCACGTTGGAAACGAGCGTCCTGCGACCGAAGGCAATCCGCCCACTACCAAGGCACATTCCACGAATATCCGGAGCGAGGGCATCCTGCCCTTGAACTTCGTGTGGCCCATCAATACCCGAATCACAGGCATATTGATTCCCTTGCATCCTAAATCATGTTGAAATTGACGTCGCCAGAGCCGCCCGATTCAGCCGTCGAGGGCAGGATGCCCTCGCTCCCTGGGACGCCGATCGGTACAACAGCTCCATAGAAAATCTTAAGGCTCGGTGCACAACCCATCTTCACAGGGTTCCAGTCGATTTACTTGACAATTTCCCTGAAGTGTTCCGGTTCTCGAACGAACCGCGAAAGCCCGTAATCCCTTGACAAAAACGGCCGATTTGGGTAGATTTCGGCCGCTTTGACGAGGTGACCCCGTCGTTCAGTGGCCTAGGACACCAGGTTCTCACCCTGGAAACGGGGGTTCGACTCCCCTCGGGGTCACCATAATAAAAAAACGATACAAAAAACGCCCTGCTGAAAGTCGATCAGCAGGGCGTTTTCGTTTTCAGTAAACCTTTCGAGCAGATTACACGTTCTTTTATTTTACATGGTTCAAAAAAGTGATTTGTGTCCCTCTGAGAGATTCATGCGGATGATCTTGTGAGATTGCGGTTACCTCACTATTCGACCTAAACCTGGAAATGCAATTTAGCGCTTGACATTTCTTTTGACAATTGTACAATTGATAGTGTCCACAGGAGACCGTAATGAACATTGTGATCGATTCTTCAGCGGTCGTCGCGGTAATTGTCGCTGAATCTGAAAAAGACGCAATCATCGATGCTACGTCGGGTCATACACTCATCGGCCCCGGATCCATTCCCTGGGAGATCGGAAACGCCTTCTCAGCGATGATCAGGCAGCGTCGTGTCAGCGTTGCGGATGCACAGCGGGCAGTGGAGATTCTGGATGGCATTCCCTTGCAATACGTGAGCGTCGATATGTCGAATGTGATGTCCATCGCGGCCCAGGTGAACGCATACGCATATGACGCGTACTTTCTGGACTGCGCCTTGAGGCACGCCGCTCCTCTATTGACGCTGGACCGTAGACTCGGCCGGTCGGCACGGCTACTTGGCGTTAAACTCGTTGCCCTGGAGGCGTAGTATGAACGTCTATACGTACTCGGAAGCCAGACAGAATTTCTCGAAGGTGCTGGACAGAGCCGAGTCGACCGGCAAGGTTTTGATACGCAGAAAAGACGGCAGGACCTACGCTCTGGTGCCGGAACGCCCCACCGTCTCGCCGCTGGACGTTCCGTCAATCCAGGCCGACGTCTCCACCCGTGAAATCGTCACGCTAATCAGAGACCAGAGACGAAGGATAAGAGGGCGGGGGCGGCGAGACGAATAGCGCCCCTCCGGCAGAGAGTTTTGCGGCTTCAGTGTCCCGAAACAATCTGAGCTATCGAGGCGAGGCTGGTACCGGAGAAGGGATTGGCCCCGGTTTTGGAGTCCACAACCTCGGGCGGAATGAGGTCTTCTATTCCTTTCACTTCCGCCACCAGGGGCCCGGAGCCCCAACCCCAGGTAAAGGTCGCCGGCAGGATCTCCTCGCCCGTAATCTTCACACCCAACGTGTGAGCCCCTGCATCTTCCACGAGTCCCGCCGCGTTGCCGCCCGCGCGTCCCGATGCGCCGTCCAGCAGCATCAGCTTCCGCGCATCGTGCCAGTTTCCCGTGCTGAGCCGGTAGATATAGACCCCCGCGCTCACCCCCCTGCCGAGCCTGTCGGTGCCGTCCCACTGCACCCTGTGGAACCCGGCCGGGCGTTCTTCGTCGACCAGCGTGATTAAGCGCTGTCCCAGAATGTTATAAACGTCCAGACGCACGTGCCCCCGCTTCTCGATCTCAAAGGGTATCAGGGTGGAAGGATTGAACGGATTGGGATGATTCTGCAGCAGCGCATTCGGTCTCGGCGGAACAAGGTCTCGCAGCGGCAGCGAGAATCCCCCGTTTTCATCCGTCAGCGTGGTCAACCGCTGGCGCGGATCATCGAGCCTGTAAACCTCCACCTGCACCCTTTTGACCGGATGGGACCGCGGATTGATGACCTGTCCTTCAAGACGATCCTCTTCCGCCGCAACAGCGGTTGCCAGAACGATTATCGCGACAGTCGAATGAAACAGTGCGTATTTCATTGCATTTCCTCCTATCCCCGATTCTGTTTGTCCAACGGCGTGTTTCAAGCCCGTCCGGGAAACCAATTCAGTCGCGTTACTTGAGATACAGCATGCGCCGGGCGTCCACGCCTCCCGGATGGAACAGGCGCATCACGTATACACCTGCGGCCACCTCATCGCCGCGCCGGTCGCGCGCATGCCACCGGACAACGTACCTGCCCGCGGCCTGGTGATCGTCCACCAGCGTGTCCAGGTGCTGGCCGAGGGAATTGAAGACCTCCAGACGCACCGGACCCGCGTCCGCCAGACGGTATGCGATCAGCGTGCTGCTGTTGAACGGGTTGGGAAAATTGGCCTCCAACCCGGCTTCAGGTTGCGGGTTCTCAGGCGGTGCAATCCTGGCTGAATAAAGCGCGTGGCTGGCCAGCACGCGGGCGCCGCCCCCCGGCGTCAGTTCCAGGATCTGGCGGTGGTCCTCGTTGAGAGGAATGCTGTGCCATCGGCCCACGATCCCGCCTGCTTCATTGCGGGCGCGAGCGCTATAGTAGCCGGTGACTCCCGAACCGTGCAGCGTGAGGATGTCGAGCGCCACGCGGCCGGCGCCGTCGGTGACCGCACACCAGGCGTATTGCGCGGGCCGCCCCGATACCGAACGGGCGAATTCCACCGTCAGGGCCTCCGTCGCTTCGCCCGTTACGGTGGCCTGTACCGCCGTCCGGGAAATCGACGTGGGACCTCCCGGCCACGCCAGTTCCCACACGAGTTCCGCCTCAGAACTCACTGAAGGGTCGGCAAAATCGCTGTCGCCGGGCAGCATGAAGACCAGCCGGTCGCGGGTCATGTAAGCGAAGAGGTCATTAAAGAACTCGAGAAAAACCGTGTTTACGAAGGTAATCACGAGCCTGTATTCCTCCAGCGCCATCTCGCTGTCGGACAGCTTGACGACGTCTTCCAGATCCTCGCCGTCCTCGAACAGGCTCAGAAAATGGGCGTTGAAACGCAGGGTATCGGATTGCAGCGTATAGTAGCCGAACGCGACGACCGCTCTCGATTCAGGAGCCGGTTCGTGAACCGGCGGGTCCGGCAGGAAATGGGGAAACCTGTACCCCGCTGCCGCCCGGACCCCAACGGTAAGCCTGTAGGAATTGCACCGGTACAATTCAAGGGTGAGATAGGGCGTCACGGGAATGGGATCCTCGTTTCCTTCCGCCGGATAGATGATGGTCCGAATGTCGAAATTCAGACTGTTTTGAACCAGGTTCCACGTATCCGGCGGAGAAGGCGCATCTGCCTGCAAGGAGGCCGGATACATCGTGAGAAGGAACAATGTCAATGCTTTCATCCTGCACCAGTGATTGGTCACGCCTCTCCCCTATTCGCCGTCGTCGTCGTCGATGACCACAAGCACCCACTTCCTTGCGCCATCGTAGCCGCCCCCGCTGCCCCTGTTGGTCACGGCCACCCAATAGTTCAGGTCGTCGTCGTCCTGGTTGGCGGTGAGCCTCACCCTCTGCGGCGCATTCCAGTTATTCGTGGTGAAAGTGAGGCTGTCGCGATTGGCCGACAGCTTGCTCGAGGAGCTGCTGATGGCAACGGTCACGCTGTCGGAAGGCTGGGACTCCAGGGCCACCGTATACCCTTTTGTTTCCCCTTCGGTGATCCTTAATTCTGTCTGGCTCAATACCAGTTCTCCGGCGTCCGGTTCCTCCGCGTCCGCCCGGTTGGAAGTATTCCGTGCACTGGTTGCGCCGAAGTTGCCCAACGGGTTGCCGGCCCTGTCGATGAAGAGCCCCACCGCATCGCGGGCGAAGATGTTGTCGTACGATACTTTGACCCGCTGGCTCTCGGTCACCCGATCCGAGGGGTAGAGGTGCAGCTGCAACGAGAGACCGTGAAGAGAGGCGGAGCTGGGCCTCACCTGATCGCCGTCCACCTCGACCGTCAGGACGGCTATGAAAAACTGGCCGAGATTCACGTTGACGATGCTCCTGATCGTGTAGAGAATACGGGGAACGGTGACGTGCTCGCTGAAGAACAGGTTGACCGTGCTGCCGGTGTGTAGGACTTCCGCGCTGCTGAGCGTCGGAGACACCCCCTCGACCCTGTGGGCGCGGTCGGCGGATACGAACCCGTAGGCCAGCTCCGCTGGATTGCCGACGCGGTCCGTGATGGCGCTGTCGTCCGCAAGACTGAGGGTGTCGGCGTCGATGGCGATGCCGTCCGTGTCAACGTCCCCCTCCTGAACGACGTAGGCAAAGACCGCGGTCGAGTCTCCGGTGAAATCGTAGGTGGCCGTTCTCGCCTCTCCGCCGAGTTCCAGCTCCAGTTGCGGGGCGCCGGAGACCGTCACCTCCTCGCTGAAGGTCATCGTCACCTGGATGCTGTCGCCGATGACGTAGAGGGAATCGCCGCCCGCGCGGGAGCTGATGGCGATGGATGACACGACCGGGTCCACGGCATCCACCTTGTGGCCGGCATCGGAGGTCACGGCATCGTGGCTCAGGTCCGCCGCCACCCCCGTCACGGCCTGCTTGATGGCGCCGCCGCTAAGGGTGAGCTTGTCCTCCCCGATGGCGATGCCGTCCCTGTCGAGGTCGCCCTCCTGCACCTGGTAGCCGAAGACCACCTCGGGGCCGGCGGTCCTGTCATCGGGGCTGACACTTCCCTCGAACGAGCCCTGCCCGAACCGGGCGATCCTCTCCGTTGTCCCGATTGCCATCCCGAGCTGCGGAGTTCCCGTGACGGACACGCTTTCGTCAAAGGTCACCCTTGCGCCGATCCAGTCGCCGGCGACATAGGTGGAGTCGTCCCCCGGGTCCGTTACCAGCTCGACCGACGAGATGGCGGGAACGGGCAGGGTCTGCCCTCCGTCCACCTTGTGGCTGTCGGCGTTCGCGATTTCGCCGTGCCCGAGATCGGCTTGCACCAAAGTCTCCAGGGAACCCGCTGGGCGCGACGACCAGATCTTGCCGCTCCCCCCCCACCCGCCGTCATCGCCCGCCAGGACGGTAAGACCGTCCGTGTCTTCATCCCCTTCCGCGACGGTGTGTTTGAAGACCAAAGCTTTGGTGCGGTTACCGGAGGCGTATTGGGCATGGGGGCTGGTGAACTCGCCGTCGCCATGGGTGAACTTCAAGCCCTTGGTTACGGCGCCCTCTACCTGGACGTTCTGGTCGAAGGTGACCGCGATCCGGATCGCCTCCGTGCGCCGGTAGGTGGCGCCGTAGGCCGGGCTCGAGGTGACGGCAACCCCCTTTATATACGGCTCCCCGTTCAACTGGTGGTCGGCATCCGCATCGAGCCCCGACATTTTCCAGGGCGCCCTCACGCCGTCGTGATTCAACGCCCAGACGATTCTTTCCCTTCTCTCGCCTGCATGATCAGGGGCAGCACTCCCGATCCGGACCCCGTCGGTGTCCTTGAATTCGGATCTCACCGTAAAGGAGAGGCGCAGCGTGTTGGTACCGGTCCCGCTCCGGTACCAGGCAAGATTCTGCTGTTCCGTGCCATCCGACGCCCGGTTCCAGAAATAGGGCAACCAGGGTTGGTCAACGCTGTCGACCCGCACGGGAGCGGTGTACGTCACGTCGATCTCGACCTCTTCTCCATGCCGGTAGGTGGCGCCGGAGGCAGGCGTGGAGGCAATTTCCACGTTGGTGACCCAGGGCCCCAGGCTGCCGTTCACCCTGTGACCGGACTGGGTTTCGAGCCCTATGGGGGTGAACACCGCCGCAAAGTTCGAAACGGAGGTCTTCACCGTGCCGCTGCCCCTCCAGGCTGTCGCGGGTACGCTGATCCCGTCGGTGTCCGTGTCCGTCGCGATCACTTCGTAACGGAAGACCAGCTTTCTCGTGCCGGATCCACGATGGTAAGTGGCGGTCCGCGTCGAGTCACCGACGGTGAGGTCCATCTTGACGTCGCCGCTGCCGGTGACCAGCATGCCCCTGTTGAAAGTGGCCTCGATCTCAATGATCTCTCCCAGCCCGTAGGTGTCCCCATTGGGGCCATACGAAGATGAAACGCGGAAGAAAGCGGAATCAGGAGGTACTGAGATCACGTTCATCGCCGTCATGGTCGCAATTTCGTGGTCGGCGAAAACCTCCGAAGGGCCATGCAGGACGATCGGTCCGACGATCATGGAGAATAACACGATTCGTACGGTTAGCCGGAGGTCTCTATTGTGCATAAGTCTCTCCTTTCCTGTAGCGGCTGTGTCCAATCCGCCGCACCCCGCGATCGTCTCCGATTTCCACAGCGCTTCCGCTCCGTTTCAGGCCTGACCTGAGCAGTTGTGGGTACGGCTTTATTATGATATTTCAAGGGCCTTTGACCTCAATTTGCCTTGATGGGCATCTATTGGCCGCCTATGTTGACTAATATACAATACTAATGTGACTAAATAGTGACTTATGGGAAGTTTTGTCGTGATTTTATTGTGATTATTTGATCGTGCAACGAAATCTTCCGCGCCACGGGGTAAGTAAATCTGCGGCTTGAAGGTTTCGTCAAACACATTCCGGAACGTCACGGAGTTCAATCAGCTGATCATGGAGAGGCCATGGGGTCTGAAAAACGGACTGAAGGCAAAGAGAGAACGCTTCGGGCGCAGCCTTCTACGTTGAATGAAGCGAGCGTTCGGTTCAACGAAAGCCTCGACGTGCGGACCCTGATAGACGCGTTGCCGGTCGGCATCGTCGTCATCGATGCCATAGCAGGAAGACTGTTATCCATCAACCAGGAGGCGAGCAGGCTCGCCGGCGACCTGTTGACGCCAGGGCAGTCGATGGGTCATTTCCTGAAGACGACCTCCGTTCGACGAGGCGACGGGCGAATGCTTTCGCTCGAGGAGCATCCCGTTGCCCGGGCGGCGAGTACGGGCGAGACGATTCGGGCGGAGGAAGTCGTGTTTCAGGTCCCCGCCGGCCGACGGGTGAGCGTATTGATGAACGCCACGCCGTTTGTTTCCGGCGAAGGCGGGGTCGAGACGCTTGTGGTGACGCTGCAGGATCTGACGCCCCTGGAGGACCTGGTGCGGCGGCGCGGCGATTTTGCAGTCGACGCGGACAGGCCGACGAGGGGGCGGGAGCCGCAGTCCATCCTGGTCGTGGACGACGACCCCCAGTCGCTTCGAAACGTCAGAGACGTCCTCACCAGTCAGGGATATCGCACCTGCGTTACCGGCAATCCACACGAGATTCCCGGTCTCCTGGAAAAACACCGGCCATCGCTCGTGGTGCTGGATCTGGTCCTGCCGGGAACCGACGGCGTTGACGTGATGACCGAAGTCATCGCCGATGCCGAACTTCCGGTCATCTTCCTTTCAGCGTACGCACACGAGGACGCGATCGCCCGCGCACTCGATGCCGGTGCAGCCGACTACGTGGTCAAACCCTTTTCGCCCGCCGAACTATCGGCCAGGATCAGGGCAGCGCTGCGTCGCCGGAAGGAGCGGGAAGACCCCGTACCGGAAGATCCGTTCGTTCTGGGAGATTTGAGAATTGACTACGACCGGCGCAAAGTGACGATCGCGGAAAGGCAGATCCATCTGACCAGGCTCGAGTACCGTCTGATGGTGGAGCTGTCGTCCAACGCGGGGCGGCTGAGGACCAGTGGGGATCTGCTGCGGCGGGTCTGGGACACGCTGGACTCCGGTGACACCCGGCGGTTGCGTACAACGGTAAAGAAAATCCGCCGCAAGCTGGGAGACGACGCGAACAATCCCACTTACATCCTCAATCAGCCGGGGGAAGGCTATCGTCTCGGAGACATAGAGGATGTGGACGTCGAAACGTGACTCCCGGTGAATTGACGCGCCGCTCCGAAAATGCGCTGGATTCAGGAAACATCCTGTACTATATTGTGACCAATCGAGTGAACTGACCGGCACGTCGCGTGACGTTCGATAACGCACCATGAAATCACCAGTTACGAAGGTCTTTCGCTCCATTGGCCTGCAACTACTGATTCGTAACTCTGGAAATGCCCCCTGTCCGCGGCACCGGGCAAAACCTGACGCGGGAGCAAACACCGGCAGATCGAGGTTGGAAGGAGATGCAAATCGACGAACGTGATCAGCAGATAGCAGACCTCCGCGACCGCCTGTCGAAGTTGAGCGAGGCCAGCCTTCGAATCAATGAGAGTCTGGAATTCGACGCCGTATTGCAGGAGGTCCTGGACAGCGCCCGGTCGCTGACCGGCGGCAGGTACGGTCTGATGGTACTGCTTGACGATGAGGGGCGGGTGCAGGACTGCAAGACGTCCGGATTGTCGCGCATTCAGTCCAGACGTTTGTGGTTACGGCCGGAAAGGCACAAGCTCTTCGAACACTTTACCCATATAAGGGAGCCGCTGCGGCTTCGGAACCTCCACAGTTACCTCCGGTCTGAAGGCCTGCCCGAGTTCCGCCCTGAAATACCTCTGAGTCCCTCCCCCTCGGCGCTGGCAACGCCCATCCGCTACCGCGGCCAGAGCGTGGGGACATTCAGTCTCTGTGAGAAGGGAGGCGAAGATACGTTCACGGCGGCAGACGAAGAAACCCTGGTGATGTTTGCCTCGCAGGCAGCGCCGGTCATCGCCAACGCACGCCGGCACCGGGACGAGCAGAAGGCACGGCTCGACCTGGAGACCCTGATCGACACCTCACCCGTCGGGGTCGTGGTTTTCGACGCCAGGTCCGGTGCGCCGCTGACGTTCAACCGCGAGGCGAGAAGGCTCGTGGGCGCCCTGCTCACGCCGGGCCATCCGGAGGAGCAGCTGCTCGAAGTAATGAAGTTCCGGCGCGCCGACGGTCGGGAGGTCTCCCTGGAAGAGTCCCAACTCGCCGAGTTACTGGGCTCGGGAGAAACGGTGCGCGCGGAGGAGATCGTCCTCTTCGTACCCGACGGCCGTTCCGTGACGACGCTGGTCAATGCCACGCCCATCCGTTCCAGGGATGGTGATATCGAATCGGTGGTCGTGACCATTCAGGACATGACGCCCCTGGAGGACCTGGAGCGCCTGCGCGCCGAGTTCCTGGGCATGGTCAGCCACGAACTCCGGGTCCCGTTGACGTCAATCAAGGGCTCGACCACTGCCCTGCTCGACGATGGGTCGATGCTCGATCCCGCCGAAGCGCGTCAATTCTACAGGATCATCGACCAGCAGGCGGATCGCATGCGGGACCTCATCAGCGACCTGCTCGACGTGGCCAGAATCGAGACGGGCTCGCTTGCGATCACGCCGGAGCCGGCAGACGTGGGTGAAATCGTCGATGAGGCAAGGAATACCTTCCTGCGCGGCGGCGACGCGCGCGCCATAGAAATCAACCTGGCGCCGGACCTGCCCTGGGTGATGGTGGACAGGCGTCGCATCGTCCAGGTGCTGGACAATCTCCTTTTCAATGCCGCCAGGTACTCCGACGCGTCATCGCCGATCCGGTTGGGCGCGGTACGTGAAGACTTCCACGTTCACATTTCAGTTGCCGACGAAGGCAAGGGCCTGACCGAGGATCTCCTGCCGCAACTCTTCAGGAAGTTCTCGCGAGTCGACAGCAACAACGATGAGAGGGTCACCCAGGGCACGGGACTGGGTCTTGCCATCTGCAAGGGTATCGTTGAAGCCCACGGCGGAAGAGTATGGGCAGAAAGCGACGGACCGGGCCAGGGCACGAAAGTCACGTTCACGGTGCCCGTTGCGGAGGAAATCCCGTCATCCGCCGTCCGTACCCCCGCGCGTTCGGGTCGGCAGGCGCGCGATACCGAATCTCACAGCGGCACAATCCTCGCGGTGGATGACGACCCTCAGACATTGAGGTCCGTTCGCGAAATCCTTACACGAGCGGGATACGCGGCGATTGTAACGGGGGACCCGGGCGAAGTTGCGGAACTGATCGAATCACGCGAGCCTCGCCTCGTCCTCCTGGACCTCGTACTGCCCGGCACGGATGGATTCGAACTGATGAAGGATATCCTGGAGATCGACAGGATCCCGGTCATCTTTCTTTCCGGATACGGCCAGGAAGAGAACATCGAGCGGGCGTTCGCGCTGGGCGCGTCGGACTATATCGTGAAGCCTTTTTCTCCTACCGAACTCGTCGTACGCATCAAGGCGGCGCTGCGCAAGGAACCCGGTCCGTTGCGTAAGGACATTGACGAGCCATGCGTATTGCAGGACCTGACCGTCAATTTCGAGGAGCGGAGCGTCACCGTGGGCGGACGCCGCGTGGAATTGACCGCACACGAGTACGAGTTGCTGTACGAACTCTGTGTCAACCCCGGTCGGGTGGTGACGCACGATGCGCTGCTGCGTCGAATCTGGGGCAGGCGACGCGGCGTGGACCTGCGCCGGGTCCGTACGCTGGTCAAGCGGCTCCGGCGGAAGTTGGGAGACGACGCCGACGAACCTCGCTATATTTTCACGGAACACGGGGTCGGCTACCGCATCGGCAATCAGGAGGGGACGGAAACGGCGTCGACAAAAGCCTGAAAAGGGAAGCAGCCGAGGCGCGTCGTCAGCCAGATGGCTTCCTCAGCATGTAAGTGCAGGCGCAGGCGTGGCGGATGCATTTGCGGGATGTTACGGCAACGAATTCATTCGAAATAAAAAAGGCCCTGCTGACGTCGGTGTCGGCCGGGCAACGTCGTTTCCATCTTTCAGTAAGGCTGATTCAAATTGCGTGCTTTTGTTCTCGTCTCTTGAAAAGGAATCCGGGCACGTGTCTGAACCGCCCGCAACCATGTCCTCGACAACGCGCATCACGTTGTCGATTTCGATCTCACTGGTGCTGCTGATCGCCGCATTCAACGGCGGCTGCTCGAGCGACCCGAACGGGGCGTCGGACGTAATTGAATTCACGTTCGACTTCAATCGCGGTCCGCAGGGATTCACCGCCGGATTCGCCGATTATCCTCCGGCAAACGAGGCCATCTTTGAACTAACCTCCGACCACAGGCAGCTCCCGCCTCCGCTGGAATCCGGGTCCGCCCTCTACATTTCGGGTGTCAACCGCAGCGACGATCTCTTCATGTTTTTCAAGAGACCCATCGAAGGCCTGTCGCCGGGCCAACGGTACGGCATTGCCGTCAGCCTGGAAGTCGCTACCGACACGCCGGCCGGGTGCGTGGGGGTCGGCGGAGCGCCGGGCGAGAGCGTCTGGGTCAAAGCCGGCGTAACGGCAACGGAGCCGCTCCCTGTCCTCAGCGGCACGTACCTCAGGATGAATATCGACATCGGACGTCAGTCGTCAGGCAGCGATCAGGTCGTCGTTCTCGGCAACGTCGCCAACTCCAGGAACTGCGAGCAGTCGCGCCGGTGGGAACGCAAGGCCTATCCTCGCCAACAGACGCCTGCGCCGATCTCGATTCCTTCGGACGGCCGCGCATGGCTGTGTATTGGCGTCGACTCGGGATTCGAGTCCCGTACTGAAATTTACTTCACCCGGGCCTCGGTTATTTTCACGCCGATGTGAGCCGTGGTTGCCGGCCAAGAGCATAAAACCCTGCGCCCGCCTATCCGATGTGATGGGCGGGCGCAGGGTTTTCGTCAATGTTGGGCGTCGCAGTCGGTTATTGCAGGGTGTATTATCCCTCCAGCCCGGCCGCGTGGCGGCCGGCGGCTGGGTCGCCGGCGGCGTGGAACCGTCCGTCCTTCGGATCCACGTAAAGCATGACCGGGGTCGCGATCGGACCGGCGCTTGTCGTGACGCGATGCCCGCGTGAGCTGAGATCGGCGCGTATGTCCCGGCTCACGCGGTCGCTTATCGCAAGAGAGCCGACCTGTTTGAACGTCGCGGGACGATCGGGATTCGGATCGAATGAGTCCTCGTGGTGCGCCGTGGCGAAGCGGGGCGCAGTGACGGCGGTTTCGGGACGCATGTCGAACTCGATGAAATCCAGGAGCAGGTTCAGCGTCGCCTGGTCCTGAAGGTCCCCGCCCGCGACGCTGATCGCCAGAATCGGCTTGCCGTCTTTCAGGACAAGCGTGGGCGTCAGCGTGATACGGGGGCGCTTCCCCGGCTGGATGCAGTTGGGATGGCCCGGCGTCGTGTTCAGGCTTCGGAGGCGGTTCCCGTAAGAGACGCCTGTACGCCCACCCAGCGGGGATTCGCCCCGGTACACGTTCGCACTCGGTGTTGCCGAAACGACGTTGCCCCACCGGTCGGCGACCACGCACGTCGTCGTACCGCCGCTGCCCGGTTCGAACACGCCATGGCCGCGCAGCGCCTTCATTCCGTACGGGTCGCCGGGACGGGCATCAAGCGAGGCTTTCTCCATATCGATCAGGGCTCGGCGGATATCCGTATAAGCGTCCGAAAGAAGCTCGGACATCGGAACGTCCACGAAGTCCGGATCGGCGTAATACGCGTCCCTGTCGGCCATGGCCAGCTTGAGCGCTTCCACGGCCACGTGCACGTAGTCCGAGGAAAGATGGCCCATGGATTTCAGGTCGAAGCCCTCCAGGAGCCGCAGCGCCTGGCAGAGGTACGGCCCCTGCGTCCACGGGCCGCATTTATACACGTCATATCCCCGGTAGTTGACCACGACCGGATCTTCAATCAGCGTCCGGTGGGCCGCCAGGTCCGCCTTGCGCAGAAATCCACCCTTTTCAACGTAGTCCGCTTCCAGTTCGTCCGCGACGTCCTGGCAGGCCCCGTTTCGTCCGTAGAAACGGTCGCTCGCGGCCGCCACCTTCTCCTCGCGGCTTCCACGCGCCGTCTGTTCGGCCTCAACCAGCCTGCGCAGCGTCACCGCGAGCCTGGGATGCCAGGATTCCTCGCCTTCATCCAGGATTGCCAGCGTGGGGGAAACGATTGCTTCGAAGGACTGCGTGCCGTACCGGATGAGCAGCGTCGTGCACAGGTCCACGACCGACGGGACCGGCGCCATCTTGATGTCCTTGTCGGGAATGCCGTTTTCCATGTACCAGTCGATCGCTTCCTGCGAAAGCGGCGCCCGGCCCTGCCCGGAAAGCGTTTTTACCTCCCGGTTTCCGGCATCGTAGATGATCACCGGCACCTCGCCGCCGATCGAACACGCGCCGTGATCGGTCACGTTCAGCGCGAGGATGGTCCCCGCCGCAGCATCGGCCGCGTTCCCGCCCCGTTCCAGAATGTCGATCCCCGCGGCCACGGCGCCCGCGCCCCCCGCCGCAACCGAGCCTGTACCGCTGACGGCATTCCAGCCTATGTTTCCGTGATTCGTACGCGCCATTCTATTTTTCCCCCGCACCTGCCCCTTCGTAGGTTTCTGTCTTGAATAGCGCCCGCTGAAACGCGAGGTATTCGTCTTTCGTCATCGCCGGTTTGTAATCCCTGAGCAGACCCGCCGCAGTCTCACCCTCGCCGTAAAGCAGATCCACCGCCATCAGCGCCAGCGATTTCGCGGGCGCAAGATATCCCATTTCCTTGTCCGAAATGTGCCAATCCGCACTGTGCCCCACACCGTCCGCCCCGGCCATGTAGGGATGGATCGCGGGCATGACGTGGGAGAGATCCCCCATATCGGTGGACCCCGTTCTGTGGGAGACCTCACAGACCTCGTCGTCGCCGAACAACGCCTTCGAATTCGCTTCAAATATCGCGCTCATCGCCGGATCGTTCCGAAGCGGCAGGTATCCCGGAAGCGTTTCGATTTCCACGCGCGCGCCCACCGCCATCGCCCCGGCGCGGATCGCACGGTCGACCTTTTCGTTGGCGTCCAGCATGGCTTCGTTCGTCTTTGCCCTGACGTAGGTCTCCATCCGGACTTCCGCCGGCACCACGTTCACGATATCTCCGCCTTTGGTGATAATCGGGTGCACTCGGATCGCGTCGCCATCCCGGAACGTCTCCCGCTGTGCGTGAATCGCAGCCAACGCGATCTGCGCGGCGTTCAATGCGTTGATTCCCCGGTGCGGCGCGCCTCCGGCGTGCGCGGCCCGGCCGATGAAATGGATCATCTTTACCAGACATCCGTTGCACGACTCGGAAATCGCCGCCTTCTTCATATTGTGGTCGCTGTGCGTGTGGATCATCGCCGCCACGTCGATATCGTCGAAATGCCCCAGCCGGACGAGTTCCGGTTTCCCGCCCAGAAACTCCAGTTTTCCTTCCCTGACGAGCCCCATCCGGTACTCGACTTCAATGTATTCTTCGGCAGGCACTGCAAAAAACACGACGTTTCCGGCCATGGCCTTCGCTGCGCCGGTGTCCACCATCCCCATCATCGCACCCAGCAGTCCGGCCATCTGCGCGTTGTGGCCGCAGGCATGCGCGGCGCCGGTATCGGGATCCGCCATGGGATGGTCCGGTACCACGAGTGAGTCCAACTCTCCGATCAAGGCCACCGTCGGGCCGGGCTTCGCACCCCGGAGGATACCCTTTACACCCGTAATCCCCAGCCCGGTTTCCGGCGAAAGCCCGAATTCCTCCATCGTGTTTGCCGCCAGCCTGGCGGTCTCGAACTCCTTGAAACCGGTCTCAGGGTGGGCCATGATGTGATCCCCGATCCGCTCGATCTGCCCCCTGCGGCGGTCGATGGCCTCGCAGATCTCTCGCTTCAATGTCTCTTTTTCGTCCATACGCACCTCTCACGGGCCATTCATCGGATCTTGACCAGCAGCACCAGCAGGATTGGCGTTACGAACGCCTGAAGCAGGATGAACCGCACGAGCACGTGGGTATTCGACCAGCCGTTCTTGTGCCGGAAGTGATCGTGCAGCGGATAACGGACCGTCCTGAATATCCCGATTTTCAGAAACCGCAGAAACGCAACTTTCAGGAGCCCCGTGGCGCCGTTCACCAGGACCACGCCGGCGACGACGACGATCAGAAACGGATTGCCGCACGCCAGAACCAATATTCCGAGCAGGAAGCCCATCGGGCGGGAGCCCGCGTCTCCCATGAGAACGGAGCTGGGATATGCATTGTACCAGAGGTAGCCGGCCAGACACCCGGCCATGATGAATGCGAACAGCGCCCAGACCGCGCCATCCGGGTAATGCGGCACGAGCAGGTACCTGGCGATATCCCGGTGTCCCACAATCCCGTACAGAATCGTGGCCAGATAGACGAACGCCATCACGCTCAGACTTCCCGACAGCCCGTCCACGCCGTCGGTACAGTTGGTGGCGTTGATTGAGACCCAGATCAACAGTGCGGCGCCGGGCACGAAAATCCACGGCGGAACCGATACCGGCGTCTTCATCAGCGGCAGCCAGAGTTGGACCGGTTCCAACTGGCAGATGACCATCGCACCCAGTAGCGAGATGCCCAGGTCGATGGCGCCAACCCGATACTCGCCCCATCCCCCGGGACTTCGATCGTCCAGAAAACCGGCCACCATCGCGAGCAGGACGCACCCGAGGATCTGCCAGTACTGGGAGCCCGGCGGAAGGACCAGGATGCACACGGCGACGTAGATCGGTATGAAGATGATGCCCGCACCCACCGGTTTGCCGTGGCTCTGTTCGTTCTCCACGGCATACGCCCGGCCCCGGTCTTTGGGCAGCCGCATCCACAACCGGGGCAGCAGACGCCAAGTGAAGAACCCTGCCAACGCCGTGCCGAGGACTGCCAGAAACAGATAGGACGTCAACAACCGAAGGGGACCGTAAACGTCCGCGAAGCGTTCTCCCAGCCAGAAAAGCAAAGCCGAATCCCTATCGATGTTCGCCAAAATAAGACTGCGCCCGGTAAGGCTTGTACCCGGCGACCGCCGGGCCGGTCGCCGGTTTTCCCGTCTTCGACAATGTAAGCCCATCCCGCGAAAAGGACAAGGGCAAGTTAAGAATTCCGCGCTTGACAATTCATGGCCGACCTTCTATCTTTAGACCCACACAATAAGGGGTGTTGTAAATGAAATCCGTTCAATTGTCAGCTTTCAGGTCTCATGTATCAAGGCGGCCCTCGGTCGTACGGCATGGTACGGCGTCGACTCATGTCGCCGCGATCCCGATGTGCATGATGTCCTCTTTCCCTTTCGGAAATCCTGCGGCGGAGCATCCCTTGACTTGAACTGAATGACACTGTTACCGTATTTGACAAACCCACCGCCGGCGGATCGGCGGTGGGTTTGTTTTTTGCAATCAGAGAGGATGAGCCATGAAAACCTCCTACGTATCGACCTCGATTCCCTACGTCAACGCCCGCCCTCACGTGGGCTTCGCGCTGGAACTGGTACAGGCCGACGTTATCGCCCGCTGGCGCCGTCTTCAGGACAACGACACCTTCTTCCTGACGGGAACCGACGAGAACGCGTTCAAAAACGTGCAGGCCGCCGCGCGCGAAGGCCTGTCTCCCCGCCAGCTCTGCGACCGGAACGCCGCCGTATTCCAGGACCTCGCCAGGGCCCTCGATATCTCTCATGACGCGTTCATTCGCTCCTCCTCCGACGCCCACTTCCGCGGGGCCTCCCGGTTCTGGCTGGCCTGCCGGAAGGAGGACATCGTCCTCAGACAATACCACGGTCTGTATTGCGTGGGCTGCGAAGACTTCTATTTGAAAAGGGATCTGGCCGACGGACGGTGCCCCGTGCACGGCGTTGAACCCGAAATCGTCGAGGAAACGAACTATTTCTTCCGTCTGTCCGCCTGGCAGAAGCCGCTGGAGACGCTGATAGCATCCGGAAAGCTTCGCATTCTCCCGGAAACCCGGCGAAACGAGGCGCTTGGGTTCATCCGCCAGGGCCTGCAGGATTTCAGCATCTCCCGCAATCGGGAGCGATCGGGAGGCTGGGGCGTACCCGTACCGGGAGATGCATCGCAGGTTATGTACGTGTGGTTCGACGCCCTGACAAATTACCTCACCGGGCCGGGTTACGGCTCAAACGTCGACAGTTTCGAACGCTACTGGCGGAAATGCGCCAACAGTATCCATGTCATCGGCAAAGACATCCTCAAATTCCACGCGATCTACTGGCCGGCCATGCTGCTCTCCGCCGGCCTGCCGCTGCCCGGGACCATCTTCGTGCACGGACACCTGACCGTGGAGGGCCGCAAGATCGGCAAGTCGCAGGGCAACGCCGTCGATCCGTTCCCTCTGATTCGCCGATTCGGCGCGGACGCCCTCCGGTACTACCTGCTCCGGGCCGTCCGTTCGGGAGAGGACGGAGACGTTTCGGCAGCCCGGTTGCGGGAACTCTACAACTCGGACCTGGCGAACGGCCTGGGCAACCTCGTGCGCCGGCTGGAAGCTCTCTGCGAGAGGTCCGGCTGCCGTCCCCCGGATACGCGTGATACCCATGTTCCGTCTGACGTGAGCGGCTCGCTGGACAGGTTCGACTTCGCCGGCGCTCTCCGGGCCATCTGGCGGCAAGTACAGATACTGAACCGAGAAATCGACGAGACGCGTCCATGGGAACTTCTGAAGAACCAGCAGGCCGAGAGCCTGTCGGAACACCTCTCGGCCTGGATCGGGGCGGTTCTGGATATTTCGCGCGTACTGAGACCCTTTCTTCCTGGAACTGCACGCAGAATTGAGGCCGGTTTCTCAAAATCGCTGATAAAAAAAAGCCAGCCCCTCTTTCCAAGGCTGACATGAGAAAAGACTGCGAGAATACGAAACTACGAGTGAACGAGACTACGAGACTACGAGAATACGAAAGAGCGATAATACGAAACTGCGAGATTACGAAACGCGCAATACGGCGATCACGCTACGTGTCCTTCCGCGTTGGGTACGAAACGGACGCTACGCGCCAAACGCCTCCTTCATACGGTCGAACAAGCCCTTTCCACCTTCGGGGGGCTGGACGTTTTCGAAATCGGCCAGCTGTCGGAAGAGCGCTTTTTCCTCTTCGTTGAGACGTGCGGGCGTCCAGACCATCACACGGACCAGCTGGTCTCCTGTACCATACCCGTTCAACTCCGGAATACCCTTGCCCTTCAGGCGAAAGACCTGCCCGGACTGGGTCCCCGCCGGGATCTTCATCTCGGCCCTGCTGTTCAGCGTGGGCACGGTGACCTCCGCGCCGAGGGCCGCCTGGCTGAAACTGATGGGCAACTCATAGAGGATATCGTTGCCGTGCCGCTCGAAATGCTCGTGCTCCGCTTCTTCGATCAATACCATGCAATCGCCCGCGGTCCCGTCCCTCGGCCCGACGCTCCCCTGCCCCCGTAACGGTATGTAGTTGCCGTCGGTGACGCCCGCCGGGATATTGACGGACAGACTGACGGTCTTCTTCGCCCTTCCTTCGCCGCCGCAGTCCGAGCAGCGGTCGCCGATCACCTTGCCTTCGCCGTTACATTGGGGGCACGTGGTGACGTTCACGAACTGCCCGAACAACGACCTCGTGGCCTGGCGCACCTGCCCCATTCCGTTGCAGACGCTGCAGGTCCTGGCGGCTGCGCCGGACCGGGCCCCGCTTCCGGCGCAGGTGTCGCACCGGTCCATGCGGGCGAAGCGGATCCGCTTCTGGACGCCGGACGCAATTTCCTCGAGCGTCAACCGGAGCGGTATGCGGAGATCTTCACCGCGCTGGGGACCGCGCCGACCCCCGCGGCGGCCGAACAGATCTCCCAGAATCCCGCCGCCGAACACGTCGTCGAGGTTGGAAAAGATATCTTCAAAATCGGTTGCATGGGTAAAGTCGGACCATTGAAAGCCGCCGCCCTGGAACGGGCCGCCCAGGCCGGCGTGCCCGTACTGGTCGTAGACCTGGCGTTTCTGGGCATCACCGAGGACCTCATACGCTTCCGCAGCCTCCTTGAATCTGGCCGCGGCCTCTTCATCGCCCGCGTTCCGGTCGGGGTGATATTTCATCGCCTGCTTGCGATAGGCTTTCTTGATGTCGCCATCGGTCGCGCCACGCTGCAGACCCAGTACGTCATAATAGTCGCGTTTGGACATTATCCGTTCCTGTGGTGCAAAACAGACAACAGAGCCGAATTCCGGCCCTGCTCAGGATTGCCTCGCTTCACTTTCTTTCTCGCTCTCTTCTTCGGTCTCGGGCGCCTCCCCCGCGCTTCCGCCGCTCACAACGACCTTTGCAGGCCGGATCACTTTATCGCCAAGACGGTAGCCGCGTTCTACGACCGCCATCACGAGCCCTTCCTCGTGATCTTCGGATGTCATCTGCATCAGCGCTTCGTGATAGTTGGGGTCGAACGGCTGCCCTGCGGCTTCGATCTCGGAAAGACCCCGACGCTGGAGGGCTTTGGGAAACGCCTCCATGATCATCGCGACGCCCTCTTTGAATCCCTCTGAATCTTCCTCGCCGTCGGCGCGATGTTCCTGCGCACGCGCGACCGAGTCGAGAACGGGCAGCAGATCCCGAATCAGGTTCTCGCTGGCCGATTGTACCAGGGCATCGAACTCCCTTGTCCTCCGCTTCTTGTAATTGTCGAACTCGGCCGCCAGGCGCATCCACCGGTCCTTGTACGCTTCGGACTCCCGGAGGGCTTCCTCGAGCGGGTCCGGGGCGTCTTCTTCCCCGGAAGCCTCCGCTTCCCCGCTACCTTCCGGTTCGGCGGTTTCCTCCTCTGTTTCCTTGCCGTCGACTTCGTCAGAGTTTACCATATTCTCGCGCGTATCCTCCATCTAACCTTGATTCCTCATTTTTCAAGGACGTTAATTCGAATAAGAATCAGTTAAAAAGGCGATTAGACTGCTGATTACCAGGATACACCGGGTCACTGGACGTGAAAGGGAAAAATGTCCTTCTATACGTCGATAACGCCCCGATTCGGAGGGTTTTATCGCGTCGCCGCGTTGCTGGCTTTTTCGGATTGAGGCTAATGGTCGAGCATTTCCTCGGCCAGCGTGGCCATATACCGGGTCAGGGGAATGAGCCTCGCATACGGGATGCGGGTAGGGCCTATCAGCCCGATGACCCCGGAAATGGCGCCAACGCGGTACCGTGACGTCAGCACGCTGCAGCCCTGGAGTTGCGGCGGCCCGTTTTCAGCGCCGATCGTCACGGAAATCCCCTCGTGTTCGGTCCGTTCGTCCAGAATCGTAATCATCGGTTCCCGGGCCTCGAGCAACTCCATGAGGGCGGCCAGGTCGTTTCTCTTGCGGTTGAATTCCGGCTGCATAATAAAGTTGCCGGCCCCGCCGAAATGCAGATCCATGCCGTTCTGAAACCGGAAGAGATTCAACGCGCTGTCGCACAGCACCCGCAGCAGCCGGGGAGACCCGCTCGAAACCTCCCTGAGCCGCTCTGCGACCGAATCTCTGATTTCCGCCACGCTGAGACCGGACAGGCGTTCGTTTACCGCCCGCGAGGTCTCGTCCAGCTCGCCCGGCGTGATGGCCGAGTCCACCTCCATCACCATCGTCTTCACCAGCCCCGACTTGATCGCAAGCACCAGCAGCAGCCTGCCTTCTGACAGATGAACCATTTCCAGCCGGTCGAATACGCCCCGCTCGAACCTCGGCGAGAGAACCATGCCCAGGTTCATTGAGAGATCTGCGATCAATCTGGACATCTGCTCCAGCAGGGCCTCGATATCCCCCTCACGAACGTATGCCCTTACCCGCTCTCTGATCTTTTCGCGCTCCTCCTCCTCGATTGTCTGCCTTGGCATCACCTTGTCGACGTAATAGCGGTAGCCTTTGTCCGTGGGTACGCGGCCGGCCGAGGTGTGTGGATGGGTGAGCAGGCCCTTCTCCTCCAGGTCGGCCATGGAATTGCGCACCGTGGCGGAACTGAGACCCAGACCGGACCTGGCGATTGCGCGTGACCCGACGGGCTCTCCGGTATTGACATGCTTGCTGATGAGAATATTCAGAATTGCCGCTTCGCGCTGCTGTACCTGCAACATACGTCCCACCCCTTCCGATAGCCTCAGAGAAAGACCGCGGGGGCCGGAGGAGATGCCCGTTGAGCAGTAGATCGACGATCTGAGTCAGTGGACGGCTTCTAACGGGGGAGAGCGGACTGCGTGAAGGGTGACGTTTTTGGCATGCCGACGGCATGCCCCCGTACGCCGACCCGGATGGCAGGGGCAGCTTCAGACTGTCGGAATCCACCTAAGAAGCTGTCTTAAAACCCCCAGCGGTCTTCACGCGGCTGCAAAAGTGTCGGTCTGCGTTAGTCAAATCCACCCGTATACCCAAATATGGGCGAATTCGCCCGCCTTGACCGACACATTTTCGCTCGCGCTCGGGACTCACCAGGAATTTTAAAACAGCTTCTAAATCCGTATTCCCTCAAATGATAAAGGAATGCAAGTTTATTGTCAAGCCTTTTGCAGCAGATCCGGAACGGCGCAAATACCCTGCTCCGCGTCTGATTCCGGACTCTGGCGGCAGGCGCCGGCGGCATCCCCCGCTCAGGCTGAGCGGTACCGCTATTAACATATATTTAACATTCTTGAAATCTATCCGAAATATACGGCCCGTATATTTGCGCCGTTCCAGTTCCGTCTTGACATTTGTGGAGACCATTCATCGACCCACACCCGAAAGGAGCGGCAGCATGGGCAAGACGCCTCAAGACGTCCTTGAAATGATCAAGGATAACAACGTGAAGATCGTGGATTTCCGCTTCACGGACTATCCGGGGCTTTGGCAGCATTTTTCCGTGCCGGCGGAGGAAGTCGAAGAAGACACGTTCGAAGACGGCCTCGGTTTCGACGGCTCCAGCATGCGCGGCTGGCAATCCATCGACGAAAGCGACCTGCTTGTGATGCCAGATGCCGATACGGCCTTTGTCGATCCCTTCCTCGATATTCCCACGCTCGTTATATTCTGTGAAATTGAAGACCCGATCACGAGAGACCTCTACACCCGCGACCCCAGAACCGTGGCGAAAAAGTCCGAGAACTACCTTAAATCTTCAGGCATCGCGGACGCGGCCACATTCGGACCCGAGGCCGAATTCTTCGTCTTCGACGATATCCGCTTCGACCAGACGAACAATTCGGGTTACTATTACGTCGATTCAAACGAAGGCCGCTGGAATACCGGCCGCGACGAACAGCCGAACTTGGGCTACAAGCCGCGCTACAAAGAGGGGTACTTCCCGGTGCCGCCTACCGACAGCCTTCAGGATATCCGGAGTGAGATGGTACTGCATATGCTCAACTGCGGAATCGAAGTCGAAGCCCACCATCATGAGGTGGCAACCGGCGGCCAGGGTGAAATCGACTTCCGGTTCGCGCCGCTGCTGTCATGCGCCGACAAGCTGATTCTCTATAAGTACATTGTCAAGAATACGGCAAGGAAACACGGCAAAACCGCCACCTTCATGGCCAAGCCGCTCTTTGAAGACAACGGCACGGGAATGCACGTGCACCAGAGTCTGTGGAAGAACGGCGAACCTCTCTTTGCCGGTTCCGCCTACGCCGGACTCAGCGAGATGGCGCTCCACTACATCGGCGGCATCCTCAAACACGCACACGCGTTGCTGGCATTTGCCGCGCCGACCACCAACTCCTACAAACGCCTTGTACCAGGATACGAGGCCCCGGTTAACCTGGCCTATTCCCAGCGCAACCGCAGTGCTTGCGTCCGGATCCCGATGTATTCGCCCAGCCCCAAAGCGAAGCGGATCGAGTTCCGCTGCCCGGACCCCTCCTGCAACCCCTACCTGGCCTTTGCCGCCATGCTCATGGCCGGTCTGGATGGCATCGAGAACAAGATCGACCCGGGCGAGCCCCTTGACAAGGACCTGTACGATTTGGAGCCGGAGGAACTGGCCAGAGTCCCCCAGACGCCCGGATCGCTGGAAGAAGCCATCAACGCCCTTGAAGCCGATCACGATTTCCTCCTCAAGGGAAGCGTTTTCACCCAGGACGTGATCGACCACTGGATCGACTACAAGCGCAAGAACGAAATCGACGAGATGCGACTCAGGCCGCATCCGTACGAATTCGCGCTGTATTTCGACGCGTAAAACCGTAAATCACAGTTCACACGCGACACGAACAGGGGGCAGACACGCGCCCCCTGTTTCTTTTTTCTGTACTACGGACACCATCGATCAGGCCGGCCGGCGGCAGGAAATCGCCGAAGGGGCGCGTCTCATGAGAATCACCGATATCCAAACTTTCCACGTGGACGCCGGCTGGCGTTCCTGGCTGTTGGTCAAGGTGGAAACCGACGACGGCGTTACGGGTTGGGGCGAATGCAGCGACGACAAGATGCCCCTGAGCGTCGCTGGCGCAATTGAAGATTTCAAAACCGTGCTGATCGGGCGGGATCCGCGCCCGTTCGAAATGCGGTTCCAGGATATGGTCAGGCGGAGCCGCCAGAGTCCTGACGGCGCGGCCGCGAAAGCCATTTCGGGTATCGAACTGGCCCTGGTGGACATCAAGGCGCGGGCCCTCGGCATTTCCGTTATCGAGCTGTTCGGCGGGCCCACGCGGGAAGACGTTCGGCTTTACTGGTCGCACTGCGGCACCAGCAGGATCCGGGCGCACGAACTCATCGGGGCCCCGCCGCTGCGCAACCTGGACGACGTTGCGGCGCTGGGCCGCGAGGTCGTGCAAAAGGGCTTCACGGCGCTCAAAACCAACATCCTGTTTCCCGGCGATCCCGGTTCGGTCTACTTTCCGGGCTTTGCCGGCAAACCCGGTACGACCGACCAGGCGATATCGAATCGGCTGCTGACGCATATCGAGAGCCTGGTGGGTACTCTCCGGGAAGCCGTCGGACCGGAGGTCGACATCAACCTGGACCTCAACTTCAACTTCAAGCCGGAAGCCTGCAGGCGAATCGCAAAAGTCCTGGAGCCCTTCAACCTGCTCTGGCTTGAAATCGACATGTACGATCCCGATGCCATCCTGGCGATCAGGCAGTCCACCTCCACGCCCATCTGCACCGGCGAAAATCTGTTTCACATGCGGGGCTATATTCCCTATTTTAGGCGTCAGGCTGCCGACGTGTTCATGGTCGACGTTCCGTGGAACGGTTTCTCGCAGTCCAGGAAGATCGGGGACCTCGCTGAAGTCTACCAGTTGAACGTCGCCCCGCACAACTACTACAGCCACCTCGCATCGTTCATCAGTGCGAGCCTCTGCGCCGTGCTTCCAAACGTGCGCATCATGGAAATAGACATCGACGACGTGCCCTGGAAAGACGGCCTCGTCACGGATCCGCCGACCATCGTCGACGGACGCATGGCCGTTCCCGACGCGCCGGGTTGGGGCACGGACATTGTCGAAGAAGCCCTGCTGGCGCATCCCTGGCAACCGGGGCGCCCCCGGGCGTGACGGCCGGAAGAGAGGTTCTCCCATGCGAGAAGTCAAACTGCTCACCGACGAACAGATGCGGTTCTACGTCGTCAACGGGTTCATTTCCGTCAAGACGGAGCTTCCTCCGGAATTCCATGACGACATCTACCGGCGCACCGACGACATATTTGAGAAAGAAGGCAACCCCGGGAACAACCTTCTGCCCAGGCTACCGGAACTCCAAAGGGTCTTTCACGACCCGAACGTCGCCGGCGCGCTCACGGGGCTGCTCGGCGCCAACTATTATATGCATCCGCATCGCCACTGCCATTGCAACCCGCCGGGAAGCGACGGTCAGCGTATGCATATGGACGGCTGGAACCGGCGGCACCATCACACAAGGTGGGCCATGGCGTTCTATTACCCCCAGCCCACCCCGATACGCCTGGGTCCCACGGGCGTCGTGCCCGGCAGCCACTACAACAACACCTATAACGCCGAAGCGAGCGAGGAACTGCCGCTTTGTGGGGACGCGGGCGACGTCACCATTGTCCATTACGACCTGTGGCACCGGGCCATGCCGAATTCCAGCGAAGGGCCACGCTATATGATGAAATTCCTCTTCGCGCGGATGCAGGAACCGGACGCTCCGAGCTGGCGGCACGGCGGGTCCTGGGGTGCCGCGCGAGGTGGCTGGAACCACGCGGACGAACGCGCGTTGCTGTGGAACCATCTGTGGGACTGGCACCGGGGATGTCCTTCCGCGAACGGCGTTAACGCGCAGGTGGCCGAAACCTCACGGGATCTGGCCGACGCGCATGAAAACACGGCCCTGAATGCCGCCTACCGCCTCGCCGGGACAGGAACCCGCGCCATTCCCACCCTTACGGACCTTCTGGACGACGGGTCGGAGTCCGTGCGACGCAATGCGGCGTATGCCCTCAGCGCCATCGGCGCGCCGGCGGTTCCCGGCATGATCGAGCGGCTCGGAAACGACACTGCCCAGACCGTCGAGATCCTGGCGGATATCGGAGGAGGGGCCGAAGAGGCCGTCCCAGGCCTCGTCGACACCCTGGAACACGACGACCCGGAAATCCGCCGGTGGTCCGCGGAAGCGCTCGGAAATGTCGCTCTTGGCGATCCGGCAGTGGTTTCAGGATTGAAGAAGCATATGAAGGATTCCGACGGCGACGTGCGTCGCACCGTCGCATTGGCCCTGGCCAAACTGGGTCCGGCAGCCGAATCCGCCGTTCCGGAACTCAGTGACGGGCTGGCGGACGACAATCGTTACGCACGCGGAAACGCCGCCGAGGCGCTCAGGCGAATCGGAACCCCTGCGGCATTGAATGCACTCATCCCAGCGTTGACAACGGCCCGCTGGTGCCCGGGAACCACGCCGGAGAGTACGTTTTAGAAGCTGTGTTAGAATTCCCGGTGCGTTCCGGAGCGCGAGCGAAAGGGTGTCGGTCCAGGCGGTCGAATTCGCCCCTATCTAAAGATAAGGGTGAATTTGGCCAACGCAGACCGACGCGCTTGCAGCCGCGCGAAGACCGCTGGGGATTTTAATACAGCTTCTTTGGAACTGTCCTCACGTTGCGGAGTCGATAAGGGAACTGCGTATCGACGAAATTAAGAACGCGAACTGAAAAAAAGTTGACGCTTTTAAAAGATTCACTTATATTTTCGCCGCAGTACTTCCCACCGAAGAAAGGGTCTGTCGGCTATGGAAATGAGCAAGGGCTGGAAAGCGTTTCTCGGCGCTGCGGCGGGCCTGTTCACAATTGCGGGCGCAGCGGCGCTCCTGCTGCCTCAATATCGCGACCTCTCGCTTCTCTTCTTCTACAGCATTCCGGCCAACTCCTTCGTTCCGTTCCCTCACGAACCCGCGCTGGTTTACCTTGGCCGGTCCTATCATCCTGTCGCGGTTGCGATTGCCGCCGTCGCAGGCACCCTGATCGCCTGCTTTGTGGACTACCGGGCCATCAACTTCGCTTTTCAGAACGCCAGAATCAAGCGGACACGAGAAAGCGATGTCTACAAGGGCGCTGTTCACTATTTCATGAAGGCGCCCTTTTTTGCGATATGGTTCGCCGCGCTGGTTCCGTTCATACCGTTCTATATCTTCCGGATCCTCAGTCCGGCGAGCGGCTATCCCTTCCAGCGGTACCTGGTCGCCGTTTTTCTCGGGCGATTCCCGCGGTACCTGCTCTTCGCGGTAATCGGAAATCTGCTGAATCTCACCAACCTCATGCTGGCCGGAGGCGCCGTTTTCTTCATCTGCGTGCTGCTCGGCTCGCGTGTCAAGGCCGCGTTCGCCGCCCGTCACCGGCGTGTCGAACAGACCGTCCCGGTCGAACGCTTTGCGCCGAAAGATCTTGCCCTGGACGAAAAAACGGCCGTCGCTTCCGACTGACCGTTTTTTACCATGATTCGTACGTTTTCGTGGACGTTAATTCGAATATATGCAAGTTGATAACGGCGATTAAACTGCAGATTACCAGGATACACCAGGACACTGGACGTGAACGGAAACAATGTCCTTCCTTACGACCATGTCGGCCCGCTTTGGGAAGTTTCGTCGCGGTGCCGCGTTACGGTTTTTGCGGAATTAAGGTTAATCCCATCCATCCCCAGGTTCTTTCACGTCAGCTCCAGGCCGCGATGACCACGCCCTGCCCGAGCAGCGCGACGCCGTTATACCCCAGGTTGAGCCAGAACAGGCCGGCCTTGCGCCCCTCGAAGGCCACGGACTGGTACGCCACCGGCAGCACGAAGGCGATCAGCGCCATCAATCCCAGATGGACGCCCACCATCGCCCTTCCCCCGCTCCCCTGCAGCGATGAAATATCCTGCTGCCCCCCCATTCCGGCAAGCAGTTGCGCAAGTATGAAAGCGGTGACAAGCGCCAGCAGAAAACTCACGCCGTACGTCTTGAGGGGGTTGAAGTCCTTGCGTATTTCCTCCTCCGTGGTCTCCATATAACCGAGCCACCTCTTTCCGAACAACGGCCCGTACCAGACGGCGCCCACCAGCATCGGCACAACGCCTGCAATCAAAACAGCTAGATAATTGACTTCATGCATCGGATTTGCCTCCTCGAGGGTTGAATTCAAACATACCGACAGCGGGGCCCGCGGCCCTTCGAATCCGCCGCGAGACCGTCCACAATCCCGGACCCTACTCCCACTCGACCGTTCCAGGCGGTTTGTGCGTCACGTCGTAAAACACCGCCTCGACGCCTCCCACATTCAGAATCTCACGCGCGAGTTTCAGCACGAAATCGAAAGGCAGCGCGCTGAACCGCGCCGTCATGAAGTCCGGCATTTCCACCTGCCTCAGAACCACTTGATTCCGCGACATTTTTGGGTTTTTGTATTGCGACACAGATGTTGCGGAAGACCGCCGTTGTGGATGCGCGACTGGCACCGGTTGATGAGTTGGTTCCGAAGGGTTCGTTTAGATTTGAGGGGCCGTTAACTCGTGATTTCTGGTGTGCGACTTCGTTGAGTCATGCTGGTTTCCATCTGAAAGTATGCAAGGAGGTTGTGGGTGACAACGACGACCTACGGGCCAATCTGGCGGGAATATTACCCATGCCGCCGATCAATCGGGGCTCAGCCGAAACGGCCTTCAGAACATGATGAAGGTTTTTGGTTTTAAGGAAATGTATCGACAACGTAACGAAGTGTATATGATGTGGGCAATATGCGGTTACGTGATGTAGACGGCGTTGTATTTAGTCTTGATGCTTGTTATTAAACGGTTTAAATGCTATGAATATAGGCAACTCATCCCAGCTAAGCATAGAGATATTGTCAAATGTTGTGGATGGCGGGGAGCGCATCCTGATGGATTAGGCGG